>CAYMDV010000007.1:0-132069 GCA_964389725.1 uncultured Anaerolineaceae bacterium
GGGATGACGCGGCCGGAACCTGGCTGGCGTACTTCCCCGCCGTCGCGGACGTGCCGGGTCTGAACACCCTCACGACCTTGACGGCCGGCGGAACCTACTGGGTTGCGGTCGAGCAGGCAGTCACCTAGACCGTCGGCGCTCGTGAGGCGGCCCCGGCCCCTGGTGGTGGCTGAGCGATTCCAGGACTTCGCCACCGGGCTCGCACGTGAACCCTCGGTGCGCCTCCGGCGAAGTGGGAGCCAGTCCTTCAGGGGGCAACTGCAGGAATTACGACGGCGCCCCGCTCTAGGGCTCGAAGCCGGCCTCGCGGATGAGCTCGATGGTTCCCTCCAGGCTTGTGCCCAGCCGGTCAAACTCGCCGAGGTCGAGGGGTCCTGGTGGGGCGGCGTTGACGCCTTCGAGCTCAATTCCCGTCGCGAGTGGATACTCGAAATTGGCCTGCCCGAAGTACTCCTGTGCGACCTTGCTGGTAAGGAAGCGGATCAGCTTCTGGGCCACGTCCTGGTCGCCCGAGGCGGTCGCGCCGATCGCGGTCGCGATGGTGACCCCACCAGGGTCTCCCTCCCGGAAGCGGTGGTTCTCGCTGGCGGTGGAGGGGTCCTCCACTTTGATGCGCAGGTTGTAGTAGTGATTCACGAGGCCCATCTCAATCTCGCCCCGGGCGACGGCCTGCACGATGGAGACGTTGTTGGGGTAGACGGGCGCCCCACCCTCGTGAAGCGCCTCCAGCCACGCAAGGGCAACGTCATCGCCGTCGCTGATGCGGAAGAGCGTGACGAAGTCCTGGAAGGAGCCGTTCGTGGGGGCGATAGCGACACGCCCCAGCCACTCACCATCCGTGAGCTCGTAGATGGAGGTCGGGAGGTCGTCGACGTCGAACAGCTCCTTGTTGTAGACGAGGACGCGCTGACGGCCCGTCAGGGCGACCCAGTAGCCGGCGGGACTTGAGGGGGCGAGCCCGAGGACATCGCCGTCGAGCTCAGCCAACAGCCCCCGCTCGGCGAGGAAACCGATGGGGCCGGGACTCCGGGAGATAAAGACGTCGGCGGGCGTCTTGTCGCCTTCCTCCTGGAGTAGCAGGGCGAGGTCGGTGGAACCGCCGTAGCGCACCTGGACATCGATGCCGGTGTCTTCGGCGAACCGCTCGAGGAGGGGGCCAATGAGATTCTGGCTGCGGCCGGAGTAGACGGTGATGGTCTCGTCTTCGCCTGAGCAGGCCCAGCCCGCGACCATCGCGATCGCCAGGGGGGCCACCAGAGCGAGCACGACCAGTGCGCGTCGCAGCCGGGCAGGGTTGAGCGGGGATGGGGAATTGCCCTTCACGGTGGCTCCGGTTCCAGAACTTAGTGTCACCTAATCTTCTGAGATAGTCTGAGCGTAATACTGGACTATGTGGACACGCAGTGCAAGGGCCTGTCAGGACAAAGTCTCCGCCCTGGACCGGGTCCACCCGGTTCTCGCCGTCGTCGAGGCGGTCCGTCGCTCACGCCTCCGCTGCAGTCTGTATTCTTCACCAACGCTGCAGGCGGTCGAGCAGGGCTGCGCAGCGACGGGGGGAACCGATGCCCAAGCAAGGGGTCGTGCCGGACAGCTTCAGCCAGCCGTTCTGGGACGCCGCGAATGAAGAACGCCTCGTAATCCAGAACTGCCGTGCCTGTGGTCGGTTGCAGCACCCGCCCGCGGAAGCGTGCCGCGAGTGCGGCGCCAGCGACTCCTTCGAGTGGAAGCAAGTCAGCGGGCGGGGCACGATCTACAACTACGGCGTCGTATACGACTGCCCCGTGCGGCTGCTCCAGGCGGATCAGCCCTTCAACCTTGCGGTGATCCTGCTGGACGACGACCCCGGCATCCAGATGTTCTCGCACCTCCCGGGTACGCCGGTGGACGACGTGCCCGTTGGCGCGGCGGTCGAGGTGATCTTCGAGCCCTCGGCGAACGGTCAGCTCGTGCCCGAGTGGCGCGTGATTGCCGACTGATTCCGACCCAGCAGCCGACACCAAGGACCAGGAGGACGCCTCGTGACGACACCAACTGCACCGGATGAGATGTACCGCAACGACGAAGGGCTTGGCATCTGGGAGCACCGCGGCAAGGTGGCTGCCGTCGGGGTCGGCCACGCGCCGACATCCCGGCGCTGGGACGGGCGCCCGGAGACGTGCGTGGGCGCCATCAGCATCCAGGCGCTCCGGCAGGCGATCGCCGACGCGGGCGTCGCGCCCGAGCAGATCGATGGCCTGGTGGTCGTCCCCGTCACCACGACTGGGGCGTTCTGGGAGGAGGGCAAGCCGCTTCCCATGGACGTGATCCAGAGCTTTCAGCAGACCGACGACCCGCTCGACGGGATCGCGAAGCTCAGTGCCGAGTGGCTTCTGGCGAACATGCCGGAGCTCACGAACGTGCAGTTCACGATGTACGGCCCCGGCTGCATGTCGAACGCGCTCAACGTGGCGGCCCAGGCGGTGGGCGACGGTCTGACCCACACCTGCCTCGTCGTCAAGAGCTGGCACAACTTCGAGGGCCGCTACTACCAGAGCGGGCCCAACGCCGAGGAGACGCTGCCCGGGACCGCCGCCATGACCCGCCTCTGGGGCGGTCCCGCCTCATACGGCACGGCCCTGCAATTCGCCGAGTATTGCCGGAAGTACGGGAAGAGCCACGAGATGATGGCCCCCTTCATGGAGAACTCACGCCGCAACGGCCTGATGTTCCCTGAGGGCTACTGGGCGCAGCACCGGCCCGAGGAGCTTGGCCGAGAGGACTACCTCGCGGCGCGCTGGATCGCGAAGCCCGCAAATCTCTTCGACAACGACATTCCCATCATGATGTCGGGCGCGTACCTGTTCTCCACAGCGGAGCGCGCGGCCGACATGCAACAACCGCCGGTCTACATCCTCAATCACGCCTCCAGCAACGCCCGACCCCGCAGCCTGACTCCCACGCTCGATGAGGTGGAGGCCGAAACCGCGCGCACCGCCCGAAAGATCTACGAGGGCGCGGGGATCACCGCCGACGACCTCTCGTTCGAGAACATGTACGACGGCTTCTCGCTCTTCCATCAATTCCACCTGGAAGGCCTGGGCTATCGCGGCATCGGGTTTGGGGAAGCGCTGGACTTCTACCAGACGGACATCAGCATCGAAGGCCCCAACCCCGTTTCCCCCAGCGGGGGCAACGTTGGCAGTGGCCGCAGCCGGGTCTGGATGCACACGGACTGCATTCAACAGCTGCAGGGCCGGGCCGGCGCGAGACAGGTCACCGGCGTGAAGCCGGAAGTGGCGGTCTCGGGTGGGCCGATGCCCCTCGGGGGGAACTTCACGGTCTGGAGCGCCAGCCCCGACTAGAGACAACAGGCGAGCACGAGGAGTGGCCCGTGGCGGTTCTGATCAGCTTCGATATCGACGGCACGCTGGAAGTCGGGGATCCCCCCGGGGTCCTGACGATGGACATGGTTCGGCTCGTCCGCGACAAGGGCTTTCTGGTCGGCAGCTGTTCCGACCGCACGCTGAGCGGTCAACGGGCCATCTGGGCCGCGCACGACATCGAGGTCGACTTCGTGGTTTCCAAGCACATGCTGCCGGACGTGAAGGCTCAGTTTGAGGCGGACGTGTACGTGCACATCGGCGACCGCGAGGACCTTGACCGCCAGTACGCGCTCGCAGCGGGGTTCGACTTCCTCTGGCCCAACGAGGCCGTGGAACATCCCTACTTCCAGCCGGAGTCCTGACCCGCTGGCTACGACTTGTCCGGAATCGGGTCGTCCCAATCGATGCCGCAGGTCGAGCACCATCGCCTGAGCCAGATGTCTCCGGCGGGAGTCTCGTCTCCGAGCTCGGCGTGGATCTGACCGCCGCATCGACACGGGCGGGGAAACGCGGTCCAGCAGCCGCCGCAGCGGGCATCGAGCTGATGCGCCTGGAGGAACTGTGGGTGGGTGGACATGCTCATCCCGGACCACCTCCCGGGCCACACCCTCGGGCGCACAGTGTAGTAGCCAGGGAGTTCAGCTGGAGGCCCCAAGCCGCGACGGCCACCAGTTCCAGCGGCCAACGAGCCCGACCACGGCCGGCACGATGAGGGTGCGGGTAATGAAGGTGTCGATGAGCACACCCGCGGCCACGGCGAAGCCGAGCTGGAGGAGGTCCTGGAGGGGGAGTGTCATCAGGGCCGAGAAGGTGCCGGCGAGGATGAGTCCCGCCGAGGTGATGACCGGCCCCGTGCGCGAGAGCGCGCGCACCACTGCTTCCCTGAGGGGAGCCTGTCGCGCTTCCTCGCGGATGCGTGACATCAGGTAGATGTTGTAGTCGACGCTGAGGGCGTTGAGGAACACGAACAGGTAGAACGGGACGGCGGGTCCGATGCCGGTGTGGTCGAAGACCAGGACGAAGACGAGCACCGCCAGCCCCAGCGTTGCGAAGTAGGTGAACGCGATCGTCGCGACCAGGTAGAGCGGCGCGATGGCGGAGCGGAGGAGGAGCGCGAGCACCACCCCGATCGCCAGCAGGATCAAGGGCAGGACGACCAGCGAGTCGCGGTTGCCGGCGGTTCGGGTGTCCGCCGCCTCGGCAGTGTCGCCCCCGACGAGCACCGCCTGCGGGTTCAGTCCGGCCGCGATCGCGCCCTCGCGCGCCAGCGTGCGCAGCTCGGGCACGGCATCGAGAGCTGCATCGGAAAAGGGGTTCTCCACGAGGACGACATCCAGGCGCGCCGCGGCTCCGTCCGGGGACACGAAGCGTTCCGCGGCGCCGGGCGGCCCGCGCTGGGGCCCATCCGCGCCGAAGGGCCGGCTCGGACCGGAGACATCCGCGACCGCCGGGTGCCGGGCGAGGCTGAGCGTGAGCACGTCGAACTGCTCAAGGCGCTCCGGACTGAGCACTGACTCTCCCGGCTGCAGGGCGACATACACCCGCGTGGGCGACAGCTCCCCGGCGGGGAAGCCGCCACGCAACAGCTCGAAGCTCCTGACGGACTCGGTGTTGGCAGGCAGGCTGGCGAGCTGGTCGTAGTTGGGGCGGAAGGCCAGCAGGCCGAGAATCAGCAGGACCAGGACGCCGGAGGTGACGGCCAGGGCGATCCGCGGGCGGCCTAACACGATGCCGCCGATGCGACCGTAGACACTGCGCTTCCAGTCCTGCTCGCGAGTCGCCCCATCGCCCGACTCGGGGGAGAGGCGCGGCTGCCTGGGCCAGTAGGCGCGACGCCCGGCGATTGTGAGGAGGGCCGGGACGAGGGTCAGCGCGGCCAGCATCATGAGCCCGACCGCAATCGCGATGACGGGGCCGAGCGACTGGTAGGAGCGGAGCGTCGCGAGCAGAAGGACGGCGGAGGCGATCAGGATGGTCGCGCCGGCTGAGGCGACCGCCCCGCCCACGCCGCGCATCGTGCGCCGCATCGCCTCGCGCTTGTCGGCGTGGCGGGTCAGCTCCTCGCGGAAGCGCGCGGACACGAAGAGCACGTAGTCGGTACCGGTGCCGAACAGGACGACGGTCATGATGCCGGTGGTCTGCCCGGAAATCGGCAAATCGAACTGCTGCGCGACGGCGGCGCTGACCGCTCCGGCAAGCTGGAAGACGAGGCCGACGGCAAGCAGCGGAATCAGGGCCACGATGGGCGAGCGGTAAATCAGGATCAGGAGGACCAGGACGAGGAGGACGGTGACGATCAGGAGGAGGGAATCGATATTCGAGAAGACCTCGACGAGGTCGACGATGAGGCCGCCGGGCCCACCGACGGCGACTTCGGCGCCGGGCAGATCGGCTAGCTCGACGCGATCGCGGATGGCGGCGACGGCATCGGCGAAGGCATCCTCGGCTGGTTCCCCCGTGATGTCGACGAGCAGGTACATCGTCGTGCCGTCCGGGGACACGAGGCCGGAGGTCTGGCCCTCCCCGGGCCGGGGCGCGAGGACCTGCCGGATGTTGTCCGGGGCGTCCGCGCTCCCCAGCCACGCTTCAAGCTCAGCGACGGCTGCCCACGTCGGCTGGCTAAGTCCGCCCGGCTCGCGGACCACGACGAGGGTCGGGGTGCCCGCGGCAGGGAAGCGTTCCGCGGCCAGCTCGATGGCGCGCGTGGACTCGGCATCGGCGGGAAGGAAGAGCGCCGCCTCGTTCTCGGACACGTCCGCGAGTTGCGGCAACTGCGAGACGAGGAGTCCGGCGGCCACGATCCAGAGCAGCAGGGTGATCCACTTGCCGCGGGGGCTACTGACGAAGTCGGTCACCGCGCCCATGCCGGGTCAGCCAACCCCACCGTTGCGCGCTGCGCCCAACACTCGATTCGCCATTCAACCCCCGGCCACCCCTGGCCCCGATCACCGCGGTGGCGTTGCGCCCCACGCAGTGTCGCGCGTGCCGAGGCGATGGGCCAGATCGGTCCTGGATCGACGGCACGAACTTGACCTCGACCGAGCACGGTAGGCTTGCGGTATGACTCAAGCGCCGGCAACCGGCTACGACCCGCGGACCTACGAGCCCCTCACCTTCCACGATGCCTCCGGGCGCTTCCGCTCCGGGGAGGACACGCCTCGGGACTTCCTCGAGCGCTGCCTGGCGACGATCGACGAACGTGAGCCGATGGTCCGGGCGTTCGCGCACCTCAACCGGGAGGGGGCCCGCGCTGCCGCTGATGCGAGCACGGCGCGCTGGGCGGCGGGCGAACCGCTGTCGGCGATCGACGGGATGCCGGTGGGAATCAAGGACCTGCTGGAGACGAAGGACATGCCGACGGAGTACGGCTGCGAAGCGTTCCGGGGGAACTTCCCCAGGCGCGACAACGCGGCCGTGTGGGCGCTGCGGCAGGCGGGCGCCGTCATCCTCGGGAAGACGGTCACGGCAGAGCTCGGGGGCGCCCACCCGGGACCGACGACCAATCCGTTCGACCCGCAGCGTTCGCCCGGCGGGTCCTCGTCGGGCTCGGCGGCGGGAGTGGCGGCGGGGATGTTCCCGGCCGCCATCGGCACGCAGGTGGGGGGCTCGATCATCAGGCCGGCGGGGTACTGCGGGAACGTCGCCCTGAAGCCAACGCAGGGGGGCATCAACCGGGGCGAGCGGCAGGCGACGAGCATGAGCACGCACGGCATCCACGCGGGCTGCATCGAGGACATGTGGCAGGTCGCCATCGAGATCGCGACGCGGGCGGGGGGCGACCGGGGGGCGCGGGGCCTGGAGGGGCCTTCAACCACCCCGGACCCGCGCAAACCGGAACGGCTGGTCGTGCTGGAGACCGAGGGCTGGGACGAGCTGGATGGAGCCAGCAAGGAGGGGTTCGCGGCGGTCCTCGACCAGATCCGGGCGCTTGGCATCGAGGTGGTGGGGCGGCGGGACGATCCGCTGGTGGAGGCGCTGGAGGGGGCGGTCGGGGACGCCCGCAACGTGTGCAACGCGATCACGGGCTGGGAAAACCGCTGGCTCACGCGCAACCTCGTCGACCAGCACCCGGACGGGGTCAGCGAGCGGGCGAAGGCCGTGCTCGCGGAGGCGGAAGCCATGACGGTCGACGACTACCGGGCGCTGCTGTTCGCCCGCGAGGTGGCACAGGAGAGGCACGCGGCGGTGGCGGGGCTGGGGGATGCGATCATCACGCTCTCGTGCCCGGGACCGGCGCATATCTGGCTCGGCGACACGCCCGGCGAGCCGCTCGCGCCGCGGCCAACGGGCGATCCGGTGTTCAACTTCCCCAGCTCGATGCTGTTCGCTCCGGCGGTGGGGATGCCCCTGATGAGCGTCGGGGGGATGCCGGTTGGCGTGCAGGTGTTCGGGCAGCAGCACGAGGACGCGACGATGACGGGGATCGCGCGCTGGCTGCTGGGCGCGGTGGCTCCAGTGGTGGTCGAGTAGCGTCCATCCGCTGCCCCTCTCAGTCGCCGGTGCCGCCGAGGTTGGGGCGGACGAGCACCTTGCAGTCGAGCTGATCGCCGGCGGTGATGCGGTCGAACTCCTCCGGCAAGTCGCCGAGGCCGACGGTGCGGGTCACCAGCGGGGTGGTATCGAGGGCGCCGCTGCTGAAGGCGGCGAGGGTCTCTTCGAACTCGGCGCGGGTGTAGGCGACCGAAAACGTGAGCGTGAGCGCCTTGTTGATCCCGACGACGGGCATGAAGGTGTCCTCCTCCATGCAGACGCCGACGATGATGATCCTGCCGCCGGGCCTCACGGCATCCATGGCCTGACGGATGATCCCGGGGATGCCGACGCAGTCGAAGACCACGTCGGGGCCGTTCCCGAAGTTGGCCTCCAGTTCGGATGCGAAGTCGGGATCGGAGGGATCGAGCACGAGGTCGGCGCCGAGGCGGGCGGCGAGCTCGCGCCGCTCGTCCACGGGGTCACTGATGGCGACGAGGTCGACGCCGTCGTGCTTCAACCAGAGCATCGCCATGAGCCCGATGGGGCCGGCGCCCATGATGAGGGCGCGCTCGTGCGTCTCGAGCTCGCCCTTGTGGGTGGCGTGGCGAGCGACGGAGCAGGGCTCGGTGGTGGCGGCCACCTCGACGCTAATGTTCTCGGGGACGGCCATGAGCGTGGGCTCCCAGAGGGCCATGTAGTCGGCGAAGGCGCCGTTGAGCTGGGAGCTGTAGGCGCCGACCATGCGGGGTGGAAGGGGACGGGTGGTCTCGCGGGCGGGGGCCTTCACGATGCGGTCGCCGGGGGCGTACTCGGTGACGTCGGGGCCCACCTCGACGACTTCCGCAACGAATTCGTGGCCCATGACCATTCCGTTCACCAGGTCGGCCTCTGCGTACCAGGAGGTCGGTCCCGTCTCCTCCATCATCGCCTCGAGGTGGGTGGCGGCGTGAACGTCGGAGCCACAGATACCGGCGGCGAGGACCCGGACGAGCACCTCGCCGGAGGCGGGGGTCGGGCGGGGCCACTCCTCGACCGTGAGCGCGGTTCCCCTCAATACGAGTGCCTGCATGTCGTTGGACCTCCGTTCGTGCTGGATGGCGAGGGTAAGCCTAGCCCGTCGCCGGGGCGCCGTGGGCAACGAGGCGAGCGCCCGGCATCCCGGGCGGGAACGCCAGCCAGTAGACTGCGCGCGCACCCGGAGGACGCATGACGACGGACCTCTTCACGAACCCGAGGCGCTTCGGCGACATGGCCTCGTGGCGGGCGGAAGCGCTGGCCCTGCACGGGAAGGGCGTGTTCCACCCGATCGAGGCGGAGGGCTTCAGCCCGTTCCGGGCGGTCATCGGCAGGGACGAGATCCTGGAGATCGAGGCTCAGCACGAGCTCTTCACGAACGGGCCGGAGCCGATCCTCACGAAGGACGCGTACATCGCGCTGCGGGCCCAGGGCGGACCGCGGGCGAAGACGCTCATCCACATGGACGAGCCCGATCACCGCAAGTACCGGCTGCTCACGAACGACTGGTTCAAGCCCGGCAGCGTGCGGCAGCTCCAGCCACGACTCGACGACCTGAGCCGGCGGGCGCTCGCGACGCTGGAGGCGGCGGGCGGGGAGATCGACTTCAACAAGGAGGTGGCAGTGCCCTTCCCGCTGGAGACGATCATGGTGACCCTCGGCCTGCCGCAGGAAGACTACCCGCGGATGCTCCAGCTCACGCAGGAGATGTTCGGCGCCGGCGACCCCGATTTCATCCCGGAGGGTCGCGACCCGGAGGACGTCCTGGCCGTGCTGCGCGACTTCTTCCAGTACTTCGCGAAGCTGACCGCCGACCGCCGGGCGAACCCGACCGAGGACCTGGCAACGTGCATCGCCAACGGCCTGATCGACGACGCGCCGATGCCGGACCTGGAGACGATGGGGTACTACCTGATCGTGGCCACCGCCGGCCACGACACGACCTCGGCGGCGATGTCCGAGGGGATGCGCCTGCTGGCGGAGAATCCGGACCAGCTCGCGCTCCTGAAGAGCAGGCCGGAGCTGATCCCGAACGCGGTCGAGGAGCTGGTCCGCATCTCCTCGCCGGTGCGGCACTTCATGCGGACCGCGCAGGACGACACGGAGATCGCGGGCGAGCCGGTCGCGAAGGGCGAGTGGCTGATGCTCTCCTACGCGGCGGCGAACCTGGATCCGCGCACGTTCGAGGATCCGCTGCGGTTCGACGTCACCCGGGAGGCCGCGGACCAGCACATCGCGTACGGCTACGGCGTGCACTTCTGCCTCGGCGCCCACCTGGCGCGGCTGGAGATGACGACGCTCTTCGAGCGCCTGCTTCCGAGGCTCGAATCGGTCGAGATCGCGGGCGAGGTCACGACCTCGACGGCCATTTTCGTAAGCGGCATCAAGAGCCTGCCAATTCGCTACAAGTTGACAGCGGCGTAAGGCCGCCGAGGGGGAACCATGTACGAGAAGCTGTTCGAGCCGATTGACGTCGGCGGGGTGACGATCAAGAACCGGATCGTTCGGTCGCCGCACGGCACGGGGCTCCTGGGCGACGACTTCATCGCCTACCACGTAGCGCGGGCGAAGGGCGGGGTGGGGATGTCGACCGTCTCGGCGACGAGCGTTCATCCGAACGCCCCCGGGGCGATCGCCCTGTGGAGCGACGACTGCAGGCCGTACCTCTCAAAGCTGGCGAACGCCGTACACGAGCACGGGATGAAGATGTTCCACCAGATCTACCATCCGGGCGCCTCGCAGGCGGAGTGGGTGGGGGCCGAGCAGGCCTGGTCGGCGAGCGAGATCCCGAATTTCCTGGGCGGGGCGGTCGTGCCGGTGGCGATCAGCAAGGGGCAGATCGACGACCTCGTTGAGCACTACGCAAACGCCGCGCGGCGTATCTGCGAGGCCGGCCTGGACGGCGTCGACATCCACGCCTCGAGCGGCTACCTGGTGCACGAGTTCCTCTCGCCGGCGCTGAACCAGCGGGAGGACGAGTACGGGGGCTCGCCGGAGAACCGGATGCGCCTCCTGCTGGAGATCATCGACGCGATCCGCGGGGAGGTGGGCGGCAGCGACTTCGCGGTGGGCGTGCGCCTGCCCAACGAGGACTACGTGCCGGGCGGCCTCACGGCCGAACTGAACCGCCAGATCGCCGAGACCGTCGACCCACTCGTGGATTATGTCTCGCTACACATGGGGTCGTACTGGCGCTTCCACAAGCTGATCGCGCCCACGGACGACCCCCTGGGCGTGGAGATGACGCCGAACGCGACCATCCGGCCCGTAATCACGAAGCCGACGATCGTCGTTGGGCGCATCCTGACGATGGACCACGCCCACGCCCTCGTGGAGTCGGGGCAGGCGGACATGGTCTCGATGGTACGCGCGCTGATCGCCGATCCGGAGATGGTGAACAAGGCCCAGCGCGGGGACGAGGACCTGATCCGGCCCTGCATCGGCACGAACATGGGCTGCGTCGGGCGTCTGATGGCCGGCCAGGGGCTGAGCTGCGTGGTCAACGTCGCTGCGGGCCAGGAGGCAACGGTGACGCAGGAGCCGGAGGCCCCCGCCGAGGAGGAGCGTCGCATGCTCGTGGTGGGGGGTGGCCCGGCGGGCATGGAGTTCGCGCGGACGGCGGCCATCCGCGGGCACCACGTGCAGCTGCACGAAGCGACGACGAAGCTGGGCGGCCAGGTGAACATCGCGGCGAGCGCCCCGAAACGGGGCGATGTCGGCGCGATCACGCACTGGCTGGGCGAGGAGCTCAAGCGGCTGCAGGTCGACGTTCGCCTGAACTCGCTGGTCGACTTCGAGACGATCATGGAGGCGGACGTGGACGTGGTCGTGCTGGCGACCGGCGGCAGCCCGCGGGCGGACGGGTTCCAGGTCTCGACGCCGGCGGTCACGCTGCCGGGGCACGACCTTCCGCACGTGTACAACGCGCAGGACCTGCTCGGCTACGGCGAGCCGGTCAACATCCAGGGGCCGGCGCTCGTGTTCGACGACACGGGCTCATTCGAGGCGATCTCGGCGGTGGACGTGCTGCTGGATGCGGGCGTCCACGTGACGATGGTGTCCCGCCTGCGGGACATCGGGGAGAACCTGCCCTACCCGCCGGTGACGGTCGGAGCGGCGCGCGAGCGGCTGATGTCGGGAGACTTCGACCTGATCGGGGGGCACTACCTGCGCGAAATCCGGCCCGGAGAAGTCGACATCGGGGTGCTGCACACGGACCGGGTACGGACGATCCCGGCGAATACGGTGGTCCTGGTGACCCACCACGAGCCCAACCGCTACCTGGCGGCAGACCTCAAGGCGGAAGGCATCGAGGTGCACCTGATCGGGGATTCCCAGGGACGGAACAGCATTCGCAACGCGATCCACACGGGGGGCCTGCTGGGCCGGGAGGTGTAGGCGTCTCCGACTCGCCGCGAGGTGCATCCGCGCCTCAGAGGAAGCGAACGACGCCCCCGGTTCCGTCGACCTCGACCAGGGCTCCGTCCGCGATCTCGCGGGTGGCCGTGCGAGTGCCGACGACCGCGGGGATACCGTACTCGCGCGCCACGACGGCGGTGTGGGAGAGCGCGCCGCCCGCGTCCGTCACGACGGCGCCGGCGAGGGCGAAGTACGGCGTCCACGTTGGGGCAGTCACGCCGCAGACGAGGACATCGCCGTCGCGGAGGCGGTTGGCCTCCGCGAGGGAGCGGATGACCCGCGCCCGGCCGCGGTAGACACCCGGCGACGCGCCCGTTCCTCGCAGGGCCCCCGCGACGCCCTCTTCGGCGGGCAAGGGCTGGCCGAGCACCGGCGGCGGGGCCGCAGCGCGATAGGCGGCCTGCTCGCGCCGGCGTTCCTCGAGGACCGCGCCTGTGGGGCCGGTACCCGACTCCAGCGCTTCGACCAGCTCGTCGAACGTGAGGTAGAAGACATCGCCGGCATCGTGCAGGAGCCCCCGCGCCGTGAGCAGCCGCCCGATGTTCAGCCAGCGGTAGCGGGAGGCGGCGGACAGCCGCTGGTCGCAGATGGTGTTGTGGTCTTCGCGCACGGGCAGCAGCTCCTGCGCCGCGGGGAGCGCCTCCAGCAGGGGCACGACACGTTCGTCGTCCTCGGCGCGTGCCCGCAGCTCCGACTCCAGCTCCTCGCGCCGCGAAATTTGCTCGGCGACGGCCCGAGCGGGGGACGCCTCCTCGGGCTCCTCGGCGTAGCGCAGGACGAGGCCGAGGGCGGGGCGGGGGTCTTCGAGCCAGGTCGGGGCGTCCGCGACCTGGCGATCGATGGTGTGCCCGAACTCCTCGAGGAACTCAGCGAACCGAGCTTCGAAGCCGGCATCGCCGACGGTGGCCGTTCCGGCACCGGCAGCATCGCGCACGGCTGTGAGCAACGCGGCGTCGGCGTGGAGTTCGCGGCCGAGCTCCCAGAGCGCGACGGCTCGGTCGAGCGTGCGGTTGGGGAAGCCCTGCAGGAGCGCGTGGGCGTCCGGGCGCCGGTCCTCGCCGAGGACCTCGCAGTACGCACCGACGAACTCCTCGGCGAGCTTTCCCGAGGTGAGCACGCACTCCCCGTGCACACCCGCGAAGACGCGCCCGAACTCGGCGGCCTGACGGTCAAGCACCTCGCGCCACTGGCCCGCCGGGACGTCACCCGCTTCGAAAGCGCAGAGCTGGTCGAAGAGCGCGTTCACCGGAAGGAGCCACTTCGTGCGCCAGGTTTCGAGCGCGGTCAGTCCACCGAGGTCGGGCAGCGACATCGACATGGGCATCTCGCCCGAGGGGCCGGCGCGGTAGTAGGTGTAGCCGTTGATGGTGAGGCGGGAGGGCGGGGAGCCGGGGTCGGCGGGCGGTCCGAAGGATCGTCCGAGGGTGAGGGGCGGCTGGGAGGCGGGCCCGTGCTCGTTCTCGTACACCCACGTGTACTGCGCGAGATCCGGATCGGGCAGGGTGAAGTCGACGGTGGTCATACGTTGGCACCCCTCTCGCGGGTCAGAACATCGGCCCGGCGAGAGCGTCGTACAACGGCGCCTCTCGCTCCAGCTGGCGGGCGATGAACGCCCGGATGGCGTTCAGCAGCTCAGCCTGCAACTCCTCGCCGAGCGAGGCACGGTCGTCGTGGACCACACGCACGAGCCGCTCGAGCTGCTCGTTGAGGGCGGCGCTCTCCTCCTCCAGCGCGGCCACGGTAGCCAGGGCGCCGGACTCCCGCACCGACGGCTGCGCGAGGGCCGTCTGCAGGTCTTCCAGCATGGAAGGATGGCTCGGCGTGGCGCAGCCCTGCAGCCGGTCGCGGGCGACGGCCAATACCTCGCGGAGGTCGGCGTTCCCGTCGGCGAGGATGGCCAGTTCCGCTTCAACGCGGACGGAGAGGTGCGAAAGCAGGGTGCGGATGCTCCGCAGGGAGCTCGCGGCCCAGGGATCGGTGACGGTCGGCGCGACGCGTGTGTCCAGCGCCTCGGCGATCGAGTCGAGCAGCTCCCTCGCGCTGGGCCTCACGATTCGTCCCTCCGGATGTAGGGGCTGCCACTGGACCGCCGGGGGGCGATGGCGGCGGCGGCTTCCTCGATGTCCATGCCCACGAGCGAGGCGAGCCGGCCGGCCGAGTTCCGCGGGCTGGAGATGCCCATGACGGCAACGGCGGGGCGGCGATCACGACCGTCCATGAAGCCACGCAGGGCGCTGTTCAGGCAGACGGCCGCCTTGAAGGCGATGAAGAGCTGGCTGAAGGCCATGGTGCGAGAGGAGAGCCTGAAGCCGGCCGCCGCCTCGTAGTGGGCGAGGGTCTCGTCAGGGTCCCAGAGGCCGAGCATGCCCTGCGAGAAGGCCCAGTCCTGGGCGGGATCGCCGAGCGCCGCGAGCTCCCAGTCGCTCATGGCCACGATCCTGCCGTCCCGCCAGATCTCCTCGCCGATGCCGTTGTTCCCCTTGATGAGCGAGACGCGCGGGCTGTCTGTCGGGATGTGCTCCTCGAGCCAGTAGAGCACGTCGGTGATCTCCGGATAGGGGGCGGAGCGGTGCTCGAACCAGATCTGCTTCCACGTCTCAAACTCGTGCCGCACGGCCTCGGCGGGGGAGGCGGGGACGGGGAGTACCTCATCGAGCCCGTACTCCTCCCAGTCGAGGGAGTGGACGAGCGCCAGCTTCTCCGCGTGCTCGAAGGCCACGCTGCGCCTGAGCTCGTCGCCCTCGGGGCCCGGCTCCGTCAGGCCGAGGACGCTGGTAGCGCCCTCGACAAGCTCACGGACCATGTGCGCCCTTCCCTCGGCGAAGGGCAAGCCCTCGTCGAACCAGAGGGGCTCGGCGACGGGCACCGGCGAGGGCCACAGGCGCCGGTAGACCTCCCACTCGCGTTCCAGCGGCAGGGGCACGATGCCGCCGCTGGGGAGATCGATGCGCAGCACGAGATCGCGATGCCGCCGGCGGGCGCCCTCCCCGACCTCCGCGCTCACCATCCACGTCTCGCGCGACTGCCCCGGGAAGGTCTGGTGGAGCGAGCTGACCGTGACGGGCGCATCGAAGCGCTCGGCGAAGTAGCCGGCGGTGGCTGCTGCATCGACCATCGGAACCTCCCTCCCAGGACCTTCGGTCGCGGTCGTCGTGTCGTCAGTTGCGGTCTCGGGCTAGAGGCCGTACCTCCGGTTGGGTCCGGTGACCATGATGGGGAAGTGCCCGTACCCGGGCTGGCCGTTGACGGTCAGCCTGACAGGCTGCTCGCGGTGGCCGGACGGGATCTCGTCGCCGTCGAGGTTTCGCACGACCTCGGGGTGGGAGACGTCGTACACGTCCGTCTCCTCCAGGTACTCGCCGCGGTAGGCGCCAAGCCCCTTCTCATCGAAGTAGCCCGTGCCGTAGCCGGTGCCCTTGTAGGCCCAGGCGGTGAAGACGGGCTCGGCCTCGATCTCCCAGCGGCGTTCGTCCTCGGTCGTGAGTACGACGCGGGCGTGGCTGAAGGCGCGGGTGCCCTCGTGGAACGTGATCTCGTGCTCGGCATCGACGACCTTCAGCTCCGGCTTGCCCGCCTCCGGGGGCCACACGAGCCCCCCGTCGATCCGTTGCCGCCGGCCGAGGTGGTCCTCGTGGAGCTGGAAGTAGCCGCCGAACTCGTCGATGCGGAACGCGAGCCAGAGGAAGAGGCGTCCGGCGCCGGGCGGGGGCGCGCTCGTGACCGGCTCGAACCCGCCGACACCGGGGCGCACGCCCCACGAGTGGTCACGCGCGCCGAACCAGTCCCGGGCCTCGAAGCGGCGTCCGTCGATCGCCAGGGAGCCGCTCACCGTCCCGACCTGGTCGAAGCGGTACATATCGGAGACGACCCGTCCGTGCGCGCGGGCGAAGGCGTGGTCCTCGAGGTGGGCGGGCAGGCTGCCGCTCCAGGTGAGGTCGCAGGCGAGGGGGTGGTCGCCTTCCTCGAGGCGCAGGCGGAGCACGTTCAGGGGCTCGACGAAGGTCACCGAGAGGCCGCCGACCTTCGTCGCGGCGAAGTCGGGCCGCAGTTCGCGGGAGAAGCGGACGTTGTATTGCCGGCCACCGGTCTGCGCCGCCACGAAGCCGTCGAGCACGTTCATGTTCGCGTAGCGCCCCATGCTCACGAGGACGCCGGCGGCGCCGTCGGGCGCGAACGCCTCGAACCAGTAGCGGTCGTAGAAACGGTGATCGCTCGAGTCGACGAAGGCGAACGGCAGGGGCGCCTGGTGGAGCAGAGTGTCGTCGAGGTCGGTTAGCACGGGGCGGTCGCTCAGTGGGTGCCCTGGGCGGCCATGACGGTGGGCATACCCTGCATGCCCCGGAGGGTGTTGATCTCGCCGCGGTGGCCGTTGAAGTGGCCCATCATGTGCAGGGAGATGGCCTCGCCCACGCTCTCCGTGCCGTTGCGGGCGGGAATCTCGCGCTCGAGGTCCTCGTCCGAGGCGTTGGCGAGGAACTGCGCGGTGCGCTCGAAGACCGCGTCCTGGTAGCCGGCGAGCGCCTGCATGTCCTTGACGCGCACACCCCGCGCGTCGTCGTCGGACATGGCGGTTCCGAAACCCTCGAAGGGGAGGCCGGTGCGCTCGGCCCACTCCTCGCTCCAGACCTGGGGCTGATCGCTAACCCGACTGATGATGAGGTCCTCGACGCGGGAGGTGTGCCAGAGGCACCAGGCGATGGAGTGGCTGCCCTGCTCGGGCACGAAGTGGAGCTGCTCATCGGTGCCGTTGCGGGCGTCGACGAGGGCGGCGTGGGTGAACTCGAGGCTGCGCTGGATGAAATCGACGGTGCTCATGGCTCCCCCTGTTGGTGGCGCGCCGATCCTACGCGCGCGGGGCGGCAGTGGGGAGCGGAAGCGACCAGACGACGGCCGGCCTCGTCAGGAACCGGGCAGCAGGTACCGCAGCGACCCCCACGTGACGCGCTGGCCGACGATGCGCGAGGGCTGGAGCAGGTGATCGACGTGGTGGTCCTCGTGGCAGTCGGTAACCGACTCCTCCATCTGGATGGTGACGTGGGTGATGTTGTAGTTGTGGTGGACGAGTTGCTTCATCTCGGTGAGGAGGGCGTCTTTGTCACCCGCGTAGGAGGGGTCGATGAGGACGTGGGCGGTGAAGGCCTCGCTCTGGGAGGTGATGGTCCAGACGTGGACGTCGTGGACGATCGTGACCCCCTCAATCTCCTCAAGGTCGTGGCAGAGCTTGTAGACGTCGACGTGCTCGGGCGTGCCCTCCAGGAGGACGTGGACGACGCTCGTCATCAGGCCCCAGGAGCTGACGAGAATGAGCAGTCCGATGACGATGCTGATGATCGGGTCGGCGATATGCCAGCCAAGGGAGATGATGAGGATGGAGGAGACGACGACACCGACGGAGCCGAGCAGGTCGGCCATCACGTGCTGGAACGCGCCCTCGGCGTTGAGGCTGTGCTCGGACGAGCGGTGGAGGATGAAGGCGGCGGCGATGTTCACGGCGAGGCCGCCAAGGCCCACCCAGAGCACGGGCCAGCCATCGACATGGGCGCCCTCCGAGCCGAAGCGATGGTAGGCCTCGAAGCAGATCCAGGCGACGATGATCCAGAGAGCGACGGCGTTGAGCAGGGCGGCGAGGACCTCGGTGCGGTAGAAGCCGAAGGTGCGCTCGGCCGAGGCGGCGCGCTCGGCGATCCACATGGCGAGCAAGGCGAGGCCGATGGCAGCCGCATCCGTGGCCATGTGACCGGCGTCGGCGAGGAGCGCGAGGCTCCCTGAGACGAGGCCGCCGACAATCTCGGCGACCATATAGCCGGCGATCAGGACGAAGGCGAAGCTCAGGCTGCGGCGGCTAAGGCCCCGCAGGTCGTGGGAGTGGTCGTGGTGCCCGTGGCCGTGATCGTCGTGGCCGCCATGGTCGTCGTGGTCATGACCCTCGTGGTCATCGTGATCGCCGTGGTCGTGGCCCTCGTGAGCGTCGTGGCCATGCTCGTCGTGAGCCTCATGGTCGTGACCATCGTGACCGTGGGCGCCCGTCCCTTCGGGTGCGGAGCCTGATGCAGATGACATAGGCGATCACCTCACCGCCAGAGGATTGGCCATCGATGCTACGCCAGGCAGAGCCCGGTGCGTCAGGAAGGCGCGCCCAACAGCGCGCCTTCCGATCGTGACACCGCTACGTGGAACGGTTGTCGACGAGACCGAGGCCGAGGCCTAGGCGGCGTGGTGCTCGTGCTCGTCACACTCGTGGGGGTCGTGGACGTGGCCCGGCTCGCCGTGGTGCTCGTGCTCGTCACACTCGTGGACATCGTGGACATGGCCCACATCGCCACCACCCTCGTGGTTGTGGTGCTCGTGGTCGTCGCACTCGTGGGGGTCGTGGACGTGGCCAGGGGCTCCGTGGTGCTCGTGCTCGTCGCACTCGTGAACGTCATGCGCCATTGCTTATAACTCCAAGTAGATTTCACACGAGTTTATCGGCCCCCCCGAACGGTCGTGATAATCTGTCTCACCCCTCCCCGAGGTAGGTAAGCGACCTTACGGGAGGGCCGCGGCCTTCCGGGCGGAGCTCTGGAGCTTGTGGCGGCTGGCCGGAAGACGCGAGTACGCTCACCGCTTACACTACGCAGCACGATTCGACGGTTGAGGAGACGAACCCCATGGCAATTAGCGCCGAACGGGAAGGCGGGACGGTCGTTGCGAAGGCCGAAGGCCGCATCGACGGGTCCAACGCCAGCGAGTTCCAGGCGGACCTGCAGGCAGTGATCGAGGAGGGCGACCAGGCGCTCATCCTGAATTTCGAGAGCGTCTCCTACATCAGTAGCGCGGGCCTGCGGGTCCTGCTGCTCACGGCCAAGACCCTCGAAGGGAACGGGGCCAAACTGGCGCTGTGTTCGCTATCGGAGCCAATCCGGGAAGTGTTCCGCATCAGCGGCTTCGACAACATCATCCCGATCCACGACTCGCAGGCTGAAGCCGCAGCCGCCATCAGCGGTTAGTCCGCTGCCGACGGGAGCCGCGAGCGCTTCGCGAAGCGTGTCCGCCCTATGACCTACAAGATACTCGTAGTCGACGACGAACCTGATCTGGAACCGCTGGTGCTGCAGCGCATGCGGCGGCAGATCCGGCGCGGGCAGTATGAGTTCGTGTTCGCGCAGAACGGTGTGGAGGCCCTCGAGGCCCTCGCGGCGGATGCGACCATCGACATGGTCGTCTCGGACATCAACATGCCTCGCATGGACGGCCTCACGCTCCTCGACCAGATTCCGAACGTGAGTCCCGACATCCGCGCGATCATCGTCTCGGCCTACGGCGACATGGAGAACATCCGCACGGCCATGAACCGCGGGGCGTTCGACTTCGTGACGAAGCCCGTGGACTTCGACGACCTGCAGATCACGATCGACCGGACACTTGCCCACATCGAGCAGTGGCGCGACGCGCTAAGCACGCGCGACAAGCTGGTGGCGTTGCAGAACGAGTTGGACGTCGCCAGCAAGATGCAGCAATCCATCCTGCCCACGGTGTTCCCGAGCAGCCAGGCGTACGAGACCTTCGGAACGATGGAGCCGGCCCGGAATGTGGGCGGCGATTTCTTCGACCTGATCCGGCTGGAGGACGGCCGGGTGGGGCTGGCGATCGCGGACGTCTCCGACAAGGGCGTGCCCGCGGCCCTCTTCATGATGTCGAGCCGCACGCTGCTGAAGGGCTCGGCGATCGGCATGGAGCAACCCGGCGCCGTACTGACGGAGGTGAACAACCTCCTGAGCGAGGACGACACGACGGGCATGTTCGTGACGATGCTGTACGCCGTCTACGACCCGAAGAC
This sequence comes from uncultured Anaerolineaceae bacterium, assembly GCA_964389725.1. Lineage (GTDB taxonomy): Bacteria > Chloroflexota > Dehalococcoidia > Tepidiformales > Tepidiformaceae > UBA2991. The sequence continues at coordinate 20,089 of CAYMDV010000007.1, forward strand.
CTCGGTGCTGACCTACGCCAGCGGTGGCCACGATCCGCCCCTGGTGGTCCACGCCGACGGCAGCTCGGAGCTGAAGGAGCTCACGGGCGGAATCGCGCTGGGCGTGCTGGGCGGGTTCGAGTACCGCCAGCAGGCGTTCGAGCTCGCGCCCGGCGACACGGTCTGCCTTTACACCGACGGGGTGACCGAAGCGACGAACGATCAGGGCGAGCTGATGGGGATCGAGGGCATCCAGGCGCTCTTCGGGGAGTCGCCGCCGGGCGATGCGGAACAGTCGTGCATGGCCATGATGACCCGCGTGCTGGAGTTCACCGGCGAGGCCCCGCAGCACGACGACATTACCTGCCTGACGCTACGGCGGGAGTGACCGATGGGCGCGTCGCTCTCGATGGCGATTACCGCGACCCGCGACGAGCTGGAGCGAATCGCGGGTGCGATTGAGGAACTCGGCGAGCGGGACGACTGGCCTGACGACCTCGTATTCCGGGTGAACCTGGTCCTGGAAGAGCTGATCCTCAACATCATGGATTACGGGTCGGAGGGCGGAGATCCGGACATCTCCCTCGCGATCGAGAGCGAGAGCGACTCCATCTCCATCGAGTTGAGCGACAGCGGACGGCCGTTCGACCCGTTGACGGAGGCCCCCGAGCCCGACCTTGATGCCTCGGTAAGCGAACGGCGCGTCGGTGGCCTGGGCGTGCACCTGACGAAGACCCTGATGGACGAGGTGCGCTACGCCCGCGAAGGGGAGAGGAACCACCTCAGCATCGTCACGCGCAAGGTGCGATGAAGCGCGGGCGGACCCGCAGCGTCGCCTGGTTGGCAGGCGCAGCACTGGTCCTGGCGGGGGCCTTCGCGATCACGGCCTGTGGAGGGGGCGGCGGGGACGTCGTGGCGACGGTTACGCCCACGCCGGTTCAGGAGGAGGCGGTCGATTCTGGCAGCCCCGGCGTCTACGACGACCGCGTGGTGTTCGGGCAGTCGGCGGCGTTCAGCGGGCCGGCCTCGGAGCTGGGCAGGAACATGCGGCTCGGGATCGAGGCGGCCTTCCGCGAGGCGAACGAGGCAGGCGGGGTGCACGGGCGCCGGATCGAGCTGACCTCGCTGGACGACGCCTACGAGCCGGAAGCGGCGATCGCGAACACCCAGCAGCTGATCGGAGAGGGCGTGTTCGCTTTGATCGGGGCGGTGGGCACGCCCACCTCGCGCTCGGCCACACCGATCGCGGCGGAGGCTGGCGCGCCCTATATCGCACCCTTCACGGGGGCGGGGTTCCTGCGCGATCCGGGCTGGGCGAACATCATCAACCTGCGGGCCTCGTACGCGCAGGAAACGGAGGAGATGGTCGAGCGCCTGATGGTCGACCTGGGCATCGAGCGGATCGGCATCCTCTATCAGGACGACTCGTACGGGCGCAGCGGGTACGACGGCGTCCAGCAGGCGCTCGAGCGGCGGGGCAGCACGGCGGTAGCGGTGGGGCGCTACACGCGCAACACCTCGGCGGTGAAGGCGGCCGTGCTCGACCTGCAGGAAGGCAACCCCGAGGCGGTCATCATGATCGGCGCCTACCAGCCGATGGCCGCGTTCATCAGGTGGTCCCTGGAGCTGGGGATGGAGTCGCTCTTCCTGAACGTCTCGTTCGTGGGGAGCAATGCGCTCGCGCAGGAGCTGGGGCCCGACGGCGTGGGCGTGCTGGTGACGCAGGTGGTGCCCTTCCCCGAGGACGACTCGCTGGAGGTGGTCGCCGCCTACCAGCGAGCGCTGGCGGCCCACGCACCCGAGGCCGAACCGGGCTTCGTCTCGCTCGAGGGCTACCTCGCCGGGCGGCTCGCCATTGCCGGATTGGAGCGCTGTGGCCGCGAACTCGACCGGGAGTGCTTCCTGGCGAGCCTGCGGCAGTCGCAGGCGTTCGACATCGAGGGATTCGCCCTGCAGTACGGGGCGACGGACAACCAGGGTTCGGACAAGGTGTTCCTGACTGTCATCGGCCCAGGCGAGCAGTACCATGCCATTGAATCCCTGCGCGACATCGAGAAACTGCGGGAAGCGGGATGGTTGAGCGACTAAAGCGCCTGCTGGACAGCCGGTTCCGCATATCGACCCAGCTCTACCTGGCGGTCGGGGGGGCGGTCGTGCTCACGCTCGCCGCCGCCCTCGTGGGGTGGTTCTCGTTCGACCGGGTGGGAACGGTCCAGGGCCGGGTGAACGAGGGCAGCGTGCCGGAACTGGCCGCTTCGTTCGGCGTGGCCCGGTACAGCGGCGTGCTGGTGGCGGCCGCGCCCAACCTGGCAGCCGCGACCACGCCGGAGGAGTTCGAGCAGGTCGCCGCCAGCATCGACGAGGCCTACGCCTCGTTCGAGGAGGAACTGGCGACGCTGGAGGGCAAGGAGGACACCGACCAGGAACGGGTCGCGCGCATCCGCTCGTACGCGGACACACTCATCGCCAACATCGAGGCACTCCGCACGGAGACCTCGGGGGTGTTCGAGCTGCGGGAGCGCCTGGAGAAACTTCAGGAGGAGCTGACGCAGATTCGCTTCGAGCTGGACGACCTTCTTGCGCCTGCGATCGACGACCAGCTCTTCTACGTGCTGACCGGGTTCCGCGTACTGGACGAGTCGGCGGTGGCGCGTTCCGAGCACTTCGCCGAAGAGGAGATCGTGCGCTACCGGCGGCTGAGCGAGCTGCAGGGCGACGTGAACATCGCGACGGAGCTGCTGGCGAACGCCTTCACACTCTCCGACGCCTCCCTGATCGAGCCGCTTCGGGAGCGCTTCGAGGCGGCCCGGAACCGCATCGAGCGGAACCTGGGAACGCAGCAAGGTACGGACTTCCACGAGGCGGCGAGCCCGACCTTTGACCGGCTCATCGCGCTGGGGCTGGGCGATGAGAGCGTCTTTGGGTTGTTCGAGCAGGAGCTGCGCCTGGCGACACGGCAGGCGGAGTTGCTGGACAGCAACCGGGACCTTTCGGTGGACGTGGTGGCGGAGGTGGACGGACTGGTGCGAACAGCGCAGCTGAGCGCGGCGGATGCGACGGATGCTTCTTCCTCGGCGATCTTCTTTGGGCGCCTGTTGCTGCTCGTCATCTCGGTGGTGAGCGTGGTGGGGGCGATCCTCATCATCTGGCTCTACCTGGGGCGGATCCTGCTAAGGCGACTGAACATGCTCTCGGACTGGATGCTGCGCATGGCCGGCGGGGACATCGAGACGAGCGTGGAGATGGAAGGCCAGGACGAGGTGGCGGATATGGCGGCCGCGCTGGAGGTGTTCCGGCGGCACGCCCTGGAGGTGCAACGCCTCAACCTGGTGGAGGAGCTCGCGAACGAGCTGCAGGGGAAGAACGTGGAGCTGGAGTCGACGCTGGGGCAGCTGCACCGGGCGCAGGACCAGATCGTGATGCGGGAGAAGCTGGCGGGTCTGGGCGAGCTGACGGCGGGGGTGGCGCACGAGATCCGCAACCCGCTCAACTTCGTCAACAACTTCTCGGAGGTCTCAGGAGAACTCCTGACGGAGCTGCAGGAAGTGCTGGAGGAGGATGGCGTGGAGCTCAGCGAGGAACAGAAGTCGTACATCGAGGACATCACGGGCGACCTGACCAGCAACCTCGAGCGGATCCAGTCGCACGGAAAGCGGGCGAACCGGATCGTGGAGAACATGCTGCGGATGGGGCGGGGGACCGGGGAGTGGCAGAACACCGACATCAATGGCCTGCTCGACGAGCACGCGAAGCTGGCCTACCACAGCGCCCGTGCGACGGACTCCGACTTCCAGCTCGACATCAAGGAAGACTATGCGGCGGACGCGGGCGAAATCGAGGTCATCCCGCAGGACCTGGGGCGGGTGTTCCTGAACATGGTGAGCAACGCCTGCTACGCCACGAACGAGCGTCGCGAGGCGACCCCCGGCGCGGACATGGCGGGCGGGCCATACATGCCGACCATCTGGCTGGCCACGGAACGCTTTGAGGACCACATCGAGGTGCGCATCAAGGACAACGGGACGGGGATGCCGCCAGAGGTGGTGGAGAAGATCTTCAACCCGTTCTTCACGACGAAGCCGACGGACCAGGGGACGGGGCTGGGACTCTCACTCTCGAACGACATCGTGCGGCGCCACGGGGGGTCGATCCGGGTGGATTCCGTGCCGGGCGAATCCACGGAGATGACCATCGAGTTGCCGCTCGAGCGGCCGCCGGAAGAGATCCCCGCGCCGGAGCCAACCACCGCCTAGGTAGCCGAGCCCCCTGCGCCCTGTTGACGCAGAGCGCCCCTCCGGATGACCCGGAGGGGCGCTTCTGATTGGTCCGAGGGAGCAGTCGCCGCTACTGGGCGGGACCGTCCTCTTCACCGGCGGGCTCGCCAGCGTCAGCGGGGGCGTCCGCCTCGGCCGGGGCCGGAGCGGGAGCCACCGCCTGCGCAGTCGCCTCGACGGTGCCGTTGCCGCTGTCGTCGGTGGTGGCGACGCGCGGCAGGTTCTTGAGCGTCCCGAGGATGTCGATGCCGGTCAGGCTCTCGACGAGGTCGGGAAGCTGGGAGACCACACGGGTGACGTCGTTGGTGAGCTTGCTGGCTCCCATGGAGCCGTTCTCGCCGCCGCTGATCATGACGATGCGGTCGGTCTTGGAGAGCGGCTGGGCGACGGAAGCGGCGACCTCGGGCAGCGATTCGAGCAGGGTGTCGATCATCGCGGCCTGGCCGTACTCCTTCCAGGCCTCGGCCTTCACGCGCATGGCCTCGGCCTCGGCCAGACCCTGGGCGCGGATGGCATCGGCCTGGGCCTCACCACGGGCGCGGATGGCGTCCGCCTCGCCGTTGCCGTTCAGGGTGAGCGACTCGGCATCGGCCTGGGCCTGGGCCACGACCTGCGCCTTCTCGCCGGCGGCGATGGTCTCGAGGCGGTAGCGCTCAGCCTCGGCCGGACGCTTGACGCCGGCCTCGAGCTCGCGCTCGCGGCGCAGGATCTCCTGCTGCTCGATCTCGATCTGCTTGGTGCGCTCGACGACCTCGATCTGGACCTCCTGCTCGCGGATTTCCTGGCGGGTCCTCGCCTCCTGGAGGGCGTAGGCGAGCTCGGCCTCGGCCTGGCGGGCGTTCGTTTCCTGCTGGTAGCGGGCCTGCTCGACCTTGAAGTCGCGCTCGGACTCGGCGATGCGGGTGTCGGCGTCGTAGCGGGCGCTCTCCTGGTCGCGGTTGGCCTGGGCCTCCACGATTCGGGCGTCTCGCTGGGCTTCGGCGCGCTTGATGGCGGCATCTCGCTGGGCTTCCGCCTCGCCGATCTCGGCGTCGCGGGTGACCTCGGCGGTGCGCTTGCGGCCGAGGGCGTCGAGGTAGCCCTGGTCGTCGCGGATATCGCGGATGGTGAAGCTGACGATCTCGAGGCCCATGTTGGCCATGTGGGGCTCGGCCACTTCGCTGACGCTCTGGGCGAAGGACTCACGGTCCTGGTAAATCTGCTCGACGGTCATGGTGCCGAGGATGGCGCGCTGGGCGCCTTCGAGGGTCTGCAGGGCGACCTCAGCGATCTCGCGCTGGGGCTTGCCGATGAACTGCTGGGCGGCGGTGCGGATGGCCTCCTCAGAGCGGGCGACCTTCACCTGGGCAACGCCATCGACGGTGACGGCGACGCCTTCCTTCGTATAGACCTTGGCGGTCTCGACGGCGAGGGTCATGACCTCGAGGGAGAGCAACTGCGCCCTGAAGAAGACTGGAATGACGATGACGCGGCCACCGACGGTGACCTTCGGGCGGGAGCCGCCACCGGAACGGATGAGTGCTTCGTTCGGACCTGCTACACGGATAATTGGCGCCATGAACTACCTCCTAAACGCCTTTCGAAGTCGTTCGGCCAGTGCGACAAAGGGCCGGCGCGCCCGCCTTGCCACCGGCAAAGGGGCACTGGACACCTTGAGCGTCCGGCTACTGTAGACGGCAACGACGTGAACGTTCGCACCGGCGCGAACTCGTTGCCCTTCTTCCATGGTAGCCGAAAACTCACGGTCCCTGACAAGCACGCGGCCAGTCGGGTTGAGGTCGGAGAGGGCGGTGGCAGGGGCGCCAACGAGGCCGCCATCAGCGGCCCCGAAGGCGTCGGAGCTCCCACCCTGACGCACGAGGTAGTAGAGGGTGAGCACCGCCATCGCCATGAAGCCGGTCATGACGATGACCACCCAGAGGCTGATGTCGACGGTCAGGTCGAGGGGGTTGGATGAGCCGAAGAAGCCACCGAACAGGAGGAGCGCGCCAACGAGGAAGCTGACGAGCCCGCCCGCGCCGAACACGCCGATACCCGGGGCTTCCATCTCGAAGTAGAAGAGGCCCATGGCGAAGAGGATCAGCGCGACGCCGACCCAGTTGACGGGCAGGTACCCGAACGAGACGAACGCGAGCGCCACCATGACGACGCCGATGATCGCGGGACCGAATCCAGGCACCCAGAACTCGATCGTAATCGCGAGGCTGCCCAGGGAGAGGAGGAGAAAGGAGATGTTGGGATCGGCGATGACGCCGAGGAACCGCTCGAGGAAGCTCTTGCCGATCTCGCGAACGGGCACGCCCTCGGTCGTAACCACGACGGGACCGGCCCCGGTCTGAGCCGCGCGACCGTTGACCTGCCGGAGGAGATCCTGCCGGTCCGTCGCGATGAGATCGATGATGCCGACCTCAAGGGCCTCGCTGGCGGAGTAGGCCTTCGCCCTCGTGACGGTCGCCTCCAGCGCGTCGGCGTTGCGGTCGCGCTGTTCGGAGATGGACCTGACGAAGGCGCGGGTGTCCTCGAGCACTTTCCGCCCCAGTGTCCCGGTCAGGTCCTCGCCGGTGCCGCTGATAGGGGAGGCGGCGCCGATGTTGGTGGCGGGAGCCATCACGGCGAAGTTGGCGGCAGCCGTGATGAACGTACCCGCCGAGGCGGCCTGCGCCCCGGAAGGGGAGACATAGACGGCAACGGGCGATCGCGACTCGAGGATCGTCGCGACCATGTCGCGGGTGGAGTCGAGACGGCCACCAGGGGTATCGAGCTCGACGATGACGAGGACCGCCCGGTCGTCTTCGGCCTTGCCGATGGCGCGGGAGAGATAACGGGAGCTGACGGCGTCGATGGCGCCGTCGATCTTCACGACGCCGACGTACTCGCTCGCGGCCGAGGAGGGCCGGGCAAAGTGCGAGAGGACCAGTGAGCCGAGTCCGAGCGCCAGCAGGAGGAGCCCGAACACGCGGATGCTTCGTAGGGCCATCTATCAATGCTAGCCGGTCGGCAAAGGCCGCGAGCAGGGGGCGGGCGAATCCCGCCATCGGTCACTGAGCCGTGGAGGCGCCAGCTAGCACCAAGAGGCCAGCGAGCGCGGTCACAGCCCCAGGCTTGGCGGCGTCCCTATACTGGGCCGCGTATTTCAGGCGTCGGAAGGGGTCCGACTTTGTCGAACGCCCGGTCCCTCCGGATTGCGGTCGCGCTGCTCGCGGTGGCGATGCTCCCACTCTTTCTCTCAGGGCCGGCCCACGCCCAGGACGGCGAGGGCGAGGCCTTCTCGGGCACGCTGCGCTTCGACGGCGAGCCCGTGGAGGGCGTGCGCATCTCCGTGGTGGACGTGGCGGGGCAGACGATCGGGGAGGCGGTCAGCGCGGCCGACGGGACGTGGCGCATTGACCTGCCAGGACCCGGCACCTATCGCGCGACGATCGACATCGACACGCTGCCCGAGGGGGTCACGCTGCGCGACCCCGAACGCGAGACGCTCGAAGTGACGGTGACACCGGGGCGCTCGCGGCCACTCATCTTCGCGCTGGGCGAAGGAGTCACGAGCGGGCCGACGGTGGGCGAGAAGCTGGCGCAGGCCGTGCTGAACGGGGTCAAGTTCGGGTTGATCATCGCGATGTGCGCGATCGGACTGTCGCTCATCTTCGGGCTGACGGGGCTGATCAACTTCGCCCACGGCGAGCTGGTAACGCTGGGGGCGATCCTGGCGTGGTACTTCAACGCGGACACGTTCGGGGCGCCGCTCATCCTGGCGGGGGTGCTGGCGGTGGTAGTCGCGGGGGCTGCCGGCGGGGGCGTCGAGTTCTCGCTGCTGCGCCCCTTGCGGGCGCGGCGGCTGGGCGGATTCCAGTTCATGGTGGTCACGATCGGGCTGTCGCTGCTGGCGCGGCACGTGATGCTGCTGTTCTTCGGGCCGGACCGGGAGCGGTTCGTTGACTACGCGCTCCAGGCGGAGTGGACCTTCGGGCCGTTCGCGGTCACGCCGCGGGACTTCACGATCATGGCGCTCTCGACGGTGATCCTGATCGCGGTGGCGGTGTTCCTGCAGAAGGCGCGCACGGGGAAGGCCATCCGGGCCGTGGCGGACAACCCCGAGCTGGCCGAGTCATCGGGCATCGACGTGGATCGGGTGGTGCTGGTCGTGTGGATCGCGGGGGCGGCGCTGGCGGCGGTGGGGGGCGTCTTCTTCGGGTCGGTGGAGGCGATCGACTGGCTGATGGGCTTCCGGTTGTTGCTGCTGATGTTCGCGGCGGTGGTGCTGGGCGGGCTGGGGACGGCCTACGGGGCGATGGTCGGGGGGCTGCTCATCGGGCTGGTAACGGAGGTGAGCACGGTGTGGGCGAGCCCCGAGATCAAGTCGGTCTTCGCACTGGGCGTCCTCGTCCTGGTGCTGCTGGTGCGGCCGCAGGGGATCCTGGGCCAGCGGGAACGGGTCGGCTAGATGGAGTTCGATGTCATCCTGGGGAATGCGGCGCGGGCGGGGCTGGGCCCGCAGGCGGCGATCTTCGCGCTGGCGGCAATCGGCCTGAACCTGCACTTCGGCTACGCGGGCCTGCTCAACTTCGGGCAGGTGGGCTTCATGATGCTGGGCGCCTACGGCACGGCGATCATGGTGGCGACGTGGGGCGGCTCGCTCTGGCTGGGGATCCCGTTCGGGCTGGGGCTCTGCGTCGCCTTCGCCCTGGCGCTGGGCATCCCCACGCTGCGGCTGCGCAGCGACTACTTCGCGATTACGACGATCGCGGCCGCCGAGATCATGCGGCTCCTCATCCGCTCCTCGCCGGCCACGGACATCACCGGCGGCCCCTTCGGGCTGCAGGCGATCGCGACCAGCTTCTACGACCTGAACTTCCTGCCGGACGGGCGTTTCGGCTGGGGCACGTTCTCGTTCTCGTCGAACCAGCTCTGGGTGATGCTCGTGGCCTGGGTGCTGGTCGTTCTGTGCTCGGCGCTGGTGCTGGGCCTGATCCGGAGTCCCTGGGGGCGAGTCGTACGGGCCATCCGCGAGGACGAGGACGCGGTCCTCAGCCTGGGGAAGAACACCGTCGCCTACAAGCTGCAGGCGCTCGCCATCGGGGGCGTGATCGGGGGGCTGGCGGGGGTCATCGACGCGCTCCAGCAGTCGGGCGTGGGCTCGGAGAACTTCGAGCCGCAGGTCACGTTCTTCGCGTGGGCGGCGCTCATCCTGGGCGGGCTCGCGACGACGGTGGGGCCGGTCGTGGGGGCGATGCTGTTCTGGTTCCTGCGCGAGGGGGTGGAATCGTTCATCCGCGAGCTCTCGGCGCAGAGCTGGCTCCCGAGCGCCCTCGCCGACTTCCTCGACGGGGCGGAGGGGGCGATCAGCGTCGCCTTGATGGGGGTCGGGCTGGTCGCGCTGATGGCGCTGCGCCCGCAGGGAATCTTCGGGAGACGCAGAAACCTGCACCTGGGGACATGAGCGAGATGACGACAGCACGGCCGGAGCTGACAGAGGCAGCGCTCGAGGCGGCCCCGCCGGGGCGGCTTAAGGACGACCCCATCCTGATCGTGTTCGGGATGCTGAAGACGTTCGGGGGCATCCGCGCCGTGGACATCGACCACCTGGAGGTGGAGCGAGGCACGATCACCGCGATCATCGGGCCGAACGGGGCGGGGAAGACGACGCTCTTCAACCTGGTAACCGGGTTCGACCGGCCCGACCAGGGGGCGTGGCGGCTCGACGGACGGCCCCTGGGAGGGCTGCCGCCGCACCGCATCGCGCGGCTGGGGATGGTGCGCACCTTCCAGCTGACGAAATCGCTCTCGCGGCTGACGGTGCTGGAGAACATGGCGGTGGCGGCGCAGACGCAGCGGGGCGAACGGCTGGAGCGCGCCCTCCTGCGCTGGCTCTGGCGGCCGGAGGAGAGGCGCGTCGAGGAACGGGCGCGGGAGCTGCTGGATCGGTTCGGGCTGGCGCACATGGCGGAGGAACAGGCGGGCACCCTCTCGGGCGGCCAGCGCAAGCTGCTGGAGATGGCGCGGGCCCTGATGGCGGACCCCGAGCTCGTGATGCTCGACGAGCCCACGGCGGGGGTGAACCCGGCGCTCACGGAGTCGCTGCTGGAGCACATCCGCGACCTGAACGCCCAGGGCGTCACGATCGTGTTCGTGGAGCACAACATGGACGTGGTGATGGACATCAGCGACTGGGTGGTGGTGATGGCGCAGGGGCGCATCCTGACGGAGGGGCGGCCGGAAGAGGTGGTTGCGAACGAGGACGTGATCGACGCCTACCTGGGGCGGGCGCGGGAGGGGGCCGAGGATGGGGAGCCGGGCGGGGAGGAAGGCGATGCCTGAGGGGCGTCCGCTGCTGGAGGCGCGCTCGCTGGTGGCGGGGTACCTGCCCGGAGTTCCCATCCTGAATAACTGCAGCCTGAGCCTGTTCGAGGGGGAGATCGCAGGCATCGTGGGGCCGAACGGGGCGGGGAAGTCGACGCTGCTGAAGGCGGCCTTCGGGCTGGTGGAGGTGTGGGAGGGGGATGTGCTCCTGCGGGGCCAATCGATGCTGGGGAAGAAGCCACACACGCTCGTGACCGAGGGCATCGGGTACGTGCCCCAGACGGACAACGTGTTCCCCCGCCTGAGCGTGCGGGAGAACCTGGAGATGGGGCTCTTCCTGAAGCCGGGGGCGTGGGAGGAGCGGTTCGAGACCGTGGTCGAGCTGTTCCCGCTGCTGGCGGAACGGGCGGGGCAGCGGGCGGGGGCGCTCTCGGGGGGCGAGCGGCAGATGCTGGCGATGGGCCGGGCCCTGATGATGAACCCCTCGGTGCTGCTCCTCGACGAGCCTTCGGCGGGCCTTTCGCCGCGGTACCAGGAGCAGGTGTTCGAGCAGGTGGTGGAGGTGAACCGCGCGGGCGTCTCCGTGCTGATGGTCGAGCAGAACGCGCGGCGCTGCCTGCAGGTGGCGCACCGCGGGTACGTGCTCGACCAGGGCCGCAACGCCTACACGGGTCCGGGCGAGGAGCTCCTGAACGACGAGCGCGTGGTCGAGCTGTACCTGGGCTCGCTGAGCGCGCGGGCGCGCGACTGACCTTCGGCCTTCGGATCCATGGAGGAAGCGAGGGGGCGCCTCACGGCGCCCCCTCGGATGGTGCTGGTCCGGCCCCGGCCTAGCGGCTGAGGTCGAAGACGGTGACCTGCTCGACGAGCTCGCTCCCTTCGAAGCGGCTCACCTTGTAGGTGGCGACGGTAGGGTCACCACCGTCGTCGAGCTTGAGGCTGCCCACCTTGCCGACGTAGGCAACGTCCTGGCCGGCATCGATGAGGGCGGCGCAGTCGCCGTAGGTGGTGCAATCGGTCCCGTCGCGGGTGACGGCGCCGACGGCGGTGATGATGTCATCGCCATTGGTGCTGGCGGCCGCGCGGGACGCGAGGGCGAGGATGACGGTGCAGTCGTAGGACTGCGCGCCGAAGACGAAGTTGCCCTCGGAGACCTCGGCGAGGCGTTCGTTGAACTCCACGTAGGCAGGGATGGCCGGCCCGGTGGCGACGAACAGCGTGAGCCCGTCGAGGACCTCGGGGTTGGAGGAGTCGACGCTCTCCCAGAGGGTGGGCGTATGCATGCCGTCGGAGCCGTACATCATGTCCGGCGAGAAACCGGCCTCGATGAGTCCGCGGGTGAGGCTGGCACCGTCGGGGATGAAGCTGATGAGGAGGATGGCGTCGGGCTCGTAGCCCTTCACCGCCTCGACTTCGGCACTGAAGACGGCGCTGTTGGGGTCGTAGGTCGTGACGTGCGTCTCGGCGCCGACGCTCTGGAGGGCGTTGTCGACGAGGTCGCGAAGGGCCACGCCGTAGTCATCGGCGCGGGCGAGGATGGCGACGCGGGTCCCGCCCTCGGACACGATCGTGTCGGCGATGACGGGCGCCACGATGGCGTCGGAGGGGGCGGTGCGGAAGTAGTAGGCGGCGTTCTCCTGGCCGGTGAACGAGGGCGAGGTGTTCGATGGGGAACACTGCGGGATGCGCTCCTCGTACAGCTTCTGGATGAAGGACTGGGAGATACCCGAGGCGGCAGCGCCGACGACGACGTGGGCGCCTTCGCCGAGGAGCCGGTTGACGGCCTCGGTGGCGACATCGGGGTCGGTGCCGCTATCGGCGTACGTGACCTCGACATCGCCGCCACCGGCACGGATGTCCTCGATGGCGAGCTGGACGGAGGCGATCATGGGAACGCCGTATTCGCCCAACTGGCCCGTCTCGGGGAGGACCACGCCGATGTGCAGCGTGGGCGCCGCCGGCGGAGCCTCGGTGGGGGCGGGGGCGGCGGCAAGGTCGGAGAGATGGCTCTCGCTCGACCCGACGGCCACGAGCACGCCGTCCTGGAACTGGGCGATGGCGTAGTTGCCGACGGTGGGGTCGCCGACCTCGTTGAGGTCCAGCGGGCCACTGACGCCGATGTAATCGATGTTCTCGCCATCGGCGATGAGGGCGGAGCAGTCGGCGTAAGTGCGGCACTCGGTGCCGCCGTCCGTCAGCGTCCCGAGGGCGGCGATGATGGCGTCGCCGTCGGTGCTGCCGGCGGCCTCGGCGGCGAGGGCCATCAGCACGACGCAGTCGTACGACTGGCCGCCGTAGATGAGGTTACCGCCGGTGATGGGGCCGAGACGGTCGTTGAACTCCTTTGAGCCGCTGGCGCCGATGAGCTTCATGCCGTCGAGGACGTTGGCGTTGTTGGGGTCGATGAGCTCCCACAGGGTGGGGAAGAAGAGGCCATCGGCGCCGTACTGGATGTCCGCGCCGAAGCCGGCCTCGAGGAGGCCGCGGATGATGCTGGTGCCTTCCTCGAAGGAGATGTGCACGATGGCGTCGGGGTTGTAGCCGCGGGTGGCCGCGACTTCGGATTCGAAGGACGAGGCGTTCGGGTCGAAGGAGATGATCTGGGACTCGGCGCCAAGCTCGTTGAAGGCCGCGACCATCAGGTTGGCGAGGGCGTTCCCGTAGTCATCGGCGCGGGCCAGGATGGCGACGCGGGTGCCGCCATCGGCCACGACCTCGTCGGCGATGATGGGGGCAACGGCCTCGTCGGGCGGAACCGTGCGGAAGTAGTAAGCGGCGTTCTCCTGCGTGCTGAAGGAGGGGGAGGTGTTCGAAGGCGAACACTGCGGGATGCGCTCGTCGTAGAGGCGCTGGATGAACGACTGCGAGATGCCCGAGGCGGCCGCGCCGACGATGACGTGGGCGCCTTCGCCAAGCAGGCGGTTGACGGACTCGGTGGCGACATCGGGGTTGGTGCCGGTATCGGCGTAGGTGACCCTGATGGCTCCACCTGCCTCGAGGATGTCGGCCTCGGCGAGCCTGACCGACTCGATCATGGGCGCGTTGAGGAAACCGAGCGCGCCCGTCTCGGGGAGGACGACGCCGATGTGCAGCTCGGCGGCCTCGTCGGGGGCGGGGGCTTCAGTCGCCGCTGCCTGTGTGGCGGGCGCGGGGGTGGGTTCGGGAGTCGCTTCCTCTTCTTCGTCGCCACCGCAGGCCACGACAACCGCCAGGGCCAGCAGGGCAACCATGGCCGTGAGGGCGAACAGGGTGCGTCGTTTAGTCGAATACATAGAAGGTCCCTCCTGCATAACGTGCCAGCAATGGTATCGGCTGTGGCAATAGGGTCACGGGCCACAGGCGCACCGGGACACCCGAGGGCAATCAGGCGGGAACGAGCAGGTGGTTCCTGGCCTCTTCGAAGGCGGCGCCGGGGACACCGGCAGCACGGAGGTAGCTCTCGGGGCTCCCGTACTCCTCGCGCAACCAGGCGAGGTACCGGCGCATGGAGCCGGCGGGCGTTTCCAGGAGCCGGGACCAGCTCTCCCGGGTCATGCCGAGGTTCTCCATCTGCCGGCCAAAGAGGTCGAGGTGGGGCTGGAGAAGGGCGCCGGTCAGCGAGTAGTCGCGGGCGATCGTCTCATCATCGACACCGAGGACGGAGAGGAGGAGCGCGGCGGAGATACCCGTGCGGTCGCGGCCGCCGGTGCAGTGGAAGACGAGCGGCGAGCGTTCGGCGGATGCGGCCAGCTCGAAGAAGGTGCGGAAGGCGGCAGCCGCGCGACCGGACATGGTGATGTAGGACTCGCACCAGTCGACGCGATTCTCGGCCAGGGCGCGGAAGCGCTCCTCGCGCTCTTCGGGGGTCGTGACCGTCTCGCCGCCGATGGCCACGTTGCGCCAGTCGATGCCGTACTCGGCGAAGGGCGAGACGCCGTCGGCGGCGAGCTCCCGCTCGTTGCGCAGGTCGACGACGGTGCGCACGCCGAGTCGGTCGCGGAGGGTGGCCAGCCCGGCGGGGCTGATGTGGTGCATCATCCCGCAGCGGAACACGCGCCCGGAGCGCACGACGCGCCCATCGACGGCGGGATAGCCGCCAAGGTCCCGGAAGTTGACGGCGCCCTCGATGTCGGCGTCGAGGCAGCGGGGTTCGGCAGTCTGGGTGTTGGTCACGGGTGGCTCCTCCGGCTCGGACCAGTCTGACGGCAAGCGGCTAACGACGTGCGAACGGGAGGGGCTTCCGCGACGGATCAGGACGGGAGGCGCTCGCGCAGGCGGGGCAGCACCTCCGTTGCGAAACGGGTAATGGTCGCGACCGTCTCGACCGGCGGGAGGCCGCCCTGGTCCATCTGCACGAGGAGCACCTCGACGCCGCCGGTCGCACGGATGCGGCGCTCGAGGTCGACGACCACGTCGTCGACGCTCCCGCAGACGGCCTGCGCCTCGGGCGTGGCCAGCGCCTCGAAGTGCGGGGGGAGGGGTCCCTCGGCCCCCGCCACGTCGCGCAGGACCCAGGAGAGGTAGCCGGTCTGGAAGGGGCGCCAGGACTCGACGGCCTCGGCGGTGGAACGGTCGCCAACGTGGGCGTGCACGTGGAGGGCGACGCGCCCGGCGGCGGGGTCGCGGCCCGATTGCCGCCAGCCTTCGCGGTAGCGGGCGATGAGACCGGGCGGGGCATCGACGCCGACGGAGACGGTGGGGATGACGATGGGGCAGCCGAGCTCCACGGCGCGGTCGACGGACTCGAGGGAGCTGGCGGAGAGCCAGATGGGTGGGTGGGGCTGCTGGACGGGGCGGGGGTGGACGGTGACGCCCTCGAGCGGGGGCCGGAAGCGGCCCGACCAGGTCACGTTCTCCTGCGTCCAGAGGAGCTGCAGGAGCTCGACCGACTCGGCCAGCATCTCCGCGGAGCGCTCGTGGTCCTGGCCGAACTGGGCGTAGTGGGCGCGGTAGACGCCGCGGCCACCGACGAGCTCGGCGCGGCCTCCCGAGAGCACGTCGACGGTGCCGTAGTCCTCGGCCAGGCGGACGGCGTCGTGGTGGGGGAGGAGGGAGACGGCGGTGGAGAGGCGCAGGCTGGTGGTGCGCTCGGCAACGGCGGCGAGGATGGGGGTCGGGGAGGAGAGGATGTACTCGCTGAAGTGGTGTTCGCCGAGGTGGAACGCCGAGAAGCCGAGCTCCTCGGCGAGGGCGCCCATCTCGACGAGCTGGCGGAAGCGGGCGTGCGGGCTCAGCCGCTCCCCCGTGTGGGGGTGCGGGAGGTTATCGCCGAGGGAGACGAGACCGACGTCCACGAGGTCCTCCACGCGAGCGCGCACGCTAGCACGTCCGGGCACGAACCGCCCGGCTACGTGACTCCCCCGACAACGAGGCCCGCCGCAGCCCCGGCGAGCACCAGCCAGACCGTGCTCGGGGAGAAGCGCACGAGGACGACGGCAGCGACGGCGAGCACGACCCAGGCGAAGGCGTCGTCGACGATGGTTCGACCGAGGGCGACGACGACGACGCCCATGACGGCGACGGCGGCAGCGCCGACGCCGTCGAGGAAGCCGGAGGCCCAGGGCGCCTCGCGGAGGCGGGGCACGAGGGGGTGGGTCAGCGCGACGAAGAAGAAGGACGGGAGGAAGATCCCGAGCGTCGCGATGACGGCCCCGGGGAAGCCATCGAGGACGTAGCCGACGAAGGTGGCGGTGGTGAAGACGGGGCCGGGCGTGAACTGCCCAACAGCGACGGCATCGACGAGGGTCTGCTCGGTGAGCCAGCCACGACTGGTGACAAAGTCGGCCTCGAGGAAGGCGACCAGGACGTAACCGCTGCCGTAGAGGGTGCCGCCAATCTTCAGGAAGACCCAGAAGAGCTCGGGCAGGGCGAAGCCTGCGGGCGTCGCGAGGAGGACGAGGCCGCTCGCGCGGCGCCCCGTGGCGCGGAGCCAGCGGCGAGTGGCTCGCCAGGCGGTGCGGGGGCTGGGGAGCGGGGCGTCGAGAGGCTTGCGCAGGGACTCGGGGGCGAGCCTCCGCCAGGCGAGGAGGACCACGCCGGCGCCGATGATGACGACGGCCTCGTTCAACCCGAACACGGCGAGGACGACGGCGGCAGCGGCGATGACGGCGGTGTCCCAGGCGCGGACGGCGGTCGTGCGCAGCCCCCAGATGGCCTGCACGACTATGGCGAGGATGACGGGCTGCACACCGCGCAGGAGGTCGAGACCGATGTCGGTCTGGCCGTACTCGACGTAGACCCAGGCGAAGGCGAGGACGATGGCGAAGGCGGGCAGGATGAAGGCGGCGCCACCCAGCCAGAGCCCGGCCCAGCCCGCGCGGCGGGCGCCGAGGTGCATGGCCAGCTCGGTCGAGTTGGGGCCGGGGATGAGGCTGGCGACAGCGAGGTGATCGAGGAGGTCCTGGTCGGAGAGCCACTTGCGGCGCTCGACGAGGTCGCGGCGCATGATGGCGACGTGGGCGGCGGGGCCGCCGAAGGCAACCACGCCGAGGCGGAGGAAGTAGCCGACGGCCTCCCAGAGGGGCCCACGGGACGAGGCAGGAGTGGCGTTCGATGCGGTCACGGTGAGCGGTCGAGACCGGGACGATACCGCCTCGCCCGGGACGCCGTGTGAACGGGCGGGGAGGCACTCAGTAGAGGCGCGCGGCCTCCTCCTCCAGCGCGCGGCGCTCGGCTGCGTCCATGGGGGCCCAGTCGCGGGCGGTGGCGACGTTGTCGGCGATGCGGGAGGGGTAGCGGGCGCCGGGAATGGCGACGGAAACGCCGGGGTTCGACCAGACGTAGCGGAGGAGGTTCGCGGGCGTGAGGGGGCCGTCGTAGCCCTCGGCGATGCGTCCGCGCATGGCGCTGGTGCGCCCGGAGCCGCCCACGGGTCGCATGACGATGACGCCGACGCCGTGCTCGGCGGCGAGATCGATAAGGGGGGCGGTGGCGGGGAAGAAGGCGGAGTACTCGAGCATGACGGTGTCGAACTCGCCGCAGGTGATGGCCTCTTCGAGTATCCCGGAGGTGTGGGAGGAGATGCCGATGTGGTCGATCAGGCCCCGGTAGCGGGCGGCCTGGAGGCCGGCGAGCGCGCCGTCCTCCTGCATGACCGCGTCCCAGGCCTCGGAGGTGGAGACATCGTGGAGCTGGTAGAGGCCGATGCGCTCACGGCCCAGGGCTCGCAGGGAACGGTCGATGTCGTACTGGGCGCCGTTGGCCGTGCGGCTGAAGGTCTTGCTGGCAAGGCAGAGGTCGCCCCGGGGGTCGGTTTCGCGGAGGACCTGGCCGATGAGCATCTCGCTTCCGGCGTACTCGCGGGCGGTGTCGATGAAGGTGATGCCCCCCTTGAGTGCGGCGCGGAGGGTGTCGCCGCCCTCGGGGGCGGTGGGGGTGTCCATCGCGCCGAGGCCGAGCTCGGTGACCATGGGGCCGGACCGGCCGAGCCTGCGACGCCGGAGCTCGTCCACGATCGTTAGCCGAAGGTCATGCGGGGGACCGGGGCGGTCGCGCGCGGGGGGTACTTCTGAGGCGGGCGGGGCACGGAGGAGCGCTCCTCGCGGGGGATGCGGTTGAAGGCGACGCGCATGGCTTCGTAGGAGTCGTGCCAGGCGCGCAGGGCACGGGCGATGGCGAGCGCGTTCGGCAGGTCGGCGGCCGCGACGGCACGGGGCATCCCCTCGGGAGGCTCGACCTCTGTACCGACGACGGCCGCGCGGCGCCAGTCGATGAGCGCCTCACGGGCGCCCTCGGTCGCGTTCACAACGGCGACGGCGTTCTCGGTGGCGTCGACGAAGGCGCGCCTGGCCTCTTCGTAGGTGGCGGCCAGATCCTCGATGCCGACGTACACGCCGTCGTCGCGCACCTCGACGGGGTAGGCGGGCGGGCCCTCCTCGTAGGTGGGGGAAGGGTGGCCGTCGTGGGGGTGGAACTCGTAGAGGTGGAGGGGGCAGATGAGCCAGCCGCGGTCGATGTAGCCCTCGCCAAGGGGCGCGTTCTCGTGGGGGCAGCGGTTATCGAGGGCGCCGTAGCGCCCCTCGTGCAGGGTCAGCACGACGACGCTGCGTCCGGCGAGGACGGTCTTGACGTCACCCTCCTCGAGATCGTCAAGGCCGGCCACCCGATGCCAGTCGAACTGCGGCATAGCGGGATGATAGCGGGAGGGTTCGTCCCGGGGCAGCAAACTTGGTGCTGACGAGCGGTTTCCGATTGGGCTAGACTCCCGGCTATCGCGGAACCGGGGAGGACACATGCGAGAGAGCTACTGGGGACGTTACTGGAGGCGCCGACATTCGCGCCGCGGATTCCTCATCGGAGGCGCCGCGCTGGCAGCAGGTTCGGCGGGCCTCGTGGCCGTCGGATGCGGCGACGACGATGACGACGAGCCGGAGGAGCCGGCACAGCCGGCAGCCCAGGAGACCGCCGCCGCCGCCACGGAGGCTGCGGCCACGGCAACCGAGGCCGCGGCGCCGGCCGGTGGACCGATGCCGGGCGGCACTTTCCGCCAGAGCAAGGCGCAGGTGGACGACGGCATCGACCCGGGCCTGAAGGTCATCAACAACAACGAGATCCTGGCCCGCATCTACAACCACACGCATCTCTACAAGGTCTCGACGAACGAGTTCCTGTTCGATGCGGCGACGGCGATGGAGCAACCGGACAACACGACGATCGTGTTCCCGGTGCGCCCGGGGATGACCTTCCACCACGACGGCAGCGCCGTGACGGCGGAGGACATCGCGAGTACGTGGAGCCGCTTCCCCGCGTTGCTGGCGGAGCAGGGTTCGCAGGTAAACGAGGCGAACTGGGGCTTCATGGACACGATCGAGGCGGTCGATGAGTCGACTGCACGGGTGTCGCTGAAGGCGCCTGCCGCCTCGGCGCCGGTGCTGATGGCCTCGACGGCCTACGGCATCGTCTCGAAGGCGCTGCTGGACCAGCAGGCGAACGGAAACGTGCAGGAGCTGGACGCTGGCGCCGGTCCGTACGTTATCGAGCAGCGGGACGCCGCGGGCGTGGCGCTCGCGCGCTACCCGGACTACTACTCGCACCAGAACCCCTCGCCGCACTTCCTGGAGGGCCCTCCCTACATCGACCGGCACGAGACACGCATCATCGTGGACCGGGCGGCGGTGAAGGCGGCGTTCCTCGCCGAGGACATCGACTACATCCCGGCGATCGCGGACCGCATCGAGTTCGAGGAGTTCACGGACGACGACCGGTTCTCGGCGAAGGAGGTGGCTTCCACGGAGGCGCGCTTCCTCGCGTTCGACAACATCAAGTTCACGGACAAGCGCGCGCGGCAGGCGATCTCCTACGCGATCAACTACGACGCGATGATCGCGACGCTGTACGCGGGCGACGGCATCTACGACGGCCCCATCGGGCAGGCCCTGCCGGGCTTCGCGCTGGACCAGGAGACGCTGAAGTCGTACCGCGTGTTCGATCCGCAGCGGGCGCGCGAGCTGTGGGAGGCGTCGGGCATCGAGCTCGACCACATCCGCATCGAGTGCAACCAGGATCCGCGGGGGTCGCTGATGGGCGAGTTCCTCGCGCGGCAGATCGAGGAGAACCTCGGCATCACCGCGGAAGCGCTTATCCACGACACGACGACGTGGGTGGCGCGGGCGCGCGAGCCAATCAAGCAGTGGGAGCTCTTCGTGGTGCCGTACAACGCGAGCACCACGCCCGAGCTCTACAACATGACGATGATGAACCCGGCAGCCTTCGCCGGTGTGTCGTGGAGCTTCGGGACGGACCAGCCGGACGCCAGCCTCGTGGAGCACGCCCAGAAGATCATCGACCTGACGGCCGCGCAGGCGCAGGAGGTCGACCCGGATGCGCGACTCCAGAAGATGGAAGAGCTGCAGCTCTTCGTGCTGGAGGAGCTGTCGTCGGGCATCAACCTGCCGGTGCCGGGACACAGCTGGGTCGTCTACAACGCCCGGCTGAAGGACTTCCCGGAGAACGACGTGCTTCTGGGCGGGCTGCTGAACCGCACACACGACATGTGGATCGGCGCCTAGCGTCAACGCCAACATGGCGCCGGGCGAACGGTACCGTCCGCCCGGCGCCACTGGAGTCTCGCGGGAATGCAGGCCTACGTCGCCCGCCGGTTAATCGCCGTCCCGTTCATGTTGTTCGGGATGTCGCTGCTGCTGTTCTGGCTGCTCTTCCTGCGGCCGGGAAACGCGGCGCTGACGGGTTTCGGGCTGGTCTCACCGGACCAGAACGCACAGGCGATCGCCAGCCTGGAGGAAGAGTTCGGGCTGGACCGGCCGTTCTTCATCCAGTACGGGGACTGGGCCTGGAACGCACTCCAGGGCGACTTCGGTATCTCCCTGAAGAACCGCCGGCCGGTTACGCCCGAGATCCGCTCGCGGCTGCCGGTGACGGCGGAGCTGGGACTGCTGACGGTGCTGCTGACCGCCCTGATCGGCATCCCCGTGGGGATCATCTCCGCCATCAGACCGGGGACGTTCCTGGACGGCTTCCTGCGAGTCGTCACCATCTCGGGGATCTCGGTGCCCAATTTCTGGGTGGGAACGCTGGTGATCACGTTACCGGCGATCTGGTGGGCGTGGACTCCGCTGTGGGAGTACGTGCGGTTCGAGGACGACCCGCTCAACAACCTGAAGATCGTGATCTGGCCGGCGACCACGCTGGCGATCGCCACCGCCGCCTACGTGGCCCGCATCGTGCGCTCGTCGATGCTCGAGACGCTCTACTCGGACTTCGTGCGGACGGCGCGGGCGAAGGGGCTGCGGGAGCGAGCGGTGGTGCTGCGGCACGTGTTCCGCAGCTCGATGATCGCCGTGATCACGGTCATCGGCATCCAGCTCGGGGCGGTGCTCGGGGGCTCGGTGATCGCCGAGCAGATCTTCGGCATCCCCGGCATGGGCCTGCTCGTGCTGGAGTCGGTCGTCAGCATCGACTACACCGTGGCGCTGGCGGCGATCATGGTGTTCGCCTTCGTGTTCACCATCGTCAACCTGCTCGTTGACGTTACCTACACGTTCATCGACCCGAGGATCCGGTACTGATGGCCGAGCGCGAAGCAGCAGCGGCGGCCCTGAGCGAGGCGGCGATCACGCCGGCGCAAAGCCGGTTTTCGGGCCTGTGGCGTTTCGTGCGGCAGCAGCGGCTGGGCACGATCGGGGCGGTCCTCATCATCCTCATGGTGATCGGGGCGGTTGCCGCCCCGGGGCTGCGCACGAGCGATCCCCGGGGCTTCGGCGTGGCCCCCATCCTGGAGGGGCCCAGCACGAGCCACTTCTTCGGGACCAACCGGGAGGGGCGGGACGTGTGGTCGCGGGTGCTCTACGGCGGTCGGGTCTCGCTCAAGATCGGGCTGGCCACGGTGATCGTGGCCGCCCTGGGCGGCACGGCCCTGGCGCTCATCGCGGGCTACCTGGGCGGTCCCGTCGACTTCGCGTTCGGACGCGTCGCGGACGTGCTGATCGCCTTCCCCTCGATCCTGTTCGCCCTGACGCTGCACGCCTCGTTACGGGACGACCTGCCGAACTTGAGACCGATCCTGGCGGAGGAGGAGATGCTGCTGGTGGTGGCGATCTGCATTGTCTTCACGCCTGTGATCTTCCGGATCATGCGCGGGAACGTGCTTGAGCAACGTGCCGCCATTTATGTCGAATCGGCGCGCGTGATCGGGGCGAGCGAGATGCGGATCATGTTCCGCCACATCTTCCCCAACCTCGTGGGGCTGCTGCTGATCGTGATGAGCACGACCCTTCCGGCGGCGATCCTGACGGAGTCGGCGCTGAGCTTCCTCGGCGTGGGCGTGGACCCGGGCACACCGTCGTGGGGGGCGGACCTCTCCGGGAGCAACCGCAACTACTTCGTGCGGGCGCCGTGGATCGCGATCTTCCCGGGTCTTGCGCTGAGCGTGACGGTGCTGGCCTTCAACCTGTTCGGGGACGCCCTGCGGGACACGCTCGACCCGCGCCTGCGGGGTCAGCGGTAGGCCAGCGCCCGTATACTCCCGGACCGTGGCGAAACCGCTCGAGGACATCCGCATCCTGGACCTGACCTGGGTCCTCTCGGGGCCGTACGCCGCCATGGTGCTGTCGGACCTGGGAGCAGACGTGATCAAGGTGGAGCGTCCGCCGTGGGGCGACGTCGCTCGGACGAGCGGCCCCTACCAGAACGGCTGGAGCGGCTACTTCTTCAGCATCAACCGGGGGAAGCGGTCGATCGCCATCGACCTGACGCGGGACGAGGGGCGGAACCTGCTACTCGACCTCGCGGAGAAGGTCGACGTGGTCATGGAGAACTTCACACCGGGGACGATGGACCGGCTGGGCATCGGGTACGAGACGCTGCGCGAGCGGAACCCGCGCCTCATCTTCGCGAGCACGTCCGGGTTCGGGCAGACGGGGCCGTACCGGGACCATCCGGCGGTCGACATCATCGTGCAGGGGATGGGGGGCGTGATGTCGATCACGGGAGAGCCCGACGGCGGTCCCGTGCGCCCGGGGGTCTCGTACGGCGACATCGTGGGGGGGCTGTACACGGCCATCGGCATCCTGACGGCGCTGCACGAGCGGGGGAAGAGCGGGGAGGGGCAGGCGATCGACATCAGCATGCTCGACACGCAGGTGAGCGTGCTGGAGAACGCGATCATGCGGTACTTCGTGACCGGTGAGGCGCCGAAGCCCCTGGGCACGCGCCACCCGAGCGCGACGCCCTTCCAGGCGTTCCCCACGGCGGACGGCTGGATCGTGGTGGCGCTCGCCTTCCGCGACGAGCAGTGGCCGATCCTCTGCGCGCTGCTCGGCGTGACGGACCTGATCGACGACCCCCGCTTCGACACGGGGCCGAAGCGGACGGCGAACCACGCAGAGCTCGAACCGCTCCTGTTCGAGGCGTTCCGCAAGCAGCCCCGGGAGCACTGGCTGAGGGAGTTCCTGGCGGCGGACATCCCGAGCGGACCACTGAACACCATCGCGGACGTGGTGGCCGACCCGCAGGTGCAACACCGGGAGATGATCCAGGAGGTGACGCACCCGGTGGCGGGCACGATGCCGGTAGCGAACACGCCGGTGCGGATGTCGCGGTCGGAGTCCGGGATTGCGGGGCCGCCGCCGAGCATGGGCGAGCACACGGTGGAGGTGCTGGGCGAGCTGCTGGGGCTGGGCGAGGACGAGGTGGAGGCGCTGCGCGAGGCGGGCGTGGTCGCGACCGAGGGCGGTCCTGATATCTCGGAGTTGACCCGCTAGGGGTCTACAGGCCCTTCTCGGCGCAGAGGTCCTCATCGAAGAGGATGTGGCCGGTGAACTCGGCAGGGGGCTGCTCGCAGATCCAGACGGTTCCCTTCGCCATGTGGCCAGCACGCTCGAACTCGAGGGTGGGGTTCTCGGGGTCGTTCTCGGCCCAGATGTTTCCGGGCGTGCGGATGCGGCCAAGCGGGGAGAGGACGTTCACGGCGATGCCGTCGTCCTGGAGCTCCATGGCCAGCGCCTGCGAGTAGCGTTCGAGACCGGACTTGACCATCGCGTAGAAGCCGCCGCCGGAGCGCGTCTCGGGGTAGGGGCCGGGCCCGGGGAAGACCCCCGCGCGGGAGGAGACGTTGAGGATGTGCCCGCCACCGGCGGCCTTCATGTGGGGGACGCAGGCGCGCATCAGGAGCAGGGGTCCGCGCAGGTCGATCTGCCAGATGAGGTCGAGGTGGCGGGGCAGGACCGACTCGATGGAGCCGGGCACGAGGATGGCGGCGTTGTTCACGAGGATGTCGACCCGACCCCATTCCTCGACCACGCGTTCGACGCCGGCGCTGATGCTCTCGGGGTCGCGCACGTCCATGCGCACGGGGAGGGCCTCGCCGCCGTCTTCGCGGATAGCCTGCGCGACGGTGTGGATCGTGCCCGGGAGGCGCTTGTCGCGGACCTCCTCGGTGCGGGCGGCGATGGCGACCTTCGCGCCGGCGGCGGCGAGGGCGACAGCGACGTCCTCGCCGATACCGCGGCTGGCCCCCGTGACGATGGCGACGCGACCGTCGAGCGTGCCCATGGCTGACCTCCCGGAATCGGGGGCATGGTACGCGAGCGGAGGGGCGGGCGGGCGGCGTAGACTCGCCGCCGCACACACCAGGAGGACGCCATGGACGTAGCGCCTATCGATATCGCCAGCCGGCTCGACGACGAGCACCGGCCCGTCTTCGAGGGGATGCCGCGACCGGCGCGCGACTGGTCGGACATTCCGGGCACGCGCGAGCGGATGGCGGAGATGCGGGCCTCGCTGCCGGCGCCGGTCCTGCCGGCGAACGTGGCGATCGAGGACGTGATGGTCCCCGGCGCCGAGGGCGATCCGGAGGTGCCCGTGCGGCTCTACCGTCCGGAGGGGCTGCCGCAGCCGGCGGCGGCGCTCTACTGGATCCACGGCGGCGGCATGGTGATGGGGAACGTGGAGATGAACGACCCGTACTGCGCCAACATCGCGGACAAGCTGAACGTGCTGGTGGCGTCGGTCGAGTACCGGCTGGCGCCGGAGCATCCGTTCCCGGCGCCGCTGGAGGATTGCTACGCGGGACTTGCCTGGCTGTGGCGCTCGCGTGAGGAGTTCGGGCTCGACCCGGAGCGCATCGCGGTTGGCGGGGCGAGCGCGGGCGGTGGGCTGGCGGCCGGCGTCGCGCTGGCGGCGCGCGACCGTGGCGAGATACCGCTGTGCTACCAGCTACTGGTCTACCCGATGCTCGACGACCGCAACGAGACACGAAGCAGCCACGCCGTGACCGACGGGCGCACCTGGAACCGCGAGGCGAACGACGCGGGCTGGAACGCGTACCTCGCGGGGAACGCGGGGGGCGACGACGTGTCGCCCTACGCAGCGCCGGCGCGGGCGACGGACCTCGCGGGCCTGCCGCCGGCCTACATCAACGTGGGCGACCTCGACCTGTTCGTCGACGAGGACGTGGCCTACGCGCGCGCGATGGCGGACGCAGGCGTGCCCGTCGAGCTGCACATCTACCCGGGGGCGTAC
Source organism: uncultured Anaerolineaceae bacterium (assembly GCA_964389725.1). Taxonomy (GTDB): domain Bacteria; phylum Chloroflexota; class Dehalococcoidia; order Tepidiformales; family Tepidiformaceae; genus UBA2991. Next base: position 45,591 of record CAYMDV010000007.1, read on the forward strand.
CACGGGTCGAACGGGGCGGTGCCGACATCGGTGCTCTCGCGGCGCTGGGCGGCGGACGAGCTGGCGGGGCTGGGCCGCGCGCTGGGAGGGTGAGGCGATAGCGGACATCGAGCAGGCCGTACTGGCGGCGCTGGAGTCGCTGGGCATCGAGTACGAGCGCATCGAGATCGACCCGGCGCACGGGGACACGGCCGACTTCTGCCGCGAGTACGGCTATCCCGTGCCGGAGTGCGGGAACACGATCCTGATCGCGTCGCGCAGCGAGCCGCGGCAGTTCGCGGCGTGCGTGGTGCGGGCGGACACGCGGCTCGACGTGAACCGCCGGGTGCGCAAGCTGATGGGCGTGCGCAAGGCGTCGTTCGCCTCGGCGGAGGACACGGTGGCGCACACGGGCATGGCCATCGGCGGGGTGACGGCGTTCGCCCTCCCCGAGGGCCTGCCCATCTACATCGACGCGGCGGTGTTCGAGCTGGACCGGGTCATCCTGGGGAGCGGCGTGCGCAGCTCCAAGATCGCGGTCACCCCGGACGCCCTGCGGCGTCTGCCGGGGGTGGAGGTAGTGGAGGGGCTGGCGGTGCCGCTGGGGGAGTAGGCCCCACTACGCCCTTTCGGGCTGGCGGTAGTTGGGGGGTGGGTCGTGGCGGGAGGTGACGGGCGGCAGCCTTAACCATCGTGACGACTGATTCGCGAGGTTTCGACGAATTCGGCAGCCCACTGGTGAGTCTCCGAATCCAGCACCTCAGTCGCGAACAACGCCTCGAACCACGCCCTCGCCCACTGCGGGCGCCGAACCGCGGCTATCAGCACAGCGTGAAGCGCCTTGCTGAAGTAGGCGCCCGGTTCGCACCCACCTCCGGCGATAGGCAAGGCCCTCTCGGCCGCGGCACGGAACACCTCGCAAGGGTCGCTGCCGCTACGGCTTCCTGCGGGCAAGCTGGCGATAGACGCCAAACCGGATTCCGGCGCTGCCTTAACAAGGTCCACGGCCAGGTCTTCGCACTCGTAGTCGCCCCACGACGCCTCCTCCTCAATCGCCAAGTCTCGATACCACGCCGCTGCCCACTCAGGGTGGAGCACGGCGGCAACGAGCACGGCGTGAAGCGCTTCAACGCTGAAGAGAAACGGCTCGGGAGGATCGGGAACGCCGGGGAGGACGCAGAGAGCAGCGTCTTCGAATCCATCAAGGGCGGTCGCCCAGTCGCGCCCGTAAGTCGCGGGCATCGGCACTCCGGTGGCACACGCAGTGCGCGTGCCTGCATCCTGGCAAGAAGCTGGCGGGCCTACAAGTGTTCCGGGTTCCCACATGGTGAGCGCTCAGGATCACTACAAAGCCGAGGGCGCGCCTAGCGGCTCCGCCTGGCATCCTGGCGATGGTTATAGCGGATAGACGGAGCCACCTGTGCCCTTCGAGCCAGATACGGTCATTACCTACTTCGCGATGTGCCAGGAAGAAGGAGGCACCAGCCTCCAGCGTGGCATGAATTTTCGGCTGCGGCCCACCCATAGCGTCATCCTGATGAGCCAGCAGGCGGGAGCACCCTACACGGACAGGGTGGAGGAGGAAGGGACTGTCATCGTCTATCAGGGTCACAACGTCCCCCGACCACAGGCGCCCGATCCCGACTCCGCCGACCAAGCACTCAGGACGCCACGCGGGCGGTTGACACAGAACGGGCTCTTCTTTGAGGCGGCAGGCTCGGACCCTCCGGAACTGGTCCGCGTCTACGAGAAGCTCCTGAAGGGGCTCTGGGTCTACAACGGCGCCTTCAGTCTCACGGATGCGTGGGCGGAAGTCCTCGACGGGCGGCGGGTCTTCAAGTTCCGGCTCAAGGGTGTCGATGCCGAAGCGCCCTCGACACCTTCACGAAAGGAGCCCACGCGGGTGATTCCATCGGGCGTGAAGAAGGCAGTCTGGCTTCGGGATGGGGGGAAGTGCGTGCTCTGTGGCGCCAGCGACGACCTGCACTACGACCACGACCTCCCATTCTCAGCGGGTGGCAGTTCCACTACCGAAAACGTTCGCATCCTCTGTGCGCGTCACAATCTCGAAAAGGGCGCGCGGATCGAGTAGGCGGGGCTGAGCTTCCTACCAACAGCCAGGAGCCAACGGCCAACAGCCCGCTACGCCCTTTCGGGCTGGCGGTAGTTGGGGGGTGGGTCGTGGCCGACGAAGGTCTTGCCGATGTTCTCGTAGTGGCGGTACGAGATGAGGGCGTGGGTGGCGGACTGGTGAGCGTCGCGGAGCTTGCGCTCGAGGGGGCTGTCCATGCGGCTGCCGGTGGTGCCGGCGGTGTTGTTGATGAGGCCGACGATCTGGCGGATGGACTGGGCGGCGTGGGCGCAGGCGAGCGTGGCGGGCCAGGCGTGCTCCCAGTCGGGGGTGAGGCGGCCGCCCTGTGAGGGGAGGGGGCCGAGGTGCTCCTCGAGGGCTTCCTGCGTCTCCATGACGAAGGCGCGGGCGGCCTGCAGCGTGGCCTCGGCTTCGCCGATGCGGTACTGGGCCTGCGGCTGCTCCTTGAGCATCGAGCCCGAGCCCCAGGGGGTCTTCACCTTCGCCAGCTCGATGAACGAGTCGATGGCGCCGCGGCCCACGCCGAGTGCGACGGCGGCCTTGTTGTAGGTGGCGTGGGTGGGGTTGCGGTAGGTAGGGTTCTCCCAGATTTCGCTGGAGCCGAGGGCGACCTCGGGCAGGGTGTGCTCGGGGGGGACGTAGCAGTCGGTCATGCGCACGTCGTGGCTACCGGAGCCCCGCATCCCGGCGGTGTCCCAGGTGTCGACAACCTCGAATTCGCCGCGGGGCACCATGAAGGACCGCTCGGGGGGCTTACCCGTGTCTTCGTCGGTCATCTGCGAGGCCATGACGAAGTTCCAGGTGGCGTTGGGACTGCCGCTGGCGAAGGAGCCCTGGTAGTTGAGGCGCCAGCCGTCGCCATCGCGGCGAGCCTTGCGGCCGGGGTTGGGGCCGTTGGGGGGTCCGAGGCCGGAGCAGACGAGGACGTACCAGTCGTCGCAGATCTCGTGCGCGAGCTTCGGGTCCATGCGGCGGATGACGAGGCCGTTGATCTCGGAGTTAATGTGGACGCACCAGCCAACGGAGCCGTCGATGGCGGAGGCGGCCTCGACGTTCTCGATCTGGGCGCGGGCGGTGACGTTCTCGCCGCCGAGCTCGAGGGGGAGGACGAAGCGGTAGAGGCCGGCATCGGCCATCTCGTTCGAGGCCCACGCGGGGAGGTGGCGGATCTCCTGCGCCTCGTCGCCGGCCTGCAGAAGCATCTCCCGCATGTTGGCGATGCGCTCCAGCATGGGCGTCTGCTTGATGGCGTTCTGGCGCTCGATAATCTCCGGTCGGACCACGACGAATCCCCCCACGGCTAGGTGGGGGGATTCTAGAGGGGTCGGACGGGGCCGTGCGCGGCCAGCGGCGCGAGTCCCCTTACGCGCGGGTGGGGGTGGCGTACTGGGGCGGGGGATCCTCGCCGAGGTAGGAGCGGCCCATGTTGCCGTAGTGCCGCCAGCTAACGCCGCCGTGGGCCGCCGCCTGGTGCGCGTCGCGGAGCTTGCGCTCGAGGGGGTGGCTCATGCGGCTGGCGGTCGTGCCGGCGGTGTTGTGGATGACATCGACAACGTGGCGGCAGGCCTGGGCGGCGTGGGTGGAAGCGAGGAGTCCACGGCGGGCGAGGGGCCAGTCGGGGTGCTCCTTGCCGCCATCCAGCGGGCCGAGGTCGGCTTCGATGTCTTCCTGCGTCTCCATGAGGAAGGCGCGGGCAGCGGCCCAGGTGGCCTCCATCTCGCCGAGGCGGACGGGCGCTTCGGGCAGATCCTTGAGGAGCGACCCGGAACCCCACGGTGTCTTGGTGACGGCGAGCGTGGTGAACTCGTCGAGGGCGCCACGGGCGATCCCGAGGGCGACGGCGCCCTTGTTGTAGGGCACCTGGTTGGGGTTGCGGTAGGTGGGGTTCTCCCAGGTGCGGGTGGGGGCGAGGGCGGCCTGGGGGAGGACATGCTCGGGGGGCACGTAGCCGACGATGCGAACGTCGTGGCTGCCGGAGCCGCGCAGGCCGGCCATGTCCCAGGTGTCGACGATCTCGAACTCGCCCTTGGGGACCATGAAGGCGGCATCGACGTTCTCGCCGGTGGTTGGATCCTTGGTCTCGCCGGTGAGGATGAGGTTCCAGGTGGCGCTATGGCAGCCGCTGGCGAAGGCGCCCTGGTAGGTCACGCGCCAGCCTTCACCCTCGCGCTGGGCCTCGCGGCCGGGGAAGGGGCCGTTGGGCGTACCGAGCCCGGAGCAGACGAGGTAGTGCCAGTCGTCGCAGATTTCATGGGCGAACTCGCGTGACATCTGGCGGAGGACGAGGGCGTTGATCTCGGAGTTGATCTGGACGCACCAGCCGACCGAGCCGTCGATGGCGGAGGCGGCCGCGATAACCTCGATCTGGTCACGAGCGAGGAGATCCTCGCCGCCGAGCTCGGCGGGGACGACCATGCGGTAGATGCCCGCATCGACCATCTCCTTCACGGCCCACGCGGGCATGTGACGAAGCTCCTGGGCTTCGTCGCCGGCCTGCACGAGGGCTTCCCGCATGTTGGCGAGACGGTCGAGGATGGGGGTGTCGTGGAGCGCTTCCTGACGGTCGAGAATCTCTTGCCGGACCACTGTGGCCTCCTGTGGGCGAGTAGCCGCGCGATCTTACTGGTTTGGGAGGAGGTCGGGGCCTCGCCTGTCGTGTGAGACACTTCCCCCATGACAACACGCGAAGCACGGGAGATCGTCGCCGAGTACATCGAGCGGGTCTGGAACCGCGGGGACGGCTCGGCGGTAGTCGAGCTCTGCGCCGATCCCTACGTTCGCCACGACGCTGGCCGGTCGCGAGTGATGAGCCACGCCGATCAGCTCCACCGGGTGACGAGCGAGCGGGCGGCAGGAACGGCGGCGGGCGGGCGCAGCCTGCACTTCGAGACGCTGCTGCTGGCGGGGGACGGGCGGGACGTGACGTGGGTCTGGAACATGACCGGGCCGACGGGTACGGAGCTGGCGGAGTCGGGCGTGGCGGCGGAGGTGGTGGGGGACGAGCTACGCATCTGCGGGATCGAGGTGTTCCGGGTGGCGGAGGGGCGCATCGCGGAGGTCTGGAACAGCCCGCCGATGGCCGGTCACTGGGGGTAGCGGAGGCCTGTCACCGGGTGGCTGGCGCCCCGGGCGAAGGCAGGGGCAGGCTCTGCGACCCTGATCTTCCGCGGGGAGGCACTCACGCCCGAGGGGCCGGCGCAGATCGACGCGTCGCTTGAACGCGTACGCAGCTCGGGGAAGAACCGTAAGCGGTCGCACACAAGCGTAGTTGCCGCGCGGATCAGGCGTGCGAGAATGACCGTCGATGGGCATCGTGCTGGACTGGTTCAGCCGGGGGGTAACGGCCCGGCCATGGATCACGCTTGCGGTCCTCGTGATCGTCACGGTGGTGCTGGCGGCCGGGATCGGGCAGCGGACGGAGCAGGCCGAGAACGAGACCTTCCTGCCCGGAGACAGCGACGTCGCGCGGGCGATGGAGCAGATTGACGAGCTCTTCGGCGAATCCGCCGACGTGAACATGGTCACCCTCGTTTTCCGCGGGGAGTTGCTGACGCCCGAGGGGCTCGCGCAGATGCACGGCCTGCTCGGACGGATCGCGGCCGAGCCGGGCGTCGGAGAACTGCTCCCACCAACCAATCCCATCATCGCGCCCACGCAGGTGCTCGCCTTCCTGCTCGAAACGGACGACTTCGCCTCGATCCCGCAGGCGCAGATCGACGCAACGGTCGAGTACCTGCGCACGGCGCCCGAAGCGGCGCAGCTGGGCGCAACGCTCGACACGCTCGTCGGCACCGACGCGGACGGGACAGCCGTCGGGGTCGCGCTGGTGCGGGTGCTCGAGACGGACGACGAGGCCAGCGACGACGCGCAGCTGCGCATCGACGAACTGGCGGCGGCGGACGAGGGCACGCTGCGGGTACGAAGCCTCTCGGTGCCGGTAATCGAGGAGGAGGTCCGGGAGGCGACCGGATCGAGGATGCTGCCGGTCATGGGTCTCGCGCTGCTCGTCGTGGCGCTGCTCACGCTCCTCTTCATGCGCACGCTCTCGGACCTGCTGCTGACGGTGGCGGGGCTGATCCTGGCGGTCATCTGGACGCTGGGGGCGGAGGGCTGGCTGGGACCGGACGGGTTCGGGGCGATCGGTCCACCGAACGCACTCACGTCGATGGTGCCGCTCATCCTGATCAGCCTGACGGTGGACTACTCAATCCAGGCGGTGGCGCATTACCGCGAGCAGCGTGTCGCAGGCGAGCCCGTGGCGGGGGCGGTCCGGATCGGGCTGCGCAACGTGGTCATTCCGCTGACGCTCGCCGCGGCCACGACGATCGTGAGCTTCCTGACGAACCTGATCTCGCCCATCGGGGCGATCGGGGACTTCGGGGTGGTGGCCGGGATGGGGGTGGGGCTCAGCCTGATCGTGATGCTGACGCTCCTGCCGGCGGTGCGCACGATCATCGACCGGCGGCGGGAAGCGCGGGGGACGCTGCCACCCGTCCGCCCCATCGCCAATGCGCTCCCCGGCATCGACCGGCTGGCGGAACGGCTGGGAGCCTCAATCGCGCGGCGCCCCGCGCCCTACATCGGTTTCGTCGCGCTGGTGTCGATCGGGCTGGGGTTCGCGACCACAGATCTCACGACGAACTTCAGCGTGCGCGACATCCTCCCCCGCGACGGGCACGCGCTGGAGGACCTGGAGACGCTGGACGAGGCCGTGGGCGGCTCGACGGAGGTCGTGAGCGTGCTCGTGCAGAGCGAAATCACGGACACGCGCACGATCCAGAACCTCTTCGATTTCACGGAGGCGTTCAAGGAAGAGGGGACCCGGCCGCGAGCAGCGGAGGGACGCGTGGAAGCGTCCCTGGCGGTGCTCACGGATGACTGGATCACGAACGACGGTCCGGGCGACGAACGCTACGACCAGGAGCTCGAGCGGCTGTTCCACGAGGCGACAGAGGGGCTTCACCTCGACCCGGCGCGGATCCAGCACTTCCTCGACGCCCTCGGCGAGCGGGATCCCGTGGGGCTACGGCACGTGCTCGTGAACAACCCGGACGGGCCCGATACGGCGCTGATCCAGTTCCGGGCCTACTCGGGCGACCCGCACGAGACCAGAGGGATGAACGACGACATCCGCGGGCTCTGGTACGGCGGCGACGACGACATCACGGCCACCTCCCAGGACATCATCACGCTCGCGGTGGCGGACGAGATCAGGGACCGGCAGACGGAGGCGATCGCGACGACGATCGCAGCGGCGCTCGGGATCCTGATCATCTTCTTCTGGATCACGCTGCGGCAGCCGGCGCTGGCGTTCATCGCGGTCGCGCCGATCGTGCTGGTGCTGATCTGGGTGCTGGGCACGATGGCGCTGCTGGGCATCCCCTACACGATCGTTACGTCAATCATCACGGCGCTCTCGATCGGCATCGGCGTGGACTACACAATCCACGTGATCCACCGCTACCGGGAAGAGTTCTCCAAGCTGCGGAACCCGGAGAAGGCGGCGATCGCAACGCTGGCGACAACAGGGTCGGCGCTGCTCGGCTCGGCGCTGACGACGGCCCTCGGGTTCGCGGTGCTGACGTTCTCGCCGCTGGCGTCGTTCGCGCAGTTCGGCATCACGGCGGCGATCACGATCGCGTACGCGCTGATCGTCTCCATCCTCGTCGTGCCGCCGGCGATGACCGTCTGGGGGGCGTACCAGAACATGCGGCTGCGCTCGATGGTGGAGCGGCTGTGGGACGACCTCGATGTGGCGATCGAGGACACGCACCGGCGCTTCGAGGAAGGCGAGGAGTCGCAGTAGGGCTTGCCGCGGGCCAGGGGCCTCCGGCGCTACAGGTCGGCGACCTCAATCGTATGGCCGGCCCCGGCAGCCGCGTAGATGCCATGGACGGCTTCCATGGTGTTGAGGTTGTCGCGGCCGCTGCTGATGGGTTCCTTGCCATCGCGGATGCAGCGGGCGAAGTGGACGATCTCGTTGGTGAAGGGATTTTCACCCACGAGCCCCTCCATGTCGGGGCCGACTTCGGTGAAGGCGTCGAAGCCGTTGTGGCCGGGCTGCGTCTCGCGGGCCTCGGAGGCGATGGCCGCGGGGGCATGGTGCTGGTCGACGACGTTCCCCTCGAGATCGGGCGTGGTGTAGATGGTGCCCTTCGTGCCGATGATGAGGGACTGGTACATCCAGGGGGTGCGGGCGCTGTAGCTGGAGAGGAGCGTGCCCATGGCGCCGGTGTCGTACTCGAAGGTGGCGACGGCGCGGTCCTCGGCGCCGTTCTTCATGAGGGGGTGGTCGCCCCAGGTCTTGGCGGTGATGCGAACGACGTTCCCGACGAAGTAGCGGAGCAGGTCGACCTGGTGGGTGCTGACCATCATGACGCTGCCGCCGCCGTTACGCTTGCCGTCGAAGCCCCACCAGTCGCTGCGGGTGGTGCTGGTGAGGCTGGCGGGGAGGGCGGCGCCGAACCAGCTATCGGCGCGGCAGGCCCAGATATCGCCGAGCTCGCCGGAGTCGATGATCTTCTTCACGTTCTGGTAGTGGGGGAGGTAGCGCAGCATCTGCGCGACCATGAAGGTGACGCCGGCGTCGTCGCAGGCGTTGACGATGTCGCGCGCTTCCTGGACGGAGCAGGCCATGGGCTTCTCGAGGAGGACGTGCTTGCCGGCCTTCGCGGACTCGATGGCGTTGCTGTGGTGCTGGTCGTGGATGGTGGCGATGTCGACCGCCTCAATGTCGTCGCGGGCGAGGAGGTCGGTGGGGTTCGTGTAGACGGAGCCGGGGTCGACGCCGGCATCGGCGGCGTAGGCAGCGGCGGCCTCCTCGCGGATGTCGCAGACGGCAACGAGCTCGACCTCGTCGCGGTGTTCGAGGAAGGCGGGCATGTGGGCGCGGGCGATTCCGCCGCTGCCGATGAGGCCGACGCGTAGGGGGGGCATGGGGGCCCCGGGGGGGTTTGGTGTCGTGCGCGGCGAGTATACGGGGGTGGTCGGTGGCCGGTGGTCGGTGGTCGGTGGCCGGTGGTCGGTGGCCGGTGGTCGGTGGCCGGTGGTCGGTGGTCGGTGGCCGGTGGCGGTGCTCGGTGGCTCTTGGGGGACAAGTGCGGCGGTATAGTGCGGCCTCATGCCGCTGGACGAACTACTTGAGACTGTAGAAACGCTGCGGAGGCGGATTCAGGAGCACGGGACCGCCCTTGGCGGCAACGAAACGCAGACGCGCTACGCACTTATCGACCCGCTGCTTCGAGCGCTCGGGTGGCGTACGGACGATCTTTCGCAGGTAATTCCGGAATATTCCGCCTCGGGCGGCCGCGCCGACTACGCGTTATTCGGTAGTGACGGAAAGCCTGCTGTCATGGTGGAGGCCAAGCGGCTCAACCGTCCCTTACAGGACGGACTGTCCCAGAGCATCGCCTACTGCGTCGAACAGGGCACACCATACTTCTGCGTTACCGATGGAAGGCGCTGGGCCATTTACGAGACGTTTCGGCAGGTGGCAGTCAACGACAAGTTGATCACCGAATTTGACCTCCTGGGCCAACCCCCAGCAGAGGTCTGCCTCAAAGCACTGGCACTGTGGCGGCCGAGTGTGGCGACGGGGACGGTGCGCGTGGCGCATGTGCCGGTCGTCGGCGCAGAGTCGAAGGTGGCCCTACCGAAGCCGCCGGACTCACCTCACTCAACAGCCGAGGCAGGTTGGGTGCCCCTCGCCGGACAGCGGCCGCCGCAGGGTGCCCCAAAGCCAATTGAGGTTCTTTGCCCCAGCGGAGAACGGATACAAGTGAAGAACTGGCATGGGCTGCGGCGGAGCCTAATTCACTGGCTCGTGGAAAGCGGACACCTTGCCTCAGCCGACGCAAAAGACCCCGACTACCATCAGAACGCGGCAAATGAAGTGAAGCGCGCCGAAGCCAACATCAAGGCTGCCGACATGGACCCTGCGGCCTTCAAGGTGCGGCTGGCGGATTAAGGCTTGCCAGCCGCCAGCCCCTAGCAGCTAGCCTTCGCCCATCTGCTCCATGGCCTGCGCCATCTCCTCGGGAGTGACCTCGGCAATGTGGGTGGCGATGGACCAGTGGTTGCCGGCGGGGTCGAGGACGCGGGCGATGCGGTCGCCGTAGAACTGGTCTTCGGGCTCGGCCACGGGCGTGGCGCCAGCGCTCACGGCCCGGGCGTAGACGGCGTCGACGTCTTCCACGTAGAGGTGGACCTGGGCCGCAAGGGGAGGGAAGTCGGGACCGGCGGCCGAGCCGAGCATGACGGCGGCTCCGTCGATCTCGACCTCGGCGTGCGCGAGGGAGCCGTCGGGCATGGGGATGCGCATGCGTTCGACGGCGCCGAAGGCATCGACGAGGAAACCGAGGAGGCCGGGACCGTCCTCGGCGACGAGGTAGGGGGTAATGGCGGTGTAGCCGTCGGGAACGGGCTTCACATCGGACACGGGTTCCTCCTGGGTGTTGGGCGCTAGCTGGATTCGGTAGTATCGCGTGCGCGAATCTTACGGGGAGAGTTTTGACCGTGGTATCACAGGAAATCATTGACAAGAGCACTGAGCTGCAAAAGACGCCGATGCTCGAGCGCATCGCGAACATCAAGGAAGAGCTGGCGGCCGGCGGGGACGAGGCGCAGCAGCTGCGGCGCCTGCCCGACTGGGTCTCGAAGCTGATGGCCGATACCGGCCTCTACCGGCACACGATGCCCGTGGAGCTCGGGGGCGAGGACATGCTGGCGCGGGGCCAGATCGAGACGATCGAGGCAGCCTGCGCGATCGACGGCTCGATCGGCTGGTGCGTGCAGATCAACTCGGAGATCAACGCGCTCGTGCTGCGGCAGATGCAGCCGGACTTCGCGCACGAGATCTGCGACGACTGGTACTTCCTGGTCTGCTCGGGTCTGGGCACGCCGAACGGCGAGTTCCCCGGCCGGACGGCGAAGCGCGAGGGCGACGGCTGGCGGACGACCTACCAGGGCGCCTTCGCCAGCGGTTGCTTCAACGCGACCTGGAACCTGGTGCTGAACCCGGCTGCGGAGATCGTGGACGAGGACACGGGGGAGATGGCGGACGCATCGTTCATGGTGCCCAAGGGCGAGTTCGTACCCGTCGACACCTGGAACATGGCGGGCTTGCGCGGCTCCGGCAGCCACGACGTGCGCATCGTGAACCAGTACGTGCCCCCGAAGCACATGCTTCCCCAGAACGCGCTGGACTCGACGCCGTACTGGGAGAACCCGACCCACCGGAATCCCTCGCAGGTTCCCTACAACAAGGCGGCCGTGGCGCTGGGGATCGCGCGGGGCGCGATCGATGCGCTGGTCGACCTGGCGATGGTGAAGACGCCATGGATGTCGGGCTCGACGCTGAAGGACCAGCCGGAGGCGTACATCGGAGTGGCCGAGTGCGAGGCGACTCTGCGGGCGGCACGGGCGTTCGTGATGGAGACGCAGGAGGAGATCGAGGCGAACCTGGGGCCGCTTGACGGGGGCCGCTCGGTGCCGGAGTGGCCGCTCCTGCGCCTGGGACTGCTCGCCTCGACGCATGCCGCGCAGTCCTCCCGCCTGGTCGTCGACCGGATTCACAATCTGGGTGGCACCACCGCGGCGCGCATGGAGCATCCGCTGGAGCGGAAGCTGCGCGACTCGCACCAGGCGGCAGCGCACGGCGGCGTCAGCTGGCGCCACTACGGGGTCATGGGCAAGTCCTGGCTCGGCGACGAGATCCCGGTGCAGTACGCGGAGGTGAAGCGAGCGTAGGCGCGCCGTTGGCGCGCGGCTGTTGGCTCCTGGCTGCTGGCTGTTGGTGGCAGGGAGGCTGACCCGACGAGAGCGTCCCATCACGCAGGTGGGGCGCTCTTTGTTGTGGCTGGGATGTGCGGGTTGTCGCCGGTGGTGCGGCGGTTGACTGCGGGATCGGGGGATCTGGCAGCCGGGAGAGAGCGTGGTTATAACGTTTAGTCGTGGATAAACGGATCGTTAAGGATGATGCGCGAGGGGTGGACAGGCGAAATTTCGCGGGAGTAACCTCGTTTGTGTTGGAGGCGGGGTGAGCGGAGACCGGAAGGAGCCCCCTCGGGGGAGCCGGACGGGAAGGCGGGCCAAGGGCAACCGAGGACCGTCGGCTCCGGGAAACTACCTCCAGCGGAAAGCGCTCCACTCTCGGGTGGAGCGCTTTTTCGTGTGCGGCGATCGGTCCCCCATCACCCCCAAGGGGGTTCCTGGCTGGAGTACGATGCGGGCACAGAGCCAACGGCCCGGAGCCCCCAATGGCCAACAGCCAACAGCTAACAGCCGACCCAAGCCTGATCGAGCCGCAGGAGTTCGTCACGGACGAGTTCCGGATTAACCCGTTCCCCATCTACAAGCGGCTGCGGGAGTACGAGCCGGCCTACCAGGACAAGTTCCAGAACCGCTGGATCATCTCGCGGTACGAGGACATCTGGGCGATCTACAAGGACAACGCGCGCTTCACGCGGGCGACCTACGACCCGCACGGGAAGCACAAGTTCGGGTCGGACTCGACGATGGGGTTCACCCTGAACGACCTGGGGGAGGGGCAGGACTACATCTGGCTGCGGGGGATCGTGGCGGGCGAGTTCGTGGGGAAGCGGCTGGAGAAGCGGGTGCCGCTGATCGAGCGGGTGGCGACGAAGATCATCGACGACTTCATGGAGAAGGCGCGGGAGGACCAGAAGGCGGGGCGGGCTTCGCGGGGGGTGGTGGAGCTGGTGTCGCAGTTCAGCGAGCGCTTCCCGATCCGGGTGATCGCGGGGATGCTGGGGCTTCCCGAGGAGGACAACGAGTACTTCGAGGCGGTCTACGACCGGCTCTTCGCGGGGAACGGGTACGGACGCGCGCACTTCCGCCGCGGGGTGGCGGCGCGCGACGAGCTGTTCGCCTACCTCGACCCCATGTTCGACGAGCGCATCGCGGAGCCGCGCGACGATCTGCTGTCGGTGTTCTGCCATGCGGAGAAGGACGGCGCGAAGATGACCCGCGACCAGATGCGGGGGTACGTGGCGCTGCTGCTCGTGGGCGGGGGCGACACGACGCACAAGGCGATTGACGCGATGTGGTGGAACCTCCTTCGCAACTACGAGCAGTACGAAGCGGTGCGCGACGACCCGGAGCTGATGGACCGCGTGTTTACGGAGATGCTGCGGTTCGACGGGTCGAACCACTGGCAGCGGCGGCGGGCGAAGGTGGAGGTGGAGATCCACGGGCGGGTGCTGCCGGTGGGGGCGACAGCGTGGTTGGGGCTGGGGTCGGGGAACCGCGACGAGCGCATCTTCAAGGACCCGGACACGTTCAACATCTTCCGGGACGACCTGTACTTCGGGAAGGAACTGCGGACGGGGTACTGGCAGGACGGCGTGGCGAGCCACCTCGGGTTCGGGCAGGAGACGCACTTCTGCATGGGGTACGCGCTGGCGCGGCAGGAGTCGGTGGTGTCGTCGCGCATCCTGCTGGAGCGGTTGAAGAACCCGCGCCTGGCAGACGTTCCCAACGAGGGGATCGCCTTCCCGCCGCCGGGGCGGGGCGGCGTGCGCGGCCTCCAGCATCTGGAAATCGAGTTTGATCTGTAGGGTCATGGCCGTTCTCGCCGCGAAGGGGGGACGCGTCGCCATCGGATCGCCAGAAGAGCCCAGAGGAGGGACAGCATGAGGATCGGAATCTCCATACCCGTACGGGACCTGCAGGACGACCACGAGGGAATGGCGCGGTTCGCGCGGGAGGCGGAGGAGCTCGGGTTCACGCACCTGCGCGTGCCCGACCGGGTGGCGGCGGTGGGGGTCGACCACGTGCACGAGCCGTTGACGCTGCTGGCCTGGGTGGCGGCGCACACGGAGACGATCGAGCTGGTGCCGTCGGTGATCGTGCTTCCAACGCGGCAGACGGTGGTGGTGGCGAAGCAGGCGGCGGAGATCGACCGGCTGAGCGGGGGGCGGCTGCGGTTCGGGGTAGGCGTGGGGGCGCGGGCGGAGGACTACGCCGCCTTCGGGCAGGACTTCCACACGCGCGGGCGTCGCTGCGACGAGCAGATCGCGATCCTGCGGCGGCTGTGGACGGAGGAAGCCGTGCACTTCGAGGGGCGGTGGGACCGGCTGGAGGGGGAGCGCATCAACCCGCTGCCGGTGCAGCAGCCCATCCCGATCTGGATCGGGGGGGCGCGGGAGCCGGGGGCTTCGGTGCTCAGGCGCATCGGGGGGATGGCGGACGGGTGGTTCGCGCTGATGGCGCCGGATGCCTACGGGGCCGTGCGCGAGGCCGTCTCGGCGGAGGCGGAGGCGGCAGGGCGGGACCCGGAGGGGATCGGCTCGGAGAGCGCCGTGCAGATCGTGGGCAAGCCGGAGTCGGAGTGGCTGGCGGAGGTCGAGGCGTGGCGCGAGACGGGCGTCACGCACCTCTGCCTGCGCACCCTCGGGGTGGGGCTGGACACGGCCGGGCACCTCGCGGCGCTGCACGGCGCGCGCGAAGCCCTCGACCGGCTGTAGGGACGGTTACGGCAGCGGTTCCTCCACGCCGTCGGGGAGCTGGACCTCGAAGACGTTGAGGGTGGCGGAGACGAGCCCGTAGTAGCCGACGGTCCCGACGAGGTCGACGATGCCCGCTTCGCCAAAGGCCTCGACGGCCTGGCGGTAGGTGTCCTCGGAGACGCGGGTGGTTTCGAAGTACTCGGTCACGAGGCGGTGGACGACGGCGAGGTCGGGGCGGTCGAGGTCGAGGGGCGCGCCCGTGCGGACGGCCTCGACGACGGCCTCGGGGATACCCTCCTGGATAGCGAGGCGGGCGTGCGCCCAGAACTCGAACTGGGCGCGCCAGCGCTTCGCCGTGAGGATAATGGCGAACTCGGAGACATCGCGGGGGAGGGAGGCGCCGAACCGGCAGTAGGCGCCGAGCTCCTGGGCGTGGGTGCCGAAGCCGGGGCTGTGCAGCCAGGCGCCGAACGGTCCGCCGGTGACGCCGGCGTTGGGTCCACGGGGGCCGCTGCGGATGGCATCGGCCATGGCGGCCTGCTCGGGGCTCAGGCTTTGCTCGTCGAGGGTGGGGAGGCGCATGGAGGTGGCTCCTTCGGGTTGGTGGGGCAAGCAGACGGGATCGCGGGCGTGGTGTCCAGCAGGGGCACAACGAGGCCGCGCCCGCGTAGGATCGGCGCGGGAGGAACCGTGAGCGCATCGAGACTGCCGCTGGAAGGGATCCACGCGCTCGACCTGACGCGGGCGAGGGCGGGTCCGACGTGCGCGCGACAGCTCGCGGACTGGGGCGCGGAGGTCATCAAGATCGAGATGCCGCCGGCGCCGGGCGGCAGCGACGGGATCACGGGAGACCGGCACGACTTCGACTTCCAGAACCTGCATCGCAACAAGCGCAGCCTCACGCTGAACCTGAAGGCGGAGGCGGGGCGCGACATCTTCCTGCGACTGGCGAAGGACGCGGACGTGATCGTCGAGAACTACCGGCCGGGGGTGAAGCACCGGCTGGGCATCGACTACGACGTCGTGCGCGAGGTGAACCCGCGCATCGTGTACGGAAGCATCAGCGGGTTCGGGCAGGAGGGTCCCTACCGCGACCGGCCCGGGGTTGACCAGATCGCACAAGGCCTCGGCGGGCTTATGTCGATTACAGGGTTGCCGGGGCAGGGGCCGGTGCGGGTGGGCATCCCGATCGCGGACCTGACGGCGGGGATGCTGCTGGCGCAGGGCATCCTGCTGGCGCTGTTCGAGCGGGAGCGCTCGGGCGAGGGGCAGTGGGTGCACACCTCCTTGCTGGAAGCGCAGATCCAGATGCTCGACTTCCAGGCGGCGCGCTGGCTGATCGCGGGGGAGGTGGCGCCGCAGGCGGGAAACGACCACCCAACCAGCATCCCCACGGGCGTCTTCCCCACGGCCGACGGACACATCAACATCGCGGCCTCGGGGGGCGTGCTCTGGCAACGGCTCTGCCACACCCTCGGTCTGGAGGCGTTGCTCGACGACCCGGACTACGCGAACAACACGCTGCGGTCGAAGAACCGCGTGGCGCTGAACGCACGCATCGCGGAGGTGACGCCCTCGCGCACGAGCGCCGAGTGGATCGCCGTGCTGAACGAGGCGGGCGTGCCCTGCGGCCCCATCAACACGATCGACGCTACGTTTGCGGACCCGCAGGTCGAGGCGCTGGGGATCGCGCGGCCGCTGGCGCACCCGCTGCTGGGCGACATTCACGTGGTGGGGCAGGCGATCAACCTCGCGCGCACGCCCCAGCCACCCGGCCACCGGCCCACACCGGAGCTGGGGGAACACACCGATGAGATCCTGCGCGACCTGGGGATGGACGACGACGCCATCCGCGGGCTTCGCGACAACGGCGTCGTCTAGACGCGCACTGCGACATGGGAGAACGGCATGGAACTGAAGACTGACAAGATGATCGCCCGCAAGGAGGGCGGCGTCGGCTGGATGTTCTTCAACAATCCGGCACGGCGAAACGCCCTCGCCCTCGAGATGCAGGAGGCGATCCCGGTCATCCTGCACGACTTCCGGGACGACCCGGATGTGCGGGTGGTGGTGATGGCGGGCACGGGCGACAAGGCGTTCGTCTCGGGGGCCGACATCTCGGAGTTCGAGAAACGGCGCTCGGACCCGGAGTCGATCGCGAAGTTCAACGAGATCGGGGCGGCGGCAAACCGCGCCTACGGCGAGCTGGGGAAGCCGCTGATCGCCATGATCCGCGGGTTCTGCATGGGGGGCGGGCTGCTGACGGCGCTGCAGGCGGACATCCGCGTGGCGGCGGAGGACTCCCAGTTCGGGATTCCGGCGGCGCGGCTGGGGCTGGGGTACGGCTTCGGCGGAACGCACAAGCTCGTGGAGACGGTGGGGGCGGCCGCGGCACGCGAGATCCTGTTCACGGGGGGGCGGTTCCCCGCCGAGGACGCCGTGCGCTGGGGACTGATCAACCGCGTGGTTCCGGTCGAGGAGCTGGAGCCGACGGTGACGCGGATGGCGGAGGCGATCGCGGAGAACGCGCCGCTCACGGTGAACCTGCTGCGAGCCTCGATCGTGGAGGCGGAGAAGGAGTCGGAGGAGCGCGACCTCGACACGATTGAGTCGATGGTGGAGGCGTGCTTCGCGAGCGAGGACTACATCGAGGGGCGGCGGGCGTTCATGGAGAAGCGGCGGCCGCAGTTCCGGGGGCAGTAGGGCGTGGAGGGGCGGCGGCGCCTGCGTGAGCTGCTGGAGCACAGCCCGCCCGTGTTCGCGCCGGTCTGCCTGGACCCGCTGACGGCGCGCACGCTGGAGGGGCTCGGGTACGAGGCGGCCTACCTGAGCGGGGGCGCGCTGGGCTTCCAGCTGGCGGTCTCGGAGGCGCTGCTAACGGTGACGGAGATGGCGGAGACGGCGCGGCGAATCACGGCGCGCTCGGCGATCGCGCTCATCGTGGATGGGGGCGTGGGGTTTGGGGACGCGGTTCACGTGAGCCGCACGGTGGCGGAGATCGAGGCGACGGGGGCGGCGGCGATCGAGCTGGAGGACCAGGTCGCGCCGAAGCGGGCGCACCACCACAAGGGGGTCGAGCACCTGGTGTCGCTGGAGACGATGGTGGGGAAGCTGGAGGCGGCGGTGGCGGCGCGGCGCGACCCCGACTTTCTCATCATCGCGCGCACGGGGGCGGTGCGGAACGAGTCGTACGCGGCGGCGGTGGCGCGGGGGCGGGCGTATCGCGCGGCGGGCGCGGACCTCGTGATGCTGCGTCCGGAGACGCCGGAGCAATGGCAGGACGCCTTGACGGCGATCGACGCGCCGCTGGCGGCCATGGCCTCGTTCGGGAGCCGCACGCGGGCGGAGTGGGAGGCGCTGGGGTGGCCGCTCGTGATCGACCCGTTCACAGGGCAGGTGGCGGGGTGGCTGGCGGCGCGGGAGGCGGCCCGGCACTTCGCCGAGGAGGGCGCGAGCGGCGAGGATGAGGCGGCGATCGCGGCGGGCTACGAGGCGATCAAGCAGGCCGCCGGCATGGACGACTGGTACAAGATCGAGGAGCGCACAACCGAGAAGGGAGCAGCAGAATGACGGACGACGGGAACTTCTTGTTCGAAGGGCGCGGACAGCGCGAGATCGCGATGGCGTACAGCTTCGACGCGCCGCCGGAGCGGGTGTTCGAGGCGTGGAACGACACCTCGGGCATGGCGAACTGGTACGGGCCTGAGGGGCACACGCTCACCGTGGCCGAGCAGGACTTCCGCGTGGGGGGCGCGTGGCGCTACGGGACGCGCGACGAATCGGGGGAGGAGACGGTCCTGTACGGGGTCTACCAGGAGATCGAGGCGCCCTCGCGGATGGTGAACACGGAGATCTTCGCGGGGATGCCGGAGTTCGAGACGGTCGTGACCTCCACGTTCGAGCCGGAGGGCGAGGGGACGCGGATGACGGCCATCGTGCTGCACCCGGTGACGGAGTCGCGCGACGGGGCGCTGGCCTCGGGGATGGAGTGGGGGGTGCGACAGACGTTCGAGCGGTTCGCGGCGCACCTGGCGGCCACGCAGGGGTGAGCTACCCGAGGACGCTGGCGGTCCCGCTCGATGTGGCGGTGCGGGAGGGGGCGGACGGGGAGTGGGTGTACTGGCGGGTGCGGGCGCCGGGGAACGTCGACTACGGTTTCGCGAGGGGGGAGCGGCCGGAGGGGTGCCTGGAGGCCTTCCTGGAGCTGGAGGAGGCGCCACTGGCCGCGTTCGCGGGGTTCGTGCGGCGGTGGGGGGTGCTCGGCATCTGCGGGTCGCGGGGGTTGCCGGGCGTCATCGACGGCTGTGCACCGCGTCCGGGCGAGAGCGACGACGAGCTGTTCCCGCGCACCTCGCTGACGGAGGGGTGGACGGTGCCGCTGCGCATCTACCGGGAGCCGGCGGCGGCGTGGCGGTCGATGGCGGGGAGGCTGGGGGCGGCGGTGCGGGTGGCGGGGACGTTGCGGGCGGGAGAGCCGGGGAGCGGGGACGACCTCGCGAGGCTGTTCGGGGAGGAGGAAGCAGCGGGGCTGGCGGGGTCGCGACGGGCGGTGGGGGAGCAGCGGCAGCGCCTGGGGGAGCTTGTCGACGGGTGGCTGGCGGAGGCGGGGGTGCGGCCGGTGGTGGCGTGGCCGTTCGCGGCGGAAGGGCCCGAACTGGCGCTCGACGCCAGGGGAGGGGCAGGCGGGGAGGAGGGGTTCGCGTGGCCGGCACGGTCGCTCTACCCGGAGCTGCTCACGCAGCTCGTTCGCGCGATGGCGGGGACGTAGCAGGGAGCTAGGCAGGAACGGGGGCGGCGGGGTCGAGGAGGCCGGCTTCCTGCAGCTCGGTCCAGAGGGCGGTGGGGATGGCGGCCTCGACCATGCCTGCGTTCTCCTCGACCTCGGCCACGGAGGCGGCGCCGGGGATGACGGCGGCGACGGCGGGGTGGGCGAGGATGAACTGGAGGGCGGCGGCCTTGAGAGGAACGCCGTGCCGGTCGCAGACGGCCTTGATGGCGCGGGCGCGATCGAGCATCTCCGGGGGCGCGGTGCGGTAGTTGTAGTTGGCGGTGTCGTCGAGGTCGGAGGCGAGGATGCCGCTGTTGTAGGGGCCGCCGGCGATCACGCTGATGCCGTTCGCCTCGCAGTAGGGCAGGAACTCGGCGAGGGCGCCCTGCTCAAGGAGCGTGTAGCGCCCGGCGAGGAGGAAGCAGTCGAGGGGCAGTTCGCGGGCGAAGCGCAGCTCGAGCTCCCACTGGTTCATGCCCGCGCCGATCGCGCCCACGAGCCCCTGCTCGCGCAGCTCGATGATGGCGGGGAAGGCCTCGCGGATGGCCTGCTCGGCGTGGTCGTCGGGGTCGTGCACGAGGAGGATGTCGACGCGGTCGAGCCCGAGGCGTTCGAGGCTGGTTTCGAAGGAGCGGAGGACGCCGTCGCGGGAGAAATCGAAGTGCCAGGGCTCCTGCCCGCCTACATCTTCCTGGAGGAGGCGGCCGACCTTGGTGGAGAGCACGAAGTCGGAGCGGTCGAGGCGAGCGAGGGGGGCGCTGTAGCGACGCTCGCTCTCGCCGAGGCCGTACATGGGGGCGGTATCGAAGTAGCGGACGCCGGTCTCGTAGGCGCGATCGATGAGCGCCTCGGCCTCGGAGCGGGGTGCGTCGCGGGCGAGGAAGACGCCGCCAAGCCCGAGGCAGGTGACGGAGAGGGAGGTGCGTCCGATCTGGCGGGTATCGGTGGCTTTCACGGCGGGGATGATAGCGGGCTCGGGTCAGGCGGGCTTGCGGGCGCGGAGCGAGTACTGAAGGGGGATGGCATCGCGGTGGCCAGGGAGCACCCACGTTCCCTGCTCCTCGCCAGGCTCCATCCAGCGGAAGGCTTCCCAGCAGAGGTGGTCGAACTCGTGCAGGAACTCGATCGCGAGGCCGGCCTGGGCAATGGCCGTGACGATCGATCCAATGGTGTGCGACCACTCGTAGGTCTCGTTGTGGGTGGTCTGGGCGGTGGGGTCGGCGTAGGTGCCGGGGTCTTCCCAGCGATCGGGCTCGGGGCCGTGGAAGTAGGGGTAGCGCAGGGAGAAGCCGCTCTCGGCCTCGTCGTCGAAGACGTGCACGAAAGGGTGGCCTTCGCGCAGGTAAAGGATGCCGCCGGGCTTGAGCAGCCCCGCGACGACCTGGGCCCAGCCAGCGATGTCCGGGAGCCAGGTGAGGACGCCGCGGCTCGCGTAGACGATGTCGAAGGTGCGCCCGCCCAGGGCCTCGACCGCATCGTAGACGTTGGACTCGACGAACTCGGCGTCGATGCCGGTCTCCACAGCAAGCTCACGGGCGGCGGCGATGGCCGGGGGCGAGAAATCGAGGCCGGTCACGTTCGCACCAAGGCGAGCCCAGGAGAGGGTGTCCATGCCGAAGTGGCACTGGAGGTGCAGCAGCGACTTGCCGGCAACGTCGCCGACTTCGGCGGGTTCGTCCGGTTCGAGGACGTTGCGGCCGGCGAGGAAGCCCTCGACGTCGTAGAAGGGCGTGCGGCGGTGGATGGGGACGCGCTCGTCCCAGTGGCGGCGGTTGGCCTCGAAATACGTGTCGTTGTTCATGGCTGAAGAGGGGTGAAGGTGAGGGGGAGGGATTCGAGGCCGCGGACGACGTACCAGGCGGGCCAGCGCGGCTCGAACTGCTCCTCGTCGATGCGGATGTCGCCCATGCGGGCGAGGAGGGTCTCGAAGGCAAGGCGGCCCTCCAGGCGGGCGAGGGGCTGGCCGGGGCAGAAGTGGGGGCCGTGGCCGAAGGCGACGCTGTGGCGGGCGTTCTCGCGCTTCGGGTCGAACGACGCGGGGTCGTCGAAGCGCTCGGGGTCGCGGTTGGCGGCCGCGTAGACGAGCCAGACGACGGATCCGGCGGGTATTTCCACGCCATCGACGACGGCATCGCGCTTGGCGTAGCGGAAGAGGCCCTGCACGGGCGAGGCGAAGCGGAGGACCTCGTCGATGAAGTCCGGGATATCCGCGGGGTTCGCGCGCAGACGGTCCTGGAGTTCCGGCTCCTGCGCGAGGATCTCCATGGCGTTCGTGAGCAGGTCGGTCGTGGTGCCGTTGCCGGCGCCGTAGACGACGCTGGACACCTCGACCAGCTCCTCGACCTCGGGGAGGGTGCCGTCGCGGAAGCGGGCGGTTGCGATCTGGGTGAGTATGTCGGCCTGGGGGTGGGCGCGGCGGTCGCGCATGTACTCGAGGAACTGGCGGTCGTTGGGGGTGAGGGAGTCGATGGGGTCGGCGTCCGGGTCGCGCTCGTTGCGGATACGGTCGCGCATCTCGCTGTTGTCGCTCTGGTCGGGGCGAGAGGTCACGCCGGCGGCGCTGCGGGCGCGGAACTGCTCGCGGAGGCGGTCCTGCTCCTCGCGGGGAATCCCGAACAGCTCGGTGATGACGAAGAAGGGGTAGAGCGAAGAAAACTGCGAGACGAACTCGACCTCGCCGCCGGCGACGAACTCGTCCGCCATCTCCTCGGCCATCTCGCGCAGGCGGGGCTCGATCTCCTGCTGGCGGGAGGCGGTGAAGAGGCGGTTGGCGACGGAGCGGAGGTCGGTGTGGCGGGGCGGGTCGGCGGTGAGCACGGGGATGAAGCCGAAGGGGGTGTCCTCGCGCCACTCCTCTAGATCCGCCGTCACGTCGGCCTCGCCGAAGGGGCAGCCCTCGGGGCGCTGGGGGAGGACGTCGACGGCCCAGGGGCCGTAGGCGGAGACGGCCGCGGAGAAGTCGTCGGTGCGCTGCGAGATCTCGAGGATGTCGGCGTAGCGGGTGACGATGAAGACGCCGTAGTGGGGCTCGCGCACGATGGGACCGCGCTCGCGGGCGGCCTCGTAGAAGGGGTGGGGATCGGCGAGCACCTGCGGGTCGGCATCGAAGAGGCGGGCGCCGTCGAAGTCGGGGAGGGAGCCGGCGGGGACCATCGGGCGATTCTAGCGGCGAACGGGGCAAGGCGCGGAGCGGTGGTAATGCGGCGGCGCATCGCTCAGAATCGGCGCGCATTCGAACTCGTACGGACACAGGGAGATGGTCATGCAGCTGGATGGACAGGTCGCAGTCGTCACGGGAGGGGCCGAGGGGATCGGGCGAGGGTTCGCCGTCGCCTTCGCGGAGCAGGGCGCGAACGTGGCCTCGCTCGACATCGACGCGCTCAGCAACCAGGAGACGGTCCGGCAGGTGCGGGCCACGGGCCGGGACGGGCTCGCGGTCGACTGCGACGTGGCCGACAAAGAGCAGGTGCGCCGCGCGATGAACAGCGTGGTGCAGCGCTTCGGGCGGATCGACATCCTCGTGAACAACGCGGCCATCTGGGTGGACACGGCGCTCACCTCGGGCACGTACGAATCGCAGGCGCGGGCGTTCGAGGACTCGATGGACATCTGCACGCTGGGGACCTTCTACTGCACGCTGGCGGCGGTGCCGGCGATGCAGGCGGCGGGAGGCGGCAACGTTCTGAACGTGATCACCGAGCACGTGCACGAGGGGCACCTGATCACGGGGTTGGCGCCGGCGACCGGCTACGACGCGGCGAAGTTCGCGCAGGCGCGGCTGACGGAGACCTGGGCGGTGGAGCTAAAGCCGCACAACATCCGCGTGAACGCCCTCTGCATGGGGGCGACGGACTCGCCGATGTTCCGGGCAACGCACGACAGCCCGGCGGAGATCATGCCGGCGGACATCGCGCAGGGGGCGCTGAACGTGCTCGCGCACGGCCCGGACGGCCCCACGGGGGAGCTGCTGCTCTTCGCGGCCTCGGGTACCTCGCGCGAGCAGGCGCTGCGCGAGATCGCGGCGCTCGCGCCGGAAGGGTAGGTCCCGTCGTGTCGGAGACGCAGGCGCACCACGGGGTGACGGTCAGCGACCTGGAGGCGATGACGGCGGCCGTCGCGGCCATCGGCTTCACAGCGGTCGAGGGCGGGGCGACGGAGCCCCGCAACTACCGCAACGAGCCGGGAGACGCCGTGGGCCAGATGATCGCGCCCACGCTGGGGGACGAGATCCGCACGTGGTTCATCGAGAACCCGGCGACGCGCCAGCAGATCGACCTGGTGGAGCTGACGGCGCAACACACACTCCTCGAGCGGCCGGGGGAAGGGCCCGCGCAGGGTGACCTCACGATCGGGATCGCGACGGACGACCCGGAGGGGTCGTACCGGGCGATGCGCGCGGCGGCGCCGGGGCTGGCCTGGTCGGAGGCGGAGCCGTGCCCGGATGAGGACGGCATCGCCTTCACGGTCGACAGCCAGCGGTACGTACTCACGCGGGGGGAGCCGTTCGTGTACGTGCACTATGGGCGGAGCGGATTCGCGACTGCGTGGAAGTTCTTCAAGAACGTCCTCGGGTACCGGCTCAAGGCTGTCTCGACGCAGGGCACGGGGGACGAGCGCTGGGCGCTGGAGGGCGGCGGCGGACGGGTCGAGCTGGTGGTCGAGGAGGGAACGCCGGTGGCGGCGGCGGACGCGGGCAAGCGCTACCTGGGCTCGAACCACTTCCGGCTGCTGCACGCGGACCTGGAGGCGGTGGCCGAGCGGGTCGAATCGAGCGGGCTGGGGACGTGGTTCTTCGCCCCCAACGAGGCCGGGTTCTCGCAGATCATCGGGCCGACGGGCGAGTTCATCGAGCTGTACGACCGCTCGGCCTCCTAGATCCTGCGTCGCCCGGTCGCAAGCTTCGGCCCGGGGCGTGGGGCACCGCCCGCGGTTCGTTGACGACGGTATAGCGCGCGGCTATGTTCGCCATACCCAGAAGGAGGGGTTGCGATGCTCTCAGCCAGGAAGCGCGGAAAGTCCATTTCGAGGCGGCAACTGATGGTGGGAGGGGCGACGCTGGCGGCAGGTTCGGCGGCGTTGCTGGCCACCGGTGGCACCAGCAAGGCGGCATCGGCGTCGTCCATCGACGAGGTGGTGGCGAAGGCACAGATCATGGAGTTGCGCCGCATGTACGGGAGGGCGACGGACCTCCTCGGCGCGGGCAAGGACCACGACCACTTCGGCCAGGACGGGCCGCTGTCCACCGAAATCAAGCACTTCATCGCCCGCAATATCTACCGGCGCATTTTCACCGAGGACGCGACCATCTCGGCCTCGGGCGGCGCGCTGACGGGTGTGGGTCCCGATGACTGGGCCGACAAGGTGGCGGGGGCGCTGGGGGTCTTCTCGGCAACCCAGCACATGCTCGGCACCCAGCTGGTCGAAATCAACACGCTGCCGGACGACGTGCGCGGCGGTGGCGGCGCAACGATGCAGAGCTACCTGAACGCCCTGCACGAGTTCGCGCCCGGCGGCAACATCTTCATCTACCGGGGGACGTACTTCGACAAGGTGCGCTACACCCCGGAGGTCGGCTGGCAGATCTACGACATGGAGCTCGTGCAGGTCTCGGGCGAGCTTCGGGTGCATACGCCACCGGCTCCGGCAGAGGAGGAGCCCGCCGAAGAGGAGGGCTAGTCCTAACCAGGGTTCCCTGACACCACGGCCGAGGGGCTGCCGTCAGCCCCTCGGTTCGTTGCGTCCGGGATAGCTCAGCAGCCGAGCTGGGCCGCGAGGTCGTGGAAATCGGCAGCGTTGAAGTCGAAGCGGTCCTCGTACTCGAGGTCGGCGGGTGAGACGCGGGCGTGCTCGCGGGGGCGGGGGACGAAGGCGGTGTGGAGGCCGCAGGCCGCGGCGGCATCGAGGTCGGCCTTGTGGGCGGCGACCATCATCACCTGGCCGGGCTCGAGGGTGAGGGCGCGGGCGGCGGAGCGGTAGGTCTCGGGGTCGCTCTTGAAGTGCCCCAGCAGGTCAGCGCTGAGGAAGCAGTCCCAGGGGAGGCCGGAGTGCTTCGCCATGTTCACCAGCAGGGCGAGGTTGCCGTTCGAGAGCGTCGACACGATAAAGCGCTTGCGCAGGCGCCCGAGCCCACCGGGGGAGTCGGGCCAGGGATCGAGGCGGTGCCAGACGCGGTTCAGCTCGGCGGCCTCGGCCTCGTCGAGGGGACTGCCGAGCTCGGCGAGGAGCTCATCGAGCTTCTCGCGGTGGAGGGCGTCGGCGGTGGTGAACTCGCGCTCGCCGCGGCGGATGGCCTGGATGCCGCCGACGTAGCCCTCGAAGCGCCAGCGGTCGGCGAGGGCTTCGCAGTCGGCCTCGACACCCTTCGCGCTGAGGGCGGCCGCGACCTCGCGGGTGACAGTGGTGCGCCAGTCGACGACGGTGCCGAAGACATCGAAGGTAAGGGCCTGAACATCGGAGAGGGTCATGGGCGGATTCTGCCAGAAGCGGGCGGGGTCAGGAGTCTTCAGGCGGCGTCCACGTCTTGAGGGGGTTGCTGTCGCTGCCCAGGGTGACGAGGGGGCGCACGGAGAACATGAGGAGGAGGAGGGCGAAGGGGATGGCGCCCATGATGAGCAACGCTTCGCGGTCGCCGATGACATCGGCGAGGGCGCCGGAGTAGACCCAGTTGAGCTGCATGAACTGCAGCACCATGAAGTAGACCGCGAGGACGCGGCTGCGGAGCTCGGCGGGCACGCGGATCTGGAGGATGGTCATCATGGCGACCTGCCAGAAGGGCGAGCTGATGCCCATCACGAACTCGACGCCGAGGGTGAGCGCGAACCAGGGCGAGATGGCGTAGATGATCATGCAGCCGCACCAGTCGAGGGGTGCGATGAGCAGCGTGAGCCCTTTCAGCTTGAGGCGGTCGCCGAGGAGGATGACGACGATCGAGCCGAACAGGTTGCCGAAGCCGAAGGCGGCGCTGAGCCAGCCGAAGCCCTCGGGGCCGACCTCGAGGACATCCCTGGCGAAGACGGGGCGCATGATGAGGATGGCGCCGGCGAAGATGGTAATGAAGGTGGCGGGCATGAGCACCCAGATAAGAAAGGGTGTCGCGGCGGAGGTGGCGGACGGTCTCGACGACGTCCCCGAAGAAGGAGACGGAAGCGGCGACGGCGACCTCGGTCTTCCCCTTGATGGGGATTAACAGGAGGAGGAAGGCGCCGACCACGAACCCGATGCCGCCAATCATGTAGGTGGCCTGCGCACCCACGGCGCCGATGAGGGGTCCGCCCAGGGAGGGGCCGGCGACCCCGAGCACACCGGTCGACATGGCGATGAGGGCGATGGCGTTGGGGAGCCGGCGGGGGCCGACGAGGTCGTACACGTAGCTCTGGGTGGCGGGCTGGCTGAGTCCGAGGAAGATGGCCTCGAAGCCCACGGCGACGAGGACGATCCAGACCTGGGCGGCGCCCACGGCGACGACGATCGCCATGCCGATGCCGACGCCAGCGAGGCCGATGCGGCCCGCGATGAGGAGATCGCGGCGGGCCGTGCGATCGGCGATGACGCCGGCGAGGGGGGACAGGACGATGACGATGACGGCATGGATGGCGCCCATGAGGCCGAGGACGGTGCGCGAGCCGGTGAGGTCGGTCAGGAGCCACTGGGCGCCGAGGAGGATGAGCCCCTGGCCGGTGAAGAGGAGGGCGTTGCTGATGAAATAGCGCGTGAAGGCGCGGTCGCGGAAGGAGTCGCTGGCGGCGCGGAAGGTCTCGCCCAAGCCCAGGGGGGCCGCGGGAGCCGAATCGGAAGGTGCCGGGGAATCCGCCACCAGCACTCCCTCCAGGCCGGTCGGGGCGGGCCTACTATAGGGCAGCGGGGGGCGCGGGCGCGGGGAGGGGCGGGTATCATCGCGAGCCGCCGGAGGCCACGACGGCCACCACGACAGGCGCAACGAGGTGACGGAAATGCCAGAGCCACAGGTGATGAAGGACCACGAGGTCGTCTCGATCTTTCCCTTCAGCGAGGCGGAGCGGGAGGAGCTGCTGACGGACGCGCGGGAGTGCGTGCTGATGTGGGGCACGCAGGACGGCTGGCCGGTGGGCGTGCTTCACCAGTTCTTCTGGAAAGACGGGAAGTTCTGGATCACGTGTACGGCCAACCGGCACCGGGTGTCGGCGATCAAGCGGGACCCGCGCGTCTCGGTGTCGGTGAGCGCGATGGTGGCGTTCAACTTCGAGCAGCGCGGCGCGGTGACGGCGAAGGGCCGGGCGGTCGTGCGCGAGGACCGGGAGACGAAGGACTGGTTCTACCCGGCGCTGGCGACGAAAGCGCTGGGCGACGACGCCGAGGCAGTGGCCGCCTTCGTCGAGCGGCTCGACTCGCCTCTGCGAATCGTGATCGAGGTCACGCCGGAGAAGTGGATCATGTTCAACGGGACGAAGGCGGACCGGATGGTGCGGGGCGAGCTGCCGTCGGAGGAGATGGGTCCGCGGCTGAGTTCGGACTCGGATCGGATGCGGAAGGCGCGCGAGGAGCGCGGGCTCGACCCGGAGGCGAGGTAGGGGCGTGGCCATCGACCCGATGACGGCGGGGCTCTCGGCAGCCTCGTACGAGAACCTGTACCACATGGGCATCGTCGTCCCGGAGCTTGGACCGGCGATGGAAGAGATGAGCGAGCAGCTCGGGTTTACGTGGGCGCCGCCGCGGGCGTTCCCGGTGAACGTGCCCGAGGGTGGCGAGCTGCGCTCCTACGACGTGCTGGCGACCTACTCGGTGGAGGGGCCGCCGTACTTCGAGTTGATCGAGGCGATCGGGGAGGGCGTCTGGAGCCCGACGATGGCCGGGGGCCTGCACCACATCGGGGTGCTGGCGGAGGACCCGCTTGCCGAGATCGCGCGGCTGGAGGAAGTCGGGTACGAGGTCGAGGTGCAGGCGGTCTCGCCGGAGGGCGTCGTGACGGGCCCCACGTACCTGCTCAACCGCTACGGGGTGCGGGTGGAGGTCAACGGGGAGGCGGCGCGGGACATGGTGCTGGAGTGGATTGGGGCGGGGCAGTAGTGGCAAACACACCCACACTCGGACGGCTTGAACGGGTCGACCTGCGTACCGCCTGGGAGTCGGAAGCGCTGGACTTCACACCGTGGCTGGCCCAGGACGAGAACATTGCCGTCCTCGGCGAAACGCTCGACATGGAACTGGAAGTCGAGGCGCAGGAGAAGGATGTAGGGCCCTTCCGGGCAGACATCCTCTGTCGCGACGCGAACAGTCCAGAGGGTGAGTCGTGGGTGCTCATCGAAAATCAGTTGGAGCGCACGGACCACACGCACCTGGGTCAACTCCTGACCTACGCCGCGGGGCTCCACACGGTCACCATCATCTGGATCGCGCGGCGCTTCACCGACGAGCACCGCGCCGCTCTCGACTGGCTGAACGAGATAACCGGAGAGCGTTACCGGTTCTTCGGGCTGGAGGTTGAACTCTGGAGGATTGGGGACTCGCTGGCGGCGCCAAAGTTCAACGTCGTGTCGAAGCCGAACGAGTGGTCGCGCGTCGTAGGGGCGGCAAAGTCATCAACGGTGGGCGACTCAGAGCGGGGAGACCTCTACCGGCGCTATTGGACGGAATTTTCCAATTGCCTCGCGGAACGCAACTCGCCGGTCAAGCCCAGGCAACCCCAACCGCAAATCTGGATGGACTTCGCCATCGGAAGAACTGACTTCTGGCTGGCAGCCATGTTGCGCCGCAGAGAGCGGCGCATCTCCGTATACCTCGGTCTCCGCAACGCCGAAGCCACGGAACACTTGAACCTCTTGGAAGAGGGCCGTGATGAGATTCAGGCCACCCTTGGAGACACACTCCAATGGAGGCAGCTCCAGAAGAGCTGTCAAATCCTCCTCGTCAATCCGCGAGAGGCGAACCCCGACGATGAGAGTCAGTGGGCGTGGCAGCACAAGTGGCTCGCGGAGACTCTGGAGAACTTCGATAGGGTTTTCCGGCCGTTGGTGCGCGACCTCGACGCATCAGACTGGGGGCCGGAAGACACGGCAGACGACGAGTAGCTGGGCTAGTCGTCGAGGGGTG
Organism: uncultured Anaerolineaceae bacterium; assembly: GCA_964389725.1. Lineage (GTDB taxonomy): Bacteria > Chloroflexota > Dehalococcoidia > Tepidiformales > Tepidiformaceae > UBA2991. Next base: position 74,962 of record CAYMDV010000007.1, read on the forward strand.
GGAAGGCCTGGATCCACTCCTCCATGCCCTCGAGGGGGCCACCGCGGTAGATGACGTTGTGGACGTACGGGCCGAGGAACTCGATCGTGGTGCCGCCTTCCTTGATGTCGAGGTAGCTGAGGCCGTTCTGGGGGACGGCTTCCATGAGCTCCTCGACGGGTGAGGCGACGGTGAGCTGGGCGGCGGCGTGGTAGGCGTCGGGGTCGTGGTCCTCCTGGGCGTAGACCCAGGTGAGGCGGGCGCCCTTGGCGAGCAGGTCGGCGGTGGCCTTCTTCACATCGGGGACCCAGATGCCGAGGTGCTGGATGCCCTCGCCGTGCTCGCGGAGGAAGGTGGCGTGGGGCGTCTCGCCCTCGAAGGGCTCGATGATCTCGATGGCGATGCCGGCGAAGGCGCCGTAGTAGACCTTGAGCTTGGCGGGGCGGTTGTAGATGTCCTGGAGCTCGTAGATGGGCTGGAGCTTGAACTTCGCGCCGAGCATCTGCTCGTAGCGGGCGGCGGTCACGTCGGCGTCGTAGACGGCCCAGCCGAGGTGGTGGGCGATAGGCTCGTTGAAGGTGGTCATGGGGCGCCTCCTCGCTGTAGTCGCGGCGGATGATAGCGAGCGCGGAGGGGCGCGGGGAGGCTAGGCGACCGTATCGAGGAAGGCGATGATCTCGCGGGCGAGCTCGTCGGGGTGGTCCTGCCAGTAGTTGCGCTCGGGGCCGAGGTGGAGGCGGCAGTCGGGGAGGTTCTCGGCGAGGAGGTGGGCGGAGCGGAGGGGGTGGAGGGCGTCGTCGGGGTGGGCGAAGACGGCGACGGGGATCTCGATGGCGGCGTAGTCGGAGGGGTCGCGGGGGGTGTGCTCGTGGAGGCCGCGGATGATGGGGACGATGGTGCGGGGGTTCTGCGAGCGCAGGAGCTCCGCGCCGCCCTCGCCGGCGGCGGCGGTGAAGGCGGGCATGGTGGCGGCCATGTCGGCGGTGCCGGAGAGGCCGAAGGACTCGACGGCGCCGGCCAGGGTGGCGAGCATCTGGAGGGCCTGCGTCTCGGACTCGTCGCGGAGCTCGCGCGGTCCCAGGGGCGGGGGCGCGATGAGCACGAGCGCGCGGGCGGCGCCGGGGTGATCGAGGGCGGCCCAGAGGGCGGCGCTGGCGCTCATGGAGGCGCCGCCGAGGACGGGGCGCTCCTCCCCGGCGAGGGCGGCGAGGGCGAGCATCTCGCCGGCGAGGGCCTGCCAGGAGTAGCCGCCAGGCTCCTCGGGGCCCTCCGACTCGCCGTGGCCGCGGGCGTCGTAGAGGAGCACGCGGTAGCGGCTCGCGAGGATGTCGAGGGCCTCCGGGTGGTCGGCGTACTGGTCGAGGGAGGAGAAGATGCCGTGACCGATGACGGCGAGGGGGTTGGCCTCGCTGCCGTAGAGGCGGTAGCGGAGGGAGAGGCCGTCGATTTCAGCGAACTGGTCGGGGGTGGCGGTCATACATCTGCCCGCGCGGTCAGCGTGGCCGGTTTGACAACCGCCCCCCGCGCTCGGAGCATGATCGCCATCCGAACCGGGGGCTGGCAACCTGCTGCACCAACAGGCTGAGGCCCTGGCGGGCGACTCGCTGGACGCGTACCTGCAACGGATCGGACTGGAAGGGCGTCCGGCGGCGGATGCGGAGGGCCTGCGGGCCATCCACCGGGCTCACCACTATTCGATCCCCTTCGAGAACCTCGATATCCACCTGGGGCGGTCGTACTCGTTCGCGACGGCGCACCTGTCGCGGAAGATGGTAGGCCGGCGGCGGGGCGGGTTCTGCTACGAGCTGAACCTGCTGCTGGCGGCAGCGCTGCGGGGGCTGGGGTTCGAGGTAGACGTGATGGAGGGGCAGATGCGCCGCCGGGAGGGGGGCTTCGGGCCGCCCTACGACCACATGACGCTGCGCGTGGCGCTCGAGGACAAGGACTGGATCGCGGACGTGGGGAACGGGGAGACGTTCCAGCAGCCGCTGCCCTGGGACGGAAGCTGGACGCCGCAGGAGCGGGGGGGCGCGTACCGGGTGGTGCGTCGCGAGGATGGGGAGGTGGCGGACGAGCCGCGGGCGGCCTCGGCGAAGGCGTGGCAGGTCGAGTTCCGGGAGGACGAGGAGGCTGAGCGGGAGGTGGTCTACCACTTCCGCTCGGCGGTGACGACGGCGGCGGGGTTCCTGCCGATGCTGGCGTTCCATACGACCTCGGGGAGCTCGCAGTTCACGAAGGGGTGGATCGTGACGCGCCCGCTGGAGGGCGGGGGGCGGATCACGGCGGCGCGGGGGCTCCTGATGACGACGCGCGAGGGGAAGATGGAGCGCCACGCGATCCGCTCGGCGAGCGAGCTGGAGGGAATCCTGCGGGACGACTTCGGGATGCTGCCGGTGGCGGTGCCGCCGACGTGGTTCCAGCGGGGCGGCTAGCCCGCGGGGAGCAGTTCGACCGCGTCGCCGGGGAGGAGGGGGCCGCCATCGAGGACGCGCGCATAGGCGCGGCTCCAGCCGGGGTTCGTCTTCGCGTTGATACGGTTGAAGTCGCCGCCGGCGAAGTTGGCGCTGATCTTCGTGCAGGGGGCGGTGTAGCGCGTGATCTCGATGAGGACGGCTTCGCCCAGGCGGAGGCGGGAGCCGGGGCCGACGGCGTCCCAGTCGAGGCCGGCGATGGTAATGTTCTCGCCGGCGCCGCCGGGCTCGATGGGGTGGCCTTCGGACTGGAGGGCCTCGATGCGTTCGAGCGAGAAGAGGCAGAGGGCGCGCTCGGGGCCGCCGTGGAACTCGGTGCTCTCCTGGCGGTCGCCTTCGACGCCGAGGGTGCCGATGACGGCGCGCTCGATGGGGAGCTTGGGCACGCCGCCGTCAGAGATGTTGATGTGGGTGACGTGCGCCGACGTGGTCACGGGAGCCTCCTGACGCGCCCGTTCTCGCGGACGATCTCGAGCACGCTGCCCGTCCCGGGGTTGGGGCTGCCCTCGGTCTGACCGAGGACGTGGACCTCGGCGCGGATGCGGTCGCGCTCGATATCGAGCATGGCGGCGGTGCCGAGGCGGTACTCCTTGTGGTGGGGGAGGGTGGGGCTGCCGGGGTTCACGAAGAGGACGTCCTCGCGGAACTCGAGGCGCTCGACGTGGGTATCGCCCGCGATGAGGACATCGACGCGCTCGCCGGCGAGGCCATCCTCAAGGAGGACGGAGATGGGGCGGGACTCGGGCCGGAGCTCGTGGGTCATGCCGAGGCGCCAGCCTTCGAGGTCGAGCATCTGGCGCTCGGAGAGGCGGGGGTCCTCGAAGATGTCGTTGTTGCCGCGTGCGACGAGGACGGGGGCGTGGGCCTCGCACCAGTCGAGGACGCTCGGTGCGGTGACATCGCCTGCGTGTAGAATCAGGTCCGCTGTCGCGAGCAGCTCACGCGGCCCCGATCCGAGCTCATCGAGTTGACGAATGAGCGAGGGGAGATGGGTGTCCGCGATGAGCGCGACGCGCACGCGCGCACCGTACGGGACGCGCGTGCGGTGGCGCAAACGGCAGCAGGCGAAAACCCCACCGCAACCGCGATCCGAGGAGGAACGATGGCGCAAGAGCGGCAGGCGGCCATCGTCGGGATCCATGAGTACCCCCTGCGGGTGGCTCCTGGTGTTTCGGCGATGAACGTGAAGGTTGATTCGATCCGCGCAGCCCTGGACGACGCCGGGCTGAAGTGGAGCGACATCGACGCGATCTACGACGCACAGGACGGGGAGGCGGGCGGCGGCTTGCAGCTGGCGGCGTACCTCGGCCTGCGGCCGACGGTGCTGGACACGACGCAGGTCGGCGGCTCCTCGTACGAGTTCCAGGCGGCGCACGCGATGCGCGACATCGCCGCGGGCAAGTGCAACGTGGCGGTCCTGAGCTACGGCTCGACCTCGGCCTCGAACCGTGTCGCGATCGGCACGGGCGGGCGGGGCGGACCGGCGACGTGGGCGACGAACATGGAGGCTCCATACGGGGCCACGCTGATCGCCAACTACGCGATGGTGAAGCAGCGCCACCAGTTCGAGTACGGCACGACGGACGAGCAGTTCGCGGGCATCTCGGTGGCAACGCGGCACCACGCGATGCGGAATCCCGAAGCCGTGAAGGCGATGACGGACCTGCAGTTCGTGGGTGTGAACGAGATCACGCCGCAGGATGTGCTGGACTCGCGCATCGTGGCGGACCCGCTGCACCTGCTGGAGTGCTGCATGATCAGCGATGGCGGCGGGGCGGTCATCATCGCCTCGGCGGACGTGGCGCGAAACTGCAAGAAGCCGCCCGTATGGCTGATCGGCGCGGGCGAGGCGACGAAGTACCGCGAGAACGGCGGCGACATCACGACGAGCGCGGGCGCGCAGAGCGGGCCAATCGCGTTCGGCGAGGCGGGCGTGACCCCCGACGAGATCGACATCGCGATGATCTACGACTCGTTCACGATCACGGTAGCGGTCTGCCTGGAGGACCTCGGCTTCTGCCCGAAGGGCGAGGTCGGGGCGTACGTCGAGGGCGGACGGCTGGCGTTCGATAGCGGCGAGGGACCGGCGCTGAACACCGACGGCGGCGGGCTCTCCTCGAACCACCCGGGCATGCGCGGCATCTTCCTCTTGCTGGAGGGTGCGCGGCAGCTGCGGGGCGAATCGACCTCGCAGGTGCCGGACGCGAAGCTGGCCGTGGCCCACGGGAACGGCGGGTTGCTGGGTGGCACGCACACCGGCGGCACCGTGATTCTGGCGAAGGACTAGGACGATGGCGAACCGACCACAACCACGATTCCCCGAGCCCCACACCGAACCGTTCTGGGAGGGCGTCCAGCAGGGCGAGCTGCGCTACCAGCGCTGCAACGAGGACTGCGACGACCCGGTGGTGTTCTACCCGCGACATCACTGCCCCGCCTGCGGGTCGGACAACCTCGACTGGCAGGTCTCGGCGGGCGAGGGCACGGTCTACACGTTCTCGGTGGTGCGGCAGAACCGGATGCCGGGCTTCATCGACCTGGGCGCCTACTCGGTGGCCTACATCGACCTCGACGAAGGCTTCCGCATGATGAGCAGCGTCGTCGGGGTCGACAACCCGACGGAGGACATCCACATCGGCCAGCGCGTGCGCGTGGAGTTCGAGAAGCAGGACGAGGGCGAGTACCCGATTCCCGTGTTCCGCCCGATCTAAGGAGGCGAGACGATGCCGACAACACTGTGGCGGCTAAAGGTCGCCCCCGAGAAGCAGGCGGATTTCGAGCGGCTCACCTCGCAGCTGGTGCGGGATGTAGCCGAGAACGAGCCGAGCGGGACCTTGGAATACCGGCGCGCGATCGACGACCCGTTGACGTACGTGCTCTTTCTCACGTTCGACGACGAGGATGCGTTCCAGCGCTACTCGACGGCCGACTACCACACGGGTGCGTCGGGGCAGATCATGGAGTGCCTGGCGGAGCCCCCGGTCCCGGACCAGCTCGAACGGTTCTAGGCTGAGGCGCGGGCGGCGGTCTCGCCGCCGGCGATGCGCCCGAAGACGGCTCCGCGGATGACGGAACTGGCGCCGGGGTAGTTGTCGTAGAAGAACTCGCCCATGGGCTCGCCCGCGGCGTAGAGCCCCGGGATGGGCCAGCCACCGGCGTGCCGCACGCGCGCGCGGGCATCGCAGCCCAGACCGCCGAAGGTGAAGGTGATGCCGCCCGTGACGGGGATGGCGACGTAGGGCGGGGTATCGAGGGGCAGGGCCCAGTTGCTCTTGGGGGGCGTGATGCCGCGCGTGCCCTTGCCGTCGAGCCGGTCGAGGTCGTAGTCGCCGTCCATGACGGCGGCGTTGTAGGCGGCGACGGTCTCGAGCAGGTCCTCGCCGGGGAGTCCGATGTCGCGGGCGAGGTCGGTGAGCGTGTCCGCCTCGAAGGGCGGACCGACGGGCCGCCAGGCGCGGGCGAACTCCTCGCGCTGGTAGGCGCGCTGGTCGAAGAGGCACCAGGCGCGGCCTCCCGCCTCCTCGATGATGCGCTTGCTGAACTTCACGTAGGTGTGGTCGCGGAAGTCCTCGCCCTCGTCGATGAAGCGCCGTCCGCGGGCATCGACGAAGATGCCCATCTGGTAGTTGTAGAGCGCGGTGACGCCGCACTCGATGGCGGGCGAGCGGGCGTCGAGGACGGCGGAGTGGTAGTCGCCCCACTGGCCGGCGGGGGCGGCGCCGGCGGCGAGGGCCATGGTGAGCCCTTCGCCGGTGTTGTACCGGGAGCCGCGCAGGATGAGGGAATCGGCGAAGCGCCCGAGGTAGCGGACGCGCATCTCAACGTTGGCCTGAAAGCCGCCGCAGGCGAGGACGACGCCGCCCGCCGCCTCGATATCGGTGACGCCCTCGGGGCCGGTGCAGCGGACGCCGGTAACGGAGCCGTCGGGGCCGAGGATGAGGTCGGCGGCGGCGGTCTCGTAGCTGACGGGCACGTTGAGGCCCTCGAGGCGGCGGTAGAGCAGATCGACGAGCCCCTGGCCCCCGGCCTTCGGCATGCGGCGGTAGCCGGCGGTATGGGGGTAGCCCTCCTCCCACTCGACGCCGTAACCGGTGAGCCACTCGACGGTACCGGCGGCGCGGTCGCAGAGGGTGCGGATGAGGTCGGGGTTGGCGCGGCCGCTGGAGATGCGCATGAGGTCGTCGTACATCTCGTCGGCGGTGTAGCGGCGGTGGCCGAACTCGTCGGGCTCGTGGGGGAAGCGCATCTGGGCATCGGCGAAGCGGGTGTTGCCACCGCGCTCGGGCCGGGGCGCCTTCTCGACGAGGACCACGCTGGCGCCGGCCTCGGTCGCGCTGAGGGCAGCCGAGAGCCCGGCGATCCCGCCGCCCACGACGACGACATCGAACTCGAAGCGCTGGGCGGCGCCGGGAGCGCCGCGGGCGATGGGCATGGGGGGACTCTACGGAGGCGGGGGATCGCCCGCCACACAACGGTACGGGCGGTCGCAATGCTGCTGTACCCTACCAGGCGTAGGTTGAAGCTGTGACGAACGAACTCCTGCGGGACTACCTGGGGGGCGGAGCGCCCGACGACGAGATGTTCGACGGGGTGGGCGAGCTGTGGGGGGACTACCGGGAGCTGGCGGAAGCGCTCGGGGAGTGGTCGCTGGAGGAATACGAGCAGCGGAAGGCGCGGGCGGACCTGGCCCTGCTGAGCGCGGGGATCACCTTCAACGTGTACTCGGAGGAGGAAGGGACGGAGCGCATCTTCCCCTTCTCGCTGATCCCGCGGGTGGTGGGAGCGGGGGAGTGGGAGGTGGTCGACGCGGGGTTGAAGCAGCGGCTGAACGCCCTCAACCAGTTCCTGCTGGATATCTACGGGTCCCAGCGAATCCTTCGCGATGGCGTGGTGCCGGAGGAGATCGTGCTGAGCTCGCCGGGGTACCGGCCCGAGATGGCGGGCTTCCGGCCCCCGCTGGGGGTCTACGCGCACGTGGCCGGGACCGACCTTGTGCGGGACAAGACGCGCGAGTTCGTGGTGCTGGAGGACAACCTGCGGACGCCCTCGGGCGTCTCGTACGTGCTGGAGAACCGCACGGTGATGCTGCGCGTGGCGCCCGACCTGTTCCCGCGGTGGGGGGTGCAGTCGGTTACGGACTACCCGAACCAGTTGCTGGCGACGCTGCTCTCGACGAGGCCCGCAGTGAGCGGTCCCGCTCCGGCGGCGGTGCTGCTGACCCCGGGGATCTACAACTCGGCGTACTTCGAGCACTCGTTCCTGAGCAAGCAGATGGGCATCCCGCTGGTGGAGGGCCCGGACCTGATCGTGGCCGACGATGACTCGGTGTTCCTGCGCTCGACGACGGGGCTGGAGCGCGTGGACGTGATCTACCGGCGCATCGACGACGACTTCCTCGACCCGGAGGTGTACCGCGCGGACTCGCTGCTGGGGGTGCCGGGGTTGATGCGCGCCTACCTGGCGGGGAAGGTGACGCTGGCGAACGCCCCCGGGGCGGGTGTGGCCGACGACAAGGTGGTGTACCGCTGGGTGCCCGAGATCATTCGCTACTACCTGGGCGAAGACCCGATCCTGGCGAACGTGGAGACGTTCTCGGCGCTCATCCCCTCGGAGCTGGATCACATCCGGAAGCATGCCCGCGACCTCGTCATCAAGCCGGCGAATGAGTCGGGGGGCTACGGGGTGCTCATCGGCGAGCAGGCCTCGGAGGAGGAGCTGGCGGATACGCTGGCGCAGGTGGAGGCGGAGCCGCGCAACTGGATCGCGCAGCCGCTGCTGCACTTCAGCACGATCCCGACGTTCGCCGAGGACCGCCTGAAGCCGCGACGGGCGGACCTGCGACCGTTCATCCTCTCCGGGGAGGAGACCTGGGTCATCCCCGGCGGGTTGACGCGGGTCGCGCTGCGGGAGGGTTCGTACGTCGTGAATTCGTCGCAGGGGGGCGGAAGCAAGGACACCTGGGTGCTGAACGAGGAGCCGGCCTGATGCTGAGCCGCGTGGCCGAAAATCTGTACTGGCTAGGGCGCTACCTGGAGCGCACGGAGAACATCGCCCGGATGGCGCACGTCGAGCACGAGGTCTCGCTGGAAGGCGGGCAGGAGGTCTGGCACAGCCTCGTGAGCACCACCGCTTCGAACGAGCTGTACTGGGAAGCGCTGCTGGAATCGCCGGGGCTGACGCACTCGGAGTTCCTGTTGTTCTCGTCCCTGAACCCGGGCTCGCTGCGGTCCACGCTCATGCTGGCGAGGGAGCTGGCGCGGGGCCTGCGGGAGCACATCTCACGGGAGGCGTGGGAGGAGATCAACGCGCTCTACCTGTTTCTGTCGCGCCGCCAGCAGTACCTGGCGAGCGACCTCCACGAGCTCTGCACGGAAACGCAGCGGCGCACGCAGACGATCCTGGGGCTCTACGACAACACGGTGCTGCGGGACGAGGGGCGGGAGTGGTTCCGCTGCGGGATGTACCTGGAGCGGGCGGATATGACGAGCCGCATCGTGGACGCGAAGTACCACATCCTGCTGCCGCGGGGAGACCAGGTGGGGGGTCCCTTCGACCGCTTCCAGTGGGTGGCGGTGCTGCGCTCGGCCTCCGCGCGGGAGGCGTACCGCCTGCTGGGCCACAGCGAGGTCGACGGCATCCTGGTGGCGGACCTGCTCCTCTTCTCGCGCGAGTTCCCGCGGAGCCTGGCGTTCTGCGTGCAGGCGCTGGAACGGCACTACCAGCAGGCGACGGCGCAGACGCCGAAGCGGAGGCGGGCAGCAGGGGAGCGCGGTATCGGGTTGCTGAACCTCGACCTGGGCGTACTGGACATCGACCAGGTGCTCGAGGAAGGCCTGCACGAGTTCATCGACGGGTTCCAGGAGCGGCTGATTGAGGTTGACCGGTCCATAACGGAGGATATCTTCCGCGCGGAGCCGGGAAGGGTAGCGCCCGTGCGGCTCGTCGAGGGCTGAGATGACGTTCTGCCTGGGGATGAAGTGCGAGAGCGGGCTGGTCGCGATTGCGGACACGCGCATCACGAGCGGCGCGGAGGTCTCGACGGCGAAGAAAATCGCCGTGCACCAGGGCACGCGGCACGCGATGTTCGTGCTCACGAGCGGGCTGCGATCGGTGCGGGACAAGGCGATCACGTACTTCGAGGAACGGCTCAACACGAACGGAGCGGAGCTGGGGCGCTCCTACCAGGCGGTCAACGCCCTGGCGGAGGAGATCCGGCGGGTTCACCAGGAAGACAACGAGTGGCTCATCAAGGCGGGGCTCTGGTTCGACCTGCACTGCATCGTGGGGGGGCAGCTCGCCGAGGATGAGACGCCCCACCTCTACCTGCTCTATCCGCAGGGGAACTGGGTGGAGGTCTCGGTGGGGACGCCCTACGTGATCATCGGGGATACGCGCTACGGCAAGCCAATCGTGGACCGCACGCTGCGGCACGAGGCCTCGCTGGAGAAGGCGCTGCGGGTCGGGTTGCTTTCGTTCAACTCGACGCAGGCAAGCTCCACCGACGTTGGGCCGCCCGTGGATGCGGTGGTCTACAAGCGGGACTCGTTCCTGATGCAGGAGCGGCGCTTCCACGCGGAGGAGCTGGAGCCGGTGGCGAAGTTCTGGCAGCGATCGATCGAAGAGGCGGTGGAGGGCGCGGCCGACCCCGTGGCGCCGCTGGCGGCCTCCCTCGATCTCGGAGGCCGGTAGCAGGCCCAGGCCTTACCAGGCGTCGATGTTGGGGCGCTTCTTGCCCTCGCGACGGGGCGGGGCGGGGACGGAGCGGAGGGCGGCGCTGATCCAGTGGCGCGAGTCCATCGGGTCGATGACGTCGTCGAGGCCGAAGGCGACGCCCTGGTTGAGGGCCTTGCCGCGCTCGTAGGCGCGCTCGACGAGGTCCTCGTAGCGGGCCATACGCTCCTCGGGGTCCTCGATGGCGGCGAGCTCGTTGCGGTAGCCGAGCTTCACCTGGCCCTCGAGGCCCATGCCGCCGAACTCGCCGGTGGGCCAGGCGGCGGCGAAGAAGGGCTCCTTGGTGTTCCCGCCGACCATGGCCTGGGCGCCCAGACCGTAACCCTTGCGCAGGAAGATGGCGACGTGCGGAACCGTGAGGTTCGCGCCGGTGACGAAGAGGCGGGCGGAGTGGCGGGCGAGGGCGGTCTTCTCGACCTCGGGGCCGACCATCATGCCGGGGGTATCGACGAGGAAGAGGATGGGGATATCGAAGGCGTCGCAGAGCTGCATGAAGCGCGCGCCCTTATCGGCGCCGGGGCTATCGACGGCGCCGCCGAGGTGGGTGGCGTTGTTGGCGATGACGCCGATGGGGCGGCCTTCGATGCGGATGAGGGAGGTGACCATGCCGATGCCGAAGTGGGGGCGAAGCTCGAGGACGGAGCCGGAATCGGCCATGGTCTCGATGATGGCGCGCACGTTGTAGGCGCGGAGGCGGTTCTCGGGGACGAGGGTGCGAAGGATGCGCTGGTCGGCGCAGTCCCACTGCTCGAGGGGTCCCTGGAAGTAGGAGAGGTACTGCTTCGCAGCCTCGACCGCCTCCTCCTCGTCCTCGACGGCGATATCGACGACGCCGTTGGGGACCTGTACGTCCATGGGGCCGATCTCCTCGGGGGTGAAGACACCGAGGCCGCCGCCTTCGACCATGGCCGGTCCCCCAAGGCCGATGTTGGAGTTGGCGGTCGCGATGATGATGTCGCAACACCCGAGGAGGACGGCGTTCCCGGCGAAGCAGCGCCCGGAGGTGACGCCGACGAGGGGGACGAGGCCGCTGAGCTTGGCCATGGTGGCGAACGTGGGGGTATCAAGGGGGCGGTAGCCGCCGATGGTGGGCGCCTCGGCGGTGGCCTGGCCGCCCTCGCGGCGGCCGCCCGTGCCGGCACGCCCGCCCCCGCCCTCGGTGAAGAAGACGACCGGGCGGCGCCACTTGCCCGCAAGATCGAGCATGCGGTCGGTCTTGGGGTGGTTGACGGCGCCCTGGGTGCCGGCGAGCACGGTGTAGTCGTAGGCGAGGACGACGCAGCGCGAGTCCTCGTCCTCGAAGTGCTCGCCGTTGACGTTGCCGACGCCGGTGATCATGCCATCGGTGGGGAAGCGGCGGATGACCTCCTCGAGGGAGAGGCCGGTGCCAGGTGTGAGGGCGAGCGAGCCGTGCTCGACGAAGGTGCCGGGGTCGCAGAGCTGGTCGACGTTCTCGCGGGCGGTGCGCTGCTTCGTGCGGCGGCGGCGTGCGACGGCGTCGGGGCGGTTCTCGTCGAGGGTGGCGGCGTGGCGTCCGTGGACCTCGGCGAGATCGGGGCGGACGTAGTCGAGGTCGATCTCCTCGGCGACAGCCTCGCCGGAGTCGTCCACCTCCCCTTCGTCGATGAGGATGACGGGGTGGCCCTCGTAGATCGTGTCGCCGGCGGAAACGGCGACCTCGCGGACGACGCCGCTGGCCTCGGCGTGGACCTCGTGCTCCATCTTCATGGCGTTCATGACGAGGAGGAGCTGGCCCTGGCGGACGGCGTCGCCGGGGGCTACGTCGATGGTGACGATGGTGCCCTGCAGGGGTGCGCGCACGGCGTGGACGCCCTCAGGCACGTCGATGGCGGGGAGGAAGTCGGGCTCGACGGCAGCACTGGCCGGAGCGGCGGGGGCGCCCTCCTTGCCGTGGGCGAGGACGGCGAGGGGGTCGCTCTGGTCGACGGTGACGCCGGCCTGACCGGTGGCGGGGCCGGCCGTGGCGGCGGGGCGCTCGAAGAAGCGCCGGGGGTGGTTCGCGTTGATGGGGTCGACGAGGGCGGCCACGTGGTCGTCGATGAAGCGCGTGTAGACGCGCGCGGTCGCGAGATCGGGGTGGGCGAGGATGGTCTGGAGGAGATCGAGGTTGGTCGCGACGCCTTCGATGCGGAATTCGGCGAGGGCGCGCGATGTGCGGTGGAGGGCGTCGGCGAGGGCGGGGGTGGGGGAATAGCCGACCACCTTGGCGAGGAGCGAGTCGAAGTTGGGGCTCGTGCGATAGCCGGCGTAGCCGAAGGTGTCGGTGCGGACGCCGGGGCCGGAGGGGATATCGAAGGCGGCGAGGGTTCCGCCGGAGGGGCGCGTGGAGCCGTCGGGGGCCATCGTCTCCATGTTGACGCGGGCCTGGACGGCGAAGCCGCGGGGGGAGGGCGCCTGCTCCTGCGAGAGGCCCAGCCCGGCGAGGGTCTCGCCGGCGGCGAGGCGGAGCTGGAGCTGGACGAGGTCGACGCCGGTGACCTCCTCGGTGACGGTGTGCTCAACCTGGAGGCGGGCGTTCGTCTCGATAAACCAGAACTCGCCGGTCGCGTCCTCGCCGGCATCGACGATGAACTCGAAGGTGCCGAGGTTGCGGTACCCGCTCGCCTTCGCCAGACGGACGGCGGCCTCGGTGATACGTGCGCGGACATCGGGGGGGAGGCCGGGGGCGGGGGCGATCTCGATGAGCTTCTGGTGGCGGCGCTGGATGCTGCAGTCGCGCTCGCCGAAGTGGGTGACAGCGCCACCCTCGTCGCCGGCAATCTGAACCTCGACGTGGCGGGCGCGGGGGATCCAGCGCTCGACGTAGAGGCCGGGGTCGCCGAACGCCTGGCCGGCCTCGGAGGCGCAGCGCTCGAAGGCGGCGTCGATCTCGCCGGCCTCGGCGATGGTGCGCATCCCGCGTCCACCACCTCCGGCGACGGCCTTGATGATCATGCCGGCGCCCTCGGGGAGGTCGGCGAAGAAGGCGTGGGCCTCCTCCAGGCTGACGGCGTGGGAGAGGCCGGGGACGACGGGCACGTCCTTGTCCTGGGCGAGTGTGCGGGCCTGGGTCTTCGTACCGAAGAGGTCGAGGGTGGCCGGGGTGGGTCCGACCCATGTGAGGCCGGCCTCCTCGCAGGCGCGGGCGAAGGCGGCGCTCTCAGCGAGGAAGCCGTAGCCGGGGTGGACGGCGTCGCAGCCGGCGCGCTGGGCGGCGGCGACGAGCTGCGCGATATCGAGGTAGGGGGCGACGCCCTGGCCCTCGAGGGGGCGGACGGCATCGGCCTTGCGGGTGTGCAGGCTGCGGGCGTCGTCCTCGGAGTGCACGGCCACGGTACGGATGCCGAGGTCGGCGGCCGCACGCATGATGCGGATGGCGATCTCACCACGGTTGGCGACGAGCAGGTTTTCGATGGGCACAGGCCGTTCCTCCGGGACGCGCTTCCGGCGAGGGCCGATCCTACCAGCGGAGGCACGGCTGAGGCTGCGCGTAGCGACGTATCATCGCGGCCAGCGGCGCGGCCGACGAGCAGCGCGCCGCGAGGAGCGACGGCGATGACGGACGCGACAGGCACACCCACTTCGGACGAACTCGCGGGGATGGCGGTTGAGCTGCGGAACTGGGGGCGCTGGGGAGAGGAGGATGAGCGGGGGGCGCTCAACCTGATCACGGACGAGAAGCGCGCACAGGCGGCGGGGCTGGTCGCGGAGGGGCGCTCGGTCAGCTGCGCTCGCCCGCTGCCGGTGGCGCCCGCACCGGAGAACCCGACGCCGGTCGCGCACCACATGATCAGCGGCGGGGACGCGGTCAGCGCCGAGAGCCGCTTCGGGATCTCGCGGGACTACTTCGCGATCGCGCCGCACGGGATGGCGACCACGCACCTGGACGCGCTCTGCCACATCTTCTACGAAGGGAAGATGTACAACGGCTTCGACAAGAGCGAGGTGCGAACGGACGGGGCGCAGCGGAACAGCATCATGTCGGGGGCGGACGGGATCGTGTCCCGCGGGGTGCTGCTCGACATTCCCCCGCTGCGGGACGCCAACTTCCTGGAGCCCGGTGAGCGCGTCACGGTCGCGGAGCTGGAGGCGGCGGAGGCGCGGCAGGGCGTGCGCGTGGAGGCGGGCGACATCCTGCTGGTGCGGACAGGGCGGGATCTTCGCAAGGAGTCGCGGGGAGCAGGGGCGCCGATGGACGGGCTGGCGGGGCTCGACGCGGGCTGCCTGCCCTGGGTGCGCGAACGCGACGTGGCGATCATCGGGTGCGACGGCGTGACGGACGCGATGCCGAGCGGCATCGAAGGGTGGCCGATGCCGTTCCACCAGGTGGCCATCCCGGCGATGGGCATCCACCTGATCGACAACATGAACCTGGAGCGGCTGGTGGCGGCCTGCAACGAGCGGAACCGGTACGAGTTCCTGTTCGCGCTGGCGCCGTTGCGGCTGGAGGGGGGCACGGCCTCGCCGCTCAATCCGCTAGCGATTTTCTAGGCGGTGGTGGCCGGTGATCGGTCGTCGGTGTTTGGGGGGCGCCGCTAGTAGGCGAGCATGCGGCCGGCTTCGCGGATCTCCTCGAGGTAGTAGGGCGGCGTGGCGAGGAGGATGAGGCGGTCGACGCCCTTCTGTTCGAGGGCGGCGCGGGCGGGGCTGTCGGCGCGGACGTAGGGCTCGCTGAGGCCGGCGAATACGGTCAGAAGGAAGGAGTCGGGGTTGCGGCCGGAGGCGGCATGCTCGCGGCGGGCGATGTCGTCGAAGGCGGTGAGCTGGGGGTGGCCGGCCTGGGTGTTGAAGCCATCGGCGTGGCGGCCGGCGATGCCGGCCATGCGCGGTCCCCAGCCACCGACGACGACGGGCGGGGGGACCTCGGGGCGGGGATAGCCGTGGGCGTCGCGGAGCTGGAAGTGCTCGCCGTCGAAGGTGGCGCGTTCGCCCGACCAGAGGAGTCGAAGGACCTGGCAGGCCTCGGCGACCTGGGCGGCGCGGACGCGGTCGGGGGGCACGGGGCGGCCGATCATGGTCTGCTCGGGGGCGTAGGGGAGGGTGGGGCCGCCCCCCGCACCGAGCCCGAGGATGAAGCGGTTGCCGCTGACCTCCTGGAGGGTGGCGGCCATGTTGGCGAGGAGGCCCGGGTGGCGGTTGGCGACGTTCAGGACGAGCGTGCCGAGCATGACGCGCGAGGTGGCCTCGGCGATGCCCGTGAGGGTGACGAGGGCCTCGGGGACGCGGCCTGTGTTGTAGTCGGCGTCGCGGAGGTGGTCCCAGGTCCAGATGCCGTCGAAGCCGGCCTCCTCGGCGGTCACGGCGGCCTGGCGCATCTGGGCGTAGGTCGCGCCGAAGGGCATCAGGAGGAGGTCGGTGTGCACGGAAGGCAGGATAGCGGAGGCGAGCGGCGTTCGCGTTCGTAGAATGCGGGCGGAGGTTCCCAATGACCGAGGACACGCTGCTGGACGACGAACTTCAGGTGATCCGCGAGCAAACCGCGCAACGGATGCCGGCGGAGATCGTGGAGGCGATGGAGAAGGCGATCGAAGAGGTCGAGGCGATGACGATCGGGCGGGGGCTCGACGTGGGAGCGCAGGCGCCGGACTTCGAGCTCCGCGACGTGACCCACGACCGCACCGTGAGCCTCTCGCAGGCGCTGGGGGAGGGGCCGGTCGTGCTCTCGTTCTACCGGGGCGAGTGGTGACCGTACTGCAACATCGAGCTGCAGGGTCTGCAGCGACGCCATAGCGAACTGCGCGAGCTAGGGGCGACCCTCTTCTTCATCGGGCCGGAGACGGAGGAGGACGCCGCCAAGCTGCTGGGGAAGAACGAGACGGACATCCCCGTGCTCTCCGACATTGAGGGGGCGGCGATGGACGCCTACGGGCTCAGCTTCGACCTGCCGGAGTCGCTGCGGGGGATGTATTCGCGCCTGGGGTTCCCCGACCGGAACCCGAGCACGGGGTGGCGGCTCCCGGTGCCGGCGACGTTCGTGATCGACACGGGTGGGGTGATCCGCTCACGGCACTGCCTGGCGGACTACCGCTACCGCATGGAGCCGCGAGACATCGTGGCGGCGGTCGAGGCACTGAGGACACCATGACGATCCCGCAGGTGTTCCGAGTGGAGCAAAGCGAGGAGCGCCTCAAACGAGTCGAGCGAGCGACGGAGCTGCCGATGCTGGCGCTCGCGCTGATGATGGTGCCGCTCCTGATCCTGCCCTGGACCACAGACCTGTCCGCGCAGGCTGACCAGTGGTTCCTGATGGCGGACTACGCGATCTGGGCTGCCTTCACGATTGAGTTCGGGGTGAAGCTGCTCGTTGCGCCCCGCCGGCTGGCCTACCTACGCAGCCACCCGCTCGAGGCGGCGATGGTTGTCGTGCCGTTCCTGCGGCCCCTTCGACTGATGCGAGTCCTCTTGATTCTGCGGCTAGCGGTCGCGCTGGGCTTGAATACGCGCCTCATCCGCAGGTTCTTCTTGCGGCGGGGAACGGGATTCGTGCTCGCCTGTCTGCTCGTCGCGGTGGTCGGTGGTGGGACGCTTGTCTTCATCGCGGAGAGCAACCACGCGAGCAGCCAGATCACCTCACTCGGTGACTCGTACTGGTGGGCAGTGGTGACCATGACCACGGTGGGGTACGGGGACTACGCACCAGTTACGCCAGTGGGGCGGGGGGTTGCCGGCTTCCTCATGATCTTTGGCATCGCGGCCCTTTCGGTCACCACCGCCTCGGTCGCAACACTGATGGTGAGGGAACCACCGAAGGCGGCGCACACGCCCACATTGCGGAATCTGCGGATCCGGCAGCGCCAGTTACAGACTCGCCGCTTCGCCCGCTAGGACGTGTGCGGGTGGGTCCAAGCGCGGGTATGCTCCCGCGGCTGGAGGACGTATGCCGACAGCCCGATTCAAACCCGGGCGCCGGGTGAGAGCCGCCCGTACCGGCCACGTTCGTGATCGACAGCGGGGGCGGTTGACGTGATCGCGGGAAGCGTGCCGGAGCTGGCAGGACGGCTCACGCGGTCCAACCGCTTCGAGTACTTCATCGTCGCGCTCATCGTTGGCAACGGCGTGCTGCTGGGGCTGGAGACGGTGCCCAGCATCAAGGAGGGCTACCGCGTCTGGATCAACGCCGGGCACACGGCCACGATCGTCATCTTCATCGTGGAGGCGGCGTTGAAGATGCTGGCGCTGCTGCCACGGCCCCAGCGCTACTTCGGCGACAACTGGAACGTCTTCGACTTCACGATCATCGTGCTGTCGCTCATCCCCGCGGTGGGGACGTTCGCCATCATCGCGCGGATGGCGCGGCTGATGCGCCTGCTGCGGCTCGTCTCGGCGATACCGGAGCTGCGGCTCATCGTGACGACGCTGGTGCGGTCGATCCCGGGGATGCTGCACATCGGAGCGGTGATGAGCCTGCTCTCCTACATCTACGCGATCCTCGGCTACGAGTTCTTCCACGAGCACGACCCGGAGCACTGGAACAGCCTTGGAACCTCGCTGCTGTCGCTCTTCCGGGTGGTCACGCTGGAGGACTGGACGGACATCATGTACGTGGCCATGGAGCTGAACTCGTTCGCGTGGGTCTACTTCGTGAGCTACGTCGTGCTGGGATCGTTCGTGACCATCAACCTGTTCATCGCGGTGGTGATCAACAACCTGGACGAGGCGAAGCAGGAGCGGCTGCGGCAGCTGGAGAGCGTGACGACGCGGGATGAGCTGATCGACGAACTGCGGGCGGCGCGGGAATCGCTGAGCCGGCTGGAACGGCGGCTCAGCGAGGGGGATGGGATCGAGGACCGCTGACCGGACTGCGGGAGTGCGGGCGCGCGCCCGCGCGGGTATGCTCCCGCGGCTGGAGGGCGTATGCCACAGGCACTCTCGCATCTGCGTATCTGCGACTTCACGGGGCAGCTCGCGGGGGCAGGGGCAACCCGCTTCCTGGCAGCCTTCGGGGCGCAGGTCATCCGCATCGAGGACCCGGTGAACCAGGGGCGGTGGGACATCCTGCGGGGGATGCCGCCGTACGTGGACGAGCGGCGGGGGGTGGAGTTCGGGGGGCCGTTCAACAACCACAACGTCGAGAAGCTGGGGGTCACGCTGAACCTGCGTACGGAGCAGGGGAAGGAGCTCCTGCGAGAGCTGGTGGCGGCCTCGGACGTGGTGGCGGAGAACTTCTCGGCGGGGGTGCTGGAGCGGTGGGGGTTCGGGTACGAGGCGCTGCAGGCGATCCGCGAGGACATCATCTACGTCTCGAACTGCGGGTTCGGGCACCGGGGACCGTACCGGGACTTCAAGACGTGGGGTCCGATCGTGCAGGCGGTCTCGGGGCTCACGTTCAGCTCGGGGCTGCCCGATGAGCCGCCGGCGGGCTGGGGTTACTCGTACATGGACCACACGGGCGCCTACTACATGGCGATCGCCATCCTGATGGCCCTTCGCCACCGGAACCAGACGGGCGAGGGGCAGTGGGTGGACCTGGCCTGCACGGAGGCGGGCGCGAGTCTGACCGGACCGGCGGTGCTGGACTACACGGTCAACGGACGGCCGCTGCGGCGGGATGGGAGCCCGAACAGCAATCGCAGCCAGCACCCGGCGATGGCGCCGCACGGCATCTACCCCTCGATGGAGGATGACACGTGGATCGCGATCTCGTGCCGCGACGACCGCGACTGGGAGGCGTTCGCGGAGGTTACGGGGGAGGCGTGGACGCAGGAAGGGCGCTTCTCGGACCTGCGGGGGCGGCTGGTGGCGGAGGACGCGCTGGACGAGCTGATGGCGGGGTGGACACGGACGCGGGGGAACTTCGAGGCGGCGGCGCTGCTGCAGGGGGCGGGCATCCCGGCGACGGCGGTGCAGCGTCCCCAGGAGCGCATCGACCAGGACCCGAACACGTCGGCGTGGGGCCTCTGGCCGACGGTGCAGCACCGGGAGATGGGGGAGGTGCGGGTCGACGGGCTGCCGGTGCACTTTTCGGAAACGGACTGGCGCATGGAGCGAGGCGGCCCCTGCCTGGGTGAGCACAACCAGGAGGTCTTTGGGGAACTGCTCGGGCACAGCGCGGAGGAGATAGCAGCCTGGACCGAGGAGGGGGTGCTGTGAACGGGCCGGGGGCGCTGGAGGGGGTGCGGGTCGTCGAGTTGTGCGACGAGCTGGGGATGTTCGCGGGCAAGCTGCTGGCGGACATGGGGGCGGAAGTGGTCAAGGTGGAGCCGCCGGAGGGGGATCGCACGCGCACGTACCCGCCCTTCGCCGACGACGAGCCGGGGCCGGAGCGCAGCCTCTATTTCTGGCACTACAACACGAGCAAGGCGAGCGTGACGCTCGACCCGGGCGTGGCGGCGGACGGGGAGCGGCTGCGGGCGCTGATCGACCGGGCGGATATCCTGCTGCAGAGCGGGGAGGCAGGGCGGGAGCTCGAATACGAAGCGCTGCGGGAGACGAATCCGGGCCTGATCATGGTCACGCTGAGCCCGTTCGGGCGCGGGATGCCGCGCGAGGAAGAGGCATCGACCGACCTGACGATCCTGGCGGGGGGCGGGCCGGTCTGGAACTGCGGCTACGACGATCACTCGCTGCCGCCGGTGCGGGGCGGAGGGAACCAGGGCTACCACACGGCCAGCCACTTCGGGGTGATGTCGGCGCTGGTGGCGCTGCTCTACCGGGACGAGACGGGCCGGGGCCAGCACATCGACGTGAACGCGCACGCGGCGGCGAACGTGACGACGGAGGCGGGGACGTACACGTGGCTGGTCGCGCAGGACACGGTGCAGCGGCAGACGGGGCGCCACGCGGGGATAAACCCGTCGATGCCCTCGCAGGTGCTGTGCAAGGACGGACGTTACGTCAACACGGGCATCCCTCCGCGGCGCCCGGAGTCGTTCGCGGCGGTGTGCGAGTGGCTGACGACGGCGGGTCTGGCGGAGGAATTCCTGGAGTTCCCCCTGCTGGAAGAGGGGATGCGGCGGGAGCGGTTCGACATGACGATGCTGCAGCAGGACGAGGAGCTGATGGCGATCTTCGGGGCGGGGCGGGCGGCGATGAACTTCCTCGCCTCGCGGCTGACGGCCTACGAGTTCTTCTCGGGGGGGCAGCAGCGGGGGTTCCAGATCGGGATCATCTACTCGCCCGAGGAGGTGCTGGAGGACCCACACTTCATCGAGCGCGGCTTCCCGGTGGAGGTCGAGCACCCGGAGCTGGAGCGGACGGTGACGTATCCGGGCGCGCCGTACCAGTTCGAGAAGTCGCCGTGGCGCATCCGGCGGCGGGCGCCACAGCTGGGGGAGGACAACGAGCGCGTGTTCGCGGAGCCGGCGGGGGACGGCAGCTAGGAGGGGCGGGCCTCGGCGACGGACTCCTCGGTAACGTTGTCGGGCAGCCAGTAGCGCCGGAAGACGATGTAGCCGGCAAGCGCGAGGATGCCCGCAACGGGACCCACGAGCCTGATGCCCAGGGGATCATCGGCGGTGCTGCCGAGGGCGAGAAGGGCGATGAGGATGCCGGGGCCGGCGGCGCCGGCGATCTTCTCCAGGGTCTGCTGGGTGGCGTAGAAGACCGCCTCGCGGCGCTGTCCCGTGCCAACCGTGTCGTAGTCGGTGATATCGGCGATGAGGGCGTTGGGGAAGGTCTGGACGGGCGCCAGGGCGAGCCCGATGAAGACCGCGTAGCCGATGCCCTGGGCGACGACAGGGATCCCAGGCAGGAATCCCGCCATGCCAAACAGGGGGAAGTAGAGCCCGGCAAAGAGCATGCCCCAGCCGTACACCTCCCGTTTCGAGCGGCGACGGGCAAGGAGGATGCCGATGGGGAGGACGAGCATGAGGACGCCGAGGGCGGACCCGCTGAGAACCGCGACCATAGTGCCGGGCTCGTCGCGACCGAGGACGGCCTCGACGTAGAAGGGGAGCACACCCGTGATGATCTGGACCCCAACGCTGTAGAGGATGAACGAGGGCAGGAAGACGAGGAACTGATCGTTGCGCAGGCAGGTCGTAACAGCCTTCCAGACGGAGAGGCGTTCCATCATCTGGCCCTGGGCGTATATCTCCTGTGAGGCCTCGATGGTGCGCCGCCAGGCGCCGGTGAGGGCGATGTAGCGGGAGACGAAGGCGATTCCGGCGACGATGATCGCCATGGCCACGAACCCGAAGGCATCGACGAGGAGGCCGGTGCCAACGAAGGCGACGGCGGTGCCGACGACGCCGAAGGCGACCTGCCAGCCGACGATGCTGAGGCGGTCGTCATTGCGGCGGGCGATCTCGGGCAGGAGCGACTCGAGGGGGCCGCCGGAGAGGGTGGAGAAGAGGTTGAAGAACCAGAAGATGGCGAACAGGAAGATGACGTTGCCGAGGGTCTCGCCGGGGTTGGGGGGAATCCAGAGCAGGACGAAAAAGATGACCATGAAGGGCGTGGCGGCGAGGACGAAGGGGATGCGGCGGCCCCAGCGCGAGCGGGTGCGGTCGCTCCAGTAGCCGATGAGGGGGTCGTCGAAGGCTTCGATGAGGCGGCCGATGACGAGGACGGCGCCGATGGCGAAGGCGGCCCCCCGGCGCTCGACGTCGCCGTCGTCATCGCCGAGGTAGAAGAAGATGAGCCAGAGGTCGCGGGTGCGGCCGAGGGCGTTCCCCCCGAGGGAACCGGAGGCATAGAGGAGCCGCGAAGCGAGGGGCATGCGGCCATCCATGGGGCGCCTCCAGGGGCTGGAGTAACGCCGGGGACGATACAGGAATCGGGCGGTCGGCTAGGGGAGGGCCAGCATCCGTTCGAGGGCGACAAGCGACCACTCGCGCGTCTCGTCGTCGACCTTCACGCGGTTGATGACGTGGCCCTGGACGAGGCCTTCGAGGGTCCAGGCGAGGTAGGCGGGGTGGATGCGGTACATCGTGCTGCAGGGGCAGACGACGGGGTCGAGGCAGAAGACCGTCTTGTCGGGGTTCTCGTCGTTGAGGCGCTTGACGAGGTTAATCTCGGTGCCCACGCCCCAGGTCGAGCCGGCGGGGGCGGCGTTCACAGCCTTGATGATGCGCTCGGTGGAGCCGCTGGCGTCGGCGGCCTGGACGACCTCCCAGGAGCACTCGGGGTGAACGATCACGTTGAGGTCGGGGTGCTCGGCGCGGGCCTGCTCGATCTGCTCGACGGAGAAGCGCTGATGGGTGCTGCAGTGGCCCTTCCAGAGGATGACGCGGGCGCGTTCGAGCTGTTCCTGCGTGTTCCCGCCGAGGGGCAGGCGCCAGTCCCAGGTGACCATCTCCTCGAGGGGGATGCCCATCTCGTAGCCGGTGTTGCGGCCGAGGTGCTGGTCGGGGAAGAAGAGGATCTTCTCGCCGCGCTCGAAGGCGTACTCGAAGGTCTTGGGGGCGTTGCTGGAGGTGCAGACGATGCCCTCGCGCTTCCCCACGAAGCCCTTGAGGCTGGCGGCGCTGTTCATGTACGTGATGGGGATGATGCTGGCGGAAGGGCCGAGGGCGGCGGTCATCTCGTCCCAGGCGGCGTAGACATCGCCGGGGTCGGCCATATCGGCCATGGAGCAGCCGGCGGCCATGTTGGGGAGTACGACGGAGACCTCGGGGGGCGTGAGGATGTCGGCGGATTCGGCCATGAAGTGGACGCCGCAGAAGAGGACGAACTCGATACCCTGCGCCTCGGCGGCGTGCTGGGCGAGCTTGAAGCTATCGCCCGTGAAGTCGGCGTACTGGATGACCTCGTCGCGCTGGTAGTGGTGGCCGAGGACGACCAGGCGCTCGCCGAGGGCGGCGCGGGCCGCGCGGATGCGCGCATCGACTTCTTCAGGGGGAAGTCCGAGGTAGCTGCGGGGGATGTCCTGCTGCCAGCTGACGAACGCGGGCTCCTCGACCAGGGGGAGGGGCTCGAGGCGGTCGGTGGGACAGGTATCGGGGTCCGAGTACAGGTCGAGCAGGGTCGCGTGGTCAGAGGAGGGAGCGGTAGCGGTCATCGGAGGATCCCTTCGATGGGAGGGCGGGACTTAGTGTCGCAAGTACACTAAGTACGAGAGGTAACTGTGCCACACGGGGGCCCGATCGTCAATCGTTAACGCGCAGTCAGTCGGAAGGAGGGCGCCAGCGGATGGTGGTGAGCTGGGTCCGCTCGATGCGCTCGGCAGTGGTGCCAGCGAGGAGCTCGACGGGGTCGCCGGGGCGGAGGTCGCCGCCCTCGAGGACGCGGGCGTAGACGCGGCTGAAGCCGGGGCGGACCTCCTGGTCCATGGCGCTGAAGTCGCCTTCGAGGAACCACTGCGCGTTCTTCCAGCAGGGTTCGGTGTAGCCGGTGACCTCGATGAGGACCTCCTCGCCGAGGCGGAGGCGGGCGCCGGGGGTGACGCGGTTCCAGTCGATGCCGGAGGTGGTGACGTTCTCGCCGGTGGCGCCGGGGGCGATGGGGTGGCCCTCGGCGGCGAGCGCCTCGATGCGTTCGAGGGCGAAGAGGCAGAGGGCGCGGCGGGGGCCTCCGTGGGCGCGGCGGTCGGCCTGGCGGTCGACGGTGATGCCGTTGGTGTCGACTGTCGCCTCGGCGAGGGGGAGCTTGGGCACGCCGCCGTTGGAGGCGCTGAGCTGGACGACGCGGCCGGCGGCAGTGTCACTCATGCGGGGGTTCCTTCCTCGAAGCGGTCGATGACGCCCTCGACGTGCAGGAGGCGGAGGGCCTGGAGGATGGCGGGGCGGATCTCGGCGACCTTGTCCGGGGGGATGTAGGCGGCGAGGGCCTCCAGCACTCCCTCGACGGTGCGCTCGCCGTCGATGCGGGCGAGGACGAGGGCGACGAGGTCGCTGACGGGGGCTCCCTCGGCGCGCTCGGGGGTCGAGACGACCTGGCCCCACTCGAACTCGCCCTCGCCGACGACGGCCTTGCGTTCGAGACGCGCCTGGGGGAGGAGGACGGGGACGGCGGCGAGGAGGCGGGGGAGGTCGGCGGCGAAGCGCTGGTCGAAGGCGCCGGCCCGTTCGGCGCGGCGCCGCTCGACGGCGCTGACGGCCTCGGTGAAGCTGCGGGGCGTCTCGCCGTGGGCGAGGACGGCGCGCTCGTAGCCGACCGGAGGCTGGCCGGCAACGGCTCGCACGAAGGCGACGCGGGCAGAGGTCTCCTCATCCGAGCCGGTAATGCGCCGGGCTTCCCAGAAGTAGGAGTCGACGGTGCGGTTGCTGGCGTAGAAGAGGCGGGCCATCTCGCGGAAGTGGTGGTATTGCTGCCGGTACTGCTCCTCGTAAACGGCGGCGGCGGCGCGGCCGAGCTGGGGGTCCTTCAAGGCGGAGGTGACGTAGGCGGCGGCGAGCACTCCGGACGAGAGCGCGAGGTGCACGCCGGAGGAGAAGAGCGGGTCGACGAAGCAGGCGGCGTCGCCGGCGAGGACGAAGCCTTCGCCGGCGAGCTCGCTGGAGGCGTAGGACCAGTCGCGGACGATCGTGGGCGGGCCGGTGAGGGTCGCGCCCTTGAGGAGGGCGGCAGTGTGGGGTCCGCCTGCTACCCGCTCGCGGAAGAAGCGATCGGCCCCAAGCTCGGCGATACGCTCGCGCCCGACGGCGCTATCGACGACGACGCCCGTGCTGACGACGCCGGTGTGGAGGGGGATGGCCCAGAGCCAGCCGTCTTCGATGGACTCGATGAAGATGTTGTTGGTGTCGGGCGCGGGGAGGCGGGAGCCGCCCTCGAAGTAGCCGTAGACGGCGAGATTGCGGAAGAAGGGGTCGGCCTCGCGGAGGCCGCGGGCGCGCCCGATGAGCCCCGCCTGGCCGCTGGCATCGACGACGAAGCGGGCGCGGGTGGCGTGCTCGGCGCCGTCGCCATCCTCGACGCGGAGCGTGGCGCCGGCGGGTCCGGCCTCGGCGGCGAGGACGCGGTGCCCTTCTCGCACATCGACGCCGTTGGCAGCGGCGTTGCGGAGCAGGATCTCATCGAAACGCGCACGGACGACCTGGAAGGCGTGGGGGTAGCGGGGGCTGGACTCGGCGAAGGACCAGCTCCAGGGGTCGGGGTCGCGGCCCCAGACCATGGTGGCGCCGTACTTGGGGAGAAAGCCCTCGGCCTCGACGGCGGGGAGCACGCCGAGCTCGGCAAGGACGGGCATGGAGGCGGGGAGGAGCGACTCGCCGACGTGCTCACGGGGGAAACGGTCGCGCTCGTAGAGGCGCACGCGCCAGCCCTTGCGGACGAGCATGGTGGCGGCGGCGGCGCCAGCGGGCCCGCCACCGACGACGACAACGTCGGCATCGAAGGCGCTCTCGGCGGTCATGGCGCGATCGTCGCACACCGGGGCGGCAGGGGCGCGTCAGGCCGTGGGGGCGTCCTCGCCCGTGTAGAAGGCGGTGGTGCGGGCGGCGGCGGCGCGGGCGGCGGCGGGATCGGCGCCGGACGCGATGGCCGCCTCGCCCCAGGCCTGGCTGCTTCCGGCGATGAAGGCACGGCCTTCGGGCGAGGCTGCGAACGCCTCTTCGTCCAACCCGGGGCCATCCGGCCCGGCGAGGTAGATGGCGAGCCCCAGGAGGCTCAGGTCCCAGCCGACGCCGGTCGCACCGGGACCGTACTCGTCCTCCCCGTCGGGGAGGTGGGCGGCGTGGGCGAGGGTCAGCCTCGAACGGGCAGCGCCGTCTTCCGTGAGCCGGACTTCAACCCAGCTGACCTCGCCGCCGAACTCCCAGGTGAGGGCGAGGTGCGACGGGCGCTCACAGACGTTGATGAGGCCGCCGGCGTTGCCCTCCAGCTGGTAGCGACCGCCCGGTTCGAGCTCGCCGCTGATGGGGAGGAACCAGCGGGAGAGGCGGTGGGGGTCGGTAACGGCATCCCACACGCCCTCGACGGGCGCCTCAAGGGGGCGGACGAGGGTGACGGCGCGAGCAGGCCGCCCGTCGCGCTCCTCCACGGAGAGGGAGCGCTCGACTGCGGCAAGGTGGCCTTCGAGGTCGTGGTCCATCGCTCGCGCCGCCGTGTGCCTTAACTGAGAAGGCGCCGCAGGGGCTGCGGCGCCTTCGGTCGGTGCCGGTTGGGAAGACTACTGGCCGCCAGCGGCGACGACCTCCTCCTGCTCGATGGGCTCGTTGGTCTGGGTATCGACCTCGAAGGGGCTCTTGAGGTCGAGTTCCTTGGCCATCTCGCGGGTGGCGGGGATGACCTCTTCGCCCATGAGGCGAAGGCTGCGCATGGCGTCGTCGTGATCCATGGCGCCGTCGCCGTCCCAGAAGAAGATGCTGCCGGGGCGCAGGTACTCGAGCACGTGGCGGATCTTCGGGATGACGGTCTTGGGCGTGCCGGTGATGATCGACATGCGATCGAGCTGGTTCTCGTAGCTGCCGAACTGGTCGGCGGAGCGGGCGGCCTTGGCCTCCTCGATGGTCTTGGCCTCCTCGTGCTCCTGCAGGCGGCCGCGGGCGCGGGCCTGGGTGTAGCTGGTGACGGTGGGGAGGAGGTTTGTGCGGGAGGTCATGCCGGGGAGGTTCTGCAGGTAGGGACGAACGATTCCCTGGTTGCCCTCGAGGAAGGGGTTGCTGGGCCCCTCAACGTACTTGCGGGCGGCCTGGTCGGCGAGCTCCTCGGTCTCATCGACATGGACCTTGAAGAGGTAGCTGCGGTGCTGGGTGCCGGCCTCGTAGCCCTGCTCCTGCGCGACCTCGGTGTAGTAGTCGTAGGAGTTCTTGGTGGGTTCGAGGTCCGTCGCGAGCATGACGTAGGGGTAGCGATGCTCGGCGGCCCACTTGACGGTGTTGCGGCTCATGACGCCGGGAATCCAGATCTGGGGATGGGGCTGCTGGTAGGTCTTCGCCCAGGGATTCACGTAGCGGTAGTTGTAGTGCTCGCCTTCCCAGCGGAAGGGGCCGGGCCTGGTCCAGGCGGCGAGGACGAGATCGTGGGCTTCCTGGAAGCGCTCCCAGTTGAAGGGCGACTGGGCGTTGTGGGCGACGCTCTCGCGGCCGGTGCCGCGGACCCAGCCGGTGACGAGGCGGCCGCGGGAGATCATGTCGATCTCGGCAAGCTCCTCGGCAAGCCACAGGGGGTCATCCCAGATGGGGAGGACATTGCCGAGGATGACGATCTTGGCGCGCTTGGTGATGCGCGCGAGGATGGCCGCCTCGACGTTGACCACGCCGCCCATGCAGAAGGGCGTGCTGTGGTGCTCGTTGAGCATGACCCCATCGAACCCCATCTCCTCGGCGTAGACCTTCTCGTCGAGGTAGCGGTTGTAGAGCTCGGAGCCGAGCCTGGGATCGTATTCGCTGTTGCTGATGCCGAGGTCGGCGATATCACGGCCGGTGGCGCCGAAGTATCCCGACTTCTGGTCCTGGTACGGCCTCTCGGTGAAGTAGCCGATGAACATGCGCTGCCCCCCGCGCCCTCACGTTCTGGCATCGGGCGCTTGCTTGGGCAGCATCATACTGCCTTCACCAGGCGCTGTGGACGGGCAAAAGGCCAGGGTTGCTCGTCAGCCGCCGGCGTGTCCGGCAACGAGCGCGGCGAGCGCCTCAGGCTCCTCGTAGTCGAGGTGGTGGCCGGCGCCCTCGACGATCTCGAGGGTGGCGTTGGGGAGGAGGTCGGCGTACTGGCGGGCGCTGGAGAGCGGGATGACCCGGTCCTCGCCGCCGGCGACGACGAGGGTGGGGGTCTGCACTTCGCAGAGAACCTGGGGGAGGCGGCGGTTGAACATGTACGGCTTCCAGCTGAGGCGGGCCGTCATCTCGCGGCTGAAGTCCCAGAGCTCGCGGACTTCCTTGGCGACCTCCTCGCCGAACATCTCGTGGTAGTGCTCCTCGTCGCGGAAGCCGGCGGACATGTACTCGGCGTGGTCGATGAGCATCTGGTCGAGGATCTCGCCCTCGTCAGGCTGGATGCCGGCGGCGCCGACAAGGACGAGGGAGGCAAGCCGCTCCTGGTGCATGGAGGCGAGCTCGGCGGCAATGAACCCGCCGAAGCCGAGGCCGACGAGGACCACGTCCTCGGGGGCGACCCTCGCGAGGAAGCGGTCGACGAGGATGGCGATGTCGCGGGGGTCGCGGGCCCAGGCCGGGCGCTCGGACTGGCCATAGCCGGGAAGGTCGGGGACGGTGACGGTGAAGTTCCGGGAGAGCGCCTCGTAGAACGGGACCCAGCCGAGGTTGCCGGAGGAGTGGTGCAACACCACGGCGTTCGGACCCTCGCCGCCCTGCAGGTAGCGAACGCTGAGGCCCGCAACCTCGGTGGTGGATTCGGTCCAGGTCTGCTCGGCTGTCGTCATGGTGACTCCCTCGGGTTTCGTGCGTCGCGCGGCATGATACGCGAGCGGTAGCCCGGCTGGCTGCGCCGCTCGCTGGCCCGGTCGCAACCTCCTCTGTACGCTCTCCCGCATGCCTGAACCGTACCTGGTCGTCCACGTCGACAAGCGCCCGAATGTCTCGTTCGAAATCGAGCAGAGCATCATCGAAGGAGGAGGGGGGAGGTTCGCGGCCACGAGCTCATCGAGCGAAGACGAGCTGATCGCAAACGTGAAGGACGCGGACGCGATCCTCGTGTCCTCGGCGCAGATCACACGGCGGGTGGTGGAGTCGATGCCGAAGTGCAAGCTCATCATCCGGTACGGGGTGGGGCTGGACACGCTCGACATCCCGGCGGCGACGGACCACGGGATCGTGGTCGCGCACTTCCCGGACTTCTGCCAGCCGGAGGTGGCGAACCAGACGATGCTCCTGCTGCTGGCCTGCGCCAAGAAGCTGCAGATGCTCGATCGGGCGGTGCGGGACGGAAGCTGGCGACCGGGACCGCTGGGGCCGATGGGACCCATCGGCGGGGAGACGCTGGGACTGGTGGCGCTGGGGAACATCGCGCGGGCGGTGGTGCCGCGGGCGAAGGCGTTCGGCCTGAACGTGATCGCGCACGACCCCTACATCGGCGAGGGCGTGTTCCGGGCGCACGGCGTCGAGCGGGTGGACTCGCTGCACGAGCTGCTGGGGCGATCGGACTACGTGTCCGTGCACACTCCGCTGAACCCGGAGACGCGCCACCTGATCAGCGAAGCGGAGCTGGCGGCGATGAAGCCGACGGCCTACCTCATCAACACCTCGCGGGGGCCGGTGGTCGACCAGGAGGCGCTGATCGCGGCGCTGGACGGGGGGCAGATCGCGGGGGCGGGGCTGGACGTGTTCGAGCGCGAGCCGCTGGAGGCGGAATCCCCGCTGGCGCGCATGGACAACGTCGTCCTGATGCCGCACTCGGCCTCGTACTCGGACCAGTCGTTCGAGAGCATGCGTCGCCGGGTAGGCGACACGGTGGTGGGACTGATGGAGGGGCGCTGGCCGCAATTCGTGGCGAATCCACGGGTTCAGCCGCGGGCTTCGCTACCCCCGAGGGACTAATCTGCGGCCGCGAGGCGTAGAGTAGGCGCACTTTCCGCAGGGAGGAGCGCCATGCAGGCCGCTATTTTCCACGGAGCGCAACAGCCACTGACCATCGAAGAGGTCGAGATCGACGACCCGGGACCGCGCGAGGTCATCGTGAAGACCTCCGCGAGCGGGGTCTGCCACAGCGACCTGCACTTCGTGGACGGCTTCTACCCGTTCGATGCGCCCGCGATCCTCGGGCACGAGGCGGCGGGCGTGATCGAGGCGGTCGGCGAGCAGGTGACGTACGTGCAGCCGGGCGACCACGTGATCTGCTGCCTCTCGGTGTTCTGCGGGATGTGCGAGCGGTGCATGACCGGTCAGCCGTACGCCTGCGACCGGGAGGCGGTCACCCGGGGGGCGGACGAGCCTCCGAAGTACACGTGGAACGGTCAGCCGGTGGCGCAGTTCGCGAACCTCTCCAGCTACGCCGAGAAGATGCTGGTGCACGAGAACGCGGTGGTGGCCATCCGCAAGGACATGCCGCTGGATGCGGCGGCGCTCATCGGCTGCGGGGTGACGACGGGGTTCGGGGCGGCGGTGAACACAGCCAAGGTGCAACCCGGCTCGACGGTGGCGGTCTTCGGCGTGGGCGGCGTGGGGCTGGCGGCAGTGCAGGGCTCGCTGGTGGCGGGCGCGCGCATGATCATCGCCGTGGACATGGTCGAATCGAAGCTGGCGAAGGCGCGTGAGCTGGGCGCGACGCACGTCGTGGACGCCTCCTCGGGCGACCCGGTCGAAGCCATTCGCAACCTGACCGGGGACGGCGTGGACTACGCCTTCGAGGCGATCGGGCTGAAGGTGGCGGCGGAGCAGGCGTACGAGTCGCTGCGCCGCGGGGGCACGGCCACGGTCATCGGGATGATTCCGGTGGGGCAGTCCGTGGAGATCGACGGGCGCTCGCTGCTGAGCGAGAAGAAGCTGCAGGGCAGCTCGATGGGCTCAAACCGCTTCCGCGTGGACATGCCGCGGTACATCGACTTCTACATGCAGGGCCGGCTGAAGCTGGACGAGATGATCACCCGCCGCATGCGCCTGGAGGACGTGAACGAGGCGTTCCGCGCGATGAAGGCGGGCGAGGTCGCCCGCTCGGTGCTGATGTTCGACTAGGAGGGCGCCCTAGGGCTCCTCGCGGGGGCGCGTGAAGCCACCGCGGAAGCGCTCCATCAGGCCCTCGCGGCTGAACTCGGGGGACTTCGCGTAGTCGATGATGACTCGCTCGCGGTCCTCGACCATCTGGGCGGCGGCGGGGACGTCGGCGGCGATGTCGTGGGGGATGGAGATACAGCCGTGGAGGTCGGCGTGGAGGAGGTCGCCGGGGTTGACGGTGACGCCGCCTACAGTGACGGGCCCGCCGACCTCGACCTGGTGCACGTAGGCGTGGGAGACGAGGACTTCCTTCGCGAGGAACTGGAAGCCGAGCTCGCGGACCTCCTCCATATCGCGCACACCGCCGTTGGTGACGACGCCGAGGCAGCCGAAGGCGCGGTGGATGTTCCCGTTGACCTCGCCCCAGAAGGAGCCGACGGGTGGGTCGTCGAGATCCTCGATGACGACGACGCGGGGGGCGGGGATGGACTCGATGTGGTCGTACCAGTCGCCGCGCTCGACGCGAACCTCGGGGTCCTGGTCGGGGGGAATGCTGGCGCGGATCTTGCAGGTGACGGCGTAGCCGACGATGGGCTCCATCTCGGGGAAGTGGCATCGGATGTCGGGGGTCATGGCGCCGTAGTTGCGGGCGCGGACCTGGAAGGTCTCGATGGCGTTGGAGATGGCGGGGGAGGGCCAGGCGCGCAGGGCGGCGAGCTGTTCTTCGGTGAGGGGCTGCATTGGGCACGGCTCCTGGTGAAGGTGGGGCAATCCTAGGGGCGAGCGGGCGGGGGCGCTACGGTGAGGCTCACACGATGCCGCGGAGACCGCCGGCAGCCTGGGGGTGGTAGGCGTTCTCGAGGGCACTACGGTCGAAGCCGTGCGGTTCCTTGCCGATGGCGAAGTCGTAGAGGGCGGCCTTGAAGATGCCCTCGAGGGAGGTGACGGTCGCCCAGGCGAGCCCGACCAGGGGGATGCCGACGGCGAGCCCGAGGAGGGGATGAATGGCGGCGAGGAGGACGCCGATGAGCACCGCGACGACGATCGCGCCGATGGTGACGATGCCGAAGCCGAAGCTGGCGGCCACCTGACGACCCCACGTCTCGCGGAGGAGGGAGGAGGAGCGGCGGATGGCCTCGAAGGGGCCGATGCCCTCGGCCACGAGCAGTGGGATCACGAAGAAGGTCGCGAGGCTCCAGGCGATGCCGCCGATCCAGGAGGCAACCTGCCCTGCGATGCCACCACGGTCACGGAGGATCTGCAGGATGAGGGTGACGACGGTCGTGACGAGCGCCCAGGCGAGGATCTGGGGGATGTGCGCGGAGGCGGCCTTCAGGCCGGACGCGATGTTGGGGTCGCCGCCGCGGAGGCGTTCCAGGGCGGCCGCGACCAGGGCGGCGTTGAAGAAGATGACGATGAAGGAGGAGGCGAATGCCATGACGAGCACGAGCGCAAGGCCGCCACCGGAGACACTGCCCTCCTCACCCGTCTCGAAGCCGCCACCGGCGAGCCCTCCCAGGAAGATGGCGAGGGCCAGCACGACCAGCGCAAGCACCGACATGACGGGGAAGAAGATGAGCTCACGGTCGAGCATGAGGACGCGCCAGCTCATCTTCATGAGCTCGAAGGTGTGGCCTATGGTCTGGAACATGCGACAGCTCTCCTACGACCGGGCAGGGTACATGGCATCCAAGGCTCGTGGGAGTGTGGCCACCTGTGGGGCCGCCGTCTAGAGGAAGTCCCTGAACCCCCTTCCAGCCCGGTACTGGCGGCGGACCGGGGGCTCGAACGAGAACCGGAGCGCTTGCTCGTCGAAACCGTGCGGGGGCTGGCCGGTCGCGAAGTCGTACAGGGCCGCTTTGAAGATGCCCTCCAGTGCGGTGAAGGTTGTGTTCACAAGAACGATGAGCGGGAGGGCCAGGGCGAGCCCGACTTGCAGATTTCCCAAGACAATCACCGGCGTCAGCAAAACGATGACTCCCACCGCCATAAACCGCAGCGCGCCGAATGCGAAGTTGGCCTTGATCTGACTACCCCACGTGTCTCGCAGCAGTTCCTCGGAACGAGGAATGGCCGTGACCGGGCTTCTGCCTTCCGCCACGATCAGCGGGACCACGAAGAACGTGATCACATTAAACGCGATGTCGCTCACGGCGGCGGAGAAACGCGCGAGCGGGTTCCTGCTCCGCCGGGTAGCAGCCACGGCGACTTTCACGATCACGACGATGAGGGTCCAGACCATCAACTGCGGCAGGCGAGCAGCGGCGGCCCGCAAGCCCGACCTGACGTCGGGGTCGCCGCCACGCAGGCGCTCCATGGCAGCAGCCACCAGGGCGGCATCAAAGAAGACCGAGACAAGAACGACCGCGAATAGCGTGCTGGCGGCAGCAGCGAACTTCGCTTCCGGGGATGGAGAGTCGTCGGCAGGTGGCGCGCTCTGCCGGACGCAGTTGTCGTCAACGGCCCTGGTCTGGGCGTTGGACCGGGAGGTGCAAACGAAGGTCTCGCCGCCTCCGAAGTCACTGCTCTTGAAGTCGAGATAGCCCAGCGAGTAGGTGCCGAACGGGATGAGGGCGCACAGGATGATCGCCGCCAGGGGGAAGACGAGGAGCTCGCGATCGAGCATGAGCACGCGCCAGCTCATCCGCATGAGGGCAAAGGTGCCGGCCCCAGACTTTCTCCGATGGCTCTCCCGTAGGTACGCAGGTTGCACAGATGCAGCGGAGAGGCGCGCTCAGTCCCGCTCGATCCACGTGCGGCGCACGAACAGGGACTCGCTGACGACCGTGCTCTCGCGCTGGGAACGGCGGGCGACGGCGCGGCTCGGAGCCTTCGTGGCGGCCCGGCTGGCGAGCATCCTGCCGACCACGTTGGCGGTGATCTTGAGGGCCGTGCCGATGGCGATGGCCGTCACGGCGCGGCGCACGGGGACGGGCAGGGCGGGGCGGCGAACCTCGAGCTCGGCGGTGGGCCGGGCCACCGGCAGGCGGAAATCGCGGAGGAACATGCCGCAGTTCCGGCAGTAGTTGTCGGTGGCGTCGTGGGGTTCGGCGCAGGCCGGGCAGGCAGGGTCGAGGGGCGCCGCGTCGGGCATGGGCGGGATTATACGTCCGCAGGGAGCGCCGCTTCGACCTCGGCGGTGAGGTCGAGGGGGGCGGTGGGGGGAAGGGCCAGGCGCCCTTCCTGGAAGGCACGCAGGGTCTCGACGAGGAAGGGCCGTTCGCGGGCGACGCCGCGAGCGCGGATCTCGTCGTAGAGGGGCAGGGCCTCGATCTCGGCGCGGGTGGGGGCGGGCGGGACGTGGGCGGAGGGGTCGGCGGGGATGGGGAAGCGGCAGTAGCTGAGAACGGGGCCGCGGTCGAGGTCGCCGGTGACGAGGTGGTACATGCAGCCGGACTCCGTGGCGCCGGTCCTGATGAGCTCGGCGATGACCTGCTGGTAGGTGCCGGTGGGGCCGTCGGGAAGAGCGGGGTGGTCGTTGATGATGGGGAAGCGGTCGAAGAGGGGCTCGGTGGCAATGAGCATGTAACCGAACATGACCGCGACATCGAAGGGGTGGCGGGCGAGCCGTTCGGCAGCGGCCTCGTCGAAGGCGCGGCGCCAAGGGGGGAGGGGTTCGCCGGGCCGGGAGCGCTCGCCGCCGCGGGCCTTGCGGAAGCGCACCGAGGAGAGCGTCTCGACCGGCGCGCCGCGGGCCTCAAGCAGATCGAGGAGGCGGTCGGTGGCTTCGAATTCACCGCGCTCGCGGTTCACGAAGGCGACGGCGAGCTCCACGGGGAGGCCGCCGTCGATGGCCTCACAGAGGGCTTCGAGGGCGCCGTAGGAGCCGGGTCCGCGCCCGGTGGTGAGCCAGGCGACACGCAGGGGCTCAGCCGGCGTCATCGGAGGCTTCCGCCTCGTCGTAGGGCGCAGGCTCCTCGCGGAAGGCGGCGCCCTCCTGGAGGTCGGCCTGGAGGCGCTGGACGCGCAGTTCGGCTTCGTCGAGGAGCGTGCGAAGCCGCTCAACGAGGGCGGCGCCCTCCTCGTAGGTGGTGATCGACTCTTCCAGGGGGATGTTGCCCGTCTCGAGCTTGCGTGCGCGCTCCTCAAGCTGGGCGACGAGCTCCTCGAAGGGCTGCTGCTCGGCCATCAGCTCACCTCCGCCCAGAACGAGCCATCGCCGACGGAGACGGCGACGCGGTTCCCGGACTTCACGTCCTTCACGCGGCGAACGACGCGCCGGCGCCGGCCGAGCCGCTCGACGATGGCGTAGCCGCGGGCAAGGGTGGTGGCGGGGTTGAGGGCGGCGATCTGCGCGGCCGTGCGGTCGAGGGCGGCGCGGTCGGCGGCGAGGCGAGTTGCGAGGAGCTCGCCCATGCGCGCACCGAGGGACTCGACACGCTCGCCGGCGCGGGCGGGGCTGGGGGCGGCGTGGCGGAGTCCGGCGGCCAGGTTCCGCAGGCGCGCGGCGCCGGCCTCGATGCGCCCCCGGGCGGCCAGCGCCATGGCGCGATCGAGGGAGGCAAGGCGGGCGGCGACCTCGGCGGCGTCGGGGGTGGCGCGGGCGGCGGCGGCGCTGGGGGTGGGAGCGCGGAGGTCGGCGGCGAGGTCGGCGAGGGAGGTATCGGTCTCGTGGCCGATGCCGGTCACGACGGGGACGGGGAAGGCGAAGACGGCGCGCACGACGGCTTCGTCGTTGAAGGCGGAGAGATCGGCGGAGGCCCCGCCGCCGCGTACCAGGAGGGCGAGGTCGAGGGCATCGTCGCCGGCGAGGGCGCGGAGGGCGGCGACGACGCTGGCAGGGGCCTGCTCGCCCTGCACGAGGGCGGGGGAGACGACGAGTTCAGCGAGGGGCCAGCGCCGGGCGACCACATCTTGCACGTCCCGGAGGGCGGCCCCGGTGGGGGAGGTGACGACGCCGATGCGTCGGGGGTAGGCGGGGAGGGAGCGCTTGCGGGAGGGTTCGAACAGCCCTTCCTCCTCGAGCTGCTCGCGGAGGCGTTCGAGGCGGGCGGCCTCGATACCGACGCCTTCGGGGCGGAAGAAGTCGCAGACGAACTGGAGCTCGCCGCGCTGGGGGTAGATGGTCACGCGGCCGTGGGCGAGGACGCGCTCGCCGGCGGGGACCTCGGCGCCGGGCATGTCGTCGCGGAAGAGGACGGCGCGGATGAGGCCGTCGCCATCGCGCAGGGAGAAGTAGCGATGGCCAAGGCGGGAGCGGTTGGCGTCGGAGACCTCGCCCACGACCCAGAGGTCGGAGAGCAGCTCGCTGCCCTCAAGCATGTCCTTGAGGAGGTAGACGAGCTGGGAGACGCGCAGGGGCTCCACTAGTTGGCTCGCTCGATGTACTCGCCCGTCTCAGTGTTGACGCGGATGGCCTCGCCTTCGCTGATGAAGAGGGGCACCTGCACGACGAGGCCGGTCTCGAGGGTGGCGGGCTTGGTGCCACCCTGGGCGGTATCGCCCTTGAAGCCGGGGTCGGTCTCGGTGACGGTGAGGGCGACGGAACCGGGGAGCTCGACGGCGATGACCTCGTCGCCGTAGAGGGCGACCTCGCAGAGGGCATTCTCCTTGAGGTACTTCGCCGCGTCGCCAACCTTGGCGACATCGACGGGGATCTGGTCGTAGGTCTCGGTGTTCATGAAGTAGTAGAAGTCGTCGTCGGAGTAGAGGTACTCCATGTCGCGGCGGTCGACGCGGGCGCGGTCGAAGCGGGTACCGGCCTGGACGGTGTGGTCGATGATGGCGCCGCTGCGCACGTCGCGCAGCTTCATGCGGACCTGGGCGGAACCACGGGCGGTCTTGTTGTGCTCGTAGCTGAGGACGGCGTAGAGCTTGCCGTTCATCTCGATCGTGACGCCACGGCGAAACTCGGCGGTGGAAATCTGGCTCAAGGGTGGACTCCTGCTGGAAGGGTTGAATCGAGGTGGCTCAGCCGGCGGGCACGGCCGCCTTCGAGGGTCACAATATCTTCGATCCGCACACCGCCCCAGCCCGGCAGGTAGATACCGGGCTCGATGGTGAAGACCATGCCGTCCTCGAGGGTGTCCTCGGAGGAGGGGCCGAGGTAGGGCGGGTAGTCGTGCACATCGAGGCCGACCCCGTGGCCGAGGCCGTGGGTGAAGTACTCGCCGTAGCCGTGGCGCTCGATGACGGAGGCGGCGAGGGCGTGGGCATCGGCGCCGCCCATGCCGGCTTCGACACCCTCGATGGCGGCCGACTGGGCCTCGCGCACGATCTCGTAGACCTCGCGGAAGCGGTCGGGTTCGGGACCGAGATGGAAAGTGCGCGTGAGGTCGCTGCAGTAGCCGGAGAGCTCGGCGCCCCAGTCGACGATGATGGGCTCGCCGGGGGCGAAGGGGCGATCGGAGAGGTCGGCGTGGGGCATGGCCCCCCGCTCGCCGCCGGCAACGATGGGCTCGAAGGAGAAGCCGCGAGCGCCGTGACGCTTGATGGCCGCTTCAAGGGCGGCGGCGAATTCGCGCTCGGTGACGCCCGGCTCGAGCGTGGCGGTCACCTCGAGGAAGGAGCGCTCCGCGATGGCGATGGCCTCCTCGAGCAGGGCAAGCTCCTCGGCGTCCTTGCGGGCGCGGAGGCGCTCGACAAGCGGGGGCGCGGGGACGAGG
Source organism: uncultured Anaerolineaceae bacterium (assembly GCA_964389725.1). Lineage (GTDB taxonomy): Bacteria > Chloroflexota > Dehalococcoidia > Tepidiformales > Tepidiformaceae > UBA2991. The sequence continues at coordinate 112,177 of CAYMDV010000007.1, forward strand.
TCGGGGCGGTCGGCTTCGGACATGCGCTCGACGGCCTCGCGGAGGGTGAGGAAATCCCCATAGCTGAGGTCGGAGCGGGAGAGGCCGAGGCGCTTCCCGCCGAGGCCGGCGGCGGCCACGAACTCGGGGAACCAGTCGGCCTGGGGGCCCCTCGTATCGAAGATGGTGAAGCCGCGGAGCTCTGCCTCGCGGCGGGCCTGGGCGGTATACCGCGCATCGACGGCGAGGACCGCCTGGGTGGCGGAGACCGCGGCGTAGCCGGTGGAGCCGCTGAAGCCGCTCAGGTAGCGGCGGTTGGCGGAGTGGCGGTGGTTCACGTCGTCGACGGGGCTGGCGACGTAGAGCCCGTCGAGGCCGGCCTCATCGAGGGCGGCGCGCACGCGGTCGAGTCGCTGGGCGGGAAGGGCGGGGGCGGTCACACGCTCAGTGTAGCGCCCGGCGATTCCGGGGGTTAGCGGGCGGCTTCGAGGTGGTCGAGCAGAAGGTTGGCGGCGGCGGTGTAACCGGCCCGACCGAGCCCGGCGACCTGGCCGATGCAGGCGGCGGCGATGACGGAGCGGCGGCGGAAGGGCTCGCGGGCGTGGATGTTGGAGAGGTGCACCTCGACGGCGGGGAGGGCAACCGCCTCAAGGGCATCGTGGAGGGCGATGGACGTGTGCGTGTAGGCGCCCGCATTGAGGATGACGCCGGCCGCGCGGCGCCGGTGCTCGTGGAGGAAGTCGATGAGGGCGCCTTCGTGGTTGCTCTGGAAGCTGAGGACGGTGGCGCCGCGGGCGTTCGCGGCAGCGGCCACGTCGGCCTCGATATCGGGGAGGGTGTCGCGGCCGTAGACCTCGGGGCGGCGTTCGCCGAGGAGGTTCAGGTTGGGGCCGTGCACGAGGAGAAGCAGGGGGGCGGCTTCGGCGCTCACGAGGCGTGACTCTTGCGGGCGCGCTCGAGGGCCTTCACCCCGACCTCCTGCCAGGCCTTGTCGGTGACCTCGGCCTGACGCGCGCGGCTGACGTGGGTGTAGATCTGGGTGGTGTTGGCGGAGGTGTGGCCGAGCAGGTCCTGGACGATGCGGATGTCGGCGCCGCCATCGAGGAGGTGGGTGGCGAAGGAGTGGCGGAGGAGGTGGGGGTGGACCTCCTCGGGGATGCCGGCGGCGAGGGCGTACTTGCGGACGGCGTACTGGACGGAGCGGGCGGAGAGGCGGCCACCGTTGCGGTTCAGGAAGAGCGCGGGCTCGGGGCCGCCGGCGAGCTCGGGGCGGGCGGTGGCGAGGTAGGCCTGGAGGGCGCGCGCGGCTGGCTCGCCGAAGAGGACGGCGCGCTCCTTATCGCCCTTGCCGCGGACGATGGCCTGCCCGGCTATGAGGTCGACGGCGGCGGTATCAAGGCCGACGAGCTCGGAGATGCGCAGGCCGCAGCCGTAGAGCAGCTCGAGGATGGCGCGGTCGCGAAGGCCCTGGGGGGTGTCCGTATCGGGGGCCTCGATGAGAGCCTGGAGGTGGGGCGGCTCGATGACTTTCGGCAGGCGCTTCGGCTTCTTCGGGAGCGCGACGCCGTAGAGAAGGTCGCGGTCGGTGGCGCCTTCGCGCTGGAGGTAGCGGTAGAAGCCGTGCACGGTGGTCGTGCGCCGGGTGACGGAGGCAGGAGCGGCATCGGCCTCGCGCAGGGTGGCGAGGTAGGAACGAAAGCCGGCCCGGGTGATGGCGAACGGCTCGATGCCCGCCTCCTCGCAGAAGCGGAGGAAGTGGCCGATGTCGCTGCGGTAGTTGCGGATGGTGTAGGGCGAGCGGCCACCCACAGCCTCGAGCTCGCGCAGGTAGGCATCGAGGTAGGCCACGGCTGTCTTGTGGGCCGGCGGGGAGGCCATATCGACAGAATACGACAGGTTTCGTGAAGGGGAAGCGGCGGCCTAGCTGGCCCGGCGGCGGCGGGTGGAGGTGCGGCGGCCCCGGCCGCGGCCCTTCGTGGCGCGGGCTTTGGCCTTCTCGGCGGCGGCCTCACGCTCCTCGGCGGTGCGCACGGGCGAGAGCTTGTCGGGCTCGGTGCTGTTGGTCGTGTAGGTGCAGTCGGGGTAGTTCCAGCAGCCGTAGAAGACGCCCCGACGGGCGCGCTTGGCGACGAGCTGGCCGGTCTCCGGCTCCTCGGGGCAGGCGACGCCGACGGGCTTCCCGGCGCGGAAGTCGCAGTCCTTGGACTCGCGCTTCACGCAGTCGAGGTACTCGCCGTAGGGGCCGTGCTTGAGCTCGGTGGCAGCGCCGCAGCGGGGGCACTTCCAGTCGGTGGCCTGGGGCTCGGGCAGGGGCTGGGGGTCGCCCTCCTCGGTGAGCGGCATGGCGTTCTTGCATTCGGGGTAGCCGGAGCAGCCGAGGAACTTCCCGTTGCGGCTCCAGCGCACGACCATCTTCCGGTCGTTGCACTTCGAGCAGACGATGTCCGTCTCCTCGACCTGCTTGCGCGCGTCCTTCTTGGCGGTCTCGAGGGCGGTGTTGAAGGGCTCCCAGAAGCCGCGGACGACCTCGCCGTAGTCGCGTTCGCCGGAAGCGATCTCGTCGAGCTCCTCCTCCAGCTCGTTGGTGAAGGGCACGGCCACGTAGCGGTCCATGTGCTGGACGAGGAGGTCGTTGACGGCGAAGCCGAGCTCCTGGGGGACGAGGGCGCGGCCCTCGCGGACGACGTAGGCACGGCCGAGCACGGTCTGGACGATGGAGGCGTAGGTGCTGGGGCGGCCGATGCCCTCCTCCTCCAGCGCCTTCACGAGGGAGGCCTCGGTGAAGCGCGGCGGGGGCTCGGTGAAGTGCTGCTCGCCATCGACGGAGCGGCGCTCGAGGGCGTCGCCCTCGGCCAGCTCGGGGAGGGCGGCGACGGTTTCGGGGGCGTCGGCGTTGCGGGGCGCGGACGCGCTCTCCTCGGTGGCGTCGATGCCGAGGGCGGCGAGGTGGCCCGCGAAGACGAGGCGCTGGGCGTTGGAACGGAAGGCGCCGCGAAGCTCGCCGGCCTCGCGCGCCTCGATATCGACGGCGACGGTGGCGTAACGGGCATCGGCGAGCTGGCTCGCCATGAAGCGCTGCCAGATGAGCGTGTAGGCGCGAAGCTGGTCGCGGTTGAGGACCGTGCTCAGGCTCTCGGGGGTGCGGTTGATGGAGGTGGGGCGGATGGCCTCGTGGGCCTCCTGGGCGCCGCGGGCGCGTGAGCGGTAGACCCGCTCCTTCTCGGGGACGTATTCATCGCCCCAGCGGCCCTGCGCGTACCCGCGGGCCTCGCGGCGGGCGACGGGGGAGATGCTGAGGGAGTCGGTACGCATGTACGTAATGAGGCCGACGGGTCCCTGGCCGGGGATGTTCACGCCCTCGTAGAGCTGCTGGGCGAGGGCCATGGCGCGCTGGGCGCCGAGGCCGAGGCGGTTGTTCGCGGCCTGCTGGTAGCTGCTGGTGGTGAAGGGCGGAGCGGGGCGGCGCTTGCGCTCGCCTTTCTTCACGGACTTCACGGAGAAATCGGAACGGCGAAGGGAATCGAGGAGGGCGTTGGCGGTCGCCTCGTCGGGGAGGTCGCGCTTCTCGTCGAGTTTGCGCACGCCGGGGAGGCGGGTGAGCTTCGCCCCGAACTCCTCGCCGTCCTTCGCCACGCGGGCGTGGATGCTCCAGTACTCCTGCGGGGTGAAGGCCTCGATCTCACGCTCACGCTCGACGATGAGGCGGAGGGCGACGCTCTGGACGCGGCCGGCGCTGGCGCTGCGGGCGACCTTGCCCTGCACGAACCAGCTGAGGGGATAGCCGATGAGACGGTCGAGGACGCGGCGCGTCTCCTGGGCCTCGATGAGCTCGCGGTTCAGCTCGCCGGGGTGCTGGAAGGCGGCCTCGATTGCGGGCTTCGTGATCTCGTGGAAGACGACGCGCTGGGTCTTCTCGGCAGGGATTTTCGCGGCCTCGAGGATGTGCCAGGAGATGGCCTCGCCCTCGCGGTCGGGGTCGGTCGAGAGGAAGATGCGCTCGGCCTTGCCGGCGGCGTCCTTGATCTGCTTGACGACGTCGCGCTTGTCCTTGAGGACTTCGTACTTGGGCTCGAAGGAGCCGCCCTTCACGTCGACGCCGTAGCCGTAGCTGGGCAGGTCGCGGACGTGGCCAACGGAGGCGATGACGCGGTACTCGTCGCCAAGGATGCCCTCGATCGTGCGGGCCTTGGCGGGGGACTCGACGATGACGAGATCCTTGCCGCCGCGGCCGCGCGAGGAGCCGGCGGCACCGTTGGCGGAGGCGCGCTTGGCGGTCGTCTTGCCGCGCTTGGTGGAGGCGGAGGCTGCTCGTTTTGGCATTCGTTCCCTGTCCGGCGACGGGCCCCGGGAGGTGTCGTCGGTACCCGAGCGTAGAAGGGAGTACGGGAGTTTGTCGAGCCGGGGTCAGGTCCGGGTGCGGGATCGCCAGCGGGCGCGCTGCTCGGTTCGGGCGGCTTCGTCGGCGGGTTTGTAGCGGGCGAGGAACTCCTCCGCGAAGGCCTCGAAGGAGCCTGCCAGCACAGCTTGGCGCATGCGCTCGCAGAGGCGCTGGAGGTAGCGGAGGTTGTGGATGCTGGCGAGCCGGTAGCCCAGCAACTCCTCGTTGCGGAAGAGGTGGTGGAGGTAGGCGGCGGAGTAGCTGGCGCACGTGGCGCAGTCGCAGTCGCGGTCGAGGGGGGCGCCCTCGCCCCGGAAGCGGGCGCCCTTGATGTTCACGCGCCCGTCGTCGGTGAAGAGCGAGCCGGTGCGGCCCAGGCGGGTGGGGAGCACGCAATCGCACAGGTCGACGCCGGCGGCGACGGCATGGACGAGATCCTCGGGGCTGCCGACGCCCATGAGGTAGCGGGGGCGGTCGGCGGGAAGCTCGTGGCAGGCGACCTCGGTCATGGCGTACTGCTCGGCCTTGGATTCGCCCACGGAAAGGCCGCCGATGGCGTACCCGGGGGCCTCGCGGGCGGCGAGCTCGCGGGCATGCCAGCGGCGCAACTCCTCGTCGACACCACCCTGGACGATGGCGAAGAGATCGGGGGCGGCCTCGATCTCGCGGGAGCGGTCGAACCAGCGCAGGGTGCGCTCGGCGGCCTCGCGCTGTTCGGCGACGGGGGCATCGCCGGGGAGGACGTGGTCGAGGGGCATGGCGATATCGACGCCGAGGGCCTGCTGCACCTCGAGGGCGAGCTCGGGGGTGTAGTAGTGCTCGGAGCCATCGATGTGGGAGCGGAAGCGGACGCCACCTTCGCCCACCCGCAGGAGGCGGGCGAGGCTGAAGACCTGGTAGCCGCCGCTATCGGAGAGGATGGGGCCTTCCCAGCGCATGAAGCGGTGGACGCCGCCGAGCCCCTCGATGAGGCGGTGGCCGGGGCGGAGGTAGAGGTGGTACGCGTTGACGAGGGTGATGCGCGCGCCCGTGGCGGCGACCTCATCGGGAGTGAGGGCCTTGACGCTGGCGAGGGTGCCGACGGGCATGAAGGCGGGGGTGGAAACCTCGCCGCGGCCGGTCGCGAGGGTGCCGGCGCGGGGGGCAGCGGGGCCTTCACCGCCGCCATCGAGCCGGAAGGTGAGCGTCACGGTCAGGCGAGGACGGCGTCGAGGGCGGCTTCGACGGCCTCGTCGGGGACATCGCGGTAGACGGCGGCCTGACCGATGCGTTCGAGGAGCACCCAGGAGATGGCGCCGGCACGCACCTTCTTGTCGCTGCGCATGGCGCTGACGACCGCCTCGCGGTCGACGCCCTCGGCGGTCTCGGGGAGGCCGCAGGCGCGCAGCAGGTCCTGCTGGCGGTCGAGAGCGGCGGCGGGGAGGAGGCCGGTTTCGCGGGCGATGCGGCCAGCGGCGTGCATGCCGATAGCGACGGACTCGCCGTGGAGGTAGCCGCTGAATCCGGCGGCCGCTTCAATGCCGTGACCGATGGTGTGGCCGTAGTTGAGGAGCGTGCGCGAGCCCGACTCGCGTTCGTCATCGGAGACGATGCGGGCCTTGATGGCGGTGCTGCGGGCGATGAGCTCTTCGCTGGCGAGGGCGGCGGGGTCGCCGGCGCGGGCCTCGAGGAGACGGACCAACTCCTCATCGAGGATGAAGCCGTGCTTGACCAGCTCCGCCAGGCCGTTGCGGAGGTGGCGGGGCGGGAGGGTGGTGAGGAGGGCGGGGTCGGTGAGGACGAGGCGGGGCTGGGCGAAGGCGCCGACGAGGTTCTTGCCGATGGCGTGGTCGACCCCGGTCTTGCCGCCGATGGCGGCATCGACCATGCCGAGGAGGGTAGTGGGGACGTGAACGAAGGGGATCCCGCGCAGGACGGTGGCGGCGGCGAACCCGCCGAGGTCGGTGACGACGCCGCCGCCGAGGCAGATAAGGAAGTCGGTGCGCTCGACGCGTTCCCCGAGGAGCCAGTCGTAGACCTCGGTGACGGTGGCGAGGGACTTGTGCTCCTCGCCACCGGGGATGGTGAGGGCGGCGGGGCGGAAGCCGGCGGCGTTCAGCGAGTCGAGGGCGGCGGCAGCGAAGCGGGGTCCCGCGCCGTCGTCGGTGAGGACGAAGGCGCGGCCGGAGAGGCCAACAGCTTCGCAGAGTCCGCCGAGGTCGGCGAGGGCGCCCTCGCGCACGACGATCGGGTAGGTGGCGCCGGGGGTGCTCACGGTGGCGGCGATGCCGGGGATGGCGCCGGAGTCGGCGGGGGCGCCTCCCTGCAGCTGTCGCAGCACCTCGTCGCAGGCCTGTTCGGGGGTGAGGCCGTCGACATCGATGCGGGCGTCGGCGCGAGCGTAGTCATCGCGGCGCGCTTCGAGGAGGGCTTCGAGGCGGGCCTGCGGGTCGCCTGCGAGGAGGGGACGGGGCTCGTCCGTCTCCTGGCCGGCGAGGCGCTCGGCGGCGACGGCGGGGCTGACGGAGAGCCACACGGTGAAGCCCTCGGCGAGGACCGCGCGTCCACCGTCGTGGGTGGGGGCGCCACCTCCCGTGGCGACAACGGCGCTCCCGGAGCGGACGGCGCGGGTGAGGGCGCGGGCTTCGAGCTTGCGGAAGGCGGCCTCGCCATCCTCGCTGAAGATGGCGGGGATGGACCGGCCGGCAGCGCGCTCGATGAGCGTGTCGGTATCGACGAAGGTCCAGCCGAGGCGATCGGCGAGGAGGCGTCCGACGGTTGACTTGCCGCTCCCGGAAAGGCCGACGAGGAAGAGGTGGTCGGACATGGCGGTCAGCCGGAGGGGGCGCGGGGGCCGAGGCTGCGGAGGTACGCCTCGACGCCGGCGCGCATCTCGGGGAGGCTGTCGCCGCCGAATTTCTCGAGCCAGGCATCGGCGAGGACGATGGCGACCATCGCCTCGGCGACGACGCCGGCGGCGGGCACGACGCAGACGTCGCTGCGCTCGTAGTGGGCGAGCACCTCCTCGCCGGTGTCGAGATCGACGGAGGGGAGGGGGTGGGCGAGGGTGGGGATGGGCTTCACGGCGGCGCGCACGATGATGTCCTCGCCGGTACTGATGCCGCCTTCGATGCCGCCGTGGTTGTTGGTGCCGTGGCGCCAGGGCCGCTCGCCCCAGTCATCCGCGGGGAGGATGACGTCGTGGGTCTTCGAGCCGCGCTGCTCGGTGGCTTCGAAGCCGAGGCCGAGTCCGACACCCTTGAAGGCGTTGATGCTGCAGATGGCCTGGGCGATTCGCCCATCGAGCTTGCGGTCCCAGTGGACGTAGGAGCCAAGACCGAGGGGCACGCCGGAGACGCGCACCTCGACCTGCCCGCCGAGCGTGTCGCCGTCGGACTTGGCAGCGTCGATGGCGGCGACCATTGCTTCGGAGGCGGCGGGGTCGCCGCAGCGCACGGGGTCGCCCTCGACGGCTTCCCAGTCGACCGCCTCGCCCACGTTCGCGCGGACGCCGCCGATGGCGAGCGTGTGGCTGTGGAAGGCGATGCCAAACTCGTCGAGGAGGCGCTTGGCGACGCCGGCGACGGCGACGCGGGCGGCGGTCTCGCGGGCGCTGGCGCGCTCGAGGACGTTGCGGACGTCGTCGAAGCCGTACTTGATGGCGCCGGGGAGGTCGGCGTGACCGGGTCGGAGGCGGGTGACGCGCTCGATCTCGGCGTCGACGGGCTCGACGGCCATCTTCTCGGTCCAGTTCACCCAGTCGCGGTTGATGACCCAGAGGGCGATGGGGGAGCCGAGGGTGAGGCCGTGGCGGACGCCGGCCGTTATCTCGGCGCGGTCCTTCTCGATCTTCATGCGGCCGCCGCGGCCGTAGCCGCCCTGGCGGCGGCTCATGTCGCGGGCGATGTCGTCCTCGGTGAGGGGCAGGCCGGCGGGGAGGCCCTCGATGACGGCGGTCAGACCCTTGCCGTGGCTCTCGCCGGAGGTGAGGAAGCGGAAGTGACCCATCAGGAATCCTGCCGATCGTCGCCCGGGGAGGGGATGGGGGGGAGGTCGATTGGGGTGGCACGGCCGCCCTCGGTGGCCGCCCAGGCGGTCTCGAAGCGGGCGAGGATGTCCGCCGGGGCGGACTCGTCCCAGTCAATGCCGTCGGCGTCGGGGCGGTGGGCGGTGGTAGTCAGGATTGGTTTCTGCAAGACGGCCCCGCCGTCCGCGGTGAAGGTGGAGTACACGTCCACGCGAACGCTCCCGAGGCTGAGGTTGGGAACATCGTACAACATCATCTCCACAAGCCTGGCGGCGAGGGCGATGGCCTCGTCGAGGGCGGAGGAGACCTGCTCGCGGCGGCCCTCGACCGTGCGGAACTCGCCCTCGGCGGAGGACTGCACGACGGCGAGCTCGGCGGTGGCGGCGGCGAGCTCGGCCCGCTGGACGCCCGCCCAGAGGCTGGCGGCGACCTCGCGGGGCGGGCGGGCGCGGCGCCAGGAGGCCATCGCCTCGAGGATGAGGGCCTCGACGATCTCGTGGTCGCCGGATGCCACCCGCCGGCGCCAGCTGCGGTGCTGGAACATCTCGGTGGAGATGATCCAGCCGACGAAGAGGAAGAAGGCGAGCCCGAGGACGAGCCCGACGACGATCACGGGGCGTTCCCGGCGAGGGCGGCCCGGGCAGCCTCGCGCATGGCGTCGAGGGGGGCGGGGCGGCCCGTCCAGAGCTCGAAGGCGAGGGCTCCCTGGTGGATGAGCATGGGCAACCCCCCGAGCACGGGCAGCCCGGCGGCCCGGGCGGCGCGGAGGAGGGGGGTCTCCTCGGGGGCGTAGACGATGTCCACGATGAGGGTGGCGGGGTCGGCGCTGGCGGGGTCGCAGGGGAGGGTGTCCTCGGCGCCGGAGCCGTGCATGCCGGCGGAGGTGCAGTTCACGACGCAGTCGTAGGGCGCTGGGGGAGCGTCGAAGGGGACGGCGGTGGCGCCCACGGCCCCGGCGAGGGCCTCGGCGCGGGCGGCGGTGCGGTTCGCGATGGCGACGGTCGCGCCTTCGTGCCGGAGGGCGAAGGCGATGCCGCGGGCAGCGCCCCCGGCGCCCACGAGCAGCACGCGCTTGCCGGCGGGGTCGAAGGCGGCCTCGCGGAGGGAGGCGACGAAACCGCCGCCGTCGGTGTTGTGGCCGGCGAGGCGTCCGTCATCGTTGACGATGGTGTTCACCGCGCCGATCTCGGCGGCGAGGGGGGCCACCTCGTCGAGGAGGGGGAGGACGGCCTGCTTGTGGGGAATGGTCACGTTCGCGCCGAGGCAGTCGCCCTCACGGAGGCCATCCAGGCGGGCGTGGAGGGCGTCGAGGGGGGTTTCCCAGCGCTCGTAGGTGGCATCGATGCCGGCGGCGCGGAGGGCGGCGCCCTGGATGGCAGGCGAAAGCGAGTGGGCGACGGGAGACCCGATGATGCCGAGGCGGGCGCTCACCGGTCCAGCTTCTCGCAGCTGTTGGGGTTGTCGTGCTCGGCGAAGGTGATGGCGAAGCAGTGCGATCCGTCGTCCGCACGGGCGTCCCTGACGTAGTAGTAGTAGTCCGTGTCCTCGGCGAAGACGACGGCCTCGATGGCGGCGAGGCCAGGGCCGGCGATGGGCCCCGGGGGGAGGCCGGGGAAGCGGCGGGTGTTGTAGGGCGAGTCAATGTCCAGATCGGTGAGGGTGATCTCGTCGCCGGGCTTCCACCAGCCGTACTCCTCAACGCTGGTGGGGTCGGCGGAGGCGAGGGCGTACTGCACGGTGGCATCGACGCCGAGGCGGTCGAAGGCGGCGATGCGGTTGAGGAAGACGCCGGCGACGACGGCCCGCTCGCGGGGGATGGAGACCTCGCGTTCGACGAGGGAGGCGAGGGTGAGCACCTCGTGGGGGGTGAGGCCGCGGAGGGTGGCGGCCTCGCGCAGGTCGGCGGAGAAGCGCAGGTGCATGGTCTCGGCCATGAGGGCGATGAGTTCGGCGGCAGTGGAGCCGAGGGGGACGATGTAGGTATCGGGGAAGAGGTAGCCCTCGGGGCCGACGCCCTCGGGAAGGCCCACGGCGAGGGAGATGGGGAGCTCGACCTCGCGGGCGGCGGCGATGAACTCCTCGGCGGGGCCGAATCCCGCCTGCTGGGCGATCTCGGCCATCTCCTCGATGCGCAGACCCTCGGGGAAGGTCACGGTGACGGTGGGGACGGGACCGCTGACCGTGAGGTCGCTGAGGATGGCGAGGGTGGAGGCCTCCGGGGAGACGGTGTAGACGCCGGACGCGAGGCGGTTCTGGAGGCCGAGGAGGGACGCCAGCACCCGGAACTGGGTAGCGGAGCGAATCACGCCGAGCGCCTCGAGCTGGTCGCCGACCTCGTCGGCGCTGGTGCCCTCGGCGAGGATGTAGCGCTGCGGGGCGACCACGTCGGAGGGGGTGGGGGAGGGGAGGATGTCGCCATCGAGGGTGGCGCGGGGCGTCTCGGCGATGAGCGCGCCACCGACGATGACGGCGGCGATGACGACCCCGAAGCCAACCCCCATGAGGAGGGAGCGACCGCTGACCAGCCAGAGCAGCAAGGGGATCACTGCGTATCACCCGCGCGGGAATCGAGGACGGCCTGGAGGAGGAGGGCGGCGGCGGCGGAATCGAGGGAGCCATCGCGGTGGCGGTCGGAGGGGACGTAGCGCGCTGCCTCGACGCTGGAGAGGCGTTCGTCCCAGGTAGTCACAGGCACGTCCAGGTGTTCGCGGAGGCGCTCGACGAAGGCGCGCGTGGCGGCCGTCTGGGCAGAGTCCTCGCCGGCCAGGGTTCGGGGCAGGCCGACGATGACCTCGTCGATGGCCTCGGCTGCGACGAGGGGCGGGAGAGCCTCGAGGAGGGCGCGGGTTCCGCCCTTGATGGCGGGACGGGGATGGGCATACAGGCCGAGCTCATCGCTAACGGCCACGCCCGTGCGGCGTGAACCGAAATCAAGGGCCATCAGGCGAGTCGGAGGCATCGTCGTCGGACTCGGGTTCGGGCTCGGGGGGTTCGAAGGCGCGGCTTCGAAACTCGACATCGAGGCGGAACCCGAAGCGGGGGAGCCGCGGCGCCCAGCCCGGGGTGAGGTCGATCTCGACATCGTCAAGAGCATAGCGCGTCGCGAGCTCAGCGACCGCCGCTTCGTCGCTGCTCCCGATGACGGCGTCCTCGATCTCGGCGGGGGAGGGGCCACGGGGGAATTCTCCGGTGACCCGAAGCTCGGAGGTGAAGGAGCCGTCGGGGTGGTCGATCTCGCGCTGCCCCGACTCGGAGGCGAGGACGGTCCCGGGCACGAGCTCGCCGGCGCCCTCGGGGGCGGTGAGCAGGGCGCGCGCGAGGGCTTCGAGGACGTCGGGCTCGATGGCGAGCGCTTCGATGGTGGTGCTCACTTCGATGAAGAGGACATTGGCGGCCTCGCCGAGCTGGGCGCTGGGTTCGCCAAGCTCGACGGTGACGATGGCGCTGCGGACGATGACGCCGTAGCCCGGGAGCGCTTCCGCGAGCAGGGTGGCCGGTGGGGAGCCCGCCTCGACATCCTCGGCGAGGGACTCAAGGGCGCGGATATCGGCGCGGGCAACCGCGCGGCGGGGTTCGTCGGCGCCACCGGTTGCAGGGTCGGGGTTGGTGGCGGTGAGGACGGCGAGTTCGGTGCTGCGCCACTGGGTGATGGAGCCGGCCGGGACGTTCCCCTGGGACCCGGGGGCGCGGGCGGTAACGGGGGCGAAGGCTTCGCCACTGGCGGGAACAGTCAGCGGAATATCCACTTCGAAGGCGACGAAGTCAGGCACGGCGAAGACAATGGCGCCGGCGGGGACGTCGACGTTGTTATCGGTCGGGTTCGAGAGGCGGAGGGTGGCGGTGGAGGGGGTCACGCCCTGCACAACCTCGCCGGTGGTGGGAACGGCGAGAAGAACCTGGCGCTCAACGGTGACGACGGTGGCGGGGACGAGGCGGCGGTCGAGGTCGAGCTCGTCGACGCGGTCGGAGGCGCGTACGACCGTAAGCGTCCCCACGGTCTCGGTCGGGGGGTAGACGCGCACGGTGGCGGAAGGGCCGGCGGTGAAGAGGAGGGCGGCCACGGCAAGCACGAAGACGAGGAGCGCGATGTACTGCGAGTAGCGGCCCAGCGGCGGCACGAGCACGGTGGTGAAGCCGAGCGGGACGACGACCTTCCCGCCAGAATCCCAGCGGATGCGGCGGGGGCTCCAGGAGACGGGAACGCCCTCGGCGCGAGCACGCCGGGCAAGGATGCTGGAGCGAGTGGCGACGGCGAAGATACGTCCAGAGGCCTGGACGTGGCGGACAACGCGCCGCATGCCCAGTTCGTCGGCCATGGCGCGATTGCCGCTTGGCGCGTGGAGGACGACGGACATGGAAGGGGCCGCATCGATGCGGCCGCAGATGCCGTCGATGGGTTCGCGGCGGCCAATGGGAACGACGGAAGCGAGGGTCTGCTCCCGCGCCGCGTAGTCCGGCTCCGGGGGGGCAGGGGGTTCCGCAGGAGGCGGGGCCGGGGGGACCGGTGGGCCGGACGTCTGGGGGTCGGGGGAGCCGGATTCCGGCGGGTCGGCCATGGCGGCTATCCGCCCGAGAGGGCGGCGGCGGCGCGGCGGCGGCCCTCCTCGAGCGCGGCATCGATGCCACCGGGGTCGCGAGCGCCAGCCTCGGCGAGGTCGGGCCGGCCCCCACCGCCGCCACCGGCCGCCTTCGCGACCTCGCGCACGATGTTCCCGGCGTGGACACCGGCTTCGACAAGGTCGGGGGTAGCGGCGACGACGAAGGCGGGGCGGTCTTCGATGACGGCTGCGAGGACGAGGAGGCTGGGGGTGAGGCGGCGGCGGAGGTCGTCGGCGAGCTCCTTGAGGGCCTCGCGGGAGGCGGCCTGCACGCGGGCGACAACGAGGTGGGTATCGCCGATGCGCTCGGCGGCGTCGGCGAGGTCTTCGCCCTGGCCGGCGGCCTGGGCGCGTTGCACCTCGGCGAGCTGGGAGCGAAGGCCGGCGAGCTCTTCCTGGAGGCCCTCGATACGCGCCTCCAGGTCGGCCGGCGGGGTGGAGAGGCGCTCGGCGAGGCGCTGGAGGCGGGAGTGCTGGTCGAGGAGGAAGCGCTCGGCGGAGGCGCCGGAGAGCGCCTCGATGCGGCGCGTGCCGGCGGCCACGGCGGACTCGCGCAGGATGTGGACGAGGCCGAGCTCGCCCGTGTGCCCGACGTGGGTGCCACCGCACAGCTCGGCGCTGAAGGGACCAGCCTCGCCGGCGATCTCGACGACGCGGACCTCGGCCCCGTACTTGTCGCCGAAGAAAGCGAGGGCGCCATCAGCGATGGCCTGCTGGTAGGTGGTCATGCGCCACTCGACGGGCCGGTTCTCACGGATGACCCCGTTCACGAGACTCTCGACCTCGTCGAGGGTCTCGCGGGGGGCGCTCTCGAGGTGGGTGAAGTCGAAGCGCAGGCGCTCGTCGGCGACGAGGGAGCCCTGCTGGCGCACGTGCTGGCCGAGGGTGCCGCGCAGGGCCGCGTGGAGGAGGTGGGTGGCGGTGTGGTTGCGAGTGACGCCGCCGCGCCAGGGCAGGTCGACCTCGGCGCGAAGGGAGTCGTCGACGCGGAGCTCGCCCTCGGTGACCTTCCCGGAGTGAACGATGGCGCCGCTGGCGGCCTGCGTATCGCCGACGGCAAAGAGGCCTCCGGGGGCGCGCAGGAGGCCGCGGTCGCCGAGCTGGCCGCCGCCTTCGGGATAGAAGGGAGTGGAATCGAGGATGACCTCGGCCTCGGCGCCCGCGGGGACGACCTCGGCGGGCTGGCCTTCACTGAGGAGGGCGACGACGCGGGCGTCGCCATCGACGTGGCGCCAGCCGACGAAGGCGCTGTGGTCCCCACCGATGGCGGCGAGCGCGGGACGGTCCTCGCCGCCGAGGAGGGCGGCAGCCTCGCGAGCGCTGCGGCGCTGCGCCTCGAGGGCGGTCTCGAAGCCGTCGGTATCGACGGCGAAGGCGCGGGCGCCGGCGATCTCGCGGGTGAGCTCGATGGGGAGGCCGAAGGTGTCGTAGAGGGAGAAGGCCTCCTCGCCGGGGAGGGTGCGCTGGCCGGCCCTCTCGAGGCGGTCGAGCACGAGGTCGAGGCGGGCGGAGGCGGCGGTGAGGGTGCGGAGGAAGCGGTCCTCCTCGCCGCCGATGGCGCGGAAGATGAAGTCTCGCTCCTGCTCGAGGTGGGGGTAGGCGGGGCCGAGCTTGGCGATGGAGGCCTCGACCAGGCGGTGCAGGAAGGGCTCATCGACGCCCTCGCGGCGGGCCAGGTAGACGGCGCGGCGGAGGATGCGGCGGAGGACGTAGCCGCGGCCCTCGTTGCTGGGCACGACGCCATCGCCGACGAGGAGGGTGGCGGCGCGGGCGTGCTCCGACATGGCGCGGATGGCGCGGCCCTCGGACTCGCTGGCGCGGCCGCCCAGGTAGTCGACCCCGACGACGGCGGCGGCAGCTTCGAGGATGGAGAGGAAGATGTCGGTATCGAAAATCGAGCTCTTGCCCTGCTGGAGGGCGGCGACGCGCTCGAGGCCGCTGCCGGTGTCGATGTTCTTCCTGGGGAGATCGCTGAGGGAGCCGTCCTCGTGGCGGAAGTTCTGCATGAGGACGAGGTTCCAGTACTCGAGGAAGCGCTCGCCGTCCGTGGCCGGGTCGGCGCCTTCGACGCCGCGCTCGGGGAAGTAGTCGTAGAAGATCTCGGTGTTGGGGCCGCAGGGACCGACAGGGCCGCTGTACCAGTAGTTCTCGGATTCGTCGTAGCGGTGGATACGCTCGTGGGGGACGCCGGTCTCGCGCCAGGCGGCGTAGGCCTCGTCGTCGGCGTCGTGGATGCTGACGTGGATGCGCTCGGGGGGGAGCTGGTAGACGTTGGTGCTGAGGTCCCAGGCCCAGGCGATGGCCTCGGTCTTGAAGTAATCGCCGAAGCTGAAGTTGCCGAGCATCTCGAAGGCGGTGCAGTGGGAAAAGTCGCCGACTTCCTCGATGTCGGTCACGCGGAAGGCGCGCTGGACGGTGGTGGCGCGGTTGACGGGGGGCTCGGCCTGGCCGGTGAAGTAGGGCTTGAACTGCTGCATCCCGGCGGTGGTGAAGAGGGTGGTGGGATCGCCCACGGGGACGAGGGGCCAGGGGGGGAGCTGGGTGTGATCGCGTTCGGCGAAGAAGCCCACGAAGGCAGTGCGAATCTCGTCGGAACTGCGCGGGGGAGCAGGCATAGCGCTAGCGGATGCTACGAGCGCAACCCGCCGGGTGTCGAGCGAAGGGGTAAGCGGGATGCTTGACAACCCCTTATGCGGCTCTTCAGCATGTGCGGCGCACACCGCCAGACGCCCATGAGCGAAGATCCTGATCCACACGAACGCAAGTCCGTTCCCCCAGCCGGCCTCCTGAGGTTCGTCCACCGGCGGGCGCCGTCATGCCCGAGGTGAGCGCGAGGCTGGGCGTGGTCGTGCTCGCGGGGGAGCAGAGCGAGCAGATGCGCTCGTCGCTCCCGCCGGCGCTTCATCCCGTGGCGGGGACGCCCGCGGCGCAATACGTCATCGACGCGGCGCGCAGGCTCGACCCGGCAACCGTGGTCGTGGTGGGGGACGAGCAGGGGCAGGGGCGGGACGCGGTTACCGGCGCCGACGCGTTCCTGGCCGGACCGCGCGAACTGTTCCCTTCCCTCGGAGAGTGCCAGGCAACCCTGTTCGTGTGGGGCGACACGCCCCTCCTGGACCCCACCTCGATGCTGGCCGTCGTGAAGCGACGCGAGGAGACGCGGGCGCGGCGGGCGTACCTGACCAGTGAGGGTGGGGACGACGTGGCCGTGTGCGTGGATACCGCCTGGCTCGTGGAGCAAGACCCGCGCGGTGAGAGCTTCACGGCGTGGCTGGTCGAGCGGGCGGAGTCGGACAGGGGTCCCGCAGCGACGGTAATGGCAGGCGACGAGGCGAGCCTGCGGCTCGTGAGCCGCCAGGCGCTGGCGCTGGCGGAAGGGCTCGTGCGGGAACGGATCGTGGCCCGGCACCAGGGGGCGGGCGTGACCTTCCGCGACCCGTGGTCGGTCTACGTGGACCGCGACGTGCGGCTGGAAGCGAACGTTGTGGTCGAGCCGAACTGCTACCTGTACGGGGCCACATCGGTGGCGGCGGACACGGTGATCGGGCCGGGCACGACCCTCCGGAACGCGACCGTCGGGCCCGACAGCCGCGTCGAGCACTCGGTGGTGGAGGACTCGACGGTGGGGCGGGGGACAACGGTGGGGCCGTTCGCCCATGTACGCGGGGGAGCCGCGATCGGGGACGGCTGCGAGATCCACAACTACGCGGAGGTCAAGAACTCGATCGTTGGGGACGGGGTGAAGATGCATCACTTCGGCTACCTGGGGGATGCGGACGTGGGCGAGGCGGCGAACATCGGGGCGGGGGCCGTGACGGTGAACTTCGACGGGCAGGACAAGCACCGCACGCACATCGGCGTGCGGGCGTTCGTGGGCTGCGACACGATGCTGATCGCGCCGGTCTCGGTGGGAGACGGCGCCTTCACGGCGGCGGGAGCGGTGGTCACGCGCGACGTGGCGCCGGGGGCGCGGGTAGCGGGCGTTCCCGCCCGCGAGCTTCCCCCCGGGGAAGCACCCGAGGGCGAGGCCTAGCGATGGCGACGGGAGAGATCGTGGCAATCGTGGTGATCGTGGCGGCGTCGGTGGTGCTGGCGCTGGTGGCAGGGGCGGAGACGGCGCTGGAGCGCACGAACGTGGCCCGCATCCAGGCGCTCGCGCGCCAGGGGAACGCGGCGGCCCTGCGCATCGTGGGGACGGTGGAGCGGCCCCTGGAGCCGCTCGGTCCGCTGACGACGGCGCGCATCCTGGCGGCGGCAGGGGTGGTATCGGCGTTCGCCTACATCGGAGCGGTGGAGCTGGGGACGGCGGGGGCGGCCTGGATCGGCATCAGCGGGGGCGCCTGCGCGGCGCTCGTGCAGATGACGGTGGGCACGCTGGCGGCGCGGCGGCCGGAGTACTCGGTGCTGCAGCTTCACCGCGTGATCGTGGCGGCGCGCCAGGTGTTCGCGGCGCCGGCATGGCTCCTGAGCGTACCGGCACGCGTGATCGCAGCGCCGCTGCAGGGGGTGGGGTCAGGCTCGCAGAACGAGGACATCCTGGCGCTGCTGGAACGCGAGGAGGCAACCGGGGGCGTGGAGGAGGAGGAGGAGCGGATGATCCGCGGGATCATCGGGCTGGAGGACAAGACGGCGCGCGAGGTGATGGTGCCCCGCATCGACATCGTGGCAACGGAGGTCGAGGCGAGCGTGACGGAGGCGGCGCAGCTCGCGACGGAGCGCGGCTTCAGCCGCATTCCCGCCTACGGGGAGAGCATCGACGACATCGCGGGGCTCGCCTATGCGAAGGACTTGCTGGAGGCGTTGCTCTCGGGGCGGCAGCCATCGCTGCGGGAGCTGCTGCGGGAGGCGGTATTCGTCCCGGAGACGAAGCGCGCGGATCAGCTCCTGACGGAGATGCGGGGGAACCGCACGCACCTGGCGATCGTGGTCGACGAGTACGGGGGAACGGCGGGGCTGATCACGATCGAGGATCTGATCGAGGAGATCGTGGGGGAGATCGAGGACGAGTACGACGTGGCCGGACCGGCGATGGAGCAGATCTCGGAGGACGAGGTGCTGCTCGACGCGAGCATGCCGGCGGACGTGCTCGCGGAGCTGTTCGACTACGAAGCGGAGAGCGAGGACTTCGACACGGTGGGCGGGTTCGTGATCCACGAGCTTGGGCGGCTGCCGGCGGTGGGGGACGAGGTGCAGGTGGACGGGCTGCGGCTGCGGGTGCTGAGCATGTCGGGGCGGCGGTTGCGGCGGCTGCGGGTGGCGCGCGAGGGCGCGAGCGCCTGAACGTTGCGTTCATGCTAGAGTCCGGGCAATGGTTCAGCGAGACATGGAGCGCGTCCAGTGGGTGGCCCTGCGCCGGGCGGGTCTGGGGTCGGAGAGCTTCCGGGGGCTGATCGCCTACTTCGGCAGCGTCGCGGAGGCATGGGAGGCGCCCACGGGGGCGGCGAAGGAGGCGGGACTACGGCCGCAGTACGTACGCGGCTTCGAGCGCGCACGGCGGGAGTTCGCCCCGGAGCGGGAGCTGGAGGCGCTGGAGCGGCACGGGGTGCGAACGCTGACCTGGGAGGACGAGGCGTACCCCTCGCTGCTGCGGGAGATCCCGCAGAGCCCGCCGGTGCTGTTCGCGCGGGGAAGCGGGGGGCCGCAGTTCGAGCAGGCGCTGGCGGTGGTGGGGACGCGACGCGTGACGGCCTACGGACGGGAGGTGTGCGAGCAGTTCTGCGGGGCGGTGGCGCGGGCAGGGGTGGCGATCGTGAGCGGCCTGGCGCGGGGCATCGATGCGATCGCGCACCGGGTGGCGGTGGAGGAGGGGGCGCCCACGGTAGCGGTCCTGGCGGGCGGCATCGACGGCATCTACCCGCGCGAGAACGAGGGCCTGGCGGAGCGGCTGATGGAGCGCGGGTGCGTGATCTCGGAGTACCCGCCGGGGGTGAAGACGCGCGCGGACTACTTCCCGCGGCGCAACCGGATTATCTCGGGGCTGACGCGGGCGACGCTCGTAATCGAGGCGGGGATGACGAGCGGGGCGCTGCACACGGCGCACCACGCGCTCGAGCAGAACCGGGAGGTGTTCGCCGCACCGGGGAGCGTGTTCTCCCAGCAGAGCGTGGGGACGAACCGGCTGATCCGCGAGAGCGCGGCGAAGCTTGTGGGGTCGGCGGAGGAGCTGTGCGAGGAGCTGAACCTGCTGAGCATCGGGCAGCAACTCGCGCTGGAGCGGCCGGGGGCGTCGAGCGCAGTCGCGAACGCTGCGCCGGCGGGCGAACCGGTGGCGGCAGTCGCGGTGGGGACGAGCGCGGAGGAGGGGAAGGTGCTGCACTGGCTGGAGGAGGGGCCGCTGCACGTGGACGAGGTGGCGCGGCGGGCGGAGCTGCCGATCGAGGTCGTGACGGGGGCGCTGCTGACCTTGGAACTGCGGGGCCTGGTGCGGCAGCAGGAGCCGATGACGTACCTGCGGACGGGGTGAGGGGGGCGATCGCGATTGACAGGGCTCGCGGGTGCGCCTATTCTTCTCCTTCGGGCCTTCTTGAGGTCCTACGGACTTTAACAACTGGATAGCGGACGAAAGAGAACGTCTGGGAACCCGTCAAGGGAATTAACTCAGGCTTCGGTCTGAGTGCTCTTACGGAGAGTTTGATCCTGGCTCAGGACAAACGCTGGCGGCGTGTATTAGGCATGCAAGTCGAGCGAGAAGCCGGCCTTCGGGCTGGTGGAGAGCGGCGGACGGGTGAGTAACACGTGGGTAACCTGCCCTGGAGTGGGGGATAACCCGGCGAAAGCCGGGCTAATACCGCATACGACCACCGATGAGAGATCGGCTGGTGAAAGCTCCGGCGCCCCGGGAGGGGCCCGCGTCCGATTAGCTAGTTGGTGAGGTAACGGCTCACCAAGGCGACGATCGGTAGCTGGTCTGAGAGGATGATCAGCCACACTGG
>CAYMDV010000008.1:0-24909 GCA_964389725.1 uncultured Anaerolineaceae bacterium
GCGGGCAGACGTTGTAGAAGGCGCGGACCTTGTCCTCCGCCTCGCGCACGATGAGCAGGGACTCGGGGCCGAGCTCGGTGGTGAAGTAGTCGCCGATGTTGGGGATATCGGACTCGCGGCCGGCCATGTTCCAGACCTTGGTCCACATGCGCTCCCACTCGAGCTTCATGTACTCCTCGGAGGTGTAGCGCTCCTTGGGGATGAGCTCGGTGCCGAGGAGAGGCTCGGGAGCCTTCTCGGTGGGGGTTCCCTGGCGAACGGAAATGGTCATGGGGGCAACTCCAGGTGAGGATTGGCGCGCGGATTGCGCAGTCACGGCAACGTTACCCGGAATCGCTCCCCGAGGAAACCCCGGACGCCACTGGATTCCCCCTCCGGGCGGTAATGCGCGGCTCCCGCTAGAATCGCTCGCCGTGGACCTGCGCCGAAGCATCCGTGACGTTCCGGACTTCCCGGTGGAAGGCGTGCTCTTTCGTGATATCACGCCCCTGCTGGGGGATCCGCTCGCCTTTCGCTACGCCGTCGACGAGCTGTGCGTGCACGCGGCGCGGCGGGACGCCTCGGCGATCGTGGCGATCGAGTCGCGGGGGTTCGTGTTCGGCGCGGCCATGGCGGACCGCATGCGGCTGCCGTTCGTGCCGCTGCGAAAGCCCGGGAAGCTCCCGGCCGAGCACATGTCGATCGAGTACTCGCTGGAGTACGGCGACAGCCAGCTCGACATCCACGAGGACGCCCTGAACGTGGGCAAGCGCGCGTACATCGTGGACGACCTGCTGGCGACGGGGGGAACGGCGGCGGCGGCGGCGAAGCTCGTGGAGCTGGTGGGGGGAGAGGTCGTGGGGATGGGGTTCGTGATCGAGCTTGAGGCCCTGGGCGGCCAGGCGAAGATCGAGGGCTACGACTCGGTCAGCCTCGTTCGCTACTAGCGAGGCGGGCGTGCGCGACATCACGCCGATCCGCATCCTGCCGGGGACGGGCATCGAGGTGCTCGACCAGACCCTGCTGCCGCGCGAGGAGCGCCGGCGGCGGCTGACCACGGTGGCGCAGGTGGGAGAGGCGATCCGGACGCTGCGGGTGCGGGGCGCGCCCCTGCTGGGCGTGACGGGCGCCTGCGGGATGGCCATCGCAGGGGAGGAGCGGGGCGCCGGGGCGGAGGCGCTCGCGCAGGCGGCGGACGAGCTGAAGGCGACCCGCCCGACGGCCGTCGACCTGGGGGCGATGATCGACGAGGCGCTGGCGGCCGTGGACGCGGCAGGCGCCGGGGAGGAGGCGCGGCGGCCGGCGCTCTGGGCGTTCGCGGAGCGGGCGCTGGCGCGCCAGCGGGAGCGGGACGCGGCCCTCGCGCGGCACGGGCGGGATCTGCCCGGTCTAGAGGGGGCGGTGCTCACGCACTGCAACACGGGCGGCCTCGCGACGGGGGCGGAGGGGACGGCCCTGGCGGTGATCGCGGAGGCCTGGCGGGCAGGGCGCCTCGAACGCTGCTTCGCGACGGAGACGCGCCCGCTGCTGCAGGGGGCGCGCCTCACGATGTGGGAGCTGGAGGCGCTCGGCATCCCGGGGACGCTGCTGCCCGACACGGCGGCGGCCTCGCTGATCGCGTCGGGCCAGGTGAGCGCCGTGGTCACGGGCGCGGACCGCATCGCCGCGAACGGGGACGGGGCGAACAAGGTGGGGACGTACGGACTGGCGGCCGTCGCAGCGCGGCACGGCGTGCCCTTCTACCTGGCGGCGCCCATCAGCACGTTCGATGCGGCCACGCCCTCGGGGCAGGCGATCCCGATCGAGTTCCGGGCGGACGAGGAGGTGGGGGGCTTCGGCGGCGAGCGCTGGAGCCCGGACGGCGGCGACGCCTACAACCCCGCGTTCGACGTGACCCCGGCGGAGCTGATCGCGGGGATCGTGACGGAGCACGGCGTCCTGCGCCCCCCTTACGGACCCGCGATCGCGGCGCTGACCGACGCCAGCGGCCCGCGCGGGTAGACTCGAAGCCGTGCCTGGACCTGAACCGATCGAGCTGGCGGTCCTCGGCGGGAGCGGCTTCTACGAGATGCCGGGCCTGCGCGGGGTGGAGGAGGTAGCGGTCGACACGCCGTTCGGGGAAACGAGCGACGCGATCCGGGTGGGGGAGCTGGAGGGGCGGCGGGTGGCGTTCCTGGCGCGGCACGGGCGGGGACACCGGCTGCTGCCCTCGGAGTTGCCCCAGCGCGCGAACTTCTGGGCGCTGAAGTCGCTGGGCGTACGGCAGGTGCTGGCGGTCTCGGCGGTGGGGTCGCTGCGGAAGGACTACGCGCCGGGGCACCTGGTGGCGCCGGACCAGCTCATCGACCGGACCCGGGGCGACCGGCCGGCCACGTTCTTCGGGGAGGGCGTGGTGGCGCACGTGGCCTTCGCCGAGCCGTTCTGCGAGGGGCTGCGGGGCCGGGCGCTGGCGGCGGCGCGGGAGGCGGGCGCGACGGCGCACGACGGCGGCGCCTACGTCACGATCGAGGGGCCGGCCTTCGGGACGAAGGCGGAGAGCGAGCTGTACCGCTCGTGGAACGCGAGCCTCGTGGGGATGACGGCGCTGCCCGAAGCCAAGCTCGCCCGCGAGGCGGAGCTCTGCTACGCGATGCTGGCGGCCGTGACCGACTACGACGCCTGGCACGCCGAAGAGGCGGCCGTCGACGCCACGACCGTGATGGAGACGCTCGCCGCGAACGTGGAGGTGAGCCGCCGGGCGGTGGCCAGGCTGGTGGCGGCGCTGGATGACGACTGCATCGACTGCGGCGCCGCGCTGGACGCGGGGCTCATCACGCCGCCGAAGGCGATCCCGGCGGAGACGCGGGAGCGGCTGGCGCCCATCCTCGGGCGGCGGCTGGGGGACGCATGACGCTGCTGATCTCGGGCTGGGTGGCGCTTGACGACATCGAGACGCCGTTCGCACGGGCCGAGAGCTCGCTGGGGGGCTCGGCGACGTGCGCGGCGCTGGCGGCGACGCAGTTCACCGACGTGCGCCTGCTGGCGGCGATCGGCGAGGACTTTCCCGACAAGGAGCGGGCCAAGCTGGAGGGGCGCGGCATCGACCTTGCGGGCCTGACGACGATCCCGGGGGGGACGACGAGCCGCTGGGGCGCTCGCTACCACTACGACATGAACTCGCGGGACACGCTCTTCACCCACCTGGGGGTGAACGACGGCTGGAAGCCGACCCTGCCCGGCGGCTGGGAGGATTCGAGCACGGCCTTCATGGCGGCGGACGACCCGGAAACGCAGCGAGGCCTGCTGCGGGCGCTGACGGCGCCACGCGCGACGATGGTCGACACGATCAAGCTCTACATCGAGGGGGCGCGGGAGGGGGTGGACGCGGCCATGCAGGAGGCGGACTTCGCCTCCGTGAACGAGACGGAAGCGCGGGAGCTGACGGGGCAGGCGAGCATCGCGAAGGCGGGGCGGGCGCTGGTGGAGGCGGGGGCGCGGGCGGCGCTTATCAAGCTGGGGGAGTACGGGGCGGTCTACGTGAGCGCGGACGACTACTTCGTCGCGCCGGGCTACCCGCTCGAGGAGGTGGTCGACCCGACGGGCGCGGGGGACACCTTCGCGGGGGCGTTCCTCGGCTACCTCGATACGGTGGAGGCGGTCACGCCCGCCGAGGTCCGCCGGGCGATCATCTACGGGTCGGCGGTGGCGTCCTTCGCGGTGGAGGGGTTCGGGCCGACGAGGCTGCTCGAGCTGACACGCGACGAGGTGGAGACGCGGTATCGTGAGTTCCGGGCGCTGACCCACTTCGAGGAGGCGTGATGGCCGAGCGCGGGCTTCCCTGGGCGGCGGGACGCGAGCAGCGCGAGTACGTCGTGCGTTCGCTGCGCGGTCGCGACGCCATCCGCGAGCGGCTGGACCCGGAACGGGAACACGCCGCCTACGCCCTGGCGCAGCTCGAGCCGGGGCTGTACGAGCGCACGCGCTGGTTCACGGCGGAGGGCGACGGCCGCGCGCTCGTGACCCACAGCCGCGGGGGCCTGGGCGACGCGACGTACATCACCGGGGACGTGGAGGCGGCGCGGGCGATCCTCTCGATCGAGCCGGGTCCGGCGCGCAGCTACCTGACCTGCCTGCCCGAGCACGTGGATGCGGTGCGCGGCATCTTCCACCTCTCCAACAGCCGGCCGATGCTGCGCATGAGCGTGACGGCGCACGACTTTCAGCCCCACGAGGTGGTCCCGGCGGTGCGGCTGCTGGGGATCGACGTGCGCCGCATCAACCAGCTCTACGGGTCGGAGGGGAATCCGACGTACTACGAGGCCGGGCACATCGACGCGGGGGTCTACCGGGGGGTGGTGGTGAGCGGGCGGCTGGTCGCGATCGCGGGAACGCACGCGGTCTCCCCGCAGGAAGCAGTGGCGGTCGTGGGGAACGTCTTCACCCACCCACGGCAGCGCGGGCAGGGCTACGCGACGGCGGCCACGAGCGCGACGACGGAGGCGCTGCTGGAGCGCTGCGAGACGGTCGTGCTGACGGTCGACCCGCGGAACGCGCCGGCGGTCGCGGCCTACCGGCGGCTCGGCTACCGGGAATGCGGGGAGATGGTGGAGGCGACGGCGACGCGGCTCGATTGGGCCGCATTCCTGGCGCTTCCGCGGCGGCTGCTGGCCCGGTTGCGGGGGCGAGAGCGCGGGGGAGCGCTCGTTTCGGTACGCTTGTGAGACTTCACACAAGGCGCCGGCAGGGCGCACGGCGAGGCGAATGACAGTACCTTCCGACATCAGTGACCCGGCGCGCGTGCGCGAAGGGGTCGACCGCATCGAGTGGGCGGTGCGGGAAATGCCCGTGCTCGCCCTCATCCGCGAGCGCTTCGCGAAGGAGCAGCCGCTCAAGGGCGTGCGCATGGCGGGCTGCCTGCACGTGACCACGGAGACCGCGAACCTGGCGCTGGCGCTGCGCGACGGCGGGGCGGAGCTGCGCATCTGCGCGAGCAACCCGCTCTCCACGCAGGACGACGTGGCGGCGGCGCTCGTGGGGGAGTACGGCATCTCCGTGTTCGCCCGGCGGGGCGAGAGCAACGACACCTACTACAAGCACATCCACCAGGCGCTCGACCACGAGCCGCAGGTGACGATGGACGACGGCGCCGACCTCGTGGCGACTATCCACCAGGAACGCCGCGAGCTGCTTCCGGGCATGGCCGGCGGCACCGAAGAGACGACGACGGGCGTCATCAGGCTGCGGGCGATGGCGGCGGACGGGCAGCTGGGCTATCCCGTGGTGGCCGTGAACGAGTCGGACACGAAGCACCTGTTCGATAACCGCTTCGGGACGGGCCAGTCGACGATCGACGGGGTCGTGCGGGCGACGAACGTGCTGCTCGCGGGGAAGGTGTTCGTGGTCGCGGGGTACGGGTGGTGCGGGCGGGGGCTCGCCAGCCGCGCGCGCGGGCTGGGGGCGCACGTCGTGGTGACGGAGGTCGACCCGGTGCGGGCGCTGGAGGCGGTGATGGAGGGCTTCACGGTGATGCCCATGCACGAGGCCGCGCCGATCGGCGACTTCTTCGTGACGGTGACGGGCGACTGCCACGTGATCGACGAAGGAACGATGGAGCGGATGAAGGACGGCGCCATCATGGCCAACAGCGGCCACTTCGATAACGAGATCGACCTGGTCGCGCTGGAGGGCATGAGCGAGGGCAAGCGGCGCGTGCGCGAGCACGTGGAGGAGTACCGCATGGGCGACGGGCGCACGCTCTTCCTGCTGGGGGAGGGGCGCCTGGTGAACCTCGCGGCGGCGGAGGGCCACCCCGCCTCGGTGATGGACATGTCCTTCGCGAACCAGGCGCTGGGCACGGAGTGGCTCGTGGCGAACGAATCGAAGCTGGACAACCTCGTGCACGAGCTGCCGGACTCCATCGACGAAGAGATCGCGAGGCTGAAGCTGCAGGCCATGGGTATCGGCATCGATACGCTCACCGAGGAGCAGCGGCGCTACCTTTCCAGCTGGCAGGCGGGCACGTGAGCGGCGGACGGCTGGTGACCTCCGAGTCGGTGACGGAGGGGCACCCGGACAAGGTCTGCGACCAGATCTCGGACGCCATCCTCGACGAGATCCTGGCGCGCGACCCGATGGCGCGGGTCGCCTGCGAGACGGCGATCACGACGGGGCTCGTGCTCGTCATGGGCGAGATCACGACGAGCGCGTACGTCGACATCGCGCGCGTCGTTCGCGAAACGATCCGGGACATCGGCTACATCTCCTCGGACATCGGCTTCGACTGGGAGACGTGCGGGGTGGTGACGGCGCTCGACGAGCAATCGCAGGACATCGCGGCGGGCGTGAACCGCTCGTGGGAAGCGCGCCACGGCGCGCGCGAAAGCGAGGAGCTCGAAACGGGCGCGGGCGACCAGGGGATGATGATCGGGTTCGCCTGCGACGAGACGCCGGAGCTGATGCCGCTCAGTATCTCGCTCGCGCACCGGCTGGCGCGGCGCCTGGCGGAGGCGCGCAAGAGCGGCGAGCTGCCCTGGCTGCGTCCCGACGGCAAATCGCAGGTGACGATCGAGTACGGCGACGGCTGGGAGCCGCGGCGGGCGGAGTCCATCGTCATCTCCACGCAGCACGCCCCCGATGTCGACCGTGAGCTCATCGAGACGGACGTGCGGCGGCACATCATCGACACGATCGTCGACCAGCAGCTGGTGGACGGGGACACGAAGGTCTACGTGAACCCCTCGGGGCGGTTCGTGGTGGGCGGCCCGAAGGGCGACGCGGGGCTGACGGGGCGCAAGATCATCGTCGACACGTACGGCGGGGTGGCGCGGCACGGGGGCGGAGCCTTCAGCGGCAAGGACCCGACGAAGGTCGATCGCTCGGCGGCCTACGCGGCGCGCTGGGTGGCGAAGACGGTCGTGGCGGCCGAACTGGCGCGCCGCTGCGAGGTCACGCTTTCGTACGCGATCGGGGTGGCGGAGCCGACCTCGATCAACGTGGACACGTTCGGGACGGGCGTGGTCGCCGACGAGGCGATCATGGCGGCCGTGGGCAAGCACTTCGACCTGCGGCCGGGGGCGATCATCCGGGACCTCGACCTTCGCCGGCCGATCTTCCGGGCGACGGCAGCGTACGGGCACTTCGGGCGTACCGGGCTAGACGTGCCCTGGGAGGACACGAGCCGCGCGGCGGACGTTGCGGCAACAGCGCGGCGCGGGGGGTAACGTTCGGCGAGCATGGACGCAATCATCCTCGTCGGAGGGCAGGGCTCGCGGCTCCGGCCGCTCACCCTGACGCGCCACAAGAGCCTCATCCCCGTCGGCAACCAGCCCGCGCTCGACCGGCTCCTCGACTGGCTCGCCGGCCACGGCATCGAGCGGGCGGTGCTGGCCCTGGGCCAGCACCAGGGCGACCTCACCGAGGCGTGCCCCGAGGGCGAGCGCGGCGCGCTCACGATCGCGCACGTGGTGGAACGCGAGCGGCTGGAATCGGGGGGCGCGATCCGGAACGCGGTGCGGGCGGCGGAGGTGGAGGGGCGGTTCCTCGTGCTCAACGGGGACATCTACGTCGACTTTGACCTGGGGGCGGCGCTGGAGGCGCACGAACGGGCGGCGGCGCGCCTGACGCTGGCGCTCTCGCGGGTAGCGGACCCGTCCCCGTTCGGGGTGGCGGTCGTCGATAGGCAGTCGCGCATTACCGGGTTCATCGAGAAGCCGCCGCCGGGGACGGCCCCGAGCGACCTCGTGAACGCGGGGGTGTGGGTGTTCGAGCCGGACCTCGTGCGGGAGATCCCGCCGGGCGCGGTGCGCGTCGAGGAGACGCTGTTCCCGTCGCTGGTGGGGCGGGGCGACAACGTGCTCGGGTACGGGTTCGAAGGGCTCTGGGCCGACCTGGGGACGCCGGCCCGCTACCTCGAGCTCTCCCAGGAGCTGGCGAGGCGGGAAGGGAGGTCGCTGGTGGCGGAGGCGGCGGCGGTGGCGGAGGAGGCGCGCGTCGCGGGGTCATCGGTGGGGTCGGGATGCGAGGTGGCTGGGGGCGCCCGCGTGACGGGGTCGGTGCTGTGGGAGGATGTGCGGGTGGACATCGGCGCCGAGGTGAGCGACTCGATCCTGGCGGACGGCGTGACGGTCGGGGCGAAGGCGGTCGTGCGCGGGGCGGTGCTGGGGCGAGGGGCGAACGTGGCGGCGGGGGTCAGGCTGCGTCCGGGGGAGATGGTCGAGCCGGGCGGGCGGAGGTAGGACGGCCATGAGCGAGAACCCGGTCCGCTTCGGGACGGACGGCTGGCGCGCAATCATGGGCGAGGCCTTCACCTTCGAGAACGTGCGCGCGTGCGCGCAGGCGGTGGCGGAGCACTTCGCCGAGACGCGGGGGCGGGGCGAGCCGCTGGTGGTGGGATACGACACGCGCTTCCAGTCGGACGAGTTCGCGCTGGCGGCGGCGCGGGTGCTGGCGGGGAACGGCTTCGCCGTACAGCTCGCGGACCGGCCCGCCCCGACACCGGCGCTGAGCCACCGCATCGTGGAGGAGGGGGCGGGCGGGGGCGTGATCGTGACCAGCAGCCACAACCCCTTCCGCTGGAACGGGATCAAGGTGAAGCCGCACTACGGCGGTAGCGCCAGCCCCGAGATCGTGGCCGACATCGAGCGGCGCGTGCCCGCCATCCTCGCGGACGCGGCGGGGCCGAAGCTGGCGCCGGCGGACTCGGGCGCGATCGCGCGCTTCGACCCGATCCCCGGGTACCTGGCGGCGCTGGGGCGGCAGGTCGACCTCGACCGCATCCGCGGGGCGGGGCTGCGAGTGGCCATCGACCCGATGTACGGCGCCGGGGCGGGGCTGCTCACCGAGTTGCTCGACGGGGGAAGCACGCGCGTGGAAGAGATCCACACGGAGCGGAACCCACTCTTTCCGGGGCTGCGGGCGCCGGAGCCGATCGCCTCGAACCTGGGCGACCTGCTCTCGCTGGTGGCGGGCGGAGGGTTCGACGCGGGCATCGCGAACGACGGGGACGCCGACCGGGTGGGGCTGGTGGATGGGTCGGGGGCGTACGTCGACCAGCTGCGGACGTTCGCGCTGCTGGTCGAGTACCTGCTGGGCGGGAGGGGTCTGCGGGGGGCGGTGGTGAAGTCGGTGACGACGACGGCCATGGCGCGGCTGCTGGCGGAGCGCTACGGGGTCGCCTGCATCGAGACGCCCGTCGGGTTCAAGCACATCGGGCCGGTGATGATGCGCGAGGACGCGCTCATCGGGGGCGAGGAGAGCGGGGGGTACGGCTTCCGCGGGCACCTGCCCGAGCGCGACGGCATCCTCTCGGCGCTCTACCTGCTGGACGCGATGGCGATCAGCGGGAAGGGTCCGGCCGAGCTGCTCGAGGACGTGTTCGCGATTACGGGTTCGCACTTCTACGACCGCGTCGACCTGGAGCTGGAGGCAGGGGCCAACGACGCCGTGCGGGCGGCCCTCGACGCGGCCTCGCCCTCGGCGTTCGCGGGGCTGCCGGTGACGGGGGTAGACACGACCGACGGGTGGCGCTTCCTGCTATCGGACGGGTGGGTGCTGTTCCGGCTCTCGGGCACGGAGCCGCTGCTGCGCATCTACACGGAGCTGCGGGACGAATCGAAGGTGGCGGCGGTGATCGAGGCGGGGCAGTCGCTCGTGGGGGATGCCCTGGCGGGGTGAGGGCCGGGAATGTGAACCGGCGCGGCTTCACGTAAGAACGGAACGGGCCTACACTCGGACGTGGCTCACTGGAGGGACAGCGGCTTACCGGCCGCGCCTCCGCTCGCTGAAACGCTCGGGGCCAGGCGCCACCGCCGCACCCCGAGCCGCCACGACCGTATGGCGTGGCAGGCACCGGTCAGCCCCGACCAGGGCACAGGCCGGCAAATCAGAGCCGGTGGAAGGACTCGACCATGGTTCGGATGACGGGATCCCAGATCCTGCTGGAGTGTCTCCAGCGGGAGGGCGTTTCGACGATCTTCGGCTACCCCGGCGGGGTGGTGCTGCCGCTCTACGACACGCTGCCGCAGTTCCCCGCGATCCAGCACGTGCTCGTACGGCATGAGCAGGGCGCGGCGCACATGGCCGATGGCTACGCTCGCGCCTCGGGCGAGGTGGGGGTCTGCCTGGCGACCAGCGGTCCGGGGGCGACGAACCTCGTGACCGGCATCGCGACCTCGTTCCTCGACTCGACGCCCGTGGTGGCGATCACGGGGAACGTGGCGCGCACCCTCCTGGGCAAGGACGGCTTCCAGGAAGCGGATATCACGGGGATCACGCAGCCGATCACGAAGCACAACTACCTCGTGATGCGCGCCGAGAACATTCCCATGGCGGTGCGGGAGGCGTTCCACATCGCGAAGACGGGACGCCCCGGGCCGGTCCACATCGACATCCCCAAGGACGTGTTCCAGGAAGAGGCGGAGTTCCAGTGGCCGGAGGAGATCAACCTGCGCGGCTACCGTCCGACGAACAAGGGGCACTCGGGGATGATCCGGCGGGCGGCTGAGGCCATCAACAAGGCCGAGCGCCCGATCATCATCTCCGGGCACGGGATCATCTGGGGCGATGCCTCGAACGAGCTGGTGGAGCTCTCGGAGAAGGCCAACATCCCGGTGATCACGACGTTCCTCGGTATCGGGGGCTTCCCCGAGACACACGATCTGAGCTACGGCTTCCTGGGCATGCACGGCATGTACCACGCGAACATGGCGGCCGACGAGGCGGACGTGGTCATCGGCATCGGGATGCGCTTCGACGACCGCGCGATGGGGCGCTTCAACGACTTCAACCCGGACGCGACCATCGTGCATATCGATATCGACCCGGCGGAGATCGGGAAGAACCTGCCGACGGCCATCCCCGTGGTGGGGCACGTGAAGCGCGTGCTGCCGGAACTGACGGAGCGGCTCGATCAGCGCGACCGGTCGGACTGGCTGGGCTGGATCGACAAGGTCGAGGAGGAGCACCCGAGCCTGGAGATCCGGGAGACGCGGCGGCTCATCCCCCAGGAGATCGTGCGCGCGCTGTACGAGGAGACGAACGGCGGGGCGACGCTGGTGACGGGCGTAGGCCAGCACCAGATGTGGGCCGGCCAGCACTACTTCTACGACAGCCCGCGGAAGCTGGTCTCCTCGGGTGGGCTGGGCACGATGGGGTTCGAGCTGCCGGCGGCCATCGGGGCGCAGATGGGCAAGCCGGATTCCGAGGTCTGGGCGATCTGCGGGGACGCGGGTTTCCAGATGACGCTGCAGGAGCTGGCCGTCTGCGTGGATGAGCGCCTGCCGGTCAAGATCGCGATCATGAACAACGGCTACCTGGGCATGGTTCGCCAGTGGCAGGAGCTGTTCTACGACGAGAACTTCGTCTCGGTGGCGGTCACGCAGCCCGACTTCTGCAAGCTGGCGGAGGCGTACGGCATCCGCGCGCTGCGGGTGGAATCGAAGGGCGACGTGCTTCCCGCCATCCAGGAGGCGCGCAACTACGACGGGCCCATCCTGATCGACTTCCACGTGGACCAGGACGAGAATGTGTGGCCGATGGTGCCGGCGGGCGCCGCCCTCTCGGAGACCATCGAGATGCCGGAAAGGGAGCTCGTGCGATGAGCAGCAGCAACGGAACGGGACCGGCGCAACACACCGTCGTCGCCATCGTCGAGGACAAGCCGGGCGTCCTGCAGCGGGTGGCCGGGCTCTTCCGGCGGCGGGGCTTCAACATCGAGTCGCTGGCGGTGGGGCCCACCGAGTTCGAGGGCCTCAGCCGCATGACCATCATCGTCGACGGGGCGAGCGCGCCCGTGGAGCAGGTGGAGAAGCAGCTCTACAAGCTCATCGACGTGGTGAAGGTGAGCGACCTGACCCACGAGGACGCGATCACGCGGGAGCTGGCGCTGCTCAAGGTTCGCTGCAACAACGTGAACCGCCACGAGCTGTTGGATGTCGCGAACGTGTTCCGTGCGGACGTGGTCGACATGGCGACGAACTCGCTGACGCTCCAGGTCGTGGGCGACGCGGACAAGATCAACGGGCTCATCCAGATGTGCGAGCCGTACGGGATCCGCGAGCTCTCGCGCACGGGCACGATCGCGATGACGCGCGGGGCGAAGACGACGACGGTTCACGAATCGGAGCCGGAAGCGATCGCGCGGGTGCACCAGAGCCAGGGCCGCCGCGTGGAGGCCGACCTGCCCTTCAGCAGCGACTAGGGGCCGGGTCGCGACCCCTGCCCCGGCATGGGGCCCTGCTCGTCCGAGAACGGGTTGAACACCGGTACGGCCGTGGGCTCGAAGTGCCTCACGTTGCGGGTCACGACGGTCAGGCCGTGCTCCAGCGCCGTAGCGGCAATCAGCAGGTCGGCGCTCTCGTAGCCGAGGGCGGCCGAGAGCCGGCCCCAGCGCTGAGCGGTGGGGAGATCGACAGGAAGGACGCGGTCGCCGTACCAGGCCAGTACCCGCTCGAGCCAGCCTGACAGCTCGTGTGCAAAGGCGGGATCCCTGCGCTGCTGCTGCTCGATGCCGCGCTCCACCTCACCCACTGTGACGACGCTGAGAAAGAGCTCGGACGTGCGCTGGGCGGTCAGCCACCGGGCTGCCCCGGGGTGGCGGTCGCCCCTGCGCAGTGCCGAAAGCACGTCGGTATCGACCAGGAACATCAGAGGTCGGGCGACCGGGCGGGAATGGAAAGCCGATCGAACTCGTGGCCGTCCTTCGGGATGGCAAGCAGCAGTTCCGCGAAGGTCGGGGCGTTTGCCTTCTCGATGTCGCGGAGGCGCTCGTATTCGTCGACCGCGAGGACCACGACGGCGGGCCGCCCACGGCGCGTGACTCGCTGGGGATCGCCTGCGAGGGCTGCCTCGACAACGGCACTGAAGCGGTTCTTGGCGTCCTGGAGGGGCCAGTCAGTCATGCTGAGTTCCATCTAGCTGTTCTGTCTAGATTATCCTTCACTGTGACGACCCCGCGCAAGCGCATCTGCACTGCCGTTCCTACCCAGGTAGCGTCACTCCAGCTCCACGAGCAGGGCGCCGGCCTCGACAACCTCGTCGGGAGCGGCGTGGACGGCGCGCACGGTGCCGGGGCCGGGCGCGGTGATGGCGTGCTCCATCTTCATGGCGTCGAGGACGGCGACGACGTCTCCGTCGGCAACGGCGTCGCCTTCGCGCACGTTGACGGCGGCGACGCGTCCGGCGAGGGGCGCGCGGATCTCGCCGGCAGGGCCCTCGCCGGCGCGGGCGGACGCAGCGGCGGCGGGGGGCGCGACCAGCCTCAGTCGATGGGACAGGGGCAAGCCTTCGATGGCGACGCCACCGCCGAGCGCGCGGCTCGCGGTGATCGTGGTGCCGTCTCCCGCGACGACCGTGGCCGCACCCGCGGTGCGCGAGACGAGACGCCAGTCGACGGGTTCGCCGTCGACGGTGGCCGTATCGCCGGCGATGCTGACGGCGCGGGGTCCGGCGCCATCGTCGAGCCAGCGGGTGCGTGCGCCGGGAGCCAGCCAGGCGGAGGCGGCGAAGCCGCGTGCCTCGCGCCCGGAAAGGTAGAGGGCGGCGGCGACCAGGGCGGCGGGTTGGGGCCGGGCAGCATCGAGGACGGCGGGGAGGTCGCGTTCGAGCCACTGCACGCTCGCCTCGCCGGCGACGAACGTGGGGTCGGCGAGGACGGCGCGGTGGAGGGGGAGGTTGGTGCGCAGGCCCTCGACCGCGGAGCGCTCCAGCATGGCCGTTGCGACCGCCAGGGTCGTGTCTCGCGCCGCGCCGTGCACGATGAACTTGGCGACGAGGGAGTCGTACTCGCTGGGGACAGCGTCGCCGGGCTCGTAGCCGCTATCGAGGCGGGCGCCGGGGACGGAGAGGGCGGTGAGGCGCCCGGCGGCGGGGAGGAAGTCCCGCCAGGGGTCCTCCGCGTTGAGGCGGAACTCGATGGCGTGACCGTCGAAGCGCACGCCCTCCTGGTCGAAGGGGAGGGGTTCGCCCGCGGCGACGGCGAGCTGGAGGGCGACGAGGTCGAGGCCGGTGACGGCCTCTGTGACGGGGTGCTCGACCTGGAGGCGGGGGTTCACCTCGAGGAAGTAGAAGGGACGGCGGCCACCCTCGGGCTCGCCCACGAGAAACTCGACGGTGCCGGCGTTCACGTAGCCGGCGGCGCGCATGAGTCGCAGGGCCGCGCCGGTCAGCTCCTCGCGCAGGGCGCCATCGACGACGGGGCTGGGGGTCTCCTCGACGAGCTTCTGGTGGCGGCGCTGGACGGAGCAGTCGCGTTCGCCAAGGTGGACCGCCTTGCCGTGAGAGTCGGCGAGCACCTGGACCTCGACGTGGTGGGCGTTCTCGACGTAGCGCTCGACGAAGAGGCGGTCGTCGCCGAAGGCAGCGGCGGTCTGGCGGCGGGCGGCCTCGATCGCGGGGGCGAGCTGGTCGGCGTCGAAGACGACCCGCATTCCGAGGCCGCCCCCACCCCCGCGCGCCTTGAGCATCAGGGGGAAGCCAACCTCGCGGGCGGCTGCGGCGAGCTCGGCGTCGGTCGTTCCGGAGGCGCCCGGGGCGACGGGCACGTCGTTGGCGAGGGCGAGGTCGCGGGCGGCGACCTTGTCGCCGAGGAGGGTCAGGGTCTCGGGGGAGGGGCCGACGAAGACGAGACCGGCATCGGCGCAGGCGGCGGCAAAGTCGGGGCGCTCGCTGAGGAGGCCGTAGCCGGGGTGGACGGCCTCGCAGCCGGTTGCGGTCGCCGCGGCGATGACGGCTTCGATGTCGAGGTAGGTGTCGGCGGCGGTGTGGCCTTCGAGCAGCACGACCTCATCGGCGAGGCGGGCGGCGAGGCTGCGGCGGTCGGGCACGGAGGCGGCCAGCACGGCGCGCATCCCGAGCTGCCGCAGGGTGCGGATGATGCGCACGGCGATCTCGCCGCGGTTGGCCACGAGGACGGCTTCGAACATGGGCGGCATTGTAGGGGCGGGGCCACGCCCTACATGCGGAAGACGCCCCGGTCGGTCGCGGGGATGGGGCGTTGGGGGCACGGTGACGAGGCGGAGCGAGCCATCACGCGAGGTCACCCTTCCCGGAGAGCTCCTTCCGCCCGAAGCGCTCGACGGCTTCAAGCGTCTCGCGCACGTCGTCCCAGGTGGTGGCGGGGTTGATGATGCACATCCTGAGCGCGAACGTGCCGTGCAGCCTGGTGGAGGACATGAAGGCGGGATCGTCCCAGAACACCTGCGCGAGCACGGTCCGGTTAACGGCCTCCAGGGCCGCCTCATCGAGACCCCCGCCGGGATTGACGCGGAAGCACACGATCCCGAGGGGCGGTGTGTTGAGGGGCTCGAGGACCGGGCTCGCGCGGACGTAGTCGTGGGCGCGCGCGGCCAGATCCATGCCGTTTTCGATGGCGCGGCGGAAGGCATCCAGGCCGAAGGTCTGGACCGACATCCACACCTTCAGGGCGCGGGCGGAGCGGCTGAGCTGCAGACCGATGTCCGCAAAGTTGGGGTGATCGGCCCCCCAGATCGTGTCCTGGAGGATGTCGTGCGGCATGTGGAAGGCGTCGCTGAGCGTCTCCCGGTCCTTCACCAGCAGGCAACCGGCCTCGTAGGGCTGGAAGAACCACTTGTGCGCATCAAGCCCGACCGAGTCGGCGCGCTCGATGCCGCGCAGGAGCTGACCGCCGCGCTCGGTCACCACCGCGAAGCCGCCGTAGGCGGCGTCCACGTGAAGCCACAGGTCTTCGGTCGCGCAGAAGTCCGCCAGCTCGTCGAGGGGATCGATTGCGCCGGTGCTGGAGGTGCCGGCATTGGCGCAGACGGCGAGGGGGCGCAGGCCGGCGGCGCGGTCGGCGGCGACAGCGGTGGAAAGCGCCTCCAGGTCGAGCCGGAAGCTGCTGTCGCTCGGGATCGTGCGGATGTGGTCGCGGGGGATGCCGACGACCACGGCGGCGCGGGGGAGGGCGCTGTGGCTCTGATCGCTCATGTAGACGGTGGCTCGCTCGGGGTGACCGGCGGCTTCGCGAGCAGCGACGAGGGCGTCGACGCTGGCGGCGGAGCCGCCGCTGGTGAAGAGGCCGCCAGCACCCTCGGGGTACCCGATCCAGCGCCTGAACCAGTCCATGACGACAAGCTCGAGCTGGCTGGGTCCGCTGGCGACGAGCCAGGTGCACTGGTTGATCAGGTAGCCCGTGGCCAGGAGGTCAGCGACGACGCCGGGCCAGGTGGACGAGGTGGGGATGAAGCCGAAGAAGCGAGGGTGATCGAGGCGCGCGGTGAAGGGGAGCACATCGCGCGCCAGTCTCTCCAGGACGCCGGAGGCGGGGTTGGGGCCTTCGGGGGGATCCTCGGCGAGGTGGGACTCGAGAATCTCCCGAAACTCGCCTTCCCAGGCCCCCTCGCCAGGCAGGTTCTCGATGCGGTTCACGACGAGGTCCAGCGCCTGCCGGCCGAGATCGAGCATCTGCTCGCGCGACATCTGGAGCCCGCTGCTCGGGGAGGCGCCTGCCTGTGGCGCTCCATCGTGGGAGGCAGAGCCGGCAGCCCCGGCGCTCAACGGTTTTTCGGCCACACACTGCTCCTCTACTCGCCGGTTGAGACACGGACAGGGGTTACCGGGCCTGGTCCCTCGCGACCGTGGGTGGGCGCCGAGACTGCGGGGAATCTATCGCCGTGAAGAGGGAGCCGCAAGCCGAGCGACCAGCCGGATAGGCCCAGATCCCGGTGCGACCGCTACATGCGGAAGACGCCCCAGTCGGTCTCCGGGATGGGGGCGTTGAGGGCGGCGGAGATGCCCATGGAGAGGACGCGGCGCGTATCGAGGGGGTCGATGACGCCGTCGTCCCAGAGGCGGGCGCTGCTGAAGTAGGGCGAGCCTTCGCGGTCGTAGGTCTCGAGGGTGGGGGCCATGAAGGCGCGCTGCTCCTCCTCGCTCAGCTCCTCGCCGCGGTCGAGGCGGACCTGGAGGAGGACGTTGGCGGCCTGCTCGCCACCCATGACGCTGATGCGGGCGTTGGGCCACATCCAGAGCTGGCGGGGCGAGTAGGCGCGGCCGGCCATCGCGTAGTTCCCCGCCCCGAAGCTGCCGCCGATGACGACGGTGAACTTGGGCACGGCCACGCTGGCGACGGCGGTAACCATCTTGGCGCCGTCGCGGGCGATGCCGGCGTTCTCGTACTGGCGGCCGACCATGAAGCCGGTGATGTTCTGGAGGAAGACGAGGGGCACCCGGCGCTGGCCGCAGAGCTCGACGAAGTGGGCGCCCTTGAGAGCGCTCTCGCCGAAGAGGATGCCGTTGTTGGCGATGATGCCCACGGGGAAGCCGGTGATGCGCGCGAACCCACAGACGAGGGTCGTGCCGTAGCGGGCCTTGAACTCGTGGAAGCGGGAGCCATCGACGAGGCGGGCGATGACCTCGCGCACGTCGTAGGTGCGGCCGTAGTCGGGCGGGACGACGCCGTACAACTCCTCGGGGTCGTGGAGGGGAGGCTCGGGGTCGGCGAGCTCCCAGGGCGGGGTCCTGGTGGCGGGGATGCTGGCGACGATGCTGCGGACGATGCGGAGGGCATCCTCGTCGTCCTCGGCGAAGTGGTCGGCGACGCCGCTGATGCGGGTATGGACGTCGGCCCCACCGAGCTCCTCGGCGGTCGTCTCCTCGCCGGTGGCGGCCTTCACGAGCGGCGGCCCGCCGAGAAAGATCGTGCCGGTGCCGCGCACGATCACGGTCTCGTCGCTCATGGCGGGGACGTAAGCGCCGCCGGCGGTGCAGGAGCCCATGACGGCGGCGACCTGGTAGATGCCCTTCGCGCTGAGGTTGGCCTGGTTATAGAAGATGCGGCCGAAGTGGTCGCGGTCGGGGAAGACGTCGTGCTGGAGGGGGAGGAAGGCGCCGCCCGAATCGACGAGGTAGATGCAGGCGAGGTGGTTCTGCTCGGCGATCTCCTGGGCGCGGAGGTGCTTGCGCACGGTGAGGGGGTAGTAGGAGCCGCCCTTCACGGTGGCGTCGTTGGCGACGATGACGCATTCGCGCCCGGCGACCCGCCCGATGCCGGTCACGATGCCCGCGGCGGGCACGTCGTCGTCGTAGACGGCGTCGGCGGCGAGGGGGCTGAGCTCGAGGAAGGCGCCGTCGGCGTCGATGAGGCGCTGGATGCGCTCGCGGGCGAGCAGCTTGCCGCGCGCGTGGTGGCGCTCGACGTAGCGTTCGCCGCCGGCCTGCTCGACGCGGGCGAGGCGCTTGCGCAGGTCGGCCACGAGGGCGAGGTTGGCCGCGCGGTTCTCCCGGTAGCCCTCATCGAGGACGTCGACGCGGGAGGGGAGGACGGGGAGGTCGTCGAGGGCCATGGGGGAAGGGTACGCGGGGGCGGGGGCAATCACACGCGCAGGGGTACAATGATTGGATGGGGGTGTTCGACGACCTCATCGTGACGGGACGTGAGTCCGCCAGCCTGGAGTACAAGCAGTCGGCTCCGTGGGACAACCTGCGGGTTCCGCTCATCCGTACCGTGCTGGGGATGTCCAACACCCGAGGCGGAGGCAACATCGTGGTGGGGGTAGCGGAAGGACAGGACGGAGCGTTCACTGCCGGCGGAGTGAGTCCAGAACACCTCGATGGCTTCCCTTCCGAGGAGGACTTTCAGGCCGCCGTCAACGGCTTCGCGGAACCCTTCATCGAGCCGGCGGTGGATGAGGACGAGCATCAAGGGAGGACCTTCCTCGTCATCACGGTTCCGGAGTTGGAGGAGCAGCCCATCCTCTGCATGAAGGACCAAGGGCGGCTGAAGGCGGGGGCGCTCTATGTGCGGTCGACGAGGAAGCCCGAAACAGTGGAGGTCCGCACGCCGACGGACATGCGAGCGCTCATGCGCCTGGCGATCGACAAGGCGCTGGGTCGCGAGCTCGAGCGCCTGCGGGCCCTGGGCCTCTTGCCACCCTCGCAAGTGGCGGGCGACACTGACAGGGAAGCCTTCGCCCGGCAGATCGAGAACATTTGAGATGGTCACCCAGACAGTCAGCCCCGACCTCCTCTCCGACCTGCGCACCGGACCACACTGGCGTGTCGTCATTCACCCGCGGGAGTTCAACGAGACACGCATTGAATCGTTGGGCGAGTGCTGGACCGCAGTCGTCGACGCACAGGTTCGTCTGCGGGGTTGGCCGTACCCGTACGTAAACCACGACTGTCGAAGGACCGGCAACGACTGGGTGGGCTCCGAGGTAGATGGCGTCCGCCACCGTGAGCACTGGCGCCTCTACCAGAGCGGGCAATTCGCCCACTTCTTCTCGTTCTGGGAGGACGAGGGACAGCCAAGGGCTACCGGTGGGGAACTGAGCGTCATCGGGGCTCTCTACACCTTCACGGAGATCTTCGAGTTCGCTGCCCGACTCGTGGCGGGAGGAGTGCTCGACGACGCGCCCGTAGTGGATATCACAATGGAACAGGTCCGGGACCGGGAACTCACGGGGGACGGACTCGTGTGGTTGTCGCCCGGCTTCCGTGCGGGCCAGGAGGCGATCGTCGGAAGCTGGCAGATGCAGGGTCCGGCGCTGTACGCCGAGGCGGCAAGATTGGGGCGGGAAGCCGCAGTCCACTTCTTCGAGCGCTTTGGCTGCCTTGATTTCTCAAGGGAGACGCTGGAGCGTATGCAGGAAGACTATCTGGCCCGCAGAGCGCGGTAGCGGCTAGCCGAGGACCGCCGTGACGAGCGCGGTGACGGCGGTGGCGACGAGGACGACGGTGACGAGGCGGCGGAACCAGCGCTCGTTGACGCGCCCGGCGAGGAAGGCGCCGAGCGCCGTACCGATGGCCACGCCGGGGACGGAGGCGCCCACGGCGAGGCCGATGTCGGCATCGAGGCGGCCGGAGGCGGCGTAGAGGACGAGGGCGACGGCGCCGGTCGCCATGAGGAAGGAGGAGCCGGTCGCGCGGAAGGTGTCGGGGGGCAGGTGGCGGGCCTGGAGGTAGATGATGATGGGCGGTCCGGCGGCGCTGGTGGCGGTGCGGAGGAAGCCGCCCGCCACCCCCGCGGCAGCGGCGATGCCGCTCCCGGCGCCGACCCTGAGTCCGCGCACGAGGGCGAGCGTCCCGCTGAGGACGGCGAGGGCGATCAGGATCTGGAGGACGCGGGCATCGACGACGAGGATGACCAGCAGTCCGAGGGGCATCCCGATGAAGGAGGCGGCGAAGAGGACGCCCGCCGTGCGCCAGGCGATCGCGTGACGCAGGCGCCAGACGATGGCGGCAGCGGAGAGCATGGCGAGGATGTTGACGATGATGACCGTCTCCTCGGGTTCGGCGAAGAGGACGAGGAGGGGGGCGAGGACGAGGGCGAAGCCGAATCCGGTCACGTTCTGGGGGAGGGAGGCGACGGCGGCGAGGAGGCTGACGACGGCCAGGTCGAGGGGGCTCATGGGGCGGGCCGGCCACGGTTGACGGGGCGGCGGAGGGCGGGGAAGCTCCCCGCATGGACGTCGTGAACGAGACCATCGTGCGAGGCATCGTGGTGGGGGTCTTCGCCGAGAACTGCTGGGTGGTGGGCAACCGCCGCACGGGCGAGGCCATCTGCATCGACCCCGGTGACCAGCCCGACGAGGTGCTCGCGCTGGCGAAGGACATGGGGGTGACGATCAAGGCGATCGCGAACTCGCACGCGCATATCGACCACATTCTGGGGGTTCGAGGCGTACAGGCGGCGACGGGCGCGAGCTTCCTGCTGCACGAGGGCGACCTCGACCTGCTGCGGAACGGCTGGCGAGGGTCGGTCGAGCGCTTCGGCCTCGACGAGACGCAGGCGCCGCCGGACCCGAACGGGTTCGTCGCGGGCGGGGACGAGGTGGAGGTGGAGGGGCTCAAACTGCAGGCGATCGCGACGCCGGGTCACACTCCCGGGAGCGTGAGCTACTACACGGAAGGACTGCTGTTCAGCGGGGA
This sequence comes from uncultured Anaerolineaceae bacterium, assembly GCA_964389725.1. Taxonomy (GTDB): domain Bacteria; phylum Chloroflexota; class Dehalococcoidia; order Tepidiformales; family Tepidiformaceae; genus UBA2991. Next base: position 20,845 of record CAYMDV010000008.1, read on the forward strand.
CACGCTCTTCCGGGGATCGATCGGGCGGACGGACCTGCCGGGGGGCGACTACGACGAGGAGATGCGCAGCATCACGAACGAGCTGCTGACGCTGCCCGAGGACACGATCGTCCTGCCGGGCCACATGGAGGAGACCACGGTCGCCTTCGAGCGGGACCACAATCCCTTCGTGCGGGACTGGACGCGACGGCAACGCGAGGCGGCGGGCGAGTAACCTCCCGCAACCTGCCTGTAACATCGGAGGGGTACGGTGAACGCGCGGGAGCGTCCGCGAGGCGAGGCGATGAACGAGTCAGCGAGCTATGTGATCTCGGCCTGCCGCGAGAACGACGTGAAGTTCGTGCGGCTCTGGTTCACGGACATCGTGGGGACGCTGAAGAGCTTCCAGATCACCGTCGGGGAGCTGGAGAACGCGCTCGAAGAGGGCATGGGGTTCGACGGGTCGAGCATCGAGGGGTTCGCCCGCATCGACGAGTCGGACATGCTGGCGCGGCCCGATCCGGCGACGTTCCAGCTGGTGCCCTGGCGGCCGCGCGAGCAGGGCGTGGCGCGCATGTTCTGCGATATCTACCGGCCCGACGGGGAGCCGTTCGAGGGCGACCCGCGCTGGGTGCTGCGCCGCCAGCTCGAGCGGGCGAAGGCGCTCGGCTACACGTTCTACGTGAGCCCCGAGCTCGAGTACTTCTACTTCCGGGACGCGGAGAGCACGGTCCCGCTGGATCGAGGCGGCTACTTCGACCAGATCGCCGACCAGGGGTCGGACCTGCGCCGGGACACGGTGCTGACGCTGAGCGCGATGGGCATCGAGGTCGAATCGAGCCACCACGAAGTGGCCCCCAGCCAGCACGAGATCGCGCTGCGCTACACGGACGCGCTGACGATGGCGGACAACGCCATGACCTACCGCGCCGTGGTCAAGGAGATCGCGGAGGCGAACGGCGTCTACGCGACGTTCATGCCGAAGCCGCTGGCCGGCGAGAACGGGAGCGGCATGCACGTGCACCAGTCGCTCTTCAAGGGGGAGCGGAACGCGTTCTTCGATGAGGAGGACGTGTACCACCTGAGCGCGCTGGCGAAGGGGTACGTGGCCGGCCTGCTGACGCACGCGCGGGCGATGACGCTGGTGACGAACCAGTGGGTGAACAGCTACAAGCGGCTACAGCCGGGATTCGAGGCGCCCGTGTACCTGAGCTGGGCGCGGCGCAACCGCAGCGACCTCGTGCGTATCCCCGAGTACACCCCGGGGGACGAGGTGCACACGCGCATCGAGTACCGCTCGCCCGACCCCGCCTGCAACCCGTACCTGGCGTTCGCGGTGATGCTGGCGGCGGGGCTCGACGGGATCGAGCAGGAGCGGCCGCTGCCGCCGCCCGTCGAGGAGAACGTCTTCGAGATGACGGACGAGGACCGATCGGCGCTGGGAATCGAGACGCTGCCGGGGAACCTGCGCGAGGCGATCGACGTGGCGGCGGAGTCTTCGCTGCTGCGGGAAGCGCTGGGCGAGCACGTCTTCGAGACGCTGCTGAAGAACAAGCGCATCGAGTGGGAGCGCTACCAGCGGCACGTCTCCGACTTCGAGCTGGCGGAGTACCTGCCCCTGCTCTAGGCCGACTCCGGGGATGAGGCGGCGACGGCGAGGCCGGCGGCCTCGTCGATGCTCACGCTGCGGTCGCAGGCGGTGACGCCGTAGTGCCGGAGGAGGGCAACGCACTCGTCCTCCCAGGCGCCGGGCACGCGGAAGACGGCGATGGCGGAGGCCGGTTCGAGGCCGGCTTCGAGGCAGCCGCGGATGACGCCACGGGCGATGAGGTCGGCGCGGGTGTTGTTGACGACGTTCATGATGACGGCGATGCGGTCGATGCTGGGCTGGCCGAGGAGCAGGCTCGTCAGCGCGGCGACCTTGCGGACGCTGGGGTTGCCCCCGATCTCGCAGTAGTTGGCGGGGCTGCCGCCGTGCGCGCGGACGGCATCGAAGGCGGTGAGGCTGGCGCCGCCCCCGCCGATGAGGAGGGCGAGCGAGCCATCGAACTGGACCACGCGTCCGGCCACGCCACGGTGGTCGGAGCGGTCGATGCGAGCGGCTTCGAGCTCGAGGTCGCTGGCCTCGCGGTCGCTGCGGGTGGCGGGGTCGATGCCGAGCTCCTCGACGGTGCCGGCCTGGCGGTAGAGGGCGTCGTCGTCGATCTCGACGCGGGCGTCGAGGGCGACCCAGCGGCCGTCGGTGGTGCGGGCGAGGGGGTTTACCTCGGCGAGGAGGAGGTCGCGTTCGGTGAAGAGCCGCCAGAGGCGCCCGAGGACGCCGGTCAGGTCGACGAGCTCGCGGCCGGAGAGGCCGAGCGCCGAGACGGCCTCCTTGATGCGGAAGTCCTGGGCGGGGTCGAGGGTGGAGAGGGGGACGCGGGCGGCTGCATCGGCGGCGCCTTCGACATCGACGCCCCCGGCGAGGGAGGCAACGGCGGCGGGGCCGCGCGCGCGGTCGTCGTAGACGACGCCGAGGTAGCGCTCTGACTCGACCGCAACGGCCTCCTCGATGAGGAGACCGCTGACGGGCTGGCCGGCGACACGGGTGGCGAGAACGGCCCGAGCCGCTTCCTCGACCTGAGCGGAGCCTTCGGCGAGGCGGACGGCGCCGGCTTTCGCACGGCCCCCGGAGCGCACCTGTCCCTTGACGGCGACCCGCGGGCCGAGCTCGGCCGCGGCGAGGACCGCCTCGGCGGGGGTCTCAGCGAGGAGTCCGCGAGGGGTCTCGAGACCGGCGCCCCGCAGGAGCGCCTTGGCCTCGTGCTCGAAGAGCCGCACCGCGGGCGGTTTCCCGGCTAGTCCTCGTAGTCGCCGCCGCCACCGAGGCCACGGCGGGGGGGAGGCGGCGGGGCGGGAGGCACGCCACTTTCGGGAGTGCTGCGGCGAGTCCAGCCTCGGCTGGCGCCGCCGCGGCTGCTTCCGCCTCGCGTGATTTCGCGCTGCTCGGGCTGGCGGGAGCCGCCACCCTGGCGGGAGCTACCGCCCTCGCGGGAGCCACCGCTGCGGGAGCGCCTGCGCCTGCGGCGGCGGGGGGCACGGTCGTCGCGGTCGTCACGATCCTCGCGGTCGTCGTAGCCGTTGTCGGTGGCGACGGGCTCAACGCCGTCGTACTCGAAGGCGTCCTCGGCCTCGTCGACCTCGACCTCGTCGGCCACTTCGTCAACGACGGTGGTCTCCTCGTCCTCGATCTCGGGCTCGGGGCGACGGCGGCGCGGGGCGCGGTCCTCAACGGGGCCACGGCCGCGCGGGCGATCATCGCGGTCCCGATCCCGGTCACGGTCGCGGTCGCGGTCTCGATCCCGGTCGCGGTCACGATCCCGGCCACGGGGGCGGTCGCGGTCACGGCCACGATCGCGGTCACGCCCACGGTCGCGGTCGCGGTCACGATCCCGGCCGCGCGGGCGGTCGCGGTCACGGCCGCGATCGCGGTCCCCGTCACGGTCGCGCCCGCGGGACGGGCCATCGCCATCGGGGGCGGCGCCGACGCGGCCGCTGCGGGCGGTGAGGTTGATGCGCCCGAGGTTGTCGATCTCGGTGACGGTGACGTTGAGTTCGTCGCCCACGGAGACGACGTCCTCGACGCGCTCGACGCGCTCCTCGCTCAGCTCGGAGATGTGCACGAGGCCGTCCTTGCCGGGAAGGATCTCGACGAAGGCGCCGAAGTTGAGGATGCGGGTGACGGGACCGGTGTAGGTCTCGCCGACGGCGACCTCCTTGGTGAGGCCCTCGATCATGCGGATGGCGATGTCGGCGGCGTCACCCTCGACAGCGGAGACGAAGATGGTGCCGTCTTCCTGGATATCGACGTTGGCGCCGCCGGAGTCCTCCTGGATCTTGCGGATGACGCGGCCGCCGGGGCCGATGACGGTGCCGATCTGCTCCTGGTCGATCTTGATGATGTAGACCTTGGGAGCGTGCTCGGAGACGGACTCGCGGGGCTCCTCGATGACCTCGCCCATGCGCTCGAGGAGGAAGAGGCGAGCATCCCGGGCCTGGGAGAGGGCGGTCTCGAGCAGCTCGCGGGAGACGCCGCCGATCTTGATG
>CAYMDV010000008.1:24919-64986 GCA_964389725.1 uncultured Anaerolineaceae bacterium
CTCGTCCGTACCGGCGACCTTGAAGTCCATGTCGCCCATGAAGTCTTCCTGGCCGGCGATGTCGGTGAGGACGGCGTACTCGCCGTCTTCGCCCATGATCAGGCCCATGGCGATGCCGGCCACGGGGGCGGAGAGGGGCACGCCCGCATCCATGAGGGCGAGGGTGCTGCCGCAGACGCTGGCCATGGAGGTGGAGCCGTTGGAGGAGAGGACCTCGCTCACGAGGCGGAGGGCGTAGGGGAACTCCGTCTCGGGCGGGATGACGGGCAGAAGGGCGCGCTCGGCGAGGGCGCCGTGTCCGATCTCGCGGCGGCCGGCGCCGCGCATGGGGCGCGCCTCGCCGACGGAGTAGGGCGGGAAGTTGTAGTGGTGCATGTAGCGCTTCGACTCATCCGGGGAGAGGGTGTCGAGCTTCTGCGCCATGTTCATGCCGCCCAGGGTGGCGATGGTGAGCACCTGCGTCTCGCCCCGCTTGAAGAGGCCGGAGCCGTGGGTGCGGGGGAGGGTGCCGACGTGGATATCGAGCGGGCGGATCTCGGTGGTCTCGCGGTCGTCCGCGCGGCGGCCCTCGCTGAGGATGCGGTCGCGCATGGCCTTCTTGATGACGGCGTAGAGCGCGTCGCCCACATCGCGCTTGTCGAAGCGGCCCTCGAACTGCTCGGTGAGCTCGGCGCGGACGCGCTTGTTCTCCTCGCTGCGCTCGCTGGCGGCGTTGGAGACGATGCCGTCGATGCGGTCGGCGAGGGCCTCGCGGACGGCCTCGATGGCCTCCTCGTTGTCGACGGCGGCGGTGTAGTCCTTCTTGACGGGGGCGACGTCGGCGGCGATCTCCTCGACGAGGGCGTTGATGGCGGAGTTCGCCTCCATGGCGATCTCCATGGCCTCGATGACGGCCTCCTCGGGAACCTCGGAGGCGCCCGCCTCGACCATCATGACGGCGTCCTTCGTGCCGGCGACGATGAGGTCGAGGTCGCCCTCGGCGGCCTCGGCGAAGGTCGGGTTCACGACGTACTCGCCGTCGATGCGGCCGACTCGGACGCTGCTGACGGGGCCGTTGAAGGGGATATCGCTGATGCTGAGGGCGGCGCTGGCGCCGACGGTGATGAGGGTATCGGGCTGGTGCTCGCGGTCGGAGGAGAGGGTGGTGGCGACGATCTGGACCTCGTTGCGGAAGCCCTTGGGGAAGAGGGGGCGGAGGGAACGGTCGGTAAGGCGCATGGCGAGGATGCCATCGGAGGAGGGGCGGCCCTCACGGCGGGGGAAGCCGCCGGGGATCTTGCCGACGGCGTAGAGGCGCTCTTCGTAATCGACGGTGAGGGGGAAGAAATCGATGCCCTCACGGGGATCGGCCATGCAGGCGGTGACGAGGACGACGGTATCGCCCTGGCGCACGGTGACGGCGCCGTTGGCGAGGCCGGCGAGGGCGCCGTGCTGGATGAGCAGGGGCTTGCCGCCGATCTCGACTTCGTAGGTACGGATACTGGATTCAGTGGTAGTCATGTCTCTCTCTACACTCTCTCTTGCGGGGTGAACCGCGGGCTCAATCGGGTTGGGACGTGACAGGCTGCCGCCCAGCGGGGAACCAGTGGCGCGGGGAGGAAAGAGGGCGGCCCTAGCGGCGCAGCCCGAGGCGCTGGATAAGCGCGCGGTACCTGTTCACATCCCGCTTGTTGAGGTAGCGCAGCAACCTGCGACGCTGACCGACGAGCTTCAGCAGCCCGCGGCGCGTGTGGTAGTCGTGCTTATGCTCTTGCAGATGGGTCGTGAGGTACTTGATACGCTCGGTGAGGAGCGCCACCTGGACTTCAGGTGAGCCGGTATCGCCGTCGTTTCGGGCGTACTCCCGGATCAGAGTCTCTTTCGTTTCCTGGGCCAGCAAACTTGCTCGTTCGACTTCCTTTACCTGTCTTCAGGGACGAAAGTAGCACGGGAGGGAGGTACCGGCAATTTGGCGACGCTCGTGGTGCTCAGCGGTTTGCCGGGCACCGGCAAGACAACCTTCGCCTCCCGTCTCGCGGCGCGGCTGGAGGCGTTCGTGCTCGAAAGCGACGCCGTCCGCCGGGAGCTCTTCCCGGAGCGACGGTACACGCGCAGGGAGAGTAGCGCCGTTTTCGCCACGGTGCGGGAGCGGGCGGAGGGGGCCCTGGCAAAGGGTTCGGACGTGGTCATCGACGCGACCAACCTGCGGGAATGGGAGCGCACGGGGTTCTGGGAGCTGGCCGCCCGCCACGGGGCGGAGGTGCTGGGGGTGCGGCTGACGGCCCCCGCAGTGGTGGTGCAGGAACGGCTCGCGGGGGGGCGCGCGGGCGCCTCGGAAGCGGACATGGGGGTGTACGAGCGGATGCGGGGCAGCGAGGAGCCCTTCGCCACACCCTGCATACAGGTGGATTCGCGATACTGTACGGAGGCGAGCGTGGCCCTGGCGGCGGCGCTCTGCCGAAACGAGTGACAAGGGGAAGCGCGTGAGGGGCGACCAGCCGTTCATCCTGCTGCGGGCGCGGGTGCGCGATAACCGCGAGCCGTTCTCGGCGTGGTTCCGATCGCAGCACCTGCGCGAGGTGGCGAAGATCCCGGGAATCGCCTCGGTGCACTGGGGGGAGACGCGGGAGGGGACGATGCTGGGCATCTACTGCTTCGAGGACACGCGCTCGATGCAGGGCGCCTTCGGAAGCGCCGAGGCGGCCTACGCGCGGGGGATGTGGGCGAGCTGGTCGAGCAAGCTCGATGAGTTCTCCGTGGAGATGCAGTTCGCCCTGACACCGCCGACGATGACGCTCTCCTTCAACTAACAGTCCGCTAACAGTCCGCGTGTGCGGCGTAGGCCCCGGCTGCTGTAGGCTGAGGGCCCGTGGGCCTTTCCGACAGGCCGCTAGGTTTTCGTACGCTCCCGCTGCTGATGCTCTGGGTTGCCTGCGTGTCGCTGACGGCGGCACTGGCGCTCGGACCGGGCGGTGTCCTGCAGGCGCAATCGACCCCGCCAACCACATTCCATGGAACGGTGACCGCGCCCGATGGCGACGTCGCGGGCGGCCTCGAGGTGATCGCCACCATCGACGGGGTGGTCTGCAGCGAGGATGAGCCGGCCCTCACCCTCCCACCCGACCAGAACGGGGTAGCCGTCACGAGCTACCGCGTCAACGTGCTCTCGGCCGACGCGAGGGCAGGCTGCGGCGTGATCGGGGCGCAGGTGCGCTTCCTGGTCGGCGGCCGGATGGCGCAGGAGACGGGCGACTGGCAGGGCCAGCCCCAGGAACTGGACCTGACCCTCCCGGCAGGCCCCACGGAGCCGGAGGAGAATCCCGAAACCACCGCCACGCCCGAAGAGCCCGTCGAGCCCGTCGAGCCCGGGGAGACGCCCGAGGGCACCTCCACGCCCCAGGAGCCCGTCGAGCCCGGGGAGACACCCGAGGGCACCGCCACACCCCAGGAGCCCGTCGAGCCTGGGGAGACACCCGAGGAGACGGCCACGGAAGCGACCGAGACAGTCGAGCCCGAGGAGACGCCGGAGGCGACGGCTACGGAAGCGGTCGAGACAGCCGAGCCCGAGGAGACGCCCGCGCCCACTGAGGCAGCCGCGACCGAGGAAGCGACTCCCACCCCCGAGCCCACCGCAGCCGCGACGCCGACGCCGACGCCAGTGGCGACGGAACCGGCCACCGAGCCCACGAGGCAGGATGAGCCGGCCGAACCGGAGGAGTCCACCGAACCAGAAGAACCGGAGCCGGCGGCCACCGGGGAGGATGACGGCGGCGGCGTCTCGGGCGTGGTGATCGCGCTGGCGGTGGTGGCGGGGCTGGCTATGGTTGGGGTTGGCGTGTTCTCGTGGCTGGGGCGGACCCAGCCCGCGAACGGGGTCCAGCCCGCCGCGCGCAGTGAGCCGGTTATCGGAGCGGGGCCCACGCCAACGGTCGGGACGCGACGGCGCGAGATGCCCTCGCTGTCCTCGGTGAGGGATGCAATCCGGTCGCTGTTCCGGCGACAATAGATAGGTGCATCCGTATACTCAGTAGTGGCAGTAACCATCCTGCTGGATGCACGGAGAAAACACGTGCGCGGTTGGTATCTGACGAAGAGACTGCTGGTCCCGCTCCTGGCACTCTTGCTCCTGGCTGCGGCGTGCGGGGGCGACAGCCCCCCTCCTGAGCCCGAGCCGACGCCGACGCCCGCCCCGACGGAAGCCACGCCACCTCCCCAGGCGGCAACGGCGACACCCACCCCCACGCGCACGCCCATCCCACCCACCGCCACGATCCCGGTTCCCACCCCCACGCCCGAGCCGGAGCCGTACGACGGCGAGCTCGTCTCCATGCGACTGCCATCGCTGGAGGTGGAGGCGCCGATCGAACCGATCGGGCTGGTGGAGGGCCGGAACCAGCTCGACGTGCCCGAGCCGGAGAACATCGGCTGGTACGACATCTACGACAAGCCCGGTTTTGGCACGAGCTCGCTCTACTCGGCGCACAAGGACTACTGGCCGAACATCCGGGGGCCGTTCTACGAGCTGACCGAGATCGAGTACGGCGCGCAGGTCGTGGTGGTGATGGACGACGGGCGCGAGTACGTCTACGAGGTGTTCTTCAAGGAGCGCTACACGGTCGACAACATCCCCATGTACGACCTCATCTGGCCCCACAAGGCGCGGAATCCCGAGCTGCTGCGGCCCGAGGACGAGGAGTGGATCACGCTGTACACCTGCGGGGGGGACTTCGTGGAGACGACCGAGGGGGGCGCGGGCTACTACCTCCACCGGGACGTGGTGATCGCCCGGCTCGTCGAGACGGTGCCGCCGCCCGCGGTACAGACCGTCGACCAGGACCGGCAGTAGACTGGACGGGTGCCCCGGGGATTGAGGGATACCGTCTGCGGCCGGCTGCGGGGAGGCATCCTTGCGCTCGGCGTAGCGCTGGCGTTGGCGGGGGGGACGGCCTGCGTGGCCATCGAGCCCTCGGAGCTCCCGGAACCCACACCTGTTCCGGAGACTGCCACGGCCACCGCAACGGCAACGCAGGCCGCGACGGAGCAGGCCACCCCGGAGCCGGCTCAGGACCCGACGCCCTACGACGGGCAGCTTTCGAAGATGCGCATCCCCTCGCTGGGGGTGGAGGCGCCGATCGAAGCGATCGGGCTGATCCCCGGGCAGAACAAGCTGGACGTGCCCCTGCCCCGCAACGTGGGCTGGTACGACATCTACGACAAGCCGGGGTTCGGCACGAGCTCGCTCTACTCGGCGCACAAGGACTACTACCCGGACATCCTGGGGCCGTTCCACAAGCTGACGGAGCTGCAGGCGGGCGACCTCGTGGTCGTCGTGATGGAGGACGGCCGCGAGTACGTCTACGAGGTGTTCTTCCAGGAGCGGTACGTGACGGGGGAGGTGCCCATGGCGGACCTCATCGCGCCGCACGAGGCGGAGAACCCGGCGCTGTTGCGCCCAGCGGACGAGGAGTGGGTGGTGCTGATCACCTGCGGAGGCGACTTCGTGGAGATCGAGGAGGACGGGCCGGGGTACTACGTGCACCGGGACGTGGTGATCGCGCGGCTGGTGGAGACGCGGCCGCCGGAATCGGTGCGCGCCTCGGAGTAAGGGGCCGGGGGCCGGGCGGGTTCAGAAGAGAAAGGTGATGTAGTCGCGCGGGTTGAGCGTGACGCCGTTGTAGCGGATCTCGAAGTGCAGGTGCTCGCCCGTGCTGAAGCCGGTGGAGCCGGAGATGCCGAGGATGGTCTCGCCCTTCGTGACGGTCTGGCCCCAGGAGACGATGATCTCGCTGAAGTGCGCATAGAGCGTCTCCCAGCCGTCCCCGCAATCGACGATCACGTAGTAGCCGTAGCTGTAGGTGAGCCACTCGACGCGGGAAACCCAGCCATCGCAGGAGGCGTAGATGGAGGAGCCGCTGAACTCGCCGCCGAGCGCGAGGTCGATGCCCCCGTGGATGCGTCCGGGCCCGCGATAGGTGCCGAACTCGTCGCTGACGAAGGACCAGCCGCCCAGGGGCAGGCCGAAGCGGCCCGGCGAGACCGGGGGAGGACGGTCGACGATAGGGCGCCCCTGGACGGTCACGATGGGCGGGGGTTTGGGCTCGGCGCCCGGGAGGAGGACGTACTGGCCGGGGTCGATGGCGCTGGCATCGGCGAGGTTGTTGGGCCGGTAGGCGATGACGTCCTCGATGGTGACGTGCAGGTAGTCCTCGAGGATGCCCGCGAGGGTCTCGCCCTGGCCGACCTTGTAGAGGATCCCGGTATCGAAGGGGATCAGCACCTGCTCGCCGACGGGGATGAAGTCGCCATCGGAGACCTCGGCGTTGTTGATGAGGATGGTGTCGATGGTGGTGCCGCAGCTTTCGGCGATCTCGAGGAGCGTATCGCCGGGGCGGACGGTGTAGAGGACGGCGGGAACGCGGGGGTCGATGCGGTCGGTGAGGGTGTTCTGCCCGCAGCCGACATCGGAACCGCCGGCGGCGGCCTCCTCGATGGCCTCCGAGACGGTGTCGCCGCCGGCGAGGCCCTCCGTGGGGCGGAGGGTGACGCGGTCGTCGGAGGAGGTCCCGCGGAGGGGAGACTCGGCCGTCTCGAGGCTCACTCCGGGGCGGAGGAAGCCCTCTCCGGTGGAAGCGATGGCGCGCACGCCCGAGAGCGGGGGGGAGGGAATGGTGGCGACGTCCCAGGCGTCGGAATCGGAGACGAACCCAACGGCGATGAGCGCCGCCAGGGCGGCTATACCGACGAAGAGGAGGTGGAGGCCGGCGCGTCCGGCGCGGTGGGCGTGGGCGTGGGAGCGCGCCCTGGCCGCCTGCGGTTCATCGGGGTGCGCGTGCGGGCCGTGACCGGACACAAGCCTCACGCTGCCGCAGACACGGCGAGAGTGCAAGGCTTTGCCGGGAAAGACGTGGTTGGGAGAGCCCCCGACGTTCGCTTCTAGTCGAAATCGAGGTACTTGCGGGGATCGAGGGGAACGTCGTCGTAGCGGATCTCGAAGTGGAGGTGTTCGCCGGTGCTGAAGCCGGTGGACCCGGAAATGCCAAGGATGGTCTCGCCCTTGACCACCGTCTCGCCCCACTCGACGAGGATCTCGCGGAAGTGGGAGTAGAGCGTCTCCCAGCCATCGCCGCAATCGACGACCACGTAGTAGCCATAGCTGTAGGTGAGCCACTCGACGCGGGAGACCCAGCCATCGCAGGAGGCGTACACGGATGAGGCGGGGTACTGGGCAAGGGCGAAATCAATGCCCGTGTGGATCAGCCCCGGACCGCGGTAGGTGCCGAACTCATCGCTGATGTACCCCCACACGGGGAGGGGCAGGCCGAAGAGGCCGGGGGAGGGTTCGGGAACGCCGTAGTAGCCGAGGATGGCGCCACCCTCGCTGTACTCCGGCGGCGGCGGGAACGAGGCGTTGGGCAGGAGAATGTAGTGGCCCGGGCTGAGGTCGCCGGCTTCGGCGAGGTTGTTGGGGCGGTAGGCCAGGACATCCTCGACGGTCACGTCCCGAAAACGACGGACGATCTCGTCGAGGGTCTCGCCCTGCCCCACCCTGTAGAGGATGCCCGTATCGAAGGGCACCAGGATTTGCTGGCCGGGCGGGATGGACCCGCCTTCGTGGGACTCGACGTTGTTGCGGAGGATGTTGTCGACGGTCGTCCCGTAGGCCTCGGCGATCGCGCGCAGCGTGTCGCCCTCGCGCACGGTGTAGAGGGCGGTGGGGACCTGGGGGTCGATGCGGTCCACGAGGGGGCGCACCTCGTAACCGGCGTCCTTGAGGGCGCCGGCAGCCACGGCGACGGCCACGGAGACGGAGTTGTCGGCGGTGAACGCGCTCGTGACCGGGCGCGCGGCGGCGGCGGTCGGGAGGGAGGCGAGGAGGGGCGACTCGACGGTATCGTGGCGAACGCCCGGACGGAGCACGGCCTCGCCGGTGGCGCGGTCCGCCTCGGCGCCCCAGCCGGAGGCCGGGCGCACCGCGGAGACCTGGACGGACTCGGGGCCGGTCACGAGCCTCGCCGAGAAGAGGGCCACGAGCGCGGCGAGCGCCACGAGGAAGAGGTGGATGCCGGTGCGCCAGCGGTGGGCATCGGGGTACGGGGGCGCAGGAAGACGCGCCTGGAGCAGGTGGAGCAACCGTTCCCTCAGCACGCGCTACCGTTCCTTCTCACGGCGGACGTGAGAACGCGAGGATGCCCCACGGCGGGTTGTGGGCAGAACAGCAACCCTGCCCGACCGCATTGGCGATTGCAAGGCACGAGTGGGGTCAGGGGCCCTAGACCTCGGTGCGAAGGCCGGCGAGGAACTCCTCGTTGGTCTCGCTGCGGCCCAGCCGCTCGAGCAGACGCTCGGTGGCCTCGAGGGAGTTGGGGGAGTTCTGCGAGATCATGGCGGTCATGCGGCGGACCAGCCAGACACCCTTGAGGGTGGCCTCGTCGAGGAGGAGCTCCTCGCGACGAGTGGAGCTCGCCTGGATATCGATGGCGGGGTAGAAGCGGCGCTCGGCGAGCTTGCGGTCGAGGCGCAGCTCCATGTTTCCGGTGCCCTTGAACTCCTCGAAGATGACCTCGTCCATGCGGCTGCCGGTATCGATGAGGCAGGTCGCGATGACAGTCAGGGAGCCGCCTTCCTCGCACTTGCGCGCGGCGCCGAAGAGGCGCTTGGGCGGGTAGAGGGCTACGGGGTCGACGCCGCCGGTAAGCGTGCGGCCGCTAGGGGGCAGGGCGAGGTTGTAGGCGCGGGTGGCGCGGGTGATGGAGTCCATGAGGATGACGACATCCTGGCCGCCCTCCACGAGCCGCTTGGCGCGCTCGAAGGCCATCTCGGCCACGCGCGTGTGATCCTCGACGGGCTCATCGAAGGTGCTGCTCGCGACCTCGCCGCGAACGCTGCGGCGCATATCGGTGACTTCCTCGGGGCGCTCGCCGATGAGCACCACCATGAGGTGGACATCGGGGTGGTTGGTGGTGATGCCGTTGGCGATGTTCTGGAGGAGCATCGTCTTGCCGGCCTTGGGCGGGGAGACGATGAGGGCGCGCTGGCCTCGCCCGATGGGGGCGATCAGATCGATGAGGCGGTGGGTGAGGTTATCGGGGGTGGTCTCGAGGAGGAGCTGCTCGTTGGGGAAGACGGCCGTGAGACTCTCGAAGAAGGGGCGGCGCTTGGCAGCCTCGGGGTCGAGCCCGTTGACGGCTTCGACCTTGAGGAGGCCGTAGTACTTCTCGTTATCGCGCGGGGCGCGGATCTGGCCGGTGACGTAGTCGCCGGGGCGGAGGGCGAAGCGGCGCAAGTTCGACTGCGAGACGTAGATGTCGTGCGGGCCGGGGAGGAGGGACTCGCCGCGGAGGAAGCCGTAGTTGCCGTCGTCGGAGACCTCGAGGAAGCCACCGGAGAAGAGGTTGCCACGGCGCTCGGCCTGGGCCTGGAGGAGGCGGAAGATGAGGTCGCGTTTGCGCAGGGTGGAGGCGTTGCTGACGCCGAGCTCGCGGGCGATGCGTGTCAGCTCGCTGCGGGTGGTGCCCTCAAGCTCGGAGATGTTGAGCGTGGGGACGCCATCCTCGCGGTCGGCGGGGGCGGTGGGGGCTTCTTCAGCCGGCGGAGACTCAGGTGCACGTGTAATGGCAACGATCCTGTTGCCCGCTGCGAGCGGCGCTCGGCAAGAACGGGCGGTGTGGGTTGCGGGAAACCTCGACTACTGAGGTCGCCTGGTGAGCGCATCGGCGGGTTGCCGGGCTTCTGACCAGTGCTTTGTCAGAATACGAGAGCTTGATGAACGGGGCAAGCTGGGGCGCGGGCTTTGCGCGGAGCGGGATGCGGCCCTACGATCCCGGTCCATGGCAAACACACGATCAGCGATGAAGCGCTGGCGACAGTCGGTGAAGCGGCGGACCCGGAACCGGGCCACGCGCTCCGAGTCGCGTTCCGTCGTGCGCCTCGCGCGCGAGGTGGCGGCGAGTGGCGACCGCGAGGCCTTCAGCGAGGCGCTGAGCCAGGCCTACTCGGTGCTCGACCGGGCAGCGCGGAAGGGCGCCATCCCCACGGGACGGGCGGACCGCACGAAGCGCCGGCTGGCGGCGCTGCGCCCGGAGTAGTTCCTTTCCCCGCACGGGCCAGAGAGACGGCGAGATGACGCCGGAGGAACGCGCCTGCCCCGCGCCCACGAACGGCGCCTCCGGAGCAACGGCGTGACGGAGCCGCGTGGCGCCCTCCCCACCGTGGACGTGGTCATCCCCTGCTACAACGAGGTGGCCGTGCTGCGTGAGAGCGTGGAGCGCACGCTCGCGCTCTTCGACGAACACCCCCGCTACGACTGGCGCCTCGTCATCGCCGACAACGGGTCGAACGACGGCACGAGCGAACTCGCGCGGGAACTGGAGGGGGAACGCGAGCGGGTGCGGGCGGTCGTGCTCACGGTGAAGGGCCGCGGGCTCGCGCTGCGGGAGGCGTGGCTGGGGAGCGACGCCGACGTGGTCACCTATATGGACGTGGACCTGAGCACGGACCTGGCGCACCTGCCCGTGCTGGTGGGGATGGTGGCGGAGGAGGGGTACGACGTCGCGAGCGGGTCCCGCCTGGCGCGGGGATCGGCAACGACGCGGTCGCTGAAGCGGGAGGTGATCTCGCGCGGCTACGTGCTCATCATCCGGGCGTTCTTCCCGCGGCTGCGGATTACGGACGCGCAGTGCGGCTTCAAGGCGGTGGGGCGGCGGGCGGTGGAGGCGATCGTGCCCGCGATCGAGGACCGCGCCTGGTTCTTCGATACGGAGCTCCTGATACGGGCGCAGCAGGGGGGATTCCGGGTGGGCGAGCTGCCCGTGCGCTGGGTGGAGGACCCGGATACGAAGGTACACATCGTGAGCACGGCGCTGGAGGATTTGCGGGGCCTCGTGCGGCTGCGATTCGGGCTGCGGCTGTAAGGGAAGGGGTCTCCGTGAAGGCCCCACGGCTTGCACGCGAACAGGTTTGACCCCCTCCGAGGGGCGGGGTATAACTCGCTTGCTACAGGATTCACAAACTTGCCGGGGCCGAGAAAGGCCGCGGTGCGAACGGAGAGGGCGCGGGGCCGTGGAAGTTGGCGAATTTCTCGAGCTAGTCTTCGTGTTTGTCACGATGTTCCTGGGCCTGGGCATCATGGTCGCCCTGGGCAAGTGGTGGGAGCGTTAGGCGATGGCCATAGAGCAGCCCACCCAACCCACCCTCGGCGACCAGATCTACGACAAGCTCTTCCACAACTACGTGTGGAAGTCGATCTTCCGCACGGGCTACCCGAACACGCCGCGCAACCAGATGCTGGTCATCGCGACGAACGTGTTCCTGCACCTGCACCCGACGCGTATCCACCGCACCCACGTGAAGATCACGCACACCTACTGCCTGGGCGGGCTCACCTTCTTCATGTTCCTGGGGCTGACGGTGACGGGCATCCTGCTGATGTTCTATTACGTGCCCAGCGTGGACAGAGCCTACCTGGACATCCAGAACATCCAGACGAACGTGCAGTTCGGCCAGTTGATGCGAAACATGCACCGCTGGATGGCGCACGCCATGGTGATCCTGGTGTTCCTGCACATGCTGCGGGTGTTCTATACGGGCGCCTACAAGCCACCGCGCGAGTTCAACTGGGTAGTGGGCGTGGTCCTGCTGGTTCTCACCTTCCTGCTCAGCTTCACCGGCTACCTGCTGCCGTGGGACCAGCTCGCGTTCTGGGCCATCACGGTGGGCACCAACATCGCCGGCTCGGCGCCGGTGCTGGGCCCGAAGACCCGCTTCTGGCTGCTCGGCGGCTTCGAGGTGGGACCGGACGCCCTGATTCGCTTCTACACGCTCCACGTCATCGGCCTGCCCCTGCTGGCCGCCATCTTCATGGCCGTGCACTTCTGGCGGATTCGCCGGGACGGCGGCCTGGCCCGGCCGCTGTAGGGGCGGGGTGAGCTAGCACATGGCTACCGTCGTTGTCGCCCGCCCGGCCTCCCGGCCCACCCCTCGCGCTCGCGATGAGGAGGTGCTGGTCTGGCCCGACCTCGTGTTCGTCGAGTTCATCTCGGCGCTCCTCTTCACGGTGCTGCTGTTCATCCTTTCGTACGTGATGAACGCGCCCCTCCTGGACGAGGCCAACGCGAACGTCACGAACGACCCGGCGAAGGCGCCCTGGTACCTGCTGAACCTGCAGGAGTTGCTGCTGCACATGAACGCGGCGCTCGCGGGCATCGTGGTGCCGACGGTCTGGCTCATCATTCTCGCTGCCTTCCCCTACTTCGACCGTTCCTCGGACGGACAGGGCCGGTGGTTCGCCGATGTCAACTCGGTCAAGAACACCGTTGTCTCGCTCCTGGTGGGCTTCTGGGGAACGCTGGCCCTCATCCTCTGGAACTCGGGCAAGGTCGCCCTCTGGCTGAAGGACTGGTTCGGGTTCTCCGGCGGCGACACGCTCGCCTTCCTCGAGCGGTCGGCAGCGCTGAAGGACCCCTCGGTCGTGCCCTGGCCAGACTGGGCCGACTCGATTCCCTACCTGTGGTTCAACCTGAAGATCCTGGACGAGGGTCCGGGTGCGGGCGTGACCACCTTCCAGAAGATCGACCTGCCCACGCTGCTGGTGGACATCGGTATCCCCACGGGATTCATGGTCGGGCTTGCGTGCCTGCTCATCTACGGGTTCTGGAAGATCAACTGGGTACACACGCGCCGGGACGCGCTGATCACGCTGATGAGCGGGTTCGTGGGCGCGTTCCTGATGCTGACGATCATCGGGACGGCCTTCCGCGGCCCTGGCCAGGACTTGATCTGGCCGTGGGACCTGCGAACCCTCGAAGGCATCCCGGGGCAGGAGTAGCAGAACGATGGCGCAGGCGCAGCGAGTCGAGCAGGCCCGTCAGGCGGAGGCGCGCAAGGTCTCCCGCCGATCGTTCATGCGCGTGAGCGCCTTCGCCGGCCTGACGTTGACACTGGGCGCGTTCAGCGCGTTCTTCCTCGGCTTCTTCAACCTGCGCAGCCCGCAGGGCTTCGGGCGGCCGGTCACGGTTCCGGAGATTCAGATCCCGGAGCCCGGCGACGAGCCCGTACGCATCACGGAAGGCAAGTTCTGGCTGGTCAACCTGGATGGCCCCGAAGGGGATGTCCTCGACCAGGGCGGCACGGGCGGCTTGATCGCGCTCTACTGGAAGTGCCCCCACCTCGGCTGCACGATCCCCTGGCGGGGCGATTTCGACGGGGCCGAGGTCGCGTTCCCCGGCATCCAGGGGTGGTTCCGCTGCCCCTGCCACGGCTCGACCTACTCGCGGGCGGGGGTACGCGTCTTCGGACCGGCGCCGCGCCCAATGGATACGTTCCTGCTGACGACAAACCCCGACGGCTCGGTGACCGTGAACACGCGCGGACTCACCCTCGGCGGGGGGGCGGTCCCCAATCCCCTGCGGGCGGTGCCCTACAGTGGCTAGCCGACACGGGAGGACTCGTTGACTACCCAGCGCCAAATCTTCCTGATCGTGGTGCTGATGTTCATCAGCGTGGCCGGCTGCGCCGCCTATACGGCGATCGACCTGCCGATTCGCGCCGAGCGCCAGGCGGACTTCTTCACGGCGGAGTCGATCGAGCGCGGGGCGCTGCTCTACGCGAACAACTGCCGCACCTGCCACGGCATCCGCGGCGAGGGCGGCGTGGGCCTCACGCTGAACAAGGCCTCCTTCCGCAACCAGGAGCCGCTGGCGCTCTCGCAGAACCAGGACCTCATCCGGCGGACGCTGATCTGCGGGCGCGCGGGCACGTTGATGCCGGCCTGGCTCGATTCGAACGGCGGCAGCCTGACGGCCAACCAGATCGAGCACCTCGTCCGGCTGCTGACGGCGCCCCTCGAGGAGGACCTCTTCGACGCGAACGGCAACCCCACCAACCACGGGTGGCTGGAGGCCGTGCACTTCGCGCACAACCTGAACCACGAAGCTCCGACCGCGGTCTCGGGCGACACGCTGTCGCAGATCGCGAAGGACCACAACATCGGCGGGCCCCAGGTGGTCGCGCTGAACGGCCTCGCCTCGGTCGAGGCGCTCATCGACAAGGGGACCAGCATCCGGCTGCCCGACGGGCGCACGGTGGAGGCGCGGGAGAACGACAACGCCCGCAAGCTCGCCGAGCGCGAGCACGTGGGGGCCGTCATCATCGCCACCCTGAACGGGATCAACTGGGCGATCGACGTGGACGGGAACTTCTACCTGCCGTACTCGGGCGACGACGAGCGCCTGATCCTCAAGGCCGGTGCGGAAAGGCCCGCGACGGGACTGCTGCCAGGCCAGACGCTACGGCTGCCAGAGGGCGCTAGCTACCGGGTGCAGGCGGGCGCCACCCTGGCGAGCATCGCCGAGCAGCACGGCATCACGGCGGCCCAGATCCGCGCGCTCAATCCGCTCCTGCTGGCCACCCTTGGCGACATCGCCAACGACACCGCGCTGCCGGGCGAGCGCCGGCTCATCCTTCCGGATGACGCGAGCTACACGGCCCAGCCCGGCGACACGCTGGTGAGCATCGCCGAGGCGCACGACCTCCCCGAGATCGCGCTGGCCGAGGACAACGGCCTCGACGAAGACGCGGCCATCACGCCGGGCAGCGTGCTCACGCTGCGGGCGGGCACGCGCTACATCGTGCAGTTCGGCGACTCGTTCGCCACTATCGCCGCCAGCCACGGCATCGGCGAGGGCACGCTGCGCTCGCTGAACGAGGCGGGGGCGAACGAAGCAGTTTCCAGTGAGATCTGGATCACGCTACCGCCCATCAATGCCTACCTCGTGATGGGTACGGACCTGGCGCAGGTCGCCGCGGGGTTCGGTAACGTCACGGCCGCCACCCTGGCCGAGGCGAACGGCGTGGAGGCCGACACGGTACTCCCCATCGGCAAGACGCTGCAGATGCCGGAGGACGCGTGGGGAGCAGCGCCCTCGGACGAGCTCAACCCGGGTACCGCCTGCGTCGAGCACACCGTCTCCGCCAGCGCCTTCAACACGATTAGCGGGGCGGACCCGATCGTTATCGACGAGCCGAACGCCGTCTCGACGGACGTGGTCATCCTCGCGAACGACAACGACTGGACGGTCGTGGCCGACGGCGTCGCCGGCACCCCGAACCGGACGGGCGTGAAGGTGACGGCGGGCACGGCGGTGACGTTCGAGAACGTCGTGGGGCTGCACAACATCGAGATTGACGGGCAGCAGCAGGGCGAGGACTTCGAGGGCGTGGGCGTGACGCGAACAATCACGTTCGATGCGCCGGGCGAGTACCGCATCACCTGCAGCTACCACCCCGACATGCTGGCGGTGGTGTTCGTCACCGAGTAGGCGCTTCATTGACCCTCAGGAGGGGCGTGCCTACGATCCGGCTTCGACCAATTTTTTCCAGCGAGGAGGGCGCAGATGGCAGCACAGACCGGAAAGCGGTATCTCTGCCCGGAGTGCGGCGCTGAGTTCATCGTGACGAAGGGCGGCGACGGCGAACTCAAGTGCGGCGATACTCCGCTCGAGCAGAAGAAGTAGCGAGGGACATTCGAAGATGGCCGTACAACTGGGGAAGCGCTACAAGGACGAGCAGACCGGCATCGAGGTGCTGGTCATCAAGCCGGGCGACTGCGACCTGAAGGTCGACGACCGCGACATGGAGCTCATGCAGCCGAAGGTTCTGCCCTCGGCCGACTAGGACGCACCGACACCGGAAACGACCACGACGGGGCCCGCGCGGCCCCGTTCTGCTAGGCAGACCACGGCGAGGCACGGGTGAGATTCGAGCAGCTGGTCGAGAACCGCATCCTGGAGGCGATCGAGGAGGGGCTCTTCGATGGGTTGCCGGGCGAGGGGAAGCGGCTGGTCTTGCGCGACGCCGAGCGCCTGGCGGGCGACCTCTGGCTGGGGCACCACATCCTCGGGAACGCGGGCGCGCTGCCGGAGTGGCTCGAGCTGGCCCGCACGATCGAGCGGGACCACGAGCGGCTGGTAGCCATCGAGGGGGAGCACGCGGCGCTCGTCGAGCGGGCACGGTCGACGGGGGAGTGGCGGCGGCTGGCGCCGCTGATCGCGGAGCGCCGGCGCGAGTTCGCGAGGGCGGCGCGGGCGCTGCGGGCGAAGCAGGATCGCTACAACCTGGAGGCCCCGAGCGTCGCCAACGAGCGTCCCGCCATCTGGGTGGAGGAGCGGCTGCGGCGGCTGGATGCGCGTGTCCGGGAGGCGCGGGGGATGGGCGGGCGGGAGGCGCCGCGCCTTTCGCGAGGGGGGCGGGGGTGGTAGGGTGAGCGCTCGCCGTCCGGACGGGCGGCAGTCACACCCGAAGGGTGGTGAGCCAGTAACGTGGCTGAGATCATTGTCGGCGAGGATGAGGCATTCGAGTCTGCACTGAAGCGCTTCAACAAGCGCGTGCAGCAGGACGGCATCCTCTCGGAGACGCGCAAGCGCCAGCACTACGAAAAGCCGAGCGTGAAGCGCAAGAAGAAGGAAGCGGCGCGCCTGCGGAAGCTGCGGAAGAAGCAGCTTCGGGCAGAAGCGCGAGCCCGCTCGGGCCGCTAGGCCTCCCTCCGTGACGGAACTGAAAGAGCGCATCCAGGGCGATCTGCGCGCGGCCATGCTCGCGAGGGACGAGCCGCGCAAGGCCGCCCTGCGCATGCTCACGGCGGCGATCAAGAACGCCGAGATCGAGGCGGGCGGCGAGCTCGCCGAGGGCGACCTGCTGGTCGTCGTGCAGCGGCAGGTGAAGCAGCGCCGCGAAAGCATCGAGGAGTTCCGCAAGGGCGGACGGGACGACCTCGTGGAGCGCGAGGAGACGGAGCTGGAGGCGTTCGCGGGCTACCTGCCCGAGGAGGCCAGCCGCGAGGAGATCGAGGAGGCCGCGCGGGCCACGGTGGCGGAGACGGGGGCCTCGGGCCCGCGGGACATGGGCAAGGTGATGCCGGTCCTGGTCAAGCGCTTCCAGGGGCGCGCGGACGGGCGCGTGATCAGCGAGATCGTGCGGGGGCTGCTGGGCTAGGCTCGCGCTTCCTCGGGCAACGGCTGGGGCGCCCTGGGGTCGATACCACGCTCGGCGCACACTTCCAGGTACGCATCGATGGAGACCCGGAACTCACGCTTGATGCCCTCGACATCGGTCGCCCAGGCATCGGCAATCGAGTAGGAACCGCTGTTGATGACATGGGCATACAGCACTTCGGCTTCATCGTCGTACACGACCTCGCCAACGTAGCCCTTGTACTCCAGCATCACTCCGCTCCTGTTCGCTCGGCATGGCCCCCTTAGGCGCCTTCCTCATCGGGGAACCCCAGCTCGCGGCGCACGAGGGCGCCGATGACCTCGGCCGCGCTCGTGCCCGGCTGGGCGCCGGCCACGAGCGAGCTCTTGGTGAGGGCGAAGGCGAACTCGTGCTCGGGGTCGGCGAAGCCGATAGCGCCGCCGGCGCCCGGGTGGCCATAGGCAGTCATGCGCGGGCCCATGGCCGAGATGGCCCCGCTCTGGAAGTAGCCCAGCGCCTTACGGACGGGCTGCTGGATAGCCAGGTCGAGGTCGTCGGTCTGGAGGCGGGTGGCGGTGCGGACGCGGTCTTCGGGGAGGATGCGCACACCGTCGAGCTCGCCGCCGTTGGCGAGGGTGGCGTACATCCGCGCGAGTGAGCGGGCGTTCATGAGTCCGCCGTGGGCGGGGAGGGCAGCGCGGCGCACGAGCGGGTTGTTGTAGGGCTCGGCGAGGATGCCGACG
Organism: uncultured Anaerolineaceae bacterium; assembly: GCA_964389725.1. Lineage (GTDB taxonomy): Bacteria > Chloroflexota > Dehalococcoidia > Tepidiformales > Tepidiformaceae > UBA2991. The sequence goes on from CAYMDV010000008.1 coordinate 42,607, forward strand.
GCAGGGGGGATGGCGTGCGTGATCAGCGCGTCGGGCGGGGCGGCGGGGGCGTCGGCGGGGCGGGGGCCATCGACGAGGGTGGCGACGCGCGGCTCGGTGGCGTCGTCGATGCCGAGGTGGATGCCATCGAGGCCGAGGGGACCGCAGATTTCCTCCTGGACGAACTGGTTGATGGGGCGCCCGTCGGCGCGGCGGATGACCTCGCCGAGGATCCAGCCGAAGGTGTAGGCGTGGTAGCCGGTGCGGGCGCCGGGCTCCCAGAGGGGCTCGAGCGCGGCGATGGCCTCGCACATGCCGTCCCAGTCGGACATGGACTCAGGGGTGACGCCGTCGGGCATGTGGGGGACGCCGACGCGGTGCGTGAGGGCGTGGCGGATGGTGGCGTACTGCTTTCCGCGCTGGGCGAACTCGGGCCAGTGGTTCGCGATGGGCTCGTCGTAGGAGAGGACGCCGCGTTCGACGAGGATGTGGATGGCGGTGGCGGTGACCCCTTTCGTGCAGGAGAAGGAGGTGAACAGCGTGCCGCCATCGACGGGGCGGGCGGAGGCGACATCGGCGAGACCGGCCCACACATCGACGACGAGCTCGCCGTGGTGGTAGGCGGCGACCTGCAGTCCTGACTCGACGCCGCTCGCTATCAGCTCCTCAAGGGCACTCCCGACGCGCTCGTTGATGTCCGCCATAGGTCCCGCCTTTCGCAGGGAAGATGGCCGGCGTGGGGCCGGCGCGGGCGCAACGATACGCGCTCGGGGATGCGGGGGCGGGAGGGGTTACGGGGGCCTCTGCTATCATCCTCGGCTACCTGACATGCTGCGCCGCCGTCCCGATCCGGTCGTCACGCGCGGAGGCGCGGCCTCCTTTGGCGTCCTGATCGCCATCGGCGCGATCGTGCTGGCCGTCCCCCTGCTGCCCGGCGAGAGTGCCCCCCACGAGGGTGACATCGCTCCGCGCGCCTTCGCGGCCGTGCGCGAGAGCGAATACGTCTCGCAGGTGCTGACGGAAGCGGCGCAGGAGGAGGCGGCGGAAGCCATCGAGCCGGTGATGGCCTCCCTGGAGGACGTGCCCGAGGTGCAGCTGGGGCTGCTGGCGACCCTCTTCCAGGAGGTCTCCCGGCTGCGGTTGCGGGAGGGCATGAGCTCGGAGGAGCGGTTGCAGGTGCTGGGCGAATCGCGGGCAGGCGGGGGACTGGGAACGGCCATCCGCTCGACGCTGCTGACGCTGGAGGTGCGCGACCTCGAGGACCTGCGCAGCTCGGCGCTGGAGGGGGTGAGCGTCATCCTCAGCTCGCCGCTGCGCGAGGAGGACAAGGCCAACCGCATCGAGGCCTACCTGCTGGTCGGGGACGTGCCCTCCTTCCCTCGCGGCGAGGGCGCGCTGCGTGAGCTCCTGGAGGCGTTCGTGCAGCCCACGGTGGGGCTGGACGCCGACCAGACGGAGGCGCTGCGCCAGGAGGCGCGGGACACGGCGCCGGTGGTGGTGGTCACGTATGCGGCGGGCGAGTTGATCGCCGAGGAGGGCGATCAGCTGGACGAGGTGCTCATCGAAGCGCTGCGGGAGACGGGCGTCATCCGCGAGGGCTTCGACTACTTCGATCTGGGGGCGGGCATCCTGATGGGGGCGGCGCTGGGCACGGTGCTGGGGGTCTACCTGTACCGGCTGCAGCCCTTCTCGCGCCCGGCCGAGCGGCGCGGGTTGATGACCCTGCTGGCCGTGCTGGGCACGCTCGTGGCCGTGCGCATCGGGCTGCCGGAGCTGCTGCCCGACACCGAGGGCCGCTTCTTCGCCTACGCGATGCCGGTGGCCGCAGCGGCGCTGGTCGTGTCCTCGATCTCGGCGCCACGGTTCGGGGCCATGGTGGCGATGGTGGTGGCGCTCTACGCGGGGTTCATCGCGGCGACGGCGCCATCGCTGGCGGGGGCCGCCTTCACGAGCGCGCTGGAGCCACTGGAGCTGGTGATCGCGTACGCGGCGGGGGGCCTGGCGGGCGCGGCGACGATGCAGCGCACGGACCGCCTGTCCCGCTTCATCGCCGCCGGCCTGGCGGTGGGAGTGGCGACGGGCGCGGTGCTGCTCGCCTTCTGGCTGCTTGTCGAGCAGCGGCAGACGGAGGAACTGGGCTGGCTGGCCCTGGCAGCGGGGATCGCCGGGGGTGGGTCGGCCGTGATCGGGCTGGGTCTGCACGTGCTGCTCTCGACGGCGCTGGGGGTAACGACGCGGATGCAGCTGATGGAACTGGCCCAGGCGGGGCACCCCATCCTGCAGGAGCTGCAGGAGAAGGCGCCGGGCACCTTCCACCACAGCATGCTGGTGGGGACGCTGGCGGAGCAGGCGGCGAACCGCGTCGGGGCGGACTCGCTGCTGGCGCGCGCGGGGGCCTACTACCACGACATCGGGAAGGTGCAGCGGCCCGAGTACTTCATCGAGAACAACATCAACCGGGACGTGAGCCCGCACGACAGCCTCGCGCCCGAGGCGAGCGCGAAGATCATCCACGGCCATGTGCTCGACGGGGTGGAGATGGCTCGCCGGCGGCGGTTGCCGGCGCTCGTCGGGGACTTCATCGCGCAGCACCACGGCACGCGGCTGGTGGAGTTCTTCTACCACAAGGCGCTGGAGCGGGGCCCCGCCGACGCCGAGGCGTACCGCTACCCCGGCCCCCGTCCGCAGGAGAAGGAGCACGCGATCGTGATGCTGGCGGACTCGTGCGAGGCGCTCGTGCGGGCGACGCAGCCGGAGACGCACGAGGAGATCGACGAGCTCGTGAACGGGATCTTCGCCGAGCGCCTGTCGGAAGGCCAGCTGGACGAGTGCGACATCACCATGAAGGAGCTGCAGGAAGTGGCGGCGAGCTTCCGCAGCACGCTGCGGGCGGTCTACCACCCACGAATCGAGTACCCGGATGCGCCCGACGCGCCAGGCATGCCAGCTTCGCCGGCCACGACGGCCGACGGGGCGGCCCCGGCGGTGGGTCCCACGCCCGCGGCTCCGAGCGAGCAACCGGGGCGGGCGGCGGATGAGTAACCCACCCAAACCTTCGACGAGGCGTTGCTATACTCGCAGTGGCCCATCGCCGGCCGTGATGTGAGGGCTGATGCGCTTCGCCATCGTGCGTTTCCCCGGAACCTGGAGCGACCGCGACACGGAGCACGTGCTCGCGGACGTGCTCGGGCAGGAAGCGGAGATCGTGTGGCACCGCGAGACCTCGCTGGCGGGGTTCGATGCGGTCGTGCTGCCGGGCGGTTTCTCCTACGGCGACTACCTGCGCTGCGGCGCGATCGCGCGCTTTTCGCCAATCATGGAGGAAGTGGTGCGGGCCGCTGAGGGCGGCCTGCCCGTGATCGGCATCTGCAACGGCTTCCAGGTGCTCTGCGAGAGCGGCCTGCTGCCGGGGGCGCTCATCCGCAACCGCAGCCTGCGCTTCCGCTGCGAGTGGACGCACCTGCGTCGCGAAGGCGACGGCTCGCCCTGGACGGCGGGCATCGGCGAGGGGGAGGTGCTGCGCATCCCCATCAGCCACGGCGAGGGCAACTACCAGGCCGACCGCGCGACGCTCGACGAGCTCGAGGCGACGGGGCGGGTCGTGTTCCGGTACTGCGACGAACAGGGCGAAGCAACGCCCGCCTCCAACCCGAACGGGAGCGCACGCAACATCGCGGGCATCCGCAACGAGGCGGGGAACGTCGTCGGCATGATGCCGCACCCCGAACGGGCGGGCGAAGCCCTCACGGGCGGGGCCGACGGGAACCGCATCTGGCAATCGCTGATCGAGGCCGCGGCGGGCGCCGCCGTCTGAAAGGAGCCGCCGCAGTGACGACCATGACATCGGAGTACCCGGTTCAACTCGAGGTGGAACCGGCGGCGTCCCAGAACCGGCTGACAGTGTTCCTGCGACCGATCTTGACGATTCCGCACTGGATCATCATCGCGATCCTGGGGATTGCGGCGTTCGTCGTGTGGCTGGTGGCGTCGTTCTCGATTGTGATCACCGCGCGCTACCCCGAGGGGTTGCTGCGGTTCTCGACCGGTGTTGCCCGTTGGGCCACGCGGGTCAACGCCTACGGTGGCGTCCTGGGAAGCGACGAGGCCAACACTTACTTCTGGGTGACGGGGGGGTTCCTGACGGACAAGTACCCGCCGTTCACGCTGGGAGAGGCGCCCGACTATCCGGTACGCCTGATTGTCGAAGAGCAGGTGGAGGGACGGAACCGGCTTACCGGCTTCTTCCCGATCCGCATCATCATGGCGATCCCCCACTACATCGTTCTCTTGATCCTCGGAATCATCGTGACGGTTGCGACCGTCGTGGCCTGGCTGGTCGGGATCGTGCTGGGGGGACTGCCCGACTGGCTGCACGATTTCATCGCCGGGTACACGCGCTGGAACACCCGCGTGGGCGCCTACGTCGGCTTGCTCGTGGACGAGTACCCGCCGTTCAGCTTCAACTAGGAGCCGAGCCGCGAGCGGCAGTTGTCGTTCAGATCCGCTACCTGAAGGGAACATGCGATGACGGTTGAGTCGCCAGGCTATCCGGTCCGGTTCGAGATCGACGATGTGGCGCCACAGGGTCGGCTGTCGATCCTGCTGCGGGGCATCCTCGTCATCCCGCACGCGATCATCCTCACGCTGCTGGGGTGGGCCGTGAGCATCGTGATCACGCTGGCGTGGTTCACGATCGTGTTCGCGGGACGCTTCCCCGCGGGGCTGGTGCGCTTCACGATCGGGTTCTCGCGCTGGGCGGCCCGTGCCAACGCCTACGGCAGCCTGCTGACGGGCCGGTATCCGCCGTTCTCGATGGATGAGGAGCCGGACTACCCGGTGCGGGTGCACATCCCCGAACGAACGACGGGGCGAAACCGGCTGACCGCGTTCTTCCGCTGCCTCATGCTGATCCCGCACGAAATCGTGCTGACCCTCCTGAGCATCGTGGCGGGATTCGTGCTGATCGCGGCGTGGCTGGCCGGCATCGTGCTGGGGCGCGTTCCCGGGGGACTGCACGGCTTCCTCGTCGGGTTTACGGCGTGGACCGAGCGGGTGAGCGCGTACGCGTACCTGCTGGTCGACGAGTACCCGCCATTCAGCTTCGACTAGGAGAGAGGGAATGACGGAAGCGGTTTACGAAGGGGAGTACGAGGGACCGGAGCTGGAGCTTGCGAGCCAGGGACGCCGGCTCGGGGGGTTCATCCTCGACATCATTCTCTTCACAGTCACGCTCGGCATCGGCTGGACTGTCTGGTACCTGGCCGTGGCGTTCCGGGGGCGGAGCCCGGCAAAGCAGATTCTGGGCATGCACGTGGTTCGAGGGGACGGCAATCCGGCCCACCTCGGGTGGATGCTGCTGCGGGATCTCGTCATCCGGGGCGGTATCTATGTAGGCCTGAGCTACCTGTTCGGCCTCGTGCTCAGTTCCACAGGCAACTATGTAGCCCTGGGGGTGTTGGCCCTGGCTGCCCTGTGGTGCGTCTGGGATGCGAACCGGCAGTGCCTCTGGGACAAGGTGGTGGGGACGTACGTGGTTCGCCAGGTCGAAGGCCCGGCCGGCGCGAGAGTCGTGTCCCCAACGGAGCGCGCCGCCGAGAACCTCGAGACCCTGCAGGACCTGCACGCCCGTGGCCTGCTCACCGACGAGGAGTACGAGGAGCGCCGAGCGCGCGAGATCGAGCGGCTGTAGCGAGTGACGGGCGAGCCCTCCGCGCCGGAGAGCGGGTCGCGGGCCAGCCGGGGCCAGCGGTTCGCGGGCCACATCTTCGAGGTTGCCCTGTTCGCCGTGACGCTGGGCGTGGGCTGGGTCGTCTGGTTCCTGGGGACGGCGCGCTCGGGACAGACGCCGGCGAAGGCGTTCCTCGGACTGCGGGTCGTGGGTCCGGACGGACGCCCCGCGAGCCTCAAGCGGATGGTCGCGCGGGACATCGGGCTGAAGGTGCTCGTGTTCGTGCTCCTCGACGTGCTGCTGCTCTCGATGGAGGTGGAAGGCGGCATCAACCTTGCCTTCGCGGGCGTGGCGGCCTGGCTCGTGGCCGCCGCCTGGTGCGCCTGGGACGGAGAGCGGCAGTGCCTCTGGGACAAGCTGGCGGGGACGCGCGTGGTGGTCGCTTAAGGGCGCGTGAGCGGATGGGGCGGTAGCATCGGGGCGTGGCGGTCGAGCAGGAAGCGCTGGACGCGGTCGCGCTGAGCCGCGACGAGTACAACCTGCTCGTCGCGCGGCTGGGGCGGGAGCCGAACGAGGTCGAGCTGGGGATGTTCGGCTCGCTCTGGAGCGAGCACTGCGGCTACAAGAACAGCCGCCCCCTGCTGCGACGCCTGCCCAGCAGCGGCGACCGGGTGCTGACGCGCGTCGGCGAGGAGAACGCGGGCGCGATCGACATCGGCGACGGCTGGGCGGTGGTGATGAAGGTCGAGTCGCACAACCACCCCTCGGCGATCGAGCCGTACGAGGGCGCGGCTACGGGGGTGGGGGGAATCGTGCGCGACATCTTCGCGATGGGCGCCTACCCGATCGCGCTACTGGATTCGCTCCGCTTCGGGCCGCTCGACGAGGGGAACAACCGCTACCTGTTCGAAGGGGTGGTGGGCGGCATCGGGGGGTACGGGAACTGCCTCGGGATCCCCACGGTGGGGGGCGAGGTGGTGGTCGGAGCGCCCTACAACGGCAACCCGCTCGTGAACGCCATGTGCGTCGGCCTCGTGCGGGCGGACGGCATCCTGAGCGCGAGGGCGAGCGGGGCGGGGAATGCCCTCCTGCTGGTGGGGGCGGACACGGGCCGGGACGGCATCCACGGGGCGAGCGGGCTCGCCAGCCGCACGGACCCCGAGGCGCGCTTCGAGGAGATGCGTCCGGCGGTGCAGGTGGGGAACCCCTTCCTCGAGAAGATGCTGATGGAGGCGTGCTTCGAGCTCGCCTCGGAACACCGCGACTGGATCGTGGGGCTGCAGGACCTGGGGGCGGCGGGGCTGACGAGCTCGGTGCTGGAGTGCTGCGCGCGCGGGGACGCGGGGGCGGTGCTCGACCTGGAGCGCGTGCCCCGGCGCGAATCGGGGATGACCCCGTACGAGGTCATGCTCTCGGAGAGCCAGGAACGGATGCTGGTCATCGCGAAGCGCGAGCACGTCGAGGACGTGGCCGGGCTGTTCGAGCGGTGGGAGGTGGCGTGCATCGAGATCGGGCAGGTGACCGACGGGGACGAGGTAGTGCTGCGGGAGGACGGGGTCGAGGTGGGACACGTCCCCGTCGAGGTGGCAACGGAGGCGCCCGCGTACACGCGCGACGGTCGCCGCAGCCTGGAGGCGCTGGCCCGCAGCCAGGCGAATCCGGGGGCCTTCCCCGACCTGAAGGCGGAGGCGGCGACGGAGGCGCTCCTGGCGCTAATCGCACGGCCGAACCTGGCGAGCAAGGCGGAAGTGTTCCGCCAGTACGACCACCAGGTGCTCGCGAACACGGTCGTCGCGCCCGGCGGCGACGCCGCCGTGCTGCGCGTGCCGGGCACGACCCGTGGCATCGCCGTGGCGACGGACGGGAACGGCCGCTACTGCCAGCTCGACGCGCACAACGGGGGAGCGATCGCGGTGGCGGAGGCGGCGCGCAACGTGGTCTGCACGGGGGCGCGGCCCGTCGCCGTGACCGACTGCCTCAACTTCGGGGCGCCCGAGAACCTGGAGGTCTACGCGACCCTCTCGGGGGCGGTGGACGGCATCGCCGCGGCCTGCGAGGCGTTCGGCACGCCCGTCGTGAGCGGCAACGTCAGCCTCTACAACGAGAGCGGCGGGGCGCCCGTCTGGCCCACGCCCGTGATCGGGATGCTGGGCGTGCTGGAGGACGTGCACGCCCACCTGGGAGCGGCCTTCGAGCGCGAGGGGGCGGAGGTGTGGCTGCTGGGCGGAGGTGTCGAGCAGCCGGCGCGCACGCTCGGGGGGAGCGAATACCTGGAGGCGGTCCACGGGGCGGTCATCGGCACGCCCACGGTCGACCTGGAGGCGGAGTCGCGGCTGCACGACCTCGTACTGGGCGCGAACGATGCGGGCCTGCTGCTGAGCGCACACGACTGCAGCGACGGCGGCCTCGCGGTCGCGCTGGCGGAGTGCTGCCTGCTGGGCGGCCACGGCTTCGCGGGGGCAGTCGAGGTGGAGGGGCGCATCGACGCGGCGCTCTTCGGCGAAGGGCAGGGGCGGATCATCGTGAGCGCGCGTCCGGAGGCGGGGGAGCGGTTGGGGGCGCTGGCGGAGGAGATCGGGGTGCCGGTCACCCGGCTGGGGGTCACCACGGACGAAGGCTACCTGCGCTTCGGGCCGGTGGACGCGGACCTCGACGAGGTGCGGAAGGCGTGGGAGTCGGGCCTGGGACTGTAGCGAGAAGGGCGCTCCCGTTGGTCGCTGAGTGGAGCGGTGCGCTGCCGCGCCCCTGAGGAGAGCGCTTCGCTGAGGAGAGCGCGCGGCTGGCGCCGCGCTGAGTGGGGTCGTTACCGATCGAGGGCGTTGGCGATCTCGTCCTCGGAGAGGTCCGGGCCGACGGCGGCGCAGTGCATGCGGTCGTTCACGAAGAGGTCGGCGGCGAGGGCGCTGATCTGGGCGGAGTCGACGGCTTCGAGGCCGGCGACGAAGTCGTCGATGGTCTCGACCTCGCCCTTCGTCAGGATCTGCTCGCCGTGGCGCTGGCCGAGGGAGAAGGCGGTCTCGAGGGAGAGGCGGAAGCGGCCGATTGCGTGGTCTTTCGCCCGCCGCAGCTCGTCCTCGGGGACGGGTTCGTCGACGAGCCGCCGGAGCTCGTCGAGGCAGACGCCGATGGTCTCGGAGAGCTGCTCGCGGTTGACGCCGGCGGAAACGGTGAAGACGCCCGCATCGGCGAGGTAGCCATAGCTGGAGTGCACGGAGTACGCGAGCCCGCGGCGCTCCCGAACCTCGGTGAAGAGGCGGGAGGACATGCCGGACCCGAGGACGTCGTTGAGGATGCGGAGGGCGAAGCGCCGGGGGTCGTGGCGGCCGAAGAGCGGCATGCCGAGCATGACGCTGCACTGGTCGATGTCGCGCGAGTCGGTGGTGACGCGGACCCCGGTGGTGTCCGGGTCGTAGGGCGTCACGGAGGGAATCTCGCCGCCGGCGACCTCGGCGAAGCGGGGTTCGGCCAGCTCCAGGACCTGCTCGTGGGTGCAGTTCCCGGAGACGGAGAGGACCATGTTCGGGCCGAGGTACCAGCCGTCCATGTGCTCGAGGAAGTCGGGGCGGTTCATCTCGCCGACGAGTTCGACGCTGCCACCGACATCCCAGCCGCAGGGCTGCTCGCCGTAGACGGAGACGCCGAGGAGGCGCCCGACCCAGCTGCCCGGGTTGTCGTGGTTCCGCTTGAGCTCCTGCTGGACGACGGTGCGCTCGCGGTCGATCTCCTCCTGGGCGAGGGTGGAGTGGAGGAGCATGTCCGCCGTTATGTCGATTGCCGTTTCCAGCCGGTCGTAGGGCACGACGTTCCAGTAGCAGGTGTATTCCTTGTTCGTGTAGGCGTTGAGGGTGCCGCCCGCGCCCTCGATTTCCTCGGCGATCATGTTGGCCCGGGGGCGGCGTTCGGTTCCCTTGAAGATCATGTGCTCGAGGAAGTGGGTGATGCCGTTCAGGCGCTGGGGCTCGGAGCGGGAGCCCACGCCGACGAAGAGGCTGACGGTCGCGGCCTGGGTGGTGGGGACGGGGGTGGTGACGACGCGCAGGCCGTGGGGGAGCGTGGTCGTCTGCCAGGTAACGGCCATGGGTAGCCTCTCGTTCTGCGGCGAGTTCGGCGTATTCTACGGTCGCCCGCGGGACGGGCCGCGAACAGCGGGGAGCAACTGTGGGCGAACTTACCCTGAGACCGAACTGGACGACCGCCGCGGGCGCGCTCGAGGGCGTGCTGGCGGCGCAGGGGCTGGAGCTGCCGCGTCACGCCGTGATGGGGCTGACGGGCCACGCCTGGCACCTGTGCCTTTCCGCCCAGGAGGGCGTCACGGCGCTGCCCAGCGGCCCGCACGACCTCGACTGGGGGGCGATGGTCGAGCGCTACGCACGCACGGGGCTGGCGTGGGAACGCTTCGCGCGGAGGGCGCGGGGAGAGGGGCTGGCGGCGGCGCAGGAGGAAGCGATCGCGTGGGCGCGGGAGCGGCTCGACGCGGGCACTCCGCTGATCGGGTTCGACCTGCAGGTGCACGAATTCGCGATCGTGCGGGGGTACGACGTGGAGCGGGGCGGCTTCCTCGTCGAGTCGGCCGTCTCGGACGAGATGGGGGGATTCGCGCCGTGGAGCGACTGGCCCACCCCCGCGCTGGGGATCATCGAGCTGTTCGCGCCGGTGGGTCCGAGCGACCCCGATCCGGAGGAGGCGGTGGTGGGCGCGCTGCGGACGGCGGTCGAGCTGATGGCGGGCGGGACGGAGAGCGGCAATCCCCGGGGCACGGCGGCGCTCGACGCGTGGGCGGACGCCCTTGAGGGGTCGGGGGAGGTCGACCGCGCGGGGAACGCCTACATGCTGGCGGTTCTTCAGGCCGCGCGCACGGACGGGGCGGCCTTCCTCGGCGACCTCGCGGAGGCGATTCCGGGACTGGCCATCCCGCTGATCCACGCGCAACGGGCGGTGCTCGACGAGACGCAGGCGCTCTCGCCGCTGCTGACGCTGTTCCCCTTCCCGGCGGGCGGGCACGGAAGCATCTCGAACCCGGGGCTGCGGGAGGCCGCGGCGAACGCGCTTCGCCGGGCCGCGGCGCACGAGCGGCGGGCGGCGGAGTCGATCGCGGAAGCGCTCGACTCGCTGGGGATTGCCTGACGGCCATGGTCAGCTGGATCGTCGAGGGGGAGCTGGCGGTGAGCGCGCGTCCGGGCTTCGCGCCCGGGGAGGAGCGGGCAGTGGCCGCGGAGACGGTCGAGGCGTGGATCGCGAAGGCGCGGGAGGCAGGCGTGCAATCCGTCATCTGCCTGCTGGGGGATGACCAGTTGCCGCTCTACGCGGGGGCGCTGCCGGAGGGGTTGCTCGCGCGGTACCGGGCGGCGGGATTCGCGGTGGCCCACCACGGCGTGCGCGACGGGCTCACCGAGCCCTTCACCCCGGCGCAGCTCGACGAGGCCTGGGCGTCGTTCCGGCGGCTGCCGAAGCCGGTGCTGGTGCACTGCAGCGCCGGTCACGATCGCACGGGACGGGTGGTCCGGCACATCCTCGGGCGGCTGGAGGGGGAGCGGCCGGGCTGAGGGCTTCCCCGCGCTAGTTCACGTTGGGGAGGGCGGACCACTCATCCTGGCGCTCGAAGAGGAGGTCGTGCATCTCGAAGAACTTGCCCTGCGCGCCCGCACACTCGGCGGCGAAGTGGGCGCCGGCGGCATTCGGGTGGATCTGCACCAGGGGGAAGTGGAGGAAGGCAATGGCAACGTCCTCGCCGACGAAGTCGCGGATGGAGGGGAGCGTGTCGTTGTACCAGCGCCGGCAGAAGGGGCACTGGAAGTCGCTGTATTCGATGACCACGACGCGCGCGCCGGGATCGCCCTCGATGCTGGCGCCGGAGAAGTCGGGGCGTTGGGGCAGGATGGCGAAGCGGGGCGGGTCGGTGGCGGCCAGCCCCTGGATGGTGGGGGAGTAGTCGGCGAGCGAGGTGGGGCTGCCCTCGAGCTCGGCGGAGATGACTTCGAGGAAGACGGCGGGGGGCTGCGCCCCGGAGATGAGCTTGTTGTTGACGAAGAAGGTAGGCGTGCCGGTCACCCCGAGGTCGATCCCGCGCTGGAGGTGCTCATTGACGATGTCGCCGGTGGAGGCGCTCGCGAGGCACTCGGTGAAGCTGGCCGTGTCGAGATCGAGGGAGGCGGCGTACCCCGTGAGCGCGTCGACGAGGGTGACGGGAGCGGACGGCGCTTCCGCACGCTGGGCGGCAGACGCGAGCAGCCCGGCGGCGGCCGTGAGGGTATCGACGGCTTCGGCAAGCTCGGCGAGGGCCGGGGCGATCGGCTCCTGGGCGGGCGCAGGCTGGGGGTCGTCGTCGGTGACGATGATGGTGACGACGATGGCGGCGGCGCCGAGAAGCACGGCAAGAGGCGTCAGCACCCACGACCACGCGGGGGCGGCGGGGGACGCGGGGGGCTCATCGACAGAGGCGTCTGCCTCGGCCTGGAGGGCGGGGGGCTCCTCGGGAGCAGCTTCCCCGGGGGCGTCCGCGTCGGGTTCCTCGGGGGTCGTGTCCTCCGGGACGGCGTCCTCGGGGTCGGTGGGGGGTTGCGTCACCGGGCCATCGTAGGCTGCGGGGACGCCTCGCGCGAACGCGCGGGCTCAGGCGCCGCGGGCGCGAAGGACGGCCAGCGTCAGGTCCTCGACAGTACCGAGAGCGGGGTCTGCGGCGAGCGCGTCGTCGACCCAGCGGCGCGCCTCCGAGCGACCGTAGCCGAGGGCGGCGATGGCCTCGGCGGCGTCGAGGGCGACGCGGTCGCGCTGGAGGCTTTCGATATCGACCGGGGTGTCGTGGCCGCCGTCCTGGAGGGCGGCCTCGGCAATGACCTTCCCGCGAAGGCTCGCGATGATCTTCCCCGCCACGCGCGGACCAATGCCGGGCAGGCTCGTGAGAACGGCCTGGTCCTCCTGCTCGATGGCGCGGGCGATAGTGCTGACGGAGACGGTCATGGCCTTGACGGCCTTCGTCGGGCCGAGGCCTTCGACGGTGGTGAACTTGCGGAAGAAGTCGCGCTCGGGGCGGCGGAGGAAGCCGACGAGGAGGGGCACGGGCTGGTTGGCGGTCGCGTGGTAGAGGACGTGGAGCGCGATTTCGGGGGCGGGGCCGTCCTCGGAGACGCCGTCAACGGCCTCCTGGATCTCGGGCCAGAGGAAGGCGGGGACGAACACCGCGTAGCGGACACCGGCCACGTCGACCTCGACGCTGAGCTCGCCGACATCGGTGTGGGTGAGGCGCCCGGAGAGGTGGGTGATCACGGCGCGATCTTACGCCGCCGGGACGCAGGGCCGGGGCGGGGGTAGGCTGGGCGCCGTGCCGGAACTGCCGGAAGTCGAGACGATCAGGCGCGACCTGGAACCGCTGGTGGTGGGGCGGACGGTGGCGGCGGTGGAGGTCGACCCGGGGACGATCGACCTGCTCACGGACCTGCCCATCGACGGGCTTCGGGCGGGGCTGGTGGGGCGGCGGTTCGACTCGCTGGGGCGTCGGGGGAAGTACCTGCTGTTCGGCATGGACGACGGGCGCACCTTCGTGGCGCACCTGCGGATGACGGGGCGGCTGGTCTGGCGGGAGGCGGGCGAGCCCCCGATCGAGTGGCAGCGGGCGCGCATCACGCTGGAGTCGGGGCACGACCTGCGCTGGAGCGACCTGCGCAAGTTCGGCACGTGGGACATCGTGGAGGACCCGGCGGAGGTGACCGACAAGCTGGGGCCGGAGCCGCTCGACGAGGCGTTCACGGCGGCATTCCTGCGAAAACTGCTGGCGGGGCGCACGGCCCCCGTGAAAGCGGTGTTGCTCGACCAGCGGCGGGTGGCGGGGCTGGGCAACATCTACGTGGACGAGGCGCTGTTCCAGGCGCGCATCCGGCCGGATACGCCCGCGGGGGCGGTATCGCGAGGGGCGGTCGCGAGGCTGCGGGTGGCCTGTCGCGAGGTGCTCGAGCGCGGCATCGAGAACCGGGGCGCGAGCTTCAGCGACTACGTCGACGCCAGGGGCGACCCGGGCCGGCAGCACATGTACGTGCAGGTATTCCGCCGCGATGGGAAGCCGTGCTACACCTGCGGCACGGAGATCGCGCGGTCGGTGGTGGGGGGCCGGGGGACGCACTTCTGCCCGCGCTGCCAGCAGCGACCGCGCAGGCGGCGATCGGCCACGCCGTAGAATGCCTCCATGGCGGAATCGGCGTACGTGGCGGGGCTGGGCGAGATTGCGTTCCTCGAGGAGTACGAGCGCAGCGTCCTGAGCAGGCCCCAGATGGTGGCGGACGCGGCCCTCAAGACGCTCGCGTTCGCGCCCCCGTACGAGCGCCCGGCGCTGGTGGGAATGCTGGCGGGCCAGCTCGTCGAGGCGGCGCTGCGACTGACGGCGGTCTTCGAGGCGCTGGACGACCGGCGGTTCCCGGTGGCCAACTCCCTGCGGGGGCCGCTGCCGGGGGCGGCGGCCTGGGTGGCGCTGACGCAGCTCGCGGGCACGGCCGAGCCGGAGGGCGTCGTGCGACGGCTGGCCCTGGAGGAGAGCGCCGTCGAGAGCGCCGCGCAGCTTCGGGGCCTGCCCGTGCCGGAGTGGCTCCCGGCGCTGATCGAGGCGACCAGGGCGCCGGATTCGCTGGCCATGCCGGCGCCCATCGACCAGCTCGCCGTCACGGGCACGAACGCGGAGGGCGAGCGCGTGGAGGTGCGGCTGGCGGCGGGGGAGGAGGCGACGGTGGCGATGGCCGACCTCGTGGCCGACCTCTGCTCGGTCGCGCGGGGGTTCCTCGGGGCATATCTGCGGGCGCGACGCTCGATGGGGCAGCGGGTGTGAGCGCCATCGAGCCGATTGCACCCGGCAGGCGCGACGCCATCACGGATGTGCGGGGCGTGCGCGTCGGCCACTGGACCTCGCGGCGGAACGCGACGGGCTGCACCGTCATCCTCTGCGAAGGGGCCACGGCGGCGGCGGCGGACGTGCGGGGCGGGGCGCCCGCGACGCACGAGACGGACGCGCTGGCTGCCGAGAACGCGGTGCGCCGCTGCCACGCGGTCGTGCTGACGGGGGGCTCGGCCTTCGGGCTGGCGGCGACGGCGGGGGTGACGGAGTGGCTGGCGGAGCGGGGCGTGGGGGTGGAGACGCAGGGAGGGCCGGTCCCGATCGTCGTGGGGGCAGGAATCTACGACCTGAGCACGGGGCCGAATGCCCATCCGGGGGCGGACGAGGGGGCGCGGGCGGCGGCGCGGGCGACGGGCGGGGCGGTCGCGCAGGGAAGCGTGGGGGCGGGCACGGGGGGCACGGTCGCGAAGCTGCTCGGCGTCGAGCGGGGGCTGAAGGGGGGACTGGGGACAGCGAGCCTCGTGGGGCCGGGGGGGCTGGTCGTGGGGGCGGTGGCCGTCACGAACGCGGTGGGCGCGATCGTCGAGCCGGAGACGGGTGCGCTACTGGCGGGGCCGCGGGGGGAATCGCCGGGGGAGATGCGGACGCCGGAGGAGGCGGTGGTCGAGCGGCGCGAGCAGGCGGAGGAGGAGGGGGCGCGGGAGAACACGTCGCTGGTGTGCATCGCGACGAACGCGGCCATCGAGCACATGGCCGTGCAGCGGCTCGCCGTACACGGCCACGACGGGCTCGCGCGGACGATCGTCCCGGCGCACACCCTCGGGGACGGGGACACGGTCTTCGCGCTGACGACGGGCGAAGTCGCAACGGAGCCGCACGACCTCGCGATGCTGGGTCTGATGGCGATGCTGGCGGTCGAGAGGGCGGTAGTGCGCAGCGTGGAGCTGGCGGAGGGGCTGGCGGGGGTGCCGTCGGCGGGGGAGTGGCGGCAAAATCTGAACCGCTAGGGGGTTGACAACCTTCTCGCGGATGGCGACGATCCCGCCTGCCGCCGATCCGTGCGCGGACGGCGAGCTTTGGGAAACGAGACAACGCACGCTCTAATCCGCCTGGACCCGACGGGCCGGTACGGATGGCGAGCCGCGGCCAGCACCGACAATATGGCCCCCGGTTTCACCGTTCCGCGCCCCGCCGAACCCGGCGAGGGCGTTTTTCGTTGGAGGAGG
Source organism: uncultured Anaerolineaceae bacterium (assembly GCA_964389725.1). Lineage (GTDB taxonomy): Bacteria > Chloroflexota > Dehalococcoidia > Tepidiformales > Tepidiformaceae > UBA2991. The sequence continues at coordinate 58,295 of CAYMDV010000008.1, forward strand.
GCCGGTGCGCACAATGCTGGTCGCCAAGATTCACGGGGCCACGGTCACCGAGGCGAACCTCGAGTACGAGGGCTCGATCACGCTGGACCCCATCCTGATGGACGCCGTGGGGCTGATTCCCTACGAGCAGGTCCACGTCCTCGACCTGACGAACGGGGCGCGCCTGGAGACGTACGCGATCGTCGGGCGCGAGGGCAGCGGCGAGGTCTGCATCAACGGGGCCGCCGCCCACCTCGTCGACGAGGGCGACAAGGTCATCATCCTGAGCTACCACCAGCTGGACGACGCGGACGCGCACGACCTGGCGCCTCGCATCGTCTACCTGGGCGAAGGCAACGTCATCGAGCGCCGCGCGCGGGGCGAGGGCATTCGCCACCGCGAGGGCGAAACGGCACACGCGTAGGACAAGGAGGGACCCGATGGGACGCCTTTCGATTCACAAGCTGGCCGCCTGGAAGCGCGAGGGCCGTCGCTTCGCGATGCTGACGGCGTACGACTACGCAATGGCGCGGCTCGTCGAGCAGGCGGGCGCGCCCGTGATCCTCGTGGGGGACTCGCTGGGCACGGTGATGCTGGGCCACGACTCCACGGTGCCGGTCACGATGGACGACATCCTGCACCACACGAAGGCGGTCGTCCGCGGCACCGAGCGCTGCCTCGTGGTGGCGGACATGCCCTTCATGAGCTACCAGGCGAACGCCGACGAAGCGGTCGCGAACGCGGGGCGCCTGCTGCAGGCGGGCGCGGGCGCGGTGAAGCTGGAGGGCGGCAGCGATATCGCGCCGCTCGTGCGGCGGATGGTGTCGGCGGGCATCCCCGTGATGGGGCACCTCGGCCTGACCCCACAGTCGGTGAACCAGTTCGGCGGGCACAAGGTGCAGGGCAAGACGCCCGCCGCGGCGGCGCGCATGATCGGCGATGCGCGTGCGCTGGAGGAGGCGGGCGCCTTCGCGGTCGTGCTGGAGACGGTGCCGGCGCCCCTCGCGAAGATGGTCACCGAGCGCACCGGCATCCCCACGATCGGGATCGGTGCGGGGGGCGACTGCGACGGCCAGGTGCAGGTGCTGCACGACATGCTGGGCCTCTTCGACGACCAGCGGCAGTTCCGCCACGCGAAGCGCTACGCCGTGCTCGGCGAGGCGATCCGCGGGGCCATCCGCGAGTACGTGGCGGAGGTCGAGGAGGGCGCGTTCCCCACGGAGGAACAGAGCTTCCCGATGGAGGAAGGCACGCTGAGCGAGCTGCGCCAGGGCACGAGCACGCCCGCCTGACGCTCCCGCGACGGGGCCACGCATGGACATCCTGACGACCCCGGGGGAGATGCACGCCTGGCGGCGCACGCACCCGGCCGGCCTCGGCCTGACGCCCACGATGGGCTACCTGCACGAGGGGCACCTCTCCCTCGTGCAGCGCTCGCTGGCGGAGAACGAGGCGTCCGTGGCCAGCATCTTCGTGAACCCCACGCAGTTCGGGCCGAATGAGGACTTCGAGCGCTACCCGCGGGACGAGGAGCGCGACCTGCGCCTCCTGCGCGAGCTCGGCGTGGACGCGGTCTACCTGCCGTCGGTGGAGGCGATGTACCCGGAGGGGTACCAGACGTACGTGACGGTCGAGGACCTGTCGCGGGGGCTCGAAGGGGGCTCGCGGCCGGTCCACTTCCGCGGGGTGGCGACGGTCGTGACGAAGCTGCTGACCGCCGTTGGTCCCGACCGCGCCTACTTCGGGAAGAAGGACGCGCAGCAGCTGCGCGTCATCCAGCGGCTGACACGGGACCTCGACCTGCCGGCCGAGATCGTGGCCTGCGAGACCGTGCGGGAGGCGGACGGCCTCGCGATGAGCAGCCGCAACGCCTACCTCACGCCCGAGCAGCGGGCGGCTGCGGTCGCGCTCTCGCGGGCGCTGTCGGAGGCGCAGGCGCGATTCTCCGAGGGCGTGCGCTCGGCCGAAGTGCTGCGCCTGATCGTGAGCGGAACGGTGGGGTCGCAGCCTCTCGGTGAACTGGATTATGTCTCGGTGGCGGACTCGGAGACGCTGGCGGAGATCGAGGGGGACATCGAGCGGGTGGCGCTGCTCTCGCTGGCGGTGCGCTTCGGCCCCGTGCGCCTCCTCGACAACGTGACCCTGGGGGAGGGCGGCTGAGGGGCCGCTGCTACACTGGCGGGCATGGTTTCCGTGGCGTCCCCCTCGACGGGTTCCTTCAAGCTGAGCGCCGACTTCCGGCCGACGGGCGACCAGCCCCAGGCTATCGAGCAGCTGGTCGAGGGGCTGCAGCGGGGGGACCGCTACCAGACGCTCCTCGGAGCAACGGGCTCGGGGAAGACGTTCACGATCGCGAACGTGGTGGAGCAGGTGGGGCGGCCCACGCTCGTGCTGGCGCACAACAAGACGCTGGCGGCGCAGCTCTGCGCGGAGCTGAAGGAGTTCTTCCCGGAGAACTCGGTCGAGTACTTCGTCAGCTACTACGACTACTACCAGCCGGAGGCGTACATCCCCCGGAGCGACACGTACATCGCCAAGGACGCGGACATCAACGACGAGATCGACAAGCTGCGGCACGCGGCCACGCGGGCGCTGTTCACGCGGCGGGACGTGATCATCGTGGCGAGCGTGAGCTGCATCTACGGCCTCGGCGAGCCGGCGGACTACCAGCAGTTCATCCTGGGGATGAAGGTGGGGGAGCGGCTCGACCGGCGCGACGTGCTGCGGCGCATGATCGAGATGCAGTACGAGCGGAACGACCAGAACGTGGTGCGGGGCCGCTTCCGCATGCGGGGCGACTCGCTCACGATCCTGCCCAGCTACGACGAGCTGGCCGTGCGCATCGACTTCTGGGACGACGAGGTGGAGCGCATCAGCGAGCTCGACCCGCTGACAGGCGAGATCGTGGCCGAGCGCCAGGAGATCGACATCTTCCCGGCAAAGCACTTCGTGACCAACAAGGACAACCTGGAGAACGCGCTCACGGCGATCGAGACGGAGCTCAACGACCAGGTCCGGTTTCTCAAGGAGCAGGGCAAGATCCTGGAGGCGGCGCGGCTCGAGGAGCGCACGCATTACGACCTGGAGACGCTGAAGGAGACGGGGTACTGCGCGGGCATCGAGAACTATTCGCGGCACCTGCAGGCGCGGGCGGCGGGGTCGAGGCCGTGGTGCCTGCTCGACTACTTCCCGGACGACTGGCTGCTGGTCATCGACGAGTCGCACATCACGCTGCCGCAGGTGCGGGGGCAGTACTTCGGGGACCGCTCGCGCAAGCAGACGCTGGTCGAGTTCGGGTTCCGGCTGCCGAGCGCGCTCGATAACCGGCCGCTGACGTTCGAGGAGTTCGACCGGCACATCAACCAGACGATTTTCGTGAGCGCGACGCCGGCGGAGTACGAGCTGGACCAGTCGACCCAGGTCGCGCAGCAGGTCATCCGCCCGACGGGCGTGCTCGACCCGGTGGTGGAGGTGCGTTCGACGGACGGGCAGATCGACGACCTGCTGGATGAGATCCGGGCGACGACGGCGAAGGGCCAGCGCGTGCTGGTGACGACGCTGACGAAGAAGATGGCGGAGGACCTGGCCGACTACCTGACGGAGATGGGCGTGAAGACGCACTACCTCCACTCCGAGGTGGAGACGCTGGACCGGGTGGAGATCCTGCGGGACCTGCGGCTGGGGGTGTACGACGTGGTGGTGGGGATCAACTTGCTGCGGGAGGGGCTCGACCTGCCCGAGGTCTCGCTCGTGGCCATCCTCGATGCCGACAAGGAGGGGTACCTGCGCTCGAACCGCTCGCTCATCCAGACGATCGGGCGGGCGGCGCGGCACGTGGAGGGGCGCGTCGTGATGTACGCCGACCACGTCACAGCGAGCATGAAGACGGCACTCGACGAGACGGAACGGCGGCGGGGCATCCAGGACGCCTACAACCGCGAGCACGGCCTGGAGGCGTCGACGATCACGAAGGCCATCCGGGACATCACCGACCACGTGCGCGAGGTGGCGGAGGATGTCGAGGAGTACGACGCAGGAGCGCCCGCGGCGCTGGCTCCGGACGAGCTGCTGCGCACGATCAAGGAGCTGGAGCGGGAGATGAAGGGCGCCGCCAAGAACCTCGAGTTCGAGAAGGCGGCGGCCCTGCGCGACCGCATCGTGGAGCTGCGGCGGGAGCTGGTGGGGTCGGACAGCGAGGAGCTGGAGGCGTTCGCGGAGGTAGCGGGGGGACAGGGGCCGGTGCGCTACGGCCGCAGCCAGGCGGGGGGTCGCAACCGGCGCCGGCGGTTCCGGCGGGGGTAGCGGCCGCGGGCGTCCCCGATCGCGCGTGATCGGGGGCAGGGCGTAGGCTGGGGCGAGCAGCCAACGAGGGGGTCTCCCACACATGCCCAGCCGCCGAGCATCCATCGCCCTGACAGCCGAAGAGCAGGAGCAGTTCCTGAACGACGGCTGGACCCTGCAGGTGGCCACGAACGGCCCGGGGGGATTCCCCCACCTGGCGCCGATGTGGTACGTGATGATCGACGGCGTCATCCACTTCACGACGTTCGGGAAGAGCCAGAAGATCCTGAACCTGCAGCGCGACCCGCGTATCTCGGTGATGCTGGAATCGGGCCAGGCCTACGAGGAGCTGCGCGGTCTCGTCATCCGGGGCGCGGGCGAGGTGGACACCGACCTGCAGACGACGGCGGAAGTGATGTCGGTCGTGGCGAACAAGTACCGGGGGCTGCCGATCCCGACGGAGACACCGGAGGAGGCGCTGCCGGCGGCGGCCAAGCGCGTGACCGTGCGCGTCCGGCCGGAGCGCGTCTACAGCTGGGACCACACGAAGCTGGGCGGTCGCTACTAGAGGCGGTCCTGCAGGCGCGTGTGCGCCCAGTGGGTGATGGCCACGGCGAGAGCGTCGGCGGCGTCGGAGGGGCTGGGCGTTTCGGACAGGCCGAGCTCGATGCCGACCATCTTGGCGACCTGGGCCTTGTCGCTCTGCCCGTAGCCCCCCACCTGGTTCTTGATGACCGCCGGGGCGTACTCGTGCACCTCGAGGGCGGAGTCGGCCAGGGCGAGGATGGCGGCGGCGCGGGCGTGGCCGAGGGCGAGGGCCGTGCGCGCGTTCGAACCGACGAACGAGGCCTCGACGGCGCCCACCTCGGGTGACCACTGCGCGAACACCTTGCGCAGGCCATCGCGGATGAGGACGAGGCGGCGGGCGAGGCTGTCGGCGGAGCGGGTGCGGACGACGCCGTGGACGACGTGGCGGCACTGGTCGCCGTCCACGTCGACGATGCCGTAGCCCGTGGCGTTCAGTCCGGGATCGATGCCGGCGATTCGCATGCCCGCACTCTACGACGGGCGGTGGGGGAGCGCCGAGGGGGAGGTGGCGCTAGCCCGCGTACTGGGCGAGCAACTCCTCGTCGAAGTCGGCGTTGGAGTAGACGCGCTGCACGTCCTCCAGCTCCTCGAGGCCGTCGAGGAGGCGGAGGGTCTGGGCGGCGGGGCCCTTCTCGAGCGCGATGGGGGCGTTGGGGACCATCGAGAGGTCGGCGTGCTCGACGGTGTAGCCCGCCTCGGTGAGCGCCTGGCGGACGGCCTCAAGGTCGCCCGGGGCCGTCTGAACCTCGACCGTCTCGCCGGAGGTGTCGATGTCCTCGGCGCCGGCCTCGATCGCGACGAGGGCGATCTCGTCCTCGTCGTGGCCGTCGACGGGCACGGAGACGGCGCCGCGGGACTCGAACTGCCAGGCGACGGAGCCGTTCTCGCCGAGGCTGCCGCCGGCGCGCGTGAACTCGTGGCGGATGGCGGCCACGGTGCGGTTGCGGTTATCGGTGACGGCGGTGATGAGGATGGCGGCGCCACCGGGGCCGTACCCCTCGTAGCTGACTTCCTGGAGCTGGTCGCTGTCGCCGCCGCCGGTGGCCTTGGCGATGGCCCGGCTGATGTTGTCGTTGGGCATGTTGGCGGCCTTCGCACGCTGGACGGCGAGGCGCAGCTTGAAATTGCTGTCGGGGTCGGGGCCGCCCGACCGGGCGGCGAGCTGGAGCTCCTTGGCGAGCTTGGTGAAGAGGATGCCACGCTTGTTATCGGCGGCGGCCTTCTTCCGCTTGATGGTGGACCATTTCGAGTGGCCAGACATGGGACTGTCCTCCGGATTTGGTCAGCTTGGAGTGTAGCGCAACGCCCGAGCCCTATTCGCTCCAGGCGGCGTTGAAGCGCTCGCCGAGGGCATCGATGACGTGGTGGTCGGTGAAGTTGGCCTGGAGGGGGCTGACGCTCACGTACTTGTGCATGATCGCCCAGATATCCGTGCCGGGGGGTGGGTCGAGGGGGGTGGGTTCGAAGGGGCCGCGCGTGAGGATGCCCTTCGCCTCTCCCTGGACCTCGAGGTGGAAGTAGCCGCGCCGCGCGACGCGGGTCACGAGGATGCCCTTGATCTCCTCGAAGGGGACGAGGGGGATGTTGACGTTGAGGAAGATCGACTTGGGCAGGCGGCCCTCGATCTCCTCGCGGCAGAAGATGGCGGCGACGCGCTCGGCGGCGTCCCAGTCGACCTCCGCGCGAGGGTCCATCGCGTAGGAGATGGCGAGGGAGGTGATCCCGCGGTAGTGGCCCTGGAGGGCGGCCCCCACGGTGCCGCTGGCGGTCAGGTCGTTGCCGATGTTCGCGCCCCGGTTGATGCCCGAGACGAGCAGGTCGGGCTCCTCGTCGAGGACGCCGTT
>CAYMDV010000008.1:64996-130419 GCA_964389725.1 uncultured Anaerolineaceae bacterium
GTTGACGTGCCAGGCATCAACGCCGGGGACGGGCGGGTCTTCGATGCGGACCCAGTTCAGCTCCTGGCGGAGCGTGAGGCTGCCGCCGACGGCGCTCTGGTTCTTGCTGGGCGCGACGACCGTGACGTCGCAGTCGAGGGAGCGGCAGGCGCGGGCGAGCGCCCAGAGTCCGGGCGACTCGTAGCCGTCGTCGTTGCTGATGAGGATGCGGCGGGGCATGGGGAGAAGATGCTACGCGACCACCGGGCTAGCGGCTCTCCGGCGGGCCCTGGTCCAGCGGCCGGTTGAACCACTCCTCGAGGGTATCGCGGATGCCCTGACCCATGATCTCGAAGGTGATGCCGACGTCGTTCGTGACGAAGGCGGAGTTCGGGCCCAGGTCCCAGATGGTCATGCCCAGGGCCTGGAGGCGCTCGGCCTCGGCGCGCACGTCATCGACGATGTAGCCGACGTGGTGGAGGCGGGGGCCCTGGTCGGCGGCGAAGAAGCCGCTCCCGTGGCCGCTCACGAGCTCGACGTAGGGCGGTCCCTGGCGGGAGTAGACGGCCTGCATCTCATCGACCGTGGGACCCTCGGGGGTGTCCATCTTGCGCGTCATGGGCCAGATGGAGGTCCAGTCGACGTGCAGGGCGGGACCGAGGATCTCCATCGCCTGGGGCACGTCGGGGACGGCCATGGCGAAGTGGAAGAGCTGCTCCGAGGGGATGTCGTGGGCGCTGATGATGTCGCCGAGCTTCATGGCGTTCCTCCCGGGGTTACCAACGGTAGACGATGTCGTCGGTCGAGTGGGAGCCCTCGGTGAAGCCGAGGCCGGGCGGGTCCCAGACTTCGTCGACCTTCACCACGCGGTCCATGTCGTGGATGACCACGCGTTCGGTGAACTTCCAGACGCCGTCACGGCGCTCGAAGCGGTCGACGTAGCGGCCGCCCCAGCGGTAGTCGGTGTCGGGCTCGCCGTTCTCGCCGGGGGCGCGGTGGTTCGCCTGGGCGTAGGCATCGCCCTTCGCCGTGTCGCCGTCGATCTCGACCCAGACGTTGGTGGTGACGTGCTGGGTCATCTTGAAGCGCGAGAGCCCGACCATGACGTGCTCCACGAAGTCGTCCCGGATCTCCCGGGTGCGGGTGGTGATGTGGGCGTCCTCGAAGAAGCAGGAGCGGAGCAGCTCGGGGTCGAGGCGGTCGACGCCGCGGGCGTAGCGGAAGTAGAGATTGCGGAGCTCGATCTCATCGAGCACACGCTGGAGGGCGGCCTGGTCGAGTTCCGGCATGGGTGACTCCTTCCTGGGGAGAGGGCGGCTACACAGATTGGATGCCGTCGATGACGAGAGCCACGGCGCGGAACACAAGGACCGCGCCGATGAGGCGGGCAAGGGCGCCGACGACGGGCGCGGATCGGCCCGAGAGGGCGAACACGCCCGCGGCCACGGCGGCGGTCACGACGAGGACGGCGAGCACCGCCTGGGGCTCGCCCTCGTCGGCGGAGCGGGTGAGTACGGCGGCAAAGGCGGCCGGGCTCGCGAGGAGCGGGAAGGCGAAGGGGAAGAGGGCGCCCTTGCGGCCGGGTTCGACCGGGTACGAGAGCGGCCCGAAGAGGATGAAGGCGACACCCGTCACCGCCATGACGATCCCGGCGGAGATGCGGAACGTCTCGGGCTCAAGGTCGAGGGCGCCCAGGAAGGCGTCGGCGGCGAAGGTGGCGGCGAGGAGGAGGGCGGCGCCGCCGAGGAAGGCGACGAGCGCCACGCGGGGATTGAGGCGGCCCTCGACGGCCCGGTTCATCGTCGAGAGGACCGCGGGCGGGTTAATCGCGGCGAAGACGAGGAGGATGGTGAGACCGACTCCGCTCATTGGGTGTCCTCCGGGCGGTCAAGGATAGCCTGCGTGAGGGCCAGCCCGGAGAGGGCGTGCTGCTGGTCGTCCATGCGGGTGATGCCGTCCCGGAACCAGGCGCCCGCGGCGAGGTCGGGGCTCGGCCAGTCGGCGCTCTCCCGGAAGGTGACCTGGCGGCTGGCGAGGATGCCGGCGCCGCAGATGGCGCGCTCGGCGAGTTTCGGTTCGAGGTCGGCGAGACGCTCGTCGGCGCTGGCCAGGCGCCACATCGAGGTGAGCCCCTCGACCCAGGTGCCGAGCCCGGCGGCGCGCGTGAGGCGCCCGTGGAACGGTTCGTTGGCGGCGCCGCCGGTGCGCTGGGATTCGACGCGGATGAGGAAGCCGAAGCGCTCGGAGAGGGCGCGGGCGTACTCGATGTGGTGGTCCTGCAGGGGCCAGTCGGCCATCTCGGCGAGGCTGTAGGCGGCCCACTGGTCGGGCCACGGCGGGAAGTCGAGGTCCTCGACCTCGTCGCGGTGCAGGGCGAGGTAGTCGGCGATGCGCCAGGAGGGCGCGTCCCAGCCGTCATCGGGGAAGTGGCGGTGCATCTGGGCGAGGGCCCAGAGCGCCTCGCCGGTGGCGTAGCGGGAGCGGACGGCGGGGTTGGGGGCCTCCGTGGCGGGATCCCAGAAGTTGAGCATGGCTCCATCGGGGAGCTGCATGACGACGAGGAAGCGGGCGAGGCGGCGCATGAGGTCGTCGTACCCGGGTTCGCCCGTGGCGAGGCGCCGCTGGGTGAGGCCGGCGAGCATGAGCGAGCTGGCCCCCAGCTTCACGAGGCCCGTATCGGGGTTGCGCAGGGCGACCCAGTCGTCGTGCTCGATGAGGCGCTCTTCCATCCAGGCCATCCCGAGGTCGGCGGCCTGCAGGCGGGCGTCGTCGCCGAGGGCCGCCGCCTGGTAGAGCGACATGGTGACACCCGCGTGGCGGACGACGTTGTAGTCGTCGGAGAAGGCGTCGGCGCCGGCGTCGTACTCGTAGACGTAGCGGCCATCGGGGTACTGGGCGATCTCGATCCAGGTGGCGGAGGCGTCGGCGGAGGCCTCCAGCGACGCGGTGTCGATCTCGGGGCAGCGCTGGGGCGCGGCGACGGTCACCCGAAGCAGGGCGATACCGATCACGCAGACCCCGAGGGTCGCCCCGATGGATGCGATCACGCCTGGCCGCCTCCCGCCTGGAAGTTGAGCCGGTGCCCTGCCACGGGCCAGTCGTCGAAGGCGATCAGCTGGCCCATCGCGCCCATGGTCACGTAGAGGGTGCGCAGGTCGGGGCCGGCGAAGCAGGCGTTGGTAGTGATGCGGTCGGGGAGGGGGTAGTGCTGGACGGTGGCGCCATCGGGAGAGATGGAGGTGATGCCGCCGTTGACGAGCGTGGCGACGATGACGTTGCCGTCGCCATCGACGCACATGGAGTCGCACATGGCGAAGTTGTTGGGCGAGGCGCCGGGGACGGTGGCCACGACATGGCGGTCGCCGATTTCGCCGGGGGCGGTGATGTCGAAGGCCCAGAGGCGGCCGGTGGGCGTCTCGGCGACGTAGAGGGTGCGCTCGTCGGGGCTGAGGCCGATGCCGTTGGGGGCTTCCAGCGGGAAGATGATCTCGCGGATGAAGTCGCCCGTGGGGGAGGCGTAGAAGACGCCGGTGATATCGCGCTGGCGGCCGTAGCGCTTGCCGTGATCGGTGAAGTAGAAGTTGCCCTCGCGGTCGAACACGAGGTCGTTGGGGCCTTTCAGGGGCTCGCCATCGCACTCGGAGTAGATGGTCGTGACCTCGGAGCCGTCGGGGCTGACGCGCTGGATCTGCCCGCCGATGTAGCCGTCCTCGGGGCGGGGGCCGGGCGTGATCATGCGCTGGCCGTCGGAGGTGCGGCTCTCGGACCAGAGGAAGCCGCCGTTCTGGGTCACGTAGATGGCGCCGTCGGGGCCGATGGCGGCGCCGTTGGGACCGCCGCCGGTGGTGGCGAAGGTCTCCCGGCGGGAACCGTCGGGGGAGACGCGCGTGAGGGTGCCGGCACGGATCTCGGTGAAGAGGATGTCCCCGTCGGGGAGCTCAAGCGGCCCCTCGGCGAATTCGATGTCGGTGGCGACGACGCGGTAGTCCATGGAGCGCTCCTTCGGGGCGGGGCTAGCCGACCGCGCCCTCGGCGCGGAGGGCGGCGATGCGGTCGGCGTCGAAGCCGATGGAGGCGAGCACCTCGTCGGTGTGCTCGCCGTTGAGGGGGGCGCCACTGCGGACGCGCCCGGGGGTATCGCTGAGCTTGGGGCCGACGCCGACCTGCTGGACCGGCCCGGCGGGGGTGTCGACGGTCACGACCATGTCGCGGGCGACGTTGTGGGGGTCCGTAACGATGTTCTCCTGCTCGAGGACGGGGGCCGCGCAGATGTCGTGCTCGGACATGATCGCCATCCACTCGTCGGCGGTCTTCGTGGCGAAGACGGCTTCGAAGCGCTCGCGCATGGCCGGCCAGACGGACGCGTCGTGCTGCTTCCCCAGGAACTCCTCGACGCCGAGGGTGCGGACGAGGGCATCGTAGAAATGGGGCTCGATGCTGCCGATGGAGAACCAGCGGCCGTCGCTGCACTGGTAGGTGTCGTACCAGGGGCGGGCGCCGGTGAGGAAGCCCTCGCCGGGGCGGAGGGGTTCGCCCGTGGAGAAGAAGCCGGTCATGGCGCTGGTCATGAGGGAGAGGACGCCGTCGCTCATGCCGATATCGACGGCCTGGCCGCGGCCGGTGTGCTGCCGCGCGAGGAGGGCGGTGCAGATGGCGAAGGCGGCCATGAGCCCGCCTCCGGCGAAGTCGGCGAGCAGGTTCACGGGGATGGCGGGGGCGGTCCCGGGGCGGCCGATCACGCCGAGCGCGCCGCCGATCGAGATGTAGTTGATGTCGTGGCCGACGAGGTTGCTGTAGGGGCCGGTCTGGCCGAAGCCCGAGAGCGAGCAGTAGACGATGCGCGGGTTGATCGCGGAGACGGTCTCGTAGTCGACGCCGAGGCGGTTCACGACGCCGGGGCGGAAGCCCTCGAGGACGACGTCGGCGCCCCGCACGAGCTCGTAGAAGATCTCGCGGGCGTCCTCGTTCTTCAGGTTGAGGGCGATGGAGCGCTTGCCGCGGCCGAGGGCGTTGTAGGCGGCGGCGCGCTTCGCCGCCTCGGGGTCGGCGGCGGGGCCGGCGAGCTTGGCGTTGGCGCCGGGGACGGCCTCGACGAGGGTGACGTCGGCGCCGAAGTCGGCGAGAAGCATCGAGCAATAGGGACCGGGCGCCAGGCGAGAGAGATCGAGCACCTTGATGCCGTCGAGAGCCATGGCCATGGGGGAGCCTCCGGAGGTCAGTGATTCGGTGGTGGGCTGATCGGTGCGTAATCGTAGCAGCGGCGGCGTTGGCGCGGTTACGGGGCGGCGGGCGCTGCGGCTAGCGCCATCGGGAGGCGCGGCTAGAATGCGGAGGCTCGCGCTCCGCAGACGGCGCGCGGGCTTATTTCGGCGGCGCGGTGCGCGCGGGAGCTTCGATGAGCGTCCTTCTCGACGAGAACACGCGACTGATGGTTCAGGGGATCGGCACGGAAGGCGCGAATCACATGCGCCGCTCGATCGCCTACGGGACGAACGTGGTGGCGGCGATCCATCCACGGCGCGGCGGCGAGGAGCAGGACGGCGTTCCCATCTTCTCGACGGTGGACGCGGCCGTGCGCGAGACGGGCGCGAACGTGAGCATCATCTTCGTGCCCGCCCCCTTCGCGGCGGACGCGATCCTGGAGGCCGCGGCCTCGACGATCCCGCTGGCGGTCTGCATCACGGAGGGCATCCCCGTGATGGACATGGTGCGCGTGAAGCAGGCCCTGAAGGAGGCCCCGACGATGCTCATCGGGCCGAACTGCCCGGGCGTGATCACGCCGGCCACGAAGACGCGCGTGGGCATCATGCCCGGCGACGTCTTCCTGCCGGGACGCGTGGGTGTGGTGAGCCGCTCGGGGACGCTCGTGTACGAGGTGGTGGCGCAGCTAACGGCGGAAGGGCTCGGGCAGAGCACCTGCATCGGCGTGGGCGGAGACCCGATCATCGGGACGCCCCAGCGCGACGCGATCCGCATGCTGAACGAGGACCCCGACACGGACGCGATCGTGATGGTCGGCGAGATCGGCGGCAGCGCCGAGCAGGACGCGGCGGCGTACATCAAGGAGCATGTGCGCAAGCCGGTCGTGGCGTTCATCGCGGGGGCGACGGCGCCTCCGGGGCGGCGGATGGGTCACGCCGGCGCAATCATCTCGGGCGAGGACGGCAAGGCCGAGAACAAGAAGGCCTCCCTGCGCGAGGCAGGGGCGGTGGTCTCGGATTCGCCCGCGGAGATTGGCGCGACGATGAAGCGGCTGCTGGGCTAGCAGCCGACCCCTCCCGCCCCCTCCCGGTTCGCCGGACGGCGCTATCCGTGGCGGCTTGACGTATTTCCGTATTTCCGCAAATCTGGGTGTGAAGCCAGCAGGTTCGAGGAGGAGCGTCATGGCGAAGTCGGCAGAGAAGAAGCGGCTCACGCTGGACCTGGACGCCCCCCTGCAGCGACGCCTGAAGGCAGTCGCCGCCCTGAAGGGCATCAGCATGCGCGAGTACTGCCAGACCGCCATCGAGAAGGAGCTGGCGGAGGACGAGGGGGGTGGAGCCATCGGGAAGCCCTCGGGGTTGTCGAATACGGAGCGGCTGAGGCAGCTCCAGAAGGACACTTTCGGAGACCGGGTGCTGCCCGGGAACTCGGTCGACATCATTCGGGAAATGCGCGAGGAGCGGGACGCCCAGCTTGACGAGGCGCTTGGGTGGAAGGCTCGTGAGTGATGCCGTCGTCGTAGACGCGAGTCTGGCGTTCAAGTGGCTGAGACGGGAGACCGGTAGCGACGAGGCGTTCTTGCTGCGCGCGACATGGGAGAGCAGGGGCACAAGCGTGACCGGGCCGGATCTCCTGTCGCTGGAGGTGACAAACGCCCTCCACCAGCGAGTCTTGCGGGGCGACTTGTCCCCGGCGCAAGCGGTGAGCCTCATTGAGGGACTGCTAGCCTCAGGGCTCGATCTCTACGAGACGTCAGGGCTGCACCGGCGGGCCCTCGAACTGGCGAGCGAACTCGGCCAGGGCGCAGCCTACGACTGCCACTACCTGGCCCTGGCGGAAGCGCTCGAGTGCGAGCTCTGGACCGCCGACGAGCGATTCCAGCGGGCCGCAAGCCCGGCGTTCAGCTTCGTGCACGCGCTGAGCGAGGTCGAGAGCCCCGGCTAACGCTCGTCGAAGTGCAGGTCGCTGTGGGCGCCGTCGCAGAAGGGCTTGTTGTTGGAGGCGCCGCAGCGGCAGAGCGTGCGGCGCTGCTGCTCGGGCCAGGGAGTTCCGTCGGCGCTCTCGACGGAGACGCCGCCGCGCACCCAGAGCGGTCCGCCGGGAACCACCGCGATCTCGGCGTCGGCGGGGGGTTCGAGCGAGTCGCCGCCGGCGCTGATCATGGCGAGGCGGCCGGTCGGGCAGCGCGCGACCATGGCGGTGACGCGCTCGCCGGCCTCGTCGCCCTCCTCGCCGATGAGGTCCCAGGCGCTGGTGGTCTTCGTGCCGCAGAAGCCGGCGCCGATGCAGATGGACTCGTCGTCGAGCATGACCCCGTTCGGCCCCTCGATGCGGTTGGCGCGGTCGGCCATGGGGCGGCGATCCGCGGTCTCGGTCTCCGGCCAGGGCTCGCTGGCGTGGGAGCCATCGCAGTAGGGCTTGTCGTTGGAGCGGCCGCAGCGACAGAGGGCGTACATGTCGCGGGATTCGTCCATCTCGCGGAGGACGTGCCAGTCGACGTTCTCGCCGTTGAGGGTCTGGACGGGGGCCATCTCCGTGAGGGGGACGCCGCCGGAGACGACGTACGGACCGCCGTTCATCACCTGGATGCGCAACTCGTCTGCCATGTGGTCCTCCTCGCCGCGTTGGGCGGCGTGGGGATGGTACAGGAACGGGCGGGGCGCACGGTGGCCAGGCCGCTACCGACGCCGGCGCGTCATCCAGATGGCGTTGGCGACGGCGATGCCGCCGGCGAGGATCCAGAGGAGCGTGCCGATGGCCGGGTTCTGCGAGAGGCCGATCCCGAGCCCGAGGAAGAAGACGACGGCCGCCACGGCGAACACCATCACGTGCAGGACCAGCTTCAGGACCTCACCCTGGGACGCCCTCGATGGCGCGCAGGGACATGGCGGCGGGGCAGCTCACGCCGGCCGTCACGATGTACTGCATCGCCTGGGCGGAGCTCCAGTCCACCACGTCGATGTCGTCGAGGGGGAGCTGGACGAGCCAGCCGGACTGGGGCATGGGCGTCGAGGGCATGTAGACGACACCGACGCGGTCGCCGCCGGCGTCGTCGATGACGGCCATGAGGAAGCCCACCGACCACACGCCCTTCCGGGGGTACTCGATGCGGACGACGGTGTCGAAGCCGGTGGTAGTCGCGGCGGCGCGGTCGGAGCCGGGGAGGAGCTTCTTGGTGGTGCTGTAGACGGCGCCCACACCGGGAAGCGCGAGGATGGCGCGCTCCATGAGGTAGCCGGGGGTACGCAGGAGAACGGTCGACCCGAGGGCGCCGACGATGAAGAGCGCGACGATGATGACGGCGAAGCTGAGCCCCGGGATCTCCTCGCCGGCGATGGCGGAGATGATCGGCTGGAGCAGCCCGTCCATCGTCTGGAAGGCGAACTGGATCAGCCAGAACGTGACCATGAGGGGCAGCAGGAGCACCGCTCCGCGCATGACGCGGCGGGCGAGGCCCTGTCCGACTCGCTGGTGGACGGGAGCGGGCTGGGTGGCTGCGGTCATGGGGGCCTCCGGGCGCCGGATGGGGCGGCGGCGGGGATTGTAGAGACGGGGAGTAGCTCGGGAGCCGGGAACGGGTTAGAAAGAGATGGTTAAGAACTGTGCAATTGCTTATGCACTTGCTACACTATTTCTCGTAGACGCCCCCGGCGGGAGGGCGAAGGCGGTCTTATGTTTGTACGTCGGATACGGGTGTTCACGCTCCTGGCAGTACTCGTGGCGGCCGCCATCGCGCTAGCGGGCGAAAGTCCCGCAGCCGCGACCGCCGCCTGCCAGGCCTCCGCGACCGCTACCTACGGCTCCGGCGGGGGCGGTTTCACCCCGGGCGTAGACCTGAGCACGCCGCTCGAGATCGAGGTCTCCTGCGAGCTGCCGACGAGCGTCGTCGTACGCACGCCGGGCAACGGGAGCTCAGGCCACAGCGTCGACGGGGATGCGCCCCTGCGGATCAAGGACGAGCGGGCGTACATCTGCCACGGGCACGACACGAACGTCGAGGTGGCGTCGGACGAGCTGGGCTGGGTCGAGTCGGTACCCATCAGCGGCCTGAACGGCATTCCCCAGTGCGACCTGATGCTCCGCGAGGGGGGGACGTGGGTGAGGTGGACGGGTCCACGCATCTCAATGGAGGACGCGTTCTCGGGGCGGGCGCTCGGCTGGATCAACTGGGAGCGCGGACCGGACGGGACCGTGCCCGGCCTCTCGGTGTGGTCGTTCAGCGAGGGCAGCCTGCTGCCGGTACGGGGCTGGGGCGCGAGCGTGCCGTCGCCGCTGGGTGGCCTCAGGCACTTCTCGCCCGGGCGGGAGTACGTCGTCGTCTCCGACGTGGAGCGGGCATGGACGTTCCCGCGGCCGCCTTCGCGGGAGTCGATCTTCGAGACCGCCCAGGTAGTCTCGTACTACGGCTACCCTAGCGTCCCGGCCATGGGCGTGCTCGGGCACGGAACGCCGGCCGAGGTGGCCAACGAAGTGGCCATGTGGGCGGCGCGCTACGACGAGCTGAACGGCCCCCGCGAGGTGATCCCCGCGTTCCACCTGATCACCGGCGTGGCGCAGGCCTATCCCACCAGGGACGGCACCTGGCTCGGACGCCTCGACCACGACCGCATCGCGGAGTACGTGGAGGCGGCGCGCGAGCGGGACATGATCATTTTCCTGGACGTGCAGATCGGCTGGAGCGACCCGCTGCGCGAGGTCCAGCTGCTCGAGGAGTTCCTGCGCGAGCCGTTCGTCCACATGGCGCTCGACCCCGAGTTCGCGACCGAGCACCTGGGGGTGCGTCCGGGGCTGGCGATCGGCGGGATCACCGGTGGGCAGATCAACGAGGTGCAGCGCTACCTGGCGACCATCGTCGAGGAAGAGGGCGACATCCCGCCCAAGATCCTGATGGTGCACCAGTTCCACCCGAGGATGATCATGGATCGGGACGTGATCGTGGATGTCGAGGACGTTGAGATCATGATCGACATGGACGGGTTCGGGGGCATCAGTCTGAAGCTGAAGCACTACGACTGGTACGCCCTCACGGAGCCCTCGGAGCGGCCGGCGCTGAAGCTGTTCTTCGACCAGGACACGCCGGTGATGACGCCCGCGCAGGTGCAGGAGCTCGAGGACGTTCCCGACCTGATCATGTACCAGTAGCGAGAGACCGGGGCGGTATCATCGAGCCATGAGCGACTCGCCGAACGAAGGCTCGGCCCGGCTGATCGCGCAGGGCCCCAAGCGCAGGGGCATCCTGGCGGCCGTCTTCGAGTACCTGGACCGGCAGGGAGCGGTCGTCCTGCAGGGCGATCAGCACTCGACGGACGGGGAGAACCCGCGCTTCTTCCTGCGGGTCGAGTACGACCTGGCCAACCTGAAAGCGCCGCCGGACGAGGTGGCGGCGGGGTTCGGCGAGGAGGTCGCCTCGCGGTTCGGGATGGACTGGCGGGTCGCCTACAGTACGGAGCGGCCACGCATCGCCATCCTCGGCACGCGCGAACCCAACTGCGTGCTCGACCTGCTCTGGCGGGCGCGCACGGAGGAGCTGCCGGTGGATATCGCGATGGTGCTCTCCAACCGCGAGATCCTGCGGCCGCTGGCGGACCGCTTCAGCGTGCCCTTCCACCACCTGCCGGTCACCCGCGAGACGAAGCAGGAGCAGGAGCGGGCGATGCTGGACCTCCTGCGCGGCGAGGTCGACCTGGTGGTGCTCGCGCGCTACATGCAGATCCTGACGCCCACGTTCCTGGATGAGTACCCGGAGAAGGTGATCAACATCCACCACTCGTTCCTGCCAGCGTTCGCGGGGGCCGACCCCTACGGGCAGGCGGAGGAGCGGGGGGTCAAGATCATCGGGGCGACGGCGCACTACGCGACCGCGGACCTGGATGCGGGCCCCATCATCGAGCAGGACGTGCTGCGCGTGACCCACCGGGACACGCGCGCCGACCTGATGCGGGTGGGACGCGAGCTCGAGCGCCAGGTGCTGGCGCGGGCCGTTCGCTGGCACCTCGAGGACCGCGTGCTCGTCTACGACAACAAGACGGTCGTCTTCCACTAGCCAGGGCCCAGTTCCAGGCGATGGCTACTCGCCGGCGTGGACCGTGAAGCGGGAGCTATCGCCCCGGCCGAAGACATCGGGGAAGTAGCTCTCCTCGGCGTGCGCGGGGGCGACGAAGAAGTCGCCGGGGGTGGTGGCGCGGGCGAAGTAGACGTACTCGTACACGCCGCGGGGGAGGCTGGAGGCGAGGAGGGTCACGCGGTCGTCGCGCAGGTCGACCTCGTCCCAGGGGCTCGGGCACCACCAGAACCAGTAGGCGCAGTACGAGGGGGCGCCGCCCCGGATCGCATCCGCCTGGTCCTGCTGGAGCTGGATGCGCAGCCAGTCGGGGACGATCTCAAGCACGGGGTCGATGGGCTCCAGGCCGGCGGGGAGGAAGTCCTCGACCCGCGCGAAGAGGCGATCGGCGGGGGCCACGACCGTCACGGTCACGCGGACGACGTCGCCGAGGGCGGCGCTGGTGACGGGCGTCTCGGGGTCGTCGATAAGGGTGTAGCGGCGGGAGACGGCGAAGCCGCGGTTGAGCGCTTCGATGTCCTTCGCGGGGGTGAGGTAGCGCAGGTTGAGGGCGTAGTACATGCGCCCCTCGACCGCCTCACGGTCGAACTGCAGGCGGCTGACTTCACCCAGGGGCAGGTCCTCAAGGGCGACCGTGGTGGCGTCGCGGTAGTCGCCGGCGGGGACATCGAAGTCGCCGTCGAGGACGCGGGTGGTGTTGAGCAGGACCTGGTAGTCGTAGACGCCGCGGTTCTCGCCGGTGAGCTCGGCGAAGGCGGCCAGCGAAGCCATGCCCTGGGCGCGCTCGACGGAGGTCTTCCAGCGGTCCTGGGAGCGGGCGAGGACGAGCCAGCGGGCGGTCTCCTCGATGAGGGCGTGGCGCGGATCCGCCTCCACGAGGGCGCGCAGGACGAGGGCGGTCGCGCGGACGCTGGTGTTGTGCATCGAGCCGGGGCGGCGTTCGTCCTCCCAGTGGTTGCCGTTGGCGCTGGCCACGGTCGTGGCGTTGAGGTCGTTGAGGAGGGTGCGGACGGCCGCGTGGTCGGGCTCGTGGCCGCTCGCCAGCAGGGCGAGGACGAGGTAGGCGCGGCCCCAGCTCGTGAGCTGCGTGCGCTGCTCCTCGACCATCGTGCGGAGGCGGGCCGACTGCTCGCGGGCGAGGGGGCTGACCACGCCGCGGTCGTTGGCGGCGCTCGTGAGGGCGTACAGGAGGAAGGCGTGCTGGTTCAGGTTGGGCGGGAACTCGACGTCGGTCTCGCGGTCGAGGAACCCCTCGATGAGGCGCATGGCGCGGTCGTAGTGGATGGGGGGAACCTCGTAGCCGGCGTCGCGGGCCTCGCCGAGGGCGACGAGCACCCAGCCCGTGACCCACATGTCGGTGCGCCAGCAGGTGCTGCACCAGGCCCAGCCGCCATCGTGGCGCTGCCGCTGGACGAGAGTGGCGATATCGGCGCGGAGCTGGGCCTCGCGGCCTTCGCTGAGGCCGGCGGGATTCGCGCGCTGCACGGCCACGCCCGCGACGATGCGGCTGGCGATGCGCACGTGCGACTCCCACCAGATGTAGGGCTCGATGTGCACCATCTCCTCATCGAGGAGGCCCACGAGCGAGGCCTGCAGCGACAGCTCGAGGGAGCCGCTCTCGGGGAGGACGTACTCGGGCAGGTAGACGGCCTCGAGCACGGGCGTGTCCTCGACGACGCCGCCGGTGGCGGTCGTCTCGCGGGTCACGTCGAGGTGGACGGGGAAGCTCAGCTCGACGGCGTCGCCGTAGCCGGTGGTGGTGGCGGTGAAGCGCACGGTGGCCGTGCCGGCCTCGGGGGCGCGGGCGGGCCAGGCGAACAGCGCGGAGCGGCCCGGCTCGATGCGCTGCGTCTGCGCGGCGTCGTCGTCGAGGGCGAGGCCCTCGGCCGCGACCGCGACGGTGATGTCGCGGGGCTCGTCCGTGCCGTTGCGGACGAGGGTGCGGAGGTCGGCCTCGTCGCCAACGCGGAGGAAGCGGGGCAGGGCGGGGCGGACGAGCAGGGGCTGGGTGACGAGCAGCTCGCTCTCGCCCTCCCCGACCTGGGTCCCGGCGGTGACGGCGCGGGCGCGGGCGCGCCAGGTGGTGGCGTTATCGGGCAGGGCCAGATCGAAGCTGGCTCGGCCGTCGACGTCGGTGGTCAGCTCGCCGATCCAGAGGGCCGTGTTCTGGAAGTCGCCGCGGACGCGCGGGGCTGATGGGGATGCCTCCCGACGGTCAGATCCGGAGTGGGCCATTTCGGGGGCGGCATCCCCGTCCATGTCGTCGGCCATCGCCGCTTCCTCCACGACCTCCCCACCGCCGTCGATCACCTCGCGCGACCAGGCGGTGCGCACACCGAGGGGTCGCTCCTCCCAGAAGGCGCCAAGGCCGTCGGGACCAACCTCGGCGGCAAGCGAGAGCACAGCCTTGTCGACCACCGCCACGGAGACATCCGCCTCGACGCCCCGGCCGTCCGCATCGGTGACGCGCACGTCGTAGCGCACGGTCTCGCCGGGCGCGGCGCGATCGCGGTCAGGCTCGATGCGCACGTCGAGCTCGACGGGATCGGTCGAGATGGAGAGGTTCACGTAGCCGATGCGGTAGCGCGGCTGGGGGTCGTCCGCGGTGGGCGGGCGGTAGAGAACGACGCCCACGTACACGTTCGGCAGGTAACCGCGCTCGATGGGGATGCGGAGCACCTCGCTGTTCGTCTCGAAGTCGCGCACCTCCGTGTGGAGCACGCGCCCGCGTTCGACCGTGACGAGCCCCACGGCGTTTTCGAAGGGCGCCGGGACGAGCACCTCGGCGACGTCGCCGACCTCGTAACTGTCGCGGTCGGCGACGAGCTCGATGACGTTGTCGTCGCGTATGAACCAGGGCGCGTAGTCGTAACCGCTCACCCAGAGGAAGCGCGAGGAGCGCGCGATCCGGCCCTCGTCGTCGGTCGACTCCGCCACGAGGCGGTAGGTCCCCGAGGATGGCGGCGTGAACTCGATCGTGGCCTCGCCATTCGCGCCGGTGGTGACGGACTGCACCTCGACCTCGGTATCGACGGGCTCGTGATCGACCCATGCGCGGCTGTAGATGCGAACGGTGACGGGCCGCTCCGGGGCGATCGTGCGGCGGTAATCGACCGTGACGAGGTGGACGGTTTCGGGTTCGCCCGCGGTGGCGATGTAGGACTCGGGCTTGATACCCGCGTACCAGGTGGCGGGGTGGACGGTCACGGTGGTGCTGGCCGCGATCGCCTGCGCGTTCTGGTCGGTCACGGTGGCGCCGCCGGTGAACTCCTGCGTGCCCTCGCCCTCATCGAGCCGGGCCGGGACCTCGAAGCGGGCCAGGCCGTCGGCGTCGGTACTGCCCCCGCCACTGCTGCGCAGCTCGGGCCAGCCAGACCAGTACCACCAGTAGTCGCGGTGGGAGAAGGAGTAGTCCTCGTAGCCCTCGACGCGGATGGAGGTCGGGATCGACCGGGCAGTCCATTCGAGGGGCGCGTCCTTGACGGGGCCGCCGAAGTAGAACGTCGCGCGGGCCTCCGCCGCCATCGTTTCGCCGGAGACGTAGTCGGTGTCCGCGATCTCGACCTCGACTTCGAACTCGGGCACGCGGAACTCGGCGACGGTGAAGGTCGTGGACGTAATGCGGAATCCGGCTTCGTGCGCGAGTTCGACCCGGTAGGTACCGGTGGGAGCGTCGTCGGGGAGGACGAGCTCAGCGCTGAACGTCCCGAGGTCGGTCAGGGTGACCGTTGCGGTCGCGAACTCGTCGTAGTTCGCGTCGAGGAAGCGGACCGTGACCGCGGCGCCTTCGCCGGGGAGCTCGTAGAAGGCGTCGTCCTCGCTGCGGACGACTCCCTTGTAGAAGACGGTCTCGCCGGGACGGTAGATGGGCCGGTCGGTGTAAAAATGGCCCCTCGTGGCGGGGAAGGACGAGGCGGTGGGAACGTCCAGGGCCCAGGGATGGCTGCCGCTGTCCCACCAAGTGAGGGTGACGCCGTTGCGCCCGCCGTCCGTGACCCGCACGAGGTAGTGCCCGTACGGGCTCCAGTACGAGGCGCCTGTCGGGGAGACCTCGAATCGCGCGAGGCCATCCGCATCCGTGGTGGCGCTTTCGGCGTCCGTGTACGGAGGCTCGCCGGCGGACCCGGCGAGGACCTCGACGCCCGCGAGGGGCTCGCCCGTCTCCCAGTCGAGTGTCCAGACGAGCAGCTCGTCGTTCGCGAGCTTTGTCACGACGGAGGTGTCGACCACGCTGAGGACGAGCTTCCTGGTCGAGACACCCTCGGCGCCGGCGGTCACGAAGTAGTGGCCGGTGGGAAGCGGCTCGCCGTCGGTCGTCAGGTGGGTTGAGTGGCTGCGCCACTCGTCGCGCCGGTCCTCGGGGATGGTCTCGGTCCACTCGCGCAGGGGATCACTCTCCGGCAGGAACCTGACCCCTTCTCCGCGCTCTCGGTCCCATCCATCGATGTAGTTCCGGCGCAGCAGGGTCTCGGCCTCTTCCTCGGAGAGGCGGTAGAGCCGGAACTGGACCTCGTCGAGGACCTGCGCGTGGTACCCCAGGGTAGGCGCATCGCGGGCGGGCCAGAGGGCGAAGTCGCCCCCGTCGATGCTCAGCGCGGGGCGCGGCGGTTCGGGGTCCCGAGTCGTGAAGGAGAACTCGTAGGCGGGCGCGAGCCGGCCGCCGCGGTCACGGACGCCCTCGGCGATGGTGACGGTGTACTCGGTCGAGTACTCAAGGGCGTCCGGAATACTCACATACCGCCCCGACGCCCGGAAGTCGTCGTCCTCGACCACCGCACCGTTGATGGAGATGCGCCCGCTGAAGGACTCCCGGTCCATGGGGTTGTTGTAGGTGATGTACACGCCGTAGCGGCTGGCGGCGGTCTCCCCATTGCCGGGGTTTGTGCGCTCGACGCGGGGCGGGCCGGCGGTCGTGAACGACGAGGACCGCTCCGCGCGGGTCGCGCCGCCGTTGGCGCCGCTCAGGCCGGCGGGAACAACCACCTCGTAGGCCGTGCTCAGCTCCAGCGGCGCCACGGGGGTGAAGGTGACGGCGGCGGAGTCCTCGCTCCACGCGAACGTGACCGGGACGGAGTCTCCGCCCCTCGCACGGAGCGCAACGCCCTCCTCGACGGAGGCGCGGTCCATGGGCTGGCTGAAGGTGACCCGGACCTCGGTGTCGGGCTCGACGAAGACCGCGCCTTCGTGCGGCTCGATGGTCGTAACGGCGGGCCAGACGGTGGTGAAGCTCCACGTGTAGTCGGCGTCGAGGACACCGTCGGTGGCGGAGGTCAGGCCGGCGGGGATGCGCACGGTGTAGGTCGTGCTCGGCTCGAGGGCGGCGGGGACGAAGCGATAGAGCGAGGTGTTCAGCCACTCGCCCTTGCCCTCCAGGGGTGGGTCGAACTGCAGGACCGGGGGTCCGGTTCCTTCCTGCAGGACGGTGAGGGCCGCGACCGAGCGGTTGAACTGGACGAGCACCTGGGCGGTCGCCGGGACCTCGGCGTCGCCATCGCCGGGGATGACGGAGGCAACCTGCAGGCGCCCCTCGGCGGCGAAGGTGTGCACATGGTCGGCAACGAGCTGGGCCACTGCGGCGTCAATGACGACGCGGTACTGCTGGCCGCGCTGCCAGCCGGGGTAGTCGGGCTGGAAGAGGAGGGTGCGCGAGTCGAGCCAGGCGAAGGCGCCCTCGGTGGGCGGGTCGATGGAGACGAGGGCGGCGCCGTCGGTCTCGGCGGGGGTGAAGGCAAAGGCGACCGTCAGGGCAGCGAGGCGGGGAACCTCGTTGCCGCCCGGCGATACCGTGACGGCCTGCACGAGGTGGAGCAGGTCCACGGTGGTGTTGCCGTAGCGGAAGGTCCCGCCCCTGCTGAACCCGTCATCGACGGGTACCCGCACAGCGTGCGCGAGGTCGCAGTCGCCGCCCGCTGGAACGGAGCCCACGTAGACGATCGAGCTATCGGAGACGTCCTGCCAGACGCGCAGTCTCGCACCGGGCAAGGGGACGTCGTCGTAGCGGTAGCCGCCGGCGGCGCACTGGTCGTCGAGGTGGAGGGGGACGGTGCCGAACGCGTCCCAGCGGTCGCCCTCGGGGCGGGCGCTCACGTGCAGCTCGAGGGGGTTGTCGACCCGCTGCCAGACGCGCACATCGACGGAGATGGTGCCGGGGCCATGGTCGCCGTGGGCGGTGGTGGGGCCGGGAGCGGTGGTGAACGCGATCGCGCAGGCGAGCGCGGCGAGGGCCGCGAGCTTCAGCCTGGCTCCGCGTGTCACGTCTGTGCTTCCCCCCACAAGGCTGCGCGCAACCCTACCACCGTCGCCGGCGCCGTCCCGGCCCTCAGGCAGCAGGGACGGAGGTCCGCTGCCAACTACTATGCGCCGAGGACGGCAATCGTTCCCACAGACGGGCAGCCGGGATCCCGATGTCCGCCACAGGGAAGAAAGTGGTGGGCGATACTGGACTCGAACCAGTGGCCTCGTCGGTGTGAACGACGCGCTCTAACCATCTGAGCTAACCGCCCAAGCCTTTTGAGTCTATGGGGGCGGGGCCGGAATAGCCACTGCGAGGCGGGCGCGGTTTGAAGGGGAGCGGGGCGGGGTCGATAATGGAAAGCGGAGCCGAAGTGGCGGAACAGGCAGACGCGCTACGTTCAGGGCGTAGTGCCCCTTGCGGGCGTGTGAGTTCAAATCTCACCTTCGGCACCAATCGCTACGTGCGCCAGTAGCTCAGTGGATAGAGCGCTACCCTGCGGAGGTAGAGGTCAGAGGTTCGAATCCTCTCTGGCGTACCAGTTCCCACACTACCGAACAGTCACGTCCAGCCGCCGTCCGATTGCGCCAAGGGCCGCGTCCATCTGATCCAGGCGGGAGTGATGCTCGACATCGAGCACGCGGTCGACCTGCGGCATGTGCCAGCCCAGGCGACGGGCAAGTTCGGCCTTGCCGACGCCCTGCTCCCGCATGCCCTGATAGAGCAACACCTTGACCGAGGTGAGGGTCGGCAGGGTGGCGTAGGTCTTCCCCCTGGACGGAGCGGGAATCTCGTCACGGCCATGGATGCGGGCGGCGATCGCCTCCTCAAGCGCATCCACGGCGCGGGCGATCGCTTCCTCGCGGTCATCGCCGAACGTGGTCAGCTCGGGGAAGTCGGGAGACGTCACCAGAACAGCACCGTCGTCGTCTGAGAGCGCAATGGGGTAGGCAAGCATCACTTCAACCCCGGGTCCTTCTTAATCTTTGGCCACCAGGCCGCGTCCCAGTTCCTTGCGACCGCCGTGCATGGGAAGCTGGCTGGTGCGGTTGCCGCGCCGGACGGTGACATGCCCACTGCCGCCCTTGTGGGTCTCGAAAGTGCAACCCTGCTTCCGCAGCCAGCGGCGTAACTCACCCGCATTCACCGGATACCACCCTACACAACAGAACTGTTGCTTTCAAGTCGCTGGGGTCCGGCGGGAACCCTAGCCGACCTCGGGCAGGCCTTCGGCGCGGCGGACATCGTTGATGGTCTGCAGGACGCGCTCGCGGAACGGCGCGTACTCGACCTCGAACTCCTCGACGAGACGCGAGTTGTCCATCAGGAAGAGGCCCGAGGCCTCGCGCCCGCCTGCGTCCTCGTCGAAGGCGATGTCGGCGTCGGGGAGGTAGTCGCGCACGATGGCGGCGAGCTCGGCCAGGCTGACCGAGTTCCCCCCGGAGTTGTAGATGGCGTGGTGCGTCTCCTCGGCGAGCGTGACGCGGAGGAACACCTCGGCGATGTCGTCGACGTGGAGGGGGAGGGTCATCGTGTCGGCGTAGGGGAAGCGGGCGGGTTCGCCGCGGGCGGGGAGGACCTGGCACTGGACGTGGTTCATGGAGCCGCGGAGCTTGTCGGGGCCGGTGATGTTGGCCGGGCGCACGCCCGTGATGGCCATGTCGAAGGCGCGGTTGTACCACTCGGCCTGGTGCTCGTTGAAGATCTTCGAGACGGCATAGATGCCCGTGCCGAGGCAGAGGTCGTCCTCCGTCACGGCCTTCTCGCCGTGGAGCCGCTGGGGTCCGTAGACGGCGAGCGAGCTGGCGTAGACCACCCGGCGGATGTCGAGGAGGCGGGCGGCCTCGAAGCAGTTGTCCATGCCGAGGATGTTGAGGCGGACCTGGGGGTGGGGGTCGGCATCGCCGGCGCCGAGGGCGTAGGCGAGGTTGAGCACGCGGTCGGGCTTGCTCAGCGCGAGCGCCTCGACCACGTCGTCCATGAGGGTGATGTCGCCGCGCGTGATGGTGACGCGGTCGCGCAGGGGGTCGAGGGCGGGGGCGTCGGGGGCGATGTCCATGCAGTGGACTTCGTGGCCGTGGTCGACGAGGCGGCGCATGACGCGCGGCCCGATGAACCCGCTTCCTCCCAGAACTGCAACGCGCATCGCGAACCCCCTTTCGCTGGCGGCACTGTAGCACCGACGGCGGGCGGGTCGGGCGACTCAGGAACCCGGCGGCTGCAGCGCCTCCTGGAGGGCGAGCGCCTCCGCCAGCCGCGCATCGCCGGCCGAACCGAAGGGCTCCTCGCGAGCGAGGAGCATGGCGCGCACGCGCTCGGCGGCCGCGAGGGCGCCTTCGATCAGCTCCGGGGGATAGGCGAGGGCGACCTGGTGCTCGGCGAACTCGTCCTCGTCGAGGAGGTGGATGTCCCCCGAGCGGAGGCGGACCACGTCCAGGTCGAGGTCGACCATCGTGACCCGGCCTTCGCTCCAGACGGCGGGGGTGCAGATGTCGACGTAGATCTCGGGCTCGCCGGTGGTGCTCCACATGGCCGCCCACCAGTCGCGGCTCACGAGCTTCACGTTCGTGTAGTCGAAGGTGATTGCCGGTTCCTCGGCCCGTTGCGCGCGCGTGCCCGGCGGACCCCAGAGCCAGTGGCCGTAGTCGTCCTCGGCGAGGGGGAGGAGGTCGTACTGCCAGTGCGTCGAGTCGGGGTACTTGCGGAAGTCGATGCGGACGCGGTCCGGGGGCATCGCGTCAGGGTAGGCAGCGGGGGGAGCGGGCACAAATTGCGGGGCGCGACGCTCTAGACTGCGGCTGGATGAACGGCGGCCCCGGCCGCCGCCCCGGGAGGACCTGATGCCGGCGCTGGATGGAGTGCGAATCCTCGACATGACGCAGTACGAGGCGGGGACCTCGTGTACGCAGGCGCTCGCGTGGCTGGGCGCGGACGTGGTGAAGATCGAGCGGCCCGGCGTGGGCGACCCCGGGCGGGGGGTCTACACGGGGCAGGACAACTCGCCCTACTTCGTCAACTGGAACAGCAACAAGCGCAGCCTCGCGCTCGACCTGCAGGACCCACGCGGACGGGAGATCCTCCTGAAGCTGGCGCCCCAGTACGACGTCTTCGTGGAGAACTACGGTCCCGGCGTGATGGAGAAGCTCGGCCTGACCTACGAGGCGATGAAGGAGGCGAACCCGGCGATCATCTACGCGCGCATCAAGGGGTTCGGGCTGTCGGGGCCGTATTCGGGCTACAAGTGCTTCGACATGATCGCGCAGGCGGCGGGCGGCTCGGTGGCGGTCACAGGCGAGCCGGATGGACCGCCCCTGCGCCCGGGGATCACCGTCGGCGACTCCGGGACCGGCGTGCAGATGGCGCTCGCCATCTGCGCGGCCTACATCCAGCGGCTGCGCACGGGCGAGGGCCAGTCGATCGAGATTTCGATGCAGGAGGCGATGACCTACTGGCTGCGGACCGCCATCTCGAGCGGGGCGGACTGGGGGCGCACGGCGGCCCCACGAGTGGGCAAGGGCGCGCAGGCGACCTCGCGCCTGTACCAGTGCTCGCCAGGCGGCCCGAACGACTACATCATCCTGCTGCTCGTGACGCCGAGGATGTGGGACGCCTTCTGCGGGGCGATCGGCCGGCCGGAGCTGCGCGAAGACGAGCGCTTCGCCACGGCGACGGCGCGACGGGAGAACAGCGACGCGCTGACCGTGGAGATCGAGGCGTGGACCGGCGAGCGGGACAAGCGCGAAGTCATGCGCCTCCTCGGGGAGGCGGGCGTGCCCTGCGGGGCGGTGCTCGATACGCAGGACATCTACGAGGACCCGCACCTGAACGAGCGCGGCTTCGTAAAGACGGTCGAGCACGAGGTGCTGGGGGAGGTGCGGCTGCTGGGCTGGCCGCCACGGATGTCGGCCAGCGAGGTGCCGCTGGTGGGGTCGCCCCAGCTGGGTCAGCACACCCACGAGGTACTGACCGCAGACCTCGGGCTGGCCGACGCGGAGCTCGCGGAGCTGGCGGAGGCGGGCGTCATCGGGTAGGCCGCGGTGACACAATGGGAGTGAGGTAGCAGTGGGAGTTCGCTGGACAACGGTGGATGGGCAGGGCCGGGTCGTGATCCCGGCCGACTTCCGGCGCGCGCTGCGCCTGGAGGGGGGAGACACGGTGGTGCTTCAGCTCCGTGACGGAGTCCTTCACGTCCTCACGCGGGAGACGGCGATTAGACGGGCACAGGAGCTCGTGGCCAGGCACACGAAGGGGAGGCGTTCGCTGGTCGACGACCTCATCGCTGAACGCCGCGCTCAAGCCGCTGGCAAGTAATCCAGGCCACTCAACTCGGCGCCGCACCTACACAAGAGGCCGGGCGCTGGGCCCGGCCTCTTGTGTGGGTGCGGAGGGGTGGTCGGCTAGGCGCCCTGGAACTCGAAGTCGGGCTCGTGGCCCAGGTAGAGCTTGCCGATGGTCTCGTACAGCGGATGCGCGACCCAGCGGTGGGAGGCGCAGCCGTGCGCGTCGCGGAGCTTGCGCTCGAGCGGGCTGTACATGCGCGCGCCGGTCGTGCCGGCGGTGTTGTGGATCAGGTCCACGGCGTGCATGCAGGCGTTGGCGGCGAAGGTGCAGGCGAGCCGCGCCTTCTTCGTGATTTCCGCGCTGGGATGCTCGGCGCCGGCGTGGAGCTCGTCCTCCACCTCGCGCATGGACTCCATCACGAAGGCGCGGGCGGCCTGGACGGTCGCCTCGGCCTCGCCCGTGCGGTACTGGGCCACGGGGCGGTCGCGGAGGGTGCCGCTGGAGAGCATCGGCACCTTGTTCTGGGCGAGGTCCTCGAACACGTCGAGGGCGCCGCGGCCGACACCGAGCGCCACGGCGGCCTTGTTGTAGGAAAGGCGCAGGGGCACGGGGATGCGGAAGACGGGGTTCGGGTAGTGCGCGGGAAGCGATACCAGCTCCACATCGCGCCACTTCTTCTCGATGATGGCGCCGTCGACCTTGACGTCGTGGCTGCCGGAGCCGCGAAGGCCGGCAACGTCCCAGGTATCGACGATCTCGAACTTGGACCTGTTGACGAAGAACATCTTCATCTTCGGCATGCCGGTGGCTTCGTCCATCATCGGGCCCTCGGCGTCTTCGCTTTCGTAGATGGGGCACGACATGAAGGCCCACTCGACCTGGTGGCAGCCGCTCTGGAAGGTGGTCTGGCCCCAGATCTTGTAGTCGCCGTTGGGCTGCTCGACGGCCTTGCCCGGAATCGTGCCGGGGCCACCGCCGCCGCACATGATGACGCGCGGGTTATCGAGGTAGACCTCCTTGGCGAGGTCCTTGTCCATGCCGCCGGCGGCCATGGCGTTGATCTCGGAGCCGATCATCACGTTCCAGCCGACGGAAGCGTCGATGGCGGAGATGGCCTCGAGGACCTCGATGGTCTCCATGGAGCTGGCGTCCTCGCCGCCCAGCTCGGGCGGGAGGGTGAAGCGGAAGATGCCTTCGTTGATGAGGATGTCGACCGTCTCGTCGGGGAGGCGGCGCAGCTTCTGGGCTTCGTCGCCGCCTTCGCGAATGACCTGGGTGAGCTTGTGCACGCGCTCGAGAGCGGTACCTTCGAGCGTCGTTGAGGCTACTGCCACTGGGGCCTCCCTGTTATCTCCTGAGGATGGATGCGCTAAAGCCAAGCGAGTATACCGCCATGCGTCGGCACGGTCAGGCCGGGGGCGCGGTTGACGCAGGGGAAGACCGCGCCTAGCGTGGAACATGCAAATTCCGGATACGGAATCTGCCGCCGGGGGGGCCGCAAGGCTGAGATCCGCAAGGACTACCCCAGGAACCTGATCTCGGTAATGCGAGCGTAGGGAAGCGGCGTGAAGAACAAGGCATCGGCAGGCACCAGGAGCTCGGCGCAGAGGCGCCCTGCCAGCGTGCGCCTGCAGGGCGCCGACCCGTCCGGCAAACGCTGAACCGGCTTCACCTCTCCCCCTGACTCCGCACCGATTGGGCGCCCCCGGCCGCGCGAGGAGGGTGCGCATGATCGTGGAACTGCAGTGCCTGGCGAGTCCCGCCGGGACCCCCGAAGACCCCTACAAGCACATCGACGCCGCCATTGCCGTGGTGCAGGGCTCGGGGTTGAAGTACGAGGTGGGCGCCCTCGGCACCACCGTCGAGGGAGAGCCCGACGAGGTCTGGCCGCTGATGCGGCAGGTGCACGAGGCCTGCCTGAACGCGGGCGCGCAGGGGCTCGTGACGGTGATCAAGGTCGAGCAGACGTCGCAAGTCGACGGGCCGACCATCGACAGCCTGACGGGCAAGTTCCGGGAGGCCGGCGATGGCAGCTGAGGCTCCCTCCCTGCCACGGACGTTTCCCGCGCGCGGAGGGCGGCTGCTCGGGCGATGGGGCGGCGCCGCCTGGGAGTACGCGCCCGCACTCGTGCTGCTTGCGGCGCTCATCGGGCTCTGGGAGCTGTTCGTGCAGGTCCTCGATACGCGCCCGTACATCCTCCCCGCGCCCAGCGCCATCTGGGACGCCTTCATCGACAAGGGCCACCTCCTGCCGAACCACATCCAGGCGACCGCCACCGAGGCGATCCTGGGGCTGCTGGCGGCGGCGGCCGGGGGCGTGCTGCTCGCGGTCGTCATCTCGAGCATTCCCCTGGCGCGGCGGGTGCTCTACCCCATCATCGTGACCTCGCAGACGGTGCCCGCCATCGTGCTGGCGCCGCTGCTCATGGTCTGGGTCGGCATCGGGCTGGAGTCGAAGCTGATCGTGGTCGCGCTGGTCGGGTTCTTCCCGATCGTCGTGAGCACCGTCGACGGGCTTGCCTCGGCCGACCGGGACATGGTGGCGCTGGTACGGAGCATGGGCGCGAGCCGGCTCGAGGAGCTGCGGCACGTGCTCATCCCGTCGGCCATCCCGGGGTTCTTCGCGGGACTCAAGATCGCCGCCGCCTACTCGGTCATCGGGGCGGTCATCGCGGAGTGGGTGGCGGCGAAGGAGGGGCTGGGCATCTTCATCATCCGCTCCCAGGCTTCCTTCCGCATCGACCAGATCTTCGTCGCGATCGCCGTGATCGCGCTGCTAAGCATCGCCCTCTTCGTGGCGGTGCACCTGCTGGCGAGGGTGGCCTCGCCCTGGAAGTACGCCAACGACCAAGGAGAGAACGGCTCATGAGATTCCTGAACGCACGGTACCTGCTCTTGCCCCTGCTGCTGGTGGCCCTGGGGCTCGTCGTCGTCGCATGCGGCGACGACGAACCGGACGAGCCCACGGACGTCACCTTCATGCTCGACTGGACGCCGAACACGAACCACGCGGGCGTCTACATCGCGCAGGCGAAGGGCTGGTACGAGGATGCGGGGCTCAACGTCGAGATCGTTGAGCCGGGCGCCGGCGGGGTGGACCAGACGGTCGCCTCGGGAGGCGCGCACTTCGGCATCTCGGTGCAGGAGAACGTGATCCCGGCCCGGGAGCAGGACATCCCCGTGGTCTCCATCGCGGCCGTCATCGAGCACAACACGTCCAGCCTCATCGCCCTCGCCGAAGAGGGCATCGAGGGACCGGGCGACCTCGCCGGGAAGACCTACGGGGGCTGGGGCGGCCCGCTCGAGACGGCGCTCATCTCGGCGCTCGTCGAGTGCGGCGGGGGCGACCCGGGGTCAGTCGAGTACGCCATCATCGGCAACGTCGACTACGTCGTCGGGATGGAGCAGGACGACTACGACTTCGTCTGGATCTTCGACGCGTGGGACGGCATCCGCTACACGGAGGTGCTGGGCCGGGACGTGTCGTTCGTGCGTTTCATCGACCACACGGACTGCATCCCCGACTGGTACACGCCCGTGATCATCACGAGCGAGTCCCTCATCGCCGACGACCCCGACCTGGTCGAGGCGTTCATGGAGGCGACGGCGCGCGGCTACCGGTTCGCCATGGAGAACCCGGAGGAAGCAGCCGAGATCCTGCTCGAAGCCGCGCCGGAGCTCGACGAGGCCCTCGTGAAGGCGAGCGCGGCCTACCTCGCGGACCTGTATACCTCCGACCCGGACAACTGGGGCCGGCAGGAGCTGGATGTCTGGACCCGCTTCGAGCAGTTCCTGCGTGAGGCGGGGCTGACGGAGTCGGGGATCGACGTGGAGGACGCGTTCACGAACGACTTCCTGCCGTAGGAGGACCGATGAGCGAGGCGGCCGTCGCGATTCGCGGGCTGCGGCACACGTTTCCGGGCGACCGCCCCGTCGAGGTGCTCGACGGGGTGGACCTGGAGGCGGCGCCGGGCGCCTTCGTGAGCCTCGTGGGGCCGAGCGGGTGCGGCAAGAGCACGCTCCTGCAGGTGCTCGCGGGGCTGCTCGTCCCGGACGCGGGCGAGTCGCTCATCGAGGGGCGCTCGACCGTCGGGGAGCCGGGGCTGGCGGCCTACATGCCGCAGAAGGATCTGCTGCTGCCCTGGCGCAAGGCGATCGGGAACGCCGTGCTGGGCGCGGAGATCGCCGGGGTGGGGAAGGACGAGGCGCGGGAGCAGGCCATGACCCTGCTGGAACGCTTCGGGCTGACCGGCTTCGAGGACGCGTGGCCCTCGCAGCTCAGCGGGGGGATGCGCCAGCGGCTGGCGCTCCTGCGGACGTTCCTCGTGCCGCGCCATGTGCTCCTGCTGGACGAACCGTTCGGGGCGCTCGACGCGATCACGCGGCGGGAGATGCACCAGTGGCTCCAGGAGGTCTGGGCCACGGACGCGCGCACGGTCCTCTTCGTCACGCACGACGTGGAGGAGGCGCTCATCCTCTCGGACACCGCCTACGTGATGACGCCGCGTCCGGCGCGCATGGCCGCCCGCTTCGAGGTCGACTACCCGCGTCCGCGCCGCCCCGACATCGTGACGGACCCGGACTTCGTGGCGGACAAGGCGCGCCTGCTGGCGGCCCTGGATGGGGGCGGCTAGTGCCCGCCTAGAACGAGGAAGGACCTCCCTCTCGATCCGACTTACGAGACGGGGTTCGCCACTCCTTCAAGGGCTGCGGCAGTAGCGAGAGCAGTGTCCAGAGTTGCCAACGCAAGACGACGGCGCTTAGCCGTCTCAAGATACGCCGCGTCGTAGAACGTGAGCGTGTGTCGCCTCGCCAGGGCCAGCGTCTCAGCCTCGTCGTGCTGATAGTCTGGCTCGGTACGCAGGGTGGCGAGTTGCCGCAGGAATCGAGAGGCGCCTTCGCGGTCGATGCGTCCGCGGCGCTCGGCCCGTAACAGGGCGTTGCGGACCTCGTACCAGAACATTCCGGGCACTATCAACGTCTCACGGACAAACCCCAGCGCCAGAGCATCAAGGCCAGCGGGCTCTTCTTCATCAGGAAAACACCAGGCAACGGCGACGGATGCGTCAACAACGACAGGCATCAACAGCGGCCTTCGTCTCGCATCCTCCTGAACTCCTCGCGCGAAAGCGGCTGACGCTCATCTCGGTCCGCTAGCATCTGGAGCACCGCAGCCTTGCGGCGCTTCTCCTCGTCGGTGAGTTCCTCGTCCGTATCAGCCTGGGTGTTCGTTGCCTCTACCACGCACCAAGCATACCACTCCGCACGACCCTTGGGGCAAGCGCGTACACTCCCGGCACCTCACCGGGGGGTGGCGCATGGCCGAACGGACGCTGGTGCCGATGCTGTTCGAGGCGTGGAACGACCTTGACCGGGCGTACGCGGAGATGACGGAGGAGGAGGCGACGGCGCGCCCGGACGGGGCGAGCTCCTTCGGGTGGACGCTGTACCACCTGTCGATGTTTCCGGACCTGGTCGTGAACGTGCTGCTGGGGGGCGGCGAGCCGCACCCGACCTTCGCGTGGGAGCGGGAGGAGCACGGCTTCAGCGGGGACTGCGGCGACTGGGCGGCCATCGCGGAGGCGGCCCGGGAGGTGCGGTCCGGCGCCGAGGCAGCCCTGGGGGGAATGAGCGATGCGGACCTGGCGGAGACGGTCGTGCCGGGGTGGGGGAACTTCCCCGCGACGACGCTGCGCTACCTCGTGTACCGCATGATCGCGCACATGTACTACCACATCGGCGAGGTGGCCACGCGGCGGGGGCGCGGCGACGACTTCCCCGGCGACCTCGCAGGCATCCTCGAGGGCCCGGACATCGGGCAGGGGGCCTGACATGGTGATCACGTGGACCGTGGGGCTGACGGCGCGTCCGGGGCGGGAGAACAGCTTCATCGCCATCGCGAACGAGCTGACCGAGACCTCGAACCGGCTGGACGAGGGCTGCGACATCTACATCTGCCTGCAGAACCTGGATGACCCCCGCGACTTCCTCTGGTACGAGCAGTGGGCGACGATGCCGCTCCTGGAACGCCACGTCGAGCGCATCCGGCCGATGCTGGCGGGCGGGCCCGAGGGGCCGCAGGGGTCGCGGCTGTACACGTCGATCCAGCGCCGGGAGCAGCTTGGCTACGACCTGCTGCGGAACCACATCAACCCCGACCGCGACTGGTACGAGGCGTCGATCACGGCGTGGGCCATCGCGCAGGCGAAGCCGGGCCGGGAGGAGGCGCTGCGCGAAATCGCGGTCGACCTGAGCCGTACCGGCCAGGAGTTCCCCGGGAACGTCACGCACATCGCCCACGAACGCGAGGACATCCCGGGGCAGATCTGCTGGTTCGAGCAGTGGGGCGACCAGGACGTGCTCGACGCGCGGGTGGCGTCGCTCGAGGAGCGGTACGGCGCGCCGCGGGGGACGGAGGGGGTGGAGCGGATGCCGGCCGGCATCGCGGACGTGATGGAGTCCCTGGACGCAACCCGCTACCGGGTGGTGGCCACGTAGCACCTGCCCGAGCCCTCAGGCCTGCCCGTAGCGGAAACAGCCGGTGACGTGGTCGTTCACCAGGCCGGCGGACTGCATGAAGGCGTAGCAGATGGTCGGCCCCACGAAGGAGAAACCGTAGCCCTTCAGGGCCTTGCTCATGGCGCGCGACTCGTCCGTCTGGGCGGGGAGGTCGGCGAGAGCGGGGAAGGCGTTGCGCCGGGGCTCCCCGCCGACGAACGACCAGAGGAAGGCGTCGAGCGAGCCGTGCTCCTCCTGGACCACCAGCGTCGCGCGGGCCCCGGCGATGGCAGCATCGATCTTGGCGCGGTTGCGGATGATGCCCGCGTCGGCACGGAGCCGTTCGCGGTCGGTGTCCGTGTACGCGGCGACGGCGGCGATATCGAAGCCGTGGAAGGCGGCGCGGTACCCCTCGCGACGGTGCAGGACCGTGCGCCACGAGAGTCCCGCCTGCGCCCCCTCGAGCACAAGCAGCTCGAAGAGGGCACGGTCGCCGTGCGTGGGGACGCCCCACTCCTGGTCGTGGTACTGCCGCATGAGGGGGTCGTCGCCGACCCACTCGCAGCGGGTCACCTCGGGCATGGGAGTCCTCCCGGCCTCACGCCTGGCCCTCGAGCCGGCTCGCGAACCGCACGGCGAAGCCGTCGGGGTCGGCGATGGCGAAGTCGCGGAGGCCGTAGGACTTGTCCTGGATGGGGGCGAGGACGCGCGCGCCCATCTCCGCCGCCAGTTCCCAGAATCGATCGACGTCGGGAACCATCACGCGGACGTTGGCCTGCACGGTCTCGGGCACGGGACCCATGTCCGGCCGCTCATCCAGGAAGAGCAGGTGGCCCTCCCAGGCGAGCTCGACGAAGTCGCCGTCGTCCCGCGTGACCTCGAACCCCAGCCGCCGGTAGAACGCCGTCGACACCCCGATGTCCCGCACGAAGATCTCGGTGACGAGCTGCTCGGTGGGGTCGACGTAGCGGTCCATGGGATTCCCTTCGCTGGCAGCGCCCCGGAGCGAACGCCGGGGTCGGTCGTAGGGGATCGTACGCGGCCCCGTACAGGGGTGACGTGTACGATGAGCCCATACCCTGTGAACGCCCGGAGGCAGCCATGACGGAGGACGCCACCATGCGCGGCAAGACCGCCATCGTGGGCATCGGCGAGACCACCTACTACAAGCGGGGGCAGTCGCCCGACCCCGAGTTCAAGCTGGTGCTCGACGCGATCCAGCTCGCCGCCGATGACGCCGGCATCGACGTGCGCGAGATCGACGGCTTCGCCGCCTACTCGAACGACCGCAACGACCCGCCCCGGCTGGCGACGGCCCTCGGCACGCGCGATCTCACCTTCAGCAACATGTTCTGGGGGGGAGGCGGCGGTGGTGGGTCAGGAGCGGTAGCGAACGCGATCGCGGCGGTGGTCGCGGGGTACTCGAAGTACGTCGTGGTGTACCGCGGGCTGGCGCAGGGCCAGTTCGGGCGCTTCGGCCAGGGCGCGCAGATTCCCCTGGCGCCGGGCGCGATGGCGTTCACGGCGCCCTACGGGCTGCTCTCGCCGGCGCAGTCGTTCGCGATGCGGATCCGTCGCTTCATGTACGAGCACGGGGCGGAGCAGAGCGCGCTGCGGGCCATCTCGATGGCCTCCTACCGGCACGCCCAGTCGAACCCGCGGGCGGTGATGTACGGCCGCGAGCTGACCGAGGAGATGTACGACAACTCGCGCATGATCGTGGAGCCCTTCCACCTCTTCGACTGCTGCCAGGAGAACGACGGCGCGGCGGCCCTGATCGTGACCAGCGCGGAGCGCGCGAAGGACATGAAGCAGAAGCCGGCCTGGGTCCTGAGCGCGGCCCAGGGCTCGGACTACCGGCAGGCGGCGACGGCGCACAACGCCCCCGACTACGCGACCTCGAACTTCAAGACGCTGGCGCCGCGCCTGTACGGCATGGCGGGCGTGGGTCCGGAGGACGTGGACGTGCTCCAGAGCTACGAGAACTTCACCGGCGGCGTGCTCATGAGCATGGTCGAGCACGGCTTCTGCGAACCGGACGAGGTCAACGATTTCTTCACGCTGGAGAACTTCTCGGCGCCGGACGGGAAGCTGCCGCTCAACACGAGCGGGGGCAACCTCGCGGAGTGCTACATGCACGGCCTCGAGCTGGTGCACGAAGCCGTGCGCCAGGTTCGGGGCGAATCGACCTGCCAGGTGCCGGACGTAAACGTCTCGATGGTGACGTCGGGGCCGATGGTGCAGCCGGTGAGCAACCTCATCCTGGCCGCCGACCGGGGGGTGGACGCATGAGCGCCGAGACGCGGAGCTACCTGCCGGAGGGCCTGCCCCGCCCCGCCCCCGCGGTCGATGGACTGGGGGCGGAGTTCTGGGAAGCGGCGAAGCGCCACGAGCTGGTGGTGCAGCAGTGCCGCGCCTGCGACGGCTTCCAGTGGGGGCCGGAGTGGATCTGCCACCAGTGCCACTCGTACGACCTGGGGTACACGAAGGTCTCGGGGCGCGGGATCATCTATAGCTGGGAGCGGGTCTGGCACCCGGTCCACCCGGCGCTGCGGGAGGGGACGCCCTACATCGTCGTGCTCGTGGAGCTGCCCGACGCGGGCAACGTGCGCATGGCCGGAAACCTGCTCGGCGACCGCACGCAGGACGTGGTCATCGGCGCGGAGGTCGAGGCGGTCTTCGAGGACCGCGACGACGGCGACGAGCCGTACACGCTCGTGCAGTGGCGGGTGGTCGAGTAGGCCGAGCCCACCGATGGCAGCGGAGGTGCACGGCCGCTACCTGATCGAGGGGCCGGAGGATGCGCCCACGCTCGTGCTCGCGCACGGGGCGGGGGCGCCCATGGATCACCCCTGGATGGAGCGCATGGCGGGGCTGCTGGCGGAGGAGGGCGTGCGCACCGTGCGCTTCGAGTTCCCCTACATGGCCGAGCGCCGCATCAGCGGGAAGCGCCCGGGGCCCAACCCATCGCGCAAGCTGGAGGCGACCTGGCGGGAGGTTATCGACGACCTGGGGGCGGAAGGGCTGGTCATCGGGGGGAAGTCGATGGGCGGGCGCATCGCGAGCATGGTGGCGGAGGAGGCGGGCGTCGCGGGGGTGGTCTGCCTGGGCTACCCGTTCCATCCGCCGGGGAAGCCGGAGCGGCTGCGCACGGCCCACCTCGAGGCGATCGGCACGCCCGTGCTCATCCTGCAGGGCGAGCGCGACACGTTCGGGCGGCGGGAGGAGGTGGCGGGGTACGCGCTTTCGGACTCGGTGCGGGTCCACTGGCTCGTCGATGGCGACCACGGGCTCAAGCCGCGCAAGGCCTCGGGGCGGACGGAGGCGGAGCACCTGGCGGAGGCGGCACGGGAGGCGGCGCGCTTCGTGGCCGAGGTGGCGGGCGGCTAGGGCCTCAGGCGATGGGCTTGTCGCGGGAGCCCCAGGCGTCCCAGTGGATGACCTCGGAGACGGGCGGGCGCTCGACCTGCTTGAAGTTGTCGTCGCCGGTGAAGTAGGCGACGGGGAAGAGGGTCGCCTGGCTGATGGTGTCGGGGATAGCGAGGAGCTCGGCGACCTCGTTCGCGTACTGCAGGTGGATGCCCGTCCAGGCGGTGCCCAGGCCGCGCGTGCGGAGGGCCATCTGCAGGGACCAGGCGGCGGGCAGGATCTGGCCGTAGAGGCTGGCCTGGGCGCCCTGGCCGTCGTTCTCGGCGCGGCCCTCGATGCAGGGGATGATGAGGGCGGGGCAGCGGTGGATGTTATCGGCCAGGTAGGCGATGACGGGGCGCATGGGGCGGGCCCCGGCGAACTTGTAGAAGCCCTCGCGGTAGAGGCCTCCGATGACGTCGCGCTTGGCCTCGTCGGTGACGACCATGAAGTGCCAGCGGCGCGCCTCGCCGCCGCCGGGGGCGGCCTGGATGGCGATGCCGATGCACTCCTCGATGACCTCGGGCTCCACAGGGCGGTCGAAGTCGAGGCGGCGGCGCACGGAGCGGGTCGTCGTGAGGACGTGGTCGACGCTGTCGCGGTCGTAGGGGCGGTGCTTGTCGTCGTGGGGACCGTCACTGCTCATGGGGAGGGCCATTCTGCCACGCGGGGAGGGGCGGGCGGGCGCGGCGCTCGCGCCTTCGGGGGCGGGTGGCAGAATGAGGCGGCTTTGTGAACACACGGGCCGTGAGCGCCCGAGACCAAGAACCAGCAGGGCAGAGGAGCATCCAATGGCGGATCGATTGAAGGATCGCGTGGCGATCGTGACGGGCGCGGGGCGCGGCATCGGCGCCTCCATCGCGAAGCTGATGGCGTCCGAGGGCGCGGCCGTGGTCGTCAACGACCTCGGCGGCAGCGTCGACGGCGAGGGCGCGGACGACGCGCCCGCGCGCGAGGTCGTGCGCGAGATCGAGGCGGCGGGCGGCACCGCCGTCGCCAACTTCGACGACGTCGCCGACTACGACGCCTCGGAGCAGATCATCCGCACGGCGCTGAACGAGTACGGATCGCTCGACATCCTCTGCAACGTGGCCGGCATCCTGCGCGACCGCATGATCTTCAACATGAGCGAGGCCGAGTGGGATGCGGTCATCGCGGTCCACCTGAAGGGCACGTTCAACACCTCCAAGTACGCCTCCATCTACTGGCGATCGGAGCGCAAGGGCGACTACCGCCTGATCAACTTCACCTCGGTCTCGGGCCTCTCGGGGTCGCCGGGGCAGCCGAACTACGCAGCCGCGAAGCTGGGGATCGTGGGGCTCACCTACTCGTGCGCGAACGCGCTCGGGCGCTACGGCGTGACCTCGAACGCGATCAGCCCGGGCGCGGCGACGCGCATGGGCGACACGATTCCGCCGGACCGCAGGCGCCAGCTCGACGCCGCCCAGCAGCGAGCGGCCGAGGATCGCGCGCGCGAGATGTCGCCCGACAACG
This sequence comes from uncultured Anaerolineaceae bacterium, assembly GCA_964389725.1. Taxonomy (GTDB): domain Bacteria; phylum Chloroflexota; class Dehalococcoidia; order Tepidiformales; family Tepidiformaceae; genus UBA2991. Next base: position 98,152 of record CAYMDV010000008.1, read on the forward strand.
TGGCGCCGCCGGTCGTGTACCTGTCGAGCACGGAGTCGGGCTGGATCAACGGGCAGGTGATCGGCGCCTCGGGCTACCAGGTGTCGCTCTTCAACACCCCCGAAATGATCCGCCAGATCCAGGGCAAGGAGCCGTGGACCGTGGACGACATGTTCCAGCGCATGCCGGCGGTCTTCCGGCCCGCCATCGAGGGCAGGAACTTCTACCAGCGCGCCCAGGAGAGCTAGCGGGACCGCGATGGCCGGCGATCGTGCGGTCCTGTTCGACTTCGGCGGCGTCCTGATCCGCCAGGACTGGGACGAGTACGACGCCTTCTGCGAGCGCAACGGCCTGCCCGCGCGGGCGCTTCGCCGCGCGCTCTACGGCACCGCCGAGTGGCGGGCGCTCCAGACCGGCGAGATCGACGACCGCGCGGTCTGGCGGGCGGCGGCGATCGCATCGCTGGCGGAGCACTGCGGCGACCGCGCCGAGGGCCTCTTCGACGAGTGGTACGCGCGCCCCATCCGCCTGCACGACGCGAACATCGAGCTGGCGAACGCGCTGGCGGCGGCGGGCGTGCGCGTCGGGCTGCTCAGCAACGCGGCGCCGGACCTGGACACGCGGATGACCGAACAGTACGGGGTCAACGTGAACTGGACGGACCGCGTGATCTCGGGCCTGGTGGGGCTGGCGAAGCCCGACCCGGCCATCTACCACCTCGCGGCGGAGCGCATCGGGCTGCCGGAAACGGCCTGCTTCTTCATCGACGACCTCGCGGAGAACATCGAGGCGGCGCGGGGCGTGGGGATGGGTGGTCACCACTTCCAGGGGGACTACGCGGCCCTGCACGCGGACCTGCGGTCGGCGGGCTACGACTGGGAGTAGCGCCGGGTTTCTAGCCGAAGCGGATGCTGTCCTCGACGTGGCGGGTGGCGGGCTGGCGGCGCTCGCGCGCCATCAGGACGACGAGGAGGAGGGGTCCGAAGCGGCCCACCGCCATGGCGGCAATGAGGAGGCCGCGCTCCCAGGCGCCCGCCTCGAGCGTGTGGCCGGTAGACCAGCCCGAGAGGCTGATGGCGGAGACGCCCTCGAAGAGCGCATCGAGGGGTGTGGCGCGGGAGGCGGCGATCATGCCCACGCAGAGGAAGGTGACGAGTCCGCCGTAGAGGAAGGTGATGGCGAGGGACTGGCGGAACGCGGACGCGGGGAGCTCGCGCCCGAAGAGGGAAAGCCGTTCGCGTCCGGCGAGGGCGCCGAGCAGGCCGATCGAGAGGACGGCGACGGTCCCGACCTTGAGGCCGCCGCTGACGGACCCGGCCGCGCCCCCGATGAGCATGAGACCCGTGGCGAACACCTTGCTCTCCTCGCGGAAGGCGGCGGCATCGAGCGTGGTGAAGCCGGTCGTGCGGGCGGACGACTCGAAGAGGGCGAGGAAGGGGCGCCGCCAGCCGGGCTCGGCGCCGAGCGTGGCCGGGTTCGTCCACTCGCCGAAGAGGAGGACGCCCGCCCCCGCGATGAGCACGACCGCCATCGCCAGCAGGATGAGGCGCGCATCGAGGGGCAGGCGGCGGAGGGAGCGGCGCGAAACGTAGAACGCCAGGGGGAGGGGTCCGATGGCGCCGAGCATGGCCAGCGCGCCGGTCACGGCGAGCACGGGCACATCGTCGGCGAAGGCCGCATAGCCGCCCTCGGCGAGGGAGAAGCCGGTGTTGTTGAAAGCGCTGACGGCGTGGAACGGCCCCCACCAGAGGGCGCGCTCGGCGGGGACATCGGCGGCGAGCATGACGAGGAAGAGGGCAAGGGCGCCGATCGCCTGCACGCTGATGGCGGCGGCGAGCACGGTCCGCACGACGCCCCACACCTCGCCGATCCCGGGGACGCCCCGGAAGAGGCGCCGCATGCCGGCATCACTCATGCCCATGCGCCGCCCGAGCAGCCAGAGCAGGACCGTCACCGCGACCAGGTAGAGGAGCCCCCCGGCAACCGTGAGGGCGGCCAGCACGCCCTCGCCCAGGAGGGTCCAGTGCTCCTGCACGGGCACGGTTACGAGGCCCGTGAGGGTGATGGCGGAGGCAGTCGTGAAGAAGGCATCGGCGGCGCTGGCGCCGGCGGTGGAGGCGGCGGGGGCGAGCAGGGCGAGCGTGCCGGCGGCAAGGAGGAGGGCGTAGGCGGCGAGGAGGAGCAGGACCCCGCTGCGGGGCCAGCCCAGGGCGCGCCGCAGGGAAGGGGCGAGGGTGCGGGAGCGATGGGAAGCCGCAGCCCCGGCAGGGGGGCCATCCCCAGCGGGCTGTCGAGCGGTTACCATCGCTCGCAGTCTGTGATCGGTCCACCGGTGGGGTCAATCGGCGGCGGTCACGCTGGAGGAGTCGAGCGATGGCAGTCACCCTGGGCGATGGCGATTTCCGGTACGAGGTAGTCGAGGGCTGGGAGCAGCTCCCCGAGGGGGTCACGCTGCGGGAAACGCCCGGTGTCGCCGTGAATTCGCGCGACGAGGTGTTCCTGCTGACGCGCAACACGGACTACCCCGTGATGGTGTTCGACCAGCAGGGGAGCTTCCTGCGCAGCTTCGGACGGGGCACGTTCGACGCGCGCACGCACGGGATGTTCATCGGGGCGGATGAGGCGGTGTGGTGCGTCGACGACGGCACGCACTCGATCACGAAGTGGTCGCAGGAGGGGGAGCTGCTGCTGACGCTGGGCGGCGACCCGGCTCCGATCTGGAGCGGCGCTCCCTTCAACCGACCCACGCACGCGGCCGTCTCGCCCGTCAGTGGCGACCTCTACATCACGGACGGGTACGGCAACTCGAACGTGCATCGTTACACCGCCGACGGCGAGCACATCCTCTCGTGGGGCGGCCCGGGCATCGACGCGGGGCAATTCATCCGCCCGCACAACGTGGCGATCGACGAGGAGGAGCGGGTCTACGTGGCGGATCGCGAGGCCCACCGCGTGCAGGTGTTCGACTCGGAGGGCAACTTCATCGAGATGTGGAACAACATCCACCGGCCCGACGGCATGGTGATCGGCCCCGACGGGAACGTGTACATCGGGGAACTGAACGGGATGGGCGGCATGGAGGGGTGTCCGGGACTGGGGCACCGCGTGAGCATCCTCAACCGCGGCGGCGACCTGCTGGCGCGCTTCGGGGACGAGGAGGAGGGCGAGGGGCCCGGTCAGTTCATCGCCCCCCACGGCGTGGCCGTGGACTCGCACGGCGACATCTACGTGGGCGAGGTGTCGTTCAGCATCGTGGGCCGCACGCTGGACCCGCCGCGGGAGTTGAAGAGCTTCACGAAGCTGCGGCGGCTCTAGGCCGATGGCCCCGCCACCAGGCGCATCCGGGGAGCACGCATCCCGAGGGATGGAGGCTCCGCGTCCCAGGACGCGCGCCCGCCTCGACGCGCTCCAGGAGACCCTGGAGGAGGCCACCCAGCAGCAGGCGGGCTACCCCGCCAATCTCGTCTACGATTACTCCGCCCTGACGCCGTTCCTGCGCTACTCGCTCAACAACGTCGGGGACCCCTTCCACGAGAGCAACTACCAGATCAACACGCGCTCGTTCGAACGCGAGGTCGTGGCCACGTTCGCCGACCTCATGCGTCTGCCGGGGGAGTCGGCGTGGGGGTACGTCACCTCGGGGGGCACCGAGGGGAACATGTACGGGCTCTACCTGGCCCGCAAGCTGCACCCGAACGGCATCGTCTACTTCTCGCAGGACACCCACTACAGCGTGCTCAAGAACCTGAGCGTGCTGAATATGCGCAACATCATGATCAAGAGCCAGGAGAACGGCGAGCTCGACTACGACGACCTGCACGAGACCGTGCGCATCCACCGCGACACGCCCGTCGTCATCATGGCGAACATCGGCACGACCATGAAGGGCGCCGTCGACGACCTCGGGCGGGTGAACGCCATCCTCGAGGACCTGGCCATCACGAATCGCTACATCCACGCCGACGCGGCCCTGAGCGGCCTCATCCTGCCGTTCGTCGACGACCCCCAGCCGTTCGGGTTCGACGCAGGCATCGACAGCGCCTCCCTGAGCGGACACAAGCTCATCGGCGCGCCCCTGCCCTGCGGCGTGGTCCTGACGAAGCGCGAGTACGTGAACGCGGTGGCCCGCTCGGTCGAGTACGTGGGCACGCTCGACACGACCCTGCCCGGCTCGCGCAACGGGTTCACGCCGCTGATCCTCTGGTACGCCCTCGAGCACTACGGCCTCGATGGCCTGCGAACGCTCGTGGCCGGCATGCTCGACGTGGCGGCGTATGCGGTCGAGCGCTTCAACGAGCGAGGCATTCCGGCGTGGCGCAACCGCAACTCGGTGACGGTCGTCTTCCCCAGGCCCGCGGAGGAGATCGTGCAGGCGTGGCAGCTGGCGCCACTGGGCGACATCGCCCACGTCATCACGATGCCGCACGTTACCCGAGACATGGTCGACGAGATCGTGGAGGCCTGCGCGGCAGCGCGGTAGCTCCACCCGGACATGAGGAGGCTTCAGTGAAGCGGATTACGGTGGCGGTTCAGAACAAGGTGGGCGTGATCGCCGGCATCACGGAGACGCTCGCACAGGCGGACGTGAACCTCGTCGCGATCAACACGGAGGGGGCCGGGGAGACGGGGCTGGTCTCGCTCTCGACGGAGGAGGGGGACCACGACCGCGCCCTCCGCTGCCTCGTGAACGCGGGGTACCGCGCGGTGACAGACGAAGCGATTCTGATCCGGCTCCTGGACGAGCCGGGGGCGCTGGCGAGGGTGGCGGCGCGCTTCCGCGATGCCGGCATCAACATCCAGAGCCTGCACATCCTCGACCGCCACGAGGGCTACGCCACGGTCGCGCTCGACACCGAGGACCGCGAAGCGACGATCGCCGTGCTGACGCCGGAGGAGCTGGTGTGAGGGGAGGAGGTGGAGGCTACAAGTCTCGGAGATAGGTGAAATTGACCGCCGACTCGGCGTCCCTGGCGGAAGCGGCCATGTAGAGGTCGAGGTCGACGGTAAGCAACGGGGCATCCGGAGTAACCACCTCTAGCAGCACCGCATCTGTCAGGCCGAGTCGAACGAAGTCTGGGTTCTCGGCGGCAGTCGCGCTGGCTAGCACAACCTCCTCACTCTCCTCAATGAGAAACCGGAGGCCTTCCAACAGGTCGGAGCGCTCGGGCTCCCGATGCTGGGCCAGGAGGTTGGACGCCTCGGTAAGAGTGTTGGGAGTCACGAGGAGCCGCTTTGCTGGAGCTACGACCGAAGCCAGCACGTCGTAGTCGGCGGCCGTGTAGGCCCGCAGGCGCCTGTGCCTGGCAATGAGACCCCTGTCGACTCTTCCGGTGGCGAAGAGCACGAGCAGGTTGGCATCGATGAAGTAGGCCTCTGGCGGCACTAGGCATTCAGGGCTGGAAGCGCGCGATCGGTCACGGATCTGACCTCACCCCTGCGATCGAGCCGAACGACCTTGTAGGTCCGTTCCCGTTGCAGGTTCAACGCCAGGCGCTCACCCAGGGTGTCGGCCGGTCCGGAAGCGCGGCGGTTGAAGCCGATAGTGACACACCATTCACCGGTGGTGTCCTCAATGACGACCTCTTCAAGCCGAACTTCCGAGATGTCTTCATCGCCGAACAGCTCGGCGACATACTCTCGGGAAGTCCGGACTGCTTCCTTCACATCCATCCGGTCGCTCCGACCTCTAGGGTAGCAGTCCGCCCCCTACTGGATGGCGGAGTGGGGGGTGGCGTTGAGGCGGCGCACGACGATGCCTTCGCGCTCCATCATCTCCGGGATCTTCGGGCCGATCTCGTTCTTCCACTCGTCGCTCTGGTACACGGCCTCGTACTGGGCCTCGCGCTCGGCCTCGTCGCGGAAGCGGCGCATCCAGATGTAAACGGTCTCGTCTTCCTCGTCGGTGAAGCTGCCGAGGATGACCATGCCCTTCGACTGCTGGAAGGGGATGATGATGTCTTCCATGAACTCGACCCAGGCCGCCTGCTGGCCCGGCTTGATGCGGTACTGACGCAGCTCGAAGAGCATGTCTCGCCTCCGTGGGGTGATTGACGCGCGGAGTGTACCCGCTCGCGCCGGGGTTCGTGATTGTCATCACGAGGCGGGGGGGCTACGATCGGCGCGCTTCTCCAGGAGGATCGGATGGCCTACGGCACGGGCATCGCGCGCGGGATGGGGCTGACCCTGCGACAGCTGTTCAAGCCCGTCACGACGCTGGAGTACCCGGAGGTCTCACGACCGGTCCCGGTCTACGCACGCACGAACCTGCTCTGGTTCGAGGAGCGCTGCACGGGCTGCAGCACCTGCGCCCAGGCCTGCCCCGACGGCTGCATCCTGGTGGCGACCAGCCAGGACGCCGAGGGCCGCCGCAACATCGACCGCTACGAGATCGACTTCCGCATCTGCATGTACTGCGGGCTCTGTACGGAGGCGTGCCCCTACGAGGCCATCCAGCCGGGCGGACCCCTCGATGACGCAGTCACGAACTTCGACGAGATGTACCGCGACAAGCACGCGCTGACCCGGATGGCGCAGTCGTTCCTGAAGCGCAACGACAACACCTACCCGAACGGGATGGAGGCGCCGGATCCCGACGCCGACTTCCACCGGCTCTAGACGATGGCGACGATCACCGCGAACGGCAGCACGATCGAGGCGCCCGAGGGGGCGCCCCTCGTCGAGGTTCTGAAGAACAACGGCATCTACATGTCCAACCTCTGCTACGTGGACGGCCTTAAGCCGTACGCCGGCTGCCGCACCTGCCTGGTCGATATCGAGGGGCCCCCGGGGCTGCAGCTCGCCTGCACGAGCGTCGTCCAGGACGGGATGGTCGTCCGCACCGACACCGACGAGGTGCAGGAGGGGCGCCGCGCCGTCCTCTCGGTGCTCATTTCCAACCACAGCGAACGCTGCCTCACCTGCCACCGGCGCGAGCACTGCCACCCGGGCGATATCTGCCTGCGCGACGACGTGGTCACGCATCGCTGCCTGACCTGCTCGAAGAACTACCGCTGCGAGCTCCAGGCGACCTGCGAGATGGTCGGCATGTCGGGCTACGAGCCCTGGGTGGGCGAGGAGCGCACCTACTACCAGGCGCCGCAGCCGCCGGCCGACCGGGCGAACCCGTACATGGAGTTCGACCCGCAGATGTGCATCATCTGCACCCGCTGCCAGCGCGTCTGCGAGGAGAAGCGGCACACCAGCGCGATCACGCTCGGAGGGCGCGGGTTCGACCTGCAGATCACCTTCGGGGCGGGCGGCGCCATCCACGACAGCAACTGCGACTTCAGCGGCGCCTGCATCGATGTCTGCCCGACGGCGGCCCTCATGGAGCACCCCAACAAGTGGGTGGCGAAGCCGGACACCTGGACGACGACGACCTGCGACTCGTGCGCGGTCGGGTGCAGCATCAGCCTCGGCTCGCGCGAAGGGCGCGGCGTGATCGTGCGGCCCGGCCCCGGGAACGAGTTCGCGGGCGACCAGATCTGCGTGCGCGGGCGCTACCACTATGACTCCCTGAAGCCGCGCGAGCGGCTCTCGCGCCACCTCGTGAAGCGCGGCGTGATCCAGGCGCCGGCCACGCTCGATGACGCGGCCGCCGAGGCGGCGAGCGCCCTCCGCGAGGCCGCCGGCAAGGGTCGCGTGGGCGTGCTCGTAGGCGGCACCGTCACGAACGAGGAGGCCTACCTGGCCCGCCTCATCGCCGGCGGCGCCTTCGGCACGACCGCCGACAGCCCCCTCGGGCCCGTGGTGCGGGCCGCGAAGGACGCGCTGGAAGCGCGGCTGGGCACCTGGCGCATGGCCACGGACATGACCCGCATCCCGAAGGCGAAGGCGATCGTCGTGGTCGCCGACGACCTCGAAGAGAGCCACAACGTCCTCAGCGTCCGCATCAAGGACGCGGTCGCGCACGAGAAGGCGACGCTGGTCGTCATCGGCGCGCTTCGCAGCGAGCTGGTCGACTTCGCCACCCACTGGATTCGTCCCGCCGCGGGCGAGGAGGGGCAGGCCGCTGCCGCCCTCGCGAGCGCCGTTGCGGGCGACGACGCAAGCGGCGACATCGCTGCGGCGGCGGAGGCCCTGCGCGCGAGCGAAGGCGCCATCGTCGTCTGCGCCCCGAACCCGGTGTCCCCGGCCATCGCGGGGGCGATGGCGGGCGGGGCGGCGAACCTCGCGGTGGCCCTCCACGGCGAGGCGGCCTCCGACCACCTCGTGGTCGCACCCCCGGAAGTGAACACGCACGGCCTGCTCGACGTGGGCGTGGCCGTCGAGGGCGGCGACAACCCGCTCGAAGGGCTGACCGGCCTCGTCGTCGTGCGCGACGACCCCACGATGCGCCTGCCGGGCGCGGCGGCCGCGCTGGAAGGGCTCGATGCGCTCGTCGTCATCGACAACGTCGCGCACGAGACGGCGAAGCGCGCGACGGCGGTGCTCGCCGAGGGGCGCTCCTACGCCTCGCGGGGCACGTACACGCAGGGCGACTTCCGCGTGCAGCGGCTTGAGCCGGCGATTGCGCCGGAAGGCGAGGCCGTGACCTGCTTCGCGGCGCTCTCCGCGCTCGCAGGCGCGCTCGGCGTCGACGTTCCCGCCAACCCGGAGACCGTGCTGGCCGCCATCGCCAACGAGACTCCCGCCTACCAGCCCGCCGCCGACCTCATCATCGGCGAGGGCGTGCGGCTCGAGGTCGCGCCCTCCGGGCAGGGCTCGACCGCGCCCGTGGCAGACGCCGCGGCGAGCGGCGAGGGCCTCCGCATCATCACCGGTCGCGACCAGTACACGGCCGTCGACGCGGCCGCGCTGCGACACCCCGAGGCGGAGCAGCTCCACCGCTACGACCACATCCAGGTGAGCGAAGAGGACGCCGAGCGGCTCGGCATCAGCAACGAGGACGAGATCGAGCTGACCGACGGCGAGCACACCCTGCGCGCCCCCGCGACCGTGACGGACCGGGTGCCCGAGGGCGCGGTCTACATCTCGAGCCTGCTGCAGGGCGGGGCGGTCGTCGGGTTCTTCCGAAGCGCGGCGGTCCCGGCGGTGCGCGCGGGCGTCCCGGTCCCGGCCTGACCCCTCCCATTCCCGCGGCGACGTAGACAGGCCCGAGCGCGGGCGTGAGAATCGCGCGCACCCAGACAGCAGGAGCGAGAGCATGACGAACGAGTCAGGCGGCTACGTGGTCGCCGCGCAGGCACGCCAGGGACGAGGCATGGGCGACTTCCGCTACGAGCGCGAGGCGCTCGACCCCATCGGCGCGACCATCCTCGAGATACCGGCGGAGACGGACGCCGAGTTCGCCGAGGCGGCGCGCAACGCCGACGCCGTCATCGCGCCCGGCCGGCGCATAACCGCCGAGATCATTGAGGGGCTCGACAAGTGCGTCGTGATCGGCCTCAGCAGCGTCGGCGCGGACACGGTCGACGTGGACGCGGCGACGGAGAAGGGCATCGTGGTCACGAACGTGCCCGACATCTTCGTCGAGGAAGTGGCCGACCACACGATCTCCCTGATGTTCGCCGCCGCCCGCCGGCTGAAGCTGATGGACCGCCTGATGCGCGAGGGCAAGTGGCGCGAGGCGCGCCCCGTCTTCAGCGAGGTGCCCCGGTTCTGGGGCCAGACGGTGGGGCTGATCTCGTTCGGGAACATCGCGCGGGCCGTGGCCCGGCGCTGCCAGCCCTTCGGGCTACACGTGATCGCCTACGACCCCTACGTCAGTGAGCTGACGATGACGGCGGAAGGCGTCGAGCCCGTCGGCTTCATGGAGATGCTGGAGCGGGCCGACTACGTTTCGATGCACGCCCCCCTGAACGCGGAAACGCGCCCCCTGATGAAGGCGGAGCACTTCGCCGCGATGAAGTCCTCGGCCATCTTCGTGAACAACGGGCGCGGCCCGACCGTCGACGAGGCGGCGCTCATCGCGGCGCTGGAGGACGGCGAGATCGCGGGGGCTGGGCTGGACGTGTTCGAGGTCGAGCCGACGAATCCGGAGAACCCGCTGCTGCACATGGACAACGTCATCGTGACCCCGCACATCGCCTCGGCGACGGCACGGATGATGCCGGAGACGCGCCGGCGCACGGGCCGCGAGATCGCGACGGCGTTGCAGGGCCGCTGGCCGCGCAGCGCGGTCAACCCCGAGGTCCTGCCGCGCACCAACCTGAGCCGCTGGCAGCCGTACCCGATGAACCGGGGGCCGAATCGCTGATGCTGACGCTCCAGCTGCTCTTCCTGAAGCTGTTCACGCCGTTCCACACGTTCGTGTTCCGGCTGACCGGGGGGAGGCTGCTGGGGAAGTTCGACCTGCCCGTGCTCCTGCTGACGACCACGGGCGCCCGCACCGGGAAGCGGCGGACCTCGGCCCTGCTCTATCTCGAGGACGGCGGGCGTCTGGCGATCCCCGCCTCGCTCTGGGGAAGCCCCCGCCATCCCGCCTGGTACCACAACTGCGTGGCCAACCCCGAGGTGGTCGTGGAGACGCGGGGCAGGAAGCGGGCCATGCTGGCCGAGCCCGCTCCGGAGGAGGACCGGCAGCGCCTCTACGACCGGTTCAAGGCGGCCTCGCCGCACTACGTCGGGCACGAGGCGCGCACGACCCGGACGATCCCGGTGGTGCTCCTGCGGGAGCTGGACGGCTAGCGAAGAGCGCTATCTCGGTTAGGCCTGGACGCCTACCAGGGCATCAATCGACACCCCCAGCGTCTCAGCGACGCGGGTCAGGGCTGCGACCGAGCCGGGCTTCCGCCCATGCTCAATCTCCGAGAGATAGCTCGCGGCGACTCCGGATCGCTCCGACAGCTCCCGGAGCGTGAGTCCCTGTTGGTCACGGAAGGCACGGATGGGGCTGGCGCCATCCATGATGGCCAGCGCCACCTGGTGCGGCACCCTCGCATCGGTAGCGGCTTCGGCGGCGGCCAACCGGTCTTCGGCGCTCATGCGCTGCCTCCTGTGGCGGACTTTGAGGATACGTTGCGGCTAGGCGAGAGCGCGTTCGCGGGGCGACCGTAGAATCGCGCGCATGCCCCAGCGTTCCCTGGTCGCCTCGCGGACGGCGGTGTTCTCCGAGTCGGTCATCCGCGAGATGACGCGGCTGGCCTTCCTGCACGACGCCATCAACCTGGCGCAGGGCTACCCCGACTTCCCCGCCCCCGCGTTCGTGAAGCGGGCCGCCATCGAGGCGATCGAGGCGGACGTGAACCAGTACGCGATCACCTGGGGCGACCCCCGCCTGCGGACGGCGATCGCGGACAAGGTGCGGAGCCACTACGGACTCGACATCGACCCCGAGCGCGAGGTGACCGTCACCTGCGGGGCGACCGAGGCGATGATGGCGGCGATGCTCGCCTTCGTGGAGCCGGGGGACGAGGTCATCGTCTTCGAGCCCTTCTACGAGAACTACGTGCCCGACGCGGCCATGAGCGGCGCGACCCTGAAGTTCGTGACCCTGCGGGGACTCGACTTCGTCTTCGACCCGGACGAGCTGCGGGCCGCGTTCGGACCGCGCACAAAGGCGATCATCGTGAACTCGCCGAACAACCCGAGCGGCAAGGTGTTCGACCGGGAGGAGCTGGGACAGATCGCGGCCCTCTGCCAGGAGTTCGACACCCTCTGCTTCACGGACGAGATCTACGAGCACATCCTCTTCGATGAGCACGAGCACCTGCCCATGGCGACGCTGCCGGGGATGTACGACCGGACCGTGACCATCAGCGGGCTCTCGAAGACGTTCAGCGTGACGGGGTGGCGGCTGGGGTACGTGGTCGCGCCGCCGCACCTGAGCGAGGCCGTGCGCAAGGTGCACGACTTCCTGACGGTGGGGGCGCCCGCGCCGCTGCAGCAGGCGGCGGCCGTCGCGCTGGAGCAGGGCGAGTCGTACTACCCGGAGCTGCGGGCCATGTACCAGGGGAAGCGCGACCGGCTCGTCATCGCGCTGCGGGAGGCGGGGTTCGTCTGCCACAAGCCGGAAGGGGCGTACTACGTGATGGCGGACTTCGGCGACCTCGGCTTCGACGGCGACGACACGGCTTTCGCGCTGAACCTGATCGAGCGGGCGGGGGTGGCGCCGGTGCCCGGCTCCAGCTTCTACCACGACCAGGAGGCGGGGTCGCGGTTCGTGCGCTTCACCTTCTCGAAGTCGGACGAGACACTGGCGGAGGCGGCGCGGCGGCTGGGGGCGCTCTGAGGCCAGATCGCCCTACTCCAGCCCGCCCGGTCCGGCGCCACCGGTGGGTGGCCGGTCGTCGAAGAAGAGACCCTTCACGGCCTCGCTGTAGCGCTGGTAGGCCAGCCCCATGGCCAGCAGGAGCAGTCCCAGGACACTGAACGCGCCGACACGGTAGACGTGCTCGAGCAGGAACACATCGAAGACGAACAGCTTGGCCACCGGGACCGCGAGCATGACGATCCCGGTGATGCGCAGCGCTCGTGAGCGGCGCAAGATGCCCGCCGCGATCACAAGCGCGGCGTGAACCGTCCACATGAGGGTCAGCGTGAGGTGCATGGCCGCCTCGAAGTCGCCGCCCTGCACGAGCTCGCGGTGCTCGAAGAAGCGCACGACCTCGGCGGTGAACACCCATGCCGCGATCCCATTGGCCACGATCACCAGCAGCACCAGGCCAGGGATGTCGAACCGCGCGGAAAAGACCTTCGAGCGACGCTCCAGGAGGGCGGCCGTCGCGATGCCGGCCATAACCGCCACGAACGAGAGGAAGTAGTGGTTAAGGACGATCAGGTGAGGCTCCTCCGGGACTCCGATGAGAAGCGTGTCGACCAGGAGGAGCTTGACCGCGGCGGCAAGGACCACCGCCGCGCCACCGAAGGCGAGGAGCCGGGCCAACCGCCACCGGGCCACGGCCATCATGGCGATGCCGTACAGGGCCCAGATGATGGTGAGGGCGTGGAGGAGCCCGTCCTGGGGGCGGTCGCCGCCGAACGTCCCCACCTCCTGGTGGTCGAAGTAGCTGATGGCTTCAGCGCTGAAGAGCCAGAGCGTGAGGAGCTGGGCAAGCCCCACAAGCACGGTCGAGGCGTGCGTCTCGACCGTCGCGATGGCGCGGGGCGATCCCTCCGGCCGGCGATACAGCCACGCCGCCGCGTAGAGCGCCCCGATGCCAAAGGCGAATGCGAGGAACCTGCCGTTCAGCACCGGCGTGAACTCCGCGACCTCTATCGAAGGGGTTTCGACGATGAGGATGCGCAGCACCGCACAAGCGAGCACGAGCAGCCCGGCGGCGCGGGCCTGCCAGCTCCCGGTGAGCCTTCCCAGCCCCACGAGGACGACGGCCTCGGCCGTCCACGCCACCGCTATCCACTCGCCCGTGAACTGCAGCGGGGCGGCCACGGTCAGGAAGACGAGGGCGACCCCGCCGAGCTGGAGCGGCACCACGCGGGAGACACCCGGCCTGCTGTGCGCGTCAAGGGCGACGATCCCGTGGACGCCCGCCAGGAGCAGGGCGATCAGCCCGAACCACGCTTCGTAGTCGTCCCACAGAACGGCGAAGGTGAGGCCGAAGAAGGCAAAGGCGTTCACCATGACCAGGGTCATGTCGAACTGGTTGGGTTCGCGGCGCCAGACGATGTTGTGGAGGGTGGTGGCGCCCAGGAAGATGAGGAACACGCCCGACAGGCCGAGCTGGGCGGTGATGGGGGCATCCATGGGGCTGCCGGCATACACACCCGCGAACAGGAGGTAGGAGGCGGCCATGCCCGTGAGGGTGTACCAGCGCCACCGACGAAGGCTGGCCACGGCCACGATGCCCACGTCGATGATCAGCAGGTAGGCCAGGCCCACGGGGAGGCGGTCGGAGAGTTCCTCGCCCAGCAGCAGCGGCGTCAGGAACGCTCCGAACAGGGCCAGGAAGGCGACGATCCTCGAGTCGTACCTGATGGCCAGGAACCACCCCAGGCCGACGACCAGGCCGAGCAGGATCACCGCGGGGACAAGGGGGATCAGGTCGTAGAAGCCGAACGAGGCGTAGATCGCCAGGTAGAGGATCGCGACCCCGCCACCCCCCACCGCCTGGGCCCAGGGCGGCGCGCGCCTGGCGGCGTACTCGGCCAGGCCGACCATGATGAGGCCCGCCACGACCCCCAGGATTACGCGCCCCGTGGGGCTAATCCACTCGTTATCGAAGGCCAACTTGAGGAAGAAGCCGGCGCCGATGGCCAGGGCCACGGCGCCGATGATGGCAAACCAGTTGCGGCCCAGGGCACGCTCCCAGTCGAGTGGTGTCCGCTCCCGGACGGGGGGACGTCGACGAGGGGGACCATCGGCCTGCTCCCCCGTTGCGGAGGTGGCCTGCAGGAACGGTATGGGGTCGGGGGCAGCGGCCGGTTCCGCCTCCCTGGAGGAAGAGCGCGTAGCCTCTGCCGGCTCCATGTCGGGAGGTGTGGCGGTGGGGCGTGCAGGGGAGGTGGCTGCTGGCGGGGCGGGAGCGACCGGCTCTTCCGCGGTCGCCTCCGATGCAGCCCGACGCGGCGGAAGCCGGGGCGGTCGCCAACTCTCCCCGGCCTCCTCGGGGGGAGGGACGAGCAGGTCAACTATCAGTGTTTCAATCTGAGCGAGCCGAGTGGCGAGCTCGCTGACCTGCCGGGCAAGGGCCGCCACATCGACATCCCCGTCGGGGCCAGGGGGAGACGGGGAGGGATCGGCCGGGGTCCCGCCACAGTGGGGGCACACTTCCAGGCTGGCGGCGAACTCCCGGCCGCAGCCCGCACAGACACGCAAGTCTTGCACGCTGGCGTTCACCCCCAGACGCCAACCATCCTATCCTTCCACCAGGCGAATTACCCCAGCCGGCGACCATTCGCGAGGCTGGGCCCAACCTGGCCATCCCGGAGGCGCCGTCATGAACCGCTGGCTGGAGCAGGACGCGCGCTGGACGGCGGTCGCACCGTGACGGTCCTGGTGGTCGCACCGATTACGGCCGAGTTCGAGGCGCTTGCCGGCGCCTTCGACGAGCGCTGGGGGAGCCCCGTGCTGCGCGACACGGGTCGGGTGTCCATGCGGGAGTACGCGGCAGCCGGGGTCGTGCTGGCGGAGGGCGGCTTCGGGAAGGTCCAGTTCGGCGTGCGGACACAGCACCTGCTGGACCACCTGCCCGAGGTCTCGCTGGTGGTCTGCGCCGGGATCGCGGGCGGTCTCACCGGGGCGGTACGGGTGGGGGACGTGGTCATCGGGACGGCCACGGTCGAGCACGATTTTCACTCGAGCGTACTCGGCCCGGCGCCCCCGCACTTCGACGGCTCCCGTGAGCACCTCGCCGTGCTGGCGAGTGCGCTGGACGAGGTGGACGGTTCCTTCCGCGTGCACTTCGCCCCCATTGCGAGCGGCGACGAGGGCATCTTCAGCCGTGTCCGCAAAGAGGCGGTCCATGCCCGCACGGAGGCGCCGGCGGTGGCGTTCGAGGGGGCGGGCGGGGCCCGGGCGGCGCTCTTCTCGGGGGTGGCCTACCTGGAGGTGCGGGGCATCTCCGACATGGCCGAAGGGGACATCATCACCGAGCTCGAGGCCAACCTGCCGGGTGTGATGGCGAACGTCGCCGAGGTGGTCATCCGGCTGGTCGACGCCTGACCTCTCCGCTCAAGCGTTGCGGGATCGGTTGGAAGTGCCCTCGTGGTGGCCACCAGACCGACCGTCGTCCTCGGCTCCCACAGAGGCCAGCAAGGACGACGCCTCTAGGGTTCGTCGCCAGTCCCTCGGGCTCGCTGCAGTACCGCGAGGAGCTGCGTCGCCAGGTGGTGCTCGAGAAGGCGTTCCATCTCCGCTACGTCCACTATCCCTTCATCGGCAGCATGGTCGGCAGCCTCAAGAGCGCGGTAGTAGGGCTGCTTATCCCGTGCGATGAGGTCCGGGATTGTGGGATAGCCGGCAAGGGCATGGCCCATTTTGGCAGCGAACACGAGGTAGGAGACGGCTCGCGATGTTCTCCCGTTTCCGTTCACGAACGGATGTATCCAGTTAGTCCTCCACATCGCGTAGGCGCCAAGGTGCAGCGCCGTGGCGCCTTCCCAGTTGTCATTGACGTAGTCGCACAAGTCATCCACGAGCCGTGCAACATCTCTGGGAGGTGGCGGTTGATGCCCGCTTCCCTCAATCGTGACCGGCACCGTCCGATAGGTACCTGGCGAGAGCTCCAGCCCATCGATAGCAATAGCCTGGAGTTCACCGAAGAGCGAGGGCCTCAACCGAAAGCGAGGGGCTCCATCACGGACAGCTTCTGCGATCAGTTCCGTCAGGCGGTCATGCTGCCGAAGGACATTCTGAGCTTCGCGTTCTGCAATCTGCTCGTCGGTCAGCTCGGGCAGGTCGCCGAGGTCGTGGAGCCTAGTCCTGCGCCGCTGGCCGTTGCTCATGGGCCATCCTGTCCGCGACTCTGTCAACCAACTCGCGAGTCACACGCGGGTTCTCAATGTTGGCGTTGCCGAAGGCGAAGCTCCGCCTCTGCTCTTCCCGATCTGCGTCACTCATCTCGATCTTCCGTGCCGCTTCAATCAACCTGTCCAAGCTCTCAGACGCCATGCCATTTCCCTCCGAGCACAAAGACGCAAGTGCGACTCTCCGGCGAATATAGCGCTTGCTGCCGTCGCCCGCACTCACGAGTCGCAAACCATAGTAGAACGTATGTACGTCAGTCGCAAGCGTTGCGGGATCGGCTGCTACACTTTTCGGAAGCGCCGCCGAGGGGCGGCGTTTCCACATCGATGAGGGAATCCCGATGACCGACGCGCCTGCCAGCACGCGGCTTGCCTCGGCCTATGAGCCGGGCGCCGTGGAAGACCGCATCTACGCCTTCTGGGAGGAAGGCGACTACTTCCGCGCGAAGGTCGTACCGGGCGAGGCGCCCTACAGCATCGTCATGCCGCCCCCGAACGTGACGGGCGAGCTGCACCTCGGCCACGGGCTCGAGGATGCGCTCACGGACACGCTCGTGCGCTGGCACCGGATGCAGGGCGAACCCACGCTCTGGCTGCCCGGCGAGGACCACGCGGGCATCGCCACCCAGAACGTGATGGAGCGGGAGCTGGCGAAGGAAGGGCTCTCCCGGCACGACCTCGGCCGCGAGGGCTTCGAGGCGCGCGTCTGGCAGTGGGTGCGGCAGCTGCGCCCGCGCATCTACGAGCAGCACCGCAAGCTTGGCGCCAGCGCCGACTGGAGCCGCGACACCTTCACCCTCGACCCCCACATCGTGCGGGCGGTGCGCACGACCTTCGTGAACCTCTACAACGACGGGCTCATCTACCGCGGGCTGCGGATGAACAACTGGTGTCCACGCTGCAGCACGGCGATCAGCGACCTCGAGGTCGAGTACGAGCAGGAAGAGGCGCAGCTCTACTACGTGCGCTACCCGGTCGTGGGCGAGGGCGGCATGGCCCTGCCCGACGCCGTGACCGTGGCGACGGTTCGCCCCGAGACGATGGTGGCGGACACGGGCGTGGCGGTTCACCCCGAGGACGAGCGCTACGAGGACCGCATCGGGCGCACGGTGCTGCTGCCCATCATGGGTCGCGAGCTGCCCGTCGTGGCGGACGACGCGATCGAGCCGGAGTTCGGCACGGGCGCCCTGAAGGTCACCCCCGGCCACGACCCCCTCGACTGGGACATCGGCCAGCGGCACGACCTCGACGCGATCGTGGCGATCGACGAGGACGGGCGCATGAACGACGAGGCGGGCCCCTACGAGGGGATGACCGTCGACGAGGCGCGGGCGGCGATCGTGCGCGACCTGGAGGACGGCGGCTTCCTCGAGAAAACGGAGCCGTACACGCACAGCGTCGGCCGCTGCGAGCGCTGCGACGACGTGATTGAGCCGCTGCCGAGCGAACAGTGGTGGGTGGCGGTGAACAAGGAGTACGCGCCCGGCGTCTCGCTGGCGAGCGCCGCGAGCGCGGCCATCCGCGAGGAGCGCATCCGCGTGGTGCCGGGGCGCATGGCCACGACGTTCCTGAACTGGACCGACAACCTGCGCGACTGGTGCATCAGCCGCCAGCTCTGGTGGGGGCACCAGATCCCCGTCTGGTACTGCGACTGCGGGGCGATGACGGTGGCGGTCGACGACCCCGACACCTGCTCGGCGTGCGGGAAGACAGACATCCGGCAGGAGGAGGACGTGCTCGACACCTGGTTCTCCTCGGCGCTGGCCCCCCACTCGGACCTTGGGTGGCCCGACGACACCGAGGACCTGCGCTACTTCTACCCCACGACCGACATGCAGATGGGCTACGACATCATGTTCTTCTGGTGCGCCCGGATGGTGTTGTTCGGCCTCTACAACATGCGCGAGCACGCCCCCGACGGGGACATCCCCTTCCGCACGGTCATCTTCCACGGCCTCATCCGCGACGCCAACGGCGTGAAGATGACGAAGTCGCGCGGGAACGTGGTGAACCCGCTCGTGGCGGCGGGCGAGTACGGGGCGGACGCGTTCCGCTTCGCGCTGCTGACGATGGGCACCCTCGGGCAGGACATGAAGTACACCGAGGACCGCATGGCCGCGGCCCGCAACTTCGCGAACAAGCTGTGGAACACCGCGCGCTACGTCCTCATGCAGCTCGAAGGGCGGCGGCTGAAGCGCCCACACGCCGCCGACCGCGAGTCGCTGACGCTGGAAGACCGCTGGCTGCTCTCGCGGCTGGAGGGGCTGGAGGGCGACGTCGATTCGCTGCTGCGGGCCTACCAGGTGGGCGAGGCGGCGCGGCGCATCCACGACTTCATCTGGAGCGAGCTGGCGGACTGGTACGTGGAGATGAGCAAAGTGCGCCTGCGCGAAGGCGATGAGCGCCCCGCGGCGGTCCTCGCGCACGCCCTCGACCACAGCCTGCGCCTGCTGCACCCGATCATGCCCTTCGTGACGGAGGAGCTGTGGGGGAAGCTGCGGGAGCACCTCGACGACGACCTCGCGGAGGCCCTGATCGTGGCCTGGTACCCCAGGAGCGCGGGCGTCTGGCGGGACGCCGGGGCAGAAGCGGCGATGAGCCACGTGATCGACGTGAACCGCGCCATCCGCAACCTGCGCGCCGAGAAGGGCGTCGAGGCGGGATCGCGCCCGGCGGTGTTCCTGCGGGCGGGTGAGCACGCCGGGGCCCTGCGCGAGACGGCCGCGGCGACGGCTTTCACCTCGCGGGTGGAGCCGCAGGTGACGGACGCGGACGCGGAACTGCCCCCGGGCGAGTTCGCCTTCGCGCGCGTGGGCGACACCGAGGTGGCGCTGGCCCTGCCCGAGGTGGACCTGGCTGCCGAGCGCGAGCGGCTCGAGGGGGAGCTGGCGGAGGCGGAGGGGCAGATCACGCGGCTCGAGAAGCAGCTCGCGAACGAGCGCTTCCTCGAACGGGCCCCCGAGGCGGTCGTACAGGGCGAACGCGACCGGCTGGCGCAGGCGCAGGCGCGGGCGGAAGGCCTGCGCGAACGGATCGGGGCGCTGGGGGTCTAGCCGAGCAGGATGTCGAGCGCGGCCTGCGTGTCGCGCAGGTCGGGGAGGACGTGGTCGGCGCCGCTCTCGCGGAGGGCCGCCTCGTCGTAGTTCCCGGTGGCCACGGCAAGGACGCTCGCGCCGACGGCGTGCCCCGCGCTGACATCGCGGGGCGTATCGCCAATGACGACGGAGCTGGCGGCGGCAGGCTCGACCCCGCCCGCCTCTGCGATCGCCTCGACGGCGGCAGCCAGGACCTTCGTGCGGTCGGGGGAGACGTCGCCGTAGCCGCCCGCGACGAAGCGCTCCCAGAGGCCGTAGTAGCGCAGCTTCAGCTCGGCGCCGCGGGCCACGTTCCCGGTGGCGAGCCCGACGACGGCGCCGGAACCCTCGAGCGCGTCGAGGAGCTCCACCACGCCTTCGAGCACGCGGCCATCATGCGTGCGGAGCGCCTCGGGGAGGCGGGAGAGGTAGGCGTCGGTCATGCGGTCGACGGCCTCGGGGGTGGGTTCCACCCCGACCAGCGCGAGGGCGTCGGCGAAGATGCCGGTATCGGTGCGGCCGTCGATCTGCACGCCGTCGAGGCCGGAGAGGCCGTACTCCTCGGCGAAGACCTCGGCGATGGCGTCGCGGCCGGCGCCGCCGCTGGCGATGAGGGTGCCGTCGATGTCGAAGAGGAGGAGGCGCACCGAGGGCAGTGTAGCCCGCGATCCCCTCAGGGGCAGGTCGCGGGGCGGCGGGGGCTCTGGCAGAGTCGGGGGATGGCGGTGATTCCCGAGGTGCGAACGCTGGTCGAGCGGGCGGCGGCGCGACGGCACGTGCTCGAGGGGCTGATCGAGTCCATCCCGGAGGAGTTCTGGCGGCGGCAGGCCCCCGACGACGGCTGGACGGCGCTCGACCACCTGCGGCACGTGGCGACCGTCGACGGGATGGTCGTCGAGCTGGCGGAGGCGGCGGGGCAGCCGGGGGACGCGCTGTGGGTGGGAGGCGCCACGGACGCGGCGGAGCTGGAACAGCGGCGGCTGGCGCTCATGGAGGCGGTCGCCGGGCAGCCGGTCGAGGAGCTGGTGGAGAAGATGCAGGCCTCGCGGGAGGGGGCGGTGGAGGCGGTGCTGGCGCTCTCGCAGGGGGCGCTCGACCGGGAAGTGCGGGTGGCGGGAGTGCTCACAACCTGGGGCGAGCCGCACTCGTTCTCGCTGCGGGCCTACCTGGGGGCATGGGCGGAGCACGACGGCGAGCACGAGGCGGCCATCCGGCGGGCGATTGAGACACCGCCGGACTTCACCGCGCTCATGCTGGCGGCGCGTCGGGGGCGCGGGACCCGGAACCGCTGAGCCCGACGGCCACCCCCACCACGATCAGCGGTCCGCCGATGAGGACGCCGACGGGGGGCGTCTCGCCGAGCACGGGGATGGCGTACAGGGTGGCGAGGAGGGGTTCGCCGAGAATCGCAAGGCCAACCGTCACGACGCGCAGGTGGCCGAGGGCGTAGTTGATCGAGGTGTGCCCGATGAGCTGGGGGATGAGGGCGAGCAGAATGATGAAGGCCCAGGCATCCGCGCCGAAGCCGCCGATCGAGGGGCGCACGATGAGCACGGCGATCCAGAGGGTGACCGCGGCGGCGGCGTAGACGACCGCCGAGTAGGGGAGGGCGCCGGTGTCGTCGCGGGTCTTGCGGCGGATGGTCTGGGAGACGGCCACGAAGAGGGCGGCCAGCAGGGCGAGCAGGTCGCCGATGAAGAACTCGATGCCGCGGGCGAGGTCGGTGGCGGCGATACAGACCAGGCCGACCATGGCGACGGCGAGGCCGCCGTACTCGCGCGAGGTAGGTCGCTCTCGGAGCACGGCGTAGGCGATCAGCGCGCCCAGCAGCGGCTGCAGCCCCACGATGACGACGCTGGAGGCGACGGAGGTGCGTTCGAGGGAAGCGAACCAGCTCCAGAAGTGACCGGCGAGGAAGACGCCGGAGAGGAGCAGGAGGGGCAGGGTGGAGCGGGGCGGAAGGGAGAGCCTGCCGCGGGCGCTGGCGACGAGGACGAACAGCAGGAGGATGGTGGCGGCGATGAGGAGCCGGTAGGCGGCGATCGTGAGGGCGGGCGCCTCCCCGGCGAGCCGCACGAAGATGGCCGCCCAGGAGATCCCAATGACGCCGACGAGCAGCACGGCCAGCGGCGTCCGGGGAACCGGCATGGTCGCCACGCTATGGGGGCGCGGGGCGGGGAGGCAAGGGGCGGCCGGGTGAACGGCCGCGAGCGCCTAGAATCGCGGGATGGAGGGAACGCTCGCGGAGCGGCTGGCGGCGCTCGCGGCCGAGGAGGCCCCGGCGGCCGCGCGCTTCGACCCGGAGGCGGAGCTGCGGGGCGGCTGGGCGGTGCTCCCCTCGGCCTTCAACCCGCCCACGCGCGCGCACCTGCGCCTGCTCGACCTCGCGCAGGGGGTGGAGGGCGTGTCGGGGGGCGCGGCCCTCCTGACCACGCGGAACGTGGCGAAGGGCGTCGAGGGCGCCTCGCTGGCGGACCGCATCGGGATGCTGCTGGCGGCGCGAGAATCGCGCCCGGGGCTGGCGGTGCTGGCCGCGAACCAGGCGCGCATCGTCGACCAGGCGGCGGCGCTGCGGGGGGCGTGGCCGGACGCCAGCTTCGACTTCGTGCTGGGATACGACACGCTCGTGCGCCTCTTCGACGAGCAGTACTACGCCGGTCCGATGGAAGTGGAGCTCGACCCGTTCTTCGAGCGGCACCGGGTACTCGCGGCGAACCGCGGGGAGGTGACGGTCGCGGAGGTGGGGGCGTGGGTGGCGGAGCGGGCGTCGCGCTGGGACGAGCGCATCGTGAAGCTGGCGCTCGACGAGGAGCACCGGTCGATGGCGTCGAGCGAGGCGCGGTCGCTGATCGGGGAGGGGGAGGAGAGCGGGGACGTGCCCGCGGAGGTGGCCGCCTACATCCGCGCGCACGGGCTCTACGAGGGCCGGTAGGAGGGGCTGTCGGCCTTCTCCAGGGGACGCACCGGGCGGGCGAAGAGCACGACGACGGCGGCGGCAAGCGTGATGCCGGCGGTCACGAGGAAGGGGGTGGCGTAGCCCCCGGTGGCCTCTTCCAGGAGGCCGACGAGGAGGGGTCCGGCGCCGCTGCTGACCTGGCTCGTGAACGAGATCATGCCGAACACGGCCCCGAAGGAGACGTAGCCGAAGATCTCGCTCGTGAGGAGCGACTGCATCATGTAGATGTTCCCGATGGTGAGGCCGAAGGTGAAGGCGAAGAGGTAGTTGGTGAAGGCCGTATCGATGAAGGTGATGAGGAGCACGGAAGCGGCCTGCCAGACGAAGAGCGCGGCCGTCAGGTGGCGCTTGTTCAGCGCGTCGGCGAAGCCTCCGATGATGAGGCGGGCGACGATGCTGCCGATGGCGCCGAAGCTGAGAGCCAGCGAAGCGGCCGTGCGCGAGCCGGTGCGATCCTCGAGGAAGGCGATCTCGTGGATGAGGTAGCCGGTCTGCGCCAGCAGCACGAGGACGAAGGCCACCGCCAGCGCCCAGAACGAGAGGGTGCGCATGGCCTGCGCGAGCGTCCAGCGGCGCGTCTGGACCTCCTCGCTGAGGGAGGCGGAGGGCGGCGGGCCGGAAGCGGGTACGGCGCCGTCGGGCGGGAGCCGCATCTGGCTGGGATCCCAGACGAGCACCAGGAAGATGACGGGCAGACCCACGACAATGGTGAAGGCGGCGATGACGGGAGTCGTGAGCTCGAGCCCGCCTGCGCCGATCAGCCAGGCCCCGAGGGGCGGCAGCATCACGCCCGCCGAGGACACACCGGTGGCGGAGATGCTCATGGCGCGCGCCCGCCGGCGAATGAACCAGCGCGCCATGATGACGTTCGTCGACACGCCGCCGGCCATGCCGAAGGCAGCGGCGAGGATCACGTACACCGCATAGAGCTGCCAGAGCTCTTCGACGAATCCGATGCACCCCACCATGACGGCGGTGAGCACCACGCCGATGGTGAGGAACAGCATGGGACCACGCCGGTCGATGGAGGGGCCCACGGCCGCCGCCGAGACTCCGGAGATCACGAAGTAGAGGGCGGTGGCGCCGCTGACGCTGGCGTTCGACCAGCCGTGGGCCTGCTGCAGGGGTTTCAGGAAGACCGCGAGACCGTAGTAGCCCACGCCGATGCCGCAGAGCATGACGAGGGCCACCCCCACGACGACGTACCAGCCGTAGTAGTAGCGCGAGGGCAGGAACCGCGCGGCGAGGGGCCGGCGGGAGGGAAGGATGGGCAGACCCGTCACTGGGGCGAAGGGCCGCCCGCGCGGCTGGTGACGATCTCGTCGAGGTCGTCGACCACCATCCGCTCGCGGCGACCGGCGCGGTCGTAGGCGGTCACGGGGGCGACGGCGTCGTGGTCGATGACGACGTCGATGACGGTGGGGCGGGGGCTGGCGAGGCCGTCCTCGATGGCGGCCCGCAGGCGGGAGGGGTCGGTGATGCGCACGCCCTCGCAGCCGATGGCGCGGGCGACGGCGGAGAAGTCGACATCGCCGAACTCGGCGAGCTCGTACGCCTTGCTGTCGAAGCGGAAGTCGAGGATGTGCGTATCGAAGGCGAGGGCGTGGTTGTTGAGGACGACGTAGACGACGTTGAGGCCGTAGCGGACGGCGGTCTCAAGCTCGCCCAGGTGGTACCAGAAGCCGCCATCGCCGGTGAAGCAGATGACGGGCGTGTCGCCGGCGGCGGCCTTCGCCCCGATGGAGGCGGGAAGCGCCCAGCCGAGCGAGCCCTCGCAGCGGAGGAAGCGCTTCCCCGGCTGGCGCAGCTCCACGAAGGCGCCCGCCCAGGCGGCCGCGTAGCCCGTATCGGCCACGATGATCGCGTCCGAGGGGAGCGTCTCGGTCAGCTCGCGGCAGAGGCGCTCGGGGCGGATGGGAGCGTCGCCGGAGGCGAGCAGGGGCTCCTTGCCCTCCCACCAGTTCCGCACGATGCGCTGCACCTCGGCGACCCACTCGCCCGGCGGGCGCACGGTGTCGCCGGCGGCCGCGACGATGCTCCCGAGGGCAGTCTTCGCGTCGGCGGCGACGGCGACCTTCGTGTTGGCGGGGTAGTTGCGGCCCAGCTCCGAGGGATTGACGTTGACGTGGATGATGTCCGCCTCGCGGGAGGGGAGGGTCCAGCCGTTGGTGCTCTGGCTGCCGGTGCGCGTCCCCACGATGAGGGCGAGGTCGGCGTTGGCCACGATCTCGTTGGCGGACTTGCGCGCGTAGGAACCGAGCACGCCGACGGCGAGCGGGTGGTTCTCGTTGATCGCGCCCTTGCCCGAGAGCGAGGTGGCGACGGGGATGTTGAGCTTCTCCGCGAGCTCGATCAGCTCGGGCCAGGCGCCCGAAGTCATGACGCCCCCGCCGGCGATGATCACCGGGCGCTCGGCCTCACGGAGGAGGGCGAGCGCTTCGTCGACGCCCTCGGCGGGGGGCTCGGGGCGCGTGGCGGGGCAGGTGGCGTAGCGGGGGTCGCCGGTGGGTTCGGGGAGGTCGGCCTCGCCCGCCTCGGCCTCGGCGGCGATGGCGAGGTGGACGGGACGGGGGTCGCCGCTGGTGGCCTCGCGGAAGGCCTGGGGGATGAGGTCGGCGAGGCGCTCCGTGCGGGTCACGTCGGCGCTGAACTTGGTGACGCTCTCGAAGTGGGCGCGGACGTCCTGGTAGGCGTTCTTGTAGGCCGCGGCCCCGGAGCGGGCGCCGGTGAAGGCGATGACGGGCGTGGAGGCCTGCCAGGGCTCGGCCAGGCCGGCGGCGAGGTTGGTCGCGCCGGGCCCGCCCTGGCTGATGACGATGCCGGGGCGGCCGGCCGCCTTGGCGTAGCCATCGGCCATGTAGGCGGCGGCCTTCTCGCCGTGGCTGAGGATGCGGCGGACACCGGTCCCTTCGAGCATCACGAGGGAGTCGAAGAGGTTGGTGGGCACGAGGAAGATGGCGTCCACGCCGTAGGCGAGCCAGCTCTTCGCGATGTATTCGGAGCCCTTCATGGCACAACCCCCGCGAGCCTCGCTCGCGGGGGCAAGCCTACCAGTGCGGGAAGGGCGGAAGAGGCACGTGCCTCTGTATCCTCGGCGTGAGACGAGGAAGGGCGTCGGCCGGGAGGGTAGTGCCGTCATCGTTCGGCGAGGGAGCCAGAGGCGCCGCGGTCCGCGCAAGGACGAACGGGAGTGGGGCGTTGGATGGGGAGTCGCCCTGGCCGTGATCGCCGTGGCGATCGGAGTGTTTGCGAGTGTCGCGATCGCCTCCTGCCTCCGGAACCAGGGCCACCCCTGGAAGAACCTCGAGGGTGTCACCTCGATTAGCGTGTCGCACGAGAGCGGATGTGTCCTGGCCGGCGGGGCGGTTGTCTGCGTGGGACCTGTCGGCGAGCCCCCCGACGCGGAGCTCGTCTCGATCAGTGTCGGGCGGCACCATGCCTGCGGCCTGACACCCGAGGGCTCCGTCATCTGCTGGGGCAGTGACGGCAAGCCCTGGATTGCACCGCGGGGCAACGGGTTCGTCTCGATTAGCGCGGGCATCGACTACGCATGCGGGGTCACGGGCGAGGGCGCACTGCACTGCTGGGGCACGAGCTTTTCCCGCACCGGTCCCCCCGATGGAGCATTCAGCGCGGTCAGCGTGGGGGAAGCCCATGCCTGCGCCATCAGGAGCGACGGTTCGGTCGCGTGTTGGGGGGCCGACGACCTTGGTCAGTCCACGCCGCCCCGGGGGACGTTCGACTCCATCAGCGCCGGCACACAGTTCACCTGCGGAGTGCAGGCCGACCGGTCCGCGGTGTGCTGGGGGGCCGACGGCGCTGGTCAGGCGACACCACCCGGGGGCGCCTTCACCTCCATCAGCGCGGGGAGGATCCACGCGTGCGGCGTGAGGCCGGATCAGTCGGTCGCCTGCTGGGGACGGGACGCGCCGGGCGAGGGGCCGCCCGCGGAGCAGTTCCGTTCGGTGAGCGCCGGCTCCGTCCAAACCTGCGGCGTGACGACCAGCAGGACCGTCGCCTGCTGGTGAGCGGACCAGTACCGCGAGCCCGCCAGGGGCGCGCGGCTAGACCTCGACGCCGCGCTCGAGGAGGGCGTTCAGGTTCTCGTCGTCCGTATCGATGAGGGCCTGCACCCACTTGTGGAACATCTGGCCGCCGCCCTCGTTCCTGCCGAAGAGGGAGTGGTCCTTCGCCCCGGTCTTGAGCGCCCGCTGCACGCGGAAGCCGGTGTAGTAGTCCTCATCGCCGACGACATCGAAGTACATCTTCATGATGTCGTCGTACCGCTCCTGCTCGTCGGGGTTGGGCTCCTCGGGGAGGAGGAAGTTCTGGATGGTGACGGACTCCTCGGGCGTCCGGCCGGGGAACATCTGGGAGACCATGTAGGGGGACGTGCCCTGTCCGTCGTAGGCGGCGCCACCGCGCCCGCCGGCGATGGAGATGTTGGGGAAGATGGTCCAGACGCCGGGAGTCAGGTCTTCCATCTCCCACTGGTCCTCGGGCAGGTCGGCCACCCTCGCGAAGCGCGTGGGCGAGACCATGCGCACATGTGAGCCCCAGGAGTAGTAGTCGGGCTGGTAAGCGGAGTCCGGCCCGAAGCTGTTCCGGTGGAGGATGGGGATGTGGTAGAGGTCGCGGTACCCGTCGTAGGCGACCTTCCAGTTGGGCCCATCGAGGTTCTGGCGGCCGATCACGTGGCAGTCGGAGAACCCGAGGTGGCCGAGCGCCTCGTCGTAGCCGGCAAGGAAGAGGTCGATGTCGACATCGGAGTTCGGGTTGAGGGTCACCCAGATGAGGCCGGCGCGCTCGGCGGTGGGGAGGGCGGTGAGGCCGTAGCAGGACTTGTCCACATCGCCGAAATTGTCGGAATCGAAGATGGAGACGAGGTCGCCCTTCAGGTCGTAGCTCCAGGCGTGGTAGGGGCAGCGGAAGCCGCGCGAGTTGCCCGCGCCTTCATCGACGACGATGGCGCCGCGGTGGCTGCACATGTTGACGAAAGCGCGGGCCTCGCCGTCGATATCGCGGGCCATGAGCACGGGCACGCCGCAGACCTCGAGGGAGCGGTAGTCGCCGGGCTCGGGCATCTCGCAGGAGAAGCCCAGGGCGAGCGGGAGCCGCTTGAAGATGCGCTCGACCTCGAGGTTCCAGCGGTCGAGGTCGTAGTAGGCGCTCGTGGGAATCTTGTAGACATCCTCGGCCAGATCGATGCGATCGGCGGCGAGGTTGTCGACCTCGCGGCGGGCTATCTCGACGAGCTGTTCGCGACTCATGGACTACCTCCATGCGGTGCAGGACCGCACGGGGCCGATTCTACCCCCCACGGGGGGCGGGGGCGTAAGCTCCGCCCATGGCCACCGTTGATGTTCTGCTGGATGGATTTTCGTTCCGGACCAACAAGGGGAGTCCCGGGTTCTGCTCAGTGACGCTGGTCGAATCGGAGGGCCGCCTGATCCTGGTCGACCCCGGGCACGTGGGGCGGCGGCGGGAGCTGGGCGCGGCGCTGCAGGAACGCGGCCTGACCGAGGCCAACATCGACGCCGTGGTGCTCACGCACGCGCACTGGGACCACGCCCAGAACTTCGACCGCTTCACCGCAGCCCCGCTGCTCCTCCACCCGCGCGAACGGGCCTACGCGAGCGCGCCCCACGAGAACGACTGGGCGACGCCGCCGTGGACGGGGCTCGCGCTGGAGACGCACCCCATCCAGGAGGTCGTCGAGGGGGACGAGGTGGCGCCGGGGGTGCGCGTGATCGAGCTGCCGGGGCACTCGGTCGGGAGCATCGGGCTGCTGGCGGAAACGGAGGCGGGCACCGTCTGCGTCTCGGGTGACGCGGTCCACTCGAGCTGGGTGCTGGAGTCGCGCCAGCCGCCGATCGTGTTCGGGTCGCTCTCGCAGGCGCGGGAGAGCGTCGCGAAGGCGCTGAGCGCCGCCGGCATCATCTACCCCGGGCACGACCAGCCCTTCCGCGTCGTCGACGGCGAAGCGGACTACCTGGAGCCCTTCGCGCTGACGATCACGAACCTGGAACCCGACCGCGAAGGCCTCCGCTTCGATGCCTCACCCATGTCGACATGGGTGATGGAGGGCTCGGCGCCCTAGCCCGTCAGCGGTTCATATCGGAGACGAAGCGGATGGGGTCGGAGCCGTCCCAGCCCTCGGCGGCCGCCTCGATCAGCTCGTAGAACTGGAGCAGGCCGGGCTGGCCCTCGTACACCTCGACCATGTGCCCGTACACGGCGACCGTATCGATGAAGGCGAACTGCATGCCTCCGGGGAGCCAGAACTCGTTGGCGACGGTGTAGCCGAGGTCGCGGTAGCGGGCGAGCTCCTCGCCGAAATCGGGGACGATGGTGGCGCAGTGGTGGATGCCCTGCTCGTGGGGCGCGTACATGTCGCGGATACCGGAGGGGCCGTCGTTGTTCTGCTGGACGAGCTCGAGCATGACGGAGCCCAGCTGGCCGTAGGCGGAGGAGTGGTCGAACTCGCCTGGCTGGCCCCGGTAGATGGCTTTCTCCACCGGGATGTGCTCGTTGATGTAGAAGGGGCCGGCGCCGCGTTCGGCGGCCCAGCGCTCGGCCGCCTCGAAGATATCGGGGACGTGGTAGGCGAGTTGGACGAAGGGGCGGTGGGGCATCTTGTGGCTCCTGGCTGTTGGGGCTCTGGTATGGACTGACGAAGGTGCTTGTGCGCCTTAGCAAATGGTAGGCTAGCCCCAGTGGAGGATCGCGTGGGGCTCTTCCTGGTGCCGGACTGGTTCAAGGATACGTACATCGGGATCGAGATCGAGCAGTTCATCGGCATCGGGGTGCTGGTGGCGGTGGCGGTGGTCGCGCAGGTGGTCCTCACGCAGGGCCTGAAACTGTTTGTGCACGCGCGGGCGCCCGAGGACGAGCGCGCGTTCTGGCACCAGGAGCGGGAGCGGCTGGGGCGCGCGCTCTGGGCCCTGATGGTGGCCATCACGGTGGTGCTGGGATTCCCCCTCCTGGAGTTCAGCGCGACGGTGGAGAACGTCGTCGACCAGATTGCCACGCTGTTTGCCGCCGGCGCCGTCGTGCTGCTCGGCTTCCGCGCGGTCGACATCCTCACGGACGTGCTCGAGCGCCGCGCGGCAGAGACGGAGAGCCGCTTCGACGACCAGCTCGTGCCGATCCTCAACACGGCGATGAAGGGCCTCGTGGTGCTGATCGGCGGGCTGTTCGTGCTGGGGAACCTGGGCGTGAACGTGACATCCCTGATAGCGGGGCTGGGCCTTGGCGGACTGGCGGTCGCGCTGGCCGCGCAGGACACCTTCAAGAACCTGCTCGGGGGGGTCACCATCTTCGCCGACCGGCCCTTCCAGGTGGGGGACTGGGTGGTGCTGGGCAACATCGAGGGGACCGTCGAGCACGTGGGCTTCCGCTCCTCGCGCGTGCGCACCTTCTACAACTCCGTGGTCACGGTGCCCAACGCGCGCATCGTCGATACGCACGTCGACAACATGGGGTTGCGGCAGTGGCGGCGCTACAAGACGACGCTGGGGCTGGCGTACCACACCACCACCGACCAGGTGCAGGCCTTCGTGGAGGGTGTACGGGCGCTCATCCGCGCGAACCCGGGGATGCGCAAGGACTACTACATCGTCGAGTTCCACGGGTTCGGGCCGTCCTCGCTGGACGTGCTCGTGTACTGCTTCATCAACGCGCCCGACTGGAACGCCGAGCTGCGCACGCGCCACGTGCTCAACCTCGACATCATGCGGCTGGCGGAGGATCTGGGGATCGAGTTCGCCTTCCCCACGCAGACCCTGCACGTCGCCTCGACGCCCGACGGGGCGCAGGCCGTGCCCGCCGCGGCGGGCCGCGAGGCGCTGGGCCAGATCGTGGAGGGCTTCGCCCCGAACGGGAGCGCGGGGCAGCGCATCGACCAGCCCATCACGGCGGGGTACGACAACACGCCCGACGCCCGATAGGCGGCCCGGCGCCCTTACGTTCTCGCTACCACACCGTGTTGACAGGGCGCGTAGACTATCGCGAATCCAGATTGGGGTGATGTGCCCCGATGGCGGTCCCGCCCTTGCATGGGCGGCGGCGCCACCAGAGGGCAATCCCGAGGAGGAACCACATGAAGGAAAGCTACTGGGGCAAGTACTGGCGCAGGCGCGTCTCGCGACGGAGGGTGCTGGCCGGCGGGGCGACCCTCGCCGCTGGCTCGGCCGCGATTCTCGCGGGCTGCGGCGACGACGATGACGACGACGGCGGCTCCGCCCAGCCAGCGGCGACGCAGGCCGCCCAACAGCAGCAGGCGGCCGCTGCCGACGACGAACCGGCAGACGACTCCGCGGCCCAGGACACCGCTGCCGACGACGAGCCCGAAGAGCAGGTCAGCGAGGCGGAAGACCGCTCACGCTACGGCGGTACGCTGAACTACAGCCTCTCCGCCTACCCGACGGGCTTCGACCCCTCCATCACGATCACGTTCCCGCAGGGCATGTCGACCAGCTACAGCCAGATGATGGCGTTCTCGATCGAGAACGACCAGTTCTACCCCGACGCGGCGCAGAGCTGGGAGCAGGTCGACGCGGAGACGCTGGTGTTCAACCTGCGCGAGGGCGTGCGCTACAACCCCGAAGGGGCCGGTGGCCGCGAGGTAACCTCCGAGGACTGGGCCTTCAACCTGGCCCGCTACCCGGATGCCCGCGCCAACCGCGGCTCCAACGTGAACGAGCTCTTCTTCTCGTTCATGGACCCGGGCCTGGGCGCCACCTTCGACACGCCCGATAACCTGACCCTGACCATCAACCAGAACAAGGCCTTCGCCTCCAACCTGCGCGCCTTCGCGGCGGCCTCGCTCGTCGTGGCCGCGCCCGAGCGCATCATGGCCGAGGAATCGGGCGACCTCGGGCAGGCCTCGGGCATCAACGCCGGCTCCGGCCCCTACATGTTCGAGGACGTGTCGGAGACGCGCGTCACGATGAAGCGCAACCCGAACTACTACGAGCATCCCGAGCAGTTGGCAGGGTCTCGGTTCAACGTCGATATGCCCTATATCGACGCCATGGAGCACGTCATCGTGACGGACGGGGCGGCGCGGCAGGCCCGCTTCCTCGCCGGCGACTCGGACTACTACGGCCCGGTCTCCAAGATCGACGCGGATGCCTGGGAAGGGCAGCCGAACGTCAACATCATGACCGGCCCGGCAATTGACGACGGCGGGCTCATGATCCAGCTGGCGGCGGCCAAGTGGACGCCGTATCCCGAGCTCTCCAGGGCCCTCTCCATGGCCATGGACTGGGACGGCTACATCGACGTGGTGCTCGGCGGCGAGGGCCGCCGCAGCGCGCCGGTGAGCCCCACGGCGTTCCCCAAGTACGCCCTCTCCCAGGAGGAGATCCGCGAGCACCAGGTCTACGACCCGCAGGGCGCGCGGCAGCTCTGGGAGGCCAACAACGGCCCCGAGATCTACCCCGAGTTCGACACCACCGTCGCGGCCTGGATCCCGGACTACAGCTACGTGCAGTTCATCGGCCAGAGCTTCGAGGACTCCCTCGGGGTGAAGGTGAACTACAACCCGCTCGAGCTGGCGACCTACATCGCCTCCGCCAACGGCCCCACCGGCACCAAGGACTGGCACTTCTTCATCGCCGGCAACAACGCCGTCTCGACGATGCCGGACTGGAACGCGCTGGTGGCCTACACGCCCGACGGCTACGGCGCCATCTGGGGCGGCAACTGGTACAAGGGCGTCAACATCGCCGACCCGTGGGTCAACCCCGAGAACCCGAACTACGCCGAAAACGGCGGTTCGGAAGCGGGCGAGGCCGTGCGCGCGGCGATCGAGATCACGCACCCCTACGCCTGGGAGCTGCAGGACTACGCCGACCGCCTGGCGGCGACCACCGACGACGACGAGCGGGC
>CAYMDV010000009.1:0-126874 GCA_964389725.1 uncultured Anaerolineaceae bacterium
GGAGGCGAGCCCGCCAGGCCCGGCCGCGGTGGGAGCTCGACCCCCTCCGCCGCCGCTCGCCCCGGCGGGGCGCCGCTGATGCGCGCGTGCGCATCGGGAACGCTGATGCCGAGCCGCACCGCGATCTCCGCGACCGGCGTCCCCTCCGCCAGCAGCTGCTCAAGCAGCCGCGAGGTTGCATCCGCCCCTTCGGTGGGACGGCGATCGCCGCGCTCCGCTTCCTCCGCCATGCTTCGATTTTAGGCGAGCGTCGACCCGCCCGGGGCGCTCACATCGAGAGCTTGCCCCAGTCCCCGCTCAGATCCGCCGGTCCCCGGTAGAGCGCTTCCAGCCGCCGCGTCTGGATGTACCACTGCCCATCGATGCGCGTGTACGTATCGAAGTAGCAGAGCGAGTTCATCGTGCGGCCCGCCTCGCGGTTCAGGAACTCGCCCATGTACCAGCGGCCCGTGGCCGTATCCCCGGTCACGTCGTCGATCACCCCCGAGTAGACGTGCATATACACGTTCGGGATGGTCGACATGATGCGTGTCCAGTCCGCCACCACCTCCTCGCGCCCCGTCCTCGTCGTGTTCGTGATCCACTGTCCGTCCGGCGCCCAGGTCGAACCCCAGGCCTCCGCGTCGAAGCGGTTGACCGCGTCCACGTAGCGCTCCGCGACCATCCGCAGAGCGGTGTAGTCCTCTACCGTCGGTGCTCCCATATCGCCCTCCTCGCTGGCCCCCGCAGCCTACCCGAAACGGACCCCGCCGCGCGCTCCCCACGCGCGCCTCCGCGCCGTAGGATTCGCCCCACCACTGCAGGAGGCTCCCCATGACCGACACCCGCGCCTACGAAGGCATGATCGCCGAGACCATCACCGTCCAGGGCGACGGTGGGGACTCCATCTACGCCTACCTCGCCCGCCCCCTCGGCGCGGGCCCCTTCCCCGCCATGCTCCTCCTCCACCACATCCCCGGCTGGGACGAGTGGTACCGCGAGACCGCCCGCCGTTACGCCCACCACGGCTACGTCACCATCTGCCCCGACCTCTACTACCGCGATGGCCAGGGCGAGCCCGAAGACGTTGCCGCAAAGGTCCGCGCCGAAGGCGGCGCCCCCGATGATCGCGTCGTCGGCGATGCCGATGGCTGCATCGCCTACCTCCGCTCCCTCCCGTACGTGACCGGCAAGGTCGGCGTGATGGGCACCTGCTCCGGCGGACGCCACTCCTTCCTCGTCGCCTGCCGCAGCCAGGAAGGCGTCGACGCCGTTGTCGATTGCTGGGGCGGGAACGTCGTCATGCCCCCCGAGAACCTCTCCGAGCGCCAGCCCGTGGCCCCCATCGACTACACCGCCAACCTCAACGCCCCTCTCCTCGGCCTCTTCGGGGAGAACGACTTCAGCCCCACGCCCGAGCAGGTCGCCGAGCACGAGGCCGCCCTCAAGCGCGAGGGCAAGGACTACGAGTTCCACATGTACCCCGATGCCGGGCACGGCTTCTTCTACTACCACTACCCCCAGGCCTACGCCGCCGAGGCCGCCGTCGATGGCTGGCAGAAGATCTGGGACTTCCTCGAGCGGAACCTGGGCTAGGAGAAGGAGAACACGCCATGTGCACCATGATCGCCGAGAAGGTCCAGATCGCCGGCAGCGGCAAGTCCCGCGACCGCTGGTTCCCCATCGCCCAGACGTACGTCTCCTACGACCACCCCTTCCATCTCCAGCGCGAGCACGCCCTCAACCTCGATTTCGTCAACGAGTCGCTCGGCACCGGCGCCCGCGTCGCCGTCGAGCTCACCCCCGAGGACGCCCGCGAGCTCGCCACCACCATCCTCCGCCTCCTCGACGAAGGCGCCGCAGTCGAGGCCGGCTACACCTCCGCGGCGGCCCGGACTGCCACCTAGCCAGGAAGGACCGCCGTGTCCACGCCAGAAGAACCCGCCGCTCCGCCTCGCCTGGAGAGTCTCGCTGCGCTGCTGCCGGCGTTCGAAGAGCCTGACTTCGAGGCGTTGCGGCCCAACCCCGACTGGGAGCCGAAGGAGGAGGGCGGCGACTATCAGTGGCCACCCTTCTTCGAGACGAAACCTATCAACGACTTCGTCTCGGTCGCCTACGAGGATGGGTGGATAAGCCCGGCGGTCGACTGGCCTGAGTGGATAGGCACCGAGGAGGGGGAGCGTCTCACCAGCGATCCGCAGGCCGTTGGTGCGGCGACGGTCAAGCAGTTGCAGTGCCTCATGACTGCCCTCGTGCGAGGGGACCGCTTCACCGATGGTCTTCTCGCCACCAAAGCGCAGGAAGGCCTGCTGACCGCCATCCTGCGGCGGGTCGAGGCGCTGCGCAGCGCCTCCGAGACCGCAGGGAGCGCTGACGCCTGACGCAGCCGCCCCCAGACCCCGCCGTCATTGACGACGACGGGCCGCAGAGCCTGCGGCCCTGGGCCGCCTTCACCTTCCGCGATTACCGCTACCTCTGGGCGACCGGGCTCGCGACGGTCGTCTCCCGCTGGATGCGCATCCTCGTCACCGCCCAGTGGCTCTTCGAGACGACCGGCTCCCCCGCCCAGCTCGGTCTCATCGGCGCCGTCCAGCTCATCGTCCAGATCCCCGCCCTCCTCTGGGGTGGCGCCCTCGCCGACTACATGAACCGCAAGCACCTCGTGGCGGTCGCCCATACGGTGACCTTCGTCGTCCTCATGGTGCTGGGATTCCTCGCCGTGGCCGGAACCCTGAGCGTCTGGCAGGTCTACATCGCCATCGGCATCACCGCCGCCACGCAGGTCGTGGCGCAACCCGCCACCGCCGCCCTCACCCCTACGGTCGTCCCCCGACGCCACCTCATGCTCGCCATCACCGGCGAGACCGCCACCATGAACGCCGGCTCCATCCTCGCGCCCCTCCTCTTCGCGGGCGTGGCCGAGGCCTTCGGCCTCACCGCCGCCTTCTTCGTGGCCGCCGCCACCACCGCCCCCGCCGCCCTCCTGCCCCTCCTTATCCGCGCCCGCGGCCAGGTCGAGCAGGTCGCCCAGGGTTCCACCGTACGCCGCGTCTGGGAGGGCTTCCTCTTCGTCGTCCGCCATCCCATCCTCCCCGGCCTCTTCCTCCTCGATATCGGCATCACCGTCGTTTCCTTCTACCGAGAGATCCTCCCCGTGATCGCGAAGGGCCTCTTCCAGGGCGGCGCCGGCGCCGTCGGCGTGCTCGGCTCCGCGAACAGCGCCGGCGCGGTCGCAGGCTCCTTCGGCGCGCTCTTCTTCGCCGGCTACCGCTCCAAGGGGATGCTCGTCATCTACGCCTCCCTCGGCTACGCCGTCGCCCTCCTGGTGTTCTCGAACGTGACGGTGCTCTGGGCGGGCGCCATCACGATCGCCCTCATCGGCCTCGCCGATGCCGTCACCGTCGCCGTTCGCCAGACCACCGTGCAGCTCACCACGCCCGACGAGATGCGCGGACGCGCCTCCGCTTTCCTCGTGCTTGCCGCCGTCACCGCGAACAACATCGGCACGCTCTGGGTGGGCCTCTGGTCGGAGTGGATCGGCGAACGCGCCACGATGCTGCTTGGCGCCTTCCTCGCCTTCGGTGCCACGCTCCTCATCTGGCGGCTGTGGCGGCCCCTGCGCGAGTACCGCTACCCCTGAGCGCGCCCCCTACCGGTAGGGGATGATCTGCGCGTAGTCGACGGCGCTCTCGATGACCCGCGAGTAGGCGTAATCGACCACCAGCACGTCCTTCATGATGGGCCCCAGCATTGGGCCCACCACCTCCGTGTGGTACGGATGCCGCGCGTACTCCTCCATCGCCTCGATCGAGTCCACCTCCGCGATGAAGACCAGGTCGAACCGGTCCGTCGCCGAGCCGTAGTACGGCCCCGGAATCCCCAGGATCCAGCGCCGGATGAACGGCTTCTGCCGCGGGAAGCGGTCGAGCGCCAGCGTGAACGCTTCGATGTCCTCCTCGCTGGCGTCGTCCTTGAAGGCGAGGCAGGTCACGTGCGCGATGGCCACGTTGTCGTCGCCCTCGCGCGGCGCCTTGTAGGCGATGGCGCTCTGCTGCACGGCCGTGAACTCGAAGTCCACCACCAGCACATCCTCGATGATCGGCCCCATCAACGCCGCCGCGTCCATGTGGAAGGGGTGCTTCGCGTAGTCGACCATCGCCGCGGGCGAATCCACCTCCACCGAGAAGGCGAGGTCGTAGTCCTCGCTCGAGATCGGGTAGTAGTTCCCGGGCTTCCCCGAGATCCAGCGCCGAAGCCCCGGCTTCTTCGATGGGAACTCGTCGAGCTTGTCCCAGAACTCCTGGATGAGGGCCTCGTCGGCGCCCTCCTTGAAGCTCATGAAGACGGTGTGAGAGACGCCCATGCTGGTCCTCCAGGCGGCGGACCGCGGCGTGCCCGGGCCCGCTCGATATTCGCCCCGAGCATACGCCCCTCAGACCCCCTGTAGACTCGCCCCGATCCACAGGAGGCCCCCATGCAGATCGGCGCCCAGGTCCACAACAACTCCACCAGCTGGCAGGACATCACCGCTGTCGCCCGCACCATGGATGCGGGCCGCTGGTCCAGCCTCTGGGTCTACGACCACTTCTTCCCGCCCGTCAACAACCTCGGCAACGAGATCCCCACCTTCGAGGCCTACGCCCTCCTCGCCGGCCTCGCCGCCACCACCGAGCGCGTCCGTCTCGGCACCCTCGTCACCGGCAACACCTACCGCAACCCCGCCCTCGTCGCGAAGATGATCGCCACCATGGACGACATGAGCGGCGGCCGCATGAACCTCGGCATTGGCGCCGCCTGGTTCGAACGCGAACACACCGCCTTCGGCTGGACCTTCCCCTCCCTCAAGGAGCGCCTCGACCGCCTCGAGGAGGCCGTCCAGGTCATCCGCCTCCTGTTCGATACCGAGGGCCCCGTCAACTTCGAGGGCGAGTACTACAGCCTCGACGACACCCCCTTCGAGCCCAAGTGCATCCAGACTCCGCACGCGCCCATCATGGTTGGCGGCGGCGGCGAGAAGCGCACCCTCCGCACCTGCGCCCAGTACGGCGACATCATGAACGTGGACGGCCCGCCCGACTTCGTCCGCCGCAAGATCGAGGTCCTCGAAGGGCACTGTGCCGACATCGGCCGCGACCCCGCCGAGATCAAGAAGACCATCCAGCTCACCTGCGTCATCCAGGACGACCCCGAGAAGGCGGCCATGTGGCGCGAGCGCTACGGCGCCGGCATGTCGCCCGAGGAACGCGAGCGCGACCTCGCCATCGGCCCCCCGGAGCGCATCGTCGAGGTCCTGAAGCGCTACGAGGAGGTCGGCGTCGAGGAGGCCATCTTCGCCCGCCTCCCCAACAACCCCCGCCTCTACGAGCGCCTCGACGCCGAGGTCCTCAGCGCCTTCGCCTGACCTCGTAGCCCCCATCCCAAAGGCGTATCCTGTCCCGTTACAGCGAGCCATGCGCTCGCCGGGAGCCTACGCATGACGGCAGGACAGGCGGCGGCCGAACGCCTCAAGACCGCGATCGACCCCCGCGAGTTCGATACCCCCGAGTTCCGCAAGGACCCCTTCCCCCTCTACAAGCGCCTGCGCGACCACCGCCCCCTCTTCCGCGATGGCTTCCACGGCCGCTGGGCCCTTACCCGCTACGACGACATCGTCGCCGTCTTCCAGGACAACGAGCACTACGACCGCGCCCTCTACAACCCCGAGGGCCCCTACAAGTTCGGCGAGCGCTCCGTCTTCGGCCCCAACATCCTCGAGTACGGCAACAGCCAGCGGCACCGCTGGATGCGCAACATCGTCGCCGACCAGTTCGTCGGCAACCGCCTCCAGGCCTTCCTCCCCTACATCGAGATGATCGCCCGCGAGCTCCTCGACCAGATCGCGCAGAAGGCCGCCGACGACATCGCGAAGGGCTTCGCCGATACCGGCGAGGTCGAGCTCGTCAGCCAGTTCACCAACCAGTTCCCCGTGCGCGTCATCTCCAACATGCTCGGCCTCCCCCGCCACGACGAGGACACCTTCGTCGACTGGTACCAGCGCCTCATCGCCGGCATGGGCTCCGGCCAGTACTACGTCGACGGCATCCACGCCCGCGACGAGATATGGGACTACCTCGAGCCCATCATCGAGGAGCGCACGGAGAACCCCGGCGAGGACCTCGTCTCCCGCATCGTCACCGCCGAGCTGCAGGGCAAGCGCATGAACGTCGAAGAGGTGAAGGGCTTCGTCGCCCTCCTCCTCGCCGCCGGCGGCGATACGACCGACAAGGCCATCGCCAACATGTGGTACCACATGCTCTACACCCGCCCCGACCAGTTCCAGGAGGTCCGCCAGGACCACTCCCTCTGGACCAACGTCTTCACCGAGATGATGCGCTACGACCCCGTCGTCCACGTCCAGGGGCGGCGCACCACCTGCGAGATCGAGATGCACGGCGAGGTCCTGCCCGAACGCGCCTCCGTCACCCTCTATCTCGCCGCCGGCAACCGCGATGAGCGTGTGTTCAAGGACCCGGACACCTACGATATCTTCCGGGACGATCTCCACATGGGTCGCGAACTGCGCTCCGGACGCTACCCCGATGGCCGCGCCGGCCACCTCGGCTTCGGCATGGGCCAGCACTTCTGCATGGGCTACGCGATGGCCCGCCAGGAGGCGATCATCGCCAGCACCCGCCTCTGCGAGGCCATGAAGAATCCCCGCCCCAAGTTCCCGGAGCACGAGGGCATCACCGGACCCGCCATCAACGAAGGCGGGTTCCGCGCGCCCAGGGAGCTGTGGGTCCAGTTCGACGTCGCCTGAGGCGGCCCAGTACGAAACCAGCGAGCAAACACCAGGAGTAGCCATGAAGTCCGAAGTCCATCCCCTCAGCGGCGCCACCTACACCGAGCTCGGCGACGGCAAGGTCCGGGTCGAGAAGGCGAAGAAGTACGGCATCTTCCAGTGGGACGGCATCCACCTCGAGGGTGACCTGCAGTACGCCGACCCCCACCTCCTCCAGTGGGTCGGCGGCCCCGAACTGCCCCCGGACTTCGTCGAGAACGACCCCCGCCGCGCCTCCCGCATGACCGCCACCCGCGACGCGGCCGCCGCCGAGGCCCAGTACACCGGCGGTACCGCCATCTCCGGCGAGATCGACGACACCTTCACCCGCTACACCGGCGACCCCGGCCGCGATACCCCCGCCGGCCGACGCTCTTCCGGTATCTCCTTCATGGAGCTGCTCGAAGGCGACCAGTACCCCGAGCGCATCCCCGAGACCCTGCGCATGGAGCACTCCCTCGAGGGTGGCGTCCGCAAGGTCCCGACCGAGCGCTACACCGACAAGAAGTGGCACGACCTCGAGGTCGAACGACTCTGGAAGCGCATCTGGCAGATGGCCTGCCACGTCGATGACATCCCCGAGGTCGGCGACTACATCGTCTACGACGTCGCCCACCTCTCCTGGATCGTCGTGCGCACCGGCGAGGACGAGTTCAAGGCCTACAACAACGCCTGCCTCCACCGTGGCCGCCAGCTCCGCGAGTTTGACGGCAAGAAGGCCACCGAGTTCCGCTGCCCCTTCCACGGCTGGTGCTGGGAGATCGACGGCTCCCTCCGCGAGATCCCCTCGGAGTGGGACTTCCCCGAGGTGCGCGAGGATGCCGACCACCTCCGCGAGGCGAAGGTCGGCACCTGGGGCGGCTTCGTCTTCATCAACCCCGACCCCGACTGCGAGTCATTCGAGGACTACCTCGGCGACCTCCCGAAGCACTACGAGAAGTACGACTACGAGAAGAAGTACAAGCAGATGCACGTCGCCAAGATCGTGCGTGCGAACTGGAAGGCGAACCAGGAAGCCTTCATGGAGGGCTACCACATCATCGCCACCCACCCCCAGCTCATGATCTACGGGGGCGATGGCGCCAACCACCAGTACGACTCCTTCGGCAACTGGTCCCGCGCCGTCACCGTCGCCGCTCGCACCAGCGCCCACCGCAACATCCACCCGCCCCGCGAGGAGATCTTCGAGACCCGCCACAAGATGGCCGACATGATGCGCGAGACCCTGCGCGAGACCATCGGCGACCGCGTCGATGTCTACTGCGATGCCGAGCTCATCGACGGGCAGTACAACAACCTCTTCCCCAACTTCCACCCCTGGGGCTCGTTCAGCCGCATCGTCTACCGCTTCCGCCCCTACGGCGATGACCCCGACATGAGCATCATGGAGGTCATCTACCTCGCGCCCTGGCCGCACGACAAGCCCAAGCCCCCCGCCGCCCAGATCCACTGGATCGGCCCCGACGAGCACTGGACGGAAGCCCCCGAGATGGGCGGCCTCGCCCGTGTCCTCAACCAGGACAGCTACAACCTGCCCAAGGTCCAGAAGGGCCTCAAGACCAAGCAGGACCCGTACATCTACCTGGCCGCCTACGAGGAGGGGAAGGTCCGCCACTTCCACCATCTCTACGACCAGTGGGTCGCCTACGACGACGGCGAGTAGCCGGGGGCTCGCGCACCCGGTGCCCCTCCGCCGCTGCAAGTTCTGCGCCCAGCCTCCCCTGGAGGAGGTCGCCGTCTCCATGTGGACGGACGACCCCTCCGATGTGCGCCGCGACACCATCAAGCTCTGCCGCAAGCACCTCGTCCGCCTGCGCAAGGCCGGCGATGCCGGTCACGAGCACCGCGGCGTCCGCTACCGTCCCGGCTTCTGGTAGGCTCGCCTCGCTGCGGACGAGCCCGCCGGGGCCGTCCTCGGGAGGTCCACTGTCATGCGTGAAGCCGTCATCGTTTCCACCGCCCGCACCGCCATCGGCAAGGCCTATCGAGGGGCTTTCAACGACACCCCCTCCCCCACCATGGCCGCCCCCGTCGTCCAGGAGGTCGTCGCCCGCGCCGGCATCGACCCCGCCGAGATCGACGACGTCATCGTCGGCTCCGCCCTTCAGCAGGGAACCCAGGGCTTCAACGTCGGCCGCCAGGTCGCCGCCGCAGCCGGCCTCCCCGTGAGCGTTTCCGGCCAGTCCATCGACCGCCAGTGCTCATCCGGCCTCATGGCCGTCTCCGCCGCCGCCAAGCAGATCATGGTGGACGGTATGGAGACCGTCATCGCCGGCGGCATCGAGTCCATCAGCCTCGTCCAGAACAAGAACCAGAACACCTTCCGCGCCCAGGACCCGAACGTCCTCGAAGCTACCCCCGATATGTACATGCCCATGATCACGACCGCCGAGGTGGTCTCCAAGCGCTACGGCATCTCCCGCGAGGCCCAGGACGAGTACTCCCTCCAGAGCCAGCGCCGCACCGCCGCCGCCCAGGACGCCGGCCTCTTCGCCGACGAGATCATCACCAGCAACGTTACGAAGGTCGTCGTCGATCGCGAGACCGGTGAGTCGAGCCGCGAGGATGTCGCCATCGACATGGACGAGTGCAACCGCCCCTCCACCAACGCCGAGGGGCTCGCCAAGCTCCCGCCCGTCATGGGCGAGGACGGCTTCATCACCGCCGGCAACGCCAGCCAGCTCTCCGATGGCTTCGCCGCCTGCGCCCTCATGGAAGCCTCCGCCGCCGAGAAGCGCGGCCTCCAGCCGCTCGGCTACTACCGGGGCATGGCCGTCGCCGGCTGCGAGCCCGACGAGATGGGCATCGGCCCCATCTACGCCGTCCCCAGGCTGCTCGAGCGCACCGGCCTCACCATGGACGACATCGACCTCTGGGAGCTGAACGAGGCCTTCGCCTGCCAGGTCGTCTACTGCCGCGACCAGCTCGGCATCCCCGACGAAATCCTCAACGTGAACGGCGGCGCGATCTCCATCGGCCACCCCTACGGCATGAGCGGCACCCGCATGGTCGGCCACGCCCTCCTCGAGGGGAAGCGCCGCGGCGCCCGCTACGCCGTCATCACCATGTGCGTCGGGGGCGGGATGGGCGCGGCCGGCCTCTTCGAGGTCGCCTGACCATGAGCCAGTGGCTCGTCGGCGATATCCTCGAACGCACCGTCCTCCTCTACGGCGACCGTCTGGCCGTTATCGATGGCGACGTGCGCCGCACCTACGCCGAGACCAGCGAGCGCATCCGCTCGCTGGCCGCGGGCATCCTCGCCACCGGCGTCGAGCCGGGACAGCACATCGGAATCCTCGCGAACAACTCGCACCGCTACTTCGAGACCTACTTCGCTGCCCACTACGCGGGCACGCCCCTCGCCCCCCTCAACATCCGCCTCTCCGGCCCCGAGCTCGAGTTCATCATCAACGACGGTGAGCTGCGCGCCCTCCTCGTCGGCCCCGAGTACGTGGAGCTGCTCGAATCCTTCCGTGACCGCCTGCCCCTGCTCGAGCACGTCATCCTCCTCGCCGACGAGGCGCCCGCGGGGATGCACGCCTACGAAGCCCTCGTCGGCGGGAACGACCCCCTCGCCGCCCCCGCCCGCGACTGGGGCGAGGACGACATGATCAACCTCTGCTACACGGGCGGCACCACCGGTCTCCCCAAGGGCGTCATGCTCTCCCAGCGAAACGTCGTCGCCAACGCCCAGCACATCCAGATGACGTTCGCCTTCGAGGAGCCCGACGTCTGGCTCCACGCCGCCCCCATGTTCCACCTCGCCGATGCCTGGGCCTGCTACTCCGTGACCGCCGCCGGCGGCGCCCACGCCTTCGTCCCCGCTTTCGCCCCCGAGCCCTTCCTCCAGGTCGTCCAGGAGGCCCGTGTCACCTCCACCATCCTCGTGCCCACCATGATCAACTTCGTCGTGAACCACCCCGCCGCCCGCGACTACGACCTCTCCTCCCTGCGGGCCCTCCTCTTCGGCGCCTCCCCCATGCCCACCGACCGCATACTCGCCGCCCGCGACCTCTTCGGCCCCATCCTCGCCCAGGCCTACGGCATGACAGAGACCGCCCCCCTCCTCTGCGCCCAGCGCCTGGAGTGGCTCGACTACGACACCCCCGAGGGCATCGAGCGCCTCGCCTCCTGTGGCCGCCAGGTCCAGGGCGTCGCCGTGCGCGTCGTCGATGACGCCGGCGCGCCCGTCCCGCCCGGCGGCACCGGCGAGATCGTCGCCCGCGGCCCCAACGTCATGCTCGGCTACTGGAAGCGCCCCGAGGAGACCGCCGAGGCCCTCCGCGGCGGTTGGATGCACACCGGCGACGTCGCCCGCATCGATGAGCGCGGCTTCATCTACATCGTCGACCGCTCGAAGGACATGATCGTGAGCGGCGGCGAGAACGTGTTCACCACCGAGACCGAGGGCGCCCTCTACGAGCACCCCGCCGTCCTCGAGGCCGCCGTCTTCGGCATCCCCGACGAGCGCTGGGGCGAGGCCGTCCACGCCGCCATCGTCCTGCGCGAGGGCGCCACCGCCACCGAGTCCGACCTCGTCGAGCACTGCCACTCGCTCATCGCCGGCTACAAGTGCCCCAAGAGCATCGAGTTCCACGAGACGCCGCTGCCCAAGTCCGGCGCCGGCAAGATCCTCAAGACGGCGCTGCGCGGTCCCTGGTGGGAGGGCTACGAGAAGGGCGTCAACTAGCCACCAGCCACGAACCACCAGCCACTAGGTCGAGAGCGGGTTCTCCCCGATCAGGTAGTCCTCCACCGGCTGCCCTTCCCCCAGGTCCTCCGCGATCACGCGCTCAAGCGCGTCCGGCTCGAGCCCCCCGTACCACCGCCCCTCCGGGTAGACCACCGCCGTGGGACCGCTCTCGCAGATGCGCAGGCACCCCACCTTCGTCCGGTAGATGGGTGTCGCCCCCTCGCGTTTGTTCAGCTCCCCGACCCTGCTCTTGAGCCGCGTCCACGCGGCCATCCCTTCTTCCGGGGTGGTGCAGTCGGGGCCCGTGCAGATGAAGACGTGGCGGCCGTAGCCGCCCACGCCCCGGCGCTGCGCCTCCGCGCGCGCCCCATCCAGTCCGGTGTTCTGGTCGTCGGTCATGGCCTCAGGTGGAGAGGATAGGGGAATCCCGCCTGCCGGTCCCGCCGCCGCTCCCGCGGACACGGAAATGCCCGCTCCCGGTCGGGCCGGCAACGGGCATGCGAAACCCCCGCCTGGGCGGGGGTTTCAGGTCCAGAACGTGAGGCGAGCGACTACAGGCGCAGCTTGCCGTGCGACGGCTGGCGCCGGCGCTGGCGCTGCGGCAGTGCCGCTTCCTCGGCAGCCAGATCGATGGGCGGCCGCGTCAGTACTTCGTGCACGTAGCCGCACATAATGCAACTGCCGTAGGTGCCGTGCCAGTCGCGCTCCACGATGATGGAGCCGCTGCACTTCGGGCACGTCTGGGGCGGGGCCTCTTGCAAGGCAGGCATGGGAAACTTCTCCTGGTTTCGGGAGGCAGAACTATTCAGACCTCGAAACGAGCATCCTGCTCGCCAGGCCTTCCACGTGCATACGGGGTTA
This sequence comes from uncultured Anaerolineaceae bacterium, assembly GCA_964389725.1. Lineage (GTDB taxonomy): Bacteria > Chloroflexota > Dehalococcoidia > Tepidiformales > Tepidiformaceae > UBA2991. The sequence goes on from CAYMDV010000009.1 coordinate 12,354, forward strand.
GCTGACGGGTTCGGGCGGAAGGTTGCCCTAGGGACCAGAGGCGTCCCATTCACCCCGGGAAAGTGGTTCCCCCGCTGCGCCGGAGCGGCGCACTCTGCAGGTTTCGGTTTACACCGAGCGCATATCCCTTGCGGGACACCCTGAAGCTAGCAGCCGCCGGATCGGCCTGTCAAGGACTTTGGGAAGAAAATCACAAATTTCTCCGGAAATTCGTCCATATTCGTCCGGGATAGCCTTCCCGGGGCCTACACGGCCAGAAGCGCCGGCGCGATCACCGCCCCCGAAGCCCCGATCCACACCGCCAGCGCCAGCCCCGTCTCCGCCGAGACCGCCCGTCCGCCGCCTCCCCGCGCCGCCACCGCCAACCCCGCGATCAGCGCCGCCAGCGCCGCCCCGGCGGCCACCTCCCAGCCCGCGTTCCCCCCGACCACCGCCTTCGTGATGAGCGCCGCCGCCACGGGCAGCCCCGCCCCCACCAGCACCGCCCCCAGCGTCCGCGCCCCCGCCGCCCGGCGCCCCGCGGCCGCCACCCCGATCGACGCCATCAGCGCCGTCAGCCCCACCAGCGCCCCCACCCCGGCCAGGCGGTCGAGCCGCAGTGGCGGCAGCGCCGGGAAGGGCAACGGCCCCGCCCCGAGCACGTCCGTCCCCTCGCCGAGGCGCCCCTGCTCCGCCCGCAGCGTCATCAGGCGGCGCGCCTCCTCCTCCCCCGCCAGCAGGAGTTGCGGCACATCGGCTGCCGGGATGTCCTGGCGGTCGAGCGTCTCCCGGTACAGGCCCAGCCGGTAGGAAGCTCCCGCCTGGAACTCCTCGAACTCCGCCACCACCCCCAGTTCCGAGACAAGCTGGACATAACCCGGGGCGTCATCCGCCGCCACGTTCCCCAGCTCCGTTCGCACTGCCAGCAGCAGCGCCGCCACCGCGACCGCCCCCACCAGCACCGCCCAGCCGAACGTGTGCGTCCACGCGGGCGCCAGCGCCCGCTGCGCCGTCGCCGTCAGCGGCCCCAGCGGCATCGGCGCCGGGCCCGCGTCCTCTCCTTCCGTGGCGGGTGCCGCCTCGCGCGCGCGTTCCGCCAGGGCCGCCGCGTTCGCCGCCCCCGACCCGAACCAGCGCACGGCCACCGCCGCCGGCGCGAGCCCCAGCGCTCCCGCTCCCGCCAGGGCTGCCCCGTACAGTGCCGTCACCGTCGGGCTGACCCCCTCGATCTCGACCTGCCAGCCGAATACAAACGCGGCCACCAGCGCTGCCCCGCCCAGCAACGCGAATGCCGCTCCCCGGCCCCGGTACCCCGACCCGTCCCCCACGATCGCCCGCCCGGCGAGGAACACCAGCGCGCTCATCCCCGCCCCGGCAAGGCTCGCGACCGCGAACCACCAGCGCCCTTCTTCCAGCATCGCGACCGGCGCGAGGAAGGCGAGCACCCCGCCCAGGACCGCCGCGATCGCGTACCCCGCCACCACCGACCGCCCCGCGTTCCGCAGCGCCCGCGCCCAGAACGGCGCCGTGATGGCGGCGATGGTCGCGGCCGCCAGCCCCAGCGCCAGCACCACCAGCGGCGCCACCAGCCAGGCGCTCTCGTCCGTCATGCGCTCCAGCGGCGAGCCCAGCACGAGCCCCGCCCCGCCCGCCACCGCCATCAGCGCGAACGCGTCCGCTCCGCCGGCGGCGCTCGCCGCGTTCTGGGCAGCTTCCGCTTCCGGGCCGTCCTCGTCGTCCCCGACCTGCTCGCTCGTGGCCAGCAGCCTCGCTACCAGTGCCGTCAACGCCGCCCCCGCCCCCGCCCCCAGCACGAGGAAGGCCGCCTCCCCGCCGGCGATGTCGGCGAACCGCGTCGCGATGCCGTAGAGCCCCGCCACCCCCGCAACCGCCAGCGCCCCGCCCACCAGTCCCGGGACCGATCCCCCCCAGAGCGCCACGGCCAGCGCCTGCCGCAGCGTGCGGTCGGCGGCGGTTGCGGCCCGCTCGCTCGCGCGTTGGCCCAGCGCTCCCCCGATGACCGCCGTCACGGCGGCTGCCAGCGCTCCCGCCAGGACCGCCAGCCCCGCGACGGCGCCGGATTCCATGCCATCCCGCTCGATGCCGACGAGTGCCCCGAACCCCGCCGCCGCCCCCAGGCCCGTGGTTGTGCTGATGATGACGAAGCGCCAGGTGAACGAGCTTGCCAGCTCGCGGGTGCGCTCCGCTGCCGCGGCCACGCCCTCGCTCGGGCGCGTGCGCAGCAGGATGTCGAGCGCGAACCAGGTCGCGAAGAGGAGCGCGACCACCGCAGCGAGCGGGATCGCGAGCTGCGCCACGACCACCGCTCGCCTCCTCTCGGCCCGTCCGTTGGGCCAGGACCGGCGGCTACGCTAGATGAACAGCGGTCCGAACACCACCGCCACGATCGACATCAGCTTTAGGAGGATGTTCAGCGACGGGCCGGAGGTGTCCTTGAAGGGGTCGCCCACGGTATCGCCGACCACGGCCGCCTTGTGCGCTTCCGAGCCCTTGCCGCCGAAGTGCCCCTCTTCGATGTACTTCTTGGCGTTGTCCCAGGCGCCGCCAGCGTTCGCCATCATGATGGCGAGCATCGCGCCCGCGGCAATCGAACCGATCAGCAGGCCGCCCAGCGACTCCGCGCTGATCACGGCGCCCACGAAGATGGGCACGGCCACGGCCAGCAGGCCCGGAATGATCATCTCGCGCAGCGCCCCGTTGGTGGAGATGCTCACCGCGCGCTCGTAGTCCGGCTCTTCCGTGCCGTCCATGATCCCCGGCTTCTCGCGGAACTGGCGCCGTACCTCTTCGACCATCGCCTGCGCCGCGCGCCCCACCGCGCCCATCGAGAGCGCGGAGAACACGAACGGCATCAGGGCGCCGATGAGGATGCCCACCATCACCTCCCAGTCGAGGAGGTTGAACATCTCCACGCCCGTCGTGATCGAGTAGGTCGCCAGCAGCGCAAGCGCCGTCAGCGCCGCCGAGCCGATGGCGAAGCCCTTGCCCGTCGCCGCCGTCGTGTTGCCGAGCTGGTCGAGCGCGTCCGTGCGCTCGCGCACCTCGGGATCGAGGCCGGCCTGCTCGGCGATGCCGCCGGCGTTGTCGGCCACCGGGCCGTACGCGTCCGTTGCGAGCGTCACGCCCAGCGGAGCGAGCATGCCCACCGCCGCCAGCGCGATGCCGTAGAACCCGGCGAACTCGTTCGCCAGGATGATCGCGACCACGATCGTGATCAGCGGGATGGCTGTCGAGAGCATCCCCAGGCTCATCCCGCCGATGATGACGGGCCCCGAACCGGTCTCCGCCTGCTGCGACAGGTTCACCGTCGGGCTGTAGCGGAACGGCCCAAGGGCGAAGCCCTCGGATGATGTGAAGCCTTCGGTGACGGTTCCGATGATCTGCCCCGCGATGAGGCCCACCAGGATCGCCCAGAAGATGTCCCAGGGCAGGTCCAGGATGGGGATTGCGATGGCCGTCCCGAGGAGCACGAGCCCGGAGGCGCCGTACACGCCTGCGCGCAGCGCCCACAGAAGCCGTCCCTGGCTCGCCTGCTCGCCCGTCCGCACCAGGAAGGTCGAGAGGATGGCGGCGAAGATGCCGGTTCCCGCCACCAGCAGCGGCAGCATCACCGCGTCGCCCTTGAATGAATACGCTCCTTCGCCGAAGAGTCCGATCGCGCCGGTGTACTCCACGCCCACGATCGCGACTGCCGCCAGCGCCATCGTCGCCACGATCGAGCCCACGTACGACTCGAACAGGTCCGCGCCCATACCCGCCACGTCGCCCACGTTGTCGCCCACGTTGTCGGCGATCGTCGCGGGGTTGCGCGGGTCGTCTTCGGGAATGCCCGCCTCGACCTTGCCGACGAGGTCCGCGCCCACATCGGCCGCCTTTGTGTAGATGCCGCCGCCCACGCGGGCGAACAGCGCGATGGAGGAGGCGCCGAAGGCGAAGCCCGCGAGCGGGACCGCGCTCTCCCAGATCAGGTAGAGAATCCCGAGGCCGAGGATGCCCAGCCCCACCACCGTCATGCCCATCACGGTGCCCGAGTTGAAGGCCACGCGAAGGGCCGGATTCAGCCCTTCCTGCGCCTTTGCCGCCGTGCGCACGTTCGCCCGCACCGCGATCGTCATGCCCAGGTAGCCGGCGCTCGCCGACAGGATCGCGCCCACCAGGTACGAGATCGACATCGCCGGCACGGCCTTATCGAAGTCCCAGAACCGGCTCGTTAGCGGGTCCTTGTCGAGCACGTCCAGGTCGATGAACACCAGCAGGACCACGAACACGGCGGCGACGAAGACCGCCAGCACCGCGTACTCGCGCTTCAGGAACGCGGCCGCGCCGAGCTGGATGGCGCGGGCGATGGTCTGCATCGTCTCGTTCCCCTCGTCCTCCCGCACCACCGCGAACACGCGGAAGGCGGAGAAGAGCAGGGCGAGCACGCCCGCGATGATGGCGACAATCAGGATCTCCATGGTTCCCCCAGAGGCAGGTTCTGCACGTAGGTACGCACCGGGGGAACGCCCCCCGTCGTCACCAATCGCAGAAGGTTTGGGCCGCCAGCACTCTATCGCCCCGCCCCATTGCGTTCAATGTGACGGGCCTGTTTCGCGATCCCCGCCCCTCAGTCCGGGGAGGGCGTGTTCCGCCGCTGCACGATCGCCATCGTCAGGTCGCCGCGCGTGCGCTCCAGGATGCCCCGCGTCTGGTCCGTCGTGCGCCGCAGCCCGCCCGTCATCGCATCGGGGAAGTCGATCGTGACCAGCACGGCGTAGATGTCGTCCATCGCCTCCAGCAGCGCCTCGCACCCCTCGAACTCGCCCTGCCGCAGCCGGTCCAGGATGACCCGCCGCAGCTCCCCTACCGCCTCCGCGATGCCGTTCAGCCAGGCGGCCGCGCCCACCCCCACCTCCTCCGGCGAGGGCAGGGGGCGTCCCGCCACCAGCGCGAGCGTCGCCCGCGCCTCGGCGTACTCCTTCTCCGCGTCGTGCACGAAGCCCGCGTGCTCGATGTCCGGGTGCCCGGAGAGCGCCCCGAAGCCCTCATCCGCCGCCGCCCGCGCCTCATCCAGCCGCGCCTCCGCCTCCGCCAGTTCCCCCCGGTGCACCTGGCGGATGCTGCGCGCGCTCGCCTGGATCAGTGCCCGGGAGGCGCGCAGCGCGGCCTCCCGCGCGCGATGCTTCTCCGTCAGGTGCTCGATCACCCGCGGCGTAATCTCGGTCAGCGTCGATGTGTCTGGCCGGGGTGCGTCCCCGCCGCCCGTCACAGGTTCTTGACCGGGTCCGGCAGGTCGCCCTCGCGCGCTGCGTCGATCATCTCGCGCGCGCTCTCCGGCATGTCGACGCCGTACTCGTCGAACCGCTTCTCCACCCACGACCCAATCTGCCGCGGGTCTTTCAGATCGGCCTTCTCGTCCGTCCCCGGATCGCCGTAGCGCTCAAGGATGTCCTCCCGCGAGTACGTCCGTGCGAAGCTCGAGACGAGCCGCTGCGTCGATTCGCTCCCGCAGTGCTCGCAGACCGCCGTCGCCTTCGGGTCGGGTTTCCGTGAGAAGTGGTTCGTGATGTGGCGGCAGTCGTCGCAGCGGAACTCGTAGATCGGCATGGCCCCCCGATCCTAGCACGCCCCAGAGCGCTATTCGTCCGGGATCTCCAGCCCCCGGAAGTGCTCGATGTGCGCCACCGAATCGCGCGCCCCGATGTCGAGGCTGACCAGGTCGATCCGCACCCGCTCCGGGTCGAGGCCCTGCGCCTCGCAGTACTCCATCGCGCAGCGCCACATGCGCCGCAGCTTGCGGTCGTCGAGCGACTCCGCCGCCGTCCCCCGGTCCGCCCGCCGCGTGCGCACCTCCACGAACGCCACGTCCTCGCCGTCGCGCGCCACCAGGTCGATCTCGCCGCTGGCCGTGCGCGCGTTGCGGTCGATGACCTCCAGCCCCGCTGCCTCCAGCCGGTGGGCCGCCACCCGCTCCCCGAAAGCCCCGAGCTCCTTGCGGCGGTTCACAGCTCCAGCCTGCCCTGCGCGAACGGCGCCCAGCTCACGCGGTGCGCCTCGCAGGGCCCGCGCCGTTCGATCGCCGCGCGGTGCTCGGCCGTGTAGTACCCCTTGTTCCGGCAGAACCCGTACCCGGGGAGCCGCTCGCACAGCTCCGTCATCCAGCGGTCCCGGGCCACCTTCGCCACGATCGAGGCGGCTGCCACGGAGACGCTGCGCGCGTCCGCCTTTGGTTCCACGCGCACGTTCTCGAGCGGCAGCGGGAGTGCGTCCGAGATCACCGCATCAGGTGCCCGGGGAAGTCCCTCGATCGCGCGCAGCACCGAGAGCCGCCGCGCCTCGACGATCCCCCGGCTGTCGACCTCCTGGCTCGTCGCCCATCCGATCGCGAACGGGATGGAGGCTTCGATCTCCGCCGCCAGCTCCTCGCGCGCCGCCGCCGTCAGCAGCTTCGAATCGCGCACCCGCCGGAACCACGGGCGCTTGTCGTCCGGCGCGAGCAGCACGGCTGCCGCCGTCACCGGCCCCGCCAGCGGTCCCACCCCCACCTCGTCCACCCCCGCGACCGTGCCCGCACCCGCGCGCCATGCCTCCCGCTCCCAGCGCAGGGAGGGGATGCGGGACCGGGGCTTTTTCGTGCGGGTGGATGCGGTGCTCGCGCCCGCCACGCTAGCGCGCAGTCCCTGCGTGCTCGCCGAGGAGCGCCGCCAGCGCCTCCTCGATCGCGGGCGGCTCGGGTACGTCCTTGAACTCCGCCAGCCGCCGGTAGATCTCCGCCGCCGCGCGGTGGAAGCCGTCCGGCAGGCCCGCCCCCGCGAAGGTATCGGCGATTTCCTCCATCTCCCCCGCGAAGCGCCACGCCTTGGCCGCGCTGCCCAGCGCCCGCCCCTCCCCGCTCGTCGCCAGCTCTGCCTGCGAGATCGCCCACTCCCCCCGCAGCGCCTCCGCCACGCCCTCGCGCTCCGCCAGCGCGATGATGCCCGCCAGCAGCGCCGAGGTGCCTTTCGTGTAGGCCGCGTACGCCATCTTCAGCGCCGAGGCCGCGCCAGGCTCCGGCCCGATCGCGATCGCCCCCAGCGGGCTCCCTTCGAACAGCGCCGCCACGTCCTCCGCCTCCGCCCCCGAGAGGTACAGCCGCGTGATTCCCGGCTTCCAGGCCGGTGGTCCGATGATCCCCCCATCCACGAATGCGCGCGCCCCGCCCGCCAGCACCGCCCCTCCAATCGCCCGCCCCCGCGCAGGCGAGACCGCGTTCGCGTCGACGTACACCCCTGCGAACCCCGTCCCCGCGACCCGCTCGGCAAGCGCCTGCGCCGCGTCCGGTGGGCACACGCTGATCAGCGTGTCACTCGTCGACGTCAGCGCATCGAGGGTGCCCGCGTCCTCCAGTCCCGCCGCCTCCGCGCGTTCGCGCGTGGCCGCGCTCCGACCCTCGCTCGCCCAGAGCACCCGCCGGCCCTGCCCGGCCAGCGCCGCCCCCACCGAGGCGCCCATCGCCCCCGGGTGGAGCAGGCCGATTGCGCCTTCTGCCACGTGCCTAGCTCCCCGACTCCGGCGGCTGGCCCGGCGGCGCTGCCAGGAGCGCATCGAGCTCCGCGGTGTTCTCTGCGAGCTGCTCGTTCAGCGTCTCGATTCGTGATAGCGCCGTCTGCACCTCGGCCAGGTCGCTCTTCAGCTCCCCCGAGTTCAGCAGCGGGTAGAGGGCCTCGCCGATCGCCGTCTTCTCCCGCCCGATACGCGCCTTCAGGCGGCTCTCGCGCATCTCCAGCTGGGCCCGGCGGGCCTGCTTCCTGGTGGCCTCCGTGGCTGCTGTCGCGGTCTCCCGCACGGTGTCCCGCACCCGGTCGAAGAAGGTCATCGTTCCCCCCAGTATAGAGCCGGAGATAGCCGGACTCCTGCCGTTGCGTTCAGGTCTTCGCGAGCGACTCCTCGTAGACCTGCGCCATCCCCTCGAGGACGCCGTCGGCCAGCCCCAGGATGCTCTCCATCGCCTCCACCGCTTCGTCCGCGCCCTGCTGCGCCTCCGAGGCGAGCTGGGCGGCCGTCTCCTCCAGCGAGTGGCGCATCGCGTTGAACGTCATCACCGCATCCGTCAGGGTCACCCCCGCCGCCACCAGTGTGCGTCCGTACTCCCCGCCGATGCCGCGGGCGTCATCGATGAACCGCTCCGGTCGCGTGCGGGAGGAAACGAAGCGGGCGAACAGGTCCACCAGCTGGCGGCCGATGAAGCGCAGCCGCTCGCGTGTTCCCGCCTCCAGCCCGGCGAAGACCTCCATCTCGTGGCCCTGCCGGCGGCGGCTCAGGCGGCGCTTCACGCGCGCCACCGCGAGCTCGCTGATGCGGTCGGTATCCTGCGAGCTCGCGGCCTGGACGCCCTGCGCCAGCAACTGGCGAATGTCGTCCTCCAGGATGCGCCGGTGCCCCCCGCTCGTGCGGTACGAACGTATCTCCCCCGCGTCCGCCCAGCGGCGCACCGTCGAGTGGCTCACACCCAGCAGCTTGCTCGCCTGGCCCAGGGAGACCCACGCCTGCGGATCCGTCCGCTCCTCCACGAAACCTCCCAAACCTTACCGACCAGCATAGGTGAGGATGCGACAGCCTGCTACTCGGAAGGTTCAGAAACGGGCCGGTCCGCGAGCTCCGTCGCGCGCCGCACGGAGTCCTCCCCGAAGCGGTCGCGCAGGTCGTTCACCGCATCCGCCAGCCGGTCCGCCTCGAAGGTCTCGCCCAGCTTCAGCTGCCGCGCCGGCGCGCCCAGGTTCATCACCCCCACGCCGATGAGCCGCACCGGCCGCTCCCCCTCCTCCCGCCAGGCCCGCTCGAAGAGCTCCGCCCCCGCCTCGAAGATCTCGTCCGCCAGCGCCACCTGCCCCGGCCCCGTCCACGAGCGCGTCAGTGTCTCGAACGGCGGGAAGCGCAGCTTCAGGACGACCGTGCGCGCCGCCAGCCCGCTGTTCGCCAGGTCCCGCGCGACGCGCTCGGCCTGCGTCCGCAGGATCGCCCGCAGCCGGCCCCGATCGCCCACGTCCTTCCCGAACGTCGTTTCCCGGCTGACCGACTTGGCCGTTCCCCGCGATTCCAGCACGGGCGCCTCGAACCGCCCCCGCGATCGCGCGTGCAGCTCCTCCCCCATCCGCCCCAGGCGCGCCCGCAGCGCCTCCGCCGGGTAGGCCGCCACCTCCCCGATCGTGCGCAGCCCCAGCGCCGCCAGCCGCTCCTCCAGCTTCGGCCCCACCATCGGCAGTTCCCGCACCGGGCGGGGCGCCAGGAACGCCGCCTCCTCCCCCGCGGGCACCACGCAGATCCCGTCCGGCTTCGCCGCGTCGCTCGCGACCTTCGCCACGAGCTTGTTCGTCGCGACCCCCACCGAGGCCGTAATCCCGATCTCCGCGCGCACCCGCTCCCGGATCAGCCCCGCGATCACCTTGCCGTCCCCGAACAGCCGCCCCGCCCCTGCCACGTCGAGGTACGCCTCGTCCGTGCCCGCCGCCTCACAGACCGGCGTGAAGTCCCGCAGGATCGCGTGGAAGCGCTTGGAGGCGGGCGCGTAGTGGGCGAAGTCGACCGGCAGGTAGGTCGCCTGCGGGCAGCGACGTTTCGCCTGCGCCATCGGCAGCGCCGAGTGCACCCCGAAGGCGCGCGCCTCGTAGCTCGCCGTGCTCACCACCCCCCGCGGCCCATCGAACCCCACCACCACCGGCGTCCCCGCCAGCTCGGGACGGCGCAGCAACTCCATCGCCACGAAGAAGGCGTCGAGATCGACGTGCAGCACGCTCGGAGAGCTCATCCGAACACCCGTTCGTTATCCTGCCCTGTTGGGGCGAAAAATGCCACAGTGATCAGGCGGAGGCGAAGGAATGACCGCAGCAGCCCCCATCCACCCCGGCGAGCACCTCGCCGAGATCCTGGACGAGCTCGACATCAGCCAGTACCGCCTGGCGAAGGCGATCGGCGTCCCGCCCATCCGCATCAGCGAGATCGTCCGCCGGCGCCGCTCCATCACCGCCGATACCGCCCTCCGCATTGGCAGCGCCCTCGGCATGACCCCCGAGTTCTGGCTCAACCTTCAGAAGATGTACGACCTGGAGCTTGCCCGCGCCTCGACCGACGTCAGCGCTATCGAGCCCCTGGTTGAGAAGTCCGCCTGAGGCAGAGCCTCAGTCGTTCTCGGAAGTACCCCGCAGGAACTCCTCGATGTCCCCCACCAGGTCGCCCGCCTCCGGCAGCTCCGCTTCCTCCGCCTCCGCCTCTGCCTCTGCCAGCGCGCTCTCCAGCCGCTCCAGGTAGGAGCGCATCTGGGGGTCGCCCTCCATCGTCGTGTCGACCTGCTCGCGGAAGCGCTCCGAGGCCGTTGCCAGTTCGCTCAGGTCGAAGCGCGTGTCGAGCAGCCGCTGCAGCCGCTCCAGCACCGCCATCGTCGCCGGCGGGCACTGCTCGCTGGTGATGTAGTGCGGCACCGTCGCCCAGAGGCTGGCCGAAGGGCGCTGCGCCTCCTGCAGGGCGTGGTGCAGGATTCCGACGATCCCCGTTGGCCCCTCGTAACGCGACCGCTGCAGGTCGAGCTGCGCCGCCAGCTCCGGGTCGGCCGCGCTGCCAGTCACCCCGATCGGGCGGCGATGGCTCGCCTCCCCGATGAGCGCCCCCAGCGACACCACCATCGAGACGTCGAGCGTCTCGAACAGGTCCATGCACTCCTGCGAGAACGTGCGCCAGCGCAGGTTGGGCTCGGCGCCGATGCCGATCACGTAGTCGCGCGCCTCCCCGGGTGTGCGCGCATAGAAGAACTCGTACCCCGGCCACGTCAGTTGCCGCTGCCCGCTCGAGTCGATCCGCACCGTCGGACGCGTCTCCGTATAAGCGTAGAACGGCTCCGGCTCGATCGAGGCGAACCGCCGCGCCCCCAGCCGCCGCACCACGAAGCGGGCCGCATTGCTGGCCGCGTTCGCCGCATCGTTCCAGCCCGTGAACGCCATGATCGCGACCGGCGATCGCAGCTCGGGCGTCTGTTCCATCGTCAGGTACCGCATGCGGCTCCCCTGGGGGTGCGCCCCCGCGCGGGGATTCTAGGCCCCTCGACTAACCGGCGTATTCCCAGCCGAGTTCCTTCTCCGTGAGGATGTCCCCGCTGCGTGTCACGTCTCCGTCGACGACTCGCCCCACCACGAGCGTGTGGTCGCCCGTCTCGAAGAACTGCTCGACCGTGCAGGAGTACCAGCCCAGCGCCTCCTCCAGCACCGGCGCCCCCTCCGGCGTGAGCCAGTGCGCCAGCCCCTCCAGCTTGTCCGTTACCTTCGCCGCGGCCTCCTCCGAGCGTCCCCGGATCTTCTTCCCCTCCGCCGGCATCACCACCTTGCGCGCCACCTCGTGGCCGTCGCGCTCGTGCAGCAGGTTCACCGTGAACGCGTTCGTCTCGCGCACGAAGCGCAGCGTGCGCGCGTCGTTCTCGATTGACGCCGCCACCAGCCGCGGCTTGAACGACACCTGCATCACCCAGTCGGCGATCATCAGGTTCCGCTCCCCCGAGGCGCTCGCTGAGCCGATCACGTGGACGCCGTAGCACATCTTCAGGAGCGCCTTCTCGATCGGCTCGAGATTCAGGGGCTCGCCGGGGATGCTGGGGAACTCCGATCCGGGGTAGGGCTGCTGTGTCACGGCTGCGTCCGTCCGTGGCGCCCGCGGCGGCCGGACCACGTCCCGGCCGGGCTCCCGCCGTGGGCTCCGCTCCGAACACTGTAGCCCAACCGGCCGAAAGGGAGCGGGTGAGTCGGCGCCCTGCCCGAGGGCCACTTGGTCGTGCCGCGGAGGGGCTGGGCGGTCGGTTGCCGCTTCCCGCCGGGAACCCTACCATTGGCCGGCAAACCTCTCACATCTGGATTGAAAATACCGTAATGACAGTTTTGGAACATTCGGTCAGGAAGCTTCGACCCCTCCTCGTGGCCACCCTCGCGCTTGCCCTCGGTCTGGCGCTGTTCGCAGCCTGCGGCGACGACGAGGCTCCCCCCGAGCCGACTCCCGCCCCCACTGAGGCCACCGCGGCCCCCACCGAGGCCGCGACGGAAGCCCCCACCCAGGCCGCGACCCCCGAGCCCACGGAAGCCACCGCCGCCGCGACCGCCGAGCCCACCGCAGCGCCAACGGAGGCCCCCACCGAAGCCCCGCCCGCCCCCGGCTACCCCCGCGACGTGGTCGACCTCTTCGGTCGCACGGTCACCATCCCCGACATCCCGGTGAGCGTCGTCGCCATCAGCCCGACCGCCGCCGAGCTCGTGTACGCCGTCGGCGGCGCCATCGTCGGCCGCACCCAGACCGTGACCTACCCGCCCGAAGCCCTCGAGGCGACCGACGTCGGCAGCGCCTACCAGCCCAACTTCGAGGCCATGCTCGCCCTCGAGCCCGACCTCATCGTGGCCGACTCCACCATCCACATCCAGCCCGCCGTACGCGATGCCCTCAAGCAGCTCGGCGTGCCCGTCATCTTCGCCGGCGCCGCCAGCGTCGATGAGGTGCTCACCGGGCTCACCCTCCTCGGCGAGGTCCTCGACAACCCCGATGGCGCCGCCGAGGCCGTCGCTGCCATCGTGGCCGCCCGCGACGCCGCCCGGGAGGCGCTCGCCGGCCAGGAGCTGTCCGCCGTCATCCTCATCGGCGACCGCAATCGCAACGTCTATGCGGCCAAGGCCAGCAGCTTTGGCGGCTCCATCCTCGAGACGCTCGGCATCGCCAACCCCGCCGATGTCCAGCCCGATTCCGGACCGTTCCCCGGATTCACCCTGGTCTCCCCCGAGGCCATGCTCCAGTTCGACCCCACCTACATCTTCACCGTCACGCCCGCACCGCCCCCTGCCCCCCGCCTGAGCGGCATGCTCGGCCTCCTCCCCGGCTTCAGCGGCCTCCAGGCCATGCAGAACGGGCGCGTGTCCGAAATCGAAGTCGAGCTCCTCGTGCAGGCGCCCGGCCCCCGCGTGGTCGAGGCCTTCGCGGCCATCATCGCGGCCATCGAGGGCGGGGAGCAGTAAGGGAGGCCGGCGATGGCGGGGCTTACGACCGGCGCGCGACCGGGGTTCTCGTTCCTGGTGCCCCGCGGCCGCTCCTGGAGGCACGTCGCCCTCGCCTGCGCGGGCGTGCTCGCCCTCGCCCTCATCGGCCTCCTCACGTTGATGTTCGGCGCCGTGAACCTCTCCGCCGGAGAGGCCCTCGGCGGCCTCACCGCCGGCGATGACTCCCTCGCCGGGCTCGTCGTCGGCCAGATCCGAGTCCCCCGCTTCCTCGATGCCATGCTCGTGGGCGCCGGCCTCGGCGTCGCCGGCGCCCTCCTCCAGGGGGTCACCCGCAACCCCCTCGGCGACCCCACCATCTTCGGCCTCACCGCCGCCGCCGGGCTCGCCAGCGCCATCGCCATCTCGATCAGCCCCCAGGTCCCGCAGTGGGGCATTGCCCTCGCCTGCGCGGGCGGCGGCCTCGTGGGCGCCTTCATCCTCTTCGTCATCGCCTACCGGGGAGCCGTTTCGCCCGTGCGCCTCGCCCTCGCCGGGGTCGCCCTCTCCGCCTTCTTCGGCGCGATCATCGTTGCCCTCCTGGCCAGCTCCCGCACCTTCCTGCAGACCAGCCTCGGGTTCCTCGCCGGTGGCCTCTACGGCTCCGACTGGACCGAGCTCCGCTCGATCCTGCCCTACGCCCTCCCCGGCCTCGCCGCCGCCGTGGCCCTCGCCGGGCGGCTCAACCTGCTGGCCCTCGGCGATGAGGTCGCCACCGGCCTCGGCGTCCTCGCCGACCGCACCCGTCTCGCCATCCTCGTCGTCGCCGGCATCCTCACCGCCTCTGCCGTGGCCGTGGCCGGCCTCGTCAGCTTCGTGGGGCTGGTCAGCCCCCACATCGCCCGCTACGCCGCCGGCTCCGACAACCGCTACCTCATCCCCGCCTCGGCGCTCACCGGCGCTATCCTCGTGACCGCCGCCGACCTCGTCGCGAAGCTGGTCATCATGCCCTCCGAGATCCCGATGGGAATCATCACCGCCGCCGTCGGCGCCCCATTCCTCCTCTACCTCGTACGGTTCCGGGTGTAGCCATGCGACTCACCGCCAACCACCTCAGCCTCCGCTACAACGGCCACGACACCGTTCACGACGTCTCCCTCGACCTTGAGAGCGGCGAGCTCATCGCCATCGTCGGGCCCAATGGCAGCGGCAAGACGACCCTGCTGCGCGGCCTCTCGCGGCTGCTCACCCCCGCCGCCGGCCACGTCCTCCTCGATGGCGACGAGATCCGCGCCATCAGCCCCCGCGAGGTCGCCCGCCGCCTCGCCGTCCTCCCCCAGGAGCACCCCGAGGGCGTCGACATCACCGTGCACGAGCTCGTCTGGCGCGGACGCGCCCCCCACCAGGGCATCCTCCAGCGCGCCACCCCCGCCGACCACGAGGCCGTCGCCTGGGCGCTCGCCGCCGCCGATGTCGCCCACATCGCCACCCGGCCCCTCGGCAGCCTCTCCGGCGGCGAACGTCAGCGTGCCTGGATCGCTCTCGCACTCGCCCAGCAGCCCCGCGTCCTCCTCCTCGACGAGCCCACCAGCTTCCTCGACGTGCAGCACCAGGTCGAGGTCATGGCCCTCCTCGGCCGTCTCAACGCCGAGGGCATGACCATCGTCGCCGTCGTCCACGACCTCGCCCTCGCCGGGCGCTTCATGCAGCGCGTCATCGGTATGCGCGAGGGCCGCGTCGCCTTCGATGGCCCCGCCCGGGAGGTGCTCCGCCCCGAGACCCTGCAGGAGGTCTTCGGCGTGCCCATGCTGGTCCTCGAGGACCCCGAGAGCGGCCTCCCCGTGCCCCTGCCCTGCTACCCCGAGGGCGTCAATCCCGCAGGCCCCGCGTAGCCGCCCGCGCGCGCGCCGGCCCTAGCGGAAGGCGTTGTAGAGGCCGTCGTTGTCGCCCTCGTGCAGGTCCGAGGTGACCCCCCCGATGGCTGCAATCGGCTTGTCGCTCGTGATCGCCATGCCGCCCGTCATGCACTCCGGCGTCGCGTTCAGCCCCGTCAGCAACCGGTTGGCCGACCCCTGGTCGAAGAAGAACGAGCCCTCGATTGTGACTGTCGCCTGGTAGAGGCGCAGGGTCTCGCAGCCCGGCGCGCCCGAGGTCGGGTTGTTCACCGCCACGATGCGCAGGGTCGCCGTGGAGCCGTCCGCGACCGCCACGCCTATCCAGCTGTTGTACCCCGCGCCCCCATTCCCGTAAGCGTTCCGGAAGATCAGGGGGAACTTCGCGCTCGTCGAGGCGCGGCCCCTGGGGAGCCCCTGCACCGCCGAGTACGCGTCGCCGTTGCTGGCGTTGCCCCGCAGCAGGAGCGCTGCCACCGGAAGGTCGGCCTTCACCAGGGCCCAGCCGCTGAAGCCGTTCGGCAACTCCGTGCTCTCCAGGACGCTGTGCGTGAACGCCCCGCCGGCGGCCAGCGTGAAATCGACCTTCACCTCGACCGCCTCACCACCGGCGCTGCCCCGGTAGACGATCGTCCCCGGGACCTCCTCGGGCCACGGGTTGGAGATGGCCAGCTCCGTCCAGTAGCCGTCCACCGCCTTCTCCGCCAGCGGCATGATCATGTTCTTCGAGATGTTGTCCGTGTTGGAACCCACCTCGTCGATGAGGAATCCGGTGTACGAGCCCAGCTGCGCCATGCCCGTGCCACCCCGGTAGATGTCCGCCGCGACCGTCACCGGCTGGGTCGAATCGATGAGCATGCTCATGAGCGAGTTCACCGTGCCCGCGGGCATCGCCGTCTCCGTCTCCGACGCGGCCGGCGCCAGCGTGAGCTGCCCCGAGACCGGCAACTCGAAGCCGCCGTCGGGGCAGGCCGTGCTCGGAGTCCCGCTGGCGGTGAGCGTCGTGCTGCCGTTCGCCGGCGTTGAGCCCCTCCCCGGCACCAGGTCGTAGGTGATCGTGACGCAGGCAGGTTGGAGGCTCGCGTTCGCGATCGAGACGCGCGTGTTGATAGTGGCCGCCCTCGTCCCCTCGTCGAGCTGGTTCGCGACGTAGGGAAGCGTCACCCGCATGCCGCTCTCGGGGTGGGCGTTCTGGATCGCGTAGGAACGCTCGCCGCTCGCGGCCGTCACCTCGCGCACGAGCAGCGCGTTCAACGGCTGGTCGCTGGAGAGGACGCCGACTCCCCGGAAGCCGGGGAGCAGGCCCGTGTTCAGGGCCTGGGAGAAGGTGCGCGTGCTCCAGGCCGCCACGTCCGTGTGGATCTGGGTCGCCAGCGGGATCAGCACCCCACCCGGCGTGTGGAAGTTCATCACGATTGTCGCCATCCGCCCGCTGTTGTTCTGGACGATGACGCTCGTGGTCTCCTTGCTGTCGGCCGCGAGCGCGGACTGCGGCTGGATGGGCAGCCTCGATCCGTCCGGTTCGCCAGGGCGGACCAGCGCGCTCGCGCTGCCCGCCGCCAGCGCCACCAGCGCCACGACGGCTAGCAAGAGAATCGGGATACGGGGGTGGATGCGACGACCCGGTGCGCTCATGGGTCCTCCGCCGGTCGAGTGTCGGGGCGGCTCCGCATGCGGTCAACGTGCGGCGCCGCCTACTCCAGCGTGCTCACGATCTGGAAGATGATCACGAAAGCCGCCGCCCCCACGATCATCATCAGAACCAGCCGTCCCCCGCGCACCTCCCCTATTGTGCGACGATCCGCGCCTTTCTGCTCGCCGGGCGCTTTTCCGTCCCCTTGCCGTCCCACTCGCACATGCTTCGCGGGTGAGGCACGATAGTCGCCATGCGCTGGATGACCCTCCCCGCGGCCGCCCTGCTTGTTGCGGTCTTCGTTGCCTGTGGCGGCGACGACACACCCGCCCCGGCACCCGCTCCCACGGAGGCTTCCGAGGCCACGGCCCAGCCCGCCACCGACACCCCTTCCACCCCCGCCCCCACCGAAGCTCCCGAGGCGACCGAACAGGCCACCGCCGCCACCCAGGCTGCTGCCACGGAGTCGGCCGCGACACAGGCTGCCGCCACTCAGGCTGCCGCGACAGAGTCGGCTGCGACCCAGGCCGCCGCCACTCAGGCCGCCGCCACGCAGGCCGCCGCCACGCAGGCCGACCCCACGCAGGCCGACCCCACACAGGCCGACCCCACGCAGGCCGCCGCCACGCAAGCCGACCCCACGCAGGCCGACCCCACGCAGGCCGACCCCACGCAGGCCGACCCCACGCAGGCCGACCCTACGCAGGCCGACCCCACCGAGGAGCCCGATCCCACACCGGCAGCCACGCCCGCCCCCACCCAGGCCGCCACCCCCACCGAGACCGCCGCCGACGTGCCCGAGGAGGCAGTCGTCGCCGCCCTCCCGAAGGTCTACTTCGTCCACACCGACTGGTGACCAACCTGCAACAGACTCCGCCCCGTGTGGGAGGACCTACAGCAGGAATACGAAGGCCGGGTCGAATTCATCACCGTTGACCGCGAGAGCGAAGACGGCAGCGAGTTCGCTCGCAGGCACAACATCTTCTACCAGCCCGTCTTCATCATCTACGAAGGCGACACACTCGTGACCCAGGACGCCACTGTGTCCAGCGAGAGCGCCCTGCGCGCCTTCGTCGCCTCCGCCCTTGAGGAGGGAAGCTGATGCGTCTCATCGCCCTTGCCGCCACCGCCGCGCTTGCCGCGCTCGTGCTGCTCGCCTGCGGCGGCGACGAACCCGAACCCGCCGCCGCGCCCGCCCAGCCCGAGGCGACCCAGCAGGCCCAGGCCGCCGACGCCTCCGAGGACGCCGCTGTCTCCGCCTCCCCGAGGGTCTACTTCATCCATACCGAGTGGTGACCGACCTGCCGCGCGCTCCGTCCCGTGTGGACGGACCTGGAGAACGAGTACGGCGACCGCGTCGAGTTCTTCCTCGTCGACCGCGAGACCGACGAGGGCCGCCAGTTCGTCAGTGACCACGGCGTCCCTATCGGCCAGCCCGGCTTCGTTGTCTACAACGCCGCCGGCGAGGTGACCTACGCCGGCCTCGGCCCCACCCGCGAGAGCGGCGTGCGCGAGCTCGTCCTCTCCGTCCTTCCCCAGTAGCGAACCGTGCGCTCCCTCGCCCTTGCGGCCGCTGCCACCCTCGCGGTGGCGGCTGTCGCCTGCGGCGGCGAAGACTCGGCCCCCGCTCCTATCTCTGGCGCCGTCACCGGCCCCACCGTCTTCTTCGTCCAGATCGAGACCTGAGGACCGTGAAACCGCCTCCGCCCCGTGTGGGCGGCCCTGCAGGCCGAATACGGCGACCAGGTTGAGTTCGTGACCGTCGACGCCAACTCGCGCGCCGGCGCGGACTTCTCCGACATGTACGGCATCCGCGGGCACCCCGGCTTCGTCGCTATCGATGCGAACGGCGTGGTTCTGCATGCCGCCCTCGGCCCCTTCGAGGAGGAGGGCCTGCGCGAGCTTGTGGCCTCGGTCCTGCCCGACGAGTGATCAGCCGTCCGCGGCTGCCATCAACCGCTGCGCCCGCTCGATGAGCACCGGCACGAACCACTCGAAGCGCGCGCTGTCCGGGTTCGCCCCCGTCTCCTGCAGGTGCTGCATGTAGAGCCCCTCGAGGATGATGGCGAGCTTGAACACCGCGAACACGTGGTAGAAACCCACATGCCGCATTGAGCGGCCGCTCCCCTCCTCGTACAACGCGATGATCTCCTCGTGGTCGGGGAATCCTTCCCGTGCGCTCAGGTTCTGCGGTGGATCCCAGCCCGGTGGCGGTGGTGGATCGCCCGGGTCGCCCCAGTACGAGAGCAGCCAGCCCACGTCCGCGAGCGGGTCGCCCACCGTGGCCATCTCCCAGTCGAAGATGGCCACGACGTGCGGCTCCTCCGCCCCGAACATCACGTTGTCGAGCCGGTAGTCCCCATGCACCACCGTCGCCCCCGAGTCCTCCGGCAGGCGCGCCTCCAGCCACGCCACGATCCCGTCGAGCCCCGGCAGGTCGCGCGTCTGCGGGCGGGTCAGCTCCCACTGCCCGATCCAGCGCCGCATCTGCCGCTCCAGGTACCCCGGACGCCCCCGCAGCCCCGCTGCCTCCCAGTCCACCGCGTGCAGCTCGACGAGTGTCGCCACCAGGTCCTCCGCCACCCGCCGCCGCCCCGCGGGCGTGTCGTACGCCCCCGGGATGCCGTCCCGCAGCATCGCCCCGAAGCAGCGCTCCATCAGGTAGAAGGGCGCCCCGATGACCGACTCGTCGTCGCAGGCGATGACCGGCGCCGGCACCCGCGCCTGCCCCTGCAGCGCCGCGATGTAGCGGTGCTCGCGGATTACGTCGTGCGCCGTCGGCAGGAGGGGGCCCGGCGGGGGGCGGCGCAGCACCCACTGTTGCGACCCCCGCGTCACGTAGTACGTCACGTTCGAGGAGCCGACCACGTGCCGCTCGCACACGAGCGGCGCTTCCTCACCCGGAACGCGCTCCGCCAGGAAGCGCTCGAGTGCGGGAACGTCGATCAGGCCGTCCGCGTCGCCATCCGCCATCGTGCCGTCGATTCCGCCCCTACAGCTCGGCGAAGTCCCAGCCGGAGCCCTCGCGGAAGCTGCGCAGGATGCGCCGCGAGACCACCATCCGGTGCGTCTCGTCCGGCCCGTCGTAGATGCGAGCGCTCCGCGCCGCCCGGTACATCGACTCGAGCGGCGTGTCGCCGCTCACCCCGCGCGCCCCGTGCGTCTGGATCGCCCGGTCGATGACGTCGTGCAGCACCTTCGCCCCGAAGAACTTGATCGCCGAGATCTCGACGCGCGCCTCGTCGCCCGTATCGATCTTCTCCGCCGCTCGCAGCGTCAGCAGCCGCGCCGCCTGGATCTCGACGTAGGAGTCGGCAATCCAGTTCTGGATCGTCTGCTTGTCCGCCAGCGGCCCTCCGAAGACCTGCCGCTCGAGCGAGTAGTTGCACATGATCTCGAAGGCGCGCTGGCTCTGGCCCAGCCAGCGCATGCAGTGGTGGATACGCCCCGGACCCAGCCGTTTCTGCGCGATGCGGAAGCCGCCGCCCGCTTCGCCCAGCACGTTCGTGAGGGGCACGCGCACGTCGTTGTAGCGGATCTCGCAGTGGTGCCCCTCGATGTCCCCCATCACGCTGACCGGCCGGATGATGTCGAACCCCGGCGTGTCCGTGGGCACGATGATCTGGCTCATGCGGCTGTGCGGCGGCTGATCCGGCTCCGTCACGCACATCACGATCGCGAAGGACGCGTTGAGCGCCCCGCTCGTGAACCACTTGTGTCCGTTGATCACCCACTCGTCGCCGTCGCGCACGGCCGTCGTCTGCAGGTTCGTCGGGTCCGCTCCCGAGACCTCCGGCTCCGTCATCGAGAAGCACGAGGTGATCTCGCCCGAGACCAGCGGCCCCATCCAGCGCTCCTGCTGCTCGGGCGTCCCGAACTGCCACAGAATCTCCGCGTTCCCGGAGTCCGGCGCCTGCGCCCCGAACGACTTCGGCGCGAACGGGCTCCGCCCCAGGATCTCGTTCATGTACACGTACGGCATGAAGCCGATGCCCATGCCCCCCGCCTCCGCGGGCAGGTGCGGGGCCCACATCCCCATCCCCTTCGTCCGCCCCTGCAGATCCCGCATGAGCGCGTCGGCGGCCTCGTCGTGCTCCGAGAACGCCTCCTCGTTCGGGTAGATGTGCTCATCCATGAACGCCTTGGTCCGCTCGCGAAGCTCATCGATCTCCGCCTGGCCCAGCGCTTCTCGTGTCTCAGTTACCACGGCTCCACCTCCGTCGTTGGCGTGGGGAATGTACCAGTGATCGGTGGTCGGTGATCGGTGGTCGGTGACGGCGTAGGAAAACGGTTGCTGAAAACCAGCGTATGGTCCCGGTATGGCGCTTCGCAGCTATCGGGATCTGGAGGTCTGGCAGCGATCCATGGATCTGGCGGAGACCGTCTGGCGTCTGTCGGCGCGGTTTCCGGCCCAGGAACGCTTTGGTATGACCAGCCAGCTGCGGCGGGCAGCGACCTCGGTCCCGGCAAATATCGCCGAGGGTGCCGAGCGGAACGCCACCGGTGAGTACCTGCAGTTCCTGGGCATTGCCAGCGGCTCTCTCGCGGAGACGGAGACATTCCTCCTGCTGGCCGAGCGCCTGGGGCTGCTGCCCTCGGACCGCGTGCAGGACACCCTCGACGAGGCCGCCACCGTTGGACGCCTCCTCCACGGCCTCAAACGCTCCCTCCGCGACCGCAAGCGCACCGGACGCTAGCCGCCGCCCGCGACCCCTCACCGACCACCGACCACCGACCACCGACCACCTAGAACAACCCATGCCGCTCCCGGGCCTCCGCCGCCCTCCCCGCTTCCCGCCTCCGCCTCCGCGTCCATCGACGCCAGGACGCTTGCCCCTCCCTCCGACGCCACCCGTCCCCGCACCTCCAGCATCCGCTCGGGCAGGTCCCGGAAAGTCAGGCCGCGACCGTCGAGCAGGCCGCCGTCCATCACGTTGTAGCTGCCCGTCATGTACTCGGCTTCGTCGCTGGCGAGCCAGCAGACGAGGTTCCCGATGTCGGCCGGCTGGCCGACCCGCCCGAACGGCAACTCCCGCTCCAGCGCGTCGCGAGCGTCCCTCCGCGCCGCCACCGCGCCCCACAGCCGCGTCTCCGTCATCCCCGGCGCGACGCTGTTCACGGTAATTCCGAACGGTGCCAGGTCGAGCGCCCAGCAGCGCGTCATCATCCGCACCGCCGCCTTGCTCCCGCAGTACGCCGACGACCCCGCCTCCGCCCGCTCCCCGCTCACCGAGGAGATCACCACCACCCGCCCCGCGCGCCCCTCCCGCACCATTTCCCGGGCGCACGCCTTCACCGTCAGGAACACCCCCTTCGTGTTCACGTCGAACACCGTGTCGACGTCCTCCTCGGTGAGCGTGAGCACGTTCGACCCGCGGGAGATGCCCGCGTTCGCCACGGCGATGTCGAGCCGCCCCAGCTCCCCCACCGTCGCCGCCACCGCCTCCTCTAGCCCTTCCAGGTCGCGCACGTCGACCTCCAGGGCGACGGCCTTCCGCCCCAGGTCTCGCACCTGTGCCGCCGTCGCCTCCGCCCGCCCGCCGTCGAGGTCCGTGCAGGCGACGTCCGCGCCGGCGCGCGCCAGCGCCAGCGCCGTCCCCTCCCCGATCCCGCTCCCTGAGCCCGTTACGAACGCCACTTTCCCTGTCAGGTCCAGCATCTTGTCCTCCCGCCGCGCGACTGCCGGCGGGCGCATTATCGCGCTCCCCGATGCCGCCCGGGGAAGGCACCCCGCCTTCCCCGTCGACCTGCGATAGTGGAGGGTGCAACCAGCGGCCGCCGCCGCCAGCGAGGGTCTCCCGGTGCCGATCCCCTTCCGGCGCATCCCCCTGTGGCTCGTGCTCGCCACGGTCGCGGCGTTGGCGGTCGCCGTCGTGGTTGTCCTCTCCTTCCTCCTGCGCGAGGGCGAGGTGCCCACCCCCGTCGACGGCATCGGCGATATCCCCACTGCCCACCTCGTCCCCGAGGACGTCGCCCTCTACGTCGCCCTCCGCACCGACCTCGACGGGCTGGTCTGGCAGGAGGCCTTCGCCCTCCTCGAACGCCTCGGCATCGAAGACCCCCTCGGTCGTGTGCGCGAAGGCCTCGCCGAGGAGTCGGAGGACGGGAAACCGGGCCTCGACTGGGACTCCGAGATTGAGCCCTTCCTCGGGGGCGTGGCCGCCGCCTTCCTCTCCGGCCGTGGCGAAGGCGAGGACGGCGACCGCTCCGGCGCCGTCATCTTCCGCGCGAATGATGCGCGGGCCGCCGAGGCCGTCATCCTCGGTCGCCGCGAGGACGGCTTCGAACAGCGCAACTACCGGGAGGTCACCTACCGCGTCATGGAGAACGGCGGCGCCCTCGCCGTCATCGGCGATCACCTCGTCTACGCCTCCGGCGAGGCGACCATGCACGCCGTCCTCGACGCCCGTGTCGGCGAAACCCGCCCCCTCGCCGACAGCGACGACTTCCGCCGCCTGCGCAACACCCTCGAAGGCGATGCCCTCGCCTTCGCCTACCTCGCCCCCGGCCGCCTCATGACCGAAGCGCTCGCCGGCGAGGCCCGGGACGGAGACCCGCCTGGCGAGGAATCGCCCGACCTCCTCGCCCTGGTCGGCCTGGACGACCTCTTCGCCGAGCCCATCGGCGTGGTCGTCCAGCCCGCCGATGACTCGCTCGCCGTGCGCGCCGCCCTGCTCGGCGATCCCGGCCCCATCGTCACCATCCTCCGCCCCCGCGAGTCGCGCTTCGCCCGGCTCGTGCCCGCCGAGACCGCCATCTTCGTCTCGACCTACGACGTCGCCGGCGTCGTCGACGAGGTCTTCGACAGCAGCGGCTTCGGCGACCTCCTCCGCGATGCCCTCTCCGACACCGACGAGGAGGGCGCCGATGCCGGGCTCGGCGAGATCGAGGACGTGCTCGCCCTCTTCGACGGCGAGTTCGCCTTCGCCCGCTGGGAGTCCGGCGACGGCGAGACGGCCGAGACCGTCCTCCTCGCCGAGGTCGATGGCGAGGCCCGTGCCCGCGAGCTCCTCACGGAGTTCCTCGGCGATGCGCTCGAAAACGGCGACGCTATCCTCTTGATCGACGACGGCTTCGCCGTCCTCGCCTCCAGCCAGGCCGCCCTCGACGCCATCCGCGACGGCGATACCCCGGGCCTCGCCGCGTCGGAGGGCTACGCCGCAACCGTCGCCGCCCTCGACGGCGAGCTCGCGACCTTCGTGTACGTCGACATCTGGGGCCTCGTCGCCTCCACCGCCAGGGAAGTCGACTTCGACCTCGGCGGTCTCGGCCTCATCGTGAACCTCGTCTTCGAAGACGACCGCGTGCAGGCGGAAGGGGCGCTCACCATCGCTCCCGGCGAGTAGCGCTCCCTCCCCTCCCCCCGCGCGAGCCACCATCCCCCTGCGCTATGATGCCGCCCCCGCCACCAGCGGCTGAGGAGTGCGCAATGCCCGTCGGACCGAACGATCTCGAAACCGCCCGAAAGCTATTCGAAGAAGGCGGCTGGGGCAGCGGTGACCCCTACGGCCCCGACCAGTGGTTCGCCGACGACGCCGTCATGCGCGACATCGTCGGCCACGAGGACGCCCTCCGCGGCAAGGAAGAGATCCGCCAGTTCTGGGCCAGCCAGAAGGTCGGCATCACCCTCCGCGTCCCCGTCGAGGAGCTGTACGTCGCCGAGGGCCACCGTGGCGTTGCCGTCCTCTGGATGGCCTACGTCCAGATCATGGACGAAGAGAACGAGAACTACGCGAAGTGGATCACCTTCGAGGGCATGTCCCGCCTCGAGTTCAACGACGCCGGCGAGGTCACCCTCGAGGTCGACTACCACCACGGTCCCCAGGGCGTGACCGATAGCTGGGTCGCCCACTGGAACGCTCGCCGCGCCCGCCCCTTCGTGGAGCTCGGCGCCATCACCGGCGCCTAGGCGCCCACCCAGACTGAGGAGGGCGCCATGCCCGTCGGACCCAACGATCTCGAGACTGCCCGCAAGCTATTCGAAGAAGGCGGCTGGGGCAGCGGCGACCCCTACGGCCCCGACCAGTGGTTCGCCGACGATGCCGTCATGCGCGACATCGTCGGCCATGCCGAGCCCCTCCGCGGCAAGGAGGAGATCCGCCAGTTCTGGGCCAGCCGCAAGGTCGGCATCACCCTCCGCGTCCCCGTCGAGGAGCTCTACGTCGCCGAGGGCCACCGCGGCGTCGCCGTCCTCTGGATGGCCTACGGCCAGGTCGTGGACGAGGAGAGCGACGACTACGGCAGGTGGGTCACCTTCGAGGGCATGTCCCGCCTCGAGTTCAACGACGCCGGCGAGGTCACCCTCGAGGTCGACTACCACCACGGCGTCCAGGGCATGACCGATAGCTGGGTCGCCCACTGGAACGCTCGCCGCGCCCGCCCCTGGAAGGAGCTCGGCGAGATTACCGGCGCCTAGACGCCCTCGCTCCCGCCCGTCGCCACGGCCTCGTCCGTGGCCCGGTCCGCTTCGAGGGCGGTCAGGTAGACCGTGCGCACGGCCAGCGCCTGCCGCAGGTCGCGGACCACGTCCTCGAAGAACTGCGCGCGGTAATCCGCATTCGTGACGATGCTCACCGTGAAGTAGAAGGCCGCGAAGGCCGTGAGGAAGCCCGCCACCTTCACGTGCGCCGCCGTGAGCACGGCTCCCGTCGCGTCGTCGATGCTCACCAGGATCCGGGGTTCGAGGCCTGTCCAGTCGCGCACCAGCGCCTCATCCATGGCAATGGCCCCGAAGGCGAGGAAGAAGGCCCCGAGCAGGAGGCTCACGAAGGCCACCTGCAGGGTCAGGCTGAACAGCACCACCAGCCCCGCATTCACCCACTGGCGCCTGCTCAGGGGAATGTCCAGCCGCAGCGACCCCTCCTCGATGGGCAGCCCCTCGGCGGGCGTTCCCCGTACCAGTCCCTCCACCCTTGCGGCGCTGTGGAAGGTCTCCAGCTCCCCGATCTCGCCCGGCAACCGCGAGATCAGGAAGGCTGTCGTCACCAGGCCGAAGAGCCCGATCAGGAACCCCAGCAGCGGCTCCTCGATGCCGCCCGCCACGCGCCAGACCTCCTCGGTGATGAAGAGAAACGTCACGAACAGCAGCAGGAGCGGCAATGCCCGCGCGAACAGGCCCGCCACGTTCTGCAGGTTGCGAACGAGCAGCCAGCCGGCCCAGCCCAGGATCGGCAGCAGCCCGAAACTGACCGTCACATACGCGATCACGAGGAGCAGCGCGTTGACCGCCACCATGAAGGGCGCCAGCGTCCAGTCCTGGACGCTGGCGGCGGCGATGGCCGACGGCGCCAGCAGGAACACGAGCAACTCCGCGCCCCCCACCTGCTGCGGCAAGGCCAGCAGCGACCGCCGGCGGAGGGCGTTGACCCCCGCCCAGATCGCCGCCATGACCGCGCACGCGCCTCCAACCACCAGCACGTTGAGCCACCAGGACCACTCCACGTTGAAGACGAGCAGCACCTCGATCACCAGCGTGAGCGTGAGGAACGGCAGTGCTCGCGTCAGGATGCTCCGGTGCGCGCCGTGGTCCTCCGTGAAGTGGGGGATGCCCCGCCTGCGGAACCACCGTTCCGTGGCTGTGATCGCATCCTCCGTCACGGCGCCCCCGGAAGCGCTACTCGGTCAGGAACATGGGGCCGGGCGGGGCGCTCGCGGCCGCCGCCTCCGTCGCCGTCAGCATGTCCCGGATGCGCTCCGCCTCGCGCCCCAGCTCGTCCGCGTTGAGCGAGTACGCGTACCGCGCGATGCCCCCCATGCCCCGTGCGCCCCACTCCACCACCAGGTCCTCGATCGAGTCGAGCACCGGGCCGGGCACCGCCTTACGCGGCAGCCGCAGCTCTGCGATGCGCGTCCACGCCGCCGCCAGCGCCTGGGGCGTCGTCTCGCCCTCCGCCCCGAGGTCCTTCACCGCGTCCCGCAGCCGCGCGATCGTCGGCTCCAGCTGGTGCGCCGTGTAGGTCGCGTCGTGGTCGTCGCGCAGCATGTCCGGCAGGTCGAGATTGATCGGCATGGCCGCAGTGTAGCGCCCCCCGCCGCCCTCCGGGGGACCGCCCCGCGGCGAAGTGGTCACATACTGCTACCATAGTGGTCACATTGAGACGGGAGGGAGCCGCCATGGTCACCGAGAGTCACGACGGAACCCGCACCATGAAGGCGTCCGAGTTCAAGGCGAAGTGCCTCGCCCTCATGGACGAGATCGCCGAGAGCGGCGAAGAGATCATCATCACCAAGCACGGCAAGCCCGTCGCCAGGCTCGCCCCCTGCGAGGACAAGCCAGCCAGCTTTTTCGGCCGCGGTGGCGACATCGTCATGCACGATGACCTCATCGAGCCCGTCGATGTGGAGTGGGAGGCCGAGACCGACCCCGACCGTGTCCTCAATCCATGATCTTGCTGGACACGCACGCCTTGATCTGGTTCTGGCATGCCCGCCCCCCGCTCGGCCGCGCTGCCCGCGCCCTCATCGAGCGTGAGTGGCAGGCCGCGAACGTTGCCGTCTCCACCATCACCTTCTGGGAGGCCGGCATGCTGCGGGAGAAGGGTCGCGCTCAGCTCCCCGCGGAACCCTCCGCCTGGCGTGCCTCCCTGCTGCGCGAGGGCCTCATCGAGATCCCCGTTGACGGCGCCATCGCCGCCCGCGCAGGCTCCCTGCGCGATATCCACGGCGACCCCGCCGACCGCTTCATCCTCGCCACCGCCCTCGAGGGCCACCGCCTCATCACCGCCGACGCACGCCTCCTCGAATGGCCCGGCGACATCGCCACCCTCGACGCCCGCCTCTGACCGCCAGGGCCGCACCCACTCCCCACTGCCACCGGCCGTCCGCGCTACACTCCCGCTATGAGCATTACCAGCGACATCTTCGAAGTCATGGACACCTGCCGCGCCATGCGCCGGCTCAAGCCCGATCCCGTCGACCGCGATCTCCTGCGCAAGCTCGTCCACGCCGCCACCCGCGCCCCCAGCGCCGGCAACACCCAGCTCTGGGGCTTCCTCATCGTCGATGAGCCTGAGGGCAAGCAGTTCCTCGGCGAGCTCATGCGCGAGCAGTTCGGCGCCCGCTTCCAGGTCCCGGAAGGCGACGAACCCCCCGCCCGCATGATGCGCGCCGTCGCCGAGCTCGTGAACAACTTCGATCAGGTGCCCGCCGTCATCTTCCCCTGCGTCGAGAACGGCTATCCCCCCGGAGACGACCCCAACCCCCTGTTCATGTGGTCGACCATCTACCCCGCCACCCAGAACCTCCTCCTCGCCGCCCGCGCCCTCGGCCTCGGCGCCGCCATGACCACCTTCCAGATGGCCAACGAGCCGGCCATCAAGGAGCGCTTCGGCGTCCCCGAGAACGTCTCCATCGGCGCGACCATCCCCGTCGGCTATCCGAAGGGGCGCTTCGGCCCCGTCACGCGCAAGCCCGTGGAGGAGGTCATCCACTGGAACGGCTGGAGTAGCTAGCTCCCCTCGTCCCCGTCGCGCGGAGGCAGCTCGACGGGGACGCCCACCCACGCGCCGATGTTCTCCCCCGTGCGCCCCGCCGGCCCCTCCCGCAGCAGGTCCAGCGTCAGCCCAGCGATCTCCTCGGGCCGGATCCACGTCTCCACCCGGTAGGGAAACGGACGCCCGTGCCAGTACGCCCGCAGCATGGGCGTGTCCGTCTCCCCCATGCAGATCGCGTTCACCCGCACGCCGTGCTCGCGCAACGCTCCCGCCCACGCCTGCGTCAGTCCCGTGAGCGCGAACTTCGAGGCGCTGTACAGGTCGGTGAACGGCGGACGTTCACCCACGATCGCGAGCTCCTCGGGCGTGCGCGGCATCAGTGGCTTCGGCGGGACGACGTAGTACGTGCTCATGTTCACGATGTCGCCCCCGCCCCGCGCGATCATCGCCGGCATCACCGCCCGCCCGAACAGGAAGCACCCCCGCAGATTCGTCCCCATGATCGAGTCGTACTCCCGCAGCGCCTTGCTCCTCGGGTCCTGCACCGTGTGGTCGGCCCAGACGCCCGCGTTGTTCACGAGAATGTCGATCCTGCCGAACCGCTCGCTCGCCAGGTCGACCGTCGCGTACACGTCCTCCGGCTCCGATACGTCCCCGATCAGCCCCACCACCTCGCCTCCGCCCCGCGCCGTCACCTCCGCCGCCACCTCCTCCACAAGCGGACGCACGTCGCACGTCACGACCCTCGCCCCCTCCGCCGCCAGCGCCTCCACGCAGGCGCGCCCGATGCCCACCGCCCCACCCGTGACGATCGCAACCTTGCCCGCCAGGAAGCCCCCGCTCATGGCTCAGCCGTTCGCGTAGATGCCGGCGTCCACGATCAGCGTCTGCCCGGTCATCATGCGGCTCTCGTCCGAGGCCAGGAACACGGCCGTGCCCGTCAGGTCGCCCGGCTCCAGCGAGGTGCCCAGCGCTGCCTGCTGCCGCATCGTCTCCGCGAACGCCTCCGGCACGACCCGCTTCGTCGCGTCCGTCATCGTCACGCCCGGCGCGATCGCGTTCACGCGGACGTTCGAGGGACCCGCCGTCTTCGCCATCGACTTCGTCAGGTACACCACCCCGGATTTCGAGAGCCCGTAGGCGTAGTTGGGGAAGTTCTCCACCTCCCCCGGCGGCTTGTTGAACATGTAGGAGGCGATCGAGGAGATGTTGATGATCGAGCCGCCACCCTGTTCCTTCATCTGCGGGAATACCGCCCGGCCGCACACGAGAATCCCGACGAGGTTCACGTCGAGCACCCGCCGCAGGTAGTCGATGCTCGGGTCCCCCAGCTCGAGGTCGTAGTAGATGGCGGCGTTGTTCACGAGGATGTCGACCCGCCCGAAGCGCTCGACCGTCTCCGCCACCATGCGCGCCGCCCCCTCCTCGTCCGCCACGTCCGCCCGGATGGACAGCGCCGACCCACCGGCCGCCTCGATCTCCGACTCCACCGACTTCGCCTCCTCCGCCCGCAGGTCGGCGATGGCAACGGATGCGCCCTCCTCCGCGAAACGCAGGCTGTACTCCCGCCCGATGCCCTGGCCCCCTCCCGTCACGATCGCGACCTTGTCCTGCAAGCGCACGGCAGCCCCCTTGATTCCTGTTCTGCTTGCGCGAGCTTAGCGCCCCGCTCGCGACCCTGCCCCCACGCGGTACCATCCGCCCCCAACCCAGACCCCGAGGAGACCCGCATGGACGACCAGGAACGCGCCAACGACGAGCTCGTCACCCGCTTCTGCAAGGAGTGGGACGCGCCCTACCTCACCACCGAGGCGATGGCCCCCTACTTCACCGACGACGCCGTCTACCACAACATCCCCCTGCCCCCGATCGAGGGAGGCGCCGCCATCGCCGGCATGCTCGGTGGCGGTGGCGCCCCGGACGAGGAGCGTGGCAGCAAGAACCTCGGCTGGGTCGTCCACCATCAGGCTGCCAACGGCGATGTCGTCCTGAACGAGCGCACCGACAGCTTCGAGGTCGCCGGGAAGCGCTGGGACGTGCCCGTCTGCGGCGTCTTCGTCATCCGCGACGGCAAGATCGCGCGCTGGTCCGACTACTTCGACATGGACCACACCTGGCTGCCCCGCCCCCAGCGCGCCGGCTGAGCCCCCACGATCAGAACGGGGCCGCCGAAGCGGCCCCGTTCCAGGGAGGGATGGCGACCGCTCCGGCGCCTAGCCGGTCGCGATCGTGATCTGCCGCGGCTTCGCCACCGCCGGCACCGGGATCCGCAGCGTCAGCACGCCGTTCTTCAGCTCGGCCTGCACGTCCGCCTCGTGCAGCACCCCCGGAAGGGCCAGCCGCCGGCTCAGCGTCGACCAGCGACGCTCGCGACGGTGGTAGCGCTCGTCCTCGTGCGCTTCGCTCACCGTGTGCTCCGCCTTGATGGAGAGCACGCCCTGGTGGAGCTGGACATCGATCTCGTCCTCGGAGAAGCCGGGCAGCGAGGCCCGCACGATCAGCTCCTGGTCGGTCTCGGAGATGTCGACGCCAAGGGCGCCTTCGTCGTAGCCGTTCGCCTCCGCCGGACCGAACGCGCGATTGAAGAAGCGCTCCATGAAGTCACGGGGCGAGTCGAAGGGGTCGTACCGAACGATTCCTGCCATGTCTGTTTCTGCTCCTCTCACAATATCGTTGTGAAGTCTGAGGAGAGTATGCCGAGGTTTAGCACTCTTGTCAAGAGAGTGCCAGAACGACGAGGCAAAGAAACCGCCGGGACCACGAAACCGGCCCCGGCGGCTTTCCCTACGCCTTGTCGAAGAGGATGTGCAGCTCGTGCAGCCCTCGCAGGATGTAGCTCGGCTGGTGCGTCGGCGCCGGGTAGTCCGGGTCCAGGCGGAAGTTCTTCATCCGCTTCAGAACCTCCTCGAACGCCACCCGGATCTCCAGCCGCGCCAGCGCCGCGCCCACGCAGTAGTGGGGCCCCGCGCTGAACGCCATCTGCTCGCGCGCGTTCTCGCGGTCCACCTCGAACTGCGCCGCGTCCTCGAACTGGTCCTCGTCCCGGTTCGCCGCCGCGTAGATCAGCATCATCAGCTGCCCCTCGGGCAGGTCCACCCCGCCCAGCGTCACCGGCTTCGTGGTGCGGCGGAACAGCGCCCGCACGGGCGTCTCCGTCCGCAGCGTCTCCTCCACCATGTTCGGGATTAGCGAGGGGTCGTTCTGGAGCTTCGCCAGCTCGTTCGGGTTCTCGATGAAGAGCAGCATCGTGCTGCCGATGCAGTGCGCCGTCGTCTCCTTCCCCGCCACCTGCAGCTGCTGCAGGATGCTCAGGATCTCGGCGTCGTTCAGCGGGCGCTGCCCGTCGTCGGGATGGTCCATCTCGACCGTCGCCAGCGTTGTGATGATGTTGTCCTTGGGGTTCTCCCGCGCCTCCTGGGCCCGCATCAGGAAGTACTCCTGCAGGTCCAGCCCCGCCTTCAGCGTCTGCCGCTCTTCCTCCGGCGGGATAACCCGCTCGATACCGCCGATGGCCGTATCGGCGCGCGCCTTGTACGACTTCAGGTCCTTCCGCGGCACCCCGATCTGGTCGGCGATCACCGCCATCGGCACCTCGTCGGCGAACTGCTTCGTGAAGTCCACCTTGCCCTCGTCGATGAACTCGTCGATCAGCCCCGTCACGATCTCGCGCACGTAGCCCTCCATGCTGGCCACGCGCCGCGCCGAGAGGGCCTTGTTCACGAGCGAGCGGTAGCGCATGTGGTAGGGCGGGTCAGCCGCCAGGAGCGTGGGCGCACTCGACCGGTTCACGGTCTCGCGCAGCATCTTCAACTCCTCGTCCACGTCCTCATCCTGCTGCATCACCAGGTCCGCCGGCCCCGTCGGGATGGCCGAGGAATACGTGATCGGGTCGTGCACGACCTCGGTCAGCAGGTCGTACGTGCTCACCACGGCCATCCCCAGTTCGGGAACGAAGTGGACCGGCGCTTCTTCGTGGAGCGCCTCATAGAACGGGTAGGGGCACTCCAGCGTCTCCGGATCGAGCAGGTTGAAGTCGGCAACGGCCATCGGTGTTCACTCCAGTCGCCCCGTGGGGCGTGGTCGGGGAATCGTACGGACTTTCCCCCGCCCCCGCACGCCTTCCGCCCCGCCCGCGCACGGGCCCACACCGCCCCCACACGCCGCCTTCCCCCCACGCGGCGGAGATCGCCGGACAGGCTTGAGCTAGTGCCGACCTCGAAACCCCTTCGCGGCGGAGATCGCCGGAGGGGCTTGAGCTAGTGCCGGCCCCAAAGAACCCCACGCGGCGGAGGTCGTTCAGAAGGCTTGAACTAGTGCCGATCTCAGAGAATCTGGGAGAGGAAGAGCTTGGTGCGGTCCTCTTGCGGGTTCTCGAAGAAGTGCTGGGGGGTGCCTTCCTCCACCAGCGCGCCCTCATCGAAGAAACACAGCCGGTCCGCAACTTCGCGCGCGAACCCCATCTCGTGCGTCACCACGATCATCGTCATGCCCGAGCGCGCCAGCTCCTGCATCACATCCAGCACTTCCTTGATCATCTCCGGGTCCAGCGCCGAGGTCGGCTCGTCGAAGAGCATGATCTTCGGCTGCATCGCCAGCGCCCGCGCGATCGCCACGCGCTGCTGCTGACCGCCCGAGAGCTGCGCCGGGTACTTGTCTGCCTGCTCCGGGATACCCACGCGCTCGAGGAGCTGCATCGCCAGCGCGTCCGCGTCCAGTTTCGGCATGCGCCGGACCTTGCGCGGCCCCAGCGTGATGTTGTTCATCACCGAGAGGTGCGGGAACAGGTTGAACTGCTGGAACACCATCCCCACCTCGGAGCGGATCGCGTTCAGGTTGCGCACGTCGTCGTTCATCTCGATCCCGTCGATGACGATGAGCCCCTTGTCGTGCTCCTCCAGCCGGTTCAGGCAGCGGATGAACGTCGATTTGCCCGAGCCCGATGGGCCCAGCACCACCACCACCTCCTGCTCCTTCACGCGCATCGTCACGTTGTCCAGCGCCTGGAAGTCACCGAACCACTTGTCCACGTTCTCGGCGACGATGATGTCGTCAGCGGACTCCAGGTTTCGGTCCGGCATCGTTGTGGCTTCGGTCGTCATCGTCCTGCTCCCTTTCGGATACTACCGCTCGCCGATACCCAGCGAGCCCTCAACGCGCTGCGATATGCGCGACATGATGAAAGCCACGACCCAGAAGACCACGGCCACGAACACATACGCCTCGATTCGGTCGGGCGTGAACTCGAACTGCGCGATCGCCGAGTCCGCGTTCCCCTTCAGCTCCCGCAGGGGGAGGATGACCGACACCAGCGTCGTGTCCTTCCAGATGGAGATCGCCTGTCCCACCATCGGCGGGATGGAGATGCGCAGCGCCTGCGGCATCACGATCAGCTGTGTCGTCTGCAGCTGGTTCAGCCCCACCGCGTGCGCCGCTTCCGACTGCCCGTAGGGCAGCGCCTGCAGGGCGCCGCGGATGTACTCCGCCATGTAGGCGGCGGTGAACACCGCCAGCACCACCATCGCCCGCACGATCAGCTCGCCCCCGATCACGTCGTCGAGGATGAAGAGCGCCACGAAGAGCCAGCCTAGCAGGGGCGCCCCGCGCACCACCTCGATGTACGTCGTGCACGTCCACGAGATGGCCTTCAGGCGCGAGGCCCGGCCCAGGGCCAGCGGGATCGCGATCACGAGCCCGCCGGCGATGCCCACCGGCGCCAGGATCAGGTTCAGCACGAACCCGTCCAGCTCGCGCGGCCGCGCCCCGCCGAAGCCCAGCAGCACGACCAGCACCACCGGCAACGCCACGATGAGCAGGCCGGATACGATCCGCTGCTGGGTCGTCCGTCGTGGTCCCGGGTCGCGCGGAATCCGGACCGTGATCGCGTAGCCCGCGTACAGCAGCCCGATCGCGATCAGGTACCACAGCGTCGACCAGATGGCCGCGCCGCCGTGCGCCAGCAGCAGGATCGCGAAGCCCGAGGCCAGCACGATGAAGAGGTGGTCCCGCCGCCCGAGGCTCGCCCACGTGCCGTAGGCCAGCCCGATCAGCAGGAAGACAAAGCCCACGCTGAACCAGAGCCGCCACTCCTGGTCCATCGGGTAGCCACCCGCGAACAGCAGCCAGCGGTTGTCCGTGATGACCCGCCAGTTCGCATCGACGAACACGAAGTAGACGACTCCGTAGATCAGAAGCGCGAGGAGCGCCGCCGTGATGATCGTGAGGACCGATCCGCCCCGGCTGTGGAAGAGGTTGCGCCGCACCCACTCGCGCAGGCGCACCATGCGCGGCCGCCGCGCGCGCTCACGGTGGGGTGGCAGCACGATGCGCTGCGGGTTTGGAGCCGGCATGTCGACCATCAGCGCACCCTCCTAGATCCTCTGCGCCGTTACGCGCGAGTTGAAGAAGTTCATCACCATCGAGATCGCGAACGAGATCACCATGTAGGTCACGATGATGACGAAGAACATCTCGAGCGCGTGCCCGGCCTTGTTCTGCACGATGTTCGCCACCCGGAACAGGTCGTCGTACAGGACCGCGTACGCCAGCGAGGAGTTCTTGTTGATGTTGAGGTACTGGTTCGTGACCGAGGGGATGATCTGCCGCAGCGCCTGCGGCAGGATCACCAGCGTGAGCCGCTGGTAGCCCGAGAGCCCGACCGCGTTCGCCGCCTCCGTCTGGCCCTTCGGCAGCGCCTGGATACCGCCTCGCACGATCTCCGCGATGAAGGCGCTCGTGTAGAGCGTGAGTCCCGCCACCAGGGCGGTGAACTCGGGCTCCATCACCATCCCCTCGATGTAGTGCGTGCCCACCACCTCCGGCCGGTCCATGCTCACCGGCGCTCCCAGGACGAAGAACGAGATCACCGCGCCCACCGCGAAGACGCCGAGGGCCCAGCGGTTGGCGAACTGCGGCTGGCCCGTCTCGCGTTCGCGGTCCTGGCGTCTCGCCCGCAGCCGTCCCGCCGCCACGGCAAGGGCGATAAGGGCCGCTACCCAGACGCCCACGAACCAGTCCGGCGCATTCCAGAAGCCCCCATCCGGTACCGGCCAGGGCATCGCCATCCCGCGGTTCGAGACGAAGAAGAAGTCGCCCACGTTGACGACGTTCTCGATCAGCGGCGCCCCGATGAGCAGGATTGTGTAGACCAGCACCACCTGCACCAGCAGCGGCGTGTTGCGGAAGATCTCCACGTACAGCATCGCCATCTGCGCCACGAGCCAGTTGGGCGAGAGCCGGGCCACGCCGATCGCCACGCCCAGCACCGTGGAGAGCGCGATCGCCACCAGCACCGCCCGCAGCGAGGACCACACGCCCACGAGGTACATCGTGATGCGCGAGTTGGTGACCCCGTCGACATCCGTGAGCCACTGGTTGCCGACCTTGAAGGCCGCCGGTTCGCTCAGGAACCCGAACCCGAACTCGCGCAGATCGAGCGAGGTGTAGACGTAGCCGATCACCAGGGCCGTCAGGGCCACGTAGATGCCCTGCGTCAGCAGCCGTCGGAAACCCCGCCGGAAGAACAGCGGCGTCTCAGTGCCCGAAGAAGGGGGTGGCGCGCCGCCTGCTGCTACCGCCATACGCGCCTGCCCGTGCACACCCGGCGGGGCCGGGCCGGACGCCTATCCGTACCCCTTGCGATGTCTGGCGCCTGCTGGGCCATGCTCAACCCCGGTCCTCCGCGCGTCGCCAGAGCGCTCGGCCAACCATACCCGGATCGGAGAGCAAAGTGGGGTAATGCGTGCGACAAGTGCGACAAGAAAAGGGGGCGCCCGATGGGCGCCCCCTTTAGCTGGTGCTCCCTGCGAGCCCCCATGGGCCCGCAGTCGCGGTGGCCTAGCGGAACGGCAGCGCGTACTGGATGCCGCCCTGCCCGTCGGGGCAGCCGGAGTTGTTGATGACGAGGTCGTTCAGCGTGCACGCACGGGGGATGTTGGCCCCGATGGTGCGGTTGTAGATCTCGCCGTAGTTGCCAACGGCCGCGATCGCCCGCTGGATGAACTGCGCGTCGACGCTGTCGAAGCCGAGGGCCGCCACGTCGCCGCCCTCATAGGGGACGCCGAGCAGGCGCGCAACTTCGGTGTTCGGCGGATTCGACGCCATCTGGGCGACGTTCGCCTGCGTGATGCCGATCTCCTCGGCCCTGATCAGGCCGTGGACGACCCAGTTCACGACGTCCTTCCACTCGCTGTCGTAGTCCCGCACGCCGGGAGCGAGCGGCTCCTTCGAGATGATCTGCGGAAGGATCTTGTAGTCCGCCGCGTCGTCGCGAACGGCGATGCGCGAAGCGAGGTCCGAAGCATCAGCCGTCAGCACGTCACAGCGACCGTCGAAGAACGCAGCCGCGACATCCGCGCTGAGGCCACCCTGCGGGTCGTACTCCAGCCCGATGTCCGTGAAGTGGTCGGCCACGTTCTGCTCGGTGGTCGTGCCCGTCTGCACGCAGATGGTCGCGTCGCCCATGTCGCTGGTCGAGTCGATCCCCGAGTCCGTGCGAACGGCGAAGCCCTGGCCCGTGTAGAACGTCGTCTGGGCGAAGTCCACCGCCAGCTCGCGGTCGCGCGAGGCCGTGATCGTGGTCGTGCGGATAAGCACGTCGATCTCTTCCTCGGCCAGCAGCTCGAAGCGCGTCGAAGCGTCCGAAGCGTCGACGTACTCGACCTTGGTGTGGTCCTTCAGCACCGCAGCCGCGATGGCCTTGC
Organism: uncultured Anaerolineaceae bacterium; assembly: GCA_964389725.1. GTDB lineage: Bacteria > Chloroflexota > Dehalococcoidia > Tepidiformales > Tepidiformaceae > UBA2991. Next base: position 48,960 of record CAYMDV010000009.1, read on the forward strand.
AGAACTCGATATCGAAGCCGGTAACCGTGCCGTCGGCCTCGCGGAACCCGAAGAGCGGCTGCGTCTGCTTGACGCCGCACTTGAGCTCGCCCCGGTCCTTGATTGTCTGGACCGTGTCGCCGCGGCCTTCGCCGCCTCCACCGTCCCCGTCGTCATCGCCGCATGCAACTGCGACGAGTGCCACCACCGCCACCACCATGGCGGCGAGGATGCCGAATCGTAGCCTCTTCATTGATCCCCCTCAAACTTGGGTGCTTATTGGCCAGTGGAGTCTACTGGCATCGAACCAACTGGGCTACCGCTGCCCGTCAGCCCGCTCACCACGCCGGGCCATGGTTCCTGCAGGGTCGGCCCTTTCCTCGGCTATCGGCCCCGCAGCGCCTCCGCCGCCCGGCGTGTAAACCCGAGGAATCCACCCGTGCCGATTGCGACCATGTTCAGCCCGTAGTTCCGCCCCTCGTTGAACACCTTCAGCGTCGCGATGTTCGCGCAGGCCGCCTTGAAGTAGTTGAAGATCTCCCAGTAGCGCAGCTCGTCGCCCCCGATCTCGAACGCCTCCACCTCCCGCAGCAGGTCCAGGATCGGCTCCGGCGGCCCGAACATCCGCCCCTTGATGTAGGCGAAGAAGGCCACGTCCTCCATCGGATCGCCCAGGTTCGACCACTCCCAGTCGACGTGCGCCATGATCTTCCCCTCGTGCAGCAGGAAGTTCCCCGCGCTCAGGTCGCCGTGGTTCAGCCGCACCGGGCGCTTCGGCTCGGGGATGTTGCGCCGCAGCCACGCGATTACCTCCTCCAGCAGGGGCTCCCGCGCGTAGCGGTAGTCTTCGTAGCGCCCCTCCCAGAGCTCCAGTTGCTGCAGCGTGCTCTCGCGCGTGTCCCTGGGGATGCCGAGCCCGTGTAGCCCCAGCTCCTCGCACGAGTAGCTGTGCATCTCCCCGATCGACTTGATGTAGGTCCGCAGGATCGTCTGCGTCCGCTCCGGGTCGGCCAGGAACCCGAAGCCGCCGTCGCCCTCCACCTTCTCCGTCACCATGAAGGGGTAGCCGAACCACTGCGGATCCTCCTCCAGCCAGCGCGGCCTCGGCACCGGCACCGGACCCCCGTGCAGCGCCTGCAGCAGCCGGAACTCGGGCTCGCTTGTTGTGCCCAGCACGCCCCCCTGCTCGATGCGGAACACGAGCTCCGGCTCATCCGGCTGGTCCGTCCTCACCACCAGCGTCTCCCGCGATTGCCCCGAGGCCAGCCGCCTCAGCTCCACCACCTCCACCGGCTTCCCCAGGGCGTGCGAGAGGAAGCGCGCCGCGTCGTCTCTCCGCGTCTCCGGCTGATACGGCATCGCCCTACCTCCGCGGCCGGTTCGGGTAGGAGAACCCGATCGGCTGCCAGAACTGCGCCTGCGCGGTATTGATCTCCATGAGCGCCTCGGTGATTCCCAGCCGGTCCCCCGGCAGGTCGTTGAATCCGTACTCGCCCTGCTCGTAGGCCGCGTGGATTGCCGCCGTGATCGCCTCCCGCAGCGCCCCGTTGTAGTCCCGCAGATCCTCCAGCGATTCCCCCGCCGGCGCCTCCGGCGCCGCCACCGCGTCCCCCCCGAGGCCCTCGTTGGCCTTCGTCAGCACCGCCTCCAGCTTCCCGTTCTCCTCGCGGAGGAAGGTGGGCTCGCGCTCGGCGCGGCCTTCCACGTGGCGCAGCATGAGCGCCATCTGCGTACCCATCGTCTGCGCCCAGTCGGATTGCAGCTCCGGCATGAGCACGTCCTCGAGCACGTTGCGCATGCCCACGATCAGCTCGTCGGTCGTCGGTCGCACGGCTGCTTCCCTCCACCTGCCGGGGCTCGGCTCCACGGCCGCGGCAGCCCGCCGATGATACCTGCGCCGCCTTGCGCTCGCCCCCGCCTCGCCCGTAGGGGCTTGCTCAAGCGATAATGCGCTATACTATCTCAGCAGTTTCGACTGTTCAGGAGGGCAGACTGCCATGAACAAAACCGAGATGGTGGCCGCACTGGCCAGGAAGACCGAGATCACCCAGAACAAGGCCGCTGAGGTCGTCGATGCGATCTTCAGCACCGTCCCCGGCCAGGGACTGATAGCCGACGAGCTCCAGAGCGGTGGAGAAGTCTCCATTGGCGGCTTCGGCAAGTTCGAGACGCGTGAGCGCGGCGCTCGCATGGGCCGGAACCCCGCCACGGGGGCGACCATTGAGATCGCCGCCAAGCGCTCCCCCGCCTTCAAGGCGGCCAAAAACCTCAAGGACGCGATCTAGGATCGCGTTCCCAACCCCGGGTGGGGCGGCGCCGTGAAACCAGAGGGCCGTCCCACCCCACAACCCCACAACCCCTGACCCCGGTACGATCGCGCCCATGACGAGGGTTACCGCCCCTCGCGGCGCACGCCGCGTGCTCCTGGGCCCGATCTGGCAGTGGGCCATCATCGTGATCGTGATCGCGCCCCTCGCCGTCGCCTTCGCCGCCTGGGGCGATGCCTTCGGCGATACCGCCGCGAACGTTGCCCGCCACGCCCTGCGCGCCTGGTCGATCGTCCTCTTCAGCGCCTCCATGGTGTGGCTGGCGCTCGTCGTCCCCGGCACCGTTCTCAGCACCATCGCCGCCCGCCGCCGGGGCACCCCCGGACTCGTGGGCCAGGGCGCCTCCCTCTTCTGGGCGGGCAACTTCCTCGTCGTGCTCGCCCTCGCAACTTCGATCGGCGTCTGGCTCGGCCTCGGCGGCTGGCCCCGCTAGCCCCTGTCCTCGGCGAACGCCGCCGCCAGTCGCTTCGGCGCGATCTGCATCCACGAGTCCTCCACGAACTCCGCCACCTCCTCCCAGTCCACCTCCCCGTCGACCCGAACCCCCATCCACCCCCGCGGCCCCACGTAGGCCGGCACGAAGAACCGCTCCGGCGCCGCCTCCACCAGCAGGTCCCGCACCCCCGGCTCCGCCTTCAGCCAGAGCGCCACGCGACCGTCCCCGTGGTGGTCATTGGCGAAGTGCGCGAACAGCTTCCCCCGCACGCGGAAGGTGGGCATGCCCCACGCCTCTTTCTCCGTGGCCTCCGGCAGGGCCAGGCAGATAGCCCGCGCCCGCGCGAGCGCCCCCTCCGCCGTCTCGCCCATCGCTACCCGTCGAACTCCACCTGCACGTTCCCCCGCACCGAGGGCTGCCCGTCCTCCATCAGCGTCACCACCTCCAGCTCGACCAGCCGGTGGCCTTCCTCCTCCCGCTTGTCCACCACCCGCCCCGCGAGCGTCAGCGCGTTCCCCGCGAAGTCCGGCCGCCGGTACGCGACCCGCACGCTCCGCACCGTCGCCCCCTCCCCCGCCCAGTCGCTCGCGTAGCTCGTGATCCACGCCAGCTTCATCAGCCCCGGCACCACCGCCCCCCGGAACCCCTCCCGCTGCGCCGTCGCCGAGTCGCTGAAGCGGCTCTTCGTGGCCGGGTCCTGCCCCATGAAGCGGAGCGCGTCGTCCTCTGTCGGGGTCCGCTCCAGCGGCTCCATCTCATCATCGACGTTCAAGGCCTCGAAGCTCGCCATGGCGTCCTCCTCGCGCCCCCGATGATACGGGGCGCGCGCAACCCCGCGCCCCGTCGTTGACCGCCCTCCGGGGGTCTGGCACGCTGGCCACGTATGGGCGCCATCGCCCTGCGTTGTCCCCCGGAGGACCCCATGGAAGACACCCTCATCGAACAGCTCAAGCGCGAGATCCGCTACGAATTCTCCCGCGAGGGTCCCCCCGAGGGCTTCCCCAGATTCCCCGATATCCCCGGCGGCCGCTACACCGACCCCGCCTTCTTTGAGCTCGAGCAGCAGTATTTCTGGCCCCGCGCCTGGCTCTTCGCCGGGCGCCAGGAGGACCTCCCCGAGGTCGGCAGCTACTGGATCTGGGAATCGCTGCGCAGTACCCCCGTCGTCCTCGTTCGCGATGCCGGCCGGCGCATCCGCGCCTTCCGCAACGAGAGCCCCAACGGCGCCCCCCTCGTCCCCTGGCACGATGACAGCGCCCTCAAGACCGAGGTCGAGTTCGACGCCCCCGGCAAGCTCTTCCGCCAGCAGCACTTCCCCCGCCGCACCCTCCCCGATGGCCTCCTGCGCTGCCAGCGCCGCGGCTGGGCCTACGACACCACCGGCAAGCTCGTTTCCGTCCCCTTTGGCGAAGAAATCGAGGCCATCCCCTACGAGGACCGCCAGCTCACCGAGTACCGCTGCGAGGTCTGGGACGGCTGGATCTTCGTGAACCAGGACCCCGATGCCGAGCCCCTGGTCGACTGGCTCGGCCCCATCGCCCCCCAGATGGCCCAGTTCCAGGGCGAGAACCTGCGCCTCTTCGAGAAGGACTCCGTCGTCATCAGCTGCAACTGGAAGGTCACCGTCGAGGCCTTCCAGGAGGTCTACCACTTCAAGCACATCCACCAGAAGGAAGGCGTCACCTCACTCGATCAGCGCGGCGCCACCATGGGGCTCTTCCCCAACGGCCACTCGCGCATGATCACGCCCATCACCAAGCGCGCGGCCGCCGCCTCGGGCATGGAGGATCCCCTCGACTGGAGCCCCGGCGCCCGCGGGATGCGCGGCTTCGGCGCCCTCGGCCCCATCCCCGAGATCGAGACCGTCGTGCCCATGGTCAACTGCACCAGCACCGCCTTCAGCATCTTCCCCAACCTCGTCACCCCCGTGGGGTCGACGGGCATGCCCTTCCTCCTCGCCTGGCCCATCGATATCGGCCACACCCTCTTCGAGTGGGTCACCTTCCAGAACGACTGGGGCGACGACGACGACCCGGAGGTCGTCGAGATGCGCGCCAACCGCCTCCACCAGCGCACCATCGTGATGGAGGAGGACACCCGCAACATGACCCCCATGCAGAAGTCGCTCGACTCGCCGGGCCTGCTGGGCATCCCCATCAGCTACCAGGAGCGCCGCATCTGGAACTGCGCCGAACAGCTCGACCGCATGATCGGCCCCGAGCGCATCCCCGAGCACCTGCGCGTACCCCAGCTCCTCGATCCCTACCTCGAGCGCTAACGCCGCTGGCCGCCGGGCGTTCGGCTAGCCGTCCGGGGCTTCGGAGAAGTTCAGCAGGTTCCCGTCCGGATCGCGGACGACGAACCCCTGGATGCCCCACGGCTTCCTCACGAGCTCCTGGTAGAAGTCGACGCCCTTCCCCGCATACTCGCGGTACAGCCCCTCCACGTCGTCGACCTCCAGGTAAGCCGCCAGCAGCTCGCTCCGCTCCGCCACCTCCCGGTCGATCACCGGCGCCGGGACGAACCGCATGTTCAGGCGCGTCGCGTCCCGCGTGAACTGCGCGTAGACCGGCGGATCGCCGAAGAGAAACCGAACCCCGAACCCGAGCTGTTCCCCGTAGAACCGTGCCGCCCGCTCCATGTCGCCGGTGAACAGCTGCGGGAACGCAGCCGTCAGGCGCGCCGCCTGTGCCGGTTCCTCCGAGCCGCCCATCGATGACCCTCCCCGCGGACCGCCCCCGGCTAGGAGCCTCCCGTGCCCGTGGGCGCCAGCTCGGGCCCCCCGCGCGGCGCCACCAGCGGCAGCTGGTCCTGCACGTCCATCGGATAGCGGTCGGTGAAGCAGCCGTTGCAGAGCGCGTCCGATGGCCGCCGCGTCGCCCGCACCATCCCCTCCACGCTCAGGTAGCCGAGCGAATCCGCCGCGATGTGCTCGCGGATCTCCGCCACCGTCTTGTTCGCCGCGATCAGCTCCGCCCGCGTCGCCATGTCCACCCCCAGGTGGCAGGGCGCGATGATCGGCGGCGAGGCGATGCGCACGTGCACCTCCTCCGCCCCCGCCCGGCGCAGCAGATCCATCACCCGCGGCTTCGTCGTCCCCCGCACGATCGAGTCGTCGACCACCACCACCCGCCGCCCCTCCAGCACCTCGCGCATCGCATTCAGCTTCAGGGCCACGCCCGCATCGCGGATGCGCTGGTCCGGCTGGATGAAGGTCCGCCCCACGTAGCGGTTCTTCACGAGCCCGTCCTGGTACGGCAGCCCCGACGTCCGCGCGAACCCGATCGCCGCCGGGATGCCCGAATCGGGCACGCCGATCACGAGGTCGGCGCTCTCCGGAGCCGGTTGTTCGTGTGCCAGTTCCTCCCCCAGCCGCTCCCGCGCCAGGTAGATCAGCTCCCCCGAGAGCCGGCTATCGGGCCGCGCGAAGTACACGTACTCGAGCGTGCACCCCGCCGTCCGCTGCGACGGCCCCAGCGGGAAGAAGCTGCGCATCCCCGAGCTGTCGATCTGGACCACCTCCCCCGGCTCCACCTCCCGCTCGATCGTCGCCCCCAGGTGCTCCAGCGCGCACGTCTCCGAGGCCGCGATCCACCCCTCCCCCAGCCGCCCCAGGCACAGGGGCCGCACGCCCAGCGGGTCGCGCACGGCGAACAGCGTGTCCGCCGTCATGATCGTCAGCGAATAGGCGCCCGTCACCCGCCGCATCACGTAGTGGAAGCGCTCCTCCCACGACCCCGCCGGCGCCAGCGTCAGCAGGTGCGCGATCAGCTCCGTGTCGGCAGTGCCGTGGAGCTCCACCCCCATCGCCGCCACGTCTTCGCGCAGCACATCGGCATTGACGAGGTTCCCGTTGTGCGCGACCGCGATCTCGGCCCCGGTCTTGCGGTCGTGCACCACGATCGGCTGTGCGTTCCGCGCCAGCGATCCGCCCGCCGTGCTGTAGCGCGTATGCCCGATGGCGAGGTTTCCCTGCAGGCGCGCCAGGTCCGGCTCGTCGAACACCTGCGAGACCAGGCCCATGCCCGTGCGCACGCGGATCGGCCCGCCGTCGCTCGTCGCGATGCCGGCGCTCTCCTGGCCGCGGTGCTGCAGGGAGTAGAGCCCGTAGAAGGTAAGCCGAGCGACGTCTTCACCTGGCCCGTAGACGCCAAAGACGCCACAGGCCTCGCGCGGATGGTCGCTGCCGTCGCTCAAAGGCTCGTCCGCCCTTCGCACGTGGCTTCGTCGCCTCGCACGCTCAGTATAGCGGCCATGCCCTGTGGGGCCATGTGAGGCAGCTGGGGCGGGTCCGGGTGGGACCTAATCGTCGAACGGGTCCGTCGGCGGCTTGTCGTAGTCCACGTACGGGGGCCACAGCGATTCGAGCTCGCGCCGGATGGGGTCGCCCTCCGGCAGATAGCGGTGGAACTGCGGCTCCACGTCGCGACGCTGCCAGCCGCCCGCGATCGTGTCTTCCTTGATCTTGTCCTGCAGGAGCATCAGCCCCGTCAGCAGCGACTCCGGCCGCGGGGGGCAGCCCGGCACGTACACGTCCACCGGCAGCAGCACGTTCACGCCCGGCGTCACGCTGTAGGCGTAGGCGAAGGGACCGCCCATCGTGGCGCATCCGCCCATCGCGATCGCCCACTTCGGCTCCGGCATCTGCAGCCACACGCGGCGCACCGCCGGCGCCATCTTCCACGTGACCGTGCCCGGCACGATCAGCAGGTCCGCCTGCCGCGGCGAGGCCCGGAAGATCTCCGCCCCGAAGCGCGCGATGTCGTAGCGCGGCATCGCCGTCGCGATCATCTCCATCGCGCAACACGCCAGCCCGAACATCGCCGGCCACAGCGAGGAGCGCCGCGCCCAGTTCAGCACCTGGTCCACGCTCGTCACGAGCACGGTTTGCTGCAGCTCCTCCTCCACGCCGGTGACGTCGTGAAGCGGCAGCGACTCGTAGACCTTGGTCGAGTGTTCTGCGGGCATTGCGCTCAGCCTACGGCGGCCTCCGGACAGGCGCTAGCGCCGGCCCTGGTAGTACGCCCCATCGTTGATCGGCTCGTCGATGAATAGATCGCCGTTCCGAATCTTCATGTTGTAGCCGCACTCCGGGTTCGTGCACACCCACGCCTTGTAGTGAATGGGCGCACCCTGACTGCCAAAGTCCGAAAGAGGAACCAGATCGCCGTCGTCACACCGACGACAGGGGGGAAATTGATCCATGCCGCCACCCCAGCCCGTAGTAATCGCGGAATCCTACCAACCGCCCCCACCCCCGGCAATGGTGTGAGTCCGAGGCTACCCCTTCGCCGGCGCCGCCCGCGCCGCCGCCCGCAGATCCGCCAGCAGCAGCTCGAAGTCCGCTTCCGGAATCTCGCGCAGGTTCCCCTGGTAGGCGAGCGTCCAGTGCTCCCGCGGCCACCGCTGTGTCCACTCCAGGCGGTCGTGGTATGGCTCCGCGTCGAGCCATTGGTCCTCGTCCAGCTCCACCAGCGGCTCCGTCTCGACCCGGAACGGGTAGATCTCGTCCGGTTTCTTGTTGCTCTGCCAGATGCGTGTGCTTTCCTCGACGATCCCCGAGGTCACCCGCACCGCCCCCGCGATCTGCTTCTTCCCCGTCACGTAGAACACGAGCGCATCGCCCGCCTCGATGCGGTACACCATCTTGCTGCGCGTGCTCTTGAACGCGTGCCGGGCGAACCCCAGCTCGCGCGTCTTCCCGAAGATCTCGGGCCCCTGCGTCACCATCCAGTACTTCGCCACGATCCCGCTCCTCCCGGTCGCTGGCTATCGCCCCTACTGTACCTGCGGCGACCAGTCCCCGGCGTACCCCCGCACGAGCACGTCCTCCTCGAGCAGTTCCACCGCGCGCTCCCGCAGCCGGAACGCGTCCCCCGCCCGCACCACCCCCGCCGGCCCCACTGCCGCCACCCCGTCCCCGCCCATGACGCTGGGCGCCAGGAACGCCCACACCTCGTCCACGTGCCCGCCCTCGAAGAGCGACCCCAGCACCGCCCCTCCCCCCTCCGCCCAGACGGAGAGCACGCCCCGCTCCGCCAGCGCCGACAGCAGCTGGTCGAGGTTCAGCCCCGAGCCGTCGCGCTCGCACTCGACAACCTGCGCCCCCGCCCCCGCGATCGCGGCCTTCCACCCCGCGTCCGTCTCGTGCGAGGTCGCCACCAGTGTCCGCCCCGGCTCTCCGAACAGCTTTGCATCCGGCGAAAGCCGCCCCCGCCCGTCGAGCACGACCCGCAGCGGCTGTCGCTCGGCCGTTCGCCCCCCCGGACGCGCCGTCAGCGACGGATCGTCCGCGATCACCGTGCCGCTCCCCACGAGGATGGCGTCGACCCACGCGCGCTGCTCGTGCCCCCGCTCGCGCGCCGCCTCTCCCGTGATCCACTGCGAGTCGCCCCCCGCCGCCGCGATGCGCCCGTCGAGCGTGGCCGCGAACTTCGCGATGACGTACGGCCGCCCCGTCTCGCGCTGTTTCAGGTAGGGGCGCAGGAGCGCCTCCGCCTCCGCCGCCCCGTCCCCGACCTCCACCTCGACCCCCGCCTCGCGTAGCAGCGCCACCCCCCGACCGCGCACGCGCGGCTCCGCATCGAGCAGCGCGATCACCACGCGCTCCACCCCCGCCTCGATGATCGCCTCCGCGCAGGGCTGTGTGCGCTTCCCCGGGAAGGGCGCGCACGGCTCGAGCGTCACGTAGAGCGTCCCGCCCCCCTGACCGCCGGCGAGCGCCTGCGCCTCCGAGTGCGGACCCCCGTCCGGAGCCGTCGCCCCTGTCGACACCACCCGTCCGCCCCGCACGAGCACGGCGCCGACCCACGGGTTCGGGCTCGTGCGCCCTCGCACCCTGCGCGACGCCGCCAGCGCCCGCTGCATGAACGGTGAAGCCCCGGCCATCGCCCCAGCTTAGCGGGGTCGCCCTCCGGCGGGCGCGTGCGGACCCGCGTAGTAAGCTGGAAGCACGCCTCCGTAGCTCAACGGACAGAGCACCTGGCTTCGGACCAGGGGGTTGTGGGTTCGAGTCCTGCCGGGGGCGCCACCCGACTCCACCAGCGATGCCTCATCCGGCGGTGACCGGCTCAAGCGTCAGGCGAGTCAGCTCGCCGTCCGTCCCCCGGACCCTGACCTCGACCTCCGCGTCGAACGCGGCGAGCAGCCGCTGAACCGTGCGCCAGGTCGGCTGCACCTCCGCCGCCTCGATGCGGGAGACCTCGGGCTGGGTCATGCCCGCCCGCTCCGCAACCGCAGCCTGCGAAAGCCCGGTTACACGCCTGAGGGTGATCAGCAGGCTCGCGAGCTGAAAACGCGGCCTGATGGCTTCATACGCGACCCGCGTCTCCGGGTCCGCAAGCAGTTCTGCCTTGAGGTCCTTCCATTCGGTCATAGCAGTCTCCCGCTCCGCGAGCGTTCGCTCGCACTGTCTCCGCGTTCTATGCCGTCGTTCGGCGCTAGGAATGGCTCTCCTCTCTGGCGAGCCAGGTCGCTTGTCGCTTCCTCGCGGTTTCGATCGCTCCCCGCGGCGTGCGCTGAGTCTTCTTCGCAAATGCGTGGAGGAGCCCGAAGGTGCGCCGGAACCAGTGGAAGTAGATCACGCGGTAGATCACCGCCCGATCACGGGCCCGCAGCTCCCAGAGGCCATCCCCCAGGGGCCGTGCGTGCGGCATGCCCAGCCCGGGCCCGTGTTCCTCAAGCAGATCAATCACGTTGATCACAACTGCCCTGGCCTCCGGCTCCAGGCTGCGGAGCCAGTCGTCCACCGGCTTCTGCCCGGTTTCCGACGTGAACGTCCGCACTGCCCAGGGCACGATGGTGGCCAGTATAGCAGATACGCTATGTCACGCCCCACCCCTACAATGGCCCGCCATGGATACCGTGCTCGCCGGCGGCGTGGGCGCCGCCCGTTTCCTCCAGGGACTCGTCCAGGTCGTCGATCCCGCCTCCGTCACCGTCGTCTCCAACGTCGCCGACGACGTCGAGATGTTCGGCCTCCACGTCTCCCCCGATACCGACATCGTCATCTACTCGCTCGCGGGCGTGATCAACCCCGAGACCGGCTGGGGGCTCGAGGGCGACACCTTCGACGTCGTCGATGCCCTCCGCCGCTTCGGCTATGGGCGCTGGTTCAACCTCGGCGACCGCGACCTCGCTACCGCCGTCCACCGCACCCGCCTCCTGCGCGAAGGCCGCCCCATGCACGAGATCGTCGCCGAGCTCACGGAGGCCTTCGGCGTCGCCACGACTATCCTGCCCGTCACCAACGAGCGCGTCGCCACCCACGTCCTCACCGCCGAGGGCGAGCTCGACTTCCAGGACTACATGGTGCGGCTCGCCACCGAGCCCGATGTGACCGGCGTTCGCTTCGCCGGAGCCGACACAGCCGTCCCCGCCCCCGGTGTCCTGGAGGCAATCCGCGAAGCTGACCGCCTTATCATCGCCCCCAGCAACCCCTTCGTCAGCATTGGCCCCATCCTCGCCGTCCCCGGCGTGCGCGAAGCCGTCACCGGGAGCCGCGCCCGCCGCATCGCCGTCAGCCCCATCGTCGGCGGCCAGGCGATCAAGGGCCCCGCCGCGAAGATGCTCGCCAGCCTCGGCCACGAGGTCTCCGCCTTCGGCGTCGCTGAGATCTACCGCGACCTGATCGACGTCATGGTCATCGACGAAGAGGACCGCGCCCTTGCCCCGCAGATCGAGGCCCTCGGTCTCACCTGCGCCGTTACCAACACCATGATGACCAGCCCCGAACGCAAAGCCGCCCTCGCTTCGTTCCTCCTCGATCTCTAGCAACGGCCCACTCAGCGCGGTGCTAACCGCGCGCCCTCCTCAGCCGAGCGGCAGCGCGGCGCTCTCCTCAGGCGGCCAGGGGCCGCCGCTCTCCTAGAAGATCGGGTTGACGATGATCGCCTGCTCGCGCTCCGGCCCCACCGAGATCAGGTCCACTGGAACCCCCAGCAACGACTCCACCCGCCGGATATAGACCTGCGCTTCCTGGGGCAGATCGTCGAAGTTGCGCACGCCCGAGGTGGGCTCGGTCCAGCCGGGCAGCTCCTCGTAGACCGGCTTCGCCCGCCGCAGTTCCGAGGCACTCGCCGGCATCGTCTTCACCATCTCGCCGTCGATCTCGTAGGCCGTGCACAGCTTCAGCGCCGGCAGCCCGTCGAGCACGTCGAGCCGCGTCAGCGCCAGCGCCGAAAGCCCGTTGAACCCGACCGAGTAGCGCGCCGCCACCGTATCGAGCCAGCCGATGCGCCGCGGGCGGCCCGTCGTCGTGCCGTACTCGCCCCGCCCGAACTCCTTGCCGTGATCGCGCAGCTTGTCCGCCATCTCCCCGAACAGCTCCGTCGGGAAGGGCCCGTTGCCGACCCGCGTGCAGTAGCTCTTGAACACCCCGATCGCCCGCTGCACGTCCGTCGGCCCGATGCCAACGCCCAGCGTCGCTCCGCCCGCCGTGCTGCTCGGCACGCTCGAGGTCACGTACTCGTACGTCCCGTGGTCGAGGTCCAGCAGCGAACCCTGAGCCCCCTCCAGGAGCACGTATTCGCCCGCGTGCAGCGCCTCCGACACAACCCGCTGGGTATCCGCCACGAACGGCCGCAGCCGCTGGCCGAACTCCTGGTACTCCTCGAAGGCGGCCTGCAGGTCGATCGGCTCGCCCCCGTACACGCCCGTGATGACCGCGTTCTGGTACTCGACCACCGAGCGCATGCGCTCCAGCAGGTTCTCCGGCTCCAGCAGGTCGACGATGCGGATGCCTCGCCGCGCCACCTTGTCGGTGAAGCACGGCCCGATGCCCTTCCCCGTCGTCCCGATCGCCCCGGCGCCGAGACGCTCCTCCTCGAGCCGGTCGATCAACCGGTGCCAGGGCATCACCACCTGCGCGCGCGCGCTCACCCAGAGCTTGCTCGTATCGATGCCGCGCGAGTCGAGCTGCGAGATCTCGCCCAGCAGCACCTCTGGGTCGACGGCCACGCCGTTCCCAATGACGCACGTCTTTTCCGGGTAGAAGATGCCCGCCGGCACGAGGTGCAGCTTGAACTCGCCGAGCTCGTTCACGATCGTGTGCCCGGCGTTGTTCCCCGCCGAGTACCGCGCAACGACACGCGCTTTTCGGGCCAGCAGGTCGACGATGCGGCCTTTGCCCTCGTCGCCCCACTGCCCACCAACAACCACAACAACCGGCATGGTGGACTCGCTCCGGGCGCTTCCCTCTTGTAGGGGAAGCCGTCCCGTTCAGAAAGTGTACAGCCTCCCGCCGGAGGCGCGAGGGGGGCAGGCGCAGTCGTAGAGAGCCTTGGTCTGGGTGCAGCCTCCCGTGCCGACCATGGCAGGGGTGCGCGCTCAGTCTTCGGCCAGCAGGGTCTCGACCTCGGTGAGGAGAGTCGGCAGGTCCTCGGTGATGGCCTGCCAGACCAGCCGGTTGTCTACGAAGGTGTATCCGTGAACAAGAACGTTGCGGAAAGCGATGATTCGGCCCGAGTCTGTAATGCGGGCCGCAGTAGCCTCGTCAAGGCGCGCTAGCTGCGACAAGGCCTCGCCGATGATCGTGAATTCTCGCTCGACGGCGGCGCGCAACATCGCCTCCGCCATGTAGACCGCGAAGGGCTTGTCCCCGGCGAACTCACCGATAAGGTGGGCCGCTCTCTGGATGTCAAAGAGGAACTTCTTCGACTCACGCCGCATAGACCGACGTCCTGGACTCCTCAACCGACTCCCGGAAGTAGGGGTTGTCGATGGTTGACTCGACGACCAGGTCGATCGGGCGTCCGAAGAGGACCTCCAGGCCTTCCAGCAGGCCGAAGTAGGCGTTCGCGTACACGCCGTCTGAGTCGATCGGTTGAAACTCCACGAGGAAGTCGAGGTCACTCTCGTCCGGACGGTAGGCGCCCGTCGCAGCCGACCCGAACAGGTCGAGCCGCCGGACGTGATGACGCCGGCAGAGCTGCTCAAGCTCCACGGCGTGCTCGGTAACGACAGGGGCCACGTCCGCCATGACTGCTTCTCAGTATGGGCAGCCCCCCAACCCCCCGCAATCTTGATGTTGCACCCTCGCCTCCCCCGCCCCCTGCACGGTAGAGTGCCGCCGTGGCCGCTATCGATATCCCCGCCCCCATGTCCGGTTCCGTTCTCGAAGTGCTGGTGAAGCCCGGCGATGCCGTCCGCGCCCGCCAGGACGTGCTCGTGCTCGAGTCCATGAAGATGGAGATCCCCGTCGAGTGCCCCGAGGCCGGCACCGTCGCCGAGGTGCTCGTCGCCCCCGAGGAGAACGTCGAGGAGGGCCAGACGCTCCTCCGCGTCGAGGCCTAACCCGCGTCCCCGGTTCCCCGCTCCTCCAGGAACGCCCCCCACAGCTCGTCGCGCTTGCGTGATCCCCGCCGGTACCCCACCTGCCCGCAGATGAGCGGCCCGAAGAGCTGCGCCAGCACGTACCCCCCGCCGATGAGCGCGAGGAACGCGACTCCCAGCGCGATGCTGCGGCTCCCCACCAGGTCGGTGCCGTACACCACCAGCGCCACGAACACCCCTGCCGCGATCAGCAGCCCCAGCATCGCCCCGCCGTACACCCACCGCTCCTCCGTGCGCTTCTTCGCCCGGTAGATGATCAGCGCCTCCCGCGGCACCGACTCCACCGTCGCGAGCTCCGCCGTCTCCGTCTGGCAGTAGGGGCAGCGCTCCGTGTCGTTCGCCAGCCGCGCGAAGCAGAACCCGCAGAATCGCCCCGAGTTCGGCACCTGCCGGTCCAGGATCTCGTCCATCCGGTCCTGCAGACGCTGCACGTACGGGTACGGCGAGACGTACCCCGCGACTTCCTCCGGCGACGTCACAGGCCCCTCCCCGCGGTCAGTTCGCGTGGATGCGTACGGTCCCGGCCAACCCGTCGACCGTCACGGTCGCCCCGTCCGGGATGTCCCGCGTGCCGTGCTCCGTGCCCGTCACGCAGGGAATGCCGTACTCGCGCGCCTCGATGGCGGCGTGCGAGAGCACCCCGCCCTGGTTCGTCACGATCGCGGCCGCGGTCGTGAACACGGGCATCCACGAGGGCGCCGTAAACGGGCAGACCAGGATCTCGCCCGGCTGCAGCGCCTCCGCCTCCTCCAGGCTGACCACCACGCGTGCGGTTCCCGTCACCACCCCGCGGCTCGCCCCCTTCCCCTTCAGCAGAAGGGGGTCGCCGGTCTGCTCGGCGGGACCACCGAACATCAGCGCGATCGGGTTCGGGGGTCCCCCCGCTGGTGGGGCCTGGGGGGGCGGTCCCAGCGTCAGCGGCGGCGCCAGCCCCGCCCACGCGACCAGCTCCGCCTTCCGCGCGCTGATCGTGTCCAGCAGCGCCCCCGAGGGCTCCAGCGCCAGCGGAACCAGCTCCCCCAGCCGCAGGTGGAATACGTCTTCGGCGGCCTCCAGCGCGCCCCGCTCCACCAGCTTCCGGCCCAGCGCCAGGCACGCGGGACGCAGCGCCCCCACGCAGTTCTGCTGCCAGTGCGCCCGACCCTCGATCACGAAGACGTAGTCCGCCGCGCCCTCCACCAGCGCGCGGAACTGCTCCCGGTCGCCGTCGTCCGCCAGCGCGGCCTCGCACTGCGCGATCGCCGCCTCCCGTTGCGCCGTCGACCGCGCGTGCGCCACGACCGGCGCCCGCTCGGGGTTGGCCACGTAGCCGGCGAGCAGGCGCAGCGCCGCCGCGGGTTCCTCTCCCCACGTGGGCGTGTGCAGCTCCCACCACGTCTGCGAACCGTGTCCGTAGTCCTCCAGGTACGCATCGAAGGCCGCCCCGAACGCCTCTCCGCCCTCGGCTGCCCGCGCCGCCGCGAGGTCGCCCGCCTGTGCTGCCGCCAGCAACTCCGGCGAGGCCTGCACGAGCGGCGCCAGCGCCTCCAGCTTCAGCCCCCGCGCCGCCGATTCGTTCTCCACCCCCTGCACGAGCGCCGCGATGAGCTGGCCGCTGTCACCGAGCGCTCCCAGCTTCTCGTCGCAGAAGACCATGAGCGCGCTCGCCGGCCCCGCGATCACCATCAGCGGCTGCATCGTGTAGGCGAACCCCCGCGCCGCCTCCCCGATGTACCCGGGCAGCGCCTGCGCAAGCTGCTCCAGCGGCCACGACTCGTAGTCCTCCGACCACAGCCCCTCGCAGATTTCGCGGATTCGTGGCAGGGCGTGCTGCTCCCAGGCGTTGCGGCCGTCGGGGTAGGGCGATGGCTCCAGCGCCGCCGCCGGCTCGCCGCTCCCCCCGCCGAGATACGTGAAGCCATGGAGGTGTACGGCTCGCCCCCCGAAGGCGCGCATGAAGGTCTCGAACATCTCCTGCGCCAGTGGCGGCAGCGGCCGCAGCACGTGCGGGATCAGGCGGAGGGAGGTTTCCTCGTCTCCCGGAGGGGGCTCGAAGGCGTAGGTCGTGGTCATGGGAGCTCCCTGGCGGTGGGGTCCCGGCATTGTACGGGCGCGGGTACCGGGGCGGCTCCCGGCGCTAGCGGAGCCCGAGGGCCCTCGCCCGCTGGTGCTCCACCTTCGTGCAGCGATCCTGCGTGGCGACGAGCCCCGCCGCCCGCGCCCGCTCCACCGCCTCGTCGTTGCGGATGCCGAGCTGCAGCCACACCGCCCCCGCCCCGATGGCGATGGCGTCGTCGACGTACGGCCCCGTGTGCTCCGGCCGCACGAACACATCCACCAGGTCCACCGGCTCGGGGATATCGCGCAGCGAGGCGTAGGCGCGCTCGCCCAGCACCTCGTCCGCCGGCTGCTGCACCGGCACCGGGATGATCCGGTACCCCTGCGATTGCAGGTAGGCCGAGACCTCGTGGGCCGCCCGGTGGGTGCGCGTATCGAGCCCTACCACTGCGATCGTCTTCGCCCCCAGCAGGGCGTCCAGGGCTGCGTCGTCACTCATCGTCTGCTCCTCCCGCTGCTTCTTCCTCGGAGAGCTCGACCAGCTCCCAGCCATCCGGCAACTGCACTTCGGCGCCCGTCAGGTTCGCGACCGCCGTCGCCACTGCCAGGGTGCGGTCCATGCCGTCCGTTTGATCCCCGGCGGGAACCGGCACCTGCGTCAGCGTGAGCCGCTTCCCCGATTCCTTCACCAGCACGAGCGCGAACTGCCGCAGGGTGTCGGTCTCCTCCCGCCAGCGATCGGGCGTGTCTCCCTCGATCGTGATCTCCAGGTGGTCGATCTTGGCGAAGGGCACCAGTTCGCGGGTGCCCACCCCCATCCCCAGGTACCCCTGCTGCCACGTCGCCGAGCCCTTGCGACCGTCGACCACCACGTCCGCCCCCATCACTGCCGTCACCAGCGCCATCACGGAGATGGGGAAGGCCAGCAGGGCGAAGAGCAGCAGCCCCACGAGGAGCCCGAAGGGCAGGTTGCCCGCCTCCACCGCGATCAGCGCCCCCGCCCCGCCTCCCAGCGCCACCCCCAGCGCCGGCAGCACCACCGTGCTCCGCGCGCTCCGGATTTCCACTCGCTCCTTGCCGATCAGCGCCACCGAGCGGTGCAGCAGCACCTCGTAGCGCCCGTCGCGGCGGCGCGAGGCCACGTGGCCTGGAAGCGCGGCATCGACCATGAAGGAAGCGTAGCAGGGAGCTCTCCAGGGTGCGCCGCCGCTCGCGGGCGATCCGGCCTGCCTGTACCCTGTCTTTCGATGAACGAGCTGCTGCGCTCGCGCACCCGTGTCCTTGTGACGGGCCTTGGGGCCGTGACGCCCGCGGGCATTACCGTGTCCGACTTCTGGGCGAACATGCTCGCCGGGCGCTCCGGCATCGATCACATCACCTTCTTCGAGACGACCGACTTCCCCTGCAAGTTCGCCGGCGAGATCCCCGAGTTCGTCCCCGCCGACTTCATGGACCGCAAGGCCGCCCGCCGCATGGGGCGCTTCTCCCAGCTCATGGTCGCCGCCGCCGGCGAGGCCATCGCCGACGCCTCCCTCGACCTCGCCTCGCAGAACCTCGACCGCGTGGGTGTGCTCGTCGGCAACGGCGGCGGCGGTTACCCCGGCATCCAGGAGGCCGCCCACACCCTCTTCAACCGTGGCGGCATGCGCATCGACCCGCTCTTCTTCTCGAAGCAGCTCGCCAACATGGCCGGCGCCCAGGTTGCGATGCAGTACGGCCTGCGGGGCTACAACGGCACCGTCGTGACCGCCTGCGCGGCCGGCACCCAGGCCATCGGCGAGGCCGCCCTCATGATCCGCAACGGCCGCACCGATGTCGTCCTTGCCGGCGGCTGCGAGGCCGGCATCAGCGAGCTCGGCCTCGCCGGCTTCTGCGTCATGAAGGCCGTCACCAGCTCCGAGGGCGACCCCGCCGCCGCCAGCCGCCCCTTCGATGCCGCACGCGACGGCTTCGTCCCCTGCGAGGGCGCCGGCGCCCTCGTCCTCGAGAGCGAGGAGCACGCCCTCCGGCGTGGGGCCACCGTCTACGCCGAGGTGGCCGGCTTCGGCTGCACCTCCGACGCCTTCCACGTGGTTGCGCCCCCCGAAGGCGGCGAAGGCGCCGCCCGCGCCATGCGCGAGGCCCTCGACGACGCCGGCATGCACGCCGATGCGGTCGGCTATATCAACGCCCACGCCACCAGCACCCCCGCCGGCGACACCGCCGAGACCCAGGCCATCAAGACCGTCTTCGGGGAGCGCGCCTACGACATCCCCATCAGCGCCACCAAGAGCCTCATCGGCCACGGCCTCGGCGCCAGCGGCGGCATCGAGACCGTCGCCGCCATCAAGACCCTCGAGACCGGCCTCGCCCACCCCACCATCAACCTCGAGAACCCCGACCCCACCTGCGATCTCGACTACATCCCCGAAGGCCAGCGCCGCATCGACCCCGACGTCGTCATGAAGAACAGCTTCGGCTTCGGCGGCCAGAACAGCTGCCTCGTCCTCACCCGCTACGAACCGTAGGAACCTTGAGGAGAGTGCCCTCCAGAGCTCTGGACCTTTCCTGCGCGGAGCCCGGTAGGTGGCTGGCATTCGACCACTTGGTCGGCCAGTACGGTGAGGGTGGCGCCCCCGAAGACGCCGTGCGCGACCTTGTCCACAGCCTGCGAGAAAGCTGCGACCTGCTCAGGGCCAGACGCCACCAGCTTAGCCCGGCGATGTCACGCCAGTTGGCCGCCCTTGAGGACTTCCTCGGTCCGAAATAGCCCTACGCCGACCCGTGCCGCAGGAGTTGCCCCGGCGTCGCGCCCGTGCAGTCCCGGTCCTCGAACGTGACCTCGCCGTTCACGAGCGTGTAGCGATAGCCTTCGGCCTTGCGCACGCGCCGCCAGGCGCCCGCCGGGAAGTCCCAGGCCTTCTCGATCGGCAGCATCTCCAGGTTCTCGTAGTCGTACACCACGATGTCCGCCGGAGCGCCCTCGCGGATGCAGCCCCGGTCGCGGAAGCCCGCCGCCATCGCCGGATACGCCGAGAGCCGCCAGTGCGCCTGCTCCAGGTCCATGATCCCCGCGTCCCGCACCCAGCGCGCCAGGAACTCCGTCGGGTACGCCCCCAGCGTGATGAACTTCGTGTGCGCGCCCCCATCCGAGACCCCCGGGATGGCCACCGACGAGTTCGCCACCTCCGCCATCGCGTCCGGATCCGTCGGACGCGGCGGCGTCACGAACGTCGCCTGCAGGTCGTCCGCCAGCGAGAGGTCCAGGAACGCATCGATGATGTGCTTTCCGTCCCGCTCCGCCACCTCCGTGAGCCCTAGCCCCTCGTACTCCTTCAGCTCCGGGCTCTCGACCTCCTCGACGGTGAGCTGCGCGATGCCGGAGACGTTCGCGCCCCCGCCTGCCGCCTTCATCTGCGACTCGATGCCCCCGCCCGCGATCGGCCCGTGGCCCGCGTCGAACTCGTCCCGCAGCGCCTGGCGTATGTCGGCGTCGCGCATCTTCGCCATGCGTTCCTCGCGCGTCCCGATCGTGACCTCGCGCCAGATCGGGCTGGAGTCGTACAGGTTCCAGTCCTCCAGGTTGAACTCGAAGCCCACGTCCACCGTCAACGCCTGCCCGAAGATGCGCAGACCCTTCGCGTTCGCCTCGTCCAGCTTCTCGATCATGAGCCGGTGGGGAGGCGTGTTCTGGCCGTGCTGGTCGGTGGCCGGCGCCAGCAGGTTCCAGATGACCGGGCGACCGCTCACCTCCGCCACCTTCTCCGCCGCGTCGAAGGGTCCCGTCATCTGCGCAAACCCGCGCCCCACCTTCCCCATCACCCCCGCGAAGGCGAGCAGGTCTTCCTCCGACATCAGGTCCGTGATCATGGGCGTGCCGTCGTAGTCGCGCTGTACGCTCCCTTCGCCCCCGAGCTGCACCGAGAACCCGCAGGCGCCCGCTTCCAGCGCCTCCTCGAAGAGCCGGCACATCTCCGCCCGCTCCGCCTCCGTCGCCGAACGCCCCTTCGCCTCCTCCAGCCCCATCACGTACGACATCAAGGGGTTCAACCCGACATAACTCAGGAGATTCACCCCCTTCGGCGTGCGCTCCAGGCTGTCGAGGAACTCCGGGTAGCTCTCCCAGTCCCAGGCCATCCCCTCCCGCATCGATTCCATGGGCACGGCCTCGTTGCGGGCCATCGTCAGCATGGCCCGCTCCTGGTCCTCCCGCCGCACCGGTGCGAACCCGAAGCCGCAGTTGCCGATCACGACCGAGGTCACGCCGTGCCAGCCCGAGATCGAGCACCACGGGTCCCAGTACACCTGCGAGTCGTAGTGCGTGTGCAGGTCGACGAAGCCGGGCGCCACGATCAGCCCCTCGGCGTCGATCACGCGCGCCCCGTCCTCGTTGTGGATGCGCCCGATCGAGGCGACCTTCCCGTCCTTGATGCCGATGTCGCCGCGGAAGCGCGGTGTGCGCAGCCCGTCGATCACGGTTCCGCCGCGGATGATGGTGTCGAACATGTCAGGTCGCCTCCCAGGTGTTTCCGGGCGCCCGATCCGCACCGCGAGGGGTACGGCAGGCCCTCCCCGGAGACTACCACTCCCGCCCTGCCCTTCCCATAACGAGAACCCGCATACTGCCCCAATGCCCTGGGTGAACGACGAGAACGCGACCGCCTTCGTCGACCTCTACGAGCTCACGATGGCCGCCAGCTACCGCGCCCACGGCATGATCGAACCCGCCACCTTCGAGCTCTCCGTGCGCAGCCTGCCGCCGGGCCGCGGCTTCCTCGTCGCCTGCGGCCTCGAGGACGCCCTCGCCCTCCTCGACGACTTCGCCTTCAGCGCCGACGCCATCGCCTACCTGCGCTCCCTCGGAACCTTCGACGGCGCCTTCCTCGATGCACTCGCGAGCCTGCGCTTCACCGGCGATGTCTGGGCCGTTCCCGAGGGCGAGACCGTCTTCGCCGGCGAGCCCCTCCTCCGCGTCACTGCCCCCCTCATCGAGGCGCAGCTCGCCGAGACCTTCCTCCTCAACGCCATCTCCTTCCAGACGATGATCGCGACCAAGGCCGCGCGCATCGCCCTCGCCTGCGGCGACCGCACCTTCGTCGATTTCTCCGGCCGCCGCGATCACGGCGCCGACGCTGCCCTGCGCGTCGCCCGCGCCTCCGCCGTTGGTGGCGCGAGCGCGACCTCGAACGTGCTCGCGGGCCAGCTCTACGGCCTCGAGCTGAGCGGCACCATGGCCCACTCCTACGTCCTCTCCTTCGCCGACGAGTCCGACGCCTTCCGCGCCTACGCCCGCGACTTCCCCGGCAACGCCGTCCTCCTCATCGATACGTACGACACCATCGAGGGCGCCCGCCGCGCCGCCACCGTCGCCACCGAGCTGCGCCCCGAGGGCATCGCCATCCGCGCCGTGCGCCTCGATTCCGGCGACCTCGGCGCCCTCGCCCGCGAGGTGCGCGCCATCCTCGACGGCGCCGGCTGCGATGACATCCGCATCTTCGCCTCCAGCGACCTCGACGAGTACCGCATCGCCGAGCTCCTCGCCGGCGGCGCCCCCATCGATGCCTTCGGCGTGGGCACCCGGCTCGGTACCAGCGCCGACGCCCCCTCGCTCTCGGCCATCTACAAGCTGGTCGCCGGGCTGCGTGGCCCCGTCATGAAGCGCTCCGCCGGCAAGATCAGCCTCCCCGGTGTGAAGCAGGTCTACCGCGAGGAGCGCGACGGCGAGGCCGTGGCCGACACCATTGCCCTTGCGGGCGAGCCGGGCGCGTGGGGGCGGCCCCTCCTCCAGCAGGTCATGGCCGAGGGGGAGCGCCTCGCGCCCCCGGAACCGCTGGCGGTCCTGCGCGACCGTCGCGCCGCCGCCGTGGCCCGCCTCCCCGGGGCCGCACGATCTCTCGACGCGACCGGGGACGAGTACCCCGTGCGCCTCTCCGATGGCCTCCGGAACCTGGTGCGAGAGCTCGGCGGCTGAGGGCTACCCCGCCCCGTCCTGCTGGTTCGCCACGTACTCCTGGATGGCGTCGTACACGCGCCAGAGTTCCTCGTCCTTCTCCAGGGGGTAGGTGGGCGGGGCGATGCGCACGCCCGGGAAGGCGTCGATCACCTCCTGGTGGTCGTCGATCACGTAGTCCGGCGTGAACGGCACCCCCACCTCCTCCAGCCGCTCGTGGTGGCGGTACAGCGGCTTCCAGTAGCAGTCGAGGATGTGCTCGTGCAGGTCGAAGCGCCGCACGATCTCCCAGCGCGGCCCGTTCCCGCTCCAGAGGTACACCTCGTGGCCCTCCTCGCGCAGCCGCTCGAACACCTCCACCACCCCCGGACGCAGCTTCACGTCCCACGTGATGATGGTGTCGTCGACGTCGAAGAAGATGCGCATGGCCGTCGATTCTGCGCGATCCCGCCGCTAGCCGCCCGCTACTGCCCCGTGGCCAGCCGCATCGAGGCCGCGAAGACATCGTTGAGGATCTTCGCCCGCACCGCGCCCTCGGCGAACACCGGCCGGTACAGGTCCTCGATCACGTACGGCACGAGCCGCAGGTTGGCCAGCCGCTCGCCCCAGAACGTCGCCTCCAGCAGGTACCCCTGCGTGTGCCCCTCAAGCCGTGTCTGGTCGTAGATGAAGTTCCCCAGCGCATAGGCGATGAACGCCTCCGCCCCCGGCTCGATCGCCTGCACGTGGTGCGCCTGGTTCCCCACTACCAGCTCCGCTCCCGCCTCCACCGCCGCCCGCAGCGCCTTGATGCTGCGCGGGCTCGGGTCGTGCGTGTCCTCCGTCCCCGTCTGCACCTGCACGACCACCACGTCGACCTCCTCCGCGAGCGCCGCGATGCGCGCCCGGAAGCGCTCCAGCCCCAGTTGCCAGGCGGGCTGGAAGTACGCCGGCCCGCCCGAGGCGTTCTCCTCCGTGTAGTCGTCGTCGAGCGGCGCCGTTCCGGGGCTGTTCGCCTCAGCCTCGAAGGCCCACGCCGCCACGTCGTCGAACCCGAGGACGCCGAACGTCGTCTCCCCCACGGTGAAGATCGCCGGGGCCAGCGCCGCCTCCAGGTTCTCGCCCCCGCCCACCACGGCGATGCCCGCCTGCTCCAGCAGCTCGATCGTGCGCAGGAACGCCCTCGCCCCGCAGGCCTCCGCCCCGCAGTCGAACACATGGTTCGTCGCGACCGTCACCTCGTCGAAACCGGAGAGCGTGAGCGCCTCGATCACCTCCGGCGGCGAGCTCAGGTTGACGTGGTCGAAGCAGCCCAGCGGCTCCGCGATGTCCTGGATGCTGCCGTCTACCGACCCCAGCGTCAGGTCCGCCGAGGCGAGGTAGTCGCCCACCGGACCCCGCAGCGCCGCCCCCCAGTCCCCCGTCGCCCGGATCTGCGTGAGCGAGCAGCGCGACTGCAGGATGTCGCCCGTCGCGATCACCGTGACCGGCTCCGGCAACGCCGCCGAGTGCTCGGCCGCGAGCGCCGCCGTCGCCATCCGCCCCTCCTCCGTCAGCGCCACCAGCGTCACCGCGTCCACGAACGGCCACTCGCGGGGGTCCCCCCGCCCGCGCACCAGGTCCATCTCCCCGACCGCGATCGCCGTCACCGTCGGCCCCACCTCCTCGATCGGCATGAACGCCCATGCGCCCGAGGCCATCGTCATCGCCGCCAGCAGCTCCTCGTACGTGGCGAACACCTCCGCCGGGGCGGCCGGCGCGAACGCGGCCATCGCCTCGTCCTCCAACGCCACCGCGAAGGCCCGCACCGGCCCCGCGATCCCCCCGACCTCCGCCCAGTCCGTGATTTCGCCCCGCGCCAGTGCCTCGATCTGCGTGCGCGTGAGCGCGTCCACCCCCGCCCCCATCGCCGCGACCGGCACGTAGTAGCGGCGCACCACCCGGTACACCTCCCCCCCGCTCGGCAGGAAGGTCAGGTCCGTGGGGTCCGCCGCCGCCACCAGGTTCGGTCCCGCGAGGTCCGCCGGCACGTCACCCGAGTACGTGACCTTCTCCGGCATCGCCATGGCCGTCGGCGAGGAGGTGGGCGTTTCCCGCGCGGTGGGCGTCGCCGCCGAGGTGGCCGAGGGCGTCGGTTCCGGCTCGGTCACGGCCGTCGGGGCGTCCGGCTCCGGGTCGTCGTCTAGCGACTCCTGGACGAGCAGCACGGCCAGCGCCCCGATGCACGCCGCCACCACGAGCAGCGAGCTGAAGGCGGCCTGCCGCGCCAGCCACTGGAAGCGTCTCGGTCGTGCCGGATCCCCGTTCCCGTTCGGAGGCGTGTCCGCGCGCATCCGACCATGTTGGTCGCGTCCAGCGGAACCGGTCAACGAACGGCCCTCGCCGCACGCGCCCCGTTGCGTGATCTCCCCTCCCCCGTCACGATGCGCGCATGACTGACCTGCCCCGCCTCGTCCTCGCTTCCGCCGACCCCGATGAGCGCGCCGACCTGCGCGCCATCCTCGCCGACGCCCCCGTCGAGTGCGTCGATCCCGAGACGCCCCCCGAGTCCCCGCCCGGCGGCGACTACGCCGCCCGCGCCACCGCCCGCGCCCGCGCCTGCGCCGAGGCCACCGGCGAGATGGCCATCGCCCTCTGCGCCGGCCTCGAGGTCTACCCCATGGACCTCCAGCCCGGCGCCCTCACCGAGACCTTCCACGCCGGCCTCTCCGATGCGGAGCGCTGCCAGGCCCTGCTCCAGCGCCTCGCCCAGACCCCCATCGGCCAGCGCATCACCGTCGGACGCGCCGCCGCCGCCCTCGCCATCCCCGGCGAGGCAGACGTGGCCGTCTCCGCTTCCATCATCGAGTGCGAGATCCCCATGGAACCCCGTGGCGAAGGCGGCTACGGCCTCGACGCCGTCACCCAGATCCTGAACGGCAAGACCCTCGCCGAGCTCGACGACGACGACCGCCACCGCCTCGGCCATCGCGGCAAGGCCGTGAAGCCCCTGCTCAAGCGCCTCGGCTGAGCCCTACGCTCCCGAGACCTGCGTCTCGTGCCAGCGCGGCCGCGGCAGCGTGCCCGCCCGGTGCGCCTCGACCGTCTCCGCGATCGCCGCATCGACTGCCGCCAGGTAGGCCTCCTGCGCGCCGTCGTTGTGGAAGATGCGGTCCGCCGCGGGCGCCCGCTCGCGCCAGTCCCGCGCCGAGGCCAGCCGCTGCTCCGCCTCCTCCCGCGAGAGCGAGCGCGTCTCCATCAACCGCGTGATCGCCGTCGCGTCCTCCGTCACCACCAGCCAGGCCGCGTCCGCCTTCGTCATGTAGTCGCGTTCCAGCAGGTTCACCGCCTCCAGCGCCCCGATCCCGTCCTCGGGAAGCTCCTCCCGCCAGCGCTCGAGCAGCGCCATGAAATACGCGGGAATGTCCCCGATCGCCGTCCGCAGGGCCTCCATTCGCTCTGGCTTCCCGAACACCATCCCCCCGAGCACGCGCCGGTCGATGACGCCGTCCGCGCCCACGATCTCCTCGCCGAACTCCGCCACCACCCGCTCGAAGCCGGGTGTGTCCGGGGCGTACATGCGGTGAACTTCGCGATCGGCGTCGACGTGGATGGCGCCGTGCGCCTCCGCCAGGTGCGTGCAGAGCAGGCTCTTCCCTGCCGCGATGGAACCGGTGACGCCGAGTAAGAGGGGCACGCCGTATTCTAGGACGCCGAACCGTATGGAAGCCCGCGAAGCCGCCGAAGCCATCCACCAGACCTTCCCCGACCTCGAAGAGGCCCCGGTCCGCCCCCTTGAGCACGGCTGGTCGCACTGGACCTTCGCCCACGGCGAGCGCGTCTTCCGCTTCCCCCGCACCCCCAACGACGCCCGCCTGCTCGAAGGCGAGATGCGCCTCCTCCCCCTCCTCGCCCCCCACCTCCCCGCCCCCGTCCCCGTCCCCGAGTGGGTCGGCGAGTGGGATGGCCGCCCCTTCGCCGGCTACCCCGTGATCGAGGGGCAGGGACTGCGGCGCGTCACCCTCTTCGGGCCCGGCGGCGGCAACATCGCCCGCGAGATCGGCCAGTTCCTCACCGCCCTCCACGACTTCCCCCCCGAGCAGGCCGCCGAGGCCCTCGGCGCCCCCCTCCCCGAGCACGTCCCCGACCCCCGCACGTGGCTCGAGGACATCCGTATGCGCGTCTTCCCCCGCCTCTCCGCCACCCTCCGCGTGGCCGTCGATAGCGGTGTCACCCGCTACGTCCGCGAGGGCTTCGACCCGCCCCCCCGCCTCGTCCACAACGACCTCTGGTTCGACCACATCATCGAGCGCCACGGGCGCCTCGCCGGCGTCATCGACTTCAGCGACGCCGCCGTCCGCGATCCCGCCGTCGACTTCGCCGGCATCCTCGCCGATGGCGGCTGGCACGCCGTCGACGACATCGTGCGCTTCTACGACCGCCCCCTCGGCGATGGCTTCCACGAGCGTGTCGAGTTCCACTACTGGACCATGGGCCTGCACGACATCGTCTACGGCCTGGATACGGAAGAAGAGCGCTACGTCGGCCTCGGCCGCTCCGCCCTCGCCCAGCGCATGCGCGAGACCGGCATCCTCCCCGCCTGAGCGACCCGCGGCGCTAGAATGCCCCCGCTCACAGGGGGTGTTGCCATGGAGATCGAAGGGAAAGTCGCCATCGTCACCGGGGCCGGGTCCGGCATCGGACGCGCCACCGCCATCGCCCTCGCCGCCGAGGGCGCCAGCGTCGTCGTCGCCGATATCGACCCCGAGGGCGCCGCCGCCACCGTCGGCGAGATCACCGGCGCCGATGGCTCCGCCGTCTTCGTCCACACCGACGTCACCAGCCCCGAGAGCATCCGCAATCTCTTCGCCGAGGCTGAGTCCGCCTACGGCGGCGTCGACATCGTCTACAACAACGCCGGCATCTCCAGCGGCGAACCCCACTGGCCCGACGCCAACCTCGAACGCATCGCCGAGGAGACCCACATCAACGCCAGCGGCGTCATGATGGGCACCCGCGAGGCCATCCACGCGATGCGCAAGCGCGGCGGGGGCGCCATCGTCAACACCGCCTCCGTCGCCGGCGACGGCCACCTCCCCTTCGACCCCATGTACTCCGCCACCAAGAAGGCCGTCATGTCCTTCACCCAGAGCTGCGCCCCCCTGGCCCAGAGCGACAACATCCGCGTCAACGCCGTCTCCCCCGGCATGGTTCGAACCGCCTTCCAGCGCAAGACCGGCGACGGCGAGACTCCCGCCTCCTGGCTCCTCCCCTCCATCGAACGCCACGCCGACCAGATCCTGCCGCCCGAGGCCATCGCCGAGGCCGTCCTCGACTTCATCAAGGATGATTCCAGGGTCGGGGAGATCCGCACGGTCGCCCCCGACTAGCAGGCGTATCATCGCCGCCGGCGGCCGCCATGCCGGAACTGCTCGACGATCTCCGCGTCATCGACCTCAGCGAGGGCCCCATCGGTGGGATGGCCACGATGGTGCTCGCCGATTTCGGCGCCCACGTCGTCAAGGTCGAACGCCCAGGCGGCGACCCCTGGCGCTCGATCGCCAATGCCCCCATGTGGCTGCGGGGGAAGCGCAGCGCCGTCCTCGACCTGACCACCGACGACGGGCGCGCGTCGCTCGCCCGCCTCGCCGCCTCCGCCGATGTCGTCGTGGCCAGCTACCGGCCCGGCACGGCGGAACCCCTCGGCGCCGACTACGACACCCTGCGCGCGGTCAATCCCGCCCTCGTCTACTGCGCCATCACCGGCTTCGGGCCCGAGGGTCCGTACGCCCGCTACCCCGGCTACGAGGCCGTCGTCGCCGCCCGCATCGGGCGCATGCTCAACTTCGCCGGCCTCGCCGACCGCGAAGGCCCCGGCTACGCCGCCGTCCAGGCCGGCTCCCACGCGACCTCGCAGGCCGCCCTCCACGGCATCCTCAGCGCCCTCATGGCCCGCAACCAGTCGGGACGCGGCCAGAAGGTCGAGACAAGCCTCATGCAGGGCCTCTTCTCCTACGACCTCGGCGGCCTCTTCCGCTCGCAGCTCGGCGAACGCCACCCCGGCCTCTTCGATGGCCTCGTGATGCCCACCATGCCCACCCTCAACTACCACGCCCTCCAGACGAAGGACGGCCGCTGGCTCCAGTTCGGCAACCTCATGGCCCACCTCTTCGATAACTACCTCGCCGCCGCCGGCCTCGCCGACATCTTCGCCGACCCCGACTACGAGGGCGGCCCCGCCCAGTGGTCGGACGAGGCCCGCGAACGCCTCCGCGACCGCATGTTCGAGCGAACCCTTGAGCACACCGCCGACGAGTGGATGGAGACCTTCATCGAGCACGGCGGGGTCGCCGCCACCCCCTTCCAGACCACGCAGCAGGCCCTCGACGACCCCGACCTCGTCCTCAACGGCCACGTCGTCGAGCGCGAGCACCCCGCCCTCGGGACCGTGCGCCAGCTCGGCGCCCTCGCCCGCCTCACCGCCACCCCCGGAGCCGCCGGGGAGGCCGGCCCCGAGCCCGGCGAGCACACCGAGGCCGTCCTCGAGGAGCTGCCCCCCATCCGTCCCCGCCCCTCCCTGCGCGCCACCGGCCCCGCCCCCGGGCCGCCCCTGCGCGGCGTCACCGTCCTCGAGTTCGCCACCGTCATCGCCGCCCCCCTCGGCGCCGCCCTCCTCGCCGACCTCGGTGCGCGCGTCATCAAGGTCGAACCCATCGGCGGCGACCCCTTCCGCGCCATGGGCATCGCCTCCCTCGGGGCGGGCCGCTGCAACGGCAGCAAGGAGAGCATCGCCCTCGACCTGAAGACCGATGAGGGGCAGGAGGTCGTCCACAAGCTCGCCCGCTCCACCGACATCGTCATCCACAACTACCGCCCCGGCGTCCCCGAGCGCCTCGGCATCGGCTACGACGCCCTCAGCCTCATCCGCCCCGAGCTCGTCTACGTGTACGTGAACGGCTACGGGCGTTTCGGGCCCGGCGCCCACCGCCCCTCGACGCACCCCATCCCCGGCGCCGGCCTCGGCGGCGCCCTCATGCAGATGGGCGAGGGCATGCCCCCCGCCTGCACGACCCTCGACGAGCTCCGCGAGGTCGCCCGCAAGTTCTTCCGCGCCAACGAGCTCAACCCCGACCCCAACACCTCCGTCGTCGTCGCCTCCGCCTCCCTCCTCGCCCTCTACGCGCGGCAGCGCTTCAAGCGCGGCCAGGAGGTGTTCGTCGATATGTTCGGGGCGAACGCCTGGGCCAACGCCGACGACTTCATCGACTACGAGGGCAAGCCCCCCCGCCCCGAGCCCGCCGCCGACCTCTACGGCCTGAACGCTACCTGGCGCCTCTACCCCGCCGCCGAAGGCTGGGTCTTCCTCGGCCTCGCCACCCAGCCCGAGTGGCAGCGCTTTTGCGCGCTCGCGGGCTGCCCCGATCTCGCCGCCGACCCCCGCTTCGCCGCCCCCGATGCGCGCGCCGCCAACGACGGCGCCCTCGCCGAGGCGCTCGCCGCGCAGTTCGCCACGCGCCCCGCGGACGAGTGGGAAGCGCTGCTCGCCACCGAGGGACTCGGCTGCGTCCGCGCCGACGCCGCCCCCGTCGCCGACTTCATCGCGAAGGACGGGCACGTCGCCGCCAACGGCCTGCGCGTTCCCGTTCGCAACACCAACCTCGGCCAGTACGAGCGCTACGGCCCCCTCGTCGATTTCAGCGAGAACCCGCTCGAGCTCGGCGGCTTCCCCCTTGCCGGCGAGCAAGCCACCGACATCCTCGCCGAGCTCGGCTACGACGAAGCCGCCATCGAGGACCTCCGCGCCCGCGGCATCGTCTGGTCCGAGACCCCCGCCCCCCTCGGCTCCCCCACCGCCTGATGCCCGACTCCTTCGCCGGCCGCCTCCTCGTCGCCACCCCCAACATCGAGGACCCCAACTTCTGGCGCACCGTCGTCCTCCTCTGCGCGCACGACCAGGAGGGCGCCTTCGGCCTCGTCCTGAACCACCCCATGAACGGCGAGACCCTCGCCTCCCACCTCCCCGAGTGGGACGGCCACGCCGTCGAGCCCCCCGTCCTCTTCCGCGGCGGCCCCGTCTCCACCTCCTCCGTCTTCGCCATGGCCACCGGCGACGACATGCCCGTCGACCGCTGGGGTCTGCGCATCTCCCCCGGCCTCGGCCTCGTCGATCCCGGGCGCGGCCCCGACCACTTCGAGGGCCGCCTTGGTCGCATGCGCTTCTTCGCCGGCTATGCCGGCTGGGGCGGGGGCCAGCTCGAGGGCGAGATCGAGAGCCACGGCTGGTTCATCGTCGACGCCCTCCCCGAAGACCCCTTCGCCCCGGACCCCAGCGAGCTCTGGCGCGAGGTGCTCCGCCGCCAGGGTGGCGAGCTCGCCCGCTTCGCCACCCACCCCACCCAGCCGGGGGTGAACTAGTGGCTGGTGACGAGTGGCTGGTGGCTAGTCCTCCCCCGCCCCTCCCACTGGGGCGCGGGGGCGGGGACCGACCACCGCCCACCGACCACCAACCACCGATCACCGACCACCCGTTCCCTGTAGCATTGGCGCCCACCTCAAAGTCCCCCAACCAGGAGGTTCCCCCATGGCCGCATACGTGCTCGCGCAGGGTCGAGTCGAAGACCGCGACAAGCTCAACCAGTACCTGGCCGGAGCGGGCGGCAGCCTTGCCCCCTTCAACGCCAACGTGCTTGCCTACACGGAAGAGCCCGAGGTCATTGAGGGCGAAGTGCCCAACAACCGCTTCGTCCTCATCGAGTTCGCCGACGTCGAGACGGCCAGGGCCTGGTACAACTCCGACGACTACGCCGCCGTCCGCGGCCTCCGCATCGAAGGCGCCCCCGGAACGCTGGTGATCCTCCCCGGCATGTAGGCCGCCAGTGGCTTGTTGTGGGTCGTGACTGGTGGCTGGTCCCCGCTCCACCCCGGAAGGGTAGGGCCGGGGGACCGACCACCGATCACCGGCCACCGACCACCAGCTACATCGCCTTGATGCCCTGGTACTCCTGGGCGAACACGCACTCCTGCAGCCCGAGCCCCACGTCGTTCGGGTCGTCGAGGTTCGTGTAGCGC
Source organism: uncultured Anaerolineaceae bacterium (assembly GCA_964389725.1). Lineage (GTDB taxonomy): Bacteria > Chloroflexota > Dehalococcoidia > Tepidiformales > Tepidiformaceae > UBA2991. The sequence continues at coordinate 80,026 of CAYMDV010000009.1, forward strand.
GTGTACAGCTCGGCGAAGTGGCCGCCCGGCCGTTGCTTCACCTCGTTGCCCTCCAGGTCCCGCACGATCACCGGGTGGGAGACGTCCCAGACCTCCCCCTCCACCTTGTCGCCCCGGTACACGCCGCGCCCGAGACCGTCGTCCCAGCCGCCCCAGTAGCCCCCGCCCTGCATGTAGACGGGCTTGCTCACCGTCTCCAGCAGGAAGCGGTCCACCCCGCCGTCGGGGCGGGTCAGGTCCAGCCGTGCGCTCTTCAGCCGCGGGAAGCCGTCCTCGAACTCCGTGCTCACCACGTCCACGTCCGTGTACGCCCACCCCTCCTTGCCGGAGTCGTAGGGGTAGTCGATGCGGCTGTGCACGCGCCCCAGCTCGGGGAGCTCGCCCCCGCCCGTCCCCGCCGCCACGATCGTGCCGTCGGTGCGGTGGCGGAAGGAGCAGTACATCGAGCGGTCGGGGAAGCGCACGAGCGCCCACCAGCGCGCCCCCGGCGACCCCCACACCGAGCTCTGCCGCTCGCTGGGCGCCGCGTAGCGGTTTGGCTGCTCGCCCTCGCCCGTGTTCGCCTGGCCCCAGGAGTGGTCCTTCGCCCCCACCCAGCCGTCGTCCACGTCGAAGCGGTACTCCTTGCCCCCCACCTTGATCCACCCCGAGAGCCAGCCCAGCTGCACCAGGTTCGAGCGCTCGCCCACCATCCGGCCGTCGCGGTACATGCGCACGCCCGGGCACTCGTCGTACGGCGGCGCCGAGCTCTCCCAGAGGATGTCGAAGGAGCAATCGACATCCGTCTCCTCCAGCCCCAGCCGCAGCGTCCGCAGCCCCCGGATGATCTCCTGCGAAAACGGCCCCACCGTCAGGTCGTCGATGTCCGGGCGCAGCTTGCGCGTCGCGCGCACGTTGTACTGCTTCCCGTCGCCCGTGCTCAGGATCGAGTAGGCGTCGATCACGTTCGTGTTGTGGTAGAGCCGCAGGGCCGTGATCAGGTTCACCTCGCCGTCCGGATCGCCCACGCAGTGCCAGTAGCCGTCGCTCCACCCCGGACTGGGGTTCGCGATGATGTCGAACGTGTCGAGCGTCTGGTGGCGGGGGTACTCGTCGAGCTCGGTCAGGACGCGTCGCTGAGGCATGGGATCCCTTCCCTTCTTCGTTGGCAGTCGGCGCGCAGGATACGCCCTGCCGGGCCCCCTTTGTGAACGCCGTGCGCGCAACGGAACCGCCCGTACAATCCCCGCCCGGAGGGATTCGCTATGTCAGAAGACGTGTTCTCGATGGAAGGCAAGACGGTCATCGTGACCGGCGCGAGCTATGGGTTCGGTGTCACCTGGGCGGATGCCCTCTCCGATCGCGGCGCCGACATCGTCGGTACCTCCCGCAGCCTCGACCGCCTGCAGGACACCGCCGCCATGGTCGAAGGCAAGGGCCGCCGCTTCCTCCCCGTCGAGTGCGATGTCACCGACTACGAGCAGGTCGAGAACCTGATGAAGACCGCCTGGGACGAGTTCGGCACCGTCGATGTGCTCATCAACAACGCCGGCATCTCCGACCTCAGCGCGTGGCGCGCGGAGCACTCCGACAACGACATGTTCCGCCAGATCGTCGAGACCGACCTGACCGGCCTCTGGTACTGCTGCCGCGCCGCCGCCCAGTACTTCCTGCGCCAGGGCCACGGCAACATCATCAACCTCAGCTCGATCTTCGGCGTCGGCGGCTTCGAGGGCCGCACGCCCGGCTACTTCGCGGCCAAGGGCGGCGTCACCCGCCTCACCGAGTTCCTCGCCACCGAGTGGGGCGACCGCGGCATTCGCGTCAACGCCCTCGCCCCCACCGTCTTCGATACCCCCATGACCCACGACGGTCTCACGCAGAGCGGCGTCATGGAGATGCTCGAGGGCCGCACCCCCATGCGCCGCATCGGCCAGCTCGAGGATCTCGTCGGCCCCATCGTCTTCCTCGCCTCCGACGCCTCCCAGTACGTGACCGGCACCATCCTCCCGCTCGACGGCGGCCTTACCGCCAGCCGCGGCTACTCCCCCGGCCCGTGGCCCATGGACGAGTTCGACCCCGAGGGCCGCGGCAAGCCCCTCAACCCCGGCGATCCCTGGGACTAGCGTCCTGGTGATTGGTGAGTAGTGGCTAGTGGTTGGTCCCCTCGCCCCCATCGAATGGGGGTGGCGGGGCGGGGACAAGCCACCAGTCACCAACCACTAGTCACGACTGGCACATCCGCCGCGTGACCTCGTAGATCATCTGGCAGCTCAGCCGGAAGCTCTCCAGCGTGATGCGCTCGTTGTTGCCGTGCACCGTGCGCGCCAGGCTCGGCGACGTCAGCCCGCCCGAGAAGCCGTACGCCACCACCCCCTGGTTGCGAAACACCCGGCTGTCCGTGAACCCCGCCGTGATCCCCGGCGTTACCACCGCGTCCTCCACCAGGTCCCGCACAACCGCGTCGATCGTGGCAAACAGCTCCGTGTCGTGCGGGCTCGTATCCGAGGACCCCGCGAACACCCGCTCGATGCGCACCTTCGGGTCGTCGATCACGCGCGCCACCTCCGCCTGGAACTCGTCCGCGTCGACGCCCGGGAGCAGGCGGCAGTCGATGGTCGCCTCCGCCTGTGCGGGAATCACGTTGTGCTTGATGCCCGCCTGCAGCGTCGTCGCGCTGATCGTGTTCGTCAGCAGGGCGCGCACGCGCACGTCCGTCCCCGCCGTCCGCTGGAGCTGCTTCATCGAGGTGCCACCGCGGTAGATGCCCGCCCGCTCCAGCCGGTCGAAGTACTCCCCCAGCACCGGCGAGAGGCTCGGGGCGCGGTCCCACGCCTCCAGGTTCCCGAGCGCTCGCACCAGCCGGTTCACCGGGTTCTCCGCGTGCGGCACCGACCCGTGTCCCGGCCGCCCCGCCGCGATCAGCCGCAGCCAGAGCGGCCCCTTTTCCCCTGTCGTAATCGTGAAGACGGGCCGCTGCACCCCGAACAGCTCCGTCGAGCCGCCTCCCCCCTCGTTGATCACGTACTCCGCCTCCAGCGCCTCCGGGTGGAGCCGCTCCAGCCACTCGATTCCGAGCGTCCCCCCCGCCTCCTCGTCCGCCACCGCCAGGAACACCACGTCCCGAGCCAGCGGCGTCCCCGCCCGCTTCAGCAGCAGCACCGTCAGCAGCTCCGCCACCCCCAGCCCCTTCATGTCGAGCGCCCCGCGCCCCCAGATCTCCCCGTTCCGGATGATTCCCGCGAACGGCTCCTCGTCCCAGAACTCGCGCTCCACCGGCACCACGTCGGTGTGGTTCAGCAGCATCAGGGGTGGCTTGCTGCCATCGCCCTTCAGCACCGCCCGCAGCGAGACGCGGTCGTCGCCCGGGTCGTAGAGCTCGTACTCGAGCCCCTCCCGCTCCAGGATCGCCCCCAGGAAGTCGCACGCCAGCCGCTCCCGCCCCGGAGGGTTCGAGGTATCGATGCGCAGGTACTCCTGCAGGATCCCCAGCGCCTCCTCGAAGGCGGTGTCCCAGTCGATGCGCGGCTCGGTTGCGGTCACTACGCGACTCCGTACACGCGCGCCGAGTTGTCGTGCAGGATCTTCCGCAGCGTGTCCTCGGGCAGGCCGCTCAGCTCCTGCTCGATGAAGTCCTTCGGGTAGATCGCCTCCGAGTTCGGCCCCGGCGACATGCTCGTCGGGTGGGGGAAGTCCGTCTCGTAGAGGATGTTGTCCGCCCCGATCTGCTCGATCGCCTTGATCGCGCTCCCCCGCTCGAACCAGAAGCAGGCGTAGCACTGCCGCCGGAAGTACTCGCTCGGCAGCAGGTCCATCTCCGGGTGTTCCTCGCGGCAGCCGCTGTTCACCCACTGCCAGTCCATCGCTTCCAGCAGGAACGGCACCCAGCCCACCCCGCTCTCCACCGAGACGAAGTTCAGGTCCGGGTAGCGGTGGCAGATGCCCGACAGGATCACGTCCATCATCGCCGTCGAGTTGTCCAGGAAGATCTGCACCGTCGCCTTCGCGTAGGCCGCCTGGCGGCCGTTGTTCACGTCCGTGTTGCGGATCACCGAGAGGTCGCCCGAGCCGATGTGGAAGTTGATCGAGAGCCCCAGGTCCTGCGCCTGCGCCCACAGCGGGTCCCAGTGCGGGTCCGTGATGTGGGGGAAGCCGAAGGCGTGCGGCTGGCTCGTCATGAGCACGCCCCGGTGGCCGCGCTCCTTCGCGCGTTGCATCTCGTCGAGGCACAGCTCCACGTCCCAGAAGGGCGTCGCCATGATCGGGATGAAGCGCTCCGCCGCCGGCGCCGTCCAGTCGATGAGGAAGTCGTTGTAGGCGCGCACGCACGCCTCCATCAGCTCCGGCTCCTTCAGCCGCAGGAAGTTCCCCGAACCGAAGCCCCCCACGTTCGGGTAAATCACCTGCGAGTGGATGCCGTACTCGTCCATGCGCTGCAGCCGCGCCCCCACGCTGAACGCCCCGTGGTCGGCCTGCGGCAGGGAGGGGGGGTGCTTCGGCGGCGGGTCCGTCCAGCCCGCCATCGCCGCGCTCGCCGTCGGACCCGCCGGCTGACCGCCCATGAACCAGCGGTCCTCGTTAATCTCCGGGTCGAACTTCACGTGCGGGACGAGATCGCCCCACTTCTGCCGCGACACCCGGCTCGTCCAGAGGTCCTCCGGCTCCGAGATGTGGCTGTCCGCATCGATGACCTTGATCCGCTCGACGACCGTTGCCATCCGACCCTCCCCGGCGGCTGTCCCGCTGCCGCGCGCGTGCGTGGCGGGCAAGGATACGCGCCCCGCCACCCTCCGGGGGTGAACGCCCTACACCGGCCGGAACAGCACCAGCGTGACCTCGTCGTCCACGTCCTCGTAGACCGCCTCCACCGCCATCCCGATGCGCACCTCCTCGATCGCGCACTCCACGATGTTCGTCGTCAGGCGCGGCCCCTCCTCCAGCTCCACGATGCCGATGACGTACGGCGCCCGCGCCGCGAACGCGGGTGATGTCCCCCGCCGGTCGACCGTGTACGAGTACAGCACCCCCCGCCCGCTCGCCTCCACCCACTCCGCCCCCGGCTCCAGGCTCCCCGGGCTGAAGGCGCGCGGGTAGAAGTACGGCTCCCCGTCCGAGGTGCGCGGCAGCAGCAGCCGGTGCTCCCGCGCCGCCTCCCAGAAGGGCGCCGTCGCGGGCGTCGGCTTGGGCAGGATGCGCGGCGGCGAGTCCGCCATCAGGCCCCCTCCAGCACCAGCGCCACCTGCTCCGACATGAACCCGCCCGTCCCCGTCACGTACCCCCGCTCCGCCGACCCCACCTGCCGCGGACCCGCCCGCCCCTGCAGTTGCGTCACCACATCGATCACGTGCGACATGCCGCCCGCCGCCCCGCCCTGGCCCATCCCCAGCTGGCCCCCATGCGTGTTCAGCGGCCAGTCCCCCGAGAAACGCAGGTCGTGCTCCTCGATGAAGCGCCCGCCCTCGCCCTTCGCGCAGAACCCCGAGTCCTCGATCGTGACCAGCACCGTGATCGTGTAGCAGTCGTACATCGAGGCCACGTCGACCGCCTCCCGTTCCACCCCCGCCATCGCGAAGGCGCGGTCCGCCGCCGCCACGATCGGGATGTGCGTGAGCGAAGGCGCGTACGTGATCGACTTGTGCGTGATGTGCTCGCCGAAGCCGCTCACCACCACCGGCCGCAGTCCTGTTCGCTGCGCCCGCTCCAGCGTCGTCACCACCACCCCCGCGCCCCCCGCGCAGGGCATCACGATCTCCAGCAGGTGCAGCGGGTCGACCACCATCGGCGAGTTCAGCACATCCTCGATCGTGATCGGCTGGTCGCGGAAAATCGCCTTCGGGTTGAGCAGCGCGTTCTCCCGCCCCTGCACCGCGACCTTCGCCAGCGTGCGCGGCTCAAGGTCGTACTCGTAGAGGTAGCGCTGGGCCACCATCGCGAAGTGCGAGTTCGGGTTGATGAGCCCGTAGGGCGCATCGAACTGCCCGTGCGGCGCGCCCCAGGCGTCCGCCCCCAGCATCCAGCCCCGTGCGCTCGGCTTCGCGCCCGGCTGCGGCGGCGCCGGCACCGAGGGCAGCAGGCAGAGGCACGCCTCGCAGACCCCCGCCTCGATCGCCGCCGCCGCCCGCCAGATCATCGCCGCCGCGTTCGCCCCGCCCAGGTCCACCACCTCCCCGTAGTTCGCCGCGATCCCGAGATACTCCGCCACCGCCGCCGGCGCGAACATGGGCGCATCGCCCAGCCGCGTACAGAGGATCCCGTCGATCTCGCCCAGCTCCATGCCCGCGTCGTCGAGCGCTTCCCGCGCCAGCTTCCCGTACGCCTCCAGCCCGAACATGGGCGTGTCCCAGCGACGCTGCGGCGCCCACTCCGCCGTCCCGCTGATCGCCGCCCGCCGGCCGTTGCGCATGACCGCCCCCTTCGAGTCGCTGCCAGATTACTCCGCCGCCCGGCCGAGCGCGCCCGCCCGCTTGCGCCCGCGCCCGGCGCTGGCCAAGCTGCGCGCAGACCATGCGAATCGCCTCCCTCCTCCCCAGCGCCACCGAGATCGCCTTCGCCGTCGGCGCCGGCGACGAGGTCGTCGCCGTCTCCCACGAGTGCGACTACCCCGCCGCCGCCCGCGGCCTCCCCGCCCTCACCGGCCCCGCCGTCGAGACGCACGGCCTCCCCCAGGCCGAGATCGACGCCGCCATCAGCGGCCTCCTCGCCGCCGGCGGCTCCACCTACACCATCGATGTCCCCCGCCTGCGCGAGCTCCAGCCCGACCTCGTCATCACCCAGGCCCTCTGCGATGTCTGCGCCGTGAGCGAGGGGCAGGTCCACCGCGTCGTCCACGAGGAGCAGCTCGGCGCACGCGTTCTCACCCTGACCCCCCTCGACCTGGAAGGCGTGGCCCGCTCCGTCGAGGAGGTCGGCGAAGCCACCGGCCACCCCACCGAGGGCGCCCGCGTCGCCGCCGACCTGCGCGAGCGCCTGGCCGCCCCCGCCGCCCTCCCTGCGACCCCGCCCCCCGTGCTCGCCCTCGAGTGGCTCGACCCGCCCTTCGCCGCCGGCCACTGGGTGCCCGAGCAGATCGCCCGCGCCGGCGGCGAGGACGTGCTCGGCCACGCCGGCCAGAAGTCGGAGCGCGTCACCTGGGAGACCATCGCCGCCACCGCCCCCGAGGTCGCCCTCCTCCTCCCCTGTGGCCTCTCGCTCGACGAGGTCGTGCGCGAAGCCGCCGCCCTCGCCAACCGCCCCGAGTGGCGGAACCTCCCCGCCGTCGCCCGCGGCGCCGTCTGGGCCCTCGATGCGGACGCCTGGTTCAGCCGTCCCGGTCCCCGCCTCGCCGAGGGCATCGAGGCCCTCCGCGCCATCCTCGCCGACCCCACCGGCGACCACCCCGTCCCCGGCGCCCGCCGCCTCCCCACCCCCTGACTGGGAGCCCTCACGACCCGACTGCTCTGCTAGCCGAACACCCACTGGGCGATGACCAGGGCCGTACCGGCGATCGCGATGTTCGCTGCGAGCATGCCCAGCCCGAACGTCAGCCCGAATGTCAGCAGATTCCGGCTGAGCGCGCTCTGGAGCATCCCTTCCGTCACGAGGTTCTCGGTGCCCTTCGCGACGCCCTCCTCCACCACGTTTACCGTGGCGCGGGCGAGCGGCGCGGAGGCGCCAGCCTCCTGGAGCTCGGTAACGGCCTTATGCGTGTCCAGGGTCGCCAATGCAGTAGTTCCTTGTCGCAAGCGTAGAGAAGAAAGCCCGGACCGGTCAAAGCCGTCCGCCTCCCCTCGTGACCGCCCCTTCCCCGCCCTCGCGTACGATGGAAGGATGCAGTGCCCCCGCGACTCCGCCACCCTCCTCATCGAACACCACCAGGGCATCGAGGTGGACCACTGCCCGACCTGCAACGGACGCTGGCTCGACCACCACGAACTCGATGAGCTCGAGGCGCGCACCGCTCCCCGCGAGGACCAGCGCCGCGCCACCATCGAGTACGCCAGGCGCCCCAGCGACCTCAGCTGCCCCGTCTGCAGCAAGCAGATGCGCGCCTTCAACTACCGCGCCTACAACCTCGAGCTCGATACCTGCGAGGATCAGCACGGCTTCTGGGTCGATGCGGGCGAGGAGGGCCGTATCCGCGACGTCATGGAGGAGCGCGTCCGCGGCCTCAACCGCTCCGCTTCCGCCGAGGACGCCTGGGCGAATTTTCTCGAGGGCGCCAGCGGCAAGTCCCTCTGGGACCAGATCAGCGGGATCTTCCGCGGCGGCCGCCGCTAAGCCGTTAGCTGACCGGAAGCCTGCCGGTTGCTACCCTCGCGACCGCGCGGCGCAAGCGCGGGCCCGCAGCCGGCGCTCCGCGACGCAGAACCGAATGGTGCGAGCACACAGCAACCTATGACCGCTTTTGGCTCAGGTAGCAGGACCAGCGCCGGCCCAGTCTGGTGGGCGCCCGCCACGCGTGTTCGGTCCACCATCGTCGAGTTCATGCGGCTCGAGGCCGCCGGCGGCATCGTCCTCCTCATCAACGCCGTCATCGCCCTCGTCTGGGTGAACGTCCACGGCGACTCGTACCACGATTTCTGGGACTACCACGTCGAGTTCGGTATCACCCTCTTCGGTGAGCTCTTCGCCGTCGATGAGTACCTCAAGGCCTGGGTGAACGATGCCCTCATGGTCGTCTTCTTCTTCGTCGTGGGCATGGAGATCAAGCGCGAGCTCGTCGTCGGCGAGCTGCGCGACCCCCGCCGCGCCGCCCTCCCCATCATCGCCGCCGGCGGGGGCATGCTCGTCCCCGCCGCCCTCTTCGCGATCCTCAACATGGGGGGCGACGGCCTCGATGGCTGGGGCATCCCCGTCGCCACCGATATCGCCTTCGTCGTCGGCGTCCTCGCCCTCTTCGGGCGACGCCTCCCCGCGGGCCTGCGCGTCTTCCTCCTCACCCTCGCCATCGCCGACGACATCGGCGGCATCGCCATCATCGCCATCTTCTACACCGCCGACCTCTCACTGCCGCATCTGGGCACGGCCGTTGGCCTGCTCGCCCTCGTCGTCGCCGCCCAGCGACTCGGCGTGCGCCACGTGCCCGTCTACGTGGTCATCGGCCTGGTGCTCTGGTACGCCACCCACGAGTCCGGCATCCACGCCACCATCGCCGGCGTCGCCCTCGGCCTCCTCACCCCGGCGAACCCGTTCCGTGGCCGCGACGTGATGCACAAGCTCGAACACACCCTCCTGCCCTACTCCAGCTTCCTCATCGTGCCCCTCTTCGCCCTCGCCAACGCCGGCGTCGAAGTCACGCCCGACGCGCTCGGCAATGCCTTCAGCGGGTCTGTCGCCTGGGGTGTGCTCCTTGGACTGGTCGTGGGCAAGTTCGTCGGCATCAGCGCGACCACCGTCGCCGGGGCCCGCCTCGGCCTCGGACGCTTACCCGCCGGCGTCAACCTCGGGCACGTCCTCGGCGCGTCCCTCCTGGCCGGCATCGGCTTCACCGTCTCCCTCTTCATCGCCGAGCTCTCCTTCACCGATGCGCCCAACCTGCTCGACCAGGCCAAGATCGGCGTCCTCGCCGGCTCCCTCGTCGCCGGCGCGCTCGGCGCCGTCTTCCTCCTCGTCGTCTCCCGCGTCAGCCCCACCAGTGCCGAGCACGGCGCCATCGAGAGCGTCGCCCACAAGTAAGCGCCCCCCCTTGACCCGCCCCCCGCCCCCGCCCATCCTCCCCGCAATCCCCACACCGGAGGCTCGCCATGACCACCACCTACCGAAGACGAGGTCGTTGGCTATCTCGATTCCCTCTCCAACTGGGGTCGCTGGGGCGACGACGATGAGCTCGGCACCCTCAACCTGATCACCCCCGAGAAGCGCCGCGCCGCCGCCGCCCTCGTGCAGGAGGGCATCAGCGTCTCCTGCTCCTGGGAGATCGAGACCCGCCCCCAGCCCGACCACGCCTTCGGCACCCCTCAGCGCTACATGCTCTCGACCGGCCAGGGCCTCAACGACGAGCACCGCGTCGGCGCCACCGGCGCCCGCAACGCCGGCGCCCTCGAGTTTATCGGCTTCATCTTCCACGGCTACGCCATCACCCACATCGATGGGCTCTGCCACTTCTTCTGGGACGGGAAGATGTACAACGGCAAGCCCGCCGAGCTCGTCACCTCTGGCCTCGGCGCCACCCACCACGCCATTACCGCCCTCAAGGACGGCATCGTTACCCGCGGCGTCCTCCTCGATGTCGCCGCCGCCCTCGACCGCCCCTGGCTCGACCCCGGCGAGGGCGTCCACCCCGAGCACCTCGAGGCCGCCGAGGCCCGCCAGAACGTGCGCGTCGAGCCCGGCGACGCCGTCCTCCTGCGCACCGGCTACGGCCGCAAGAAGGGCGAGCTCGGCCGCGAGCAGCTTCCCGCCGCGGGCTACCCGGGCTGGCACGCCGCCAGCCTCCCCTGGCTGCACGAGCGCGGGGCCGCCGTCATCGGCGCCGATACCGCCCAGGACGCCATGCCCTCCGGCTACAGCGCCATGAACCAGCCCGTGCACATCGTCAGCCTCACCGCCATGGGCCTCCACCTCATCGACAACGCCAACTTCGAGCAGCTCGCCGAGACCTGCGAACGGCTCGGCCGCTGGGAGTTCCAGTTCGTCCTCTCGCCCCTGCGCATGAGCGGCGGCACCGGCAGCCCCGCCAACCCCCTCGCCATCTTCTAGGGGAAGGCGACGGCGCGACCTCTTACGGCGCTGACTGGTCCGTGGGCTTGAGAGGGTCGGCGGGTCGGGAAAGACCCTGACGCTTGGCCAGCCGGATCGCCGTCGTGATCGCCTCGACCATGCTCGTCTCGTCCGCCACCCCCTGCCCCGCGATGTCGAACGCCGTCCCGTGGTCGACCGACGTGCGGATAAACGGCAGCCCCAGGTTCACGCTGATGCTCTCCTCGAAGCCGTGCACCTTGATCGCGATGTGCCCCTGGTCGTGGTACATCACCACGACCACGTCGTAGCGCCCCGCGATCGCCTGCGGGAACACCGAGTCCGCCGGCACCGGCCCCGTGGCGACGATCCCCTCCCCCCGCGCGTCCTCCACCGCCGGCGCGATCTCCGTCAGCTCTTCCGTGCCGATCAGCCCCCCGTCTCCCGCGTGCGGGTTGAGCGCCGCCACCCCGATGCGCGGCTCCGCGAAGCCCCACTCGCGGAAGTGCCGGTCCGTCAGCCGGATCGCTTCCAGCACGTTCTCGCGGGTCACGTAGGCGCATGCCTCCGCCAGCGTCTTGTGCGTCGAGAGGTGCATGCAGCGCAGCTGCCCGCTGATCAGCATCGTCGCCACGTGCCCCGACCCCGACAGCCGCTTGAACACCTCCTGGTGGCCCGTGTCCGAGCTCCCCGCGAGCTGCCACGACTCCTTGTTGATGGGCGCCGTCACGATCGCGTCCACCTCCCCCGCCAGCGCCAGCCGCGCCGCCTCCTCCACCCAGATGTGCGAGGCCTCCCCCGCCACCACCGAGTGCTCCCCCATCGCGAAATAGTCCTCCCGGAACCCCCCGACCACCAGCACCTCCGTCGTCCCCGCCTCTCCGCGCACGTCCGCCGGCCTCCGCACGGGCCGCAGTTCCCGCGTCGACCCCACCAGCCGCATCGCCGCCGCCGCGCTGGTGGGCGAACCCAGCAGGAAGAGCCGCGCCTGCGAGCGCAGGTCCTCGCGTTCCAGCGCCTTCACCGCCACCTCCGGCCCGACGCCCGCTGGATCCCCCAGCGTGATCGCGATCAGCGGTTGCTCGCTCACGCCCGCCCCCGCCCCGACCGCGTCTGCGCCAGCGCCTCCTGCGGCGAGCCCTCCACGTAGTCGATCACACTCCAGTGGTCGGAGATGCGCCGCAGGTAGACCCCCGGTGGCGCGTGGTCGGGCGAGGCCATGTATTCCTCGAAGTCGGCGTGGGTCGCGAACGAGCACGAGATGCCGATGTCGCAGGGATCGCCAAGGTCCTGGAAGTTCCAGCCGCAGAAGTACTCGATCGCCTTCGGGTGCTCGCTGATCGGAACAAGCTCCCGGAAGAACGACTCGATGTCCTCCGTCGTGGCGTCCTCCCGCAGCGTAATCGTGACGATGTGGCGAATCATGGTCCCTCCCGTTTCCCCGGTCGGCGATGCCGCCGTCGGCGTAGAATCGCAGGACGCGACCGGCGCCGCCAGCGCCGGCCCCCGGAGGTGTCCCGTGCAGGAAGCGCTGGTTGAACGGCTCAAGGACGAAATACGCTACGAGTTTTCGCGCGAAGGACCCCCCGAGGGCTTCCCCAAGTTCCCCGACCTCCCCGCCGGCCGCTACCGCAGCCAGGAGTTCTTCGACCTCGAGATGAAGCACTTCTGGACCAGCGTCTGGCTCTACGCCACGCGCGAGGAGGAGCTGCCCGAGCCCGGCTCCTACCAGGTCTGGGACCACCTCGGCATCCAGGTCGTGCTCGTCCGCGGCGAGGACCTTGCCATCCACGCCTTCGAGAACGCCTGCTGCGACGGCTCACCCCTCTTCGATGTCCCCGATGACAGCCACCTCTTCCACTGGAAGGAGTTCGACTCCGCCGGGAACAACCTCCAGTTCCAGCAGGAGTTCCCCCGACGCAAGCTCCCCGAGGGCGTCTTCCGCTGCTGCGAGGGCCACCTCTACGACTTCACCACCGGGAAGTTCGTCGGCGACACGACGGGGATCCCTGAGGACAGGCGCCGCATTCGCGAGCTGCGTTGCGAGACCTGGGACGGCTGGGTCTTCATCAACCAGGACCCCGACGCCGAGCCCCTGCTCGACTGGCTGCACCCTATCCCCGAGCAGATGTCGATGTTCCAGGGCGCCACCCTCCGCATGATCGACAAGCGCTGGACCATCATCCCCTGCAACTGGAAGGTGACCGTCGAGGCCTTCCAGGAGGTCTACCACTTCAAGCACATCCACCAGAAGGCCGGCGTCTCCGGGCTCGACCAGCGCGGCGCCACCATGGGCGTTCTGCCCAACGGCCACTCCCGCATGATCACCCCCCTCTCCAAGCGCGCCGCCGAGATGACCGGCATGGACCACCAGCTCGACTGGCGCGTCGACCTCGACCGCCAGGCCTTCGGCGCCCTGCACGACGGCATGATCGAGATCCCCACCGTCAACGGCATGACGCGCTGCACGAGCACCGCCTTCAGCGCCTTCCCCAACCTCGTCACCCCCGTGAGCGCCACGGGCATGCCCTTCCTCCTCGCCTGGCCCATCGACGTTGGCACGACCCGCTTCGAGTGGATCACCTTCTGCGTCGACTGGGGCGATGGCCCCTCCCCCTCCTCCTCCGAGATATGGCAGCAACGCCTCGATGGCTTCGACGTCGTCATGGAAGAGGACACCCGCAACATGGCCCCCATGCAGAAGTCGCTGAACTCGCCGGGGCTGACGGGCATGCCCGTCAGCTACCAGGAGCGCCGCATCTGGAACTGCGCCGAACAGCTCGACCGCATGATCGGCCCCGAGCGCATCCCCGAGGACCTGCGCGTGCCGCAGCTGCTCGGGCCCTACGTCGAGCGCTAGGGCCCGGAGCGAACGCATGCCAACAACCGCTCGCGTCGTCGTCCTCGAGGGCGACTATGGAGTCTGCGCCATCCAGGAGCTCGAGCTCCCCGACCCAACGCCCCACCAGGCCGTCCTCGAGACCTACGCCGCCGGTATCGAGCACGGCCAGCTCCACCAGGTCGAGGAGCCCCAGGAGACCCCCGTCATCCCCGGCCGCGAAGGCACCGCCCGCGTCCTCGCCGTCGGCTCCGAGGTCACCCGCGTCGCCGTGGGCGATGTCGTCCTCGTGACCCCCTGGAGCGCCGCCCCGGGCCGCGACCCCGAGCTCCCCCTCGTCGAGTTCGACGACGGCACCGAGGCGGAAGTCGCACCGGCCGGCATGTGGGGAACCAACCTCGTCATCGACGAGCAGTTCCTCGTCCCCATCCCCAACCTGCCCGACAAGGAAGGCGCCGCCATCCTCGGGAACACCGCCCTCGTCGCCCTCAGCGCCGTCCGCACCGCGGGCGTCGGCGAAGGCGACAGCGTCGCCGTCTTGGGCTGCGCCGGTGCCGGCCTCTCCACCATCGCCGCCGCCGCTGCTGCCGGCGCGGGCGCGATCATCGCCGTCGCCCGCGAGGACGAGCGCCTCGAAGCGGCGACTGCCGCTGGCGCCACCGAGACCCTGAACCTGAGCGCCGCCGCAGCCGTCGAGCGCATCGCCGAGCTCGTTCCCGGCGGCGTCGACCACCTCTTCGACTGCGTCCACGAGTTCGAGACGGCCTCCCGCCCCGGCCACGCCCCCGTGCGCGAGGGCGGCTCCGCTATCGCCATTGCCGCCCCCGGCACCGAGGAACGCCAGGCCGAACTCGATGACCTCGTCGCCGCCGCCGGCTACGCTCTCCCCGCCCCGCCCAACCCCGACGAGGACGTGCCCGAACTCCTCGCGCGCATCGAGGACGGCCGCCTCCCCATCCCCGCGATCGTCACCTTCCGCTGCACCATCGAGCAGGTCAACGAGGCGACCGCCATGCTCGAAGCGAACGAGATCGTCGGTCAGGCCGTCATGGTCATCGAGCCCCTGCGCTGAGGCCCCGGCCCCTTACCCCTCGAGGAATAGCTCCGACCCCAGCGGCGCCAGCGCCTCCCGCAGCGAGTCCGCCGGTGACCGCAGCAGGGCCGCGTAGTGCAGGTCCTCCGCCAACAGGGCGCTGCGCGAGACCTCGGGTTCGCCCCCGAATCGCGCCGCCTGCCGCTCGTCCTCCCAGTCCGCCAGCGAGAGCCCGGGGATGCCGTAGGTCAGGCAGGTGCCCTCCACGTCCTGCGTGTTGTGCGTCCCCATCACGAGCGTGGCCAGCTCGTTCACGTCCGGGCTGAACCACGCCCCCTCCGTGTCGAAGCGCTGGTAGGCGCGGCGGTTCAGGAACGTCATCGAGAGCGTCAGCCACGTCTCCCGGTCCGGCGAGGCCACGAGGTTCCAGCCCCCCATCGCCCGCAGCAGCAGGAACGGCACCTCCGCGGGGATGTCCGCGAATGGGTCGAACTCCGGCGGCGGCGCTTCGATGCCCGTCCCCTCGACTCCCGCCGCCCAGCCGCCGCCACCCGTGCGCCCCACGCGTTCTGTGAGCACGGCCTCCGCCACCCCCAGCGCCCGCGAGGCCGCCTCGCCCGCGCTCCCCGCCTCGCCGATGTCGACGGCGAGGTCGTACGCACCGAGCGTCGTTGCCGCCTCCCCCAGTGCGAGCGCTTCGGCAGGCGCGCTCCCGCCTCCCTCGATCGCTGCGCGTACGGACGCGCGCGCCTCGGGCCAGAAGCGGTAGAGCGCGATCATCCGTCGCCCCCGTGCCGTCGCTGGGCGAGCCCCGGGCTAGTCGCGCGCCTTCGTCGCGTCCCAGGTCTCCCAGTTGGTCACTTCGTCCACCGGCTTGCGGTTCGTCGGACCGAAGTTCGCGTCGGGGAACCCCATCGGGATGATGGCGACGGGCGTCGCCTCGTCGGGAATCTGGCAGCGTTCCCGCAGAATCCCGTCGACCGCTCCCTGGAACGTCGTCATCACGGTTCCCAGCCCCAGCGCCCGCGCGGCCAGCAGCATGTTCTGCACCGCCTGGTAGATGGAGCTTCCCGCCAGCAGCGTGTTCGGGTCCTGCGTCGGCGAGGCCACCTGGTAGAGGCACGGCACGATGAAGACCGGCGCCGACGCCAGGTTCTCGAAGAGCCCCTTCGCGCCCGTCATCATCAGCCGCTCGCCCTTCGAGCCCGACTTGATCGCGTTGTCGATCATCGTTTGCAGACCCGGGTTCTCGAGCCCCTTGCGCAGCTGCGCCGAGATTGCGTCCCGCGTTTCCGCGTCGCGGATCACGAGGAAGCGCCAGGGCTGCAGGTTGCTCCCCGAGGGCGCTTTCGTGCCCGCCTCGATGACCTTCCAGATGAGCTCGTCCGAGACGGGCTCATCCGTCCAGCGGCGGATCGCCCGCTGCGTGTAGATCGCCTCCCAGACGTCGTTCGTGCCGGCCTTCATCTCCGCCATGGATGCCTTCCTCGCCTAGCTGGCGCCTACCGGCTCCTTGGCCGGGCGGATGTTCACCGGGATCGCGCTCTGCCGCGCCATGCCCGTGATCGGGTCGTACGCCTCCGCGTTGTTCACGAGGCGGTTCGTGCTCCCGCCGATGCTGCGCACGTCCTGGTCGTTCTCGGGTACGTCGCCCCACGAGTGCGCCATCGAGATGACGCCCGAGGGCACGTCGTCGGTGAAGGCCGCGACGCCCAGGATGGTCGCGCGGCTCGACTCGATCTCGATGACTTCGCCGTCCTCGATCCCGTACTCGGCCCCGTCCACCGGGTTCATGAACGCCGGGTTCGTGCCGCCGTCGCGGGCCGTCAGACCGGCGATGTCGCGGCCCGAGGAGTTGTAAAACTCGCGCATGCGGCGGCTGATCAGCCGGTGCGAGAACTCCTCGCCCGGCAGGTAGCCGGCGCCCTCAACGATGGGCTCCGCGCGCACCTCGGCGATCTCCTCGACCAGGTCCGGCGGCGCCACGTCCAGGCGCGCATCCGTGCCGGCGGCCTTCGCCGCCACGCGCACTTCCTCGCCCTCGAAGATGGCCCCGCCGTCCGCCTCCCGCACGCGGTCGAGCGGAATGCGCGAGTTCGCCGTGATCAGGTCCAGCACGTCGTCCGTGCTTGGCTTCTCGTCCATCGGCATCGGGCCACCGGCGAGCTTGATCTCCGTGCCCATCCGGTGGGCCAGGTTCCAGAAGAACTCCCACTCCTCGATCACGTCGTCCTCGGCCTCGACCATCGCCGGCGTGTACTGCGCGTACGGCTCCGGGTACCAGGAGTCCGTCAGCACCGTCAGGTCCGGCCGCTCCAGCGAGAGCTTCGGCGCGATCACGTAGTCCGCCATCTTCGCCGTCTGCGACCAGCGGATGTCGATGCTCACGTTCAGGTCGAGCTGCTTCATCGCCTCGATCGTCTTGAGCTGGTCGGGCCACGCCCCCACGGGGTTGCCGCCCACGCTCACGAGTGCGCGCACGCGCCCCTCGCCCGGCGTGATGATCTCGTCGCTCAGGGCCGCCGTCGGCATCTCGCCGAAGACCTCGCCCAGTCCGCGCACGCGGCTCGGCTCGCCCTTGCCCCAGGCCGGGTTCGGCGGGTTCGCCTGCGCCATGAACGGCCGCTCGGGGCTGATGACGCCCGGGTTCGGCACCACTTCACCCTCGCGCAGGAACCGCCCGCAGAGCGTGTTCAGCGTCTGCACGAAGTGCTCCGTCAGGTTCGGGTGAGGCGCCATGTTCGCGCCCGTGCCGCTCGAGGCCACGCCCCGCTGCGCCTCCGCGAACATCCGCGCCGCGCGCTCCACCAGCGCCGCCGGCACGCCCGAGCGCTCCTCCACGTAGTCCAGGTCGAAGTTATCGACCGCCTGCCGCAGTTCCTCCACGTGGGCCGCGTTGCCGGCGAGGAAGTCGCCGTCGACCAGCCCTTCGTCGAACATCACCTTGATGATGCCGGCCAGCAGCGTCGGGTCCTCGCCCGGCCGCACCTGCAGGTGCAGGTCCGCGCGCTTGGCCACGTCCGAGCTGCGCGGGTCGATCACGATCAGCTTCAGCCCGCGCTTCTGCGCGTCGCGCAGCCGCTTCCACGGGTTGAACGGGGGAATCCCGCCGAACATCGAGACGACCGGGTTGTTCCCGATCAGCATCGCCACGTCGGCGCTGTCGAAGCCCTGGCTGCCACCCATCCAGGTGCCGTGCCGTGAGGCCGCGATCGCCTTCGCCGGCTGGTCGATCGTCACGCTCGTGTAGTACGAGGGCGACTTCACCCCCGCGTGCCACGCCCGCGAGACCGAGAGCGTGATTGCGTTGCAGAAGGCGTACGTCCCGTTGTACGTCGCCACCGAGCGCGGTCCGTGCTCCTCGATGATCGCGCTCATGCGCTCCGCGATCTCGTCCAGCGCCTGCTCGCTCGAGATGGGCTGGAAGCTGCCATCGGGCATTCGCTTCATCGAGGAGCGGATGCGGTCGGCGTGGTTGTGCTGGTCTGGCAGATGCCGCCCCTTGATGCAGGTGTACCCGCCGTAGATGGGGTTGCTCGTGTCGCCACGAACCTCGATGACCTTGTTGTCCTCGACGTCTACCTCGATCGGGCAGAACGCGTGGCAAAAGCGGCAGAACGACTTCTTGGTCTCGACCATGGGGCATCTCCGGAATGTCTGGTATTCGCGCGAGTCTAGCACGCGCGGAGCCACATCCGGGTCTTTGCAGGGGTGTACCATCTCCATGGAAGTGCGCCCATGGTGATCCGAACCGGCACGCGTGACGAGATCGACGAGTTCGCGAACGCGATCGGCGAGTGGCTCCTGACGCAGGAGTTCGGCTCCATCAGGCCCCTCGCCTTCCGCCACCGCCTCGGCTGGGACCGCGACGAGGATGAGTCCTACGTCGTAATCGAGTTGCTCGTCTCCGACCCGCCGTCACCGCCACCCCCGGAAGAGCTAAGCCAGATGAGCCGCGAGGAACTGGCGGCGGTCCTCTCCTGGCCCCTTGATGACTGGAAGGCGGTGTTTACCGCCGCCCAGGAGCGAGGGAAGGAGCTTGGGCCCCCGCCCGGCATCCTCCCCCACTGGCCCGTCGACGTGCGCATGTTCGCCTCCAGCCGAGCCGAGCGCTTCGGTTTCGACGCTGTCGATGCCTGACTCCATCGATCCCCAGGAGCTTCTCAACCTGGCCTGGACGGCCGTGCTCGCGCCCAACCTGACCTATCGGTTCGAGAGTGGCGGCCAGGGGCAGGCACGGTTCACCGCCGACATCGCGGGGCCTAGTAGCGCTGGCTATCGTCGAGCCGTGTCCTCCGCCTACTACGGACTCTTTCACGCTCTGACGCTGACGTCCGCCTCGCTCTTCGCCCCCTCCGTGGTAGAGCGGCAGGAGTTCACGCGGCTGTTTCGGCACTCCGACCTGAAGAATGTGACCGGCTGGGTCGTGGCCGGCTCGCCGCCAGAAGGCCTGCAGCACAGCGTCGCGGTGCTCCGGGAAGAGCAGCGGGTACGCACGGTCTCCGCCGCATTCTTCCGTCTTCACAAAGCTCGCGAAACTGCCGACTACGACCACACGGCAGCCTTCGATGAAGGGGACACCCACGATCTGGTGAGGGCTGCCCAGGAAGCGGTAGACCTCGTCCAGGAGCCTTCGTTCGCCACCGGTCCCGCAGGACGCCTCTTTCTCGGTCTGGTCGCTCTCCGCGCCCGGGGCGGTGGGGGCTAGCGGAACGGGTTCTCCTCGCCGGAGGGGGAGGGCGCGGCGCCCTCGTCCAGCCCCAGCAGCTTCAGCCGCGCTTCGTCGTACGCCTGCTTCGCCCGCGCCTCGCGATTCAGGAGGCCCTTGAGCCGGTCCGGCGCCAGACGCTCGCCCTCGAGCAGCACCGCATGCACCCGCTCGAGCTGCTTCATCCAGCTCTGCCACGCCTCCCGATACGCCTCGCGGGTCGTCTCATCCACCATGCCGATGCCTCCTCCCGGGCGGCCTCACCGCCCTGCTACTGTAGCTCCAGCAGGCCGCGGCGGAACGCCGTCAGCACCGCCTCCAGCTTGGTCGGCGCGTTGAGCTTCCGGCGAAAGTTGCGGACGTGATTGCGCACGGTGTGCTCGCTGATCCCCAGGTCGGTCGCGATCGTGATGGTCGACTGGCCCAGCGCCACCAGCCGCAGGACCTCCAGTTCCCGCGCCGTCAGGCTGTCCGCTCCACCGGAGCGTGGCCCCCGCGTCCGGCGTTCCGCGAGCGCCTCCGCGCCCGTCATCCAGCCGTCCTCGTCGTCGTCGTCCTCGATCTCCGCTGCCCCCTCCGGCGGTGCCGCTGTGCTGCCGTCGTCGAACAGGTGCACGATCAGGGGCGTGTCGTCCGGACCGCCGCCGAGGAGCATGGGCGTGACCACCAGGCTCGCCGACTCCCCGGACGCACTCGGCAGCTCCATGCGCACCGCGCCGGGCATCCCGCCCGACTGCAGGGATTGCAGCGAAGGACACCCCTCCATACAGGCAGCCGTCACGCCGGCCGCCGGCCGCCCCGTCACCACCTCGTAGCAGTGCTGCCCCAGGACTTCCTCCGCCGGGAACCCGAGCATCCGCTCGGCGGCCCGGTTCCAGAAGACGATCCGCTGGTCCATCGACACCGCGTAGGCTCCGAACTGAGCGGTGGCGAGGAGTGCGAAAATGCTCTCAGCAATCAAGGCTTGCACCTGCAGCAAGACGTGATGGCCTGTATCCGATCCGCGACCGGTGTGGGCGGCAATCCACTCCCTGCTGTTCTCCTTGCGCGTGCGACAACTGACCGTGCGTACAGTCACTGTTTTCGCACATTGATCGCATCGGGATAGTACCACAGGAGCCCTGCGCCTCAGGCTATCCCGGCCACGGCAGGCCTCACCCGTAACGGTCGGATATCTTTACCTCTCTGCTGGCTCGCCCGGCGGTCCGACCGCTACCCTTGAGGGCATGTCGGGCGATAGCGGGCTGACGCGGCTCGTACTGCGCCAGCGCCACGAGGCGCTCGGCGCTCGCTTCGCACCCTTCGCCGGCTGGGAAATGCCCCTCCAGTACCAGGGCATCGTGGGTGAGCACGAAGCCGTGCGTGAGCGCGTTGGCGTCTTCGATGTCTCCCACCTCGCCCGCGCCTGGGTGGTGGGGCCCCGGGCCGGCGAGCTGCTTCGCTCCGTGACCACCTTCGATGTGACCAGCCTGCCCGTGGGCCAGGCCCACTACTCCCTCTACTGCAACGAGGCCGGCGGCATCGAGGACGATGTCTTCCTCTACCACCTGCCCGGCGAGCGCTGGCTGGTCATCCACAACGCCGCCAACGCCGATGCCGACTTCGAGCGCCTCCGCGCCGTCGCCGGGAGCGACGCCTCGGAGGTCACGCCCGAGACGGTCATGCTCGCCGTCCAGGGGCCCGACGCCGTCGCCCTCCTCGCGAGCGTCCTCGGCGAGGGCTTTGCCGCCCTCGAGCCGCGCGACTGCGCCGAGCTCGACTGGCGGGGAACCCCCGTCCTCGTCGCCCGCACCGGCTACACCGGCGAGGACGGCGGCGAGTGCATCGTCGGCGCCGAGCACGCCGAGGCCCTCTGGGACGCCTTCATCGAGGGCGGCGCCACGCCTGCCGGCCTGGGGGCCCGCGATACCCTCCGTCTGGAGGCCGCCCTCCCCCTCCACGGCAACGACATCGATGCCACCACCCACCCCTACGAGGCCGGCCTCGGCTTCGCCGTCACCCTCGACGACGGTGCGCCCTTTACCGGCCGCGAGGCCCTCGTCGCGGTGAAGGAGCAGCCCCGCACCCGCCGCCTCGCCCACGTGCGGGCGCTCGAGCGCGGCGTCCTCCGCACTGGCTTCGCCGTGCGCGAACCCGGCGGCGAGGAGGCCGTCGCGCACCTCACGAGCGGCGCCTTCAGCCCGAGTTTGCGCCTCGGCATTGGCATGGCCTACCTTCCCGTGGAGCTAGCGAAACCCGGTGTCACGCTCGAGGTCGACGTGCGCGGCCGCGCACTCCCGGTCGAAGTCGTGCGCCGCCCCTTCTACCGAAAGCCGAGGACTGCATGAGCATGGACCACGAGACCCCCGACGACCTCCTCTACACGCCCGAGCACGAGTGGCTCCGGCGTGACGCGGACAGCCCCGACGAGGCCGTCATCGGCATCACCGACTTCGCCCAGGACCAGGTCGGCGATGTCGTCTACCTCGACCTCCCCGGCGCAGGCGACCAGGTCAACGCCGGCGAGCGCTGCGGCGAGATCGAATCCGCCAAGACCGTGTCCGACTTCTACTCCCCCGTCAGCGGCGAGATCCTCGCCGCCAACCCCGCGCTCGAGGAGCATCCCGAGTTCGTCAACGAGTCCCCCTATGGCGATGGCTGGATGATCCGCGTCCGCATCGCCGACGAGGCCCAGCTCGAGGGTCTGCTCGATGCCGCGGGCTACCGCGCCCAGCTCCCGGAGAACTGACATTGGCCTCGTCGCCTGCCGGGTCGCCCCATCCCTACATCCCCGCCACGGAAGCGGATCGCGCGCGCATGCTCGAACGCGTCGGCGTTTCCGACCTCGACGCGCTCTTTGACGCCCTCCCCGCCGAACACCGCGACCCCGCCATCGACCTCCCGCCCGCCCTCACCGAGCCGGAGCTGATCGCGCTCCTCGAGGAGCGCGCCGCCGCCAACGCCTCCCCCCTGCGCCCCGACTTCCTCGGCGCGGGCGCCTACCGCCGCTCCATCCCCGCCGTTGCCGCCCACCTCACCAGCCGCTCCGAGTTCGTCACCGCCTACACCCCCTACCAGCCCGAGATCAGCCAGGGCACCCTCCAGTCCGCCTTTGAATACCAGTCCGTCGTCTGCGAGCTGACCGGCATGGACGTCTCCAACACCGGCCTCTACGACGTCGCCAGCGCCACCGCCGAGGCCTGCCTCCTCGCCGCCCGCGCTACCCGCCGCCCCGCCGTCGCCCTCCTCGAACCCATCCACCCCGGTACCGCCGATGTCGTCCGCACCTACAGCCGCGGCGCGGGCCTCCGCGTCGACGTGGTCGCCTCCGCGAGCGCCGTCACCGAGGAGCACGCCTGCCTCGTCGTCCAGCAGCCCGATTTCCTCGGCGCGATCGTCGACCTCGAGCCCCTCGCGGAAGCCGTCCATGCCAGCGGCGTCCTCCTCGTGACCGTTGCCGACCCCTTCGCCCTCGGCCTCCTCCGCTCCCCCGGAGAGGCCGGCGCCGACATCGTCACCGGCGAGGGGCGGGACCTCGCGGGCGCGCCCGCCTTCGGTGGCCCTTCCCTCGGGCTCTTCGCCGCCCGTTCGCCCTTCATGCGCCAGATGCCCGGCCGCATCGTCGGCCGCACGAAGGAGCTCCACGAGCCCCCCGGCGGCGGCGATCCCCGCACCGGCTACGTGCTCACCCTCCAGGCGCGCGAGCAGTTCATCCGCCGCGAGCGCGCCACCTCCAACGTCTCGACCGCGCAGTCGCTCATCGCCCTCTCCTTCACCATCACCGTGCAGGCGCTCGGCCCGAGGGGCCTGCGCGAGTCCGCCGAGCTCTGCTACCAGCGCGCCCACGATGCCGCCCGCCGCATCGCCGCCCTCCCCGGCTTCGAGGTCCCCGAGCGCGGCCCCTGGTTCCAGGAGTTCCTCGTGCGCGGCCCCCTCCCCGCCGCCGACCTCGCGGCCGCGCTCGTGGCCCGCGGCATCGGCCCCGGCCTCGATGTCTCCGCCCGCCCCGAGCCGGAAGCCCGCGACGCCCTCCTCTTCGCCGTCACCGAGGCCACCCCCGACGCCCACGTCGACGCTCTCACCGATGCCCTCGCCGACATCGGAGGTGGGGCATGAGCGCGCTCCGGCCCGGCGGCGAGGACTTCGGCGCGCGACTCAGCTTCGACCGTGGTTCGCCCGGCCGTCGCGCCGTCGACGTGCCCGCCTGGGAAGGCAAGAAGACGCCCCTCCCCGATGCCGCCCTCCTGCGCGACTCCGTACGGCTCCCCGAGCTGAGCCAGGGCGAGCTCGTGCGCTACTACACGGCCCTCTCCGCGCGGAACTACGGCATCGACTCGGGCACCTACCCGCTCGGCTCCTGCACGATGAAGTACAACCCCAAGGTCGATGACCTCCTGGCCGGGCTGCCCGGCTTCGCGGGCGCCCACCCCCAGGCCCCGCCCGAGGACGCCCAGGGCACCCTCCGAACTCTCCTCGAGCTGCGCCGCGGCCTCGCCCAGGCGACCGGCCTCCCCGCCGTCAGCCTCGCCCCTGCCGCCGGCGCCCAGGGCGAGCTCGCCGGCGTCCTCATGATCACCCGCGCCCTCGAGGATCGCGGCGAGCTGGAGACCCGCCGCCGCATCCTCGTGCCCGATTCCGCCCACGGCACCAACCCCGCCACCGCCGCCATGGCCGGCTACGCCGTCACCCAGATCCCCACCGCCCCCGACGGCTCCCTCGACCGCGCCACCATCGAGGCCGAGCTCGACGACTCCGTCGCCGCCGTCATGGTCACCGCCCCCAACACCCTCGGCCTCTGGGAGCAGGGCATCGAGGAGGTCGCCCGCCTCATCCACGAGGCCGGCGCCTACCTCTACGGCGATGGCGCCAACTTCAACGCCATCATGGGCCGCGTCCGTTACGGCGACCTCGGCTTCGACGTGGTCCACCTGAACCTGCACAAGAGCTTCAGCACCCCCCACGGCGGCGGCGGCCCCGGCGCCGGACCCGTCTGCTGCAGCGATGAGCTCGCCCCCTACCTCCCCACCCCCGTCGTCGAGGAGTGCCCCGACGGCCTCGTCCGCCTCACCGCCCCCGAGCGCAGCATCGGCCGCATGCAGCAGTTCCACGGCAACGTCGGCGTCCTCCTGCGCGCCTACGCCTACCTGCGCGCCCTCGGCCTCGAAGGGCTGCGCGCCGTCTCCGGCCAGGCCGTCCTCAACGCGAACTACCTGCGCGCCCTCCTCCACGGCCACTACGACCTGCCCTACGACCGCCCCGTCCTCCACGAGGTCGTCTTCTCCGGCTCCCGCCAGCGCCGCGAGCACGGCGTGCGCACCTACGACATCGCCAAGCGCCTCATCGACCACGGCTTCCACCCGCCCACGGTCTACTTCCCCCTGATCGTCGAGGAAGCCCTCATGATCGAGCCCACGGAGACGGAGCCGCCCGAAGCCATCGAAGCCTTCGCCGCCGCCATGATCGCTATCGCCGAAGAGGCCGCGAGCGACCCCGAGACCCTCCAGGGCGCCCCTTTCACCTCCCCCATCGGCCGTCTCGACGAGGCCACCGCCGCCCGCCGCCCCGTCCTCCGCTGGCGCCCGCCGGACGAGGACGGCGACTAGGCCACCCCCCGCGGGTCGCGAACGCCCCGCCGGACGGCGATACTACGGCGCACACGGGGCCCCGGCCCCCCACCCCCTGGAGTTGACCATGCCCTTCGCCCACCCCGAATTCCTCGTTTCCACCGACTGGCTGGCGGACCACCTCGCCGATGACGACGTCCGCGTCTTCGAGGCGACGGTCTTCCTGCGCCGCGGCGAACCCGGTGGCTTCCGGGTCGAGTCCGGCCGCCCCGAATATGAGTCCGGCCACATCCCCGGCGCCGGCTTCCTCGACCTCCAGGCCGACTTCTCCGACAACGACCAGCGCCTGCGCTTCATGATGCCCTCCGCCGAGGCCTTCGCCGCCGCCGCAGGGCGCCACGGCATCTCCGAGTCCTCGAAGCTCGTCCTCTACGACCGCTCCGGCTCGATGTGGGCCGCCCGCCTCTGGTGGATGTTCCGCTCGATGGGCTGCGAACGCGCGGCCGTCCTCGATGGCGGCTGGAAGCGCTGGACCGACGAGGGTCGCGCCGTCTCCACCGACGAAGCAACCTACCCGACCGCCACCTTCACCCCCGCCGCCGACCCCGCCCGCTTCGCCGACCTCGACGAGGTCCGCGCCTTCCTCGAGTCCGGCGCGGGCGATGGCTCCTGCCTCATCAACGCCCTCGGCCGCGACCAGCACTCCGGCGCCGACGGCGGCGGGGCCTACGGCCGCGCCGGACACATCCCCGGCGCCACGAACGTCCCCGCCATGGAGCTGACCGACCCCGAGACCGGCCGCTACCGCCCCGCCGAGGAGCTCGCCTCCCTCTTCGAGGATGCCGGCGCGGACCGCACCAGGCGCGTCGTCACCTACTGCGGCGGCGGCATCGCCGCCTCCAGCGACGCCCTCGTCCTCTCCCTCCTCGGCTACGAGAATGTCGCCGTCTACGACGCCTCCATGTCCGAATACGCCGCCGACCCGTCCCTCCCCCTCGTGGTCGACTGACGCCTACCGGCAGACGCGGACATTCGCTGAGGCGACGGTGGTGTCATGGGATCCGACCCTGACTCGAACGCCGAACGACCACTCCCCCGCCCGTTCAGGTGCTACTTCGGGCAGGGGCAGATCGGTGCGCGGACCCTGCTCGCCTGGTCGGCCTGGGTGACCAGCTTCTCCGCAATCTCGTTCGCCGCCCGCTCGCCGCTGGAGAGCGCCCCGTTGACCGACGGAATGCCCATGTAATCGCCCGCCAGCGCCAGGTTCTCGATCCGCCCCGCGAGCTGGCCCGGGATGTTCGCCATCGCCGCCAGCATCCCCGGCGTCCCCATGCACAACGCCTCTTCCCAGCGATACACGCGGTAGAACAGCCCCTCGTCGTCCCCGGGGAGCGCTGATCCCGGAGGGGCCTTCCGGCGCGCCGCGCCCAGCAGCTCGCGCTTCACCTCCTCGTCGTCGAGCGGGATGAGCTCTTTCGCGCGCTCCCGCCCGATGAGCAGGTCGAGAAGGCTCTTGCCGGGAGGCGCACAGTCGGGCAGGAAGGCGGATCGGTCCAGCAGGAGCGGCGTGTCGTCGTCCTCCGGGAAGAGCGCGCCATGCCAGCCCGGAGGGAGCGGGGAGTGGTCGAGGCCTATCACCACCCGGCACCCGGTCGAGTAGCTGACGGTACTGAGGGCCTTGAGAGTCGCATCCGGCAAGTCCGGGATGAGCTCCGGCACCTTCGTGCCCGGCACCGCGCAGATGACCGCGTCCGCCTCGATCGTTTCGCCGTCCACCACGACGCCCGTCGCCCTCCCGCCCTCGACGACGACCCTGCTGACGGGCGCCGAGACGCGAGTCGCATCGGAGCAGGCCTCGGCGAGCGCCCGGTTAAACGAGCCAATGCCCCGCTCGGGCATCGAGACCTTCCCACCGCTCAGCATCGTCTCCCCGATGTACGCTCGCATCAGCGCCTGGCCCGCCGGCTCGGGGTCGCCCAGGATCATGTCCAGGGGTCCCCGGAGCGTCACCCGCAGGGTCTCGGGCACGCCCAGCCGCCTCTGGTACGCCCCGAACGACTCGTCATCGTCGATCTCGGCGAGGGGGCTGTCGCTGGCGAAGCTCAGGTAGGGCTCCTCGCGATAGAGCTGCCGCATCACCCGGAAGCCCGCCCGCAACCCCGAGGGCGAGAGGAATCCCATGGCTCTGGCCGCGGGCAGTTGCCGCACGAAGTTCCAGGCCGACTGGTCTGGTGTCGTGGTGACCCACCGCCCGCCGCGGCGGTGGCCGAACTTCATCGTCGTCCGCACTAGCGGCAGGCCCAGCTCCTCGCACAGCCGGAAGGCCGTGTCGTAGGTGGAGGTGAAGACGAACGCCCCCATATCCAGGGAGAACCCGTCCACGGTCTCCCCCTTGCCGCGTCCGCCCGCCCGGTCCCCCGCCTCGAGCAGCAGCGGGGTGATGCCCCGCTTCATCAACGTGTAGGCGGCGCTCAGCCCCGCGAACCCCCCACCAACGATGACGACCCGCCTGCTGGTCATACGCGGGGCTCCTCCTCGTCACCCTCGCCTCGTAGGCTGGAGCGCCAGCCTGGTGGAGCTGACTGGACGGCAGGCAGTACCACCTGCGAGGTGCTGTTCGGCCTGTAGTCGGCCAACTGTCCGCAAGATACAGCGTTGGGTCGGGGCGACGGATCACCAGACTGGTCTGCACTCCGGTACGGCGGCATTCATGGGGGGTGGAGCCTCGGTCCCCGCTGAAGGGCACGCGACCCCACGCGCGTCGTCGCTATGATCCAAAACTGACCCGTCGGGATACCCTACGGCGAAACCTGCTGGAGTCGTGACGGAGTGCCACCAGTTCCCCGGACTTCGTCGGCCTGTTTTCCCTGCCCTGCAGGGCAGGACGGCTTCTAGCGACGAGGACGCTAGCAGTGAATGGCGACAGCCCCGCTCCCGCAGACCCGGATGTCGGAGGGGGGAGAACGCACCGGTGGGGGGCGCCGGCCGGGGTAATCACCGTCGTGGCGGTCGGACTCCTGGCGCTGCCTGGCATTGGCGTGCGCTACCTCCTCCACGGCGACCTCGACGTCTTCCAGGCCCTGCTCACCCTGTTCTTCTCGATCAGTCTCGTGATCTGCTACTGGGAGATGTGCCTGTTCTTCCGCAGGGACTACATCGAGCAGCGTGTGGAATTCTGGCGCAGGCGGTGGGACGACACCGGCAAGACCCCCGCCGTGGAGTTCCTCACGACCAGCGTGCCGCTCAACCGGATCCTCTCTCCGACGGTCTGGGCGGACATCTGGGCGACTTACTCGATGTTCGATTCGGCGTACGCAGATCGCAATACGTACGGGTTCAACATCGACATTGCGAACGGGTTCGCCACACCTGCGCCGACCTTGATTCTCTATGTGACCTACACCGCCGGCCTTCTGCCGGCCGTCGCCGCCGGCATTCTCGGGGCGATGCTCTTCTGGCAGTGGGTGTACGCGTCCTCGCTCTACCTGGTGAGCTTTTCGTGGGACAGAAGCAAACCGGCGTCACGAGACGCGAGTTCTACACGTACATCTTCGGCCCGAACGCCATCTGGATCGTGATGCCGGTGCTGGGGCTGTACGTCTCCGTCCGCCTGATTCTGGACGGCGACTACAGCGCTCTCGGCCTTTGAAGCAGAGCGGCACCCACTCGGTCTACTCAGCGGCACGTGGCCCTGGTCGGCTGGCTTCGACCACCGCATGATTGATACTTAGTATCAACCATGCGACATTGGGCACGTCAGCAAGACCTCGGGAGGAAACCCGCATGAGCGAGAACGGCACACGACGGCAGCGGGACGACGCCACGGAAGGCTCGCGCCTCCACCAGGTCGCGGTCGTGGGCGCCGGCGCGGCCGGCCTCGGATGCGCGGCCGCCCTTAAGGAGTTCGGCATCGACGACGTCGTGATCCTCGATCGCCACGAGGTCGGCGCCTCCTTCCGGCAATGGCCGATGGAGATGCGCTTCATCACGCCGTCCTTCACGTCGAACGCGTTTGGGTTGCTCGACCTCAACGCTATCGTCCCGAACACGTCGCCCGCCTACTCGCTGGACCGCGAACACCCCAGCGGGATTGCCTACGCGCAGTACCTCGACTTCGTGGTCCAGCACTACCAGCTCGTGGTGGCGCCCGGCGTCGATGTCCGCTCCATCACGGCCGAAGGCGACGGAACGTTCACGCTCACCACGGCCGACCGGCCGGTGCGAGCGCAACATGTCATCTGGGCGGCCGGCGAGTTCCAGTATCCAGAGCGCGACTCGTTCAAGGGCGCCGAGTGGTGCTGCCACACCGCCGAGGTCGGCACATGGCGGGACCTCCAGGGCGACCGCTTCACGGTGATCGGCGGCTACGAGAGCGCCGCCGACGCAACCGTGGCGCTCGCTCAGCTGCAGAAGAACGTGACCGTGCTGGCGCGGACGGCGACGTGGAATAGCGACGAGCCTGACCCGAGCCTCTCCCTCTCCCCGTATACCCGGGAACGTCTCGCATGGGCCAACAGCACGGGCCTGGTGGACCTCGTCGAGGATGTCGACGTCACGTCCGTGCAGGAGGACGGTGAAGCCTGGGTCGTGCGAGCCTCGGACGGCCGCGAGTGGGCGAGCGAGACCCGCCCGATCCTCGCGACCGGCTTCGAGGGATCGCTCCGCCATCTCGAGGGCATGATCGAGTGCGACGAGTCCGGCGGCCCCGTCGTCACGGAAGAGGCCGACGAATCCACGCTCGTGCCCGGCCTGTTCATCGCCGGTCCCATGCTCCAGCACCGGGGCGTGCGGTTCTGCTTCATCTACAAGTTCCGCCAGCGCTTCGCGATCGTCGCCAACGCGATCGCAGAACGCTTCGGACTGGACACCGCGGACGCCGTTGCCGCTCGCCGCTCGGCTGGGTTGTACCTCGACGACCTCTCCTGCTGCGCCGAAACCTGTGCGTGCTGAGCGCCGTGACATCGCTGTCGCGGCGCCTCCCACCACGCTGCTCCTCGGACGCGCGAGCGTCGGCAAGTCCGCGCTGGTCCGTGCCCTGACGGGCCAGCCCGCGCGGAGCGTGAACTTCCGCGGTACCGCCGTGTCCTGCGGCGAGCACTCGACCCCCGACCGCGTTTTCGTTGACACGCCGGGGCTGCACCGCGCCTCCGATGCCGACACCGTGCGTCTCATGCTGGAAGCACTCGAGGATGCGGACGAGGTGCTCCTCGTCGCCTCGGCCACACAGCTCGACGAGGACCTCGACCTCTTGCTGCCGCTCGTGCAGGGGAGGCGGGCGAGCATCGCCGTGACGCGCTGGGATCTCGTCGCCGACCACGCCGCCGCTCGCGAAGCCGTCGCGCGCATGGCCCTGGAGACGGGACTGCCATTCGCGGTGCTCGACGCGCGTCGCCCCGGCCCCGCGGCGCTGGAGGAATTGCAGGCCGCCGTCACGGCGCCCGGCGCCGTCCGCCATGAGCGAATGCCGGTGAGGGCGGGGTGGCGGATCGAGCCGCAGCGCGGACTCCTCGACCACAGGCTCGCAGGTCCGGCGACGGCCGCCGTCCTCCTCGTCGTGCCGGCGCTGCTCGCCGTGCTGGGTGCGAACCAGGTCGCGGCCTGGCTCGAGCCGCTGGCCGAGGCCGGCACGACACCCCTGGCCGAGCGGATCGTGGGCTGGCCGGGACTGCTCGGAGCGCTACTCGCCGGTGACTACGGCCTGCTCACGATGGGGCCGCTCCTGTTCGTGTGGGCGGTCCCCACGGTGCTCATCTATGCCGCGGTGATAGGCGCCTACAAGGCGAGCGGTCTCGCCGACCGCATCGGGACGGCGCTCCACCCCCTGTTGCGGCCGGTTGGCCTGCACGGGCGCGACGTGACGCGAGTGCTGATGGGCTTCGGGTGCAACGTCCCCGCGGTCGTCTCGACACGCTCCTGCTCTGTCTGCACCCGGCCAACGACCGTCGGCGCGATTGCCTTCGGATCCGCCTGCTCATACCAGCTCGGGGCAACGCTCGCGGTCTTCGCTGCCGCGGGCAGAAGCAGTCTCGTCGTGCCGTACCTGGCGCTGCTCGTCGTGGCGACGCTGGTGTACACGCGCCTCATCAGCCGGCCCGAGGCGCGGTCGATGCTCAACACGCTCCTCATCGAACCGCGCACCTTCCTCACCCGGCCGTCGTTCGCAGCTGTCGGGACAGAGGCGCAGGGGACGATCTGGGCCTTCTTCCGCACGGCCCTTCCGACCTTCTTCGCGATCGTCATGGTCGCCTCGCTCCTCGACTGGTCGGGTGTGCTCGGTGCAGCGGGGAGCCTGCTGGGGCCGGCGATGGCCGTCTTCGCTCTGCCGGTGGACGCCGCATTGCCGACGGTGCTTGCCGCCGTCCGCAAGGACGGCATCCTGCTCCTGGCCGAGGAGGGCACCGTAGCCTCGTTGAGCGCGACCCAGCTGCTGGTGGCCACGTTCCTCGCCGGAACGGTGCTCCCCTGCCTGGTCACCGCGATCACGATCGGGCGTGAACTCGGGCTACGGTTCGCGGGCAGGCTTGTCGTCCAACAGGCCACCTTCGCCGCCACGGTCGCCGCCACCGTCGGCTGGGCCTCGGCAGCACTCGGTGCGTATTGATGGCGAAGGCCTTACCGCGACGGCTGAACGGGGAGCCCGTGCAGCTGGCACTGACGGGGACGCCCCCGAGCCCACCACTGCGCGGGAGGTGCCAGCCAATCCAGCCGCCATCCGCCCGGCCGCCCGCGTTGCGACACCACTCGAGGTTCGCGATCGTGAAGGACAACAACACCGGCGAGGGCACGCGAAACTTCCCGACTTCGTCCAGTCTGGTAGGCCGGACTGTACAAAATCGAGAACCGGGGTTTCCTCGCTAGTCACGCCATCCGAGGGCATGGGAATCGCATATGTCAGCGTGGCCTCGTCGTTCACGACCTCGATGCCCTGCACGAAGTTGCGGATGAGCGCTTTCTGCTCGGGGATCGTCCCCTCCCGCAGGAAGCAGCGGAAGTCCGCCACGTACTCCCTGATCTCCTCTGTGGTGGGCAACTCCACCTTCCGCCGACGCAACTGCGCAGCGGCATCCTCCCGCGCCGCCGCGAGCTGGTCCTCGCGGTGCCGCAACGAGAGAATCCGTGGTGACAGGGCCTCCAGCGTCAGGTCGCTCTTCTCCAGCGCCTCGTAGAGCCGCAGCAGCCTGGATTGCACGTCCTCCAGCTCGGCCTCGAT
Source organism: uncultured Anaerolineaceae bacterium (assembly GCA_964389725.1). Taxonomy (GTDB): domain Bacteria; phylum Chloroflexota; class Dehalococcoidia; order Tepidiformales; family Tepidiformaceae; genus UBA2991. The sequence continues at coordinate 111,994 of CAYMDV010000009.1, forward strand.
GGCCTTCAGCTTTCCGCCAAGCTCCCCCGCCAGTGCATCCACTTCCTCGGCCACCCGCGTCACCAACTCGGTGATGGTCTCATCGGTGAGGATGCGGTCCCTGATCTTCTCGACGATGAACCCCTCCACCTTCTCCGCATTCAGGTAACGCGCCTCGCACGAGCCGGCGCCTTCCTTGAGCAGGGTGCCGCAGACGTAGTAGGCGTAGCGCCCACCCTTCGCCCCCTGCCCGGTGTAGGGCCTGCCGCAGACCCCGCAGCGCAGCAGGCCGCTCAGCAGGAACTTGCTCCCCACCCGCGCCGGCCGCTGCCGCTTCGGGGCCCGCTTCTCGAGCGACCCCTGCACCCGGTCGAACAGTTCCCTGGGAACGATCGCCTCCCAGGCGTCCTCCGCGCGCACGGGCTCTGCAGGCTTGTCGCCCTTACTCGTGCGGCCCCAGACGGCGGTTCCCGTATAGGCCTCGTTCGTGAGCAAGTAGTGGAGGCCGTTCCGGTACCAGCGCCTGCCCCGGTTGGTGATGCCCCGCTCGTTCAGGTCGCGGCATATCTCCTTGAGGCCGGTGCCCCGCAGCGAACTCTCGAACACCTCGCGCACGATCGGGGCGGCAACCGGGTCGACCTGGAGCGTTGGACGCTCCCGCACGCCGTCGCTGACCTTCACTCGCCGGTAGCCGAAGGGCGCCCGGGACGCAAGGAAGTAGCCGCGCGAGGCGGCCTCGCGCATGCCGCGCGTGACCTCCTGGGCAAGATTCTCCGAGTAGAACTCATCGACGCTCTCGATGATCGCCTCCATCAGCTTGCCCGTGGGCGAGTCGTCGGCGTGCTCGGTAATGGAGACGACTCGGATGCCGCGCCGGCGCAGCATCGACTTGAAGGCGACGGCGTGCTCGCGCTTGCGAGTGAAGCGGGAGAACTTCCAGACGAGGATCTCCTCGAAGGGCGCGTCGGCCTCGCTGGCGGCGTCCAGCATCTTGCGGAACTGGGGCCGGTCGGCGACGCGGCCGCTCTCGGCCTCGTCGACGTACTCCCGGGCGACGAAGTAGCCGTTCTTCTCGGCGTAGTCGCGGAGCGCCCGCAGTTGGGCGGCGACGGAGAGGTCGACATCCTGGCGATCGCTGGAGACGCGGGCGTAGAGGGCGGCGGGCTTGGGGGCTGGTGGGTGCTTCATGGCGTGGTCCTTTCGGTGCGGTAGGGGTCACCGGCTGTGCCCCAGGGCGTAACCGGCCAGCCTGAAGAGCGTAGCACAGACGTTCGCCTGGCTCTCAGCGGTGCAGCCCTCTCGGGTGCGGGTTCCTGAACTACCGCACGCTCGCAGTGGACCCTACGCTCACCCGGCGGAAGACACCGTCTGGTGCGGTGCCGTGGTCGTTCTCTCCCCAACTCCGTTGGGGCTCCAGCATCCTGCAAGAAAGAGACCCCAGACGATGCGAAGACTTCCATCCGAGAAGGATGGGATTTTCTGTGCCTACGTTCCTGGTCCGGGCTCAGCCCGCATCAATACCTCGAACGTCTAAGATCGAGTCCAGGCCTCTCATGTCGCAATAGTTTGCCATCGCTCGGCTGATGACTCTGGGAAGCAAAGGCCCCTCATACACAAGCCCGGTGTAGAGCTGGACAAGACAGGCACCCGACCTGACTTTCTCGATCGCTGCTTTGCCGTCAAATACGCCTCCGACACCGATGATCGGCACCTGCCCTTCAGTGTGCCTAAAGAGTGACCTGATAGTCCGGGAAGAATCTCCCGCGATAGGCCTTCCGCTAAGGCCAAAGTCTCTTCCGGTGCCTACGTGCTCCGCGGTAGGGAGAGAATTTGTGGCAACAAATCCTCCAAACCCCAAGCCTATGGCGATGTCCGCTAGATCGGTAAGTTTATCCGGAGAAATATTAGGTCCTAGCTTTATGAGGATAGGCTTGCGGTTATTTTCACCGAATTGACTGCAGTATAGGCGAGTCACCTCCTCGCCAACCCTGGAAAACACTTCCGGATCCTGTAGGTCCGTCAGGCCCGGTGTATTGGGGGAGGATATGTTTAGTGCGAAGTAAGAAACGTGTTGATTCAGGTATTTCATCGAAGACACGTAGTCTCGCGCAATAGCAGCGGGAGAAGCCATGCTTACTCGGTTAGGACCGACGTTGGCGCCCAGCACGCAGGAGCCGCTTTCTGTCTGCATGCGGCCAAGGTTATGAGCCACTTGCCTTGCCCCAACGCTAGGGAAGCCCAGGCTGTTAAGCAGCGCATCGCGGCTGCCGACTCGTACAATCCTCGGCCTGTCGTTCCCAGTCTGCGGCTCAGGGGTTACCGTACCTATTTCCACGTGGCTGAAGCCTAGCGCCGACAGGGCAGCGGCCACTTCCCCGTTCTTATCAAAGCCGGCAGCCAGCCCGACTGGCGTCCTGAAGAGGAGCCCTAGGCAGTCCACTCTCGTGGCTGGGGCAGAGAAACTCGCAAGCCGTCGAAGGGCCGAAGTTGCACCAGGGAGTCTCTGAAACAGCCTGAGTGCATCCAGCGCGTGTTGGTGCACGCTCTCGGGGTCAAGACGGTCTGCAATGGGGTTGAAGACTGTCCGATACAAGACTTCAGATCCTTCGGCGCGTGTCCCTCGCGGCCGCAACGGCGAGCGTTGCGCCTAGCGCCGGGACAAGGCTGCTCACAATCGGCTCCTCACCGATAGTGAGTCGGCGGCAGGCGAAGGAACTGCAGTTGGACGCACCGCCCCTCACCAAAGGAATAGCGAATCCCCTCCAAATACCTAAGCGGTTCACCCCAACCGTGGAAGTCATCGGACGGGCAGCTTGCTATCGCGGCTGCTTCTGGATTACCTCCGTGCGAAACCACCAATGCGCTACCCCCTTCCGCCAGATCAGCGGCGATCCGCGACAGCAGCGTTGCCTGAGCGCGGGAGAAGGAACCGGCGGGTCCACTGCCAAGGAAGCGTTCCGCAACCCTACCTAGAGGCTGCGGCCACTCCAGTTGCCGTATGAGACCAATCGGCATTGGATCGAGCTCGCACAGTCTCTGATCGACAGAGTAGCCCATGGCCTGAGCGGTAAAGAGCGCACGGTCTGCTGTGCTGCTCAAGACGCGATCGTAGGAGGGAAGGGCACCGAACTCCCCACGGCCGACTCGCTGAGCAAGCAAGAGCCCCTCCTCGGTGAGTTCGTCGCTCGGCTTCTGCCGCTCCGCGTGGCGGAAGTGGTCTATGGTCCTCGTCGGCGAGGCTCTTCGGATTGGTGGGCTGACACTCATCGGACTAGCCGAGGCTACCACGGTAGCGCTCAGATGCAGATCCCCGACCCTTGAACGCGCCCCTAACGAGGTTGCGTCGAGTGCAAGCCTAGAGACTGGGCAGTTCATGGGCCGGCAATTCATACGTCGGCAACTCGCCCCAGCGACCATTGACGAATAACGCCCCAGTTCGATACTGTGAGTTCATCTACTCCCCGTCCGCTGGACCGGGACTTCGGTCCCGTCCCCGGGCGGGTGTTTTCTTCCATGCGCACCCTCGTTCTCATCGACGGCCAGAATCTGTTTCACCTGGCGAGAAGGGCTTGGGCGCCCTCCCCGCCCGACCCCACATCGCCCTATGCCTGGCCAAGCTACGACGTGAAGGCGCTGGCGGATGCCCTCGTGGCGAGAGTGCCCGGACGGTCAACGACCGAGATCCGGTTCTACACAGGCGTTCCCAACGCTTCCTCCCAGCCCTTCTGGCACGGCTTCTGGTCGAACAAGCTCCGCCATCTCCGCAACACGGGCATCCACGTGTACCGGGGCAGGGTCAACGAAGCCGGCCAGGAGAAGGGCGTGGACGTCAGCCTGGCGCTGGACCTCGTGCAGGCTACCCACGAACGCAGGTATGACGCTGCCGTCATCGTGAGTCAGGACTGGGACTTTGGGCCTGCCGTACGACTCGCGAAAGTGGTCGCACATTCACAGGGACGCGACCTCGTCTTCGAGTCCGCTTTCCCCCTCGGGTCGGGAAGCTCTTCGAGGAGAGGTGTTCCTGGCACTACCTGGGTGCCGATCGACCAGGCCACCTACGATTCGTGCCGCGATCCGAGGGACTACCGGCGGCGACGGCTTTGAGGGGCACAGTGCGTTGCCCCGGCTGGAGGCGCCCTATTCGACCAGATCATCGATTCCGTACGGCCGGTCGACTAGCGATCGGGCGGGGCTCTTACTGACTCCTTCTGGGAAGGCGAGCCGAGAGTTGTCCTGATCGACGAGGGCACGAAGACTGGACGGGCCTGCGGAGGGTGCTATCTTCTCCACGTGGAGTCGGAGCGACGGGAAGAGCGAGATGTCCAAGCGCCGCCCCGCTGAAGAGACAGCCCGTCTCGGCGACGAGCTCTACGAGCGGGTCATCCGGCCCTACGTCGAGTTGTCCCGTCACGGACAGATCGTGGCCATCGATGTGGATAGCGGAAGCTGGGCTGTGGCCGACACCGTGCTCGATGCAGCGGAACTCCTGCGAGTGGAGCGCCCGGACGCCACCAATGTGTGGCGCGTGCGGGTCGGCCATCGCGCCGTCTACCGTTCCGGGGACGGTTCCGCGCGCCGAGCCGGTTGAGCGAGGGCGCCGTCAACGTCGCTCGCGGTGGTGCGGCTCCCTGACCCCCTGCTGGTAGGGGTCTTCCGCTTCCTCGCGGTGCCGATGCACCACCGCGGCGCGCATGTCCGCCACGTCCTCGTGGGGGACGAGGAGGGCGGCGGCGAGTTCAGCCGCGCGGCTTACTTCTTCGAGGGAGGCCGGTCCTTGCCGCCCTTCTGCGAGCTGTCGTCTTCCCAATCGTCCGGGCGCTCGTCCTCGCCCCGCGACTGCCAGTAGGCGTCGTTGTTGGGGTTGAGCTGGTTGGCTCGGTTGTCGTCGCTGTTCTTACCCATGCCCCGAAGTCTACACGCGTTCCCCGCGCCGCTCGTCTTCATCGCCTATCGGAGCACCGTCCACGCCCGGCGCACACGGGGCACGCCCCCGCAGGCGATCCCAGGGGGAGCGGCGTGTGGTTTTCCTGACGCGGGCAGTCCGCCGCCGGGAGGACGCGTTCTGACAGTAGGGGACGTGTACAGGGAATGACGACAGGTTGCAAAATGCAGAATCCTGTCGTGAGCCCACGAACACAGGCGATTACGGGGGACGCAGCCGAAAACGGTGACCGTGCCTTTGAAAGGGCGTGGTGCGGTCGCAAACGCAATTTGCAGCAAAATGCAGCATTTTGCATGAGGAGCAGACCCCCTTGCGGGGAATCCCGGGACAAGCCGCGCAGGGGGTCTCCGGGACAGAAATGGACACGTTCCGGGGCTAGGGGGGTGTACAGGAGAGCGAAGGAGGTGGACATTTGTCCACGCCGTCCCAGGGCCAGTCAGGACAAGGGGAAACCGGGGTGTCGGAGCCAACCAGCCACATCGCAGCAAGCGATTCGGGTTAAGCGCCGGTTCCGGCGAAGGTGGACAAAAGGGACACGTTTGGGTGGGCGTCCCCCATGCAGACGAGCCACGTCGCAGCAAGTGACCTGCGCGGGGAGGACCGCCAGGGGGTCCGAACGAGCCCTTCGGTGCGGAGGAGTGGGGCGAAGCCAGTGGACCGCACATGAGCCAGGCCCATCCGGACAGGGACGTGGCGATGGACGCCGAGAGCGTGCGCGCGCCGACCATATCAGAGCAAGCGGTCAACAGGGGGCTGCGTGAGCACGGGCGCGTGCTCACGAGCCGCGTGGAGGCAGTGCTCGGTGAACTCGCTGCGCTTCCACCCGCTGCCGAGTAGCGAGCCGTCGCTCCTGGCGGCACCAGGTCCGGCAGCACGAAGTGGGGCTTCTCCTCCGCCATGAGGCGGGCAATGTCATCGGGGGCCGCCGGTCACGACCGGCGTGCAGCCCACCCCGGAGACGATGTCGCCGACGAAGCCCAGCTCCGATAAGCACGCTGCGAGGCGAAGGCGTAGCGCGAGCCGTTGAGCACGAAGCCCTGGCGCGAGCGAGGCGCGGCCACTTGCCCAGATGCAGCGCGCGTGCGCCGACTCCGCGAAGGGGGAGGCCGCCGCGTACGGTCGAGGTAGCGCGAGGTTGGTCACTGGCGTGCCGTCCACTGCGACGACTCCGCAGTCGTTGCCCTCGATCGCATCGAGCGCCCCCCTTCCGCACAGCCCCTGAGTCCGGTGCCTGCCGGGGTCTAGCGGGCCGCGTGACGCCCCAAACAAGAGCAAGGGAGCATCCGACGCCCTGGACCTGCTCACACCTGTCTCCACTCCGCATGGACGATGCAGGCGTCCAGCCGTATGCGCCTCACCGTGATCTTCGCATCGGATCGGTCTAGCGCTACTATCGCCACGACCTCGCCATTCACGCGACACGGGATCGACGGGGCATCGCTGTTGAAGTCAGCGAGTGGCGTTCCCTGTATCGAGTCGAAGATGGTCGTTGGGATTTCGACCAACTGATAAAGACTCGGGGTCGCGTCTACATCCTGACGGAAGGCCCGGAGCATCACGATGTGTGAGACCTGTGCCTGATAGTCGCGGAACAGCTCCAATGTCCGCTCTCTTCGGTCCCTGGGCGTCCGTACATCCTGAATCCATGCGGCCTCAGTCAGCTTCGAGATATGGAGAGTAGACGGGGACAGCCTCTGGGCAGCCGTTGACTTCAGGGATAGCCGGCGAACAGGCTGATTCTGCGGGTACACCACGAGGTCGACGAACCGTCGCGTCGCCGACTCCGGCGGCTCCATGGGCCAGCGCACATGCTCACAGGCATTCCGAAACACCGACTCGAACGAGTTGAGCCCAAGGGGGACCGTCGTCGCGGCGTGGTGGACCGAGAGCGCCAGCCCGAAGTACTCGGTCCAGTCGCCGGAAGCCGTGAGCCAGGTTCCTTGTGAACGAATTTCAGCGCTGGGCGACTTCGACAGCGACTCGACTACCTGGGCGACGAACTCGATCTTGGCCGGCGAGAGAGTGTCGAGCGTGGCCTTCAGTTCGTCGAGTGTCACCACGTGCCAGCCATCCTTCGCTCGATCAGATCCGCGAATTCAGGCTTGAGCTCAACCCCCACCCAAGTTCGGCCAAGCTCTTGGGCCGCGAGCAGCGTCGTTCCCGACCCTGCGTAAGGGTCGAGCACCACGCTACCCGGACGGCTCGTAATGGACACACAGCGACGTGCCAGGGACAGCGGCATCATCGCAGGGTGGTCGTCAGCATGCCCGTTGAGGCGTCTGACGGGTTCTGTTGGAATCTCCCAGACCGTCCGGAGTCTGCGTCCTCGTGGCCCTCTCACGGCATCGATGTCGTAGTAGTAGTCCTTCTGCTTGGAAAGAAGGAAAACCGTCTCGTGGGCTCTTGTGGGGCGGTCCCTGACCGACTCGGGATGAGCATTTGGCTTCTCCCAGATCACTTCTCCCCGCACCCACCACCCCGCGTCCTGGAGTGCGAACGCCAGTCTCCAGGGCACGCCAATCAGTTCTTTCGGTTTCAATCCCTCCGGGGTGGGCGGGCGAAACTCCATGGCCCGCGCGCGATTCTTCCGATCTGGCGCCCGGTAGCGGCGGTTACCGGATGTGTACGAGTCGCCCACATTGAGCCAGACGGTTCCATCATCTCGCAGGACGCGCCTTATCTCATCGAATGCCACCACGATGCTGCGAACATAGGCATCCAGGCTGTCGTCCCGTCCAATTTGTTCCTCTACACCGTAGTCCCGCAGCGACCAGTAGGGCGGGGAGGTCAGCACGGTCTGTACGGACCCGCTAGGCAACAACTCCAGAGCATTGCGAGCATCTCCACAAAGAAGCATGGGCCTGGCGATCTCAGGAAACGGCGAGCGGTCTAGGTCATCGACCCGGACGTGCTGCTCGCTCGAGGCAACACCACGCACATCCTGGCGGTCCTTGGACGCCAGCGGGGCGAGAGCCACGGTGGCTGAGTCGGTGCGTTCGGGCATGAGTTGGTGCTCCCTGGCCTACGGGCCGTACTTCGCGTTCTTTGTCACGCCCCGCCTACAGGCCCGGCGAGGTTTTCATGTTGGTAGAACAAGTGTACGCCGAACCGCCCCCTTGTCGCATGGATCCGCTGCCCAAACTGCCGTTCCATCATCTACAGCTCAGCGCACGGTGTTCCGCACCATTGCCCGAGATCCGGCCTGTTGGGGCTGCCAGAGGCGGTGAGGTAGATTACGACCAGCAGCGTCTCGTATTTCTCGCCGTTGCGCCGCGGTGCTACCGTGACAGCCGGCGTGCTTGCCTCCGCGCGTGGCACACCGAGGAGCGAAACGATGGCGACGGCACAAGAGCGGGCGAGCCGCTCGGATTGCGACCGTATGCTCTGGTCGGCGTCGGGCGTCGAGCCCGCGCAGGAACTGCCCAGTAAGCACCGGGGGGATATCGCGCCGCCGAGTGTGCGGGACTGCGACGGCTGTGGGACGGTGCTCTAGATGGCCCTGTGGGCGATGCGCATGAGCGAGGATGCCCGAACATCCTTTCTCGCCAGGAATTTCATCTGGCTGCCCTGGGGCGAAGTCGGGGACGTTGAGCGCTATGACACACGAGATGACTTGAGAGGCGTAGAGATTCAGCGTTCGGGTGCTTCCTCGCGATGGCACTCAGGCTGGAGTGAATCTCTGTGGAGTCTCGCGAGACGCATGCAAATTGGCGATCTCGTCGCGGTGCAGTTCGAGGGTCAGTCAGTGATCCATGTCGCGAAGATAACAGGCAGCTACACGTTCAACGATGGCGACTCGCCTGCGCACACCCGCGCGGTGGAATGGATTGCGCGGGACCTTCGTCTCACCTCAGCCGATGAGGTACTCCAGCCACGGGGAGTGTTGGAAAGTATCCACCTCATTGACCGGAGTGATGCCGAGGCGCGCATGCGGGCGCTCGTCAAAGGGGAGGTGCGCGGTGGGCGAGTAGCGATGCCTCGCCAGCCGTTCATCTGGCTAGGTGAGTGGCTGTGGGTATACGGCGACCTGTGTGTCCTGCTAGTCGTGGTTCCTGCCGTTGTTGGGGTGGTGATTGGCGTATTCCGCCCCTTCAGTCTCGAGGTGGGGACGGCGGTCGCCCTGGGATTCGCGCTGTGGCTTCAAGTACTGCGTGCGGGTTTCGATTTACTGGGTGTTTTCCGCGAAACATGGGAGGCCCGCCACTTGAAAGAGAGCACGCAAGGACCGCCGGACCTCGATCCAGAACTGCTGAGGGTGTGGGACAGCCTGCGGGGAGACCGCTGGCTGTTCTTTCCGACCTGGCTCCACGACCCCTTCCGCAAAGCGCTGAATCACCTTTCGCTACTAACCGTGGCGGTGGTGGCCCTTGTCCGGGCTGCGCACAGCGAACCGATCTTGAGGTTGTTCTCCTAGCGCTGCTCTTCTGGCAGGAGCGGCGAGGCCGGAGATGACCGTGGCGTCGAGCTGCTCCGCCGGGCCGTGGCCGGCTTGCACGGCAGACCGGGGGCGTAGAGGCTCGCGCGGTCGGCCCCGAGGGAGGGCGAGGGCCAGCGCCTCCGCTCCTCGGCGACGCGCTCGCCCATCCAGCCGAGTATCGCCGGCAGATTCAGGTGCGGGGCGAGCCTCGTCGCCCTCTCGACCCCCGCGCCGCACTGCTGCCAGACCTTCGCGCCGGCCTCCCCCATGAGCACTGCGCCCGTGGTCGCGACGAACGAGGTCTCGTGCTCCGTCGACAGTGGACGTGCCTGACCAGATGTCCTCACTGGCCCGGCAGTACGCTTAGCGACATTCCTGGGCAGGACGCCCGGCGACTGGACATACCTACAACTCCGCCGGGATCGCGATCGCGTCGGACAGGGTGAGGCGGTGTAGAAGGCAGGAGACCGGTCATCTGCCGCGGCACAAGCGACATCACGGTCATGCCTACTCGAAGTCTGCTCCGAGGATCAGGTCGACCCAGTCTTCCGGTTGACCACAGTGCAGCAGCTTGAGGATGCCGCGCCGACTGAGTTTTTGGGCTTTGCTTAGGAGTTCCAAGTTTTGCCCGTTGAATTCTACCTCGCCGGCATGGACCGCACCCGACGCAGTGTCGTATGCGTTGCGAATCAGTTGCCAAATCTCTCTCCTCTCGGACAGATCGGCCCCAAGGTGCCATGCAGCAGTGAGAGCCAGCCTAAACCGCATCTCCTGGCTTCCGTCACGTAAGTAGAGGGATTCCAGGGCGATGCGTAGGTCGATATAGCGGTCGTCCAGCGCTTCATAGCTGTCCTTCGAACTGAGCCACCTCGTTGCAGCGCGCCTGGTCTTGGCGCCTGCTGTGTTGAGCGCCATGAGCGTGGCTTTGAATCGACGCTGGTGTACTTGTACATGCGCCTGGGGGTCCAACTTCAGCTCCGTTGCCCCGGTTGAGGGGCTTCTGCTGAGTGAGTAAGGAGCCGAACGAGGCATGAACCGAGCCAAACCACTGGACCAGGATGTCGACTGTCTGGTCAGACAACAGGCGTCGAGCTCGCCGTAGTCATGCCAGGAGAAGGCCGGCGAGAGGTGGGTATTGGTTTCAAGCGAGAGAGCCTGACAGATCGTCTCCAGCTCAGGCGCTCCGGCTGGCCAGCTGGACTGCACGGCATCTTCGTCTCCTGGAAGAAAAAGGGCCGGAGCCATCGGTTGCTCGATCGTCACCACAATGCGGCCGAGGTAGTCGGCTGGTGAACGTTCGCGGCGCAGCGGCAGAAACTCGCCGAGCTGGTCTGTGGAGAGTGCCAACGACTCGATTCGCACGCCGTCGATCGGCTCCAGAGCCTCGCTGAGCACGCCGTCACCATTGAGCAACGTCCTGATTCGGTGTTGGACGGGTTCGCCTGAGCACCAACCCGCGAAAAGAGAAAGCATGCGTCTCGCGCCAAGAAGCGCCGCGCCTCGGACGAGAGCCACGACGAAATCGTCAACACTCGATGCCAGAGTGAGCGTTCTGGTACCATCCTGCCGAGTCACTTCCGACCTGCTAGACTCACCACTGATTGGAAAGGCGAGTCCGATGCGGTCCGAGGCAGGGTCTACGAGCGAACCGAGCTGAGACCGAATCAGGTTGGTCAGGACCGAGCGCGGGTGCTCTGCAATCTGAATCGCTTCGCTGTTGACCCGCTTGCTGGTCACTCCTCGCCGTGAGCGGTTCTGCACGAGTGCTCTGAACTCGTCCGTAGGTAAACCGTCGAAGGTTGTCTGCTGGAGCGTGGCGCGTAGCGCCTCCCGTAGCTGTTCCATGTGATGGTCCTCGCGAGACACAGTGTTGCGGCAGTTGCGCAACTGAGCGGTAGGAGTTCGGCTTACTTAGCTTAGCCCCGATCCACCGAAGGCGAGCGCGTGAGTAGTTGAGAAGGGGTGCTCCGCTGCAGCTGATCGCGTGCCGCTCGTACTCGAACAGGCGCCACTCGAAGTCGCCCAGGTGCACCAGATGGAACGAGACGTCGGGAGCAGCAACTGTCGCGCTCCCTCGGCGTCGTAGCTGATCTGCGAACGGTGTGTGGGGAGGAGGTCGAAGAGCTCGTACTCCTCCGGGTCCGCCGCCACCTCGGCGCTGAGCCGGGCCGCGAGCTGGAACGAGGCGTCGGGATGGATGACGTATCCCTTGTCGCGGAACCGATAGGCGATCTGCGAGCGGTGCGTGGGCAGCAGGGTCGAACAGCTGTAGGCGGGGCGACAGAAAGCGGGGTCTGCTGCGTGGTGGAGGAGCTATGATGGCCGCGGAACCTGCCGTAGCAGGCGTTTTGGGGGAGTGCACGTGGATACCGCCCCATCCAAGGAGCGGGCGATCGGGCAGTCGATTCTCAGAGGGGCGGCGGCCGCTTGTGCCGCCATTCCGATTCTGCTTCTTCGCGCCGCCTGTGCCTTGTGGGGTGTCTCGTTGCCACGCGATCCAGGGGGGAAGGTGAGGTCTGGTAGGTAAGTGCCCACCCATTGGGCGAGCACTATTGCAGGAGCTCGAACGACCTGACTGCCCACGTCAGTCGAAGAAGTCCAAGACCGTGTGGATCACATTCGTGCTTGCATCCCTTCTGGAGCACTACAGAGAAGAAGAAGAGGAAGAGGAAGAGGAAGAGCGAGTAATAGGCCTGTATCGGAGCGGGCTGGCCACGAATCGATTCCAGGTTGGACTAGACGCGGGCGTAGAGGGCAGCGGGCTTGAGGGCTGGTGGGGTCTTCACGGCGTGGTCCTTTCAGTGCGGTAGGGGTGTCACCGGTTGTGCTCCAAGGGGGGGAACCGGCCAGCCTGAAGAGCGTAGCACGGACGTTCGCCTGGCTCCCAGGCCCGTCAAGGCAACCCGCAGTGCCCCAGCGTTTCGACCGACTGGCGGGCCTGCCCCGCCGCCCTGCCTAGCTCCTTTCTAGGCGGCTCTTGCCCCTCAGAGTGTTCGGCCACATGCGTGTCCTTGGAAGCGACAGTCACGGCTCCCGGTCCATGCGATCCGGCTCAGGGACGCGGGGCTCCACAGCCTCTACGTACGTTGTGGGGGCTTAGCTTGATAGCGGCGCAGTCCTGGGAGCCAGTCGTCGCCCAGATGTATCTGGTAACGCTCGTCGCTATGGGCTACGACCCGCTCCGCCTGCCTGTAGGAATATGCCCAGTTAGCAACTTCCCCACGAGTGAAGAAGGCAAGGGCCACGAGCGACAGTTGCTCGTCCTCCGACAGCTCCTGCCAAAGCCTCCTGAGAGTCTGGTAAGGCGCCGAGTGCTCCTCGTCGTAGCCGGGAATCGCCGGATGGATGACCGTCAATCCTCCGGGCTGGCGTGCGGCGAATTTAGATTCGTGCCGACTGCGGTCGTGGATATAGGCAACATAGGCATCGTGGAGTTCATTCACCTTGGCGTCAGAAATCTCGATGAGAGGTTCCCTGACCCGCTCCGTCTCTCGAATCGCCTCCAGCTGGTCTTCTCTCTCTTGATGGATGTCTTGGAGTTGCTCCGTTCGCGTGCTTTCCTCCTGAGCCGGCTGCGCGAAAGCCCAGAGCGGGAAGGGCCACTGCCGCAGCGTGTAGATCACACGAGTGTCAGTGGCCCCCGCCTCGGTGATGCCTCTGGCTTCCACCTCCAGCAACGTCTTGTCGATTAGGGAGCGCAGTTCCTCTCGTGGCGTTCGAGCCTGAGGCTCGAAGTCACGCCACACCTCGGCTACTACCTGTAGCCCCTCAACGCTCGTCACGCCAACGTGAGCCAACGCAGCCACAAGGTAGAGGCAGTCAGCGGGAGAGTAGTACCCGGAGGTTGACGGTGTGGACCACCACGGTGACTCGCTCTTGCCCTGGGTGACCCCACGTACGAAGTCAACGTACATACGCCCTTCCCGTTCGGCCGGAATGCTGTTGGGAAAGACCCAATCGACACCGGTCGGCCCGTCAAGATAGAAGTAGGCGCTCTCGCGCTCGATGAAGGCCTGGAGATCCCCAAAATCACGATGGTCCAAGCCTCTATCGCAGACCTTGGCGTAGAGGCCCTTCCAGAGGTGACTACTCCACCATGAGAGGGTTCGGCGGCGTTCGTCTGCCCTCGACAGGGGACAGCGCACTGCGTCGAGCAGGATCAGGATCTTTGCCGCCTCCTCGTTGGCGATGCTGCCAAGGATCGCGGCGCTGGTGTGGTCGTCCGCTTCCGCCAACCTGATGGCGGCATCGTGGAGCCGTTCGATATTCGTAACGAGATGCCCGACGCCTTCGCTGATCGCAGGAAGGAGACGCTTGTCCGAGCGGCCTGCCAGTTCTTTGATGGCCGAAGTGGATGTCACCCTAAGTCCCTCCAGGCCTCGCCAGCGTCATCTCGCCGACTCATGGCGACCCATCTCCCCGCTTCCCCATTGTGGCCCAGGCCGACGGTTCCAGCGATCCTGCCCGTTCAATGACGGCCCTGTGAGAAACCCGGAGCGGCACCTCGACCTGCGCCCGCCCCATCTCCTCCCGCGCCACCCTCAGGAAGTGGCTCGCCGCCAGCTCACCGTCAAACACCACCAGAACCTGAGGCTGCTCGCCGTGGTCATCGGTAGGCCGGCGGGAAGCGTAGTAGCGCAGGTAGGGAGCGAGGCGGGTGGCCATGGTGACGGGCCGCACCGCCCTGCGCTCCCACTCCAGAAAGAAAGGCCACACGTCGTCGCCACGCCGCAGGGTCCCGAAGGCGTCCGGCTGGACCGAGTGGAGCCGTCCGTCGTAGCGGAAGTAGCGCGACGCCCTCCGGGGCGGGTCGAGTTGCACGACCTCCAGCGACCGTTCGCGAGCCTGTGCGGTAAGCGCCGCGAGAAAGCCGTGGACGCCGTCCGTGTGCTCGATGGTGCGGAGGAGCTGGCGGCTGCTCCGGCCCGAGACGTTGCGCCAGTCGAGCGCTTCGTCCGGGTCGAGTGGCGCAACGCTCCAGCGCCCCCTGGCCACCCCGAGCGAGGTGCGGTCGCGGTGGGCGAGCAAGGCTAGCCCCCGGTCCGCCAGGGCGAGTCGGCGGCACCCTCCGACTGTCTCATCAAGGATGAGGCCCATCTCCCCGAGGCGGTGGAGCACCTCCGACAGCCGCGAGCGCTTCACCCCGAGGAGGGCGCCCAGGTGGGGAGGCATGATCCAGGGCCAGTCCGAGACCAGGTCGAGGGCGCGCTTCTCGATGGGCTTGAGCAGCGCCGGCAGCATTCGCTCGTCCCTCGCGGCCCTGTCCGTCCCTGGGGGCTTCCCGGGAAGCGAGCGGCGCGCCAGCGGAGGCTCCACGGGCCACGCCCCACCCGGCCGCACGTACGAGAGCGCCTCGTCCAGCCCCAGGGGTGTCGACCCCGAGGTGGTGCGCCAGATTCGGCTGCACGAGCCCGCCGCAGCCACGTCACGCTCCAGGGCGAGGAACGAGATGAAAGGCGCCCCCGCCAGCAGCCCGCGCGCATGCCGCAGGCGCACCTCGTCGGGCATGAGCAGGAGGGCGGCGGCCGGTTGCGGCCCCTCGC
>CAYMDV010000010.1:0-70225 GCA_964389725.1 uncultured Anaerolineaceae bacterium
AAGCGGTACGCGAGCTGGGTTCAGAACGTCGTGAGACAGTTCGGTCTCTATCCGCCGTGGGCGCAGGAAGTTTGAGAGGCGTTGCCCCTAGTACGAGAGGACCGGGGTGAACGAACCGCTGGTGTGCGGGTTGTTCCGCCAGGAGCACCGCCCGGTAGCCATGTTCGGATCGGATAAGCGCTGAAAGCATCTAAGTGCGAAGCCGACCTCAAGATGAGACTTCCCACCCCGTCAAAGGGGGTAAGACCACAGGAAGACTACCTGTTTGATAGGCGCCAGGTGTAAGCGCAGTAATGCGTTCAGCTAAGGCGTACTAATGGTCGAGGGCTTGACCTCAATTGAGGCTCGCCATGAATCGACTCGCGGTTTCATCGCTCTTCAGTGCGAAGGTCCACCAGGACCATCGGCGCGGGGTGGAGCAGTGGTAGCTCGTCGGGCTCATAACCCGAAGGTCGGGGGTTCGAATCCCTCCCCCGCTACCAGGCCAACTGCGAAGGGCCTCCCGAATTCGGGAGGCCCTTCTCGTTGTGCGTGGTTCCGCCGCTACTGATCCAGCAGATCGAGAATGCGCGCCTGCTCTTCCGGATTGATGGGGTCGATGCGGGGGAGCTGGGGGTCCATGGCGCGGAGGGTATCGGCGATGATCTCGGCGACGACGAGGCGCATGTAGGGCTTGTTATCGGCGGGGATGGCGTACCACGGCGCCCAGGGGCGCGAGGTGGCGTTGAGGGCGCACTGGTAGGCATCGAGGTAGGCATCCCAGTGCTGGCGGTCGCGCACGTCTGATTCAGAGAACTTCCACTGCTTCTCGCGGCCTTCGACGCGCGCGCGGAGACGCTCGGCCTGCTCCTCTCTCGAGACGTTGAGCCAGAACTTGAGGACGGTGGTGCCGTTGCGGGCGAGGTGGGCCTCGTGGTCGCGGATGGAGGCGAGGCGGCCTTCCCAGAGTTCATCCAGGTCATCAATGGGCGGCAGGCGCTGGGGCTTCAGCAGCTCGGGGTGCACGCGGACAACGAGGACCTCCTCGTAGTAGCTGCGGTTGAAGACGCCGAGGTGGCCGCGCTGGGGCAGCACGCGGGTGGTGCGCCAGAGGAAGTCGTGGTCGAGGTCGAGGGTCGATGGCTCGGCGAAGGAGGTGACCTGCAGGCCGGCGGGGTTCACGCCCCGGAACACGGAGCGGATGGTGCTGTCTTTCCCGGCGGCATCCAGGGCCTGGAAGATGAGGAGGAGGGAGCGGCTGTCCTCAACGAAGAGGCGGTACTGGAGCCGGTCGATCTCCTTGACGACGTCGTTGCGTTGCGCGCGGAGGTGCTTCTTGGCGGGGGGTTCCGCGGGCGGGGAGGTCGCGTGGGCACGCACATCGAAGGAGCCATCGAAGGGCACGAACCAGGGGCTGGGGGGCGGGGTGAACATTGCGGGCTCCTGGGTCTCGTGGGGGGTTTCTCTGCGGACGGGACTCGCCCGCCTTCCGTTGGCTGCCAGCTACGCCGTGCGGAGCGCCGCCGGAAGAATGCCTCCCGGTCCCCGAACGCGGCGCCTCCCGGGCGACCTCGTTGGTGCTGGAGCGGGCGAAGGGAATCGAACCCTCGTCTCAACCTTGGGAAGGTCGCATTCTGCCATTGAACCACGCCCGCCCGCGCCGCCCGCATCCTATCATTGCGCGCACTTCTACCGGAGGCCGCCCTGTGCCAATCCCCAAGGAACTCGCCCTCACGCCCGACGAGATCGACGAGATCATGTCGACCAGCTGGAACATGCGCATCGCCACGATCGGACCGGGCGAGCGCATCAACCTGACACCGCTCTGGTTCGGCTGGGCGGGGGGCAAGGTCTACACCATGTGCCGCGGCCAGAAGGTCGCCAACTTGCGCCGCAACCCCGTCACGACCGTCCTCGTCGACAAGAACGAGCGCTACCCGGAGCTCCAGGGGATCATGCTCCAGGGCCGGGCGACGGTCCTCGAGGACCCCGATGCGGAGAACGCCGACCCCCACCTCGAGGAGGCCCGCCTGCAGATGGGCGCGAAGTACGGCCAGCCGGACGGGCGCCACGCCGGGACGGCCGCCGGACGGACGCGCCGCTGGGTGGTCCTCGAACCGGACCGCGTGGTCACCTGGGATAACTTCAAGCTCGGCCAGCTGCAGCGCTAGCGACGGCTACAGCTTCGCCGCCAGCCACTGCTCCGCGGATCCCACGACGTCGTCGCCGATGGCGAAGTGGCCTCCGGACAGCGTCACGAGGTCTTTCTGGCCGGGCAGTCCCGCGTACAACTCCATCGTCGATTCGGGCGCGACGATCTCGTCCTGCTCCTTCGCGATGACGCGCACAGCCACGTCCGCGAGGCCCGGCAGGTGGCTCCCTTCCCCACCCCCGGGACCGCTGAGCGGGCCCGTGCCCGCGGCCGCGAACACCGCCGCGCGGAAGCGCCCGTCGCCCGCCACCGCCGGCACGCCCAGCATCGCCCCCAGGGAGTAGCCGTAGTAGCCAAGCCGCGCCGTATCGACGGGGTACCGCTCCGTCAGCGCATCGATGGCGTCCCGGACCTCCCCGGCGAACTGGGCGGCCATCGCCGCGGCCTGCTCGGGATCGCGGAGGGCCGCGAACGGGTCGCCCACCGCCCGCTCGCCGTGGCCGGGAGCGTCGAGGCCGAGGCAGGCCCAGCGGTGCGTCGTGGCCCAGGCCCGCGCCGGCCCCGCCACGATGGCGTCGTCCTTGCTGCTCATGCCGGGGTGCTGGATCAGCACCAGCGGGAGGGGTTCGTCCTCGCCGTCTGGCAGCCAGAGGCGTCCGGGGGTCTCTCCGTGCCGGAAGCGCACGTCCCGGAGGCCGGCGTACTCCTGCTCGGTCGCCTCGAACTCCGCCATGCCGGGGAGCCTACCCGTTCCCCTGACCGGCTGCGTCCCCGGGACGCCGCCCCCAGAGGAGGATGCGCTTGAAGGGGTACAGGTGGGGACGCTCGTCCGGGAGCTCGGCCAGCAGCCGCTCGCGGAAGTCCGCCAGGTAGGCCTCGTAGTCCTGTGGGGAGAGCTTGCGGCGGTAGTCGGTCAGCAGGGAACCCTTCACCCACTCCACCACCTCCTCCGGCCCCGCCAGCCGGTGCAGGTAGACCTGCTGGCGCACGTGCTGCTCCTGGAACCCCATCCGTGCGAACAGCTCGGCGTACCACTCGACCGGCTGCACGGGGTTGTGGCGGACGTATCCGCCCAGGGCCCGCGCGTGGCGCGGCTCCCGCGCGACCTGGTGCGCAACGACGTGCGAGGGGTGGTCGTGATTGGCGGGCATCTGCACGGCGAGCTGGCCACCGGGCCGCAGGGTCTTCGCCAGCCGGGGGAACAGCGTCTCGTGGTCGAGGACCCACTGCAGGGCGGCGTTCGAGAACACCACGTCGAGCCCCCGCTCGGCGAAGGCGGCGATGTCGCCGTGCTGGAAGCGCACCCCAGCACCGGCGTGCTCGGCGCTCTGCGCCAGCATCGCCTCCGACCTGTCGATGCCTACCGTCTCGGCGGCCCCGGTGCGCTCGTGCACGAGCCGCGTCAGCACGCCCGTACCGCACCCGAGGTCGACCGCGCGCCCGCCCGGGACGGGTTCGACGAGGGCGAGCAGGTCGTGGAAGGGCTGCTCCCGCTCGGCGCGGAAGCGCGCGTACTGGTCGGGCTGCCAGGCGTCGCTCATGGGCGCGAGCCTACCAGCGGCGCCCATCAGGACGTACTTGACGGGCACGGCCCGCCTCCCCAAGGTGGCGCAGCCATGGTCCGCTGGGACGAACGCACCGCCCTCGTCGTCGTCGATGTCCAGAACGACTTCGCCGACCCCGCGGGCGCCCTCTCCGTGGCAGGCGGCGGCGACATCGTTCCCGTCCTCAATGGCGTCATCGCCACGGCTAAGGCGGCGGGCGCGACGGTCGCCTACACGCAGGACTGGCATCCCCCCGACACGCCCCACTTCGAGAAGGACGGCGGCATCTGGCCCGTGCACTGCGTCGGGGACACGTGGGGCGCGGCCTTCCACCCGGACCTGCGCGTCGCCGGGGAGGTCGTGCGCAAGGGAACGGCGGGCGAGGACGGCTACTCCGGCTTCACCGTGCGCGACCCTGCCAGCGGCGACCCCAGCGACACGCTCCTCGAGTCGATGCTGCGGGACCGTGGGGTCGCGACCGTGGTGGTCGGTGGGCTCGCGACCGACTACTGCGTGCGCGACACCGCCCTCGACGCCATGCGGCGCGGCTTCGCGACGTTCGTCCTCATCGACGCGGTCCGGGCGGTGGACCTCCAGGAGGGCGACGGCGCCCGCGCTCTCGAGGCAATGCGCCGCGCGGGCGTGCGCTCCGCCCTGGCGGCGCCGTGACCACCGAGGAGCGCCTCTGCCGCTGGCTCGCCGACGAGCACGGCCTTGCCGGTCCGCGGCGCCTCGCACGGGAGGATCCCGACCGCCTGCTCGTCTCGAAGTTCCCGCCCGGATTCATCGCGCGCGTCGGCGAAACCGTGGAGGCGCTCGACCTCCTGGGGGACCCCGACCCACTCGCCACCGCTACCGCCGTCCGCGCCCGCCGCGTCCCCGCCGAGTCGCGCATCGAAGGGTGGCGCACCGCCGCCTGCGACCTCGTGCGCGAGCGCGCCACCGCCCGCGGCCTCACCGGCGAGGACGCGGAGCTGGTCACCGCCGGCATCGACTCCGTGGCGACCGTTATGCGAGCGGTCCTCTGGAGCGACCCGGTCGCGGGCGAGCCCTACGTCCCCAGCTCCGGGGAGCGCGACGCCTGGCGCGACGCCGTCGCGCGCACGGAGGGGGCGGGCGACCTCTTCACGCGCCACTACGGCGCCTTCGAGGGGCGGGACGTCGTCGCTCACTGCCCGGGAGCGCCGTACGCGCGCGCCCTTCTCGAGTCGGCCTGGCGGGCCTGCACGGGCACGCCCCCGCCCGCCTAGCTGGGCGCGAGCGCCCTGATGGTCTCCAGGATGGCCGCCTGCTCGCTGGCCGCCCCCGCGGGCGCGATGGGGTAGAGGAAGCCCTCGTCGAGGCCGGCTGCCACCAGCTCGGCGGCAACCTCGCGGCACTCCTCGGCGCTCCGCCCGACCACCGCGTGGGCGCGCACGAACCCCTCCGAGATGCCCTGGATGGCCTCCGTGCGCTCGCGCGCCTGCCAGCGCCGCTCGAAGACCTCGCAATCCTCCTCGAAGCCGTCCTCGATGAACACCTTCCGGTAGACGGGCGCCATCATGTAGGCCAGCAGCTCATCCTTGATGGGCGCGGAAGCGTTCTCGTAGGACTCGTCCATGACGGTCCGCAGGAAGGCGACGATGCGCACGTCTTCGCGCTTCCGCCCCGCCTTCGCGATCCCCCGCTCGATGGCCGCCACCGACCGCCGGATCACTGCTGCCGTCGGGTAGTTGAGGATGACGCCGTCCGCAATCTCCCCGGCCAGCTCCAACATGCGCTCGCCCAGGGCGCCGATGTACACGGGGATGGCCGGCTCCGCCGGGGGCAGGGCAGGGGCGCTCGTCCGGAACAGGGCCTCGTGGCGCAGGCGTTCGCCCGAGGTGAGCCGCCGGAACATGTCGACGTATTCGCGCATGCGCGCGACCGGGCGGTCCCAGGGCTGCCCGTGCCAGTTGGTCACGATTACGGGTGTGCTCACGCCGAACCCCGCCGAGACGCGCCCACCGCTCAGGTCCTGCAGCGACCAGAACGACATCGCCGCCAGGTAGGGGTCGCGGAGACCGATGGGGAGGATGCCCGTGCCCAGCCCGAAGCGCTCCGTGCTCGCGGCCGTGGCCGCCAGCACCGTGATGGCATCGGGCTCGTTGACCTCGGTCACCCAGCCGGCGCTGAAGCCGTGGCGCTCGCCCTCCTGCGCCTGCTCGACGTGGTCGCGCACGTGATCGCCGTGCAGCACGAGTCCCGAATAGGTCATGGCCTTCCCCCTGCGTGGGTCGCGGCATCATGCCATACCCCGCAGGGCAGGAAGCTCAGCGCCGCCGCTGCTGAGGCTTGATGATTCCCCGCTGCATCAGCCACCGCATCACGAGCCGCGAGACCGAGATTCCCATCATGCCCGCCACGACGAGGAAGACGATGGTCGCAACGAGGCTCCCGCCCGCGACCGCGCCGGTCCCCAGCAGCATCCCGACGAACAGCCCAACCGAGAGCGCAATGAACACGGGCATCGTCCGCCAGCGCCACTCCGCCAGGGGTGGGGCGGCCTGCTGCGATCCCGATTGTCCCTCGCCACCGCCCCCGGCGGGGCCGCGGATGCGCCGCCTCCGGCGCCGCGAGGGGCTCACGCCCGCCCTCGCGCGCGCAGCAGCCCTTCGATCGCCGCGCGCTCGAAGAGCAGCGAGCCGCCCGCCGTGCGCCGGTGCGCCACCGATCCCGCGGCTGCCGCCTGCGCCAGCTCCGGCTCGCTCATGCCCGCCTCCAGGGCGGCCTCGGAGAGGTCCAGCACGGCGTCCAGGGTGGTCGAGGCAGCAGGGGTCCCCTCCAGGCAGGCGTTACAGAGGAACTCCAGGGCAAGGTGCGCCTCGTTCAGCGAGACGGTCCCGCAGTCACGTCCGGGCAGGTCCTCGCGCTGGTTCAGGTGGAACAGGCGCCCGCAGCCGTTGCAGTACGATTCCGTGTGGCGGTCCACGGGCTCGGCGCAGATTGAGCAGGGGTCGGCGCGGAAGATGTCAGTCATCAGCGTGGAGCCCGGAGAATAGCCGGTTTCTTGACACTTTGAAACGCCCGCCGATATGATCAAGGAACCCTAACAATTTAGAGCGTGGGGGCAATTTGGAGAGCGCGGCCACCGTGGTCCAGTCGCCCCCCCGCGGTGGCGACCTGGCGGAGAGGCTTGGCATCAAGCCCCTTCCAGCCGGACTTCTCTGCGAGGCCCTTACCCACGCTTCCTATCCCAACGAGAGCGCCTCCCAGGCAACGCCCAACGAACGCCTCGAGTTCCTGGGCGACGCCATCCTCGGAATGGTGATCGCAAACGCCCTCTTCCGGGCCTACCCCGACGCCTCGGAGGGGGAGCTCACGCGCATGCGCGCCGAGATCGTGCGGGGCAGCACCCTCGCCACCGCCGCCCGCCGCCTCGATCTGGGCGACTACCTGATCCTCGGGCGGGGCGAGGAGAGCGCGGGGGGGCGTGATCGCGACCGCAACCTTGCGGGGGCCTTCGAGGCGCTCGTGGGCGCCGTCTACCATGGCCATGGGCTGAACGTCGCCCGCGCCCTTGTCCTGCGCCTCCTCAAGCCCGAGGTGGACCGCATCCGGGATAGCGGCCCCTCCCTCGATCCCAAGTCCGCCCTCCAGCACATCGTCCAGGCACGCTGGCATCAGCCCCCGGATTATGTAACCGTTGACGAGCAGGCCGAGGAGGAGGGGCACCGATTCGTGGTGGAGGTTCGGGTATCAGGCGAGATGCTCGGTCGCGGGGCGGGATCGAGCAAGCGTGCGGCCCAGCATGAGGCCGCCCGCCAGGCCCACGCCGTGCTCGAGGCCGGCGCCCCCGCGGGGGCCTGACCATGTACGTCAAGCGCCTCTCCATCCACGGCTTCAAGAGCTTCGCCCAGCAGACCTCCCTCGAGTTCGGCTCGGGCGTGACCGCCATCATCGGGCCCAACGGTTCCGGCAAGAGCAACGTGGCCGATGCGGTCCGCTGGGTGCTCGGCGAGCAGGGCCTGCGCCTTCTCCGCGCCCGCAAGCAGGAGGACGTGATCTTCTCCGGCGCCGGCGACCGCCCGCCCCTGGGCATGGCCGAAGTCACCCTCACGCTCGATAACAGTGACGGCTGGCTGCCCCTCGACTTCACCGAGATCCAGATCGGGCGCCGCGCCTACCGCGACGGGGACACGGAGTACCTCCTGAACGGCTCGCGCATCCGCCTGCGCGACCTGAACGACCTTCTGCAGAAGGCGAACGTGGGCCAGAACAGCTACGCCATCATGGGCCAGGGCATGGTCGACGAGGTGCTCAGCCTTTCGCCCCAGGACCGCCGCTCGCTCATCGACGAGGCCGCGGAGGTGAAGCCCTTCCGGCAGAAGATCGCCGACGCGCACAACCGGCTCGCCAGCACGCGGGAAAACATGGCGAAGGTGCAGATCGTCATCGACGAGCTCGAACCCCGGCTGCGGCTCCTCCGCCGCCAGGCGAACCGCGCGAGCGAGCACCGCGACCTCTCGAACCACCTCGCGACCCTGCTCCGCCGCCTCTACTCGGGACGCTGGAGCGAGACCCGGAACGCCATCGTGCGGGCCCAGGCCGAACTCGACCAGCGAGGGGCCGAGGACGAATCGGCCGAGGCCCGCGTGGCGACGCTGGAGGAGCAGCTACAGGCGCTCGGCGAGGAGATTGCGCGCCGCCGCGAAGCCGTCTCCCGACCCGACGGGGACCGTGAGACGCTCGAGACGCGCATCCGCTCCCTCGAACACGCCCTCGCCCTCGATCGCGAGCGCCATGCGATGACCACCTCCCGGCACGGAGAAATCCGGACCGAGGTCGAGGCGCTCGAAGGGGAGAAGGCCATGCTCGCCGCCGCCGACCTCGAGAGCGGGCGGCGCAGCCTCGAGCTCACGGATGAGATCGAGGGGCTACGGACGTCGCTCGAACGGGACCGCGAGGCGCTCGCCCTGGCGCAGCGCGAGGACGCCACCCTCCACCGCCGCGCGGAGGAGCTCCGGGGACAGCTGGCCTCCCTCGATCAGCGCATCCGGGAGCAGGCGGCCATCGTCGAGCGCGCGGCCGTTCCGGCGGCCGAGGGACCGCAGGCGAGGAACCTCGAAGCACGCCGCAAACAGCTCCTCGTCGACCTCGTCGGCTACGGGCGGCGCTACGCCGAGCTGAGCGAGAGCACCGGCGGCGCCGAAGAGCGCCTGCGCGAGGCGCGGACCGCCGCCGCAGGCGCGCGGGAGCGGCTCGCGCGCGTCCAGAGCGAGCTCCGCGAGCTGGAGCAGGCGGGACAGGAACCGCGCCGCCAGCTCGACCACCTGCAGGGCCGCCTGGAGGTGCTCAAGCGCGTGCAGGCGGAGAGCGAGGGGATCGCCACGGGGACGCGCAACGCCCTGATCATGGGGCAGGTGCTCATCGAGAACGTGAAGCCCGGGAGCCTCGGCGAGGCGCCCGAGGTGAGTGGGGTCGTGGGACTCCTCTCGCGCCACCTGAAGGTGCCGGCCGGGCTCGAGGCGGCCATCAACGCGGCCCTCGAGAACCACCTCCACGCCATCATCGTCGAACACGAGGCCCAGGCCCTGCACGCCATCGAGCTGCTGAAGGACGGGGCACGCGGGCGGGCCCAGTTCCTGCCCCTCGACGCGCTGCGCAAGGTCTACCCGCTGAACCTCCAGAAGGAGCGCGGGGTCGTAGGGGTCGCCTCCCGCCTGGTTCGCTGCGAGAGCCGCTACCGGGACGTCGTCGACACCCTCCTCGGTCGGGTCATCGTCGTCGAGAACATGGCGGTGGCGAAGCGCATGCTCAGCCGCGGTCTCGGCGCCGTGGTCACGGTGGATGGCGTCTTCCTCGACCCCTCGGGCGTCATCACCGGCGGTATCACGTCGGCCTCGGAGAGCCCCTTCAGCTTCACCCGCCAGCGAGAGATCGACGAGCTTCCCGCCGAGATCGCGAAGCTGGAGGAGGTCGTCGCGGAGAACCGCAAGCAGGTCGAGGGAGCCCGCGACACGGTCGAGCACCTCATCCGCCTGGTCGAGGAGAGCGACCGCGCCCACGAGGAAAGCCGGGGCACCCTCGATGAGGCCCTCGGCGCCCGCGCTCGAGAGCGCGACCGCCTGCACCGCATCCGCCGGGAAATGGGGCAGGTGCTCGCCCGCCGAGCCGCCATCACCGCCGAGACCTTCGATGAGCAGGCGGCCACCGAAGCCCGCGCGCTCCTCGATGAGCTCCGGGAACGGCGCCAGGAAGTCGACGCCGAGACCGAGGCCCTCAGCCCCGACCTGGAGGCTTCCCCCGGGCGGGTCGAGGCAGCCGTGGACGAGGTGGCGGGGGCCAGCGCGCGCCTGGCCTCGGCGGAGGGCGAGGCGAAGGCGCACGTGCTATCCCGCGAGCAGCAGAAGCGCGCCATCGAGCGCCTGACCGGCCAGATCGGCCAGCGCATCCTCCGGGCGCAGAACCTTGAGCTGGAGGCGGGGAACTTCGCCGAAGCGATCGAGCGCCAGTCCGGCGAGCTCGAGCAGCTCCGCCTGGAGCAGGAGCAATCCAGCGAGGACACGGCTCCCGACCGCGACGAGCTGACCCGCCTGGAGAACCACGAGCGCTCCGTGCAGGCCGACTACTCCGAGGCGCAGAACGCATTGCTCGAAGCGCGGCGCCGCCGCCTCGAGCTCGAAGCCGACCTGGACCGCGCCCGCGAGCGCCTCGCCACGCTGCGCGAGGACATGGCGCGCGAGGGCCTCTCGACATCCCCCGGCGGCGGCATCGAGACCACCCCCTCAGACGACCAGCCCCTCGATCTCGGCGCCCTCGAGCAGGAGATTACCGAGACCCGCGAGGGCATCCGCAAGCTCGGGCCGATCAACCAGGAGGCTCCGGAGGAGTTCCGCGAGAGCGAGGAGCGCCACGGCTTCCTGACCGAGCAGATCCAGGATCTGAACGACGCCGAGGCGCAGCTCCAGAGCGCCATCGTTGAGCTGAACGGCGAGATCCGCACGCGCTTCCGCGCCACCTTCACCCAGGTGGACGAGTCTTTCCGGCACTACTTCACGGCCTTCTTCGGGGGCGGCGCCGCGCGCCTGAAGCTGCTCGACCCGGACGACATCATCGAGTCCGGCATCGAGATCGAGGCCCAGCCACCGGGCAAGCGCCTGAGCAGCCTCAGCCTGCTCTCGGGGGGCGAACGCTCGCTGACGGCGGTCGCCCTGCTGTTCGCCCTGCTCTCGGCGAACCCCGCGCCCTTCTGCGTGCTCGACGAGGTTGATGCCGCGCTCGACGAGGCCAACGTCGGCCGCTTCGTGGCCGAGCTGAACCGGCTGGCCGACCGCACGCAGTTCCTCGTCGTGACCCACAATCGCCGGACCATTGAGGCGACCGATGCCATCTACGGCGTCTCGATGGGTCCGGGCGGGGTTTCCAGTACCCTCTCCCTCCGCCTCTCGGACATCCCCACCGGCGGCCCGCCGGTGGAGGCCCGCGAGGAAGCCCCCGCCGAGCCGCGGGCAACCGCCGGAGCGGCCAGCAGCTAGCAGGTCCACCGGAGACTGCGGCAGAATCCGGGGACCGCCCCGGGCGGGCGGAAGGATGGGCGATGCGGTTCTGGCGACGAAAGAGAGACTCCGGCAGCGCCGACCCCTCCTCCGGCGACTCCGCCTTTACTCCCGAGCAGGTCGAGGAGATCCAGGAGCAGTCGGGGCGCGCCCTCGCCCGCAGCCGGTCAGGCTTCCTGGGCCAGCTCGGCCGCCTCTTCGACCGCCCGGAGTTCGACGATGACCTCTGGGAGGATCTCGAGGAGATCCTGATCGCCGCCGACACGGGCATGGGCACCACCGAACGGATCCTCGACGCCGTCCGCGAGCAGGTCCGGGAGGCGCGGGCCACCACCTCGGCCGAGGTACGCGACATCCTCCGCCACGAGCTCATCGCCATCCTGGAGTCGCCGGCGGGCGGGCCTCCGCGCTGGGACGCGCCGTTCCCCGAGCTCCTCGTGATCCTCGTCGTGGGCGTGAACGGCGCGGGCAAGACCACCTCCATCGCCAAGCTCGCATCGGCGCTGAAGGAGGGCGGCCACACGCCCGTGCTCGCGGCCGCGGACACGTTCCGGGCGGCGGCCATCGACCAGCTGCGCACCTGGGGCGAACGGCTCGATGTGCGCGTGGTCGGGCACCAGCCCGGCGGCGACCCGGGCGCCGTCGTGTTCGACGCGCTCTCGGCGGCCGAGGCGGACGGCGCCGCCGCCGCCATCATCGACACGGCCGGACGCCTGCACACGAAGGCGAACCTGATGGAGGAGCTGAAGAAGGTCACCCGCATCATCCAGCGGCGCTACGCCGATGCCCCCCACGAGACGCTCCTGGTCCTGGATGCCACGACTGGCCAGAACGGACTCCTCCAGGCGCGCGCCTTTACGGAAGCAGTAGGCGTCACCGGGCTCGTACTCGCCAAGCTGGACGGCACCGCCCGGGGAGGCATCGTCTTCGCGATCGCCTCGGAGCTGGGCGTGCCCGTCCGCCTCATTGGCACCGGCGAGGGTCTCGGCGACCTGGCGCCTTTCGACGCCAAGGCGTTCGTCGATGCGCTCCTCGCGTGAGGATCGCTGATGCCTGAGGCGCTGGCGTTCTGGGGCGTCGCCCTCGTCATCGCCGCGCTGGCGCTGCCGATCGCCTTCCGCCTCTTCCGCGCGTTCCCCGACTACGGCGCCGGTCTCAGCGTGAGCCTCGGGCTGACGCTGCTGGCTGCCGGCTACTTCCTGCTGCGGGTAATCGGCGTGCTTCCGGCGGGGCGCGCCAGCTTCCTCCTCGCCATCGCCCTCTTCGGGATGGTTGCGTTCGTGGTGGCGATGCGCGACCGGCGCTTTCTGCCCACGCTGCGACGCGCCCTGCCAGGCATCGCGGTGGCCGCAGCGCTCTTCTCGACGCTGTTCTTCGGCTACGCCTTCTTCCGCGCCCACGTGCCCGACATCGCGCACACCGAGCAGCCGATGGACTTCCTCTACCTGAACGCGATGCTCGTCTCGCCCGAGTACCCCCCACACGACCCCTGGCTCGCGGGCGAGACCGCGAGCTACCACTACGGCGGCTACCTCCAGGCCGCCATCCTCACCGGGACCTCCAATGTCTGGCCCGCCTCGGGCTACAACCTCGCCCTCGGCGCCGTCTTCGCGAGCGCGGGCGCGGCCGCCGCGTCCCTGGCGGCGGCCCTTGCCCGCTGGTCCTTCGGGAGGCGCGCGCGGGTGTGGGTCGTGACGGCGGGTGGGGGAGCGGTGCTGCTGCTGCTCTTCGCGGGGCCCCTCGCGAGCGTCTTCGAGTTCGCCTCCGCGCACGGCGCCGCCAACGAACCCGTGTTCAACGCCTTCGGAACGGAGGGGCTGGTGCGCTGCGGGGCCATACCAGAGGAATCGTGCACGGGCCTGCCCCTCGACCAGGCCACCCGCTGGTACCCCGACGACCACTGGGTCTGGTGGCGCATGTCCCGCATGTCGTACTGGGGACCGCAGCCCGGCTATCCCTTCACCGTCACGGAGTCTCCCTCCTTCAGCTTCCTCCTCGGCGACCTCCATCCCCACGTCATGGCCATCCCCGGGGTCCTGCTCGCCCTCGCGACGGCGGCCGCCCTCTGGCGGGAAAGCGGGCCCCTCTCGTGGTGGGACCACCGGCGCCGGCCCGCCCTGCTCCTCGGCGTGGCGGTCATCTTCGGGTCGCTCGCCTTCGTGAACGTGTGGGACGTGATCGCGTTCTCCCCGCTGCTGGCCCTGGCCGTCTTCGCCCGTAACTGGCGCGAGGGCAATCCCGGCAGCGAAGCCGCCATCGACACGGTGTCGTGGCTGGCGCCCCCGGCCGTCCTGGCCGTCATCCTCTTCGTCCCCTGGTGGATCGGTTTCAGCCCGGAGAACGGCGGTCTGTATGCCTACAGCGGAGGCGGCACGCGCATCGAACACGCCCTCCTCATGTGGGGCGCCGGCATCGTCTTCGCCCTGCCCCTCACTAGCTGGGCACTCGACCGCGGGGGGTTGGCTCCGCTGGCGAGGCGCCTCCGGCAGCCGGACTGGCGAGGAGTCCGGGGATTCAGGTGGCGGAGGAGCCTGCTCGCCCCACGACCCTTCGTCATCGCCCTCGTCCCCGTGCTCGTCCCGATCGTCATCTGGGTGTTCCTCGCAGCCTTCGAGCGCACGGCGGCGCCGTTCGAGAGCGGTACCGGCCTTCTCTCGGCGCTCGGGGCGCGCACGGCCGGGGGTTGGGTCGCTCTCGCTTTCTACGCGCTGGTCCTGTGGCTGCTCACCGGGGCCACGATCAGGCTGAACCGGCAGAACCATCCCGCCACACCGATAGCGGTTCTGGCCGCCCTCGGCGTCTTTCTCCTCTATGCCACGGAGTTCCTGCTCCTGCGGGACATCCTCTTCTTCATCCCTCGCCTGAACACGGTCTTCAAGCTCTCCTACCAGGCGTGGATCGTGCTTTCCGTGGCCGGCGCCGTCGGGGCCGTGGCCGGCATCCGCGCCGCTCCCCCGCCCTACCGCTCCCTGGCGGCCGGCGCCGTGGCCGTGCTGCTCGGGGCGTCGCTCGTGTTCGCCGTGACGAACACGCCCAACCGCGCGGGCGACTTCGATGTACGCGTCGGGCTCGACGGCCTGCGCTACGTCGAGCGGCTCGACCCCGCGGAGTACGAGCTCGTCCGCTGGCTAAACGACAACGCCGCCCGGGACGCCATCGTGGTGGAGGCGACCGGGCGCATCTGGCTCCGGGGCGAGGACGGCCGGCCCGCGCGCGACGGCGGGGACGGCTCCTACGGGTCGGCCGGACGCGTGGGGTACCGAACGGGCCTCCAGACTCCGATCGGCTGGCCGGGCCACGAACGCACCTGGCGGGGCGCCTCGCCCGAGCTGAACGCCGAGATCGCCCGCCGGCAGGACCTTGTCGACCGCGTCTACACGGCCGCCTCGTCGTCGGAGGCGCTGGACGCCCTTGGGGCGCTCGGGGCCACGTATGTGGTGGTAGGAGACCTTGAGCGATCCCACTACCGCGACGACCTGATTCCCCCCTTCGAGACGTTTCTCGATACCGTATTCGCCCAGGGAAGCGTGAAGGTCTTCCGCATCCCAACCATCGAGGTGGTGACCACGCGATGACCGCCGCCACGCCTGCCCCACCTCCCTCCCACGCGCGCCGTCGCGGTCGCTCGCGCCGCGAACAGGGCAGCAGCGCGGGCAACCACGCCGGGCGCTGGCCCACTGTCTCGATTGGCGCGATCGCGTGGGTGGTCGTCGTGCTGCTGTTCATCCTGCTGCGGGTGGGCGTCATCTGGCGGGCGCCCGTGGGGGGCGCCGAGCTGGCCCACCTGTCGGGCGCCTGGCAGGCCCAGATCGGAATCGCGGACGAGCGTTACGTGCCCACCTTCTACCAGGCGGTATCGGCCCTGACCCTGGGCTGGAACGAGTCCGAGGTCCCGGCACGGTCGCTCGCCTTCGCCGCCACGCTCACGATTCCCCTCGCCCTCTTCCTGCTGCGCCGCACGCTGGGCAATGGCGGGGCGCTGCTGGCCCTCCTGCTGCTCGCCTTCGACCCCGCCGGCATCATCCTCGGGGTGACGGCCACGGCGAGCGCCTGGGACTCCGCCATCGCCGTGTGGCTGGTCGTCGCCCTGGTGGCGAGCCGGCCGCCCCCCTGGGGCTGGACGCTCATCGCCTTCCTCGTGGCGACCAGCGGCCCGCTTACGCTGCCGGTGGTCTTCGCAGCGGTAGCGGTGGCGATCTGGCGGAACGCCCGCCCGGACCCGGAGGCGCTCATCTGGGGGCTCCTGGGGACCAC
The DNA here is from genome assembly GCA_964389725.1 of uncultured Anaerolineaceae bacterium. Lineage (GTDB taxonomy): Bacteria > Chloroflexota > Dehalococcoidia > Tepidiformales > Tepidiformaceae > UBA2991. The sequence continues at coordinate 15,447 of CAYMDV010000010.1, forward strand.
CCTCGGCCTGTTCCTGACCACCCTTCAGTTCGGGTTGGGCGCCGACGGACTGCGGATCGCGCCCATCCAGCTCTTCGTGGCTGGCTTCGACGAAGCCTGGTCGACCCTTACCGTGGCCCAGCTCGCCCCCCTCTACGGGCTGCCCCTGCTCGCCGGCGGGGCCGTGGCGAGCGCCTGGATGGTTCTCCGCCTCCGCGCCCGGGGTCGGGTTCCCACGCCGCCCGAAGCGCTGCTGCTGGCGGCCGCGGGGCTGGCCTTCGTCTGGTTCCTGCTGGCCCTGCCGACGACGTCCCCGTTCCCCCTGGCAGCGGCCACGTTCTACGCCAGCTTCATCCTGGGGCCCGCCCTGGTGCGGGTGGCCGGCTTCCTGATGGCGGCCGACTGGCGGCCTCACGGCTACCTGCTCGCGGCCGCCTTCGTGCTAGTCGCGATCGGCTTCTTCGTCCTCAGCGACTGGGGCCGGGAGGGCCGCATCGGGAGCGCGGACGAGCGGGTGCTCGTCGCCATCCCCGTGTTCTTCGGCCTGATGGCCCTGTCCGTGCTGGCCCTCGCGCTCGTCTCCTCGCTGCGTGAGGAGCTGCACCTTGCGCTTCTGCCCACCCTTGTCGGCGGCGGGCTCCTCCTGCTGGCCGGGACGAGCGGCGTGTCCCTGAGCGCCGCGGGCGAGCCCCTGCCGGGGCCGGTCAGCCCACCGGCGGCTCGAGCCATCCGCGACGTCGCCCTCGATGCGGCCGCCTCCCGCGGCCAGATCATCGTCCACGAGCGGTTCCGGGAGCAGCTCATCTGGGCCTTCCGCGCCTCCCCCGAGGTGGTCCTCGCGAGCCAGGTTCCACTGGACGCCGGTGTCGTCGTCTGGCCCCTCGGGGAACCCCCACCGGAGGGGTTTGTCGCCCTCGAGGGCCGCTGGGTGCTCGAACGGTCACTCGCCGGACCCACCAGCGTGCTCGAAGCCATCCACTGGTTCGGCCAGCGCAACAGCCTTCCGGAGACGCTGGAGCTGGTGGCCATCTACGTGAGGCGCCCATGAGCTCGCCAGCGGACGGCGCCCCCCGCCCCCCTGCGTTCGAGCGCCTGCTCGCGCGGCGCATCGAGATCAACTGGGTGGTGGTCGCCTACCTGACGCTCTTCGCGGCCGCCTTCATCCTGCGCTTCTGGGACCTGGGGGCCCGCGCCCTGCACCACGACGAGAGCATCCACGCGAAGTGGGCCTGGGACTTCGCACAGGGGTCCTACCGCCACAACCCCACCTTCCACGGTCCCCTGCTGTACGTGGTGCAGGGGTTCACCTTCCTCGTGGCCACCGCCACGGACTACACCTCGCGCATCTCCCCGGCGCTCTTCGGCATGGCCGTGGTGGCCGCACCGTTCGCGTTGCGGCGCTGGCTGGGCTCGCCAGGGGTATTCGCAGCGGTGGCCCTGCTCGCCTTCTCCCCCACGCTCGTCTACTACAGCCGCTTCCTGCGGATGGATATCTACCTGGCCCTCTTCATCCTCGTGATGGTGGTAGCGGTGTGGAACTACCTGCACGACGGGCGCACGCGCTGGCTGACCGTCCTCGGTGTGGCTCTTGCCCTCGCCTACAGCACGAAGGAAGCGGCGTTCCTCTTCGTGGCCTTCCTCCTGCTCTACCTGAACGGCCGCCTCGCCGTGGACCTTGTTACGGCCATCCCGGAGATGGGCGAAGCCAGAAACCGCTGGAACCGGATCGCCGCCATCGCGGCCCTCTTCCCCGTGGCCTGGGTCGTCGCCGGGCTCTGGCGCTTCCGCCACCGGCTCGGCATCCGCGTGAACTGGGACGGGATCCCCCGTTCGGGTGACCTGCTCATCCTCACCGGGACGCTCACCCTGCCCCTGCTCGTGGCCTTCGCGAAGGTTCCCCTGGAGGTCATCTTCGCGACCAACCCGCTCGACTATCCCGGGGTCTGTTCGACGCCCGACGCGCGGGCGGCGGGTGTGCTCATTGCGGCGTTCGTGGTCGCCGGCGCGATCGCCGCTTTCGCCGGACTCTCGTGGCGTCCGCGCACCTGGCTCATCACCGCCGCCATCGCGGTGGCCATCTACGCGACCTTCATGACGAGCCTCTGGACGAACGCCGAGGGGCTCTGCAGCGGGGCCTGGGGCTCAATCGACTACTGGCAGGCCCAGCAGGATGTGCGCCGCGGCGAACAGCCCTGGTTCTACTACCTGATGCTCATGCCGGCCTACGAGTTCCTCCCGCTGGTCCTCGCCCTCGCCGGCGGGGTCTGGGCGGCGTTCCGGGGGTCGTCCTTCGCGCGCTTCCTCGTGCTCTGGTTCGTGGCCCTCTTCTTCGCGCTCTCGCTGGCGGGCGAGAAGATGCCCTGGCTGAACACGCACCTCGCAATCCCGGCCATCCTCCTCGCGGCCTGGACCATCCGCGAGGCCTGGCGCTCCTGGCGCCCCTCCGCCCGGCCCGACACCGGGGCCCTGCTTCTCATCGCCTTCGTGCTCGCGAGCGCCGCCCTCACGCTGGTCGCCTTCGCCCTCGACTGGGGCCCGCCGCTCGATGTGCGCCTGACCTGGGGACTGGTGCCGCTGCTCGTGACCCTCACGGCCGCCAGCTTCGTCAGCGCGCGGCTGGGATGGCGCACCCTCCCGACGCTCGGGGTCCTGGTGGTGGTGGCCGCGCTGGCCTTCTTCTCCCTGCGCACGATGATCGGCGTCACCTTCGAGCGCGGCGATGTGCCCAAGGACATGCTCATCTACACGCAGAGTTCCCCGGAGATCACCCGCCTCGCGGACGACATCGACGCCCTCGCCGAGGCCACGGGCCGCGGCGCCGACCTGCGCATCGCGATCGATGCCAGGACGTCGTTCGCGTGGCCGTGGGTCTGGTACCTGCGCGACTACCGCGCCGTCACCTACCAGGACATGGAGTCGGGGCTGCCGCCCGGCGAGTTCGACGTGATCCTCATCAATGCCGTCAACGCCGCCGTCGTCACGGCCGATCTGACCGAGCGGGGCGCCACGGGCTTCGCCCCGCCCCAGCGCTACCCCCACCGCTGGTGGTTCCCGGAGGACTACAAGGCGGCCCTCACCGCTGGCCCCTTCGAGGGCAAGGCCTGGCGCGAGATCGGGAGCGGCATCTTCCGGGGAAGCTGGGCGAAGGACGCCTTCGCCTACTGGCGGGACCACGAGCCTCCCTCCGAGCTCGGCTCCATCGACGGCCTGGCCTGGTTCCCCGCCACCTTCGACCGCGAAACGCGGAGCCTCACGATCCAGGCCGTCGAGCCTTCCCTCCCCGATGTGGACAAGGCCGGGAGGCCGCTCTTCGGCGGGCTCGGCAGCCGCCCCGGCCAGTTCTCGATTCCGATCGACATCGCCCAGGGGCCCGACGGCAGCCTCTATGTGATCGACAGCGCCACCAGCGTCCTGCAGCGCTTCGACGCCGAGGGCTACTTCCTCGGCGCCGTCGAGCTGCGCCGGGGGGACGAGGCATCCGGACCGTGGGGCCTGACCGTCTCCAGCGACGGGCGCGTGTACGTAGCCGACACCTTCGGCTGGCGGGTGGTTGCCTACGATGCGAGCCTGCGCGAGCGCCTCCTCGAGTTCGGGGAGCCTCCACCCCCATCCGGGGAGCGTCCCGGCCCCTACCAGCTCTTCGGCCCGCGCGACCTCGCCATCGACCCCGACGGGAACCTCTGGGTGACCGACACCGGCCACGGGCGCATCGTGATCTACAGCTCCGCCGGGGAGTTCCTCCGCGAGATCGCCGGGCCCTACAGCCCAGACAACGCGTACCGCGGCGCGGGCTCAGCCCAGTTCAGCGAGCCCGCCGGGATCGCTATCGCCCCCGGGGGGGAGGTGGTCGTGGCCGACATGTGGAACGGCCGCGTCCAGATCCTCGACGCCGCCGGCGGGTACCTGCGCGAGTTTCCGGTGGCGGGCTGGGGCGGGTTCGACGCCCTGGACAAGCCGTACCTGACGGTCCTCCGCGATGGCCGCATCGCCCTCTCCGTCCCCTCGCTCAACGAGGTTCGCATCTACAGCGCCAGCGGCGTCCTGGAGGCGACCATCAACCCGGCGGACGAGCCCCTGCGCTCCCCGTACGGAGTCGTCGAGACAGCCGATGGTAAGCTCTGGATCGTTGAAGGCGGGGCCGCACGGGTGCGTCTCTTCGATGGCGCCGAGGCCGGGGAGCGCTGATTGTCCGTGTTCCGCTCGTTCCGATTCTGGCTTGCCGCAGCCGTCGGCGTGCTGCTGATTGCCCTCTTTCTGATCGCCACCGACCCCTCCGAGATCGCGGACGCCTTCGAGAACGCGAACTACTGGTACGTCGCGCCCGCCGTGGCGGTGCTCTTCGTCTCGTTCTGGCTACGCTGCTACCGCTGGTCGATCCTGATGCGCCCGGTGGCCGCGATCAGCGCGCGCCGGCTGTTCCCGTACTCGATCATCGGCTACATGGCGAACAACCTCCTCCCCTTCCGCGCGGGGGAGCTCATCCGCGCGTACGTGCTCGGCGAGCGCGAGCGCGTCTCGACCATGGGCGCGCTCGGCGCGATCGCCGTGGAGCGCCTGTTCGATGGCTGTGTACTCGTCCTGATGCTGCTCACCGCGGGGGCCGTCGCGGGGCTGGACGACAGCCGGCTGCAGGCGATCGCCATCGCCTCCGCCGCCCTGTTCGCCGCCGCCCTCGTCGGGTTCTACTGGCTGACCCTGCGCGAGGAGCGCGCCTACCGCCTCGCCGGCTACATCCTCGGCCGGCTCCCCGCGGCCGCGGGGGACCGCCTCCGCCCGCACGTGGACGCCGTCATCGGCGCCCTCCGCTCCGTCCACGACTGGCGCAGCTTCGCGCTGGTCGGCTTCTTCAGCCTTCTCGGCTGGACGGTCGAGGCGGGGGCCTACGCGATTGTCGGCCTGGCGTTCGACATCGACATCAGCTTCGCCCACTACGTGCTGCTGCTGGCGGCCGCCAACCTCGCCATCATCATCCCCACCTTCTTCGGCGGCGCCGGCCCGTTCGAGTGGGCGGCCAAGCTCGTCATGGTGAACGCCGGCATCGCGGGCGGGCTGGCGGGGGCGTACGCAATTGTCGCCCACGCCGTCGTCGTCGCCCCCGCGACGGTCGTGGGGCTGCTCCTCCTCTGGGTCTTCGGCATCCCCATCGCTCGCCTCGGACGCCTGCGTGCGGTTCCGGTCGAAGAGCGCACGCCGGTGGCGCCGTGAGGGCCGGCATCGTCGGGGCAGGGGTCGCGGGGCTGGCCGCCGCCCGACGCCTGCAGGAGCTCGGGCACGAGGTCACCATCTTCGAGGGGCGCGACGAGCCCGGCGGCCAGGTGGTCACCTTTGAGGTGGGCGGCGAGCCGATCGAGTGCTTCTACCACCACATCTTCACCAACGACACGACGGTCGTGCGGTACTTCAACGATCTTGGCCTGGGCGACCGCCTGGAGTGGATCGAGCCGCACAACGGGCACTTCGTGAAGGGGCGCACCTACCCCTTCGTTACCCCGTTCGACCTGCTCCGCTTCGATGCCGTGAGCCTTCCCAGCCGCGTGCGACTGGGCCTCGCCAGCCTCTGGCTGAAGCGCCAGGCCGACTGGCGCGTGTACGAGGACGTCACGGCGCGCACGTGGATGGAGCGCGCCGTGGGCAAGCAGGCCTTCGACGCCTTCTGGGGGCCGCTCCTGCGGGGCAAGTTCGCCGAGCATGCGGACGAGGTCGGGATGGCCTGGCTGCACTGGAAGATCCGGCTCCGTTTCGGCTCGCGCGAGGGGCGCCTCGGGGCGAAGGAGACCCTCGGGTATCCGCGCGGCTCGTTCCGCAGCTACTACTTCGCCCTTGCCGACTACATCCGCGAGGCGGGGGGCACGATCCACCTGAACACGCCCGTCGAGGCGGTCGCGACGGAACTCGGGGCGGTCACCGGCATCCGCGCGGGGGGCGCCTTTCACGAGTTCGACCAGGTGCTCATGACGACGCCGAACATCATCACGAAACGCATTGCGCCCGACCTGCCCGCGCCTTATGTCGAGGTGCTGGACCGGGTGCGCTACCAGTGGGCGTCCTGCCTCGTCCTCGCCCTGGACCGGCCGCTGAGCGACGTGTACTGGCTCTCCATCGCCGACGACCTGCCGTTCGTCGCATGCGTCGAACACACCAACCTCGTGGGCGCCGAGCGGTATGGGGGCAACCACCTCGTCTACCTCTCGAACTACGTGGCCCCGGACCACCCCGTGCTGCAGATGGACGCCGAGGAGGCGCTCACGGCCTACGAGGATGCCATCCGCCGCATCAACCCCGCCTTCGACCGTTCCTGGGTTCGCGAGAAGTGGTTCTTCCGCGACCCCGGGGGCCAGCCCGTGATCACGACCAACTACTCCGCCTCCATCCCGGAGATGGAGACCGGCATCGGCGGGCTCTATCTGGCGAACACGACGCAGGTCTATCCCGAGGATCGGGGCCAGAACTACAGTCTGCTGCTGGGAGAGGAGGCCGCCGACCTGATGGATGCGAACAGCCGCGCGGTTGCCGCCGCGCGAGGGGCCAACATATAGTAGTGCGGCATTTCACAAACGGGATCTGTGCTAATGGCGGCTGAGCCGACCACTCGTGAGCTGCGAGAGCTCGTCGCCGAATTCGAGTTCGAACGCGGCCATCTCCTCCCCGCTCTGATCGAGATCCAGGAGCGATACGGCTACGTATCGCGAGAGGCGATCGAGGTGCTGGCGCGCCAGCTGCGCACCACCCCCGCCCTCGTCTACGGGGCGGTCTCGTTCTACTCCGACTTCCGCACCGAGCCCCCGCCCGAGCGCGAGATCGCCTGGTGCAGCGGCCCGGCCTGCCGCCTGCGCGGCGGCGACCGCATCCGCGAGGCCCTCCAGTCCACGCTCGGCCTGCCGCTCGATTCGCAGAGCGAGGACGGCGCCTACGGGCTACGGCTGGGCCAGTGCAATGGCACCTGCAGCGAGGCGCCCCAGCTCTGGGTCGACGGCAGGGTCGTGGGCGACCTCAGCGTGGCGAAGGCCGTGAGCATCGCACGGGAAGTGATGGGGGACGCATGAACGAGCGCTTCACGACCCTCGCGGCCGAGGCCCGCGAGCACTGGGACGCGGCCCGCGCGAACGGCCGCGAGCAGGTCAACCTCTGCCTCGATACCTCCTCCCTCGCCCGCGGCGGGGCCGAGACCCTGGCCGCCCTGCAGGAGGCCGTCTCGGCGAAGGGCCTCAACGTCGATATCCAGACGACGGGCTCGTGGGGCTTCTGCTGGCTCGAACCGACCCTTTCCGTGCGCTCGGCGGCGGGCACGCGCACGGTCCTCTACCACTCCCTCACCCCCGACCGCGTCGACGAATTCGTGCAGACGGTCCTCGTCGAGGCAGGTGAGCTGCCCGAGCTCGCCCTCGGCGTCGTCGAAGGGGCTTCCAGCGAGCAGATCGGGATGCTGGAGGACCACCCCTTCATGCAGGGCCAGATCCGCCGCCTGATGGCGAACTGCGGCCAGATCGACCCCGAGAATATCGACCACTACCTGGCGAACGGCGGCTACGAGGGCTTCGTGCAGTCCCTCGAGATGGAGCCCCAGGCGATCATCGACGTGATGCTCGAGAGCGGGCTGGGGGGGCGCGGCGGCGCCGGCTTCCCCGCCGGGCGCAAGTGGGACTTCCTCCGCAACGCCACGGCCGACCCCCGCTACCTCGTCTGCAACGCCGACGAGGGCGACCCCGGCGCGTGGGTGAACCGCGTCCTCATGGAGGGCGATCCCCACCTGATCATCGAGGGCATGCTCATCGCGGCGATGGCGACCCACGCGGTCGAGGGCTACATCTACATCCGGCACGAGTACCCCCTCGCCATCGAGCGCATGAACGTGGCCGTGGAGCAGGCGCGCGAGCGCGGCCTCCTCGGCGAGGACATCCTCGGCAGCGGCAAGACCTTCGACCTCGTCGTCTTCACGGGCGCGGGCTCGTACGTCTGCGGCGAGGAGACGGGGCTGATCAATTCCATCGACGGGTACCGGGGGATGCCGCGCATCCGCCCGCCGTTCCCGGCGCAGGCGGGCCTCTGGAACCTGCCCACCAACGTCAACAACGTCGAGACCTACGCCAACGCCCCCCTCGTTATGCGCCACGGGGCGGAGTGGTGGTCGAGCGTCAGCGACGACGAGGCCAAGGGCACGAAGATGTTCACCATCTCGGGCGCGGTGAACCAGCCCGGGTGCGTCGAGATCCCCTTCGGCCTGAGCGTGCGCGACCTGCTCGAGAAGTACGGCGGGGGCACCCCCGGCGGCGTGGCCCTGAAGGGCTACCAGCCCGGCGGCCCCCTCTCCGGCGTGCTCTCCGCCGAAGAGGCCGACCTGCCCCTGACCCTCGCCCCCTTCCGCGACCGCGGCCTCTTCCTCGGTTCGGGCGGCATCGTCTTCTTCGACGAGACCACCAGTGTGGTCGACCTCTGCACCTACTTCCTCGGGTTCGCCGAGGACGAATCCTGCGGGCGCTGTACGACGTGCTTCCAGGGGACGCAGCGCGCCGTCGAGATTCTGCGGCGCATCGGCAACGGTGGCGGCCGCGAGGCCGACCTGGACACGTTCGAGGACCTCATCCAGACGATGTCGTGGTCGAACTGCCTGCACGGATCGTTCGCGATGACGACGGTCAAGCTGGCGCTGCGCTACTTCCGCGACGAATTCGAGACGCTCATCCGGGAGAAGCGCGACCCGACGCGCTCACTGCCCGGCATGATCACCTACGAGATCACCTCAGCGGGCGATCCCGCGCTCGCCGAGGCGGCGGCGATCTGCCCCACGGAGGCGATCGTGGAGGAGGGCTCGCGCTACGGGATCGTGGACGAGCTCTGCATCCGCTGCGGGGCCTGCGCGGAAGTCGCCCCCAACGCCGTCACCGTCCGCGACCGCTTCGTCTAGGCCTGCGGCCGAGCGGCCTCAGTAGCCGGTACTCCTCCACCTTCCCCAGGTCCACCGCACTCCCCTGTGCAATCCGACTCCGACCGTTGCCCAGAAGGCGGGGATGACCACGTAGACGAATGCGCCCACGATCACAATGGCCACGACGTAGCCGATGGACATGTCGACATCTCCCTCCCCCTCTCGATGGTCTGGCCACACAGCGAAAGCAAGGATCAGGACACTGGCGACCGCGAGAGGCAGGGACCACCACCGCCCGAACACGAAGCCGAAGGCCAACGGGGTGAGGAACAACCAGGCCGGGAACCACTCGATTTCCACCCTCGACCTCCGGTCTCTGCAGGCTGCCGCGCCTGGTGAAAGGTGTCAATCGGAAGCTCCCGCCCGCGTAGACTGCCCCGATGCCCTTCGCCGAGCTTGACGGGTCCCGCATCTACTACGAGCAGCACGGCAACCCCGAGGGCGATCACGTCGTCTTCCACCACGGGGCGGGCGGGAACGCGCTTTCCTGGTGGCAGCAGCTCCCGGTGTTCGGCGAGCGCTACCGCTGCACGGTCTACGACGCGCGTGGCTGGGGGCGCTCCCTGGCCCTCGGGGAGCACGACCGCGGGGCCTTCGGGCGCGACCTCGCCGGGCTGCTCGAACACCTCGGCATCGAGCGCGCGCATGTAATCGCGCAGTCGATGGGCGGACGCGCCGTCGCGGGACTGCTGCGGCTCGCCCCGGAGCGCGCTCGCTCGCTCGTGCTCTGCGGGACGAACGCGGGCGCGACGAACGACCGCGTGCGCGAGCTGCAGGCCTCCCTGCGCGTCGAGCGGGGGGACGGCGGGCTCGCACGGCACGCCCTCGCCCCGCACTTCCCCGAGGAGGACCCCGGGCGAGCGCTCCTCTACCACCAGATCCGGCGCCTCAACCCGCCCCGGGAGGGCAACGTTCTCGGGCCGCCGCCGGCGAACTACCGGGGCAGCACCCACCAGATGCTTATCGACTGCGGTCTGCCCGTCGCCTTTATCGTCGGGGAGTTCGACCTCATTACCTCGCCGGAGCTCATCCGCGAGTCGCACTCGCTTGTCCCCGGAGCGGAGATTCTCGAGATGGCGGGGGCCGGGCACTCGACCTATTTCGAGCAGCCGGAGGTCTTCAACGCGTACGTCCTCGCCTTCCTCGCCCGCGCCGAGGAGGGGGAGCGCGGGGCGGCCGACGCGACATAGTGATCAGGCATTTGATCTTGAACCCTGGGGGGCGATGCCCTAGCCTCCGGCGCCCATGCCACGATTCAGGCCCCGCCTCCGACCCTCCCTTCCCCGTCTCGGACGGCGCTCGTGGGTGCAGCCCGGCAACGTCATCACGCGCGCCATCGAACACGAGATGGAGACGGGGCTTCCGCCGCACCTTCCCAGCGAGCCCGACCCCGTGCCCGGCCTGGTCGTGCCGGAGAACAGCGGGGAGCAAGAGCGCGGCCAACCCTCCAGCGCCGCCTGAGCGCACGCGGCCGCTATACTGACGCCATGGCGATCTACGAGTACTACTGCCCCACCTGCCGCGACACGTTCGAGCGGCGCCGCCCCATGTCCGAGGCGACCGCCCCGATGCAGTGCGCCGACGGCCATCGCGCCGAGCGCACGATCTCGAACTTTGCCGTGGCCGTCGTCGGCGGGGACACCGCCGTCGCTCAGCTGGAGCCGGAACTGGGTTCGGCCGGCGGCTGCGCCTGCGGTGGCGGCGGCTGCGGCTGCGGCTCCTTCTGATCTTCCTCCGCGGGGGCCTCCGCCTCTGATGGCTCCTCGTCGGCAGGAGGGGCACCTTCCGCGCCACTCGCTTCTGCGTTTCCGGCAGCGTTCTCACCTTCGGGAGCCTCGACCTCGTCGCTGAGGTCCTCCACGTCCCCGTTCTCCACCTCAGAAGCCTCCTCGGCCGCCTCGTCCACTTCGTCCGTCTCCGGCCGGGGCGTCCGCGTGAACCACAGGTAGGCGCCGGCGACGGCGATGAGGACGACCGCCTCGCCGAGGGCCAGCCCCACCACGATGAAGGTCGCCTCCTGCCAGAACGCCTCCGGGAACATCTGGATGAGGCGGTCGGTGGTTGGGTCCAGCAGCCAGAAGTCGTTCGTGAAGATGATCTCGTGCATGCGCTCCCAGGCGCTGTCGAAGCCCACGATGGCGAGGATGCCAACGGCCAGGCCGAGCGCCGCTCCGACCCCCACGGCCGCAAGCGTCTCCTTCGCGAGGCCCCGCCCTGAGCGCTCCCCGGACCAGAGCACCGTGCCCGCCACGTAGGCCAGCACGAACCCGAGGGACACCTCGTTGGCGCGGAAGATGGTCCGCATGAGGCCCTTCACGTCCTGCATGTGGATGGTCTCTTCGGCGCTGAAGAGGGCGGCCTCTTCTCCGTCGGCGAATACGAGGAGGCGCAAGGTCTCGGCGTCGTCCTCGAAGTAGCGCACGATCGCGCCGACGGCGTAGTCGAGTTCGCCGAGGGCGATGCCCGTGCTCTCGGGAGCGTCGTGGCGGCGAATGCCGCTCTCGAGGTAGCCGGAGTCGCTCGCCAGGAAGCGGATGTTCGTGGTGAACAGGAGGACAGGCAGGGCCAGCACGAACCCGACCGTCGCGACCATGCCCACGTACCGCATGGCGCTCATGGTGCGGCCCCGCCGCGAGGCCGGTCAAACCGCATCAGCGTCCGAATTGCCGGTCGAGGGCGTCCTGGCGCACGTGCACCAGGGTGGGGCGCCCGTGGGGGCAGGTGCGGGGCGAGGCCGTCGCCGCCAGGTCGTCGATCAGTTTCCGCATCTCCTCCAGCGAGAGGGCCATGCCCGCGCGCACGCTGCTATGGCAGGCGACCGACGCCGCCGCCCGGTCGAAGGGGTCGGCGACGCGGCGCTCGTCGCCGAGCTTCTCCAGCATGGCGCGCAGGCCCCCGGCGATATCGCCATCCCCGAAGCCGACGGGTGCGGCGCGGACGAGGCAGGCGGCGTCGCCGAACGGCTCGAGGGCCAGCCCCAGCTGGCCCAGGTTGACCCCGTGCTCCTCGAAGACCGCCGCCGCCATGCGGTCCAGCTCGACCAGCACGGGCTCGAGCAGGGGTTGGACCGCGGCCTCCCCTTCCCGCCCCTTCAGCCGGTCGAACACGACGCGCTCGTGGGCGGCGTGCTGATCGATGAGGTACATCCCGTCGGGGCCCTCGGCGACCACGTAGGTGGTCGCCAACTGGCCGACCACGCGCAGCAGCGGGAGCGTCTCGCGCTGCGTGCGCGCCGCTCCAGGGGGCTCCGGGACTGCGGGCGCGAGGTCGCGGTGCAGGGACGGCTGCGGGATCTCCGGGGGCTGCAGGCGCTCCCGCAGCGACGGTCGGGACGAATCCTTCGGGGTGGGCGGGCTTCCCGGCGCCTCGCCGAGCGACCACCCCACCGGGGCGGCCCCCTCGAGCGCCCGGAGGATGGCGTGGCGCAGCACCCGCGCCACGCCGCGCTGGTCGCGGAAGCGCACCTCCGCCTTCGCCGGGTGCACGTTCACGTCGACCGACTCCGCCGGGAGGCTCAGGGCCACGCTGGCGACCGGGTACCGCCCCCCGGGCAATTCCGACTGGTAGGCATCGCTGACGGCGAAGCGCAGGGCCGCGCTCTGCACCCAGCGGCCGTTCACGAAGAGGGCGATGCCCGTGCGGTTGCCCCGGTGCAGCGAGGGCGGCCCCGCCAGCCCGGAGACGGCGACATCCCCCTCGGTGTGCTCCACGTCGAGCATGGCCTCGCCCTGCTCCGCTCCGTAGACCGCCGCCACGGCGTGGCGGAGGCTGCCGTCGCCGCTGGTCTGGAAGGGGCGCCGGCCCGCCTCCAGGCGGAAGGCGATGCCCGGGTAGGCGAGCGCGTAGTGCGAGACGAGGGTGGTGATCTGCCGGCCTTCGCTCGAGGCGGAGCCGAGGAAGTTGCGCCTGGCGGGCACCTTCGCGAACAGCTCGCGCACGGTGATCGTGGTTCCCACCGGGGCCGCGCGCGCGCCACGGCGCACGACCTGGCGATCGACCAGCAGGGCGGCCACGCCGACCGGCTCGGTGTTGGCGCGGGTCACGATCTCGACCTCGGCCGCGGCTGCGATCGCGCCCAGCGCCTCGCCCCGGAAGCCGAGCGTCTCCACCCGCCGCAGGTCCCCCGACCCCGCGATCTTGCTGGTCGCGTGCCGCTCGAAGGCGACCTCGATCTGGTCCGGGGGAATGCCCCTGCCGTCGTCGTTCACCTCGATGGAGCGCAGCCCACCCTCGACGATGGTCACGCGGATGCGCGTGGCGCCCGCATCGATGGCGTTATCGAGCAGCTCGCGGACGACGGAGACGGGCCGTTCGATGACCTCCCCGGCGGCGATGCGCGCCGCCACCTCGGGGGGTAGCTGGCGGATGCGCCGCTCGCCACTCACCCCGACCCCCGCGCACGCTCCCGCAGCTCCGCGAGCCGCGCCATCGCCTCCAGGGGCGTCATCGACTCCAGGTCGAGCGCCTTCAGGTCGGTCTCGATAGCGCTCTCCGACGGGGCCCCGAAGAGCGCTCCCTGGAGGAACGCCTCGGGGAGCGGCTGGGCGGGCGGGAGCGGGGACACGTCCGCCGGGTCGCCCTCCAGCTCGTCGAGGAGCGTGCGAGCGCGCTCGACGACCGAGACGGGCAGCCCCGCCAGGCGGGCCACGTGGATGCCGTAGGAGCGGTCGCTGGGGCCGGGCTCGATGCGGTGTTCGAACACCACCTCGCCGCCCTGGTCGTGGACGGCCACATGGGCGTTGTCGGCGCTCGCCAGCTCCGACGCCACCGCGGTCAGCTCGTGGTAGTGGGTCGCAAAGAGGGTGCGCGGCGGCCCTTCCGGGCGGGCATCGAGGAACTCCAGCACGGCCCTGGCGATGGCCATCCCGTCGAAGGTGCTCGTGCCCCGCCCCACCTCATCGAGGATGACCAGCGACCGCTCGGTGGCGCGGTGCAGGATCTGGGCCGTCTCGACCATCTCGACCATGAAGGTCGAATGCCCGGCGGCGAGGTCGTCGTGCGCGCCGATGCGCGTGAAGATGCGGTCGAAGAGCGGCAGCTCGGCCGATTCCGCCGGCACGAAGCCTCCCGCCTGGGCCATGAGGGCGATGAGCGCGACCTGGCGCAGGTAAGTCGACTTGCCGCTCATGTTGGGGCCGGTCAGGAGGAGGATGCGCGCCTCCCCTTCAAGGACGCAGTCGTTTGGCACGAACCGCCCCGGCCCCAGCGCCGCCTCGACCACCGCGTGGCGTCCCCCGAGAATCGCGAGCCGCACGCCGTCGCCGAACTGCGGCCGGACGTAGCCCCGCTCGGCGGCCGCCTCGGCCAGCCCCAGGGCCACGTCGATCGTGGCCAGGCCCTCGCCCGCCCGCTTGAGCGCCTCGAGCTGCGCGCCCAGCCGCTCGACGAGCGCCTCAAAGGCCTGCCGCTCGCGCGCCACCAGCCGCTCGCGCGAGGTCGTCATGCCGCTCTCCAGCTCCTTCAGCTCCTCCGTCACGTAGCGCTCCGCGCCGACGAGCGTCTGGCGCCGCTGGTAGCGCTCGGGCACGAGCCCGGCGTTCGCGAGGGAGACCTCGAGGTAGTAGCCGAAGACCTTGTTCTGGCCGACCTTGAGCGTGCGGATGCCGGTCTGCTCGCGCTCGCTCGCCTCCAGCGCGAGGAGCGCCTCGCGCGCCGAGCGCGTGCGCCCCCGCAGCGTGTCGATCTCGGGGTCGTGCCCGGGCGCGATGACGCCGCCTTCATCGAAGTTCGGCGGCGGGTCCTCGGCCAGGGCCGCATCGAGCGCGAGGAGCGGCTCAGCGACCTCCGCGAGAGCGGCCTGCGCCTCCCGCAGCAGCGCCGGCGGCTCCGAGGTCTCCAGCAGCGCTCCCAGCTCGAGGGCCGCGCGCAGGCCCTGGCGCAGGCCCGAGAGCTCCCGCGGGGTCGCGGCGCGCGCGCCCAGCCGCCCGCAGAGCCGGGCTACATCGGGGATGCCCCGCAGGATGGTCTGCGCCCGCTCCCGCTCGATGGGGCGCTCCAGCGCCCAGGCGAGCGCGTCGTGGCGATCGCCCAGGGGCTGGGCCTCACGCAGGGGCTGGGCGAGCCAGCGGCGCAGGAGGCGGGCGCCCATGGCCGAGCGCGTGCGGTTGATGACCGCGAAGAGGGACGGACGCCCATCGCCGGCGGGCAGCGCCTCCAGGTTCGTGAGCGTGCGGCCGTCGAGGGCGACCGTCGTCTCGCTCGCGAGGGTGCGCACGCGGCCGAGCGCCCCCGCCCCCTCCGGGTAGACCTCCCCCAGGTAGGCGAGCACCTGCGCGACCGCCGCCACCGCCGCCTCGCTCCCCACCAACGTCTCGGGGGCCGCCTCGCCGTACTGCTCCGCCACCAGCGCCGAGGCGACGGCCGCGCTCAGGTGGGGGCGCTCGACCTCACAGCCCGCGGCGCCCAGCCCGGCCCCTTCCTCCTCGACCAGGAGCTCCGCAGGGGCGGCCCGCGCGAGCTCCGCCGCCGCCCCCTCGCCCACCGCCACCCGCACCTCGCCCGTGGTCACATCGGCGAGGGCCAGGGCCCGCTCTTCGCGCCGCTCGACCAGCGCCGCCAGCTCGTTCGGGGCCTCGGCGGAGAGGGCCGCCTCGCTCGTGACCGTGCCGGCCGTGACCGTGCGCACGACCTCGCGCGGGACGAGCCCTTTCACGCTCGCGGGGTCGGCCATCTGCTCGCAGATGGCGACGCGGTGGCCGCGCTTCACGAGCTTCGCTACGTGGCCATCGATGCTGTGGTAGGGGACCCCAGCGAGGGGCACGCGGATGCCCTTCCCCATGGGCTTCGTCGTGAGGACGATGTCGAGCTCGCGCGCGACCAGTTCGGCGTCCTCGTCGAACGTCTCGTAGAAATCGCCCAGCCGGAAGAAGAGGATGGCGCCGGGATGGCGCCGCTTCAGCTCCAGGTACTGCCGTCGGACAGGCGTCGTCACGCGCCCTTCACCCCCGCGTCCATTCTAGGGACATCTGTTCGGGAACCCAGCCCTAGCGGGCGCAACCTTCACAACCGCGACCGGTTCCTCGCCACGACTCCGTACCCGAGCCCGACCAGGTCCCGCAGCGGCCACCGCGAGAGGAGCCGTGCGAGGCCCCGCCACCCGAGCGCCCCCAGCGTGTAGATGGTGGCGTCCCCGCCCCGCAGCGTACGCCCGGCCGGCGTGAGCACGTGCACCGCTTCCGCGCAGGCTTCCCGCAGCTCCGGCGTCATGGGGGGGCTGGGCGCCTCCTGGTAGGCGACGACCCGCAGACGCCCCGCCCGATCGCGCGCCGCGACCCACGCCGCCACACGTGTGCAGAACCCGCAGTCGCCGTCGTAGAGCAGCCAGGCTCGTTCGCCGCCGCCCGCCTCCACGGCCCCGCTCGTCAGGCGTCGACGGCGTTGGCGCGCAGGTAGGCCTCGTCGAAGCGCAGGCCCAGCCCCGGCTCATCGCCCAGCACGACCATGCCGTCCTCGACCTGCGGGACCTCCTCGAACAGGGGGAAGGCCCAGGGCACGTGCTCAAGCAGGTGCGTGTTCGTGCCCGCGGCCACGTGCGCGAAGAGCTCCGTGGCGAGGTGCGTCACGACCGGGAGGTTGAAGGCCTCGGCGAGGTGGGCCGCCTTCACGTACTCCGTGAAGCCGCCCACGCGGAAGAGGTCGACCATCATGATGTCGATCGACTGCGCCTCGACCATGTGCCGGAAGGGGACGAGCCCGTAGTGGTACTCGCCCGAGCAGACGGGCGTATCGAGCGCCGCGGCGATGCGGGCCATGCCGGCGTAATCCTGGTGCTGGGTGGGGTCCTCGAGCCAGTAGAGGCGGTGCTCGCTGAGCTGTCGCCCGATGGTGGTCGCCTGGTGGACCGACCAGCCCTGGTTGATGTCGATCATGATGTCGACGTCGTCGCCCACGGCCTCGCGCAGGACGCGCATGCGCTCCACCTCATCCGCGGCCGAGGACTCCGCTCCGCAGCGCAGCTTCATCGCGCGGAACCCCTGCTCGACAAGGGTGGGGCCGTACTGCTGGAGCTCCTCGAGGTTGTAGTGCCGCCAGAGGTGGCCGCTGCCGTAGGCGCGCACGCGCCCCTCGCTGCCGCCGAGCAGCTTCCAGCAGGGCATCCCCACGGCCTTCCCCTTGATGTCCCAGAGGGCCACATCGATGGCGGAGCTGGCGCGGGTCACGAGGCCCGCCGGGGCGGTGCCGCCGTTGGCCATGCGCAGGTGGCGCCCGATCGCCTCCGTCTCGAAGGGGTCGCGGCCGACGACCTGCTCGCAGAGGCCGTCGAGCGTCGCCTTGAGGGCGGGCGCCACCGCCCGCCCGACGTAGGCGGCGTAGGCGATGCCCTCGATGCCGTCGTCGGTGCGCAGCCGCAGGGTCACGTACCAGGGCGTGACCTGCCCGGGGATCTCGCCCAGCGCGACGCGCTCCTTGGAGAGCTCGACGACCTGCGTCTCGAATGCGGCGACCTTCATGGGGGTACTCCTTCTGGGCTCGCCGCTTCGTCGGGGCGAGCGGTGCTAGTCGAGAACGGCCTGCTTGAGCGCGACCTCAGCGAGTTCGCGCGCTTCGGGAGGCCCGCCGCCTTCGATCTCGAAGCCGGCGTCCGCAATCATGGCGAGGTCCGCTTCCGCGGCCTGCCCCTTCGTCGTGAGGTAGTCGCCGATGAAGATGGAGTTCGCCAGGTAGAGCCCGAGCGGCTGCAGCGATCGCAGGTGCACCTCGCGGCCGCCGGCGATGCGCACCTCGGCGCGGGGGAAGAGCAAACGGAAGGCCGCCAGGATGCGCAGGCAGCGTTGCGGGGTGAGCTGGTTCACATCCGCCAGGGGCGTCCCCTCGATGGGGATGAGGAAGTTGACAGGCACGGAGTCCGGCTCGATCGCGCGGAGGGCGTAGCCCGCCTCGAGCACGTCCTCGTCGCTTTCGCCCATGCCGAAGAGCGCCCCCGAACAGGGCGAGAGGCCACCGCCGCGGGCGCGCTCCACCGTCTCCTGGCGGTCGGCGAAGGTGTGCGTATCGCAGATCTCGCCGTAGAACTCTTCGCTGGTGTTGAGGTTGTGGTTGTAGGCGTAGACGCCCGCCGCGCCGAGGCGTTCCGCCTGCCCTTCGCCCAGGAGCCCCAGGCAGGCGCAGATCTCCATGGCGCCGTCGGCGGCCTTGACCGCCTCCACGCCGCGGGCGACCTGCTCGACCTCGCGCTCGGTGGGTCCGCGCCCGCTGGCCACGAGGCAGAGGCGCGTCGCGCCCAGCTCGCGGGCGCGCGTGGCGGCGGCGCAGAACGTCTCCTCGCCCACCATGGGGTAGGAGAGGATGGGCGCCTCGGAATCGCGCGCCTGGGAGCAGTAGTGGCAGTCCTCGGGGCAGAGCCCGCTCTTGATGTTCAGCAGCAGGTTCAGCTTGACGCGCCGCCCGAAGGCCGCGAAGCGCACGCGGCTAACGGCCGCGACGATGTCGAGGGTGCGTTCGTCCGGCGCCTGCAGGAGCCAGAGGAGCTCGTCGCGCCCGGGATCGCGCCCGTCCAGGCTGGCCTCGACCAGTCGCTCGAGGCGCTCTTCGAAGGTAGGTTCCATGGGCTGGAAGCATACCCCGCCCTCGCGCCACACGGCAGTCGCGGTACGATCGGGCGATGCCCACCGGCGACTACCCGCTCTGGCACCCCTTCACGCAGATGGCGCGCTTCGAACGCGAGCCCCAGATCATCGTGGCCCGCGCGGAGGGAAACGTCCTCATCGACCGCGAAGGCCGCCGGTACGTCGACGGCGTGGCCTCGTTGTGGGCGAACGTGCACGGCCACAGCCATCCCCGCATCGTGGGGGCCATCCAAGAGCAGGCGGCGCTGCTCCAGCACAGCACGCTGCTGGGTATCACGCACGAGCCCGCGATCGAGCTCGGCCAGCGGCTCCTGCCCCACCTTCCCGGCCGCTCGCGCGTGTTCTTCAGCGAGAACGGGGCCTCCGCCGTGGAGGTCGCCCTGAAGATGGCCGTCCAGTACTGGGCGAATCACGGCCATCCCGAGCGCACCCGCATCGCCGCCCTGGAGATGGCGTACCACGGCGACACGCTGGGGGCGGTCAGCGCGGGCGGGGCGGGGCCCTTCCGGGACGTGTACGAGCCGCTCCTGTTCGAACCGCTTCGCTTCGCCAACCCCTACCGCTACCGCTGCGGGAGCTGCGCGGCGGAGCCCGCCTGCACGGACGCGTGCACCGGCTCCCTGCGCGACCTGCTCGAGGCGCGCGGGAGCGAGATCGCGGCCGTCATCATCGAGCCGCGGGTGCAGGGGGCGGGAGGCATGATCGTCGCGCCCGAGGGCCACATCGCCGCCGTGCGCGCCCTCTGCGACGAGTTCGACACGCTCCTCATCGCCGACGAGGTGGCGACCGGCTTCGGCAAGACGGGCGCCATGTTCGCCTGCGACCTCGAAGGGGTGGTCCCCGACATCACCGTCCTCGGGAAGGGCATCACCGGCGGCTACCTGCCCCTCTCCGCCACCGTCACCACCGAGGATGTGTACCAGGCCTTCCACGGCGAGGAGGGGCGCAAGCTCTTCCACGGCCACACCTACGCGGGGAATCCCATCTGCTGCGCCGCCGCCCTGGCCAGCCTCGACCTGTTCGAAGCCGGAGACGTGCTCGGGCAGGCCCGCGAGCGGGCCGACCTGCTGGCGACGCTCCTGGCCGAGCGCATCGCCGACCACCCCCTCGTGGGCGACGTGCGCCAGCAGGGCCTGATGGCGGGCATCGAGCTGGTGGCCGACCGGGACACGCGCGAGCCGCTCCCGCCCGAGCGGGAAGCAGGGTGGCGGGTCTGCATGGAGGCGCGCGAGCGCGGGGTCTTCATCCGTCCCCTGGGTGACGTTATCGTCCTCATGCCTCCTCTCTCCATCGAGGAGGACGAGCTCGCGCAGATCTGTGAGGCGGTCGCCTATGGCCTCGACCGAGTCTCACGCGGCTAGCGGCTGGCTCGGCGAGCTCCGCGATGAGCTCGACGAGCTTGATCGCCGCTCGCTGCGCCGCACGATCCTCACCCCGCGCGATGGCCAGGGCGAGACCCTCAGCATCGACGGACGCGAGCTGCTCAACCTCACGTCGAACAACTACCTCGGACTGGCCACCGATGCACGCGTGGCCGAGGCGGCAGCGGCCGCGGCACGCGCCTACGGCGCGAGCGTGAGCGCCTCACGGCTGCTCTGCGGCTCCACCCCCCTGCACGAGGAGCTGGAAGGCCGCCTCGCTGCTCTCAAGGGGCAGGAGGCGGCGCTGCTCTACTCCTCCGGCTACCTCGCCAACCTGGGCGTTTTGACCGCCCTGACGCGCGCCGGGGACGTGATCTTCAGCGACGCCCTCAACCACGCCTCCATCATCGACGGCTGCCGCCTCTCCGGCGCCCGCACGGAGGTCTTCCGCCACGGCGATGCGGACCACCTCGCCGAGCTGCTCGCGGGCACGCCCGCCCCCCGCCGCCTCATCGTGAGCGAGACGGTCTTCAGCATGGACGGCGACATCGCCCCTGTGCCCGCGCTCGTGGAGCTGGCCCGCACCCACGACGCCGTCCTCGTGCTCGACGAGGCTCACGCCACGGGGGTAGTCGGCCCCAACGGGGAGGGCGCCCTCGCCCGCTTCCACCTCGACGCCGAGGGCATCGTGATCGTGGGAACGCTCTCGAAGGCGCTGGCCTCGGCCGGCGGGTTCGTGGCCGCCTCCTCGACGGTCATCGACTACCTGCTGAACCGCTCGCGGCCGTTCATCTTCAACACGGCCCTGCCTCCCGCGAGTGTCGGGGCGGCCCTTGCCGCCCTGGACATCGTGGCGGCGGAGCCGGAGCGCCGCGCGCGGCTGGACGCGCTCGCCACGCGCCTGCGGGAGGGGCTCGTGGCCGCAGGCTACCCGCCCTCCGACTCCGAGACGGCGATCGTGCCGCTGCTGCTCGGGTCCGCCGACGCCGCCCTCGCGGTCGAGCGGCGGCTGCGGGATGCGGGCATCCTCTCGCGCGCCATCCGCCCCCCAACCGTGCCCGAGGGCACCGCCCGCATCCGCTTCAACCTGATCGCCACCCACACGGCCGAGGACGTCGACCGCATCCTCGCTGCCGTCCCGCCTCCCGCGTGAGCAACCGCGTCCTCTTCGTTACCGGCACCGATACGGGCGTGGGGAAGACGGTCGTGGCGGCCTGGCTGGCGGCCACCCTCGCGCCCCACCAGCGCGTGGCCCTGATCAAGCCCTTCCAGACCGGCGCTCTCGACCCCGCCACCGACGGCGACGAGGCGTTCTACCGGGCCGCGCTGGGGGACGAAGCGGTCACGATGCGCACGCTCGTCTGCCTGCCGGAGCCGCTCGCGCCTTCCATCGCGGCGGAGCGCGCGGGAACCCCCATCGACGTCGCCACCGCCCTCGTCGAGTGCCGCGCCCTCGCGAAGGAGGCCGACGTCACGCTCGTCGAGGGGGCGGGCGGGCTGCTCGTGTCGATCACGGGCGAGCACGACATGGCGGGCTTCGCCGCCTCCCTCGACGCGTCACTCGTGGTCGTGGCGCGTCCCTCGCTGGGCACCCTCAACCACACGACGCTGACCCTGGAGGCGGCCGAGCGCCGCGGCCTTCCCGTCGAGCTGCTGGTGGTCAGCGGCTTCCCGGCGAACGCGGGGGTGGTCGAGTGGGAGAACCTGCGCTGGTTCCGGGAGCGCTACCCCGAACTGCCGCTCGTCGTGCTCGCGGAGGCGCCCCTCGCCCCGGCGGATCCGCTGGCCGGCCTCGATGCGCGCCTGCTCGGCCCCACACCCCCCGTCCTCGAGGGCGCGGACCTTCGAGCGCTCGAGCTTCCTGCTCAGCCCAGGGAGTCGTAGACCGCGCGCATCAGCCGGTTGGCGCGCGGGTCCTCGGCCTGCATGGGGTTGGTCCACATCTGGTTCATCGCGTACCCGAACCCGAGGCCGATGTCCGGGTCGCAGAACCCCACGGAGCCGCCCATGCCCGCGTGTCCGAAGGCGTTGTCACCGCGGGGGTCGCCCGTATTCGGTACGGGCATCATGTACCCGAGCGTGCGGCGCACCGGTGTCTGCAGGATGACGTCGCGGCCCGATAGCTGCGGCGTCCCTGCCAGCTGGACGCCTTCCTCGCTGAGGAGGCGGTGGCCCTGCCACGCGCCTCCCATTCCCAGCGCCCCGTAGACGGTCGCGAGGGCGCGGGCGTTGCTGTGTCCGTTGCCACCGGGCTGCTCGGACCCGCGGTTGGCGCGGCTGTTGCGACCCTTGTTCGGTCCCCTTGGGGCGATGTTGAAAGCCCGCGCCGTCAGCGACGTCGGTTCCAGCATCGCTGCCGCCGCCAGGCTTGGGAGCTCCTCCGCGGGCACCTGGGCGAGGTGCAGGTCGGAGACGCGATGGTCTTCCTCGGGGCCGAATCCCAGCAGGAAGTCGACGCCCAGGGGCTCGGCGATCTCCTCCCGGATGAACGTGCCGACGGAGCGGCCGCTCACGCGTCGCACGGCTTCACCCACGAGCCACCCGTAGGTGGCCGCGTGGTACCCGGTCTTCTCGCCGGGTTCCCAGACGGGCGCCTGCCGGGCGAGCGCCGCGGCCATGGTGTCCCAATCGAGCTCCGCCCCCAGCGGGAGCTCCTCGTCCACGACGGGCAGGCCCGCCTGGTGGGTGAGCAGGTAGCGGAGCGGGAGCTGCTCCTTGCCCGCCTGGGCGAACTCGGGCCAGACATCGGCCACCGGCGCCTCGAAGTCGAGCAGGCCGCGGTCGGCGAGCATGTGCGCTGCGAGGGCCACGAGGCCCTTCGTCGTCGAGTAGACGAGCACGATGGTGTCGCGCTCCCAGGGCTGCGTCCTGTCGCGGTCCACGTGGCCCGCCCAGAGGTCGACCACGATCTCGCCCTGGAGCGCGACCGCCACGGACGCGCCCAGTTCGTCCGTCTCGGCGAAGTTGCGCGCGAACGCCTCGCGCACGCGCTCGAAGCGGGGGTCGCAGGCCCCTTCGATGGCCGGCACGTCGCTCATAGCGTGTCGCTGAAGGCGGTGGCGATGTGGCCCTCCGCTTCCAGGCGGGCGTACTCCTCGTCGTTGATCCCGAGGAGCTCGCGGTAGACGTAGTCGTTGTCCTGCCCGAAGGCGACCGGCGGGCGGCGGATGCCACCCTCGGACTCGGGAAAGTCGTAGATGGGACGCGGGTAGTTGTGGACGCCGATGTCGTCCTGCAGCTCCTGGGGGAGGTAGAGGTTGCGGGCCTGGACGTGCGGGTCGTCGAGCACGCGCGAGGCCTCAAGCACGGGCGCGGCGGCCACGCCCGCCGCCTGCAACCGCGC
The DNA here is from genome assembly GCA_964389725.1 of uncultured Anaerolineaceae bacterium. Lineage (GTDB taxonomy): Bacteria > Chloroflexota > Dehalococcoidia > Tepidiformales > Tepidiformaceae > UBA2991. The sequence goes on from CAYMDV010000010.1 coordinate 38,619, forward strand.
GAACAGCTCGTCGTCCTCGAAGCCGGCGGTCCACTCCGCCAGCTTCTCATCGATCAGGTCCTGCGCGGCGGCGCGGCCGGCGGCCGTGCCCAGCTCGGGATCGCGCGCCCACTCGGGGTCGCCCATCTCGGCGCGGAGGGCGTCCCAGGTGGCGTTGCTGGTCACGGTGATGGCGATCCAGCGGTCGTCGCCGGTCTCGGGGCCGCCCGGGGAGATACAGGGGTAGACGCCGCTGGGCGCCTGGCCATCAGAGGCGTAGATGGAGCGGTTCCCGATGGCCTGCTCGACCTCGCCGTTGAAGCTGTAGTTCATGTAGGCCTGGGCGAACATGGCGGCGGCGTTTTCGGCCTGGGCCATCTCGATGAACTGGCCCTTGCCGGTGTTGTTGCGGTGCCAGATGGCCATCATGATGGCCAGCGCGATCTGGGTCGCGGCGATGTAGTCAGCGGCGAAGATGCCGCTGTTGGAGTTCGGGTCGGCGCCCAGGTAGCCGCGCAGGATCTGGTGGCCCATGGTGCCCTCGAGGTGGGCGCCCATGGTGCGTGCGCTGGCGTACTCGCCCGTGACCCCGTAGCCGGGGGCGCGCAGGAAGATGATGTCGTCGCGCTGCTCGCGCAGCCACTCGTAGGAAATGCCCAGCTTCTCCATGGTGCCGACGGCGCTGTTCTCCAGCACCGCATCCGACATGGCGGCGAGGCGCCCCAGGATCTCCTTGCCCTCGGGCTGGCGGATGTCCAGCGTGAAGCTGCGCTTGTTGCGGTAGAGGCTCACGAACATGGGGTGATAGTTCCAGGGACGCTCGCCGGGATCGCTGTTGGGCAGGCCCGTGACCCAGCCGGCCCCGGCCGTCGCCATGGCGGGTGGGATGCGCGGTCCGGGGACGGCCCGCGTGTTCGGCTGCCAGACGAACTGGTTCTCCTGCTTGAGCACCTCTGCCCCGAGGTCGGCGAGGAGCACGGTCGAGAACGTGCCCGCCCAGACGCCTCCGAGGTCGAGAATACGGATTCCTTCCAGCGGTTGATTCGCCATCAGCGCACCTCCACCACGCCGGCCGAGGCCAGCTCGTCGATCGCTCCGGCATCGTAGCCGGCCTCCCCCAGCACCTCGGCGGTGTGTTCGCCCAGCAGCGGCGCGGGGCGGCGGAGCTCCCAGGGGGTCTCGGACATGAGGAAAGGCCGACCGGGTATCTCGACCTCGCCCAGCTCGGCGTGCTCGGCCAGCTCCCAGAAGCCGCGGGCGCGGAAGTTGGCGTCGTCGAACACCTCATCGATGGTGAAGAGCGGGCCGCAGAGGAAGCGCACCTTGCGGGCCGCCTCCCAGATCTCGCGCTTGGTGTGCTCCAGGAGCCACACGTAGAAGAAGGCGTTGAACTCCTCGATGGCCTCGGGGTTCATCTGGATGGCGGGGTCGTCCCACTTCTCGTCTTCCATCCAGTCGGGGTAGCCGAGGAACTCGCGGGCGTTGGCGAAGCGCGGCCCCCCGCCCTGCAGGTCGACCCAGCCGTCCTGGCAGGGGAACACGCCGTTGAGCATGCCCACGGCCGCGCCCGGCGAGCGCAGCGACTTGCGGCCCGAGTACTGGTAGCCCATGACGGTCGCGTGGCGCCGGTCGACGCCGACGAGGTGGCTATCGGCGATGGAGAAATCGACGTGCTGGCCGACGTCCTGGTAGCGGCCGGCCATGAGCGCGCCCATCATCGCGGTGGCCGCGGCGGAGCCCGACTGCACGAGCGCGGCCGTGCCGTACATCTTGACGGGCTCGCGCTCCAGCAGCCCCGTGGAGAACATCTCGCCGGCGAAGGCGTAGAGGACGAGGTCCGAGCCCTTGTAGTCGCGGTAGGGGCTCTCCTGGCCGAAGTTGGTGACGGAGACGAGGGGGACGTTCGCCTTGCGCGCGTGGATCTCGTCCCAGCCGATGCCGAGCGACTCCATGACGCCCGGGCGGAAGCTCTCGACGACGAGGTCGGCGCGCTCCAACAGTCGCCAGAATGCCTCGCGGCCACGCTCGGCCTTCAGATCGAGGACGACGGAGCGCTTGTTGGTGTTGAAGTAGAAGAACGTGCCGCTCTTCTCGGGGTGGGGTTCGCCGCCTTTGTAGGGGCCGAGCCGGCGCGAGGGATCGCCCCCGGGCCGCTCGATCTTGATCACGTCGGCCCCGAAATCGGCGAACAGCTTCGTCGCGTAGGGGGCCGCGATGTGCTGGGTCAGGTCCAGCACGCGCACGTCGTTCAGGGGACCGGTCATTGCCGTCTCCGTGGCTCTGTGGTGTCGCGCCGGGCGGGCGCAGGGGCGCATCTTACGCCTTCGCGCGGCCTCGGCCCCGGACGCAATCGGGGGGCGCAACCCGTGGGCTGCGCCCCCCGACGTTAGGGCGGTTGGAGGCCGCCTGGCCTAGTTGATGTACGGCGCGATCTTCGCCTGCTGCTCGGCGAGGAGATCGGCCGGCATGGTCACGTAACCGACTTCCGGCACGATCGCATCCACGTTCTCCAGGACGAAGCTGACGAAGCCGGCAACCTCGGGGCGCTCGCTCAGGAGCTCCGCCGTGGTGTAGATGAAGAGCGGCCGCGAGAGCGGCGTGTACTCGCCGGCGAGGGCCGCCTCGAAGCTCGGGGCCACACAGCCGTCGCCGTCATCGACGGACACGGCCTGGAGGCTCTGGCCCGCTTCGAGGAAGTAGGCGAAGCCGAAGTAGCCGATGGCGTTCTGGTCGCGGCCGATGCCGAGGGCGAGGATGTTGTCGTCCTCGGAGGGCGTGCCGTCGCCGCGGTGGGTCGCGCCCTCGACCTCTTCGATGATGGCCTCATTGAAGTAGTCGAACGTGCCCGAATCGGCGCCCGGGTAGTAGGCGACGATCTCGTCATCGGGCCACTCGGAGCGGATCTCGTTCCAGCGCTTCGCGCCGCCAGCGCTGAACGCCTGGTTCAGCTCGGCGACGGTCATGCACTGGGCGAAGTCGTTGTCCGGGTGGATCATGACGGTAAGGGCGTCGATGGCGACCTGGATCTCGATGATGTTGTCGATGCCGTTGTCGGCGCAGGCTTCAACTTCGCTGTCCTTGATGGGACGGGAAGCGTCGCTGATCTGGGTCTCGCCGCGGCAGAACTTCTCGAAGCCGCCGCCGGTACCGGAGAAGGCCACGTTCACGCGGACATCGGAGGCCAGCCCGAACTCCTCGGCCATCGCCTCGGCGATGGGGAAGACCGTGGAGGAACCGTCGATGCGGATCTCCCCGGAGAGGCTGGCGTAGTCGATGCCCTCGGGCTCGGGCTCGGCCACCGGCTCAGGGTCGGGCTGGCCGAGCGTCGTGTAGGGGGCCGTGATCTTCGCGAACTGCGTCGCCAGCAGGTCGGCGGGCATGGTCACGTAGCCGACTTCCGGCACGATTGCGTCGCTGTGCTCGAGGAAGAAGCGGACGAACCCGGCGACTTCCGGACGGTCGTCCATGAAGCTGGCGCGGGTGTAGATGAAGAGCGGGCGGGAGAGCGGCGTGTACTCGCCGGCAAGGGCCGCCTCGAAGCTCGGGGCCACGCAGCCGTCGCCGTCATCGACGGACACGGCCTGGAGGCTCTGGCCCGCTTCGAGGAAGTAGGCGAAGCCGAAGTAGCCGATGGCGTTCTGGTCGCGGCCGATGCCGAGGGCGAGGATGTTGTCGTCCTCGGAGGGCGTGCCGTCGCCGCGGTGGGTCGCGCCCTCGACCTCTTCGATGATGGCCTCATTGAAGTAGTCGAACGTGCCCGAATCGGCGCCCGGGTAGTAGGCGACGATCTCGTCATCGGGCCACTCGGAGCGGATCTCGTTCCAGCGCTTCGCGCCGCCAGCGCTGAACGCCTGGTTCAGCTCGGCGACGGTCATGCACTGGGCGAAGTCGTTGTCCGGGTGGATCATGACGGTAAGGGCGTCGATGGCGACCTGGATCTCGATGATGTTGTCGATGCCGTTGTCGGCGCAGGCTTCAACTTCGCTGTCCTTGATGGGACGGGAAGCGTCGCTGATCTGGGTCTCGCCGCGGCAGAACTTCTCGAAGCCGCCGCCGGTACCGGAGAAGGCCACGTTCACGCGAACGTCGGACACGAGCCCGAATTCCTCGGCCATCGCCTCGGCGATGGGAAAGACCGTGGAGGAGCCGTCGATGCGGATTTCACCGGAGAGGTCCGCGTACGGGTTCTCGTCTGCTGCGGGCTCGGCTTCCTGGGCTTGCTGCGCGGGCTCGGTGGCCTCCGCAGGCGCCTCGGTCGCGGCGGACTCGCCAGCTTCGTCTTCGTCGTCATCGCCGCACGCGACCGTGACGAGCGCGAACGCCGCCAGGCCGGTGATAAGGAGCAGCAGCCATCGCCGCTGCACCGAGCTGAGTATCTGTTTCTGGAAGGTCACGGACTTAGTGATGCCCCCTGAGTGATTTGCCGGAGCCAACGGCCCCGGCTCTCGTCGGACAGGGAAGCTAGACCGCAGGGCTTAAGTGGTCGTTAACACAGACACCGGCCCCGGAACGGTGGGCTCAGGGCGTACGATCACGTCTGCACGCTTATGGTCGTCAATGTCGCCGCGCTGCTCCTCGCCCTTCTCGCGGGCTCCCTGCCGTTCTCCTGGCTCATCGGCCGCTACCGCTACGGGGTCGACCTGCGCACCATCGGCGACCGCCACGTCGGCTCGGGCAATCTCCTGAACGTCGGCGGTATGCCCGCCCTCATCGTCGCCACCATCCTCGACCTGCTGAAGGGCGCTATCGCGATCGCCATCGTGCTCGCCATCACCAGCGACGAGTGGGCGGTGCTCACCGCGGGAGTCCTGGTCGTCCTCGGCCACGTCTTCCCTCCGTGGCTCTCGTTCAAGGGCGGACGCGGAGCGGCGCCCGCCATCGGCGTCGCCTGGGGGCTCTTTCCCCTGGCCGGACTCGTGATGCTGGGCGTCGGGCTCGTCTTCCTCGTCTCGACCCGCCGCACCGTCGCCGGCATCGCCGCCGCCGTCGTCGCCCTCGTCACCGCCGCCTGGTTCACCGACGGTGACCTCAGCCGCCTGCTGTTCGTCGCCCTGCTCTTCATCAGCGTGGGGCTGAAGGACGCGCTCGACCGGGTAGTGGCCGGCCGGGGGTCCGGCTAGGCGCGTTCGACCACCAGCGGTAGCGAGCGCACGCCGCGATGCTGCAGGCTCGGCATGCGCGGCAGCGGGGCGTCGTCCGCCCGCCGGATGGCGGCGAAGCGCGTGAGGAGCGCCTCGATCGCGATCGCGCCCTCCAGCCGCGCCAACGGCGCCCCCAGGCAGAAGTGCGTGCCGATGCCGAAGGTGAGGTGGCGGTTCGCGTTGGGCCGGCGGATGTCGAAGGCATCCGCGCCCGGGAAGACGGCCTCGTCGCGGTTGGCCGACCCGAACCAGAGCACGGTCTCCTCGCCGGCCTCGATGTGCGCCTCCCCGATCACCGTCGGCGCCTTCGCCCGCCTGGACATGTACTGGGCGGGGGCGCTGTAGCGCAGCACCTCCTCGATGGCGTTGGGGGCGAGGGAGGGGTCATCGCGCAGGAGCGCGAGCTGCTCGGGGTGCTCCAGCAGCGCCAGCACGGTGTTCCCGATGAGGTCGCGCGTGGTCTCGTTTCCCGCCACGAGCAGGAGGATGAGGAGGTGGATGAGCTCATCCTCGGTCAGCCGCGAGCCCTCCACCTCCGCCCGTACGAGGGCGCTGATGAGGTCATCCCGCGGCTCGTGCCGGCGCGCCTCGATGAGGGCCGTGAAGTAGCGGCGGAGCTCCGGGAAGGCCCGTCCGCCGAGGGGGAAGCGCCCCTGGCCGCCGCCGCGCGTCTCGATGGCGATGATGGCCTCGTCGGACCACTGCTTGAACTTCGCGCGGTCGCTGCTGGGCACGCCCAGGATCTCGGCGATGACGATCACCGGCAGCGGGTGGCTGAACGTCTCCACCAGATCGAAGCGGCCGTCCGCGGGCACGGTCTCGAGCAGCTCCTCCGCGATCTCGCGGATGCGCGGCGCGAGCCGCTCGACCGTCCGCGGTGTGAACGCCTCGGCTACGAGCGAGCGCAGCCGGGTGTGCTCGGGTGGGTCGCTGTTCAGGAGGCCGACCGTGCGTGGCAGCCGCTCGCGGGTTTCGGGGTCGATCTCGTACTGGCCCGGCTGCGGCTCCATGGTCCAGTGCTCGTGATCGCGGGAGATCGCGACGCACTGGTCGTGCCGGAAGACGAACCAGACGCCGTGCCCCCGCCCGAACTGCACGGCCACACGCTGGTGGATGCGCCCCACCTCCTCGCTCCAGGCCCCATCCCTGGCGGGGTCGACGCGGAGGGGGCTGTGATCGCGTCCCCAGGCGTAGAAGTCGTAGGGGTTGGCGAGGAAGGGGTCGTCCTCGCGCCAGGGCGCCTCGGATGGCGTGAACGTCTGCGCCATGTCGCTCCCGTCCTGTTTCTAACTCCGGTCGGGCGCGGGGCGACCCTTGATCGCCTCGATCTCGACGATGCGTTCGCGGAAGCGCCAGAGCCCATCCTCGCAGCGCTGGACGCGATCCTTGTAGCGACCGAAGACGAGCACGTACGGCTCCTCCGTCTCGTCCTCGTCAAGCCGCGTGAAGAAGCTCTCGACCCGCGCGGTGTCGCCGTCGAGCTCGATGCGGGGCTGGACCATCATGTGCTTGTGCCACGTCTCGGGGGCGCGCGTGTGCGTCGCGATGAAGGCCGCCAGGGCCTCGCGCCCGTCGATGCGGTTCCCGACCCTGTCGAAATCGGGCGGGCGGCGCATATCGAAGGCGCCGTCCTCGGTGAAGCAATCGACCCACTCGGCCTCCAGCCCGTAGTCGATGCTGTGGGCGTAGCGGTACATGTTCGCGACGACCCCGCGCTCGTCCTCGAGCGTCGCCAGGCGCGCCTCCAGTTCGGCCAGCCGCTCCTCGGTGCTCGCCATCGCGTCCCCCTCCGGCGCATACGCCGGTCGCCGCGACGCTACGCCAGCGGCCGGTCCGCGCGCTACCCCGGCTGCGGCTCGCCCTCCACCTGATCCGCCGGTGGGACCGGCTCGGGGTGCGAGGGCACGACTCTAGTCGAAAGCGAAGAGGACCGTTACGTAGTAGGTCAGCGCCGCGAACGCCGTGAGCAGGTGGAAGAGCTCGTGGTAGCCGAAGACGCTCGGGAACGGGTCGGGGCGGCGGCGGGCGTGGATGACGCCGCCGAGCGTGTAGAGGACGCCCCCCGCCAGGAGGAGCGCGAACACGACCGACGACGACGCCGAGGCGATGGGCGCGACCGCGACCAGTCCGACCCAGCCCATCCCCAGGTACAGGGCCAGGTTGAGCCACCGCGGCGGCGCCGGGTTGAGGGCTTTGGAGGCGATCCCCACGCCCGCCAGTCCCCAGACCACGGAGAGGATGGGGATGCCCCATCCGTTCCCCAGCAGCACCAGGCAGAACGGGGTGTAGGTTCCCGCGATCAGCACGAAGATCATGGAGCGATCGAGCCGCTGCAGGAGCGCCTGCCCTCGTTCGACCAGGTGGTAGGCGCTGCTCGTGGAAAAGAGCAGCAGGAGCGACACGCCGAAGATTGCGCCGCCGATGTACTCCCGGGGGCTATCGGCGACGAAGAGGAGCACAAGCAGCGCAGCCGGTGAGGCAAGCGCCATCAGCAGGTGGACGTGGCCGCGAAGAACGGGACGGGCCTGCTGGATCATGGATCCAGCGTAGCCGACGGTTCGGGGGGAAACGGGAAAGGCGCCGGCGCTACCCCGGTCCGGCGGGGGCCTTCGCCGGCTCGGTCGCCTCGGGGTGGGAGGGCATGCGGCGCAGGCCCCGGTTGGTCAGCAGGAAGATCGCGCCCACAGCCACGCTCGCGACGCCGCAGATGGAGAACCAGTGGCCGGCGCCCAGCCAGGCCGCCCCGAGGCCACCCAGCAGTCCTCCCACCGGCGTTCCGCCCAGCATGATCAGCGTGAAGATTGCCATCACGCGGCCCATCACGGGCTGCGGGGTATAGGACTGGATGAGGGTCAGGTTCAGGTTCGTGAAGACGCCCGCGCTCAGCCCGGTGAGCGCCAGCAGGAGCGCCGTCAGCAGGTAGCTGTGGGAGAAGCCGATGATGATCGCGAAGGTGCTGCTCGTCATGAGCGCGCAGATGAACCAGCCCCCCGCATTGGGCAATCGCCGCACCGAGGCGAGGGCGAGCGAGCTGCAGGTCAGCCCCATGCCCAGGTAGGCGAACAGCCAGCTCGCGGCGGGGCCGTCGGCATCGAGCTGGAGCTGCGCGACCCTCGGCAGGAGGGTCGTCCAGGGGCCGTTGATGACCAGCGAGGTGACGAGTAGCAGGACGAAGAGCGAGCGGATGTTGTCGTTCCGGACGATGAAGCGGAAGCCCTCGACGACGTCCCCGGCCATCACGCGCAGGGTCGACCCCGCCGCCGCAACCGGGGCCATGACATGCGCGGGGATGCGGAGGGGCAGGAGGAAGATCAGCCCGACCGCCATCAGGATGGCCTGGAGGGCGAAGTTCCCCTCGAGCCCGGCGACGGCGATGGCCACGCCCCCGAGCGCCGGCCCGATCATCTGCGAGACGGTCTGGCCGGCACTGTTGAGGGTGATGGCGTTCATCAGCCGGTGCGGGGGGACGACGGCGGGGACGAGCGCCTGCCGGACCGGCTGGCCGATGGCCACGCCCGTGCCCACGAAGAGCGCCATCCCCAGCGCGACCTGCAGGTTCATGAGGTCGATCCAGATGAGGACGGCGGCCAGCAGGGCGCCGGCCAGCACGATGAGCTGGCTCACGACGAGGAGCGTCCGCCGGTTCCAGCGGTCGGCGAGGACTCCCGCCGGGAGGGAGAGGAAGAAGACGGGTATCCCGAGGGCGAAGGCGGAGAGCCCCAGGTAGAAATCGCCCGCCTGGAGCGTATCGATGACGAGCCAGGCGAAGGCGAAGCGCTCGATGCCCTGCACGAGCGCGTAGCTGAAGTTATTCGCCCAGAGGAGGCGGAAGTCGCGCAGCTCGAAGGCGGCGAAGGTCTGCAGGCTCAGCCCGCGTCCGGATCGCTGCCCGCTGCCTTGCATGGCCACCGGAAGACCTCCGATGCGTGGCCGCGGGCCGATGCTACCCCGATCCGGCGTCGGCCGGAGCGGGCGCGGGGGGCTCCGGGTGTGAGTGCATCCGTCTCAGGCTCGGCTGGGTGGCCAGGAACACGGCCGCGACCGCCGCGACGGCGCCGCCGCAGAGCGCGAACCAACCGCCGGCGCCGAGCCACTCGGCGCCGATGCCCGCGAGCAAGCCGCCGAACGGCGCCCCACCCATGAGGATGAGGGTATAGACGGCCATCACGCGGCCCATCACCGGCCCGGGCGTGTGCGACTGGATGAGCGTCAGGTTCAGGTTCATGAAGAACCCGGCGTTGAAGCCGCTGAGGACCATGAACAGGGCGGTCAGCGCGTAGCTCTCCGAGAGGCCGATGCCAACGGCGAGGCTGCCGCCGATGATGAGTGTGACGTTGAACCAGCCGCCCGCGTTCCGGAGGTGCGGGACCGAAGCGAGGATGAGCGAGGCCACGATCGTGCCGATGCCCATGAAGGCGAAGAGCATGCTCGCCCAGAAGGCGTCCTGGCCGAGCTGGGACTGCCCGATCTTGGGGAGCAAGGTCATCCAGGGGCCCATGATCACGAGGGCCGAGGCCAGCAGCAGGATGAAGAGGGCGCGAATCTGCTCATGTTCGAAGGCGATGAAGCGCAGGCCCTCGCGCGTGTCGCTGAGCATCACGCGCACGGCCGAGCGTCCCGGCTCCTCGGGGGCGCGGACATGGCGGGGGATGCGCAGGGGCAGGATGAAGAAGGCCCCGATCCCCACGAGGGCCGCCTGCAGGGCGAAGCTGCCGCCGATGCCCCAGATGGCGATGGCCGTGCCGCCAAGGGCCGGCCCCGCGATCTGGGAGACGTTCTGGCCGAGGCTGTTCAACGTGATGGCGTTCATGAGGCGGTGGCTGGGCACGACCGCCGGGATGAGCGCCTGCCGGACGGGCTGGCCGATCGCGATCCCCACGCCCGCGAAGAGGGCCATGATCAGGGCCATGTTCACGTCCATCACGTCGACCCAGATGAGGGCGGCGGTGAGGACACAGGCGGCCATGACCAGGAACTGGCTGACGAAGAGCAGCATGCGCCGGTCCCAGCGGTCGGAGAGCACGCCTACCGGGAGCGCCAGGAAGAGAACGGGCACGCCCAGGGCGAAGCTCACCGCCCCGAGGAAGAAGTTCCGCGCCAGCAGCGTCTCGATGACCAGCCAGGGGAAGGCGAAGCGCAGGATGCCCTGCACCAGCGCGTAGCTGAAGTTGTTCAGCCAGAGCAGGCGGAAGTCGCGCAGCCCGAAGGCGGCGAAGGTCTGCAGGTTCAGGCCGCTGCCCGCCTGCCGAACGGGCCCGGCCCGCACCTCGCGCTCAGTCGCTTGTGCCAATCCCCCCCACCAGCGCGAGCGCGGCTCTTCTGACGCTCTCGCAAACGTCAACGTACGCCGAGACAAGCTCTCCGGCAACCGTTCGCCGCCCCTGGCGCGTACCATGCGGTCTGCGCGAGCCCGCCCATGACACCGTCCGCCGACTCCGCCGCCGCCCCCCTCCCCCTCGACGGGATCCGCGTCTGCGACTTCTCCTGGATCGTTGCGGGGCCGCAGGCGACCCGAATCCTGGCCGACCTGGGCGCCGAGGTGATCAAGGTCGAGAACGAGGACCACCTCGATTCCGTCCGGCGGATGCCGGGGCAGCCGGGGCCCAACCGGCGGGGGATGCACAACAACTTCAACCGCAACAAGCTCAGCATCACGGCCAACCTCGGCCACGCGGGTGGACGCGAGCTGGTCGAGCGCCTCATCAGCGTCTCCGACCTCGTCGTCGAGAACTACAGCCCCGGCGCCTTCGCGCGCATGGGCTTCCCCTACGAGCGCCTGCGCGAGCTCCGCCCGGACATCGTCTACCTCTCCATCTCGGGGTACGGCCACCTGGGCCGGGATGCCAGCTACGTCACCTGGGGGCCGACCGCGCAGGCGGTCTCCGGCGCGACCGCGGTGTCGGGTCTGCCCGACCAGCCTCCCGCCGGGTGGGGCTACTCCTACCTCGATCACACGGCCGGCTACTACGGCGCGATCGGGGCGCTCATGGCCCTCTACCACCGCGCGCAGACCGGCGAGGGCCAGCAGGTCGACCTCTCCCAGGTCGAGACGGGGATGCTCCTCGGCGGGGTGCAGATGCTCGACTTCCAGGTGAACGGGCGCCCCTCGGAGCGCATCGGGAACCGCTCGCGCTGGCCTGCGGTCGCCCCGCATGGCATCTACCCCTGCGCCGGCGAGGACCGCTGGATCGCGATCGCCATCGAGGACGACACCGGCTGGCGGGCCCTCTGCGCCGAGCTCGGGCTGCCAGCCCTCGCCACGGACGAGCGCTTCACCACGAACGAGGGGCGCGTCGCCAACGAGGATGCGCTCGATGCCGCGATCGCCTCGTGCACGCCCGAGCGCGAACCCCACGAGCTCATGGAGGCGCTCCAGTCGCGCGGCGTCCCCGCCGGGGTGGTCCAGACGATGGAGGACCGCATGGAGCGCGACCCGCAGCTCGCCGGGCGCGGCTTCTACCCGGTGGCCCCCCATCCCGAGCTCGGCGAGCACCGCTTCGAGGGGGTGCCCATGCGCTTCTCGAAGGCGCGCTGGCGCCTGGACCGGGGCGCCCCCCTGCTCGGGGAGCACACGCGCGAGGTCGCGACCGGGCTGCTGGGCTACAGCGAGGCCGAATTCGAGCGGCTCGCCGCCGAGGGGGCGGTCTGATGGCCGGGCCGCTGGCAGGGCTGACCGCCCTCGAGATCGGCGACCGCGGCGAGGTCGCGGGGAAGCTCCTTGCCGATGCGGGGGTCGAGGTAGTCCGCGTGGAGCCACCCGAGGGCGCGCGCACCCGCCACACCGGCCCGTTCCCCGGCGACGTTCCCGACCCCGACGCCAGCCTCCGCTTCGCCTACCTGAACACGAACAAGCGGGGAGTCACGCTCTCCCTCGGGGAGGCTGAGGACGCCGCCCGCTGGGGCGCGCTCGTGGCCCAAGCCGATGTCGTCATCGACAGCACGGATGCGGGCGCCCTCGATGACCTCGGCCTCGGCTACGAGGCGCTCGGGCCGGGATCTCCCCGCCTTGTGTGGTGCGCGATCACCCCGTTCGGCCTGACCGGCCCCCGCCGCGACTGGGCGACAACCGATCTGGTCAGCATGGCCCTCGGCGGCCCGCCCATGAGCACCGGCTACGACGACCACGACCTGCCCCCCATCCGCTCCGACGGGGAGCACTCCTTCTGGATGGCGGGCGAGTACGCGGTCGCGGGGATCGTGGCGGCCCTGCTGCAGCGGACGCTCACGGGCGAGGGCCAGCTCGTCGACGTCTCGATGCACGAGGCCATCGCCGGCACCACCGAGGGAGCCTTCGAGAGCTGGGAGTACCGGGGCCGCATCAACCAGCGCCAGACGGGGCGCCACTCCGCCCCCGACCCCACGCCGCCCTCGCAGTTCCTGAGCGGCGACGGGCAGTACCTGCAGATTCTCGGCAGCGGCGTCCCGCGGCGGAAGCACCTCTTCCCCCTGCTCCTGGAGTGGCTCGACGAGCACGATGCGGCCGAGGATCTGCACGACCCCGCCTACAGCCGCGCTCTCTACGACGGCGAGGGCGACACCGCCGCCGCCACGAGGCACGTGGGCGAGGTGATCGAGCGGTTCGTGGCCATGCGCCCCGCCGGGGAGCTCTACCGGCGCGCCCAGGGGATGCACCTCCCCTGGGGCCCGGTGCGCTGGCCCGAGGAGAACCTCGACGATCCCCACTGGGACGACCGCGACTTCTTCGTCGAGGCGCCCGTCCCGGGCGTATCCGAGCCCGTCCGCTATCCCCGCGCGGGCTACCGCTTCACCGCGACCCCCGTGGAGCACCGGCGTCCGGCCCCGCGCCTCGGCGAGCACAACGAGGAGGTGTTCGGGGAGCTGGGTGGGTCCTAACGCCTCATCTCTTCGCCGAAAATGGCCTTCAGGAAGTCGTCGGCGTCAATCTTGTCTTCCGCTTCACTGGGTGCGGGCCAGACGAGTGGACCAACACCCTGCTGCTCGACCAACTCCTGGAAGGTCGTCGGGCTCTCAACCAAGCCCGGCGGAGGCGGTGAGTCGCCTCTGCCGGGGCCTCGTTCTGCGTTGCGGACGTTCCACTCTTCAGTCGTCACGATGGTTTCGCCTGACAATAGCACAGCGGATGCGGCCCGAGACGGTCACGGAGCGGCGGTCGCGGGGCAAAGTGGTCAGGGCCTGCTAGGCGATGTCAAGCTAGGAAACGATGGCGTAGGTGAGGGCGGTGACGACTTACAACGCGCCCTGCGCCCGAGCCAGCACAACAATCCGCTTCCGCCCATTTACAGGACAAACGTTCGGCGCTAGGCTAAGTCTGAGGGTCCTGGTAACGTTGTTGGAGAGCTCATGTCTGCGTCTGCCGTCTATCACGAGGTCACAATTCTCCGCCTGGTCGATGCGGGCCTGATGTCCCGCGAGACCGCCCATCAGGAGCTGTCGCTAGGCACATGCTCACCTGAGCTGCCCTACATGGATGCGCGGTGGAGAGAGCACATCATCGATCTCGTCGAGGCCGGTCTTCTGTCCAAACCCACAGCCATGAGCAAGCTTGGCATTGAAGACCCCGAGCGTGAGCACGAGCGCACCTACATGGAGCAGTTGCAGGACGACGTACGCGTGCGGGCGTTTGTCCGTGAGGCCGCTCAGCGGATTGCTCACGCAAGGTACCCTTGGAGGTACCGCAACTAACCCCTTAGCCCAGGGTGTCGAGGTAGGCGGCGATGGCATCGGCGGCGCGGCGGCCGTCGGCGAGGGCGGTCACGACGAGGTCGGCGCCGTTGACGTTGTCGCCGCCGGCGAAGACGCCGCGGCGGGAGGTGCGCCCGCCCTCGTCGATGGCGATGAGGGCGCCCCAGCTGGTGCTGAGGCCGTCGGTGGTCTCGGGGACGACGGGGTCGGCGCCGTAGCCGATGGCGATGGGGATGGTGTCGGCTTCGATGACGAACTCGCTGCCCTCGATGGGGACGGGACGGCGGCGGCCGGAGTCATCGGGCTCGCCGAGGCGCATGCGGATGCACTCGACGCCGGTGGCCTTGCCGTTCTCATCGCCGATGATGCGCAGGGGCGAGGTGAGCATCTCGAAGTTGACGCCTTCCTCGCGGGCGTTGATGCGCTCCTCGGCGCGGCCGAGCATCTCGGCCTCGGTGCGGCGGTAGACGCAGGTGACGGACTCGGCGCCCATGCGGACGGCCGTGCGGACGCAGTCCATGGAGGTATCGCCGCCGCCGATGACGGCGACTCTGGTGGGCTGGGGGAGGGGCTCCTGGAGGTGTTCGGGGAGCTGGTCGGGGCGGAGGTTCCCGCGTACGAGGTAGTCGGTGGCGGCGTGGACGCCCTCCAGTTCCTCGCCCTCGATGCCGAGCTGGTTGCCCACACCGGCGCCCGTGCCGAGGAAGACGGCGTCGTACTCGCCATCGAGCATCTCATCGACGGTGATGTCCTTGCCGACGTAGGTGTTGCAGCGGAACTCGACGCCGAGGGCCTCGAGGTGGGTGATGTAATCGTCGACGATCTGCTTGCGCATCTTGAAGTTGGGGATGCCGTAGACGAGGACGCCGCCGGGCTCGGGCCAGAACTCAAAGACGGTCGAGGCGTGGCCCTTCTCAGCGAGGAGCTCGGCGACGGCGAGGCCGGCGGGCCCGGCGCCAATGATGGCGACCTTGTGGCCGCTGGGGGGCGCCGGGTAGGCGCTGCGGGGATAGCCGCCGAGCTCGCGGCGCTGGTAGTCAGTGACGAAGGCCTCGAGCTTGCCGATGGTGACTGCCGGCTCGGACCGTCCGTCGGGGCGGATGGCGAAGCCGACGACGCAGGCGCCCTCGCAGAGGTTCTCCTGGGGGCAGAGGCGCCCGCACATCTCGGGGAGGTTGCTGGTCTCGCGGAAGACATCGGCGGCGCCGAGGATGTCGCCCTCTTCGACAAGGGCGAAGGCCCCGGGGATGTCGTTGCTGACGGGGCAGGCCTCCTGGCAGGGAGCGGAGGGGCACTGGATGCAGCGCTGGGCCTCGATCTTCGCGGAGTTGAGATCGAAACCGAGGTAGGTCTCGTCCCAGTTGCGCACGCGGTCATCGGCGTCCTGCTTGGGCACCTTCTGAACGCCGATATCGAGCCTACGGTGAACGATGTGTGTGTCTGGCATCGCTGATCACAAAACCGCCGGTTGGGCGGCCTGCCGATCTTACCGCGTTCCCCCCAACGTTGGGAGGGATGGGCGGCGAGGGGCGCAGCGGCGTCAGTTTAGCTCGTAGCGGGGAGGCTCCACCCACTGCTCGGACGGGGGGTTCTCCTGGGCGCGGATCTCGGCGCGGCGGGCGGCCGCTTCAAGGCGGCGAGCGCGCTTGATGATGCGCTCGCGCTCGCGCCGGCGAGCCTCCTCGCGGGTGCGCTTGCGGGCGGTCACGCGGCGGGGCTTGCCGGGGGAGGCGAGGACGCGGCCCTCGGCCTCGAGCTGGGCGAGGTGCGTGCGGACGTTGCCATCGGCGGCGCGGCGCAGGCGCGTGTCAATATCGGGGTAGATGGCGAGCATGAGGTCCCAGCTCGTCTTCGGGCCACCCTCCCCGAGGGCATTGAGGATCTGCGCTTCGCGGGTGTTGCGGTGGTCGATGTAGGACTGGAGCCGCTCGCGGGGGTCGTGGACGAGGGGACCGTGGCCGGGGCAGATGACCTTGAGGTTGGGCAGATCGACGAGGCGTTGCAGGGTGGCGCGGTAGGCCGCGAGGTCGCCGATGGTGGTGGTGGTCGACCCGAGCAGCGTATCGCCGGTGAAGAGGACGCCCTCCTCCTCGAGGTAGTAGCAGATGGAATCGACGGAGTGGCCGGGGGAGGTTATGACGCGGAGGTTCACGCCGGCATCGAGCTCGACGAGCTGGCCATCGGCGAGCTTGCGCACGCCCTTCGCGGGGAGGCGGCCCTTGAGGAGGCGGCGGCCGTTCTCGGGGATGGCGATCTCGGCGTCGAAGATCTCGCGGGTCCACTTGAGGTTCCCGGAGTGGTCGGCGTGGTGGTGGGTAACGGCGGCGATGGCGATCTCGGCCTTCTCGGTGGCGGCGAGGTAGCCGCGAAGCATCCAGCGGTAGCGGTCGAGGGCCTCGCCGGAATCGATGGTGAGGACCTGGTCGTGGCCGACGAGGTAGATATTGGTCGACTGGGGCCGCATCGGGCTCTCGTCGGGGACCTGGACGGCGCGGACGCTGGGCGAGACCTGCATGGGGTGCCTCCGCGGGCATCGTGAGCGGCGGGGCAGGGGGTTGCAAGGGAGGCCATGCCCCCGGCAGGAGTCGAACCTGCGGCCAGACGTTTAGAAGACGCCCGCTCTGTCCGCTGAGCTACGGGGGCACGGGGCTATTGTAGTGGGCGGGGTGCAGGGGTCCGGAGCACTGGCGGTGGAGACGCCAGTACAGGCTCCCGCCAACCCTTGCAAGGGATCGGGTAACTCCGTTACCCTTCGGGTACCTATCCGGAGTCCTCCGTGGACGAGCATTCCCACCCCGACCTCGCGACCAAGGACCAGTTCGCCGACCTCCGGGCCGACCTGGGTGAGGTGCGGGGAACGGTCCGCCTGCTGGTGTGGGTGATGGGAGCGGGGTTCACGGCGCTCCTGGGCCTCTACGGGGCCCTGATCGCAATCCTGCAGAACGACTAGGCGCCACGGGCGCGCACGAGCACAGGACGGATCGCTACCGTGCGGGCTGGAGCGTGTTCGTGGGGGCGTGGTAGTCTGCAGTACTGCGTTGCGGCCGTCGGGCCGCAAGAGCGTGGCCGTTGAGCGAGTCTCCGGACGCTCACTGAATCAATTCCCTGGAGATTGCGACCTTGAGTATCAACGTGGCCATCATCGGCGTGGGTAACTGCGCGTCCTCGCTCGTGCAAGGACTGGAGTTCTACCGGCACATCGAGGAGGGGGACGAGGTCCCCGGCATCATGCACCCCGTGGTGGGGGGCTATCACATCAACGACATCAACCTGGCGGTGGCGATCGACATCGACGCCGACAAGGTCGGCAAGGACCTGTCCGAAGCGGTGTTCGCGGGGCAGAACAACACCTACAAGTTCTCCGATGTGCCGCACGCGGGCGTGAAGGTGGAGCGGGGGATGACGCACGACGGGCTCGGGCAGTACCTCGGCGAGGTGATCGAAAAG
The DNA here is from genome assembly GCA_964389725.1 of uncultured Anaerolineaceae bacterium. Taxonomy (GTDB): domain Bacteria; phylum Chloroflexota; class Dehalococcoidia; order Tepidiformales; family Tepidiformaceae; genus UBA2991. Next base: position 55,850 of record CAYMDV010000010.1, read on the forward strand.
GCGCCCGGGGGCACGGCCGACATCGTGAAGCTGCTTCGCGAGAACGAGATCGACGTGGTCATCAACTACCTGCCGGTGGGCTCGGAAGAGGCGACCAAGTGGTACGTCGAGCAGACGCTGGCGGCGGGCTGCGCGTTCATCAACTGCATCCCCGTGTTCATCGCGCGGGACGAGAATGGGTACTGGCCACGCCGCTTCGAGGAGGCCGGGTTGCCGATCGTGGGTGACGACATCAAGAGCCAGGTGGGCGCGACGATCGTGCACCGCACGCTGGCGCGCCTGTTCGCCGACCGGGGGGTGCACCTGGACCGCACCTACCAGCTCAACTTCGGCGGGAACACGGACTTCATGAACATGCTGGAGCGGTCGCGGCTGGAGTCGAAGAAGATTTCGAAGACCTCGGCGGTGACGAGCCAGATCGACTACGAGATGCAGGCCGACGACGTGCATGTGGGTCCGAGCGACTACGTGCCCTGGCTGGACGACCGCAAGTGGTGCCACATCCGCATGGAGGGCACGACCTTCGGGAACGTGCCGCTCAATGTGGAGCTGAAGCTCGAGGTGTGGGACAGCCCCAACAGCGCAGGCGTGGTGATCGACGCGATCCGCTGCGCGAAGCTGGGGCTGGACCGCGGGCTGAAGGGGCCGCTGCTGGCGCCGAGCGCGTACTTCATGAAGTCGCCGCCGGTGCAGTACCACGACGACGAGGCCCGCGACATGGTCGAGTCGTTCATCACGGAGGCGTAGCCGTCGAGGCCGGGGGGGCGGGAACCCTCGCGTACGCGGGGTGGCGAGCGCTCCTGGCGGCGACGCGCGTGATTCCCCTGCCGGTGCTCTGCGCGATCGCGGGGCTCGTGGGCAGCGTCATGTACTACTGCTGGCCCCAGGCCCGGCAGACGATGGCGCACAACTACGAGCGCGTGCTGCCGGAAGCGACCGCCGGGGAGCGCCGACGGATCGCACGGGCGTCGCTGGCGAACTACCTCCGCTACATGGTGGAGTTCGCGGGGAGCGGCACCCTCTCGCCGGCGGAGCGCCTGGCGGTGGGTGTGGAGACGCCCGGATTCGAGGGGCTCGACCGGGGGCTGGCGCGGGGCCGGGGGGCGGTGGTCGCGCCCATGCACTTCGGCAACTGGGACCTCGGGGCGACGATCGCGGCGGCGCGGGGGTATTCGCTCACGGTGGTGGGGGAGACGTTCGGGAATCCCAGGCTGGACGAACTCGTGGTGGGGGGGCGGGAGGCGCTGGGCGTGCGGCTTGTGAAGATGGAGAAGGTAGGGCCCTCGCTGGTGCGGTCCCTGCGGCGGAACGAGATGGTGGCCACGCTGATCGACCGGCCGCTGAGCGAGGGGGGCGTGCGGGTGCGGTTCTTCGGGGAGGAGGTGGAGGTGCCGGCGGGACCGGCGCGGCTGGCGCTGCACACGGGGGCGGCGGTGGGGGCGGTGGCCTTCCCGCGGCGAGGGGCGGGGCGGATCGACGTGCTCTCGAACTTCGACCTGGACTTCGAGCGGACCGGGGACAACGCGCACGACGTACAGGCGTTGACGCAGGCGATCATGACGGCGCACGAGGCTTTTGTCCGCAGCTACCCCGAACAGTGGTATATGTTCCGCGAGTTTTGGGAAGCACATACCTCGGACGAGCCATCGAAGGGACGCTGACGCTGACCGCTCTCAAGGTGGGGGCGCCGGTAGCAGGACGTTTCCCGCATCCGGCGTACGCGCTGGCGGGAGCCGCCGCGTGGGTCGCGTGGACGCTGCGGACGCATGCGCGGGTGCGGCTCGAGGAGAACCTGCTGCCGGCCTGCGACGGGGACCGGGAGCGGGCCCGGGAGGCGGCCCGCCAGGCGTTCCGGAACGCGGCCAAGTACCACGTCGACCTGGCCACGCTGGCCTACCGGGATCACTCCAGCTACGAGCGCGACCACCTGCAGATCGTGGGGGAGGAGCATGTGCCGGTGCTGTTCGAGCCGGGCCCCTTGCTCGTCGCGAGCGCGCACACGGGGAACCCGGAGCTGGCCCTGATCGCGGTGAAGGAGCGGGGGCGGCGCTGGGTGGAGCTGGTGGAGGCGCTGGACCCTCCGGCGCTGGGGCGGGAGATGACGCGCCTGCGGGAGATCGCCGGCGGGCGCGTGGTGGAGGTCGACATGAGCGGCACCCGGGAAGCTCTGCGCGAGCTGCGGGCGGGGGGGATGGTGACGCTGCTGGCGGATCGCGATCTGGGGGGCGGGGGCATCTGCACGACGCTCCTGGGGCGGCGGGTGCGGCTTCCGCGGGGCCCCTGGGAGCTGGCGCGGCGCTCGGGGGCAACCGTCCTGCCGCTATTCTTCTCGCGGCGGGGAACCTACGATCAGACGGTGTGGTTCCACGAGCCGTTCACGGTGCCATCGGGGGGAGACCGGGAGGAGGCGATCGGCGCGGCGGCGCAGCACTGGGCGGACCTGTTCGGCGCCCACTTGCGGCGCGACCCGGGGCAGTGGACCGTCCTGGAGGACTTCTGGGAGGTGCACGCCTGTGGGTAGGGCCGACCTGCACATCCACACCCGCATCTCGGACGGGATGGCGTCGGTGGAGGCGGTGCTGGAGCGAGCCGAGCGGCTGACCGAGCTGGACGTGATCGCGATCACCGACCACGAGGACGTGCGGGGCGGCCTGGAGGCGCGGGAGCTGGCGGCCAAGCGGGGCCTGCGCGTGGAGGTTGTGCCGGGCGCGGAGATTACGACGCGGCACGGGCACCTGCTGGCGCTCTTCATCGAGGAGACGCCTCCGATTTTCCGGTCGGTGGAGGCGACGATCGAGGCGATCCACGCACAGGGCGGGATCGCGATCGCGGCTCACCCGATGAGCTGGCTGACGCGCTCGCTGAGCCGGCGCACGATCGACCGGGTGGTGGGGCGCGGGGAGGAGGGGATCACGTTCGATGCGATCGAGGCGAACCTGAGCCCCGCGGGTCGGGTGACGGCTCGGCGGACGGCGGAACGCAACGCCGCGCTCTGGAAGCTGCCGGTCTGCGGCGGGAGCGACTGCCACCACCTACCCCAGCTGGGAACGGGGTGGACGGAGTTCGAGGGGAGCACGGCGGAGGAGCTGCATGCGGCGCTGGCGGCGGGGGCGGTGCGGGAGGGGCACTCGCGGCCACCATCGCTGCGGGAGATCGGGCTGGGGCAGGCGGCGATGGGGCTGGCGTGGGGGTTCTCGGCGACGCCCCGTAAGATGGTACGTCGAGGCACCTGGGTGAGCGGACGATGAGGATTGCGCTGGTATCGCCATACGACTGGTCCGTGCCGAGCGGGGTGAACCGCCACATCGGCCAACTCGGCACGAAGTTCCGGCAGTGGGGGCACGAGGTCACGATCCTGGCGCCGGCCTCGGACCCGGAGGGGGCGGAGGGGGACTGCGTGGTGATGGGCCGGCCGCGGGCGGTGCCGGCAAGCGGCTCGATGGCGCGCATCAGCTTCACCTGGAAGGGGCGGGCAATCGAGAGCCTGCTGGGGGAGGGGGCGTTCGAGATCGTGCACCTGCATGAGCCCCTGATGCCGCTGCTGCCCTACCAGGTGCTGCGGCACTCGCAGGCGGCGAACGTGGGCACGTTCCACGCGGCGAAGGACGGCGGGAACCGCTTCTACGGGTACACACGACCGTTGATTCGGCGCTGGTTCCGCCGGCTGGACGGGAAGATCGCGGTCTCGCCGGCGGCGTCGCGGCTGGTGGGGCGGTACTTCCCCGGGTACTTCAACCTGATCCCGAACGGCATCGACTTCGGGCACTTCGCGGGGGAGCACGAGCCCCTGCCGGAGTTCGACGACGGCTCCTTCAACCTGCTGTTCGTGGGGCGCCCGGAGAAACGGAAGGGGCTGAAGTACGCGCTACGGGCGTTCCGGCGCATCCGCGAGGTGGAGCCGCAGAGCCGCCTGATCGTCGTGGGGGCGGGCAACTTCCGGCGCTACGAGGGCATCATGGGGGAGGACGAGAACGTCGTCTTCCGCTCGAACGTGCCCTACGGCGAGCTGCCGCGCTATCACCACAGCGCGCACGCCTTCTGCTCGCCGGCGACGGGAAACGAGAGCCAGGGGATCGCGCTGCTGGAAGCGATGGCGGCGCGCGTGCCCGTGGTGGCCAGCAACATCGAGGGGTTCGCGGGGGTGATCACGAACGAGGTCGACGGGCTACTTGTTCCCCCCAAGGACGACCAGGCGCTCGCCGAGGCGGTGCTGCGGCTTCGACACGACCACGACCTGCGGGAGGCACTGGCGGAGCAGGGGCAGGCGCAGGCGGCGCACTACAGCTGGGAGAACGTGGCGCGGCGGGTGATGGCCTACTACGAGCGGCTGCTCTACGAACGGGGGCAGGTGGAGGCCTCGCAGGCGACGCAGCGGGAGCCGACGCGGGCGTGAGCGGGCGCGGGCCGAAGCTGCTGCCCGAACGCATCCCGGCGGCGGCGAGCGGGGCCATCGGGCGGGGGATCGGCAGGCTCGGCATCACGCCGAACATGATCACGCTGGCGGGGGTGGCGGGGAGCGGGGTGGCGGCCTGGCTGATCACGGAGGAGCGACTGCTGATCGCAGGGGCGGTGTTCCTCGGATTCAGCGCCATGGACTTCGTCGACGGGGCGGTGGCGCGGGCGACGGGGCAGGCGACGCCCTACGGGGCGTTGCTCGACGCGGTGATGGACCGCATCGGCGAGGCGCTGGTGCTGGCGGCGTGCATCTGGTACTTCGCGGAGCGGGGGGAGGACCTGCAGGCCGGGTTCGCGTATGCGGCCCTTTTCGGGAGCATCGCGGTGAGCTACGTGCGGGCGCGGGGGGAGGCGCTGGGGGTCACGACGCGCGAGGGGCTCTTCCGGCGGCAGGAGCGGGTCCTGCTACTGGGGATCGGGCTGCTGGCGAACGGGCTCACGGTGGTGATCATCATCCTGGCGGTGCTGGCGAATGCAACGGCGCTGCAGCGCTGGGTGATCGTGGGGAGGGCGCTGCGCAAGCAGGACCGGGAGGCGGTAGAGGAGGGCTAGCCTTCAATACAGGGCCGATCCGCGGGACACTTGCTGAGCGGAGTTTCGCAGTGACAGGACACCACCCGTTCAGGGAACTGACCAAGGGGTTCAGCCCCGAGCAACGACGGCGCGTTGACGCCATCAAACGACAGCTGCTGGCCGAATTGGCGATGCTCGAACAGGACCGGGAAGCGCCGGAGCAGGGCTAGCCGGAGCGGGGGCCCCACTCGTCGAACTCGGGCTCTTCCTCGGGCTCGGGTTCGGGGGGAGGTGGTTCCTCGGAGCGCGAACTGGCGTCGAACGTTGCCTCGCGAGTGGAGCTGGCGAGCGGCCCGGAGGGTTCGGTGGGCGGAGGTTCGGGGGCAGTCGCAGGTGCGGCCTGACCGCCACGGTTCCCCAGCATGATCGAGAACAGGAAGACGAAGATGGCGAGGAGCGCGATTACGGCCGCGCCGGCGATCGCGCCGAGGGCGACGTTGCTCAGGTCGCGGCCGCCGCCGTCGCCGGTGGACTGGGGGGGTGTAGTCGCGGCCGCGGTTGGCTCGGGCTCGACCTGCTCGGGGGCCTCGGTGGGGGCAGGGGTCGGCTCGGGCTCGGCCTGCTCCGGGGCCTCGGTGGGTTCGGGGGTGGAGGCGGGCTGCTCGCGGACGGGGGTGGGCTCCCGGGGCGGGAGGTCGTGGAAGTCGCGGAAGGCCGCCTCGAATTCGGCGATCGTCCAGCCGTAGACCATCTCGATGGCGCGGTCGAAGCGGTTCCCCGCCTTGATGGTGGCGAAGAGGCGGGCGAAGTCGTCCCGGCCGCCCTGGTCGATGAGGAAGCGGACCATCTGGTAGGACTGCCCGTAGAAGAGGCCGACGTCGCTGGGGTCGTTGTTGCTCGAGACCATGACGCTGAAGGGGATGAGGCGGTCAACGGCGAGGGCGACCTCGAAGGGGTCCGTGAAGCCCCGGCCGGGCTCGGTCTGGGAGTAGACGGCGGTGCCCTCGTTGAGCCACGACGGCACCTTGCCGAGGGCGCTCTCGCCGGCCTCCTCGACGAGGATGTGGGTGAACTCGTGGCGGAGCGTGTCGCTGCGGTCGCGGGTCCCGCAGCTGCGGTCGATGACGAAGATGATGTTGATCGCGACCTGGCTGCCGCAGAGGAAGGTGGCGGCGTCGTAGACCTCGCTGCGGAAGGGCTGCGCCTCCTCGAGGTCGGATTCGGAGGCGAAGAGGACGGTGATCACGGGCACGACCCTGAGCTCGGTCTGGAGGAGCCTGGCCATGCGCTCGTAGGTGCGCTCGGCGGCCTCCAGGTAGCGGAGCGCGATGGACTCGCGGTCGCCGTGGAAGTAGACGCGCAAGAAGTCGTTGTGAACGCTCTGCCAGTCCTCCTGGGGTGGGAGGTAGACGTAGCCCTCCTCCTCGGTCTCGATCACCGTGCCGTCTTCGAGGACGACCTCCCAGTGATAGAAGAACTCGCTGCCGACGGGGATGAAGCCGAGGGTGCCGGTGGACACGCGAACCTCGACGTCGAGGTCGGTGGCGGAAATGAACTCCTCGGGCTTGGCGCGGGCGAGGGAGCCTGCACCGACGACGCGGTAGCGCAGGCTGACGTCGGTGACCTCAGTGGGAGCGGCGCCGGTGAGGCGGAAGTGGAGGAACTGGGGGTACGCATTCGTGATGGCAGTCGTGAACTCGGGGGACTGGGCGGAGGTGGGGGCAGGGGAAGGCAGGCCAACGACGAGGCCGGCCAGCAGGGCCAGCAAACCCAGGAGGAGGGCAGGTCTCACGCGTCTTCTCCCATACCGGCGCGCAGGTAGGCTTCCATCAGGTTGTCCAGGTCTCCATCGAGCACGGCGGTGGTGTTGCTCGTCTCGAACTCGGTGCGGTGGTCCTTCACCATCTTATAGGGGTGGAGGACGTAGCTTCGGATCTGGTTTCCCCAGCCCATATCCACATGTTTACCTTTGAGGCGGGCGCGCTCCTCCTCCTGGGCGAGCAGCTCACGCTCGAGCAGGCGGGCCTCGAGCACCTTCATGGCGCTGGAGCGGTTGCGGTGCTGGGAGCGCTCGTTCTGGCAGGTCACGACGATGCCGGTGGGGAGGTGGGTGATGCGGATGGCGGTCGAGTTCTTCTGGACGTTCTGGCCGCCGTGGCCGCTGGCGCGGAAGACATCGACGCGGATGTCGTCGGGGTTCACCTCGACTTCGCTGGTGGAGGCGACCTCGGGCATGACCTCGACCTTGGCGAAGCTGGTGTGGCGCGCGTGGGCGGCATCAAAGGGGGAGAGGCGGACGAGGCGGTGGACGCCGCGCTCGCTGGCGAGGTAGCCGTAGGCGAGAGGGCCGCGCACCTCGATGGTGGCGCTCTTGAGGCCCGCCTCCTCGCCCTCGGCGGTATCGAGAATCTCGGTGGCGTAGCCGCGCGCCTCGGCCCAGCGCAGGTACATGCGCAGGAGGATCTCGGTCCAGTCGGAGGCGTCGGTGCCGCCGGCGCCGGCGTGGATCGCGAGGATGGCATCGCGGTGGTCGTATTCGCCCGAGAGCTGGAGCTCGAACTCAAGCCGTTCGAGCTCTGTTTCCAGCGTCGCGAGATCGGCGGTGGCCTGCTCGGCGAAGGAGTCGTCGTCCTCGTCGATGGCCAGCTCGATGAGCTCGGCCTGGTCACGGGCGCGCTGCTCGACGCCGCGCCAGGTCTCGACGCGTTCGCGCAGGGAGGCAATCTCCTGCATGACGGCGCGGGCGTTGTCGGCGTCGTCCCAGAAGGAGGCCTCGGCGGAGCTGGCTTCGAGGTCGGCGAGTCGTTCTTCCGCTACGGGGAGGTCAAAGACGCACCAGGGTGTCGGAGATACGCAGGAGGAGTTCTCGGGCCTGGGTCAGGAGCTGGTGCATGGGGCTCAGTGTCCCAAGGAACGGGGCGAGGGGCCAGCGGGGTCTACCCGCCGGCGGCGACGCGGGCGGCGCGGACGGTGTTGGCGAGGAGCATCGCGATGGTCATGGGGCCGACGCCGCCGGGGACCCGGGTGATGCGTCCGGCGACCTCGGAGACGCCCGGGTAGTCGACATCGCCGACGAGGCGCCAGCCACGCTTGCGGGAGGCGTCGTCGATACGGTTCGTGCCGACGTCGATGACGGTGGCGCCGGGCTTCACCATGTCCGCGGTGACGGTCCCGGGGCGGCCGGCGGCGACGACGAGGATGTCGGCCGTGCGGGTGTGGGCGGCGAGGTCGGTGGTGCCGGTGTGGCAGATGGTGACGGTCGCGTTCGCCCCGGCGGCCTTGTTGGAGAGGAGGACGGCGAGGGGCCTGCCGACGAGCGATGAGCGCCCGACGACGACGGCGTGCTTCCCGGCGGGGTCGACACCGGAGGTGGCGAGGAGGTGCATGACGCCGTGGGGGGTGCAGGGGATGGGGCCGTCGCTCTCGCCGCGGAGGAGGCGGCCGAGGTTGGTCGGGTGGAGGCCATCGACGTCCTTCGTGGGGGTGATGGCGTCGAGAATGACGCGCTCGTCGATGTGGGCGGGGAGGGGGAGCTGCTGGAGGATGGCGTGGAAGCGCTCGTCGGCGTTGAGGGCGGCGATGCGCTCGAGCAGGGCCTCCTGGGAGATGCCGGCGGGGAGGCGGATGGTCTCGGAGAAGATGCCGATCTCGGCGCAGGCCTCGGCCTTGGCGGTGACGTAGCTGACGGAGCCGGGGTCGTCGCCGACGAGGACGGCGGCGAGGCCGGGCGTGACGCCGAGGGCGGTCAGCCTGGCAACCTCGCCTGCGAGCTCGGCGCGGAGGTCGGCGGCGATGGCGCGTCCGTCGATGATGGTGGCGGTCATGGGGCAAGGGTACGTTCCGGGCGTGGGGGAAGGCGAGGGGCTAGGATCGTGGGATGGCGCGGAAGTTCGCCCACGGCATCGACATCATCGAGATCGCACGGGTGAGGAAGGTGCTCGACCGGCACGGGGAGCGCTTCCTGCGGCGCGTCTTCACCGAGGACGAGGTGCGCCACTGCCGCGGCCGCGTGCCCGAACTGGCGGCACGGTTCGCGGCCAAGGAAGCGGTGATGAAGGCGCTGGGCACGGGCGTGCGCGGGGTCGGGTGGCGCGACATCGAGGTTCTGCCGAACCGCCGGGGGAAGCCGCTCGTGTTCCTCTACCGCCGGGGGGCCGGGCGGGCGGAGCGCATCGAGCTGCGCGGGCTCGACATCAGCCTGACGCACTCGAAGGAGTTCGCCATGGCCTCGGTCGTGGGCGAACGGGCGCTGACCGAGGCGGAGGACACACCGCGCATGGGCGAGGCGGCGCAGCGGCTCGTCCGCGAGGAGGGGCTGCGGTGAACCTGCAGGCACGCCGAGGTCGCCCCTTCGCCCGATACAGGCCTCGAACAGGACAGGAGAAGCTCGCGTGAAGCTGGTGACAGTCGAGGAGATGCGCGCGATGGAGCGCGCCGCCATCGAGGCGGGCGCCACCGAGGCGCAGCTGACGGAGGAGGCGGGGCTCGCCTCGGCGCAGGAAGCGTGGATGCTGCTGGGAACGCTCGAGGGACGGCGGATCGTGGTGCTGGCAGGGCCGGGGAACAACGGCGGGGACGGGCTCGTAGCGGCCCGGCACCTGTTTGACTGGGGGGCGGAGGTGACGGTGGTGGCGCCCCGGGGCCGCGCCGAGGACTCGAACCTGGCGGAGCTGACGGCGCGGGAGCTGGCGCTGGTCGAGGGGGACGACGTGCCCGCGGCGCTGGCGCGGATGGCCGATGCGGACCTCGTCATCGATGCGCTGCTGGGGGTGGGAAAGGCGCGACCGCTGGAGGCGGACGAGCCGATCGGGGTGGCGCTGGCGGCGCTGGCCGGGGCGCTCAAGGCTTCGCCGGCGCCGAAGGTGCTGGCGATCGACCTGCCCACGGGGCTGGACGCCGACGGGGGCGGGGTCGACGCGCTGACCGTGGCTGCGGACGTGACGGTCACGTTCGGGCTGCCGAAGGTGGGGATGTACCAGGCGATGGGGAGCGGGGTGGTGGGCCGCGTGCAGGTGGTCGACATCGGCATCCCGCCGGAAGCGATGGAGGCGGCCTCGCTGGAGCTGATCACCTCGCGGTGGGTGCGCGAGGCGCTGCCGGCCAGGCCCGAGGACGCGAACAAGGGCACCTTCGGCAGGTTGCTGGTGGTAGGGGGTTGCTCGCGCTACCGGGGGGCTCCGGCCCTGGCCGCGACGGCGGCCTACCGGGCGGGGGCGGGGCTGGTCACGATCGCGTGCCCGGAGCCGATCATCGCGTCCATCGGGGCGGGGGCGGCGGAGGCCACGTGGCTCCCGCAGGAAGCGGCCGAGGACGGGGGTCTGACGGGGGAGGCGGCGGTGGCGCTGCGGCAGGAGTGGCCGGCGTTCGATGCGGGGGTGGTGGGTCCGGGGCTGGGACACACGGGCGAGACGCGCGCGCTCATCTGGGCGCTGCTGGCGGACGCGGCGGAGGACATCGCGGGACGGGTGGTGATCGATGCGGACGCGCTGAACGCGCTTGCGGCGCTGGAGGACGGGGCGGAGCGCACGCCCGCGGGCGCCGTGTTGACGCCGCATCCCGGGGAGATGGCGCGGCTGCTGGGTTCGAGCGTGGCGGAGGTCCAGGACAACCGCGTGGGGGCGGCGCGGGAGGCGGCGGGGCGGTACGGCTGCGTGGTCGTGCTGAAAGGGGCGCACACGGTGGTGGCGGACGCGGCGGGGCGGGCGCGCATCTCACCCTTCGCGAACCCGCTGCTGGCAACGGCGGGGAGCGGGGACGTGCTCGCGGGGATGATCGGCGCCTACCTCGGGCAGGGGCTGGAGGCCTTCGAGGCGGCCGGCCTGGGGGTGTACCTGCACGCGGCGGTGGGCGAGGCGCACCGATCCGAGTACGGCGACAGCGGTCTGCTGGCGGGCGAGATTGCGGCGCGGCTACCGAGCGTTGTCCGGGAGATCGCTTCACCCTGATGTATACTCGTGTCTCGACGGGGCAGACATGAACAGGCGCGTTGTCGTTACCGGTCTGGGCATGGTCACACCCCTCGGGCTTGATGCGCAGGCAACGTGGGAAGGGCTTCTCGCCGGGCGCTCGGGCGTCGGGTTGATCGAAGCCTTCTCCGATGAGCGCTTCGGGGATGTGGTGGGGGCGGAGGTCAACGACTTCGACCCGACGGCGTTCCTCGACCGCAAGGAAGCTCGGCGCGCCGACCGCTTCATGCAGTTCGCCTTCGTGGCCGCGGACGAAGCGCTGCGGCAGGCGCAGTACGAGGTCCCCGGCGAAGACGGGCACCGGGTGGCGACCATCATCGGGACGGCCGTCGGGGGCGTGCTCTCGCTGGCGCGCGAGGCGGAAGTCCTGCGCGAGCGCGGTCCGGGGCGGGTGAGCCCATTCGTGATGACGCAGGTGCTGCCGGACATGGCCTCGGGCCAGCTCAGCATCCGGCTGGGGGCGAAGGCCGCCAATTTCTCGGTGACGAGCGCTTGCGCCAGCGGGGCGGACGCGATCGGGGTCGGGGCGGCGATGATCCGGCGGGGAGACGTGGACGTGGCGGTGGCGGGCGGCTCGGAGGCGGCGATCTCGCCGCTGATCGTGGCGGGCTTCGCCGCTGCCAAGGCACTGACGGAGTCGAGGGATCCGGAAACCGCCTCGCGGCCGTTCGACCTGAACCGGGACGGCTTCGTCATCGGTGAGGGGGCGGGCGTGCTGCTGCTGGAGGCGGAGGAGCACGCGCTCGCGCGGGGCGCCCCCGTGCTCGCCGAGCTGGCGGGCTACGGGGCCACCAGCGACGCCTTCCACGTGACGCAGCCGGCGGAGAACGCGGAGGGCGCGGTCCTGGCGATGCAGGCGGCGCTCGAGGACGCGGGCGCCTCGCCGGACGACATCGACTACCTGAACGCGCACGGCACCTCAACGCCGCTGAACGACAAGTTCGAGACACTGGCGGCGAAGCGCGTCTTCGGGGAGTACGCCTACACGCTGCCGGTAAGCTCGACGAAGTCGGCGATCGGGCACCTGCTGGGGGCGGCGGGCGCGGTGGAGGCGGGGATCTCGATCCTCGCGCTCCAGCACAGCGCCATCCCGCCGACGATCAACTACGAGACGCCCGACCCGGACTGCGACCTCGACTACGTGCCCAACACGGCGCGCTCGGCGCCGCTGCGCGCGGTGATGTCGAACGCGTTCGGGTTCGGGGGACACAACAGCTCGCTCATCTTCCGCCAGCCAGCGCGCCCGGCATGACGACGGCGGCGCGCTGGAAGCTGCGCCGCGCGTTCGCGCACCAGGAACGGCTCCCCAACCTCCCACCGGTGGTGGGCACGGTGCTGGCCGCCAGGGGCATCACGACGCGCGATGCGGCGGAGCGCTTCTACAAGCCCCACCTGGAGGCCCGGCACGACCCGCTCCTCCTCCCGGGCGTGGAGCCGGCGCTGCGGCGCACACGGGAAGCGATCGAGGCGCACGAGACGATCGCGCTCTTCGGGGACTTCGATGTCGACGGGGTGACCTCGATCGCGCTGCTGAAGCTGGCGCTGGAGCGGCTGGGGGCGACGACGATCCCCTACCTGCCGGACCGGTTCAGCGAGGGATACGGGCTCAATGTGGGGGCGGTCGACGTGCTGCGTGAGCAGGGAGCGTCACTGCTCATCAGCGCCGACTGCGGGACCAGTTCGGTGGCGGAGATCGCGCACGCGAACAGCCTCGGGCTGGACTCCATCGTGCTCGACCACCACACGGTGCCGCCGGAGATGCCACAGGCGCTGGCGGTCATCAACCCGAAGCGGGAGGAGTCGCCGTACCCGTTCACGGAGCTGGCGGCGGTGGGCGTGGCGTACCGGTTCCTGCAGGCCCTGTACGAATCACTGGGGCGGGAGCTGCCGGAGGGGGACTTCCTCGACCTGGTGGCGCTGGGGACGGTGGTGGACGTGGCCCCGCTGGAAGACGAGAACCGCGTGATCGTGGCGGCGGGGCTCAAGCACATGCGGACCTCGCCGCGGCCGGGGGTGGAGGCGCTGGCGGGGATCGCGGGCACGAGCGCGGACCGCATCCGGGCGGAGACGCTCGGGTTCGGGCTGGGGCCACGGTTGAACGCGGCAGGGCGGATGCGGCACGCGCGCACGGCGCTCGACCTGCTGCTGGCGGACTCGGCGCTGCGGGCGCGGACAATCGCGGAGGAGCTGGACGCGCTCAACCGGCAGCGCCAGCAGGAGTGCGAGCAGGGCCTGCTGGAGGTGGAGGAGCTGCTGGGGGCGAGCGACGACCCGCTGACGATGGTGGGCAGCGAGCGGATGCACGCAGGCATCATCGGGATCGTGGCGGGGCGGCTGGTGGAGTCGCGCAGCCGCCCGGCGATCGTCTACGAGCAGGGGCCGGAGACGAGCCGCGCGAGCGCGCGCACCTTCGGCGACTTCGACATCGTGAAGGCGATCCGGAAGGAGTCGGAGTTGCTGGTGCGTCACGGCGGCCACCGGGCGGCAGCGGGCTTCACGATTCGCAACGAACACCTGGACCTGTTCCGGGAACGGATCGTGAACACGGCGGCGGAGCAGCTCTCGCCCGAGGAACTGCGCCCGACGATGACGATCGACGCGGAGGCTTCGCTGAGCGACCTCTCGGGGGTCGAGATCCGGGGGCTGACGCAGTTCGAGCCGTGTGGCCACGGGAACCGCCGGCCGGTACTGCTGAGCCGCAACGTGGAGCTTCGCGACGCGCGCCGGGTGGGTGCGGACGGGAGCCACCTGAAGCTGAAGGTGCGGGACGGCGCCTCGACGTGGCCGGGGATCGCCTTCCGCAAGGGGGACCTGGAGCCGGCGGACGAGCTGGACATCGTCTACTCGCTCAGCCGCGAGTGGCGGGGGGAGCGAATGGAGCTGGAGGTGCTGGACTTCGCCCCGAGCGCGGAGCGGCGGGGACTGGACGTCAGTGGTCGGTGACCGGTGGTCGGTGGTCGGTTCGGAAGCGGTAAGGCGTTGATCCTCGGGGGTGTCGTAGACTCGTTTCGATGGCGGAAGTACGGCTTTCGGCGGACGGCGAGCGGGCGCTGGCGGAAGGCGAGCGCATGGCGTCGAGCCTGAACGTGGCGATCGAGGGGGTCGAGTTCCTGCTGGCGGGCGCGCTGAGCGTGCTACGGGAAGAGGGGCGGGCGGGTCTGCCGGCGCCGCACGTACTGGAGAACGCGCTGCGGGAGGTCCACGGGGAGGGGAGCACGCCACTCTCGGACCGGGTGATGCCGGCCCCGAACCTGCGTCAGGCGCTGAACATGACGGCGGGGGCGTTGCGGCGGGAGGGCGGCACGACGATCGACGCGCTGGTGATCGCGCGGGGGATGGTGGCATCGGGGGAGGTGAACCCGGCGTTCTACGAGGGGCTGGGGGTGGGGAGCGAGGAGCTGGCGGGGAAGCTGGAGGGGTAGGGGCGGGGCTGTTGGCTGTT
>CAYMDV010000010.1:70235-118651 GCA_964389725.1 uncultured Anaerolineaceae bacterium
TTTGTTGGTGTTGGGGGGGTGGTATTTTTTGTTTGGTGGGGTATTGTATTATTTTGGGGGTGTGGGGGTTGTATGGGGGTTGGTTTTGGGGTTTGGGTTTTTTGTTGCGGGTGGGGTTTTGGGGTTGGGGGTATGGGGGGTTGTTTACCCGGGCTTTCTCCGTGGGGTGGGGGGGGGGTTGCTTGGTGGGGGGGGGTACGCTGGTGGGGTTGGGGCGGGGCTGTTGGCTGTTGGCTGTTGGCTGTTGGGGGACCGTATTCCAGGGTTGTTTCAAACCAGCTTCCGTACAATGCCAGGCCCCCGTGGTCGAGACTCGCCAGTTGGCTGGCGGCGACAAGGGCAGTCAGCGGCAGGACATCGCGAGGGCGCTGGAACTCGCCAAGGGCGTTCGGGAGGGTTAGCGACATGGCACGCGTGAAGACCTTCCCCTGGGACGTTGTGGACCACCTGCAGACAGACGAGGACCAGCTCTCCTACCTGGAGGCCGTGTTGGAGGGGGTCGTGGAGGAGGGGGGACCTGAGTTTGTCGCCGTGGCGCTCGTTGACATTGCGCGGGCGCGGGGTCTGCTGAGCGAGCTGGAGGAGGCGCTGCGCCGGTACGCGCCTGTCGAGGCGGGGGCGGCTGGGGAGTAGAGGCCGCTACCAGTCCCGGTAGCGGTTGGCGATGGGGAGGCGGCGGTCGCGGCCGAAGGCGCGGGGGGTGATCTTGACGCCGGGTGGGGACTGGCGGCGCTTGTATTCGTTGCGGTCGACGAGGGCGAGGACGTGGCGGACGGTGGCTTCGTCGAAGCCCATGGCGACGATCTCGGGGCCGCTCCTGTCGTCCTCGACGTAGGCTTCGAGGATTGGGTCGAGGACCTCGTAGGGGGGCAGGGAGTCGGCGTCGAGCTGGTCGGGGCGGAGCTCGGCGCTGGGGGGCTTCTCGAGGACGTTGCGGGGGATGAGGTCGCGGCCGGCGGCGGTGTTGCGCCAGCGGGCGATGTCGTAGGTGAGGGTCTTGGGCACGTCCTTGAGCACGGCGAACCCGCCGGCCATGTCGCCGTAGAGGGTGGCGTAGCCGGTGGCCATCTCGCTCTTGTTGCCGGTTGTGAGGACGAGGGCCCCGAACTTGTTGGCGAGGGTCATGAGGATGTTGCCGCGCTGGCGCGACTGCAGGTTCTCCTCGGCGAGGCCGGGCTCGGTACCGGCGAAGGGTTCGGCGAGCATCTCCAGCATGGCGGCGTGGGCGGGCTCGATGGGGATGGTCAGGATGTCGATGCCGAGGTTGCGGGCGAGCGCGTGGGCGTCGCTCTCGCTGTGGTCGCTGGAGTAGCGGCTGGGCATGGAGACGCCGGTCACGTTGTCGGGGCCGAGGGCATCGGCGGCGACGGCGGCGACGACGCTTGAGTCGATGCCGCCGGAGAGGCCGATGTAGGCCTTCGTGAAGCCCGTCTTGGCAAGGTAGTCGCGGGTACCGAGGACGAGCGCTTCCCAGACCTCGGCCTCGTCGGGGAGGGGTGGTGCGTGGGGACGGGCGGGCTCGGCGGGAGCGGCGAGGTCGGGGGTGAAGTCCAGCTCGATCTCGCGGATGTCACCGGGGGGGTCGTCGTGGCCGGGGGCGCTACGGGCGGCCTGGTCGAGCTCGAGATCGACGACGAGGAGCTCGTCGCGGAACTGGGCGCCAGTGGCAACGACCTCGCCGCGGGCATCGAGCGCCACGGAGTGACCGTCGAAGACGAGCTCGTCCTGCCCCCCGACGGCGTTGACGTAGGCGATGGCGATGCGGTTGTCGCCGGCGCGGGTCGCGAGCATGGCGGCCCGCTCGGCGCCGCGGCCGCGGTGGTAGGGGGAGGCGTTGATGTTGATGCACAGGTCGGCCCCGCCCAGGGCCATGCCGGCGACGGGGCCGTCGGGATCCCAGATGTCCTCGCAGATGCTGACGCCGAAGGCGAGGTCGCCGGCGCGGTAGACGGGCGTCGCGAGGCCGCGCCCGAAGTAGCGTTCCTCGTCGAAGACGCCGTAGTTGGGCAACAGGCGCTTGTAGTAGGTGTCGGCCCACCGGCCATCGACAAAGACGGCGGCGGCGTTGAAGGGCTCGCCGGCGGCGGTATCGACGAAACCGACGACGGCGATGATGCCGGCGGTCTCGGGGGCGAGGGCGGCGGCGGCGGCGCGGGAGGCCTCGCAGAAGGAGCGGCGCAGGACGAGGTCCTCGGGGGGGTAGCCGGTAACGGCCAGCTCGGGGAAGGCGACGATGGCGGCGCCGGCCTCGCGGGCGGCGGCGATGCCCTCGCGGATGCGCGCGCAGTTGCCGTCGATATCGCCGACGGTGGTGTTGATCTGGGCAAGGGCGACCCTGCAGGACCTCACCGCCTCAGCATAGCCGGTCGGCGCTCAAGGTCCGTTCGCGCGCGTGCTTAGAATGCAGGTCCATGCGTGACGTACTGGCATTGATTCTGGCAGGCGGGCAGGGCGACCGGCTTTCGGTGCTCTCGGAGCAGCGAGCCAAGCCGGCGGTGGTCTTCGGGGGGCAATACCGGATCGTGGACTTCGCCCTGAGCAACTGCGCGTCAAGCGACATCGACCGGGCGGCGGTGCTGACGCAGTACCGGCCGCGCTCGCTTGTGAACCACATCGGGTCGGGCCGGGCCTGGGGATACGACACCCCGGACCGGCACCTGGAGATCCTGCAGCCCTACCTGGGGCGCGACGACATGGACTGGTACCAGGGGACGGCGGACGCGGTGTACCAGAACCTCTACCTGATCGCGCAATCGCAGGCGGAGGAGGTGCTGATCCTCTCGGCGGACCACGTCTACCTGATGTCGTACCGGAACCTGGTGGCCTATCACCGGCAGCGGCAGGCAGACGTGACGGTGGGCGTGTATTCCGTGCCGCTGGAGGAAGCGCACCGCTTCGGCGTGCTGGAGCTGGACGGGAGCGGGCGCGTGGTCGATTTCCAGGAGAAGCCCGCGAATCCGGAATCGCCGTGGGTCTCGATGGGCATCTACTGCTTCAACCGGGACGTGCTCATCGAAGCGCTGCAGGAGGACGCGAGCCTGGGCGACGCGAGCTCGCACGACTTCGGCAAGGACATCGTGCCGCGCATCTTCGAGCGGCTGCGGGTGTTCGGATACCAGTACCTCGATTACTGGCGCGATGTGGGCACGATCGAGGCGTACTGGCAATCGAACATGGACCTGATTCAGAACCGGCCGCCGCTCGACCTCTCCAACAAGGAGGCGCCGCTGCGGTCGGCGATGCCGCCGGTCGTCCCGGCGCGGTTCGGAGCGAACGCGGCGCCGAGCGACTCGCTCATCTGCCCGGGAGCGCAGATCGACGGGGTGGTGGATCGCTCGGTGATCTCGCCGGGGGTGGTGGTGGAAGCAGGGGCGGTCGTGCGGGACTCGATCGTCTGCCACGACGCCGTGATCCGCTCGGGGGCGGTGGTGGACCGGGCCATCCTGGACAAGGACGTGGAGGTGGGGCCTGGGGCGACGGTGGGGGCGGGGGACGAGTCGGTGGTGAACCGGGCGCGGCCCGACATCGTGGACTGCGGCATCTCGATCGTGGGGAAGCGCGCGGTGGTGCCGGCGGGCATGGTCATCGGGCGGAACGTCATCATCGGGCCGGGGGTGGAGGAGGAGCTGGCGGGGCTGGCGGCCGTGGAGTCGGGGGAGACGGTTCTTCCCGAGCAGATGCCGCTCCACCTGTTCGTCTGACGTGCGGCTGTTCAGCGTGGAGGAGGCGCGGGCGCTCCTGCCGCAGGTACGGCCGGTGCTGGAGCGCCTGCGCGAGGCGTTCGGCGCACTGCGGGGGGCGCGCGCGCAGGAGGAGGCGGAGCGGCGGGCGGCAATGGCGGACGGTCATCCGCTGGCGGCCCCGGCAAGCGCGGAGATGCGCGCGCAGCACGAGGCGACCCTGCGGGAATGCATGGAACAGCTCGATGAGTGGGGCATCCAGCTGAAGGACCCGGCGCGGGGGCTTATCGACTTCCCGCACGAGCGGGACGGCGTGGTGGTGCTGCTCTGCTTCGAACTGAGCGAGACCGAGCTGGCCTACTGGCACCCGATCGAGACGGGGTACGCGGGGCGGCAGCCAATCTGAGAACGTGGAAGCGCGCTTTCACGTTCTCGCCCGGAGATTCCGTACAATCGGAGGAGAGACAACAGGAGGCGAGCCATGACGAGCGCGTTCGGGGTCCGGGACATCTTCGTCGAAGCAAATGGGCTGCGGCAGCACCTGATTGCCCGGGGGGCGGCGACGGCGCCGAGCGTCATCCTGCTGCACAACCTCGTGGGCCAGGCGCGCATGTTCGACCGCGTGGCGACGGATCTGGCGGAGCGCTTCCAGGTGTTCGCGCTGGACTTCCGGGGCCGGGGCGAATCGGCCTGGGGGCCGCACGACGAGTACACGCAGGACGTGTACGTGGCCGACGTGGAGGCGGTACGCGAGTCGCTGGGCCTGCAGCGGTTCGCGGTGGTGGGGACGGCGATGGGCGGCGGGGTCGCGATGGCGTACGCGGCGGCCCACCCTGAGCGCGTGTCGGCGCTCGTGATGAACGACATCGGTCCGGACCTGGACAACAGCGGCGTTGGCCGCATCAGCGACCGGACGGACACGACGCCGAAAGCGTTCCCCAACCTGAAGGCCGTGGTGGACTACTACAAGGAGCACTTCCCGGCGGCAGCCCGGCTCTCGGACGACCGCGTGGCGGACTACGCGCGCTGGAACGTGCGCCTGAGCGACAGCGGCCTGTACGTCTGGAAGATGGATCCGGCTGCGCGCCACGTGGGCATGGGCGTGCCCGAGCAGGACGAGCTCTGGCGGCGGTACACGTCGATCAAATGCCCCATCCTCGTGCTGCGGGGGGAGCACAGCGACATCCTGAGCCGCGAGACGGCGGCGAAGATGGGCCGCGAGCACCCGGATGCGCGCGTCGTGGAGGTGGAGGGGTCGGCGCACCCGCCGCTGCTGACGGAGCCGGACGCGATGGCGGCGCTCAACCAGTTCCTGCCAACGCAGTAGCGGGCCGGTTCGCGCATTGACCGCTGGGGCGCGCGGACCTAGGCTCGAACGACAATCGAATCGAAGAAGCGTCGATCGGGAGGAGTACCCGCTCAGGCGGCCTTGGCAGCGAACCGGGAACGGTGGAAGCCCGGCAGGCACGCGAGCGGCGAATGGACCCGGGAGCTCCCCCGCTGAAGCCGGCGACGGTGGTAGGCGGGGGCGGGATGGGCCCCGTTAGCGGCCCCGGGCGCACCCCCCGGCAACGGAGGCGCGCTCGCTGAGCGCTCCGGCGTATCGCGCCGGGGAATGAAGGTGGCACCGCGGGAACCCCCGTCCTTTGGGACCGGGGGTTTTTCTTTGGGAACGCCTCTCGTGGTACCGGCCGGCGGCCTAAGCGCCGCGAGGGGGGACACGGGGCGGCGAGGGAGAACTCCAAGAATTTGCACAACCAGACCAAGGAGGGTCGGAGATGACGATGACGGACACGGGAACGGCGCTGGAGACGCGGCTGCGGGAGGCGATCGGCGAGAGGTCGCTGCTGGCGCACCCGTTCTACCAGGCGTGGACGGCGGGCACGCTCGAGCAGGAGCGGCTGCAGGACTACGCGCGCCAGTACTACCACTTCGAGCGGGCGTTCCCGCGCTTCCTGAGCGCGATCCATGCGCGCACGGAGTCGCCGGCGATCCGGCAGCTCCTGCTCGAAAACCTCTGGGACGAGGAGCACGGCGAGCGGAACCATCCGGCGCTCTGGCTGGAGTTCGCGGCGGCGCTGGGCGTCTCCCGCGAGGAGGTCGAGGGGGCGGAGCCGCACCCGCAGACGGCTGCGCTGATCGAGCACTTCGCGGACGTCTCGGCGAACGCGCCGGTGGCGGAGGCGCTGGCGGCGCTCTACGCCTACGAATCCCAGGTGCCGGGCGTGGCCTGGGAGAAGATCAAGGGGCTCACGGAGCACTACGAGCTGCTGCCCGAGCAGTTCGAGTTCTTCTCCGTGCACCTCGTCTCCGACGTGGCCCACTCGGGCTCGGAGCTGGCGGCCATCGAAGAGCTGTGCGAGGACGGCGAGGCCGTCGTCGATGCGGCAGAGCGGGCGGGCGAGCGGCTGCTCGGTTTCCTCGACGGCTGCTACGAGACGGCGGCCGCCTGAGGGCGACCGCACGAGACAGGGGGAACCGATGAGCGAGCGGAAGCGAATCCTGACCGGCATCCGTCCGACCGGGGCGCTGCACCTGGGCCACTACGCCGGGGCGCTCGAGAACTGGGTCCGCCTGCAACGGGAGTACGACTGCCACTTCCTGATCGCGGACTACCAGGTCTCGGACTACGCGGACGACTTCGAGCGCGTGCGCGAATCGGTGTGGCAGGTGGCGCTGGACTGGCTGGCGGTGGGCCTGGACCCCGAGGGGAGCTGCTTCGTCATCGAGAGCATGGTGCCGGAGCACGCCGAGCTGACGACGTGGCTGAGCTGGTACCTGCCCCTGGGAATGCTGCAGCGCAACCCCACGCTGAAGGCAGAGATGGCGGACTTCGGGAAGAAGTCGGTGCCGGTGGCGTTCTTCACCTACCCGGTGATGCAGGTGGCGAACATCCTCATGCCGCGGGCGCACCTGGTGCCCGTGGGGGAGGACCAGCTGCCGCACATCGAGATGACGCGCGAGCTGGCGCGGCGCTTCAACCGGCAGTTCAGCGAGGTGTTCCCCGAACCCGAGGGGCTGGTGGGGCGCGTCCCGCGGCTGGTGGGGCTCGACGGCCAGGCGAAGATGAGCAAGTCCCTGAACAACACGATCGAGCTTCGCGACGACGCCGACACGGTCACGAAGAAGGTGCGGGGCATGTTCACGGACCCGACACGGCTGCGGGCGACGGACCCGGGGCACGTGGAGGGCAACCCCGTGTTCATGTACCACGACGCGTTCAACCCGGACGTGGACGAGGTGAACGACCTGAAGGAGCGTTATGTCGAGGGCCGTGTGGGCGACGTGGAGGTGAAGCAGAAGCTGACGGTCGCCCTGAACAACCTGCTCGACCCGTTCCGGGAGCGGCGGGCGTACTACGAGGCGCACATGGACGAGGTGCGGGACGCACTCGAGGCGGGGACCTCGCGGGCGCGGGCAACGGCGCAGGAGACGATCGCGATGGTGCGGGACGCGATGGCGATCGACTACCTGGCCAACCCGCCCGGGAGCCGCTAGCCATGCTGCACCCGACGCTCGACGAGGTGAAGGCGCTCGCGGAGTCGGGCGAGGGCAACCTTGTGCCGGTCTACCGCGAGGTGGCGGCCGACCTGGAGACGCCCGTCTCGGCGTACCTGAAGGTGCGCGAGGGGCGGCACTCGTTCCTGCTGGAATCGGTGGAGGGGGGCGAACGGCTGGCGCGCTACTCGTTCATCGGGGCGAACCCGTACCAGGTCATCCGCACGGGCCCGGGGGAGGCCTACGACGGCGACCCGCTGGTCCCGCTGCAGGAGGCGCTGGCGGGGCTGAAGGCGGTCGAGCTGCCGGGGTTGCCGCGACTGACGGGCGGGGCGGTCGGCTATGTGAGCTACGAGGCCATCCGCCACTTCGAGCCGCGCGTGCCGGCGAATGTGGACGACCCGGTCGGCATCCCCGAGGCGATGTTCCTGCTGTGCGACTCGATGGTCGTGTTCGACCACGTGCGGCACACGATCCGGGCAGTCGCGCACTGCCGGCTCGACGGCGACATCGAGGCCTCGTACGCGGAAGCGGCGGCCACCATCGAGGGAATCGTGGGGCGGTTGAGCCAGCCCCTGGCGCTGCCGGTGGAGGACGTGGAGGAGGTGGCGAGGGCGAGCGCGCAGGGCGCCTCGAACGTGGGGCGCGAGGGCTACGAGCTGATGGTCGAGCGCATCCGCGAGGACGTGGTCGGGGGGGAGGTCATCCAGGCGGTGCCCTCGCAGCGGATTCGGCGCCCGACCTCGGTGCACCCGTTCACGATCTACCGGCAACTGCGGACGGTGAACCCGTCGCCGTACATGTTCTACCTGGACCTGGACGACTTCCAGATCGTGGGCGCCTCGCCGGAGATGCTGGTGCGGGTGGAGGACGGGATCGTGACGACACACCCGATCGCGGGGACGCGGCCGCGGGGGGCGACGCCCGAGGAGGACGACGCGCTCGCGGAGGAGCTGCTGGGGGACGAGAAGGAGCGGGCCGAGCACATCATGCTGGTGGACCTGGGGCGGAACGACGTGGGGCGGGTGGCGGAGCCGGGGACGGTGCGCGTGGACCAGCTGATGGAGATCGAGCGGTACTCGCACGTGATGCACATCGTCTCGCGCGTCTCGGGGCGGTTGCGGGGGGACCGCACGCCGTACGACGCGTTCCGCTCGGTGTTCCCGGCGGGCACGGTCTCGGGGGCGCCGAAGGTGCGGGCGATGGAGATCATCGCGGAGCTGGAGCAGGAGAAGCGCGGCATCTACGCCGGGGCCGTGGGGTACGCGAGCTTCGCCGGGAGCCTCGACACCTGCATCGCCATCCGCACGATGGTGGTGAAGGACGGCAACGCCTACCTGCAGGCCGGCGGCGGCATCGTGTACGACTCAGAACCGGCGGCGGAGTACGAGGAGAGCGTCAACAAGACGCTGGCGCTCGAACGGGCCATCGACCAGGCAGAGCTGGCAGGGGCCCAGCAGACCCCTGAGCGGGTCGGAGGGTAGGAGCATGGCGCAGCGAATCCACCTGGCGGCGATCCTCGAGCGAGAGGGGGAGCTGCTGCTCCTGCGCGGGGCGGGAGAGGAGGCGTGGGGCCTCCCGGGCGGCGACCTGCAGCCCGAACACGAGGACGTGGACGAGGGGATGGCGACCATCCTGGGAGAGATGGGCGTGTCGGTGGAGGCGGTGGAGGACGCGTTCTACGAGACGCTGTTCATCCCCGACGGCGACGGGCACATGGTCTTCAACCTGTTCGCGACGAGCGAGTGGGAGGGGGAGCCGGCGGCGGGGGACGGAGTCGAGCTGCTGTGGAGCGCGCCGGAGGCGCTCGCGGAGGTGTCGATGGACGACCACGTGCGGGCGGGGATCCTCGCGGCCTTCGGGCTGGCCCGGCCACGCGACGACAGCGCCGCCATCCTGAGCGCGCTCCAGCGGGAGATGGGGGTCGAGACGGAGGCCGAGTCGGTGGGGCCGTTTGCGTCGAGGCGGGAGGCGGGGCGGGATGTCCTGCGCACGCTCTCGGGCGGGGGCGATCCCGACGAGCGCCACGCGGGCCTGCGGGCGCGGTCGCCGGAGCTGGCCGACGACGTGGTCGACTTCGCCCTGGGGGAGGTGTGGGGCACGGATCGCCTCGACCGGCGCACGCGCAGCCTGGAGGTGGTGGCGATGCTGGCGGCGCTCACGGGGCGCACGGCGCAGCTGCGGTCGCACCTGAACGGGGCGCTCAACCACGGGGCGACGCCGGAGGAGGTGGTCGAGACGCTGCGCATGGTGGCGGTCTACGCCGGCTTCCCGGCGGCGCTCTCGGCGTGGCCGGTCATGGAGGAAATGTTCGCCGAGCGTGGCATTCCGCGGCCGGAGGCATCGCCATGAGGGCCGTCTTCTGGGACCTGGACGACACGGTGCTGAACACGCTTCCCGGGCGCATGGAGGCGCTCGCGGGGACGTACGAGGACTGCCTCGGCACGAGGCCCGACCCGGAGAAGGTCTGGCGGGAGCACAACGGCCGCACGCTGGAGGCGCTCTCGCGGGAGCTGATGGGCGACGACTGGCTGCGCTTCGCCGAGCGCTACCGGGAGCGGTACTACGCGATCGACTTCGACCCGGAGCCGTTCCCGGGGATCGTCGAGACGTTGGACGCGATGCGGAAGGACGGGCTCGAGCTGGCGGTCGTGACCTCGAAGATCTCGTGGGGGGCGACGGGCGAGCTGACGCGCATGGGGCTGCTGGACCGCTTCGCGACGGTGGTGGGGCACGACGACTGCGAGCGCCACAAGCCCGAGCCGGACCCGCTGTTCGTGGCGATGGAGCGGATGGTGCTCGATGAGCCCGCGCAGATCGCGTACGTGGGGGACACGCCCGCCGACGTGAAGGCGGCGCGGGGGGCGGGCTGCCACGCGATCGGGGCGACCTGGGGCTCGCTGGCGCCGGAACGGCTGACGGCGGAGAGCCCGGACCTGCTGGCGGCGCACCCCTCGGAGGTGCTGGCGTACGTCCGGCGCGTAGCGGCGGGGGCGACATCGTGACGGGCGCGGCGCCGGCGAAGGCGGTCACGCACGTAGCGGCGCGGTTCTACCGCGCGAACGCGATCGACCTGGCGCTCGTGCCCCTGCTGGAGGAGACGGCGCCCTACGCTCGCGGGGCCGGCGACGGCTACTTCCTGGTGGTGCTGCTTGGCGAGCCGGGGACGGCCTATCCGCTCGACCTGGGCTCGGCGGGGGCGGTCGACACGGGCTACCTGGCGGAGAAGTTCCACCTTGACCGGCGGGGTTTCGGCTACACCCCCGAGGAGCTCTCGGTGGCGCTGCGAGAGGTGGCGGCGGACCTGGCGGCGGAGGGGGGGCTGGACCGATGACGACCCTCCTGATCGACAACTACGACAGCTTCACCTACAACCTCTACCAGTACCTCTCGGAGCTGGGCGCGGAGATCGTGGTGCACCGGAACGACCAGGTCGCGGTCGAGGCGTGCGAGGCGCTGGCCCCGGAGCGGGTCGTCATCTCGCCGGGACCGGGGCGGCCGGCGGGGGCGGGGATCTCGACGGAGATCGTGCGGCGTTTCGCGGGGCGGGTGCCGGTGCTGGGGGTGTGCCTCGGGCACCAGTGCATCTCGGAGGCGTTCGGCGGGGAGATCGTGGGGGCGGGGGAGATCAAGCACGGCAAGACCTCGTCCATCAGCCACGACGGGCAGGGCGTCTTCGCGGGACTGCCCGAGCCCTTCACGGCAGTGCGCTACCACTCGCTGGCGGCCGACCCGCCAAGCCTCCCGGAGTCGCTGAAGGTGACGGCACGCTCGGAGAGCGGTGTCATCATGGGAGTGCGGCACGAGCGGTTCACGGTCGAGGGGGTGCAGTTCCACCCGGAATCGATCGCGACGGAGCACGGGAAGGACCTGCTGCAGAACTTCCTCGACCTGAGGGGAGGGACGTGGACGCGATGACGGCCATCCAGGAGGCGATCGGGGCGCTGCTCGACCGGGGCGGCATCGAGCCGGAGGCCGCGGCGGCGGCGCTCGAGACGATCATGTCGGGGGAGGCGACGCCGGCGCAGATCGGGGCGTTCCTGGCGGGGATGCGGCAGCACGGCGAAACGCCCGCGGTGGTCGCCGCCTGCTGGGCGGTGATGGAGCGGCACGCGGAGCCAATCGCAGCCGGGAACGTGGTCGACCTGTGCGGGACGGGCGGCGATGGGGCGGACACGTTCAACGTGTCGACAGCGGCGGGGTTCGTGGTGGCGGGGGCGGGTGGGCGCGTGGCGAAGCACGGGAATCGCGCGGCTTCTTCGAAGTGCGGGTCGGCGGACCTGCTGGAGGCGCTGGGAGCGCGCATCGACATCGGCGGCGAGGCGGTGGCCAAGGTGATCGACGGGTGCGGCTTCGGGTTCCTCTTCGCCCAGCGCTTCCACCCGGCGATGCGGCACGTGGGCGGCCCACGGCGGGAGCTGGGAACACGGACGATCTTCAACGTGCTGGGGCCGATCTCGAACCCGGCCGGCCCGCGGGCGCAGCTCACGGGCGTGGGGTCGCCACACCTGGGGCCGCTGATCGCCGAGGCCTTCCGCATCCGCGGGCTCGATCGGGCGGTGGTCGTGCACTCGGCGGATGGGCTCGACGAAATCAGTCCCGAAGCGCCGACGCACGCCTGGATCCTGGAAGGGGGCGAGTTGCGCGAGGAAGAACTGACGCCAGACACGTTCGGGGTCGCGGGGGGGACGCTCGACGGGGTGGCAGGGGGATCGGCGGAGGAGAACGCGGGGACGCTGCGGGCGGTGCTGGCGGGGGAGGGTGGCCCGGTCGCGGACTTTGTCGTGTTGAACGCGGGGGCGGGGTGCTGGGCGGCAGGGCTGGCGGGGAGCTTCGCGGAGGGGGCGGGGCTGGCGCGGGAGTCGATCGCGTCGGGGCGGGCGCGGGCGGTGGCGGAGTCGTACGTGAGGCTGACACAGGAGGTCGCGTGAGCTCGCCGAGCATCCTCGAGACGATCGTGGCGAAGCGCCGCGAGGACGTGGCCGAGGCGAAGGCCGCGCTCCCGGCCGGGGAGCTGCAGCGCGCGGCGAGCGCGGCGCCGCCCCCGATCGACTTCGTCGCGCGGCTGGCGGAATCGCCGACCGCGGTGATCGCGGAGATCAAGCGGGCCTCGCCAAGCAAGGGCGATATCGCGCCCGGGATGGACGCGGCCGAGCAGGCGCTCCGCTACGCGAAGGGCGGGGCGGCCGGCATCTCCGTGCTGACGGAGCCGGCGTGGTTCAAGGGCACGCTCGACGACCTGCGGGGGGCTCGGGCGGCGGTGGGGACGCTGGGCGAGGCGCGTCCGGGGCTGCTGCGCAAGGACTTCCTCATCGACGAGTACCAGCTGCTGGAGGCGCGGGCGCACGGCGCCGACGCGGTCCTGCTGATCGTGGCCTGCCTCGACGACGAGACGCTGGCGCGCCTGCTGGCATGCTCGCGGGAGCTGGGGATGGAGGCGATGGTGGAGGTGAACAGCGCGGAGGAGATGGAGCGCGCGGGGGCGGTGGGGGCGCGGCTGGTGGGGATCAACAACCGGGACCTGCGCAGCTTCGAGGTCGATCTGGGGACGACCGACCGGCTGGCGGGGGGCGCACCCGCGGAGGCGATGCTGGCGGCCCTGAGCGGCATCAATACGCGCGAGGACGTGGCACGCTTCGAGGGGGTGGGGGCGAAGGCGGTGCTCGTCGGGGAGGCGCTCATGCGGGCGGCGGACCCGGCGGCCATGATCGCGGAGCTTCGGGGACGATGACGCGGGTCAAGATCTGCGGGGTGCGCGACGCGGAGACGGCGCGCGAGGCGGTGAAGGCGGGCGCTGACTTCATCGGGCTGATGTTCGCGGAGTCGCGGCGGCAGGTCACACCGCAGCAGTGCTACGACATCATTGAGGCGGTGCGGGAAGAGAGGCGCAGCCCCGAGGTGGCGCGCATCGAGGGGCCGGGGCGGGGTGAGGTGCGAGGCGCGAGCTGGTTCGGGGCCTGGAACGAGGCGATCGACGACGCCCTCGCGCGCTGGCGGCCACTGCTCGTGGGCGTGTTCGCCGACCAGGAGATCGAGGACGCAAACGAGATCGCGGAGGCCGCGGGTCTGGAGCTGATCCAGCTCTCGGGCGGCGAGGACGAGGAGTTCGTGCGCGAGGTGCGGCCGCCGGTGCTGAAGGCGATCCACGTTCACCCCGACACCACCGCCGACGACGTAATCGACGCGGCGAGGCCGGGCGCGGCGGCGGGGATCATGCTGGACACGGGATCGGCGGCGGCGCGCGGGGGCACGGGCGAGACGTTCGACTGGGCCGTGGCCACCGAGGTCGCGGAGCGGTTGCCGCTGATGCTGGCGGGCGGGCTCTCGCCGGAGAACGTGGCGGACGCGGTGGGGGCGGTCGACCCGTGGGCGGTCGACGTCTCCAGCGGGGTCGAGACGGACGGGGTCAAGGACATCGAGAAGGTACGCGCGTTCATCCGCGCGGCGAAGGGGACAGGACGATGAGCACGGAAACACGGAGCGATCTCTCCCCACGATTCGGGGAGTTCGGCGGGCGCTACATCCCCGAGGTGCTGGTGGCCGCGCACGAGGAGCTCGAGGAGGCGTACGAGGCAGCGCGTCGCGACCCCGCCTTCCAGCTGGAGCTGGCGGACCTGCAGCGGCACTACGCGGGGCGGCCGACGCCGCTCTACCTGGCCGAGCGGCTGACGGAGGAGGTCGGTGGCGCACGAATCTGGCTGAAGCGGGAGGACCTGGCGCACACGGGAGCGCACAAGATCAACAACGCGCTGGGGCAGGCGCTGCTGGCAAAGCGGCTGGAGAAGCCGCGCATCATCGCGGAGACGGGGGCGGGGCAGCACGGCGTGGCGACGGCGACGGTGTGCGCGAAGCTGAACCTCGAGTGCGTGGTCTACATGGGGACGGAGGACATTCAGCGGCAGTCGCTGAACGTGTTCCGCATGAAGATGCTGGGAGCGGAGGTGGTGCCCGTGGACTCCGGCAGCCGCACCCTCAAGGACGCCATCAACGAGGCGATGCGGGACTGGGTGACGAACGTGCGCACGACGCACTACCTGATCGGCTCGGCGATCGGGCCGCACCCGTTCCCGACGATGGTGCGGGACTTCCAGGCGGTCATCGGCCAGGAAGCGCGCGCGCAGATGCTGGAGCAGGCGGGCCGCCTGCCGGACGTGGCGGTCGCCTGCGTGGGCGGCGGGAGCAACGCCATCGGGCTGTTCCACCCCTTCATCGACGACCCCGTGCGGCTGGTGGGGGTTGAGGCGGCGGGTGAGGGGCTGTCGGCGCCGGGGCGGAACGCGGCCACGCTGGTCGCGGGGAGCCCGGGGGTGCTGCACGGGACCCGCACCTACCTGCTGCAGGACGACGCGGGCCAGATTCTCGAGACGCACAGCATCTCGGCTGGGCTCGACTATCCGGGCGTGGGTCCGGAGCACTCGTGGCTGAAGGCGAGCGAGCGGGCGGAGTACCTCGCGGCCGACGACGCGGAGGCGCTGGAGGGGTTCCAGCGGCTCACGCGGAGCGAGGGGATCATCCCCGCGCTGGAACCCTCGCACGCGATCCTGCCGGCGATCCGGCTGGCGGAGGAGCTGGGCGAGGGCGGTGACGTGCTGATCGGTCTGAGTGGCCGCGGCGACAAGGACATGCACACGGTCGCCGGGGCGCTGGGCGTCACGCTCTGAGCGCGCAGGCGCCGCCGGAGCCCCTCGGGGGGCGGCGCGGGGCCCTGCCCTGGGGTCCGAGGCATGTCCTCTTCGGGCTGCTGGCGGGGGCGGTGGTCGTCCTCCTGATGAACCTGCTCCTGGTGGGGCTGGTGGAGGTCTCGGGCGGGGAGTTCCAGTCGCGGGACGTGGGCGACACGTTCCGGAAGGCGGGGGAGATCGCAACCTATGCGGGCGAGCGCCTGCGAGCGGCGGCGGCGGGGGAGGCGCTCCCGGAAGCCCCCACGATCCAGGCCGACCAGACAACCCTGGCGCTGGGGCTGGGCACGACGCTGGCCCTGAACGTGCTCCTGATCGGGATGGTGGGGGTGGTGACGCGACACGATCTGCGGGAGCTGGCATCGCGACTGGGGCTGGGCAGCGTGAACCCCCTGGAGCTGTGGCGTCCGGGGCTGGCGGTGGTGGGGTGCTACGCGATGGTGGTGGCCTACGCGACGATCGTGAACGCGCTCGACATCGGGGTACTGCAGCCGGAGAGCACGGTGCCGTACGAGATCGTGCGAGACCGCCTCACGATCGTGCTGGCGGGGATCGCGGTGGTGGCGGTGGCGCCCCTGGCGGAGGAGGTGTTCTACCGGGGGCTGATCTTCGGGGGGCTGCAGCGGTGGGGGTTCTGGCCGGCGGCGGTGATCTCGGGGGCGGTCTTCAGCGGGGTACACCTGGACCCGGGGAGCCTGATCCCCTTCTTTATCATCGGGGTGGTGCTCGCGTGGCTGTTCTGGCGGCGCGGCAATCTCTGGGAGAGCGTGGCCTTCCACGTCATCTTCAACGCGGTTAGCTTTTCCCTTCTGCTGGTGACGGAGGCGTAGGGCATGTCGGAACGGTTGCGGGCGCGATTCGCGGAGGTAAACGGGGAGGGGCGTGCGGCATTCGTGGCCTACACGATGGCGGGCTTCCCCACGGCGGAGCTGACGGTTCCCGTACTGCTGGGGCTGGAAGCCGGCGGCGCGGACGTGATCGAGCTGGGCGTGCCGTTCACGGACCCGCTGGCGGACGGGGCGACCATCCAGCGGGCGAACGAGGTGGCGGTGGCGGCGGGGGTCACGTTCGCGGACTGCCTGGAGATGGTGCGGGAGGCGAGGACCCAGGGCCTCTCGGCGCCGCTGGTGCTGATGGGCTACGACAATCCGCTGCTGGCCTACGGCGAGCAGCGGGCGGCGGCGGATGCGGCGGCGGCGGGCGCGGACGGCTTCATCGTCGTGGACCTTCCGCCGGACGAGGCGGGAACGTTCCGCGCGGCCTGCGCCGAGCAGGGCGTGAGCTTCATCCCCCTGATCGCGCCGACGACGGCGGAGGAGCGGATGGGGGAGGTCGCCTCGGTGGCGGACTCGTTCATCTACTGCGTGAGCGTGACGGGGACGACGGGCCAGCGGTCCGAACTGCCGCCGGAGATCGGCGCCCTTGTCGCGACGATCCGGGAACACACGGAGCTGCCGATCGTGGTCGGGTTCGGGGTTTCGACGCGTGAGCAGGTAGCCGAGGTCGGAAGCGTGGCGGAGGGCGTGGCCGTGGGCTCTGCTATCATCGCGGCCATCGAAGGGGGGAGCGCCGAGGGCTGCGTGGAGCGTGTCCGCTCGTACATCGAGCGGGTGACGGGGCGCAGCGGGAACGGCGCCCAGCAGAGTATCCCCGGGGAGTAGCTGTCCATGGTGGTTCGCGGCATCCGCGGAGCGATCACGGTTGACGACAACGAGCGCGAGGCGATCCTCGAGGGGACGTCCGAGCTGCTGCAGGCGATGGTCGAGGAGAACGGGGTGGCGGCGGACGACATCGCCTCCTGCCACTTCACGACCTCGCCGGATCTGAATGCGGAGTTCCCGGCGGAGGCGACCCGGCGGCTGGAGGGCTGGAAGTACGTGCCGCTCCTCTGCGGGCACGAGATGAACGTGCCCGGCTCGATGGAGAAGTGCGTACGCATCCTGCTGCACGTGAACACGGACGTCGCGCCCCAGGACATCAAGCACATCTACCTTCGGGACGCCACGAGGCTGCGCACCGACCTGACGAACGGGGCCTCGCCGGCGGGGGAGTGAGGCGCCTTCGCGCGTTGCCCGCAGGCGCGAACCGCGAGAACATGCAATCCGACGCTCGCCGAGCCGCTGCTGTCGAGCACACGGTTCCCGATACCGGGGAGCCGGGGCAACGGGGCGAGTCAGACGAAGGCGCACCGGCGGGGAGCGGCCAGCGAGAGGCCATGCCCGAGATCCGGTTGCCGACCTTCGAGGGGCCCCTGGACCTGCTGCTCACGCTGATCCAGCGCGAGGACCTCGATATCACGACGGTCTCGCTGGTGGCCGTCGCCGACCAGTACCTGGAAGCGGTGCACGCGGACGACTCCCTGGACGCCGTCGCGCTGGCTGAGTTCGTGTCCATCGGGGCGAAGCTGCTGCAGCTCAAGTCGCGGGCGCTGCTGCCGCGGCAGGAGGAGGACGAGGAGGAGCCGGAAGAAGAGGATCCCGGCGAGGGCCTGGTGGCCTTGCTGCTCGAGTACCGGCGCTACCGGGAAGTCGCGGACGCGCTCGGGGAGCGGGCGGCATCGGGGTGGCGCACCTACCCGCGGGGAGGAACGCCCCCCGACCCTCCTCCCGGGAACGCGCTCGCCGGACTGACCCTGGATGCGCTCTACGCGGTCATGATCGAGGTGCTGGAGCGGCTGCCGGAGGAGCCGACGGGAGCGGTCACGCGGAGCACGGTGAGCCTGGCGGACCGGGTCGAGGCGCTGAGGGCACGGCTCCGGGGGCGGGGAGGCTCATTCTCGTTCCGGCGAGTGATTGCGGAGTGCACGACCCGGACCGAGGTCGTCGTCACCTTCGTCGCCCTGCTGGAGCTGATCAAGGACGGGTCGTGCGAGGTCGAGCAGGAGGAGTCCTGGGGCGACATCCGCGTGCGGGCGCTCGTTCAGAAGGCGGCCAGCTGACGCCACGGGCGTCGCTCCCAGATGGCGATCACCGCCGTTCCGAGGAGCAGACCTCCGACAGCCCCGACGGTATCGAAGAGGACATCGTTGGGATCGGCCGACCGGTAGGGGAGAAAGGACTGGTACCACTCCTGAGCGGCGCCGACGAGGAGGGCAACGCCCAGGAGCGGGACGAACAGGACGGCGACGGGAAGGCGCGGAAGGGCGGCTCGGGCGACACTGAGCAGGATGATCACGAAGACGCAGTACTGGATCGCATGGACGGCGTTGGCGAAGGCCCCGCTGGATGGGTCCTCGGGGCTGGGCGTGCTCGCGAGCGCGACCATGACCGCGAGCCAGAGAAGCGCCAGCAACAGTCGGAGGCGCATGTGGCTAGTGTAGCTGGCGGCATCGTGCGAGAGTGGGGAGAGGCGGGGGCGGTCGCGCCGCCCGCCTGGAAGCCATGACCACCTCGCTGCCATCGCTGACGCTGGCCCAGTTGGAGGCCGCCGCTCCCGCGGAGGGAAGCGCGCTCGTGATGGGCGTGTTCGACGGGGTCCACCGGGGGCACCAGGGGCTGCTCGGGCGGCTGCGGGAGGAGGCGGAGGCGCGCGGCCTCGCGCCG
Source organism: uncultured Anaerolineaceae bacterium (assembly GCA_964389725.1). Lineage (GTDB taxonomy): Bacteria > Chloroflexota > Dehalococcoidia > Tepidiformales > Tepidiformaceae > UBA2991. Next base: position 88,635 of record CAYMDV010000010.1, read on the forward strand.
GGCGTGGTCACGCTGCACCCCCACCCGGTCACGGTGCTGCGACCCGACATCACGCCGAGCTACCTGACCTCGCTGGAGGAGCGGTTGCGGCTGATGCGGGCGGCGGGCGTCTCGTGGGTGCTGCCGCTGACCTTCACGTCGGAGCTCTCGGAGGTGACGGCGGAGGAGCTGGCGGAGGCGTTCCACCGGGTGCTGAACATGCAGCTGATGGTGCTCGGCCCCGACGCCGCCTTCGGACGGGGAGCGCCGGCGGATACCCCGGAGCGCATGCGCCGCAGCGGGGAGGAGCTCGGGTTCGAGGTCATCCAGATCGAACCCCTGCTGGCAGGCGACGAGCGTTACAGCTCGACGATGGTGCGGCGGGCGCTGGGCGAAGGCGACATGCGGCGCGTGACGGAGCTGCTCGGGCGCCCCTACACCCTCTCGGGGCCGGTCGTGCGGGGCTTCGAGCGGGGCCGCACGATCGGATTCCCGACGGCCAACCTCTCCGTGGCGGCCGACCGCGCGCTGCCGGCCCTGGGCGTGTACGCGACGCGGGCAACGGTGGCGGGGCGGGAGCTGCTGGGGGCGACGAACATCGGGCGGCGCCCGACCTTCGACGAAGGGCACATCTCGATCGAGACGCACGTGCTCGACTTCGAGGGCGACCTCTACGACGAACGGATGGAGATCGCGATCGTGGACCGGGTGCGGGCGGAGCAGGCGTTCTCGGGGCCGGAGGAGCTGCGGGTGCAAATCGCCGCCGACGTGCAACACGTTCGGGAGTTGCTCTCGTGAGCCGCACGATGGCGCCGGTGGACGAGCAGCTCTTCGTGCTCATGAGCGGGGTGGAGTACGGGGACGAGGGGCTGCGGCGCGCATTCGAGGGGGAGCTGCGGGAGCTGCTCGAGCAAGACCGGCCCCTGCGGGTCTACCTTGGCATCGACCCGACGGCGACCTCGCTGACGCTGGGGCACGCGGTGCCGCTGCGGAAGCTGCGCCAGTTCCAGGACTTCGGGCACGACACCGTGCTCCTGATCGGCGATACGACCGCGCTGATCGGGGATCCGTCGGACAAGAACACGCTCCGGCCGCAGCTGACGACGGAGGACGTGAAGGCGAACGAGGAGACGTACTTCGCGCAGGCGGCGAGGGTGCTGGACCCATCAAAGACGACCGTCCGGCACAACTCGGAGTGGCTCTCGAAGCTGGACCTGCCTGACCTGATCGCGCTGATGTCGAAGTTCACCGTGGCGGAGATGCTCAGCCGCGACAATTTCCGGGAGCGGCAGCTGCGAGGCGACGCCGTCTACCTCCACGAGTTTCTCTATGCGCTCATGCAGGGCTACGACGCGCTCGCGCTGGAGTGCGACGTGCAGGTCGGGGCCACGGAGCAGCTGTTCAACCTGATGGCGGGGCGGAAGATCCAGGAGGACGCGGGCCAGCGGAAGCATGTGCCGGTGACGGTGCCGATCCTGGTGGGGGTCGACGGCGTGATGCGGATGTCGAAGTCGACGGGGAACTTCATCGGGCTGGACGAGGCGCCCGAGGAGCAGTACGGCAAGGCGATGTCGATACCGGACGGGGTGCTGGGGAACTACTTCCAGCTCGCGACGAACCTGGACCGGAGCGACGTGGTGGCGACGATCGAGGGGCTCGCGAACAACGAGCTCGACCCGATGACCGAGAAGAAGCGGCTGGCGCGCACGATCGTGACGGAGCTGCACGGCTCGGAGGCGGCGGCCGCGGCGGAGGCGCACTTCGAGCGGACGGTGCAGCGGCGCGAGGAGCCGGAGGAGATACCGGAAGCGCCGGCGGCGGAGGGACAGCCCCTCATGGACGTGATCGTGGAGGCGGGGGCGGCGCCCTCGCGGCGGGAGGCGCGCCGGCTGTTCGAGCAGGGGGCGGTGTCGGTGGACGGGGTGGTGGTGGGGGACGGTCGGGAGCCGGCGCGGGTGGGATCGCGGGTGCGGGTGGGGAAGCGGCGATGGCTGCGGATTACGAAGGGCTAAACGGGGCCAATTCTCCGACAGGCGTCAACCTCCATCCACGAAACCAGCATGACGATTTTGTTACGAGCGTATTTCTCCGTCTGCCCGCCCACATGCCCTCCCGAGAAACGCCAAATCTTTACCCGAACGTGGTCAAGTCCTGTGGCGCGAGGGATGGGCGTACCCGTACGATTGGCCCCCCACAGCAGGCCACGCGTTCCAACCTTGTCCTGGAGGGGGGTTCTGGATGGACACCCGCATTGCTGACTTCTTGACGTTCCTGACCGTCGAGAAGAACGCATCAGAGAACACGATCTCGGCCTACCGCAGCGACCTCGCGCAGTTCGAGAAGAGCGTCGCTCGCCAGGTGGCAGGAGGGTGCTCGTGGGACGCCATCACGGACGAGATGCTCGTGACGTTCGTCGAGGAGCTGCGCGAGCGGCGCTACAAGGCGGCGACGGTCGCGCGGAAAGTGGCAGCCGTGAAGTCGTTCTTCAGCTTCATGGCGGCCGAGGGGATCCTGACCTGCGACCCGACCGAGGATCTGCGTTCGCCCCAGGTGGGGAAGGCGCTGCCGAAGACGCTCACGCCGGAAGAGGTCGATGAGCTGCTGGAGCAGCCCGCGCGCAAGAGCACGCCCGTGGCGCAGCGCGACAAGGCGATGCTGGAGCTGGCGTACGCGACGGGCATGCGCGTGACCGAGCTTGTCTCGCTGGACGTGGGGCACGTGGCCCTGGAGAGCGAGCCCGTGACGGTGCGCGGCATCGGCAAGGGCGACCAGGAACGGGCACTCCCGCTCTACCAGCGCGCGGTGGACGAACTGCGCCAGTACATCTTCCACGTGCGGCCCAAGATGGTGCGGAACCGGAACGAGGCCGCGCTGTTCGTGAACCGGCGGGGCGGGCGGCTCACGCGCCAGGGCTTCTGGCTGATCCTGAAGAACTACGCGCGGGAGGCGGGCTTCGAAGGCATCACGCCCCATACGCTGCGGCACACCTACGCCACGCACATGCTCTCGGGCGGGATGCCGCTGCGGAACGTGCAGGAGGCGCTCGGCCACGCGAGCATTTCCACGACCCAGATCTACACGCAGCTCACCGACCAGCAGAAGCGGGAGCAGTACGACCAGGCCCATCCGCGGGCCTGATCGCCCGCCGCCGGTAGACTGCCCCCATGACCCCTCCCCGCGAGTTGCTCGATGCTATCGCGCGTGACGACGCGGAGGCCCGCCTGCGCGCGCTCGATGCGGATGGGACGCTGACGGCGGGACTGTTCCCGGAGCTGGAGGAGGGGCGCGGCTTCGAGCAGCCGGCGCTGCACACCTACACCGTGCTGGAGCACAACCTGGCGGCGGTGGGAGCGCTCGACCGGGCGCTGGGCGAGGGGGTGGAGGGGCTGCGGATGCCGGACCCCTCGCCGGAGATCGAGATCGGGGAATGGCTCGGGCGCGAGATCGACGGGCGGCCCCTGCGCCACCTGCTGCGGCTCTCGTGCCTGGTACACGACATCGCCAAGCCGCGGACGGCGACGGTGCGGGAGGGGAAGCTGCGCTTCCCCCGGCACGGACCGGTGGGGGCGGAGCTGCTGGAGGGGCGGCTGGCGGCGCTCGGGTTCGAGCAGGACAGCATCGAGTTCGTGACGACGATGGTGCGCTACCACCTGCGGCCGGGAGAGTTCGTGCGGTCGTGGCCGCCGAGCGACCGCGCGCTGCGCCGCTTCGCCCGCGACCTCGACGGCCAGACGCTCCCGTTGCTGCTGCTGCAGCTGGCGGACGGCATGGCGACACGGGGACCTTCGTACCAGCGGGAGAACTTCGAGCGGCACATCGGGTTCCTGGGGCACATCGTGACGCGCACGGCGGAGGCGCTGCGCGAGGAGGAGCCAGCGCTGGTGGACGGCGAGGAGCTGATGCGGGAGCTGGGCCTTGCCGGTGGACCGCTTCTGGGGGCTGTCCTAACATCGGTGCGCGAGGCTCAGCTGGCCGGCGAGGTGGACGATCGCGCGACCGCCCTCGCGCTGGCGCGCCAATCCCTCGAACGCCTGACCGCCGAAGGTTAGCCAGGGTCCCGGAGGGCTGCCATGGCCGTGATGTTCAGCGTCATCTTCTACACGGTGCTTGCCGTGGCGGCGTTCTATTTCATCCTGCTCCAGCCGGTGCTGAAGCAGCAGCGCCAGCGAAAGAAGGCCGTGCGCGAGCTGCAGATCGGGGACGAGGTGCTGACGACGGGCGGGCTCATCGCCGAGGTGAAGGATGTGCAGGCGCCGGATGACGGCCCCACGGAGCTGATCCTGGAGATCGCGCCCGGCATCCGCGTGCGCGCCCTGACGGAGGCGGTCGAGCGGCGACTGACGACCCTGGAGCCCGCGCCCGAGGAGGCGCTCGAGACGGTGGCGGCGGGCGCCGGCGAGGCCGGCGACCCGCATGCGTAGTCCCGCAAACGTCGGGGTATTCCTCGGGATCCTCGCGGTTACGCTGTTCTGCCTGTACGCGGTCTGGCCGAGCGCGCCCAGCCGCTACCTGCCTGGCGACTTCTGGCCCGAGGGCCGGGGCATCAGCATCAGCGACTACGAGCGGCGGACGATGCGCCTCGGGCTGGACCTGCAGGGCGGGGCGCACCTGGTGCTGCAGGCGGAGCCGCCGGCGGACTTCGAGGGGAACCTGACGGAATCGCTGGAGGTGGCCAAGGAGGTCATCGAGCGGCGCGTGGACGCCTTCGGGGTGGTGGAACCGGAGATCCAGATCGCGAGCGGCAACCGGCTCGACGTGCAGGTGCCGGGGATGAGCCTGCCCGACGCCGAGCGGCTGATCGGGCGAACGGCCTCGCTCGAGTACTTCGTCTACAACGCCGACGGAGCGCTGGTGCCGGCGACGGGGATCATCAACGGCGTCGAGATCGCGATGACGGGCCAGCACCTCAAGAACAACACGTTCCCCGAGCGGCGGGGCACGCTCTTCGCGGTCAACTTCGAGACGACGGGCGACGGCGCCGAGTTAATGCGCCAGATCACCACGAGGGCGCTGGATCCCGAATACAGCCCTACCGACCCCCGCCGACGACTGCTGGTGTACCTCGACAACGAGCCCATCTCGGACGCGGTGGTGCAGGGGGTGATCGAGGAGCAGGGCACGATCACGGGGCTCGACAGCTTCACCGAGGCGACGGACCTCTCGAAGCAGCTCAACGCGGGCGCCCTGCCGGTGCCGCTGCGCACGATCCAGGCGAACGAGGTGAGCGCCTCGCTCGGCGACGACTCGGTGAAGGCCTCGGTGAACGCGGCCGAGATCGGGCTGCTGGCGGTGCTGGCGTTCATGATCCTGTACTACCGCCTGCCCGGAGTGCTGGCCGCCTTCGCGCTCATCGTCTACGCGCTGATCACGCTGACGGTGTTCAAGCTCTGGCCGGTGACGCTGACGCTCTCGGGGATCGCGGCGTTCATCCTCTCGGTGGGCATGGCGGTCGACGCGAACATCCTCATCTTCGAACGCATGAAGGAAGAGTTACGCCGCGGACGGCCGCTCGCGAACGCGATCGAGACGGGCTTCCGGCGGGCGTGGCCTTCGATCCGGGACTCGAACATCGCGACGTTCATCACCTGCGCGATCCTGTTCTGGTTCGGCGACCAGTTCGGGGCGTCGTTCGTGCGGGGATTCGCGATCACGCTGGCGATCGGCGTGGCCGTGAGCATGTTCTCGGCGATCGTCGTCACACGGACGTTCCTGCGGCTGCTCGTGGGGACGCGCATTGCGCGCTCGCGCTGGCTCTTCAACGCCGAGCCGCCGCCCGCTCGCAGTGAGGCCGACGGGGACGCGGACGCGGACGCAGCGCCGGCGACCCCGCGCTCGTCGTTCATCGCGTTCGCGCAACGGCGCTGGATCACGCTGGGGCTGTCGCTGGTCGTGTTCCTGGCGGCGGTGATCACGCTGGCCGTGCCGCCGCCGCTCAAGGCGGGCATCGAGTTCACGGGCGGGTCGACCTTCACGGTGCAGTTCGTGGCGGAGGAGCCGGAGGTGGAGGCGGTCGAAGACGGGGCGGAGGCCGGAGGCGGGGAGGAAGCCGCGGGGGCGGACGAGACAACGCCGCCGCCGGATCCCGAGCCGGTGCGGGTGGTGGAGCCGGAGGAGCTTCGCGACGCGCTGGAGCGGCTCGGGCACCCCGAGGCGCGGGTGCAGGGGGCGGGGTTCAACACGTTCCTCGTGCGAACGATCGAGCTTGAAGGAGCGCCATCGCTCGATGCGGGAGTGGGGCCCGTGCCGCCCGGAGAGATCGACGGGATCCTGGCGGGGCTGGAGGCCGAGTTCGGCCCGGTGCAGCGGCTCGACTTCGCGACGGTCTCGGGGACGGTCTCGACGGAGATCGCGCGAGACGCAACGCTGGCGGTGGTGGCGGCGGCGGCGGCGATCCTGATCTACGTGGCCTTCGCCTTCCGGCGGCAGCGCGCGGCCTGGCGATACGGGCTCTGCGCGGTGATCGCGCTCGTGCACGACTCGGTGATCGTGCTGGGGCTCTTCTCGCTGCTGGCGAAGGTGGCCGACATCGAGGTGGACGCGGCCTTCATCGTCGCGATCCTGACGGTCATCGGCTTCTCCGTGCACGACACGATCGTCGTGTTCGACCGGGTGCGCGAGGTCACCTCGCGGGACGCCTACGTGCCCTTCGCGGAGGCCGTGAACGTGAGCCTGACGGAGACGCTCGTGCGCTCGATCAACACGTCGTTCGTGACGGTGCTGACGATCATCGCGATGTTCCTGATCGGCGGCGTTACCATCCAGAACTTCCTGCTGGTGCTGCTCGTGGGGGTGATCGCGGGGACGTACAGCAGCATCTTCGTGGCGGCGCAGGTGCTGGTGGCCTGGGATAACCACGACATCGGGCGCTTCTTCCGGCGGTACACCTCGCGGGACCAGGGCGAGCCCCAGGAGGCCGCAGCGACCGGAGGGTAGGCGTGAGCGAGGAAGCGGCGGGCCTGGGCGAGCGCGCCCGGCGGATGTCGGGCGTGGACTTCGGCAGGACGGCAGCGGACTACGCGACCTTTCGGGCGGGACTCACGGACCGCTTCTACGACGAGCTCGAAGCGCACGGCATCCGCATCGACGGCAGCAGCGCCGTCGACCTCGGTGCGGGCACGGGGGATGTCGCGCGGAACCTGGCGCTCCGGGGCGCCACCGTCGTGGGGGTCGACCGGTCGGCGGCGATGGCGGAGCAGGCGCGGGCGCTGGACGAGCAGGCGGGCGTGAGCGTCCGCTATGTGCAGGCGACGGCGGAGGAGACGGGGCTGGCGGCGGGGCAGGCCGGCCTCGTGGTCGCGGCGTCGGCGTGGTGGTGGTTCGACCGGCCCCGGGCGGCAGCGGAAGCGAAACGCCTCCTGAAGGCGGGGGGGCGCCTCGTCATCTGCTCGCTCGACTGGGTGCCGCTGCCGGGGAACATCCCCGGGGTCACCGAGGCGCTGATCGTGCAGGCCAACCCGGAGTGGACGCTGGGAGGAGGGGACGGACGGCACCCGGACTGGCTGGACGAGCTCTCGGCGGCCGGGTTCCGGGAGCGGTCCGCAATCGAGTTCGACGTGGCGGTGTCGTACACGCACGAGGCGTGGCGGGGGAGGATCCGGGCGAGCGCGGGCATGGCGGCCACGCTCAGCGAGGCCGAGGTGGCGCGCTTCGACGAGGGGCTCGCGGCAGTGCTGGCGGAACGGTTCCCCGAGGACCCGATGGCGGTTCCGCACCGCGTGTACGCGGCGCTGGGACGGGCCTAGCCCTCCCGGCGGGCGGTCAGGCGGAACGCAGGGCGTCGCGGGCCTGGACGATGGCGGCGAGCTTCGCCTCGGCCGTGCGGGCGGAGGCGACGGGGTTGTCGGCGAAGGTGGCGAAGCCGCAGTCGGGCGTGAGGAGCACGCGCTCCTCCCCGAAGAGATTGACGGCGCGGGCGATGCGTTCGCGCAGCTCCGCGGGGTCGTCGACGGTGGGGTCCTTCGGGTTCACGACGCCGACGGCGATGCGCTTCTCCGCGGGAAGCTCGCGGAGAAGCTCCATCTCGCCGGCGCGGGGGGTGCAGAGCTCCAGGAAGACGGTCCCGACGGGAGCTTCGCTGAGGAAACCGAGCAGGGGGCGGTAGTCGCCGGAGAGGGCGGCGGACTCATCGGGGGTCCAGTTGCCGCGGCAGACGTGGAGGCCGAGCCGCTCGGCGGGGAGGCCCCGCACGACCTCGCGGAGGAGGCCGGCGGCGAAGTCGAGCTCGCGCTCGGGCGCGAGCTTCTCGCCTAGGGCGCCGCACATGAAGCTGCGCTTCGCCCCGGCCTCGCCGTAGACGACCTCGGTGAGCACGGGCTCATCGAACTGCACGAGGGCGGCCCCGCCGGCGAGGAGGGCGTGCACCTCCTCGCGGAGGACGCGCACGACATCGACGGCGAGGTCCTCGCGGGTCTCGTAAGGGCGCTCGCGGAGGCAGTCGAGCCACATCGTGCGGGTCAGCAGGTAGGGGCCGGGGAGCGCGACCTTGACGGGCGCGCCGGCGGCGGAGCGCACGAACGCGAGCTCGTGGGCGGCAAGGGGGCGGCTGCGGCCCAGGGGGCCGAAGACGACCGGGTGGCGCACGTCCTCGGCGGGCACATCGAGGGCGCGGAGCTCGCGGTGGAACTCGTCGGGGTCGTCGACCATGGCGGTGAGGTCGCTGAGGGGGATGAGCTGGCAGTTATCCAGCAGCCCGCCGACAAAGCTGGCGTAGTTGTCGCGGCGCTGCTCGCCGTCGGTGACGACGTCGACGCCGGCGCGGCGCTGAGCCTCGAGGGCGAGGCTGACGGCGTCGTCGGCAGTCTCGCCGAAGGCGTCGCCACCGAGGCGGCCTTCGAGGTGGTCGTGGAGGGCCTGGAGCATCCAGCGGGGGCGGGGCCAGCTGCCGATGCCCATGACCGAGAGCGGCGAGATGGCGGGGGCGGGGGCAGGCGCCGGCAGGGAATCGGGGATGTGGACCTTGGCCACGGGCCGTTCCGCGACGAGCGCTGGCGGGGACGGCGAGGGCGCCTCGGCGCGCGCGGCGAGGGGCCCTTTCGACACGAGGTAACTGCGCTGATCGCCGCCCTTCGTCCAGGAGACCAGCTCGTTCCCGGTGAGGCGGCACCAGGCGGGTAGCTCGACCTCGACGGTGGACTCGGTGGAGCGGATCTCCAGGAGGCCGCCCGGCGCGAGGGGGTCGATGTGGCGGCGGATGAGCAGGAGGAGGCCGCCGCCGCAGTCAAGGTCGCCGCCGTCGAAGCTGGCGTCGGGCGCGAGGGGGTGCTGCTCGACGGGGGCGGGCGCGGGGGCTTCGGGGCTCACGGCGCGGGCGCTTCCGCTAGTAGGTGACGCTGGGGGAGCCGTCGGAGAGGAACTCGACGAGCATGGCCCCGCCGACGATGCGGGCGCCATCGACGAGGTTGTTCTCGTCGAGGCCGCGCTTCTTGAAGCAGGGGGCGCAGACGTAGATGAGGCCGCCGCCCTCGGCGAAAGCGTTCATGAGGTCGGTGAGGGGGAGGAAGCCATCCTCGCGGATGGCGTCGGCGTAGCCCTTCTCGGCAAGGCGAACGCCCTCGGTGCTGAGGAAGACGAGGGTTTCCTTCTCGGAGCCCAGGGCGGCGTTGGCGACGACGAAGCCGACGGTGGCCTTATCGGGATCGTTGCCGGAGGAGGTGAGGTTGACGCAGAACTTGCCTGGCACGGAGCGGGTGTCTCCTTCGTTCAGGGATTTTGGCGCTGCTCGATCCAGTAGTGGGGATGGTCGGCGCGGAGCAGGCGGCGCTGGGTCATGCGACACCAGGCCGGCATCTCCTCGGGGGCGCCAAGGTCACGCACGGTGAGCCTGAGCACCTGTCCCGGGGCGATGCCCCGCATGCGCGAGCGTAGCATCACCAGCACCTCCCCGCAGCCGAGGTCGCCGGCGTCCCACTCGGCATCGGCGTGAGGGGCCTCGGTCACGAGGCGTCCCTGGGCGGTTCGGGGGCGGAGGAAGGGGCGCCGAAGAGGGCGGCGGCGGGGCTCGTTTCCTCTCGCTCGGGCAGGCCGAGGCGGGCGCGGAGGGAGGCGCGGGCGGACTCGGCGTCGGTGGCCTCGGGGGTCTGGACGACGACGGGCATGGGGAGGGCGTGGCCGAAGACGAGGGCCTGGCGCTTGCTCTCAAGGGAGGCGATGACCTGCCGCAGGCCGCTTCGCCCCGAGACGCCGCCGACGAGGGCTTCGACATCGTTGTCGCTATCGAGCTGGAGCGTGAATTTCGTCCCGATCTGGGAGAGGACCTCGGGGTCGATCTGGCTGGGGCGCTGGTCGATGACGAGGAGGGTGACGTTGTACTTGCGCAGCTCGCGGGCGATCTGGCCAAAGATGCTCTGCCCGGCGAGGGAGCGGTCGACGAACTTGTGCGCTTCCTCGATGACGATGACGAGGCGGTTGGGGGCGGCCTGCTCGCGGGAGGACTCGGTGCGGTCGCGGTAGCGTTCCCAGATGCGGCGGGAGAGCATGTTCGCCACGAGCATGTAGCTGGTGAGGTCGTTGCCGTGGCGGCCGAACTGGACGACGACGCTCTTGCCGCCCTGGAGCGAGCGCACGATGTGCTCGATGACGTCGCCGAACTGGGAACCCTCGGTGCGGACGAATTCGCGGCGGGTGAGGCGCTCCATGCGGCGGCGGAGGCTCTCGAGGGAGCCGGGGTAGCCCATCTGGGCGGCGACCTGCGACCAGTTGACGTCGCCCTCGGGCGGTTCGCGGCGCCAGAGCTTCCCCACGAGGGCGTCGGATGGCTCGTCGGCAAGGATCTCGTCGATCCAGCCGGGGCCGAAGCGGCGGCGGCAGGCGTGGGCGGCATCGATGGCGAGATCGGAGAGGTCGAGGGTTTCGCGCAGGACCTCGAGGTCGTCGGGGTGGATGTCGCGGGTTCCGATGAGAATCTGGCCGTCCGAGCGGGCGGCGCGGGCTTCGAGGGTGTACAGCTCGACGTCGGTCTGGTGGCGCTGCTTGAGGGAGCGCAGGCGGTTCGTGGTCGGGCCCTGGAACTTCATCTCCCAGCCGTAGTCGTTGTGCATATCGAAGACGAGGGCGACGGTGCGCTCGCTGTTTGTGGCGGCTGCGGCGGAGCGCGTGAGCATGGCGTCGAGGAGGTGGAGGACGAGCACGCTCTTGCCGGTGCCGCTCTTGCCGAAGACGCCGGCGGAGCGCTCGAAGAGGCGCTCGAAGTCGACGCCGACCTCGAGCTCGTCCATGCCGAGGGGGGCGCCGACGGGGATGCTGGGGCCATCGGTGGCGAAGGCGCGGTCGAGGGTGGCCTGGTCGGCGGGGAGGACGGCGGCGAAGTGGCTGGGGAGGCGGCGGGCACGGGCCGGCTCCTCGCCGTTTTCGCCCAGCTCCAGGTAGGGGTCGACGGCGAGGGCGGTGTAGACGCCGGTGTCCTGGAGCACCTCGCGCAGGAGGGGGGTATCCGCTTCGCCGGGGGGCCAGACGGTGGGGCCGGCATCGACGGACTTGAGGGTGATGTCGGTGACCATGCCGAGGAGGCTGAGGCCGCCCTCGACCTCGGTCATGGCGTACTGGCCGAGCTGGGCCGCCTGGCCGGGATCGAGACGCACCTCGAGGCCCTTCGTCAGGGAACCGCCGACGACAACGCCGAGCGGGCGGGAGCGGGAGTGCGCGTCGGTCATGGTTCCACCGCCCGCAGGATACTGGTGAGGCGGGAGGGCTCGGCCTTGAGGAGGCGGGCCAACTCCTTGCCCGCGGCGACAAGGAAGGGGCGGGCGCCGGGACCGGCGGCGCGGGCGACATCGCGGATGGCGGCGGCGACGACGGCGTCATCGGCGGCGGGGTTGGCGAGGAGGGGCACGAGGAAGCGGCCCTCATCGGCGATGCGGACCTTCTCCTCGTCGGTGGCGGCGTGGACTTCCGCCAGGAGGGGAGGAGGCATGGGCGGGAGGACGGGCCGGGCGATCTCGCGGTCGACGTGGCCACAGATCGCAACGGCGAGGGTGGTGCGCAGGAGCAGCTCGATCTCGGGGTTGCCGGCCATGACGTCGGCGGCGGACTGGCCGGGGTCGCCACGGGGGACGAGGGGGCGGGAGGGGTCGTCGGAGCCGCTCTCGCTGCCGGTCACGACGCCGAACGTGAGGTAGCGCCCCTCGCGCACGGCGAGCATCTGGCCGAGCGCGAAGGGCTCGCTCGTGTAGCGCGCATAGGCGCACTCGAAGGCGCGCACGCTGGCCTCGACGACACGGCAGGTCTCGCTCAGATCGACCTCCTGCGCTTGCTCTGTTGCTTGCCGTTGCGGCGTTCGCGGATGCCCGCATCGCCGGCGAGGCGAGAGAGCAGCCGCTCGAACTGCTCGCGGTCGGCGGCGGAGATGACGGCCTGCTCGTGCGCCTCCTGGAGGGCGCGGGGGTAGCCGTCGCAGCGCTCGCACTGGTCGACGAGCGTCGCGTGGAGGCGCTCGACCTGCAAGGGCGCGGCGGCCCAGGCGGGGAGCTCGACGCGGGCGATGTCATCGCCGATGCGGAGGTAGAAGAGGGCCACTTCGTGGTCGGGCAGGAGGGACTCGACGCTCCCGGGGCGGGTGCTGCGCGAGCGGAAGGTGGCCGTGCGCTCTCCGGGGGCGAGGAGGCCACGGAAGACGTCGCCATCGGTGAGGGGTGGGGCGGAAGGGGAAGGCGGGGCGAGCACCTCGAGGGCAGCCACGACCTCGCGGGCGGCGGAGGCGGAGATGTAGGCGCCCATGCTGAGGGGTTCGCCACAGGCCTTCAGGCGGTCGAGGGCCTGGACGGTGCGGTTGCGGTAGGGGGCGAGGGCCTCGTCGGAGGCCTGGCGGGTGTGGAGGTCCCAGGGAAGAAGGGTGCCATCGAGGAGGAGGACGGCGGGGCCGGCGTCGAGCGCGGAGACGGCGAGCTCGACGCCTCGTTCCAGCTCACGCACGTCGCGGAGGAGGCGGGTGGCGAGGCCGCGGGGGGCGCGGCGCATGTCGACCGCGCCTTCGAGGAGATCGGCGTCCAGGCCGACCTGGGCCACGGCGTCGAGGGAGGGGTCGAGGGGGAGGCCGTAGGGGAGGACGGCGTGGCCGATGTTGATGGCGTAGCAGCGGACGGTGGAGAAGCGGTCGGGGGTGATGGAGGAGCCGTCGGCGGCGACGACGGTGACGGGGCCGGGGGCCGGGGCGGGGAAGGTGGCGGTGGGGTCGTCCTCGGCGAGGGCGTAGGGGACGGCCTGCCCGGCGAGGGCCGCCTCGATGCGGGCGGCGGCCGCGACCGTGTCGTCGGCCCACTCGCGGAGGGCGGTGCGGGCGGCCTCGATGGCGGCGCCGGCAGCGGCGCGCGTTTCCTCGTGGCGGGCGATGAGCGCGGGCAGCTCAGCGGCGACGGTGTCCATGCGGAGGGTCACCGGCGGGCTTCCAGGGGGGAGCGCAGCACGCGCACGTCCCCGACGCGGCGGGTGACGTGGGTGGCGTCGAGGTGTTCGAGAAGGGCCTGGGCGTACTTGCGGCTGGTGTCGAAGAGGTCGCGCACCTCGGCGAGGCTGACGGAGCCGTTCGCCTCGATGTGTTCGCGGACGCGGTCGACGAGGCCCGCGTAGACCCCCGCTTCGAAGACAACGCCAGAGCCGGTGTCCTCGACGAGCCCTTCGCCTGCGAGGTAGGCGAGCAGGTCGGTGGGCGGGAGGGACTCGGTGGGGGGGCTGGCGCCGCCCGCCCTGACGGCTTCGACAAAGGCATCGGCCTGCTCCTGCTGGGCCGCCGTGAGGGCGACGGCGTAGCCGGGCGGGTGCAGGCCGCCGCCGGGGCGTTCGACGAGGCCGCCCCCGGCGGTGCTCTCGGCGACAACGAGCTCGAAGAGCTGGGGTTCGAGGCCGAGGCGGCTGCGCAGGTGCTCGCGGGGGACGGAGGGGCGGAGGGGGTGCTCGGCGAGGTCCTCGCGCACGGCCTCGGCGAGGCGGCCGCGGGCGGAATCGAGCCAGGGGCGGCCGGCGAGGAGGGGGCCGTGTTCGAGAGCGCGGGCGTCTTCGAGGAGCTCGGTGGCGGCGGCCTCCGCATCGCCGGGTTCGAGGCCGAGCGCGGGACCAATGGCGGCGCGGGGCAGGGGACCGGCGGCGAGCAGGTCGGCGAGGCGCTCGGCGGGGGAGGCTTCGAGCTGGCGTTCGAGCGCTTCGAGGATGGGGAGGTGGTTGCGCCGGTGGCGGCGGGGGTTGACGGCGGCGATCGGTCCGCCCGCGACGGTCTCGTTGGGGGTTCGCACGATGCAGCTGTCGTGGGGCAGCACGGCGACGGGGGACTCGAGCACGAGCTGGGCCCAGCCGGTCTCGCCGGCGGCGAGCTCGTCACGGTCGAGGAAGCGGACCTTGGCCTCGGATTCGGCGGTGGCGGAGAGGAAGGTGACGCCGGCATCGTGGGCGAGGGGGTGGCTGAGAATGTCGGTCGCCTTGAGGCGCACATCGAGGGCGTACGCGGGCTTCAACACGTCGCGCGCGGCGAGCACCATGCCGCGGTGGAGCTGCTCGGTGCGGATGCCACTGACGTTGACGGCGGCGCGGGTGCCGGGCGCGAGGCGCTCGACCTTCCCCCCGTGTCGCTGGAGGCCGCGGATACGACCGCGCAGGCCACCGGGCTGGATTTCGACCTCCTGGCCAACCTCGAGGCTGCCATCGAGGAGGGTGCCGGTGACGACGGCGCCGAAGCCCTGGATGGTGAAGGCGCGATCGATGGGGAGGCGGGGGCGCCCGAGGTCGCGCTTGGGAGGGGTGGTGTCGAGGGCGGTGTCGAGGGTGGCGACGAGGTCATCGAGACCTCCGCCGGTGGTGGCGGAGGTGCGGACGATGGGGGCGTCTTCGAGCCGCGACCCGATGAGCGTCTCGGCGATCTCCTCTTCGACGAGGTCGACGTACTCCTCCTCGGCAAGGTCGCACTTGGTGATGGCGACGATGCCGGCGGGCACGTCGAGCAGGTCGAGGATGGCGAGGTGCTCGCGGGTCTGGGGCATGGGGCCCTCGTCGGCGGCGACGACGAGGAGGGCGAGGTCGACCCCGCCGGCGCCGGCGAGCATGTTCTTGATGAAGCGCTCGTGGCCGGGCACGTCGACGATGCTGATGTCGCGGCCAGAGGGGAGTTCGAGCCAGGCGAAGCCAAGGTCGATGGTGAGGCCGCGCTCCTTTTCCTCACGGAGACGGTCGGGGTCGATGTTCGTGAGGGCGCGGACAAGGGCGCTCTTGCCGTGGTCGACGTGACCAGCGGTGCCAACAACGTACATGCGAGTGCGGCGATTATGCCACGCCGGGGGCGGCGCGCTCGCGGAGATGCAGCATGACCTGCACGGCGACCTCGCTGTGGAGGAGGCGCCCGCGGGCGGTGAGGCGCAGACGCCCGCCGGACTCGTCGAGCAGGCCGGCTGCGCGGCAGGCGTCGAGGGGTGGTCCGGCGGCGGCTTCGAGCGGCTCGTCGAAGGCGGCGGCGAACCCGGCGGGGTCGAAGCCATCGACGAGGCGGAGGTGGAGGGTGATCCAGTCGGACATGGCGGTGGCGCGGTCGGGGCGGACGGCTTCGGCGATGGCGCGTCCGGAGCGGCGGACGGCCTCGATGTACTCGCGGGGGTGGGCGACGTTCTCGAAACGCTCGCCCTCAAGGAAGCCGTGGGCGCCGGCGCCGATGCCGAGATAATCGCCCCAGGTCCAGTAGACCTGGTTGTGGCGGCTCGCGTGGCCGGGCCGGGCCCAGTTGGAGAGCTCGTAGTGACGGTAGCCGGCGGCGGCGAGGCGGTCGGCGGCGGCCTCGTACATGGCGGCGACGGCATCGGGGTCGAGGGGGGTGATTTCGCCACGTTCGACGCGCGTCGCCAGGGGGGTGCCGGGCTCGACGGTGAGGGCGTAGAGGGAGAGGTGGTCGGGGGCGAGGCGGAGGGCGTGGTCGAGGGTCGCGTTCCAGCGGGCGGGGGTCTGGCCGGGGAGACCGTACATGAGATCGAGGTTGACACTGGGGATGCCGGCCTCGCGGGCGAGGTGGAGGGAGGCGGCGGTCGCCTCGGGCGTGTGGATGCGGTCGAGGAAGGCGAGTTCGTCGGCGTCGAAGCTCTGGGCGCCGAGGGAGAGGCGGTTCAACCCGGCGGCGGCGAGGGCTCGGAGGTCGGGGCCGGAGGTGGTGCCGGGGTTGGCCTCGAGCGTGACCTCGGCATCGGGGGCGAGGGGGGCGGCGGCGCGCACGGCCCCGATGATGGCGGCGATGGACTCGGCTGCCACTTCGCCGGGGGTGCCGCCGCCGAAGGCGATGGACGTGATCGTGCGTCCGGCGATGCGGGGCGCCCACGCCTCCACCTCGGCGATGGCGGCGGCGGTGTAGGTATCTTTCACGGCGTCCATGCCGGCGTAGGTGTTGAAGTCGCAGTAGCCGCAGACGCGCACGCAGAAGGGGATGTGCACGTAGACGGCGAGGGGACGGGGGGAGGTCACGGCGCCGAGTCGAGGGCGGCCTGGATCTCGTCGACGCGGTTCGAGGTGATGGCGTCGACGCTCCACGAGGCGAGATCGCGGGCGCGGGCGCCATCATCGACGGTCCAGGCGACGACGGCGAGCCCGGCGTCGTGGAAGTCGGCGATCACGTTGCGGTCGAGGAGGGAGTGACGGCAGGAGACGCCGACGGGGCGGGCGTCGTGCTGCACCACCGACTGGAAGAGGTCGAACTGGTCGAGGGTGTCGATGGAGTAGTAGAGGTCGAGGTAGGGGCAGGCGAGGCCGACCTCGCGGAGGAGGGGCCAGTTCTGGGAGGAGGCGGCGGCGTGAACCCCACGGCCGTGGGCAGCGAGGGCGCGGCGGAGGATGGGGGCGGTCTCGCCGAGGCCGTTCTTGAGGTCGAGGAAGACGCCGGCGCGTCCGCGGCAGGCTTCCAGGAGATCCTCGAAGAAGTACGTCTGGCGGGGGGCGGGCTTGAGGTACCAGAACTCGTAGAGGAGAGGGAGGGGGCCGGGTACGCGGCGGTCGTGGCGGGCTTCGAGGCGCCCCCGGCGGGCCCAGAGGTCGACCTCGATGAAGGCGGCGTGGCTACTATCGAGCGCCTCGCGCGCCTGGGCGGCGGAGTTGCCGCCCCCGTGGGCGATGAGCGCGGGTCGCGAGGGTGCGCCGGGCCGGGAGAGGGGGGCGCCGCGGCGGGGGGCGCTCAAGACTTCGGCGTGGCCGGTTGCTTTCGGGCGGGGTGGCGCGGGGAGACGCTGATCGCGCCGCCGGCGATATCGCGCAGCAGGGCCTCATCGACCACGCGGTAGCCGTGTCCGGCGGGTTCGATCGCGCCGAGGGCGACGAAGCGGCTGAGGAGGGCGGTGACCGTCTCGCGGCTGGTGCCGATGGTCTGGCCGAGCTCCTCGTGGGTGAGACCGAGCTGCACCTCCTCGCCGTTGACGCGGTCGAGGAGGGCATCGGCGAGGCGTCCGGAGACGGGCTTCGAGACAAGATTCATGAGGGTGCGCTGCATGCCGGCGAGGCGGCGGGCCATGATCTCGGCCATGGTGAAGGCGAGCGCGGGCGAGCGCTGCATGAGATAGAAGAAGTCGTCCCAGCAGATCATGACCGCGACGGTGTCATCGAGTGCGCGGGCGTAGATGGTGTGGTCCTGGCCCTCGAGGATGGCGGTATCGCCGACCAGATCGCCGCGGCCGGCGATATCGATGATGACTTCCTTGCCGTTATCGGTGATGTGGTAGAGCTTGACGCGGCCCTTGAGCAACAGGAAGACGCGGTCGGGGGGTTCGCCCGCGGCAAAGAGCAGCTGACGTGCTTCGAAGCGGCGCTCGGAGAGCAGGGGGATGAGGCGGTCGAGCTCGTCGTCGCTGAGGACGTTCATCACGCGGGAGATCCGGCGCAACGAGTGAGCGATGCGCAGGTAGGCCTCCAGCTGCACTTTCCTGCGCCGGGGGGGTTCGTTGCCCGACGGCGCGCAGGGAAGAACGCTCGTCACGGGTTCCCCCTTTCCCCTTCAAGCCGCGAGCGAAGTGTATCGAGCACGCGCAGTGCGCGGGGGTTTAAGTCCGGCTCACCGCTGCCAACGTACCGCTCAAGATCGGCCAAGGCAAGGGCCTCCTCGCCCTGCTGGTAGTGGAGGAGGCCGCGCTCCAGGTAGAGGGCGGCGTTCCACGGTTCGAGGCGCAGGCGGAAGCCGAGGGCCGCCACCCAGCGCTGGGAATCGCCCGTGCCCTGGTAGGCCACGCAGAGGTTGACGAGCATGCGCTGCAGGATCTGGCGGCGGGTGACGGCGGCGAGGAGCGAATCGCTGCTGGGGAACGTGGAGCTGCGGCCCTCAAGGCGGCCGAGGAGGTCCTCGCGGGTGGGCTGCTCGCCGGCGTTGAAGGGATCGACGAAGAGGCCGTCGTCGCCGCCGCAACGGACGAGGAAGTGACCGGGGAAACCGATGCCGGCGCACTCGAGGCCGACGCGCTGGGCGACCTCCATGAAGACGAGCGAGAGGGTGATGGGAATGCCCAGGCGCCGCTCGATGACGCGATCGATGTAGCTGTTCTCGGGGTCGGTGTAGTGCTCGCGGTTGCCGCGAAAGCCGCGACTTTCGAAAAGCTCGGCGGTGACGGCGGCCGTGGTCGAGGCGGGGTCGGGGAGGCCGGCGGCGCGCTCGCGGATAGCCTCGGCGATGAGATCGAGCTCGCGGGCGAGGGCGTGGCCGTCGATCTCGTCGTGGCCGAGACGGGCGATGGCTACAGCGGCGCCGAAGAGGTCGACCTCGTGGTCGTGGCCGGCGATCGCCCGGGCAAAGTCGCTCTCGGGAGAGTTATCCACCGCGCCGTCAGGATAGGCGCGGCATGGGCAACGAACCAGCGAACGGGAGCGCGGCGGCTCACAGGGCGGCGCCCCGGTAGAGTCTCGGCATGCGTGTGTGGTGGGCGTTGCGGTCGTGGCTCTCGGGGGCGCCGCACGCGCTCGGAATCGGCATCTTCTTCGTGCAGGTGGCGCTGGGGATCGTCATTTTCGCGGTCTTCCAGGAGTTCGTGCCGAACAACCTCGGGGCGAGCGACGGGTTCGGCGGGTACCTGCTGGCGCTCTACGGCGGGGCGCGATTCCTCTCGGAGACGCCCGCAGGGGTTATCAGCGACCGCATCGAGCGGAAGTACGCCCTGCTGCTGGGGTTCGCGCTGATGGTTCCGGCGCTGATCCTGATGGGGGCGATCCAGGTGGAGTGGGCCTACCTCGGCTTCTCAGCCCTGCTGGGCATCTCGACGGCGTTCATCTGGCCGGCGACCTACGCCATCGGGGCAGACCTCTACCCGCCGACGGAGCGGGGCAAGGTGGTGGGGTTCCTGAACGTGGGGCAGCTGCTGGGGTTTGGGCTGGGGGCGCTGGTGGGGGCGCTGCTGGTGGAGACCTTCCCGGACTCGCTGTTCATCATCGCGATCGTGGCGGTGGCGGGGGCGTTGATCACCGCGCAGGTGGGGGTTCCCGCCTACCGGCGGGAGCTGGGCGCGGCGCACGAGCAGCGGCCGCCGCTGCGGAGCGTGCTCTCGAAGCGGCTCGTGTTCCTGAGCGCCCTGATCCTCTCGGCGACGGTCGGGATCAGCTCGCTCGTACCGGCGATCCGGCCCTACGGCGACAACGTGCTCGACATCTCGTTCGCGCAGCTGACGGTCTTCCTGATCCCGGCGGTGGTGGCGGGCGGCATCCTCTACGTGCCCTCGGGCCACCTCTCCGACCGCATCGGGCGGACGCCTCCGCTGCTGCTGGGCCAGTTCCTGATCATCGCGGGCGCGCTGACGGCGGCGGCGACGACGAATATCTTCCTGGCGGCCTTCGCCACGGCGGTGATCTTCAGCGGACACGTGCAGCAGGTGCCCGCCCTGAACGCCTCGATGATGGACCTCGCACCGGAGGCGTACCGGGGCACGCTGATCGGGTGGTCGGTGGCGCTGAGCGGGCTGGGGCTGGCGATCGGGCCCGCCCTGGGCGGCGGCATTGTGGACGCCTACGGCGCGCCCATGGCCTTCCAGACCGGGGCGATGGTGGCGGGATTCACCGCGGTCCTGACGATCGGCTACGGGCTGGTCTACGGGTACGCCCGGCCCACCCACCCGGAGGACGAAGCGGCAGCGGAGGGCTGAGGCCTAGCTCTCGGCGATGGTGATCCCGCTGATGGAGACGGGATCGTTGGGGCGATCGTTGGGGCCGGTCTGGGCGCCGGCAATGGCGTCGACCACATCCTCGCCCGAGGTGAGCTTGCCGAAGATGGTGTAGTTCGGGGGCAGCGGGTAGTCCGCGTGCATGATGAAGAACTGGGAGCCGTTCGTGTTCGGGCCGGCGTTGGCCATGGCGAGCGTGCCGCGGTCGTAGGAGCGGTTCACTGGCTCGTCGTCGAAGCGGTAGCCGGGGCCGCCGCGGCCGGTGCCGGTGGGGTCGCCACCCTGGATCATGAAGCCGCTGATGACGCGGTGGAAGATGACGTCGTCGTAAAAGCCATCGCCTGCGAGGAAGACGAAGTTGTTGACGGTGTTGGGGGCGTCATCGGGGAAGAGCTCGGCGACCATGGAGCCGGCGGAGGTCTCGATGGTGGCGGTGTAGCTCTTGGCGGCGTCGATGGTGAGGGCGGGGGGTGCGTCGTACTGCTTCACGGGTGCTCCAGTCGATGTGGGGGTGGGGAAAGCATACGGGGCGATCGCGTTGCGCGCGGTCAGGCGTTCTCCGAGATCCAGCGGTCGGTATCGCGGGACCAGGGGACGAGTTCATCCGCGCCGAAGAAGAGGCCAACCTCGCGCTCGCCGCTCTCGGGGCTGTCGCTGGCGTGGACGAGATTGCGGCCCACTTCGAGGCCGAAATCGCCGCGGATCGTGCCGGCGGCCGCCTGGGAGGGGTTCGTCGCGCCCACGCTGTTGCGAACGGCGCCGGTGGCGGAGTCGCCTTCGAAGACGGCGGCGATGATGGGGCTGCTGGTGATGTACTCGACGAGGCCGGCGAAGAAGGGCTTGCCTTCGTGTTCGCCGTAGTGGCGGCGGGCGAGGTCTTCATCGACCTGCATGAGCTTGAGGCCGATGAGGCGGAGGCCGCGGTTCTCCAGGCGCTGGAGGATGGTTCCGGCGAGGCCACGCTGCATGGCGTCGGGCTTGACGAGGACGAGGGTACGTTCTGTTGCCATGGCGCTATCGTGCTGGCAGACGCTCCTGCGCGCCAGCGGGCCCGAAGGGGCGGCGGGGCGCGGTGACGCTGGGTTCGCGCAGGTAGATGGCGGTCAGCTCGGCGACGGGCTCGAGGGCTCCCTCGCGGTACCTCGTGAGGGCGGCGGCGGCGCGCTCGCGCGGGAGCACCTCGCGTCCACCGAGGGCGCCGGCGCCCTGCCCGGCGAGGGCGCCGGCGGAAAGCTCGTCCGGGGCGGCGATGCGCGTGGGGCCGGCGGGGTCGAGGCCGCGGAACTCCTGGACGGCGAGGTCGCCACGGCCGGCGGGGTGGAGGGCGGTGAGGGGCGCGGCGGGGTCGGCGGGGTCGAGGCAGGCGACGGCGACGGCTTCGAGGGTGGAGATGCCGGCAAGGCGGCAGCCCTGGGCGAGGGCGAGTCCCTGGGCGGTGGCGATGCCGGCGCGCAGACCCGAGTAGCTCCCCGGCCCGCACACGGCGACGACGGCCTCGAGGGGGACGCCCCGCAGCTCCCGCTCGACGGCGGCGAGGAGGGCAGAGTGGCTGAAGTCGGCCTCGCTCTCGACGATGCGGGGCGGCTCGCCGGGCACACCTTCGAGCGAGAGCGCGAGGGCGAAGGCGGGGGAGGCGGTATCGATGACGAGGACGGCGCTCACGCGAGCTCCAGGGCGGCGAGGAGGTCGCGACCGCGGTCATCCCCGGCGCGCAGGCGGAAGCTGCGCTCGTCGCCGGCGCCCACGGCAATCTCGACGGTGAGGGTGGCCCCGGGGAGTCCGCCGCCGGCGCGATCGGGCCACTCCACGACGAGGACGCCACGCTCGGCCTCTTCCCACAGGCCAAGCTCGGAGATCTCGGCGGCGCCGGCGATGCGGTAGAGATCGGCGTGGAAGAGGCGCACGCGTCCGGGGTGTTCGTTCACGAGGACGAAGGTGGGGCTGTTGACGGGTCCGGGGCAGCCGAGACCCCGCCCGATGCCCTGGGCGAGGCGCGTCTTGCCGCTGCCGAGGTCGCCGCGGAGGAGGACGACATCGCCGGCGAGGAGGTGGGCGCCAAGGCGCTCGCCGAGGTCGCGAGTCGCATCCTCGCTGGTGGTAACGGTGGTGGCCTCGACGGCGGCAGTCATGGCTGGTCCAGTATAGGGAGGGGCGTGGTTGCGCCCCACGCCCGCCGGTGGAGGCGCTCGTGCGAATCGCGCTCATCTCGGACGTGCACGCGAACCTGGTGGCGCTCGACGCCGTGCTGGCGGAGGCGGAGGGGCGGGGGGGGGAGGCGATCTGGAACCTCGGGGACACGGTCGGCTACGGGCCCGACCCGAACGGGGTGGTGGCGCGGCTGGCGGAGGTGGGGGCGCGATCGGTGCTGGGTAACCACGATGCGGTGGCGACGGGGGCGATGGACACGGCGTGGTTCAACCCGCTGGCGGCGGCGGCGGCGGAGTGGACGCGTTCCGTGCTGGAGCCGGAGACGGGGAACGCCCTCGCGGCGCTGGGGGAGGTGCTGCGGGAGGGGGAGTGGAGCCTCGCCCACGGGACGCTGCGCGATCCGCTGCGGGAGTACCTGATCACGGTGGAGGCGGCGGAGGGGCACTTCGCCGAGCAGGACACGCCGTACAGCGCCGTGGGACACACGCATGTGCCATTGGTGGTACGGAAGGACGGGGAGGAAGTGCGGGGCGAGACGCCGGTCGCGGGGGAGGCGGCGGACCTGGGGGAGGGGCTGCTGTGCGTGAACCCGGGGTCGGTGGGGCAACCGCGTGACGGGGACCCGCGCGCCTCCTACGCGGTCCTGGACACCTCCGCGGGCACGGTGACGCATCACCGGGTGGGGTACGACATCGGGGAGACGCAGCGGCGGATGGCGGGGGCGGGGCTGCCGCAGGCGCTGGCGGAGCGGCTGTCGAGGGGGCGTTAAGGGGGCCGTTAGCGGCACATTGACGCTAGCAGGGGCTGCTTGTACTCTTTTTCACAATCTCTTCTAACCCCGTACGCGATGAGCGGGGAGGCCAGCAAGTGGTTTCCCGGGGGGAGACGGTGGGCATAGTGAGCGAGAACGGCAAGGAACCTACAGCAGCAGTGCTCGGAACCCGCATCCGGCAGGCGCGCAAGGACGCGGGCCTGAGCCAGGTACGGCTGGCGCAGCTGCTCAATACAACCCAGAGCGCCATCAGCCTCTACGAGGCGGGGCAGCGGTCCGTCGGTATCGACATGCTGCTGAACGTGGCGCGCATCCTGAACCGCCCGCTGCATTACTTCCTGAGCGCGGTGGATGTGGTCCTGTACGTGCAGGACAGCCGCATCGCGAGCCTGGTACACGAGCTGGAGCGCCGGCCGCAGGACATCGACGAGCTGCTGGAGTACTGGGAGTTCATCCGCTACCGGAACGGCCAGGATCAGGGCCAGGCCATGGAGTTGGTCGGGGGCGGCTAACATAGAGGCGCCCGCAACGGGCGCAGACCCCAACCCAGGCCAGGAGCAGCACGGTGGGACGCCGGCTCTACGACCCTACGGACGCCCGGAGGATGCTGAATCCGGGACCGGTCAGCATCGTGACGGCGAGCTGGCGCGGCGAAGCCAACGCCGCTCCCGTGGCCTGGACGGCGCCCCTCTCGATGTCGCCCCCGATGGTGGGGCTGGTGCTGCACCCGGGACGGCACACGGCGGACATGATCCGCTTCAGTGAAGAGTTCGCCCTGAACATTCCGGGGCCGGAGCTGCTGCGCGAGACGGCCTACTTCGGGAGCCGCTCCGGGGTCGACGAGAACAAGGTCGAGAGCAGCAAGCTGGACGTGTTCACGGCGCTACGGGTGGATGCGCCCCTGCTGGACGGGGCGCTGGCCTGGATCGAGTGCGGCCTGCGGGATGTCATTCCGACCGGCGACCACGTGCTCTTCGTTGGTGAGGTGGTGGCGGTGCAGGCGCTGGAGGAGGCGTACGCGGAGCGCTGGTTGCTCGAGGAGCGGAACTTCAGCCCGCTCACGTTCCTGGGGGGGAGCTGGTACGGGCAGGTGCGGGATGCACGGGAAGCGGTGTTTGATGTGGACGCGCAGGGCGGCCTGATGGCGGAGAGCGCCGAGCAGCGCGAAGAGCGCGAGGAACTGGAAGCGCGCGAAGAAGAGCTTCGCGCGCAGGAGGGCGACGAGGGTTACGAGGAGATGGTCAGCGAGGCGTAGAGCGCTCGCCCTGGCCACGAGCGTCGATGGGCTCGTAGCTGCGGTGCTTCTCCCCGGCGTAGACGGCGTTGGGCCGCACGAGGCGGTTGTCGGCGTACTGCTCGAGCAGGTGCGCGCTCCAGCCGGCGATGCGGGCGACGGCGAAGATGGGCGTGTAGAGGTCGTGGGGGATGCCCAGCATGCGGTAGACGGAGGCGCTGAAGAAATCGACGTTGGGATAGAGGGGGCGGCCGCTGAGGCGCTCGCCGAGGTAGTCGCGCACCTTGCGGGAGAGGTCGAAGTAGCGGCGGTCGGGTGAGGTCTCGGCGAGCTCTTCGCCGAGACGCTCGAGGATGATGGCGCGCGGGTCGGTGGTCTTGTAGACGCGGTGGCCGATGCCCATGACGCGCTCGCCGCGGGAGAGCATGGCCTCGATGTGGTTCTCGATGTTGGACTCGTCGCCGATGGCCTCGAGCATCTCGAAGACGGCGCTGTTGGCGCCGCCGTGGAGGGGACCCTTGAGGGTGCCGATGGCGGAGGCGATGGCCGAGTACATATCGCTCATGGTGGAGGCGGTGACGATGGCGGAGAACGTGGAGGCGTTCATCTCGTGCTCGGCGTGGAGGGTCATGGCGACATCGAAGACCTGCGCCTGGAGCGGGGTGGGTTCCTCGCCGAGGAGGGTCCAGAGGAAGTTGGCGGCGTGGCCGAGGTCGTCGCGCGGGGGCACAACGTCGAGACCCTGGCGCCGGCGGTGGAAGGCGGCAACGACCGTGGGCATGCGGGCCGTGAGGCGGGCGGCCGTCCACCTGAGCTGCTCGGGGGAGAAGTCGTCCGACTTCGAATCGAGGGCGCCCAGGGCGGTCACGCAGATCTCGAGGGCGCGCATGGGGAGGGACTTCCCGGCGAGCTCCTCGATGAGGGTGCGGTTGAGATCGGAGAGGGGCCGTTCCTCGATGAGGAGGGCATTGAGGGCATCCAGATCCGAGCGCGTGGGGAGCTGGAGGTTCCAGAGGAGGTAGGCCACCTCCTCGAAGGAGGCGTGCTCGGCCAGGTCGTAGATGTCGTAGCCGGCGTAGATGAGCTGGCCCTTCTGCCCATCGATGGTGCAGAGTTTCGTGGCGGTGACGTTGACGCCTTCAAGGCCACGCTGGATTTCGGGAGTGGTCACGGGAACCTCGCTCTCGTGGGCGGAATGGAGGATACGGCGCGCCTGTGCGCCCCGGTGAGTGCCTCAGACAGCCGCTCTATCCTACCAACTCGGCAGGGCGTTGGTAGGCCGTTCGTTCATCCCGAGAGGCGCTCGGCGATGAGCGTGCCCATGCGGGCGGTATCGACGGTGCCGGGGCCGCCCGACTCGATATCGGCCGTGCGGTAGCCCTCGGCGAGCACATCATCGACGGCCTGCTCGATGGCGGCGGCCTCCGCCTCGAGGGCGAGGGAGAGGCGCAGCATGAGGGCGACGCTGAGGACCATGGCGATGGGGTTGGCGATGCCCTGCCCGGCGATATCGGGGGCGGTGCCGTGGATGGGCTCGTACATGCCGATACCGGTCCCGTCGCGGCGGCGGCTGCCGAGGCTGGCGGAGGGGAGCATACCCATGGAGCCGGCGAGGACGGAGGCCTCGTCGGTGAGGATGTCGCCGAACATGTTGCCGGTCACGATCACGTCGAAGGTGGCGGGGTGGGTGATGAGGTGCATGGCGCAGGAATCGACGAGGACGTGATCGAGCTCGACATCGGGGTACTCGGCGGCGAGCTCGGTGGCGATCTCGCGCCAGATGCGGCTGGTATCGAGGACGTTCGCCTTATCGACGCTGGTGAGCTTGCCGCGGCGCCCGCGGGCGAGCTCGAAGCCGGTGCGGAGGATGCGCTCGATCTCGCGTTCGCTGTAACGCATGGTGTCGACCGCCTGGCGGCCGCGGGTGTTGGACCAGCGCTTCTGGGGCTTGCCGAAGTAGATGCCCCCGGTGAGTTCGCGGATGACGACCATGTCGACGCCCTCGAGCACCTCGGGCTTGATGGCGCTGTCGGAAATGAGCAGCGGATTCACGCGCACGGGGCGGATGTTGGCGAAGAGGCCGAGGCCCTTGCGCAGGCCGAGGATGGCCTGCTCGGGACGGACGGAGGCCTGGGGGTCGTCCCACTTGGGGCCGCCCACGGCGCCGAACAGGACGGCGCTGGAGCGGGCGGCGGCCTCGAGCGTCTCATCGCGGAGGGCGATGCCGTACTCATCGATGGCAGCGCCGCCGACGAGGGTGTTCTCGTACTGGAACTCGTGGCCGAAGCGGCGTTCGACGGCGCCGAGCACCTTCAGCCCTTCTTCGAGGACCTCGGGGCCGATGCCGTCGCCGGGTGCGAGGAGAATCGGGTAGGAAGGCATGGCGCGAGTCTACCGGCTGCCCGCTGAAGGGGCGCGCGCGACGGCGGCCACGAGCTCGAGGTAGCGCTCGCGGGGGACGGCCTCGCAGCCGAGGGACTCGAGGTGGGGGGTGGGAAGCTGCACATCGATGAGGGAGATGCCGGCGCGGGGGGCGAGGCGGGTGAGGGCGAAGAGGGCGATCTTGGAGGCGTCGGTGGCGCGGTGGAACATCGACTCGGCGCCGAAAAGGCCGCCCACGTGGAGGCCGTAGAGGCCACCGACGAGGGCGCCCTCGGGATTCCAGACCTCCATGCTGTGGGCCCAGCCGAGGACGTGCAGGCGCAAGTAGGCGCGCATCATGCCGGGAGTGATCCAGGTGCCCTCGGGGCGCACCGCGCAGGCGGCGATGACCTGCGCGAAGGCGGCATCGAAGGTGACGCGGAAGCGGGCCTGGCGCAGCCGCCGGGCGAGGCGGCGGGAGACGTGGAAACCGTCGGGGGGGAGGATGGCGCGGGGGTCGGGGGACCACCAGAGGGTATCGACGCCATCGTGGGGCCAGGGGAAGAGGCCCGCGCGGTAGGCGGCCACGATGGTCTGCGGGGCGAGGTCGCCGCCGGCGGCGACGAAGCCGCCGGCGGGTGCGTCGCGGGGGTCGGGGAAGCGGAAGCGGCTGGGCGGGAGGGGCTGGGGCAGGAGCCGCGTGTGGATCTGGATCTCCACCTCGGGCGGGGAAGTCATGCGCCGATTAGCTGGCCGGGTTCCCGTCGCCGTCCGCACCGGACGGCGGGGCAGGCCGTCAACATCCGGGCTGGCCGTCGTTGCCGCAACAGCGTTCCAGGCGCCGGAGCTTGATCCAGTGGTTGCCGGCAGCGATGCGAGTCCGTTCCAGAAAGGCGGCCGTGGAGCGATACCAGTCGCGCCGGCGGGGCCGACCGCCGGGGCCGCTCATGCCGGCGCATCCGCAGTCGACGGATAGCGGTCGGGACGGGCCTCCTCGAAGGCGGCGATGTCGTCCTCGTGCTGGAGGGTGAGGCCGATGGCGTCGAGCCCTTCGAGGAGGTTGCGCTTCACCGCCGGGTCGATCTCGAAGGAGCGCACGAAGGCGCCATCGGCGGTGGCGACGGTCTGGGTCTCGAGATCGACGATGGTCTCGGCCTCGGGCAGCTCCTCGGCGCGGGCGATGAGGAACTCGACGTCCTCGGGGGCGAGGGTGATGGTGAGGAGGCCGATCTTGGCACAGTTGTTGCGGAAGATATCGGCGAAGGAGGGGGCGATGAGGGCGCGGAAGCCGTAGTCCTCGAGCGCCCAGGGGGCGTGCTCGCGGGAGGAGCCGCAGCCGAAGTTGGCGCCCGCCACGAGGATGCGCGAGCCCTCGAAGACGCCCTCGTTGAGGACGAAGGCGGGGTCCTTGCGCCAGTCGTCGAAGAGGAACTCGCCGAAGCCGCTGCGCTCGATCCGCTTGAGGTACTTGGCGGGGATGATCTGGTCGGTATCGACGTCGGCGCGGTTGAGGGGCAGGGCCTTGCTGCGAACGGCTTCGAATTTCCTCATGCGGGTGCCCCCCCGTTGCCACTCCTGTCGTAGGTGCTCATGCGGGCGCCTCCCCGTTGCGGTTTTGCCAGCCTGCTCATCGGGACGGCTTCCTCAGGACGAGGCATCGCGCATCTCCCAGTCGCGGATATCGACGAAGTGGCCGGCGACGGCGGCGGCGGCCGCCATCTGGGGGCTGACGAGGTGGGTGCGTCCCCCCGGGCCCTGGCGCCCCTCGAAGTTGCGGTTCGAGGTAGAGGCGCAGCGCTCGCCGGGGAGGAGGATATCGGGGTTCATGCCGAGGCACATGGAGCAGCCGGCGTCGCGCCACTCGAAGCCGGCTTCGCGGAAGACCTCGTCGAGGCCCTCGGCCTCGGCGGCGAGCTTCACGAGGCCGCTGCCGGGCACGACCATGGCGCGCACGCTGGGGGCGACCGTGCGGCCGCGCACGGTGGCGGCGGCGGCGCGCAGGTCCTCGAGCCGGGAGTTCGTGCAGGAGCCGATGAAGACGCGGTCGAGGGGAACGTCGGCGAGGGCGGTGCCGGCCTCGAGGTCCATGTAGCGGAGGGCGCGCTCGGTCTGCTCGCGGGCGGCCTCGCTGGCGGCATCGGCGGGGTCGGGGACGCGCCCGGAGACGGGCACGCTCTGGGCGGGATTGGTTCCCCAGGTCACGCAGGGCTCGATATCGGCGCCGTCGAGGGTGACGGTCGTGTCGAAGTGGGCGTCCTCGTCGGTGGCGAGGCCGCGCCAGTGATCGAGGGCCTGCTCCCAGGCGGCGCCGGTGGGGCTGGCGGGACGCCCCTCGAGGTAGGCGAAGGTGGTGTCGTCGGGGGCGACGAGGCCGGCGCGGGCGCCCGCCTCGATGCTCATGTTGCAGATGGTCATGCGCCCCGCCATGGGGAGGGCGCGGATGACCTCGCCGCGGTACTCGACGATGTGGCCGGTGCCACCACCGACGCCGATGGTGTTGATGATGGTGAGGATGACGTCCTTGGCGGTGACGCCGGGGGCGAGCTCGCCGTCGACCTCGATGGCCATCGTCTTCTGGGCGGCCTGGGGGAGGGTCTGGGTGGCGAGCACGTGCTCGACCTCGGAGGTGCCGATGCCGAAGGCGAGGGCGCCGAGGGCGCCGTGGGTGGAGGTGTGGCTATCGCCGCAGACGATCGTCATGCCGGGCTGGCTGAGGCCCTGCTCGGGGCCGACGACGTGGACGATGCCCTGGCGGGGGTCGTCGATGTCGTAGAAGGGCACCTCGAACTCGGCGCAGTTGGCGCGCAGGGTCTCGACCTGCTGGATGGAGAGGGGGTCGTCCCAGGGGCGCTCGCGGCCTTCGGTGGGCACGTTGTGGTCGACGGTGGCGAGGGTGCGGTCGCGGCGGCGCACGGGCCTTCCCGCCAGGCGCAGGGACTCGAAGGCCTGGGGCGAGGTGACCTCGTGGACGAGGTGGAGGTCGATGTAGAGGAGGTCGGGGAGACCGTCCTCGCGGCGGACGAGGTGCTCTTCCCAGATCTTCTCGGCGATGGTCGGCATTGGCTCCCTCGGGCGGCGAAACGGGTCGGGTGCGCCGCGGGCGCTATTGTCACCCGCCGGGGCGAATCCCGCACGTTTCCGGGGCGGGGAAGGGAATCAGGAGAGGGGACAGGCGCCGCAGCCGCCGCGGGAGCAGTGCCGGGCGTGCAGGCGGAGGGCGCCCTGGAGGGCGGCGGCGCGGGCGAAGGGATTGGCATCGCCGCCGCCGAGCCAGCCCGCGAGGGGGCGGAGCTGGCCGTAGGGGGCGGGCGCGGGCAGGGCGCGGAAGCGATCGAGGGCTTCGGGCTCGGGCCAGAGGCCGGCGCCGAGGGCGACGGGCAGAACGGCGTTGACCGTGAGCTCAAGGGCGGCGCCGGCGCCGATACCGGGGGCGCGCAGGGCGCGG
>CAYMDV010000011.1:0-101687 GCA_964389725.1 uncultured Anaerolineaceae bacterium
GTACAGCGAAGTGCGGTAGAACCACTCGCGCTCCAGCCCGGGGATGACCTCGAAGGCCCAGATAAGATTGGCGATGACGAACACGAGGAGGCCGTTGAGCCGGTACCTGCGGGGCTTGCCGGTCCTCTCGTCGTTGGCGTATCCGGGGACCCACTTGCCGGGCAGAACCACCGTCGCGATCGCGAGGGCAAGGAAGATCACGAGGGGGGTGAAGAGACCGGCGATCTTGTCGCCGGTCGAGAGCTCGAACAGGTGCTCGATGCCAAGCCACTCGATCATGGCCGGACCCCCTTCCCTGGTGGCATCGGGCCCTCACGCTGAGGGCTCTTCCCAACGATTTTCCAGCTTACAGAACCGGCGTAACCCGCGATGTCTGCGGCGCGGCGGGCGCAAGCTGGCATCGAGTGCCTGGCCGGAAGCCGTCGGGGGGGCGGGCGGTTTCCAACGATCCCTGTACAGGTGGTGTGGGCCGTGGCTAGGATCGTCGTCGCGATAGACGTGGAACGCGATGGACGTGGAAGTGAGAGTGCCGTGACAGCCCGCAACCTGCTGCTTCGAGCCGCCCCCGCCCGGACACTCCGCGTGCGCGGGGCGGGACTGATGCTGGTCGCGGGGGTGCTGGCGGTGGTCGTGCTGGCGGGCTGCGGTGGCGGCGGGGAGCCGGAGCCGCCCCCGCCGACGGAGGCGCTCAGCGACGAGGATGCGGAGCTTGCCGCCCACCTCAGCGAGAAGACGATGCTCCTCTGGGAGTACTACAACGACTACGACCTCGAGGCCCTGAGGACGCTCTACGAGCCCAGCTACTGGCTCACGGAGGAGGACGAGCTCCGGCACAACATGGAGCCCTTCGAGCGGCGGAACATCAAGTTCACGGCGGAGGAGACCTCACCGCCGACGGAGATCGAGCCGGGCGTCTGGCAGGTCAAACATACGGCGCGTTTCAGCGGGGGTTCGGTGCGGATGAAGTTCCTCTACGAGGAGTTCGACGGGGAGTGGCTGCTCACGCACGCGGAGACGGATTAGGGCGGGGTGGGGGCTGCAGGGTCGGCGCGGGCGTGCGTCGGCGCTGGATGTACCGGTAGGTGAGGTACCCCACGATCCCGTACACGACCACGGAGCCAAGCAGGACCGCCAACCCGAGGCCTGTCGGGCCAAGCGTGAAGCGCACTACATAGCCAACGCCCACGATGGTGATGTGGGTGACCAGGCTGAGGGCTAACCGGTCGCCTGCCGTTACTCAAACGGCAGTCCATCACCGACCCCCACCCCTTCATCCCCTTCCTCCGCCGGCTCGTAACTCTCCGCCACTTCTTCAATATGCCCCCGGCCCCGTTCCCGAAGCGTCTCTACTACGCCCGGGTAGCGCTGTTCCACCAACCGCAAAAGTTCACCTGCGGCCTCCTGGTCCTCCGCTGCAGCCCCAAACTTTCCTTCCCTTATGTCCATTACCAAATACGTGGCAAAAAACAATTCAGCATCAAATCCCCTTGCGTGATAATTCAGTTCCCGTCGCGCTTTCCGAAGCATCTCTTCCCTAATTTGTGCCTCCACTGCCATCTCACCTAGGCTCTCCCAGTCGACCCTCTCGTCGTCTTGGATCTGCATCCCCGCAGCCGACCCCGAACTGCGAAGCAAAAACAGTTTCAAACGTTCATCCTCGGGAAACCTAACATACATCGACAAGGCCGCATCCACACTGTCCTGGGTCACGTCCGTTTCAGTCGAAAATAGGTCCAATGCCCTTGCATTATACTGCTTGGGAAGGCGGTACGAGATCAACCGCTGCATGTCAAGGTTGACCTGCCGTTCCCACGGCAATTTCGGCCCTCCGCTCCCTGATGCCTTCGCCCTTCTCAAAAGCGTCTGTGAAACGAATGGCTTATCGTCCGTGTTTGGAATGTACGGGTCGCAAACACGACAAGCCAAGTCGTACAAGAAGTCTCCGACAAGTTCCCGATATTCCCCTTTCTTGTAAGAACTCGCAGGATCGAGCACGATTGTCTCGATTCCAGCATCCTTATACAGAAGCTCTTCAACAGGGTTGGGCTTTACGATTACCATGTAGGACGTCGGCATATCGGTTTGTTCGACACCTCGCATCATGTCAAGGAGGCGAAACCAAATGATACGTATATTAATGTCAGAAAATGAATACCCAATGAACATCACCGACTTTCCGAGCAAATCTGCCCGGAATTTTAGGTCCATGGGAGAGTCAAAATTGAGTCGGCTATAGTATTGCGACTCCGTCAGCACCAGGCTTGGATCGTTGGTCAGGTCTCCATGGTACTTAATGATCTCCGCCTTATTGCCTGCACTAAGAGCGAGGTCACGCGGAGTGGTTATTCTCTCAAATGGAAGACCTAGCTCGCGGTATGCCCGCTCAATAAGGTCATCAAAGTTAGTTGTATAAATCCGCTGTGAGCCAAGGTTGACCAAATCGACATAACCGCCGAAGTCAAGCGGCGAGACGTCCTTGAACTGGCCGTGAATCTCCTTCCGAAGCGGGCCCACCTGCTTCCCCTCGGTCAGGTAGTAGTATTCCGCGACTCGAAGCCGGTTGCCGTCAGTTAGTTCGACGACCTGCTCATGCGTGAGGTGGCCCTGTCCAAGATTCTCTCCCAAGCGCTCCAGAAGAACGTCCCAAGACGGATAACCAACATTTGCCGACATCCCGGCGCCGACGAATGGAATAACACGACCCTCGCGGAAGCGGGTGACCAGCTCATCTGGTATGGCGAATGGCATGGGCGCTAGAGTACCGCACGTCGGCAAACGAGAGGAGGGGGCGAGCCTCGTAGGCATGCCAGACATGGGAGGACACTTAGTTGTGGCCTCGTTCCACTTGAGGGGCCGTGCGTGGAGCTCCTAGCGTGCGAGGTTTGCTTCCCTAGGGGGTAAAGTCCACGGCATGACCGACACGCCATCCGCCAACACCGAGGAGTGGCCCGTTCCGCGGAATGAGGATGGGTCGCCGGTGCTGCTGTCGGGGGGGAACCCGCAGGTGCCGAAGGGGGACGGGGAGGCGCCGGTGCGGGCCTACATCGCGGCGATGCCGGGGTGGAAGCGGGAGCTGGGGGAGCGTCTGGACGAGCTGATCGGGCGGTGCGTGCCGGGGGTGCGGAAGGCAGTGCGGTGGAACTCGCCCTGGTATGGGGTCGAGGGGCAGGGGTGGTTCCTGAGCACGCACGTCTTCGCGAAGTACGTGAAGGTGACGTTCCTGAACGGGAGCGCGCTCAGCCCGCAGCCGCCGGGGTCGGGGAAGGACCCGGATTCGCGCTGGGTCAACATCCACGAGGGGAAGCTGGACGAGGCGCAGCTGGAGTCGTGGGTGCGGCAGGCTGCCTCGCGCCCGGGCTGGGACGGGTTCTGAGGGGTGGTCCGGCCCGGGGCGGGGCGGGGTTCGCCTAGTAGATGCCGGGGACGATGCGGTAGGGGACCTTCTCCTGGTACTCGGCCCACTTCTCCTCGCCGTACTTCTCCGCGCAGGCGCGGTCGTCCTCGACCTGGCGCCAGGTGAACATGGAGATGACGAAGATCATGTAGGTGTAGGCCCAGAAGTTATCGAAGTGGCCGAAGGAGAGGGCGACGGCGATGCCGAAGAAGCCTTCGCCCATGTAGTTGAAGTGGCGGGCGGCGCCCCAGTAGCCGCTGGTCAGGATCTTGCGGTTGCCGGCCTGGATGTAGCGGGGCTCGATGAGGCCGAGGAACTTGCGCTCGGGCCAGCGCTTGAAGGTGTACTTCTGGAGGTTGGCCCCGCGGGAGATGCTCCAGCCGACGAGGAAGAGGGCGGAGGCGCCGATGATCCAGACGTAGGTCCAGCCGGTGGAGAAGCCGGGGTCGGGCTGGGCGGCCATGCCGTACAGGGGGACGATGAAGAGCCAGCCGTAGACGGTGATATCGCCCCAGAACATCTTGAAGCCCATGCGCTCGTGGATGAGGTCGAAGGTGTAGAGCTGGACGCGCTCGAAGACCATGTAGTCGAAGACGTAGAAGGTGAAGATGGCGGCGTAGAGGAAGACGCCGATGTTGACCTCGTTGGTGGGGCTGAACTGCTCGTAGTGCCAGGCTGCGCCTGACATGGCGTTGATGCCGAGCATGGTTCCGCCGACGACGTAGAAGGTCATCTTCAGGTCGAGGCGGTCGCCGAAGAACCTGATCTCCTGGATGCGGCCCAGGTAGAAATCGACGAGGGGGTTGCGGCCTTCGATGCGGGGCTGGGTGTAGACGGCGATGGCGGTGAAGAGGAGGGCGAAGCCGGTACCGCCGGCGACGGCGAAGAGCGAGGTCTCGTAGTAGAACTCGCGGTCCACGCCGGGGATGACCTCGAAGCCCCAGACGAGCACGGCGACGATGAAGACGAGGACACCGTTGAGGCGGTAGCGGCGGGGCTCGCCGGTGGCGGGATCGGTGACGTAGCCGGGGACCCAGCGGGCGGGCAGGACCATCTGGACGATGGCGAAGCCGGCGAAGATGGCGAGGGGGGTGAAAATGCCGGCGATCTTCTGGCCGGTGGAGAGTTCAAACAGGTGCTCGATGCCCATCCACTCGATCATTGCGGCTCCCCCTTCGTTGGCGGCGACGCGGCGCTCGCGGTCGTCGTGCGCCCCAGCATGATAGAGGCGGGGCGCCGGGGGCAGTGAGCGGGGTCACCCCGGCGCCGCGGAGGGAGGGTGCGGGCCGGGGCGAGTCATCGCAGGGCGGGGTTCACTCGGTGGTGGTGAGGGTGATGGTGTAGGTGCCGTGACCGGAGGCGCCCTCCTCGAGCACTACCTGCCAGGCGTCGACGTCGCGTTCGGCGGGGCCGGTCGCTCCCTGCGGCCCCGCTTCGACTGGCCGACATTCCGGCTGCAGGCTGCGGGTTGGACGCCACTGCAGGCGACCGCTCAATTGAGAGGCGGCGGGGCCACCTCTTCGACGGAGATGGTGTAGGTGGGAAACAGCGTGCCACTCCCCGGTGCCTGCGATGCTTCCAGGTAGTACCGGCCACCTGCACCCGCCGGCACTGCGTAGACGATGCGGGAGTTCCGGTTGTCGGCGGCCACATTGTCGTTCGACGCGAGGACGGTCCCCGAAGGGTCGTGGAGCGTGAGGTGGGTGTTTTCGACCGTGCCGCCGTTGTCACCACCGCCCGATTGGTCGCCAGCGCCCCGCAACTGCACGCGGTAGGTCTTGCCGGGTTCCAGGGAAACCGCCCACCAGTCCCGGTCCATGGGATCTTCCATGAGTCCGGTCCTCAACTGGCCTACCTCAAGGGCGCAGTGGGATGACTGGCTGGCAGGGCAGTCAGCTACCTCGTCCACGACTAGAGCTTCGCCGAGGCGAAGACTGTAGAAGCTGGCATGCGGGTTGCTGCTCGCGTAGAGAGTGCCCACTTCGACGTAGTAGGTCCCCGGCTGGAGTGCCAGGGAGTACCCGGTGACGAACACGTCTGGCAGGTCCACCAGCCGGTTCCCGGCGCCATCCCAGAAGAACCAGAGCCTGACGTCAGCGGGCTGGCCAACAAGGGTCACTCGGTAGTTTCCGGCATCGCTGATCTCCATGCGGAAGACGTCGCGGTCATCGAGGGACTCGATGCCGCGGCGGGGCTTCAATCCAGCGAATTCCGAGTGGGACGGCTCGTGAGGCGAGGTGCGCCAGTCCCACCAGTTCAGCCGAGGGTCGTCGGGAGCGACGTTGGAGTCGATAACGGCGGTGACGGTACTGCCCGGCCGCAGCACGACGGCAGGGTTGGTGCGGTAGTCGTCGGCGTGGTCATCCTCGCGAACAGAGATGGTGTACGTCCCCCGCCCGGTGCGGTCCTGCGCGCCCGCTCCCACGGCTACGAAGTAGGTGTCGGTGGCGGGTGCGGTGAAGAAGGCGCGGGCCCAGTTAAGGGCGAACCCTCCCCGATCGTGCTCTCCGAGGAGCACGGCGTCATTGGTGTCAAAGACCCGGAGGATACTCGGATCGATGAGGTAGCCAGGCATGAGCAAAGGGTCTCCGGCAGTGCTCGGAACCAGGGGCGTTTTGACCTCGATGATGTAGTTCGTGTTCGCCGTGGCTTCGAAGCGGTAGAGGTCTTCGCCGCCATCGTCCCGCGTGAGTTCGCCCGTGAAGATGTGACCGAGGCCCACTTGGAGCGGGGTGGCGCCTCTCACGCGGAAGACGCCGGAGAGGGCGTAGAAACGGTGGCTCTCGCTACTCGCGACTCTACCGCCGGCAAGGGGCCTGCCACCGCCCGGGCGGCCCGAGCGCGTTTCCAGCATCTCGGGAAGGCCGCGCCCGCCGAGCGGCCACTGCGATGTCTCGCCATCCTCCCAGATGCCGGTAAACACGACCGTCTGCTGCTGGAAGGTCAGCTCTGTTCCATCGGGTAGGCGGCCGGGATTGGGGTGCACCCACCCCCCGTCGTAGAGGTCGGCATTGTTGTCGGCGACCTCGCGGCCGTTGAGCCAGAAGATGGGCACGCCCTCACCATCATCGGGGTGGGTTCCGGTCTCGATGCGAGCATCGACGGCGCTGGTGGCGCCAAGGACACGGAAATGGGCACTGTATGGCCGGATGGCATCATGGCCGCCGGCTGCTTCTTCCTGGACGAAGGCGTGGTAGGTCCCGATGTCCGTGGCTGTCGCATCACGGGTGCTGGAGGTGACGAAGAGGAGCCGAAACTCACCACCCGGCCCCATCCCCCGGGGCACCAGGCTCCAGTCAACAGGAACAATCAGGGGCGAGTGGTAGGACGGGGGCGCCTCCTCTTCCTGGGCAACGGCGGCCGGGGCGAACGCAAGCAGGGAAATCAGCGCAAGCAGCAGCAGCGTTCCCCCCTTGCCCGCATGAACCGACATCTTCTTTCTCCTTCCCTGGAATCCACATGTAGACTCAATTGCGAAACTATTCACGATGTGCGTTCCACTTCACCTAATTAGGTAGTTCTTCATCCTGGACACCTTCACTCAACTACCAACAAGATTAGGAAATTGGGATACGAAGTACACGTAAAAGGTTCATTAATTATCAAGAAAGGAACAGTGCAGAAGAACGCACGATGTCTTGCCGTTTGAGCCGGGATCTGATCGCGGGAGCGGAGCGGGGCGCGACCAGGTCAGCGGGGCGGTCTCGGACGGCGCCCCGGCCGCGCGCCTAGAATGTCGGGCCATGGCCGCAGCCGCTCCCGAGCACCCCCGCTACGAAGCGGACGAGAACCCGCCCCTGCTGAGCTCACTCGGCTACGGGTTGCAGTTCAGCCTGATCGCCTCGGCGACGCTGCTCGTGACCCCCGTCATCGTGGCGAACGCAGCCGACCGCGGGGGCTCGTACGTGACCTGGATGGTGTTCGCCTCGCTGGTGGTGGTGGGGCTCTCGACGATCATCCAGGTGCGGCGGCTGGGATTCGTGGGGGCGCGGGCGGTGCTGCCGATGTTCACGGCGGCCTTCGCCATCCCCTTCTGCATCACGGCGCTCGTGGACGGCGGTCCGGCGACGCTGACGACGCTCGTGATCGTCTCCGCGATCGTGCAGCTGGTGGTCTCGCGCTGGCTGTTCATCCTGCGGCGCTTCGTGACGCCGACGGTGGGCGGGACGGTGATGATGATCCTGTCCATCACGCTGGCGTCGGTCGTGTTCGACCTGCTCGACGACGCAACGCGGGCGGAGCCGGAGGAAGCCTCGCTGACGGCGCTGGCGACGATGATCGTGGCGGCGGCGCTGATGCTGCGGGGCTCGGCCTTCCTGCGGTTCTGGGGCCCGCTCGCGGGGATCGTCGTTGGCTGCATCGTGGCGGGGGCGTTGGGGATCTTCGATACCGGGCGCATCACGGCCGCGAGCTGGGTTGGCGTTCCGAGCGAGTCCCCCGGGCTGATGCTCGACTTCGGCATCGACTTCTGGACGCTCGTGCCGGCCTTCCTCTTCCTGGGGGTGATCATCTCCATCCAGGCGAATGGCGCGGCCATCGCCATGCAGCGCGTCGCCTGGCGGGACAACCGGGCGGTCAGCTTCCGGCAGGTGCAGGGCGCGGTTGCCGGCGCCGGCGCGAGCAACCTGCTGGCGGGGCTCGCGGGAACGGTCCCGAACGCGGTCAACCCGGCGATGGTCTCGTTCACGCAGATCACGGGGGTGGCGGCACGCCGGGTGGGCTACCTGATCGGGGCGATCCTCATCATCGTGGCGTTCCTGCCCAAGGTCTCCGCGGTGCTGAGCAGCATCCCGGGGCCGGTGATGACGGGGTACCTGATCATGGTGACGGGCGCGCTGTTCGTCGACGGGGCGCGCACGGTCATCCAGAACGAGCAGAGCCAGGAGAAGATCGCGGTGGCGGGGGTGTGCTTCTGGATCGCCGCATCGTTCCAGTTCGAGCTGTTCCACCTGCCGGACATCGGGGCGGTGGGGAACGCGATGCTGAAGAGTGGCATCACGACGGGCGGGCTGGCGGCGATCGTGATGATCCTCTACCTGGAGCTGACCAATCCGCGGCGGATGCGGTTCAAGTCGGAGTTGAGCGCGGACGCACTGCCGGAGCTCAACGCGTTCATCACGAGGTTCGCCACGCGCCGGGGCTGGGACCAGGCCATGCATGACCGGCTGAACGCCGTGGCGGAGGAAACGCTCCTCACCCTCGCGCCGCTTGATCTGAGCCTCGGCGGAGACGACGAGGAGAAACCGAAGGATGAGCGGCAGCTCGTGGTCCTCGCCTCCAGCGAGGGGACAACGGCCCACCTCGAGTTCATCGGCGGTGGCGCGGGAGCCAACCTCGAGGACCAGATCCGGCAGGTCCAGGAGCACGACTCGCTGACGGCGGCCGAAGAGGAGCTCTCGCTCGTGCTCCTGCGGAGCTACGCGGAGTCGGTGACGCATCAGCAGTATCACGGAACCGATATCATCACTGTTCAGGTGGTTCCGCCGGCCGGCGCCAGAACGCCGGCGGAACGACCGGCAGAAGGAGGAACCTGATGGCCGCAATCGACGATCTCCTGGAGAACAACGAACGCTACGCCGACAGCTTCGACCAGGGCGATGCACCCCTGCCGCCGGGCCTTGGCCTGGCCGTGATCGCCTGCATGGACGCGCGCCTCGATACGCACGCGCTGCTGGGCATGGGCGTGGGGGACGCGCACGTGATCCGCAACGCGGGCGGCGTCGTGACCGACGACGCGATCCGCTCGCTGACGATCTCGCAGCGGCTGCTGGGCACGACCTCAATCATGCTCATCCACCACACGGACTGCGGCATGCTGACCTTCCGCGACGACGACGTGAAGGACGCGATCATGGCGGACACGGGCGTACGGCCGACGTTCGCGATGGAGGCGTTCCCGGACCTCGACGGCGACATCCGCCAGTCGATCGCGCGCATCAACGCGAGCCCGTTCATCCCGAACAAGGACGACATCCGCGGCTTCGTCTACGACTGCGCGACGGGGAAGCTGAACGAGGTCGCTTAGCAGGCGACGCTGCCCTTCAGCGCGACACCTTGAGGCCACGGCCCGGAGAGTCCGCGGCCGCGGCCTCGCCGTGCCCGGCGGACTGGCTGGGGGCGTGACCAAGGGGCTCGCCATCGCCGTGAGGGAGCATGCTGAAATCGCCGGCGGGCGACGCTAGGATTGCCCCCTACGATTCGATACAGCGTCTCTAGAGGGGCGAGAGGGAGCGATAGCGACGCTTCGCGGCAGGCCGCTCGCCATCAGCTACAGCCTGGACACGCTCCGGGGCGACCTCTTCGGGGGCATTACCTCGGCGGTCGTGGGGTTGCCCGTGGCCCTGGCCTTCGGCGTGGCCTCGGGACTGGGGGCGGCCGCGGGCCTCTACGGTGCGATCGCGGTCGGGTTCTTCGCTGCCGTTTTCGGGGGGACACGCTCGCAGATCTCCGGTCCCACGGGACCGATGTCCGTGGCGATGGCCGTCATCGTCACGATGCACGCGGAGAGCATCGCGGAGGCACTGACCATCGCGATGATGGCGGGAGTCATCCAGATCCTGCTGGGCGTCCTGCGGATCGGGCGGTTCGTCTCCTACACGCCCTACTCGGTGACCTCGGGATTCATGTCGGGCATCGGGGTCATCATCATCCTGCTGCAGACGCTGCCGTTCCTCGGCTGGGCCGTGCCGACGGGCGGTCCCCTCAAGGCGATCCAGGCGTGGCCCGACGTACTGGGGGACGTCAACTTCCAGGCGTTCGGGATCGCCGCCCTCACCCTGCTGGTCGGCATCTTCTGGCCGCAGCAGTTCCGCAAGTACCTGCCGCCCACGCTGGCGGCGCTCATCGTGGGGACGGTCGTGGGCGTGGTCTGGCTGACGAACACGCCCATCATCGGCGATATCGGACCGGTGCCCCGGGGCCTCCCCGACTTCGACCTGCCGACGTTCGACCCGGGCTTCCTCGCGGGCGCCGCAACACCGGCCATCACCCTGGCGCTGCTGGGATCGATCGACAGCCTGCTGACGTCGCTAATCGCGGACTCGATGACGCGCACGCAGCACAACCCGAACAAGGAGCTGGTGGGGCAGGGGATCGGCAACGTGGCGGCCGGGCTCTTCGGGGGACTGGCGGGGGCGGGGGCGACTCCGGGCACGGTGGTGAACCTGCGGGCGGGAGGACGGACGCAGGTCTCGGGGGTGCTGCGGGCGGCGATCCTGCTGGCCCTGGTGCTGGGGCTGGGACCGCTGGCGGAGGAGATCCCGCAGGCGGTGCTGGCGGGAATCCTGATGAAGGTGGGCTGGGACATCATCGACTGGCGCTTCATCACGCGGCTGCTGCGGGTGCAGCGGGAGCACCTGCTCGTGATGCTGATGACGCTGGGCCTGACCGTCTTCCTGGACCTGGTGACGGCGGTGGCTATCGGGTTGATCGCGGCGGGCATGGCCAGCGCCCGCCAGTTCGAGCGGCTGCAGCTCGACAGCGTGGTCTCGGTGCCCCTCCTCGACCGCAGTTTCTTCCGGGGTGACGAGAGCGCCGGCGATGTCGACGCCTTCTCCGCGCGGGTGGGACTGGTGGCGCTGCGGGGGAGCTTCACGGTGGCGTCCTCGAACAAGCTGATCAGCACCATCAGCGTGGACATCCGCGACCACGAGGTCGTCATCCTCGACTTCTCGGAGACCGTCTACCTGGACGACAGCGCTGCGCTGGTGGTCGAGCAGCTCATCGACACGGCCATCGCCGAGGACACGGAGGTGGTGGTGATGGGCCTGGCAGGACCAGCGTTGCAGACGGTGGAGGCGCTGGATGTGCTCGAGCGAGTGCCCGACGACCGCCTCGCCGCCAACCTGGATGAGGCGCGGCCCATCGCGCGGCGGCTGCTGGACCTGTAGGAGGCACGGGTCTGCTATCCGGACCCGCGGCACCCGGGCGCCAGGTATGATTAAGCGAATCAGAATTTCATACCGAGAGATTCATGCGCATTTCCGAACGAGGCCAGATCACCATCCCCAAGCCCCTGCGCGATCGCTACGGCATGGGTCACAACGTGGAAGTTGAGATCACGCCGACGGACGAGGGGCTGCTCATCCGGAAGCGGACCGCAGGCGACCACCCGGTCGACCGGGTGCGGGGCATCCTTGACGGCATCGACCAACCGGGCATTCCCAGCGACGTCGACGAGTACATCGAGGAGATCCGGGGGCGGTGATCACGGCGGTCGACACCAGCGTCCTGCTGGACCTGTTCCTCTCGGACTCGCCTTTCCACGCTCAGTCCGGGGAGCAGCTTGCTGCAGCCTACGCGGAGGGCGCCATCGTGGTTTGCGATGTCGTGTACGCAGAACTGGCCCCGCGATTCCCCGACCGCGCCTCCCTGGACACGGCGTTGGGTGAGCTGCACGTCCGTATCTCCCCGATCGACACCGCCATGGCCTACGAGGCGGGGGTACGCTGGGGGCGCTACCGCCGGGCCGGGGGACCACGGGAACGGGTTTTGCCCGACTTCCTGATCGGCGCCCACGCGCTCGCCGTAGCCGACACCTTCCTCACCCGCGACCGGGGCTTCTACGGAACGTACTTCCCCGACCTGCCGAAGGCCTGACCCTTCCCGCGAGTAACGACCTTCAGTTCCAGAGGCCA
Organism: uncultured Anaerolineaceae bacterium; assembly: GCA_964389725.1. Taxonomy (GTDB): domain Bacteria; phylum Chloroflexota; class Dehalococcoidia; order Tepidiformales; family Tepidiformaceae; genus UBA2991. The sequence goes on from CAYMDV010000011.1 coordinate 12,031, forward strand.
ACGCGAGTGCCAGGGAGCGAGTTCCCCTAGGATCGGGGGATGGGCGAGGCTGTCATCGAGGCGCGGGGGCTGCGCAAGCGCTACGGGGAGGTCGAGGCGGTGCGGGGGATCGACCTGCGCATTGAGCGGGGCGAGGTGTTCGCGTTGCTGGGGCCGAACGGGGCGGGGAAGACGACGACGGTCGAGATCCTGGAAGGGCACCGGACGCGGTCGGGGGGTGAGGTGCGCGTGCTCGGGTTCGACCCGGGGCGGAACGAAGTGGCGCTCAAGGAACGCATGGGCATCGTCCTCCAGCACACCGGCCTCGAGCCGTACCTGACGGTCGCGGAGACGGTCGACATGTTCCGGGGGTTCTACCCGCAGCCCCTGCCGCTCGACGAGGTCCTCGAAGTCGTGGGGCTGGAGGAGCAGCGCAACCAGCGCGTGCGGCGGCTCTCGGGCGGGCAGCAGCGGCGGCTGGACGTGGCCGTGGGGCTGGCCGGAGATCCCGAGCTGCTGTTCCTGGACGAGCCCACGACGGGCTTCGACCCGTCGGCGCGGCGGGGCGCATGGACGATGATCCGGAACCTGCGGACGCTCGGGAAGACGGTCCTGCTGACAACCCACTACCTGGACGAGGCGCAGGCCCTGGCCGACCGCGTGGCAATCATGGTGCGGGGCGAGATCGTGGCCGAGGACACACCCGCGGGCCTGGTCGCGGCCGACGTGGATGCGGTCATCCGCTTCCGGGCGCCTGCGGGCGCCGACCTTCCTGACGGGCTCGGGCTGCGCGACGCGGGGGAGGGGCTGGTCGAGGCGCGCACGGCCGACCTCACCCGCGACCTTCACGCCCTGACGAGCTGGGCTTTGGCGGAGGGCGTCGTGCTGGAGGACCTGACCGTGAGCCGGCTCTCCCTCGAGGATGTGTTCCTGCGGCTTACGGACGAGGCCGGGGCCGAGGTGGCGCCGTGAAAGCGATGCGGCTGGTGCTCATGCAGCTCAAGTACCAGGAGCGAGCCTTCCGGCGGAATCCGGCGGCGGCCTTCTTCACGATCGCGTTCCCGCTCATCTTCCTCGTCATCCTCAACGTCATCTTCGGGGGCAACGACCTCAACGTCGGCGACCGCGTCATCAGTGGGGCGACCTTCTACATCCCCGCGATCGCGGCGCTGACGGTGGTGAACTCGTGCTACACGGCGATCGCGATGAGCTGGGTGTTCGACCGCGACGGAGGCGTTCTGAAGCGCGTTCGCGGGTCGCCCCTGCCGCCGTGGGCGTTCCTGGTGGGGCGCATCGGCCACGCCATCATCCTGATGCTGGCGCTGCTGGTGCTCGTGGTCCTGTTCGGGTGGCTGTTCTACGACGTGGACGTGCCAGGCCAGACGATGCCCGCGGTGCTCGTGACGCTGGCCGTGGGGGCGTTCTCGTTCTGCACGCTGGGGTTCGCAATCGCCGCAGTTATTCCGAACTCGGACGCGGCGCCGGCGGTCGTGAACGGCTCGATCCTGCCGCTGCTCTTCATCTCCGACGTGTTCATCCCGCCGGATGCGGGCACGCCCGCGTGGGTCGGGCACCTGAGCTCGGTGTTCCCCGTGAAGCACCTCTCGGAAGCGCTGCAGGCGGGGTTCAACCCGTTCACGACGGGGGCCGGGTTCGAGCCCGTGCATCTCGGCGTGATCGCGGCGTGGGGGATCGCGGGCTTGCTGTTCACGCTGCGCTTTTCCTCGTGGGAGCCGCGGCGCTGAACTCCCTCCAGGCTTCCCCGGCTGCCCCGAAGCTGTAGGCTGGGCCGGCCATGTTCCGACCCGGTGTCGTTCCCCCCGAGCCAGGCGACAGCGAGAAGCTGTGGATGCTCGTGCAGCGCGACCGCGTGCTGTTCCGGGAGGCGGATGCGGCCCTGGCCGGGCCGGACGAGGCGGAGCGGCTGCCGCACACGGGCGCGGCCCACTTCCTCGGCCACCTGGACGACCGGGAGGTGTGGACCGCCGGCGTCCCGGACGACGCCGAACCGGGGGCGGGGTGGCGCTTCTGGGACCTGTTCGCGGTGTACGGGGTGACGGACGAGGAGACCTGGATGGCGGGCGGGCGGGCCGTGCAGATCATCGAGTGGGAGCGCACGAACCGGTTCTGCGGGCGCTGCGGCATCCCCAACGAGCTCTCCCCGGGGGAACGCTCGATGCGCTGCCCGCAGTGCCGCCTGCTGCGCTTCCCGCAGCTCTCGCCCGCGATCATCGTGCTGATCCACCGCGGCGACGATGTGCTGCTGGCGCGCAGCCACCGCTTCCCCGAGGGGCTGTACAGCGCGCTCGCGGGGTTCGTGGAGCCGGGGGAGACCGTCGAGAGCGCGCTCAAGCGGGAGGTGGAGGAAGAGGTGGGGCTGCAGGTGACGAACCTCGAGTATCGGGGCAGCCAGCCGTGGCCCTTCCCCAACTCGCTCATGCTGGGGTTCTTCGCGGAGTACGCGGGGGGCGACATCGTCCTCGAGGACGAGGAGATCGCGGCGGCGGAGTGGTTCCCGGTGGACCAGCTGCCGAACATCCCCGGCGGGATCAGCATCGCCAACCGGCTGATCACCTCCTGGGTCGCCCGCCACAGCGGCGCGGGGTGAGGCCATGCGCTTCGCCGCGATCCTCGTAAACGTCGTCATCGGGGTGGCCATCGCGGCCGTCGTCATGGCCCAGACGGACGGCGACGACGGCTCCACGCCCGAGCCCACGGCCACCGCGACCGCCGTCGAGACGCCAACGCCGACGCCCACCCCGACGCCAACGCCCACCCCCGAGGGGACGGCTCAGCCCGCCGCGACGCCGGAGACGTACCGCATGGTGATCCCGGCGCTGGCCGGCGACTGGACCCCGGAGCGCTGCCGGACGAACGTCGCCGAAAGCTGCGTCCTGCCCATCACGCAGGTGACGGTGAGCAGCACCGACGGCGAGCGCGCGGTGACGCTCACGGTGGAGCTGGCGAACCGGTCGGACCAGCGCGCGCGGGGGCTCATGTTCCGGGAATCGCTGGACGAGCTGGCGGGAATGCTCTTCGTCTTCGCGGGGGACCGGAGCGGGGGCTTCTGGATGCGGAACACGCTCATCCCGCTCGATATCGCCTACCTGGGCGCGGACGGCACCGTGCAGGAGATCGTCCACGGCGTGCCCCAGAGCCTCGACATCCTCACGCCCACGGCTCCCTACCGGTACACGCTCGAGGTCAACGCCGGCTGGTTTGAGCGGCAGGGGTTCGCGGTCGGGGATCGGGTTGCGATACCGGCGGGGGTCGACGCGCAGTAGGGCTACCCGGCGGCCGCCATATCCGCGGCGAGGCGGGGGAAGAGGGGCTTGACGTTCGTTGAGGCGATGGCGGCGAGCTCGTCGCCGGTGAAGCCGGCTTCGTTCACGAGGTACTCGATGGCTTCGTCGACGTCCCCCTGGGTGAAGGCGGGGTAGTCGGTGCCGAAGACGATGTGGTCGGTATCGGTGACGGTGCGGAGGCTGGGGAAGGCGTTGGGGTGGCAGGTCACGGCCACATCGAAGTACATGCGGCCGAGGTAGGCGAGCGTCCCCTGGGGGGCGGTGGTGGCGAAGGGCGGGGCGCCATCGGAGCGGGCGACGCGGCCGGCGATGTAGGGGAAACAGCCGCCGCCGTGGGCGATGATCCAGGTGAGGTTCCCGTAGCGCTCGAGGGCGCCGGAGGCGAGCAGGCTGCCGATGGCGCGGGTCGTCTCGACGGGGAAGTCGACGACGTTGGGGGGCAGGTTGGGGATGCCGAGGTGGGACTTCGTGGGGTGGAGGTGGATAACGGCGCCGCGCTCGTTCATGGCCGCCAGGACGGAGTCGAAGCGCTCGGCGCCGATGAGGTCGGGGCCGACGCCACTGGGAAGGAGGACGCCGTCCATGCCGAGGTCGTCGAGGGCACGTCCGAGCTCGGCGCTGGCGGCGTCGGGGTCGACGAGGGGGAGGGTGGCGAAGGCGCCGAAGCGGTCGGGCCAGCGCTTCGCGACACCGGAGAGGTAGTCGTTGGTCGCACGGTGGAGGGGGACGGCGACGGCGGGGTCGCCCACGTCCGCGACGTTCACGGTGGGGGTGAGCACGGCCGCGGCGATTCCGCTCTGGTCCATGGCGGCCATGGCGGTCTCGGGCGTCCAGGCGCCGGCCATGTCGAGGCCGACCTGGCGGGCGGCCTCGGCAATCTCGGCCGAGGGCACGTGATGGTGTACGTCGATGAAGCCGTCCACGGCGATCCTCCCGGGGCTGTTCGCGCCCCGCGCCATCCTAGGCGAAGGCGGAGCCAGGGGCTTGCCCCACATGAGCGGAAGGGCGGTTCTGGTAGCCTTGGCCACTCTGGAGGCGAGCGATGCGCATTGGGGTGATGATCGGCGGGCGGCAGGACCTTGAGGGGCTGCTGGCTCGCACCCTGGAGCTGGAAGCGCAGGGCTTCGACAGCGCCTGGATGCCGAACGTGTTCGGGCTGGATGCGATGGCCGCGTTCACGGTCATCGGGCGGGAGACGGAGCGGATCGAGCTGGGCACGGCCGTCGTCCCCACCTACGCCCGCCACCCGGTGACGATGGCGCAGCAGGCGCTGACGGTGCAGGCCGCCTCGGGGAACCGCTTCGCGCTGGGCATCGGGCTCTCGCACAAGTTCGTGATCGAGGACATGTGGGGGCTGTCTTTCGACCGCCCGGCGGCGCACATGCGCGACTACCTGGAGGCGCTGCTCCCCCTGCTGCGGGGCGAGGAGACGCACGTCGAGAACGACAGCTATCGCATCAACGCGACCTACGGCGTTCCCGGGACGGAGGCGCCGGCGGTGCTGCTGGCGGCGATGGCGCCTCGCATGCTGGCGCTCGCGGGGGGCGTGGCCGACGGCACCAGCCTCTGGATGACGGGGCCGGACACGATCGAGGGCCACATCGCGCCGGCCCTGCAGGAGGCGGCGGAGCGGGCCGGGCGGGAGCAGGCGCCGCGCATCGTGGCGGCCTTCCCCATCGCGCTGACGGACGACCCCGACGACGCGCGGGAGCGGGTCGGGAAGATGCTCAGCAACTACGGCGGCATTCCCTCCTACCGGGCGATGCTCGACCGGGAGGGGGCGGACGGACCGGGGGACATCGCCATCCTCGGGGACGAGGGGGCGCTCGACGAGCAGCTCGACCGGCTGCGGGACATGGGCGTGAGCGACTTCTCCGCCTCGATCATGCCGGTCGACCCGGAGGCGGAGGGGCGGACGGTCGCCTACCTGCTCTCGCGGCTGGGGAAGGGGTAGCCGCGGGGTGCAGTCGAAGGTCGTCGGGAGCTTCGCGGAGGCGGTCGCCGGGATCGAGGACGGATCGAGCATCCTCGTGGCGGGCTTCGGCGAGCCGGGGACGCCCCACAACCTCGTGGCCGCGCTCCATGAGCAGGGCGCATCCGACCTCATGCTCATCGCGAACGGGGCGGGAGGGCCACGCGAGGACGGCATCATCACGACCGGGAACCTGGTGGCGGAGGGGCGCGTGAGCCGCGTCATCCTCGCGTTCACCGCCTCGACGCACCCCTCGCGGCAGACGCCCCTGGAGAAGCTCCACGAGGCGGGCGAGGTGGTGGCGGAGACGACGCCGCAGGGGACGCTGGCCGAGCGCATCCGCGCGGGCGGGGCGGGGATCCCGGCGTTCTTCACGCCCGCGGGGGTGGGCACGGAGGTGGCGGAGGGGAAGGAACACCGAGAGTTCGGCGGGCGCACGTACGTCCTCGAGGAGGGGATCACGAGCGACTACGCGCTCATCCGCTGCTGGAAGGCGGACACGTTCGGGAACCTCGTCTTCCGGCGGGCGCAGCGCAACTTCAACCCGATCATGGCGATGGCGGCGGACTGCACGATCGTCGAGGCAGAGGAGATCGTGGAGCCGGGGGAGCTCGACCCGGACCAGATCCACACGCCGGGCATCTTCGTGCAGCGGGTCGTCTCCATCCCGGAGGCGGGCGGGCGGCTGACGGTTCCGCCGCTGATGCCGGCGGCGCGGGGGAGGCAGCGGTCGTGACGGAGCCGGGCCAGCGGCTAACCCGCGACCTGATGGCGGCGCGCGTCGCGGCGGAGTTCGGCGACGGCTGGGTGGTGAACCTGGGGGTGGGGATGCCGACGCGCTGCTCGGACTTCCTGCCGGAGGGCCGGGACGTCATCTTCCACTCCGAGAACGGCGTCATCGGGTACGGGCGGAACGCGTCGATCGAAGAGGCAGGGCGTTATGTCGTGAATGGCGGCGCGCAGCCGGTCCTGCTGGAGCCGATCGCGTCGATCGTCCACCACGCCGACGCGTTCGCGATCATCCGGCGGGGGCTGCTCGACGTGGCCGTGCTCGGCGCCTACGAGGCGGCCATGAACGGGGACTTCGCGAACTGGCGCATCAGCGGGCGCAAGGGGGGCGGCATCGGCGGGGCGATGGACCTGGCGGTGGGCGCGAAGCAGGTCTTCCTGCTGATGGAGCACACCACCCGCGACGGCCGCCCGCGGCTCCTCGAACGGTGCGCGTTGCCACTGACGGCGGCGGGGGTGGTCACGCTGGTGATGACGGACCTGGGGCTCTTCGAACCCACCGGCGACTCGTTCCGGCTGCGCGAGATCGCGCCCGGCTTCACGGTCGACGAGGTGCGGCAGCTCTCGGGGGCGCCGATCGTGCCGGCGCCGGACCTGGTCGAGGTGACGGTCTAGGCGTCGGGCTGGACACGTCCGCGAAAGCGGGTTCTCATACCAGCAGGCCCCCGTAGCTCAGGGGATAGAGCAGTGGTTTCCTAAACCATGTGCGCAGGTTCGATTCCTGCCGGGGGTACGGCCATTTCATCCGCCCGGACCGTGGGGTAGCAGCAGCTCGACATCAGGGGGCCGGGGCGACGGTCCAGGTGACGGATTCCTCGACCGCAACCCAGTAGGTTCCGCCGGCCGAGAGGGTCGTGAGGGTGTTCAGACCCGGCACGTCCGCGACGGCGGGGAAGTACGCGAGCCAGGTTCCGGCGGCGTCGTCCCAGGCGTAGACGGCCACGACGCCCTCCGGGAGTACCTCGGCGAGGGCGGCGCCGTCGGCGCCGGGCCACTCGATGGCGGTCCAGCCGGCTGCTAGCGCCAGCTCGACCGGCGGCTGCTCGAGCGCCACCCGGTAGACCTTCGTGCGAGTTCCGTCCTGCGAGGTGACGGTGACCGTGATCTCGCCGACGCCTGTCAGCGAGACCTGGTGCCCTTCCGTTTCGGGGTCGGCGTCGGTCGGGTCAGTCGTGACCTCCGTGCGGCGCTGCATGGCTTCCGCCGTGACGGTCGTCTGCGTGACGCCTTCGCCGGGGACGCCCTCGTAGTCGGTCGTGGCCGGGTCGAACTGGCCGATCTCGACACCGCTGAGGTCCAGCGACGCGAGCCGCGCGTCGATCGCGTCGGGCATGTTGTAGGTGTAGACCTTGCCGTCGCTCCCGTCGGCCACGTACATCACGTCCCCGTCGGACCAGATGCCGCGGGGACTGTTGTTTCTTGCGCTGCTGAGGTCCTCGAACTCCTCCTCGCGAACGCGCTCCAGGGCGGGCGGCTCCTCGAGCGCGGCCTCCGCTTCAGCGGGGAGCGCCGGGACGCGGTAGGCGAAGAGCCGCCTGGGGCTGGAGGAGGGGTCGGAGACCCAGATGGTCACCCCGTCGGACCAGATGCCGTTCGGGTCGGAGTTGCTCCCGTCGAGGGTGAACCGCCCGAGCAGGGCGCCGGTCGCGAGGTCGTAGGCGAAGAGGGAGGGGTTGCGGTTGAGGACCCACATCGTCGTGCCGTCCGACCAGATGCCGCGCACGTCGCCGTTCCCCTCCGCGAGCACGATGTCGCGGTCTTCGAGCCGCTCGCCGGTCGCGAGGTCGTAGGCGAAGAGGCGGTCCTGGCCGCTGTCGGCGACCCACACGGTCGTGCCGTCGGAGGCGACGCCGCGGGGGGCGCGGTTGCGCTGGTCGAGGGGGAACTCGCGGCCTTCGACGCGCTCCCCCGTCGCGAGGTCGTAGGCGTAGACGGCGTCATCGGCGCCGTCGCCGTTCTCGGCGAGCCAGAGGATGGCGCCGTCGGACCATGACCCGCTGGGGTTGTCGTGGCCAGAGTCGAGCGCCTCGATGTCGCGCTTGACGTTCCACTCGAAGTCGACCTCACTCGGCGTGGGGCCCGTCGGACCGCCGCCCCCGCCGCCGGTGAAGATGATCGGCGGGGGAGCGGTCGTGATCGTGATGGTCACGTCGATGCTTGCCGACTCCGGGGGATTGCCACTGTCGGTGGCGGTCACGGTCACGCTGTAGGTGGCCTGGGTGGCGATGTCGAAGGTGGTGCCCGCACCGACCGTGATCTGGCCGTCGTCGTCGATCTCGAAGGCGAAGGCGTCGGCACCGGACAGGCGGTAGGTCACGTCATCGCCCTCGATGTCGGTGGCGGTCACGGGCGCGCCGACGTTGTCGCCCTCTCCGGCGCTTTCGGAGACGCTGCGCTCGACGCTCCCGGAGACGCCAGGCTCGGAGCGCAGGACGCTCGCGGCGGGGAAGGCGGGGGCGTCGTTTACCGGCGTGATGGTCAGGGCGACCGTCGCGACGTTGGAGTTGAGGTTGCCGGTGTCCCGGACCCGGTAGGTGAAGCTGTCGGAGCCGTGGTAGTTGGCATTCGGGGTGTAGGTGATCGTGGGACGCTCGCCCAGGTTGACGGGGTCGTTCACGGCGACCGATCCGTTAGTCGGGCGCCGCTGGATGCTGACCGTGAGGTCGCTCGTGTCGTCCTCGGGATCGCTGTCGTTGGCGAGCACGTCGACCGTGGCCGAGGTGTCCTCGTCGTGTACGACGGAGTCGTCCTTGGCCTCGGGGGCTTCGTTCACATCCCTGAGGTTGATGGTGACGTCGACGGTGTCCAGTCCGCCGAAGTCGTCGTCGGCGGTTACCGTGACGGTGTAACTCGTGGGCGGGGTCTCGAAGTCCAGAATGGCGCCAGGCGCCACCCTGATCTGGCCGCTGGTTTCTCCGATCACGAACTCGCTGGCGCCGCTGAGCGTGTACTCGAGGGGGTCGCCGTCCTCGTCCGTTGCCCGCACCGGGCTGCCGACGTTCCTTCCGGGGGCGGTGTTCTCGTCGATTTCGATGTCGTCCACGAGGTCGGGAAGTACCGGCAGCTCGTTTAATTCACGCTTCGCGGTGACGCGGCTCGTCACGGCACAGGCGGTGTTGCCCGTGTCGAACCCGTCTTCGTAGGTCACGGTCGCCCGCAGGTACTGGTCGAGGTCGTCTTCCGTCGGGGTATACGCGCCCGGATTGCGGGTAACTTCCGTCCAGGCGCCGCTGGTGCAGCTGTTGCTGCCGCTCGTGGAACGCTCCCACACCCACATCGAGCTGACGAGGCCGTCGCCGTCCACCAGCGTTGCCCTGAGGGGCACGTTGACGACGCCCAGCTGTCCGCTGAGCGAGAGCGTGCCGCTCTCCTCCAGATTGGTGATGGTCACAACGATGTCGAGATCGCCATCGAGCACGCCGTCGTTTGCGTTCAGGGTGACCTCAAACCGGGCCTGGTCCTCGTAGTTGGGCGGGCTCTTGAACCTCAACCTGCCATTCGTCTTGTCGAACTCGAACTCGTCCGCATCGGCGCCGGTGAGCGCTGCGGTCTGGCCGCGCATTGCCCAGTTGGTGGCCGCCCGCTCCGGATCGCTCCTGGTGTAGGTACCCACCGTGACGACCTGCCCCGACCTGGGGTTAGGCACCTCGTCGATATCGACCGCCGCCGGCCCGCTGATGGTTGGAGGCTCGTTCACATCGACGACGGTGATGGTGACGAGCAGCATCCCGACCCTGCCGCCCTCATCGCTGGCGCGCACCTGCACCTCGTAGGTGTCGTCGCTGCGGGCCTCGAAGTCGGGGCTGGCCTTGAAGCTGAGCTGACCGGTGAGGTCGTCAAACTCGAAGTGGCTGGCGTCCGAACCGCCGAGCGACTCCCAGGTGACATCGGCGCCCTCCGGGTCGCTGGCGGTGTAGGCGCCCACGGCGGTGGGGCTGTTCTCGTTGATCCGATAGCTCGCCGCTCCGCTGACTTCCGGGGGTTCATCCACGTCCTCGACGGTGACCTCGACGGCGAGTTCGCCGGTCATGGCGGCAGGGTCGGTCGCGTTGTCGTCGGTGGCCTGGACCGTGACCTGGTAGACGTCGTCGCCATCCTGGTCCGCATGAGCCTCGAAGTTGGGCGGGGGGTCGAAGGTGAGCACGCCGCTACTGCTGATCGCGAAGGCGCTGGCGTCGTCCCCGGCAAGGGTCCAGGTGAAGGTGGTCGTCGCGCGTTCGGGGTCGCGGGCGCTGTAGGTGGCGACGGCGGTGGCGTTTTCCCGGACCGTGCGCGTTGTGCTGCCGGACACCACAGGCGGCTCGTCCACGTCCTCGACGGTGATGGTCACGCGGATGGTGTCGTCGGTGGAGGTGCTGTCGGTGCCGTCGCTGGCTTTGCCGTCGTGGACGGCGACGGTGACGGAGTAGCTGGCGGTGCGCTCGCGGTCGAGGGCGGTCTTCGTCTGGAGCTGGCCGGTGGCGCTGTCGATGTCGAAGTTGGCCGCCCCGCTCGTCAGCGAGTAGGTGCGCGTGTCGCCCTCGTCGTCGCGGGCGGCGATCGGATCGCCGATGTCCACGCCGGCGGGGGTGTTCTCGGGGATGCTGCGCTGGCCGCTCTCGTTGGCGGGGAACTCGGCGGGGCCGTTGACGTCCTGGGGTATTCCGTAGCCGGGGCTGGACCACCAGCTTTCCTCGCGGTAGTTCTCCGCGGCGACCTGCACCTCGTAGGTCGTGCCGTTGGTGAGCCCGGAGATGATCGAGCGGTGCTCACCCCCTCCCGTGGTCCAGGCGTCTCTGATCTCGGTCCACTTGTCGTCGGCTCTGTCCGTGGCAAGGGCCTCGATGTAGCGGATGTGGTAGGCGACGATGGGCCCGGCCCCCGTGTACGAGTCCTCCTGCCAGGAGACGGGGAGCGACTGGTCGCGGGCCACGGCTCGGACAGACAGAGGCGGCTTCGGCGCGACCTGTAAGGGATAGACGCCGGTGGAGTCCGACCAGGGACCGGCTCCGTCGTCGTTGACGGCCCGAACCTCGAACTGGTACAGCACAAATTGGTCCAGATCCCTAACCGTGTGCGTGCGGTCGTCCAGGGTTCCGATGTTCGTGACCTCCGTCCAGGTGGAGTCCGCGTGTCGCTTGTAGCGAAGGTCGTAGGAGGTGACGGCGGATCCCCCGATCTCGTCGGCCTCCTTCCAGGTCACCGTCGCGGCTCCGGGAGCGGGCTGGACTCGTTCGATGTCGACGTAGCCGGGGTTGTGGCCGTGCCCGTAGACCTTGAGGTCCCACGATGTGATGTGACCGCTGTCTCCCGTCTGTTTGTCGGTGACTTTCAGCGTCCACGTGCCTTCGGCGCTCTCCCCGAGGTGCTTCGCGGAACCGAAGCGATAGGACCGGTGGAAGCTCGGCGAACCATCAACAAAGAGGGCCGGCACCGAGAGGATGGAGACCTCCCCGCTGGGGGACTCGAGCTCGATCTGCAGGTCTCGGAACCAGTCATGCCGGAAGTCGATCGTGATCTCCACGAACTCGATGAACGACACGTAGGCATCCAGCGAGAGGGTGAGCTCCACGGTCGTGCCGTCGTCGGGGATGGACCGGCCAGGGTCGGTTCCCAGCCGGCCCGATTTCACCTCGCTCGTGCGCATGCTGGGGACGTTGGTCCAGCCGTCGGCGAGGGCGACGGCGGCGGCGGCATCGACCACGCCGAAGCCGTACTCGTGGTTGAAGTTGTAGCGACTGCTCGTCGAGCCGTACTCGAGGGCGCCTTCGTCCCAGCCGGTGTTGGAGGCGTCGTTCTTGCGGGCGGAAGCGGCGAGGACGAGCTTGACGTCGCGCCACGTCAGGTCGGTGTTGGCGGCGCGCATCAGGGCGACAACGCCCGAGACGATGGGGGCGGCCGCTGAGGTCCCGCCGAAGTTGTCGCGATAGCGGTCAGGGATGTGGGTCGTCGTGATGCCCTGGAGCCCCCTGCCGCTGTTGGAGGGCGCACAGACCCACAGGTTGGCGCCCAGCTCCGAGTAGTCGCTGCGCTTGTCGTCGTAGCCGACGGCGCAGGCGGCGACGACCGCGTAGTAGTTGGCACGGCCATCGAGGTTGGAGTCGTTGTTGACGGTCTCATGGCCGTTCCCGGCCGACAGGACGTAGACGATGCCCTTGCCGCCAAAGCCCTGATTGACCCCTCGGGTAACTGCTCGCTGCCAGGCCGAACTGGAAGCAATCGGGAGCCCGGTGGGGTCCGACCCCCAGCTGTTGTTGGAGACGGCGGTGATGGCGGCGTCCTCGGCCTTGTACATGGCGCTGGTTTCGCCGGCGGAAGTTGAAGTGCCCCTGGCGACCAGGTTGTAGGCGAAGATGCTCGCCCGGGGGGCCACCCCGCGCACGCCGATGTCGTTATCGCGCGCGGCGACGAGGCCGGCCACGGCCGTGCCGTGCGTCTGGAGGGGGTCGTACACGCCACCCTGGCGGGTGTAGTCGTGGTTGCGGGACGTGACCACGTTGTCGACGAGGTCGACGTGGTCGGCCTCCAGACCGTCATCGACGATGGCGACGTTGATCCCCTCTCCCATGTTGCCGCCGGTCCAGACGCTCTCGACATTGATGTCCTCGCCGGCGCTGTCATCGAACTGGTCCGTGTTGTTGAGATGCCACTGGCAGCCGTACCAGGGGTCGCTCTGGGGCGTGGTCAGGGCCGTGCACTCCTCGAGCATGCGGGTGTACGTGGAGACGAGGGGGTCGAGCAGGTAGTTCCCCGTGCTGCCGCCGATGCGGATGCGGTAGGTGCCGGCCTCCAGCTTCCCCCACACGGAGAAGCTGATCTCGCCAGAGCCATGCTCGTGCCAGTTGGCATTGGAGACGACGTGCATGGAGACTTCGGTGTTCGTGTCGTCGAGGACGGTGGGGGTGAGTGCCTGGCGGCTTCCGAACGTCAGCGCGTAGATGAAGACGTACAGGTCCTCCGCCAGGGTGAGGCTGAAGTAGTCGCGATCGCTGCTGGAGGTGATGCGCCCGGTCTCGGGGATGCGGAGGGTGAGCGGCGTGGCGGTGGCGGCCGTGTTGCCGGGCTCGGCAGCTGTGCGGACGTGCAGGGTGTAGGGGCCGACATCCCCATTCATGAATCCGCTGACCCTGATGTAGTAGGTTCCCGCAGCCAGCGAGCGCCGGAACATGAACCCCTCCTCGTTCCCCACGAACTCGCTGTCGTCGGCTCTCAGGATCTGGCTCCGGGAGCCGCTGTAGAGAGTCCCGACCGTGTCGAGGACCTCGTCCTCGTCATCCTCCAGCGTGCCGTAGGCCATCACCCAGACATCCGTGGTGGCCGTGAGCACAAGCTTGAAGAAGTCCTTGTCGCGAGCAGGGTCGATGCGGCCGGGGGTGGCGGAGTCGAGGGTGATGTCCAGCGCCGTATCGAAGGTGTCGCCGGGGTCGGTGTAGGTCTGGGCGTGGATGCGGTACGAGCCCGCCGCACGGTCTTCGTAGCTGGAGATACGGATGTAGTAGGTGCCAGCATCGAGGGTCTCGCGGAACTCGAAGCCGAGGGGGCCGTCCAGGTGGGTCCCGTCGTCGGCCTCTTCGAGGACAGTGCCACCTGAGTCCAGGAGCTCGCCGACTGTGTCGAGCAGGCCGGTCGTGTAGATCCAGACCTCGCCATCGTCGGCGAGGGTAATCTCGAACACATCCTCGTCGGTGGCCGTGCCGAGGCGACCGGCCAGGGAGGACCCCAGGGTGAGGTCCGTGGCCGCCGCGGTCGTGCCGCCGTGGTCGGTGGTGGTGCCGGTGGAGGTGGACGACCAGTCGCCGATGTCAGTGCCGTTCTCTGCGCGTACCTGCACGTCGAACCCGATCCCGTCCTCCAGATCCAGCACCTGGTAGGAGAGGGCGCCGCCGCCGGTCACCCAGACATCCTCGATGACGGTCCAGTTGGCGTCGTCGGTCTCGTCGTCGGCGGTGGGGATATGGCGCAGGTCGTAGGCGACGATGTCCGAGCCGCCGTTATCGGAGGGGGCATTCCAGAGGACGGTGAGCATCCCCGTTCCCGGGCCAACCGTCGCGATGGAGGGCGCCCCGAGGGTGCTCTGCGCCTCCAGCCGGCCTGCGCCCACGAACAGGCCGAGAAAGGCCAGCCCCACCAGAATGGTCGCCCACTTCACCGCGTGGAGACTTCCGTCTGCCAGTTGGGGCTGGAGATCTCCACGCCCTCGAGGGCAGCGAGCCGGTTGGCCAGGTCGAGGGAAGGCATGCCGGGTCTGGTCTTGATGAAGAAGGCGTTGACGGCCCAGTCCTGTCGCTCCACATCGCTGCTGGCAATGCTGTTCTCGGAGAAGAAGCGGTTCACCCTTGACTGGCCCCAGGCATCATCAAGCACGAGGAGGACGCCGCCGGGGAGCGTCATCAGCTGCCCGGACGGCGAGCGGAAGACGGGTTGCGTGTCGCTCGTCGCGTGCCGGGCCTGCCACTCGACGATGCTGCTCTCTCCGTCGTCGCGCGTCACGATGTCGGCGGCGGTGTTCTGGGAACTGGGCTGGACGACAAGGCCGGATTCGAGGGTGATGCTCACGACGCGGTCACCGTCGTGCCAGGTGTATTCCTGGCCACCAGAGGAGCCGCCCGCACCGGAGGCCTCAGACTCCTTCGAGTACTTCACGGTCCCGGTGGAAGCCGCGGGAGTCTCCTCGGGCTTCCCGGAGCGGGACTCCGGCCGGCCGGTCTCGGGCCCCCGCCGGGCGTCCGCCGAGCGCTCCGGCTTGGGCGTGGGTTCGGCGGTGGGGGGCTCCGGCGTCGCCACGGCTTCCGTGGGCGGCGGAGTCGGGGAGGGGGTCTCGGAGGGCGGCGGGGCAGGGGTGGTGGTGGTTGCGGGCGGCGGTTCCGGGGTCGCCGTGGCATTCGGCGACGGCTCGGGGGTGGCAGCAGCGGCCGTGGCGGTCGCGACCGCCGTCGGGGAGGAGGTGGCGGGAACGGGCGTTCCCGGAGGGGTCCGCTCGCTGTCCGGCTCGGACCCGCCACAGGCCACAGCGACTACGACCAGACCGGCTGCAGCCAGGGTACCCACCGTCCAGATCAGCAGCGCACGCATCGCAGAGGCCCGGGTACCCATTATGGGCCAAAACTCGCGATTGCCCGAGCGAGGTTCCCCACCCGATGCTTCTTGCGCGCGGAGTCGGGCCACCGCCCCCCAATGGCCGCGAGTGGTATCGTTTCGGGAGCGCATGGCGCGGGGACACTGCCGTTCCCGTGCAGGTGCGCGAAGCATCGCGATGCATGTGGGGCTCTGAGAATTTGCCGGTCCTTTCGGTCACGGGCGTCAGCCACCACACCTGCCCGATCGACGTGCGCGAACGCTTCGCCCTGCCCGACGGGTGCCGGCCCCCGCCCAACGAGGGCCGGACCATCGAGTCGGCCTGGCTCGCCACCTGCAACCGCACCGAGCTGTACGCGCTGAGCGACGACCGCGGCGCCGCCGCGGCCGTGTTCGCCGAGGCGCTCGGGGTTCCCCCCGACCTCGGCGAACGGTACCGCTATACGCTCGACGAAACAGAGGCCGCCCGCCACCTCTTCCGCGTCGCCAGCGGGCTGGACTCGCTCGTGCTGGGGGAGCACGAGATCCTCGGGCAGGTGCGGAACGCGCTCGGGGCGGCCCGCGAGCAGGGATCGGCGGGACCGGTCGTGAGCCGGCTCTTCCAGGACGCACTGACCGCGGGCAAGCGGGTTCGCTCGGAGACGGAGATCAGCCGCTGGCCGGTCTCGATGAGCGGCGCGGCCGTTTCGATCCTGCTGGAACGCCAGGGTCTGCAAACCCTCGAGCAGACGTCCGTGCTCGTCGTCGGCGCGGGGGAGATGGCGCGGGGCGTGGCGCACTGCCTGAAGGGCATGCAGGCGGGCGGTTTCGCCATCGCCAACCGCACCCACGAGCGCGCCCGCGAGCTGGCCCGGGAGACCGGCGGGGAAGCGCTCGCCTGGCCGCTCGCTCCCGAGAACCTGGCGCGGTTCGACGCGATCGTGAGCTGCACGAGCGCGCCGGGCTTCGTGCTGACACGCGAGACGGTCGAGGCGACGGCGCGGCTCCTGCCGCCGGGGCGATCGATTCACCTGGTCGACCTGGCGGTCCCGCGCGACATCGACCCCGAGGCGGGTTCGATCGCGGCGGTCCACCTGAACAACCTCGACGACGCCCGCGGCATCGTCGACGACTCCCTCAGCCGGCGGTCGGAGCACATCGAGCCGGCGGAGCGGATCATCGAGGAGCAGATCGCGTGCTTCCGGGAGTGGACGGCGGCGCGCAGCGCCTCGGACAGCATCCGGGTGTTGAAGGAACGCGCGGACTCCATCCGGCAGCGCGAGCTGGACTGGGTCATGCCCAAGCTCGCGGGGCTCTCCGAGAGCGAGCGGGCGGCAGTCGAGCAGTTCTCCTCGAGGCTCGTCAACAAGCTGCTGCACACGCCCACGCGGCATCTGCGCGAAACCGCCGGCCGGGGCGAAGGCGACGCCCTCGGCGACCTCCTCCTGCAGGCGTTCGACCTGCACGGCGACGACCCCAAAGACGGCTCCTGAGCGCTCCCTAGCGCGACTGTTCCCGCAGGAACGCGAGCAGCTCGCGGGCGATGACCGCGGGCTGCTCGGGGAGCATCGCGTGGCTGGCGCTGGGCACGTCGACCACGCGCACGCGGTCCGCGCCGAGGCGATCGCGCAGGGCGTAGCCGTTCGCGGGCACGGAGAGGGGGTCGTCGAGCCCCTGGATGACGAGCACGGGCGCGGTTCCGGCGCGCCCCCACTCGTCAAAGGGGATGCGGTCGCGCACGCTCCACTGCATCTCCTTCGTCGCCGGGTACCAGCCGTCGAGCCAGACCGAGGGGTCGTGGCCGGGCGCGAAGAACGCGTGCTGGATATCGGCGAGGCGTTCCTCGTCGGGGCGGTCGAGCTCGAAGATGCGCATGAGGGCGGCGTGGGTCTCGGGGTCGGAGGGGACCTGACCACCGGCGGCGACGAGCGTGACGCTGCGGGCCAGGTCGGGGCGGTCGGAGGCGAGGCAGCGCACGATGCGGTTCCCGAAGGCGTGGCCCACGAGGTGGACGGGGCCATCGGAGAGCGCCTCGACGACGCAGGCGACGTCGGCGGCGAAGTCGTGCAGACCGAGGCCGGGCACGGCGGACGAGCCGCCGTCGATGCCGCGGGGGCTCATGGCGGCGGCGCGGTAGCCGGCCTCCTCGAGGTCGCCCGCGAGGGCGTCGAAGTCGCCGCCGCCGCGCCCCAGCGAGGGCACGAGCACGACCAGATCGCCGCTGCCGCGCACGCGCACTTCGACCTGGCCATCGCTCACCGCTACGAGCATCGAACCTCCCGAAAACTACCGGTCCGGCGGCAGCATACCTGCCGGTGGGGGCGGGTTGACGACTGGAACGTATGTTCTATAGGGTGCACGGGCAGCCCCGTGCTGCCGAACGACATCATCCAGGGGGAACGCCGTGCGAGTCGCGTGCGTACTCATCAGCCATCTCCGGGCGAAGGTCGAGCTGCGGCGGCAGCCGCACCTGCGCGATCGCCCGGCCGTGATCGCCGACCGCTCCGCGGGGAAGCCCGTCGTCGTCGATGCGCTTCCCGCCGCTGCGGGGGTGGCCGCGGGGATGACGCTGGAGGAGGCGCTCTCGCGGCGCCCGGACACGGCCGTGCTGGAAGCGGACGAGCCTGCCTACCAGCGCGTCTTCCAGCAGGCGCTCACGGCCCTGCAGGGGGTGAGCGACCGGGTGGAGGGGGCGGAGCCGGGGACGGCATACGCCGGCCTCGACGGGCTGGAGGCGCTGCACGGCGGCGAGGCGGCGATCGTGCGCGCCCTGCGCGAGGCCATCCCCCGCGACCTCGCGCCGCGGATCGGGGTGGCGGAGGGGAAGTTCCCCGCCTACGTGGCCGCCCGTACGAGCCGGGGCCTGGAGGCCGTCACCGTGCCGGAGGAGGCGGGCGCCTTCCTCGCGCCCCGGGGAATCGACCTGTTGCCCGTCTCGCGCGAGACCATCGCGGGGCTGCTGCGCTTCGGGCTGCACACCATGGGCGCGGTCGCGGCGATGCGGCTGGAGCTGCTCATCGACCAGTTCGGGACCGAGGGGCGCCTCGCCTGGGAGCTCTGCCAGGGCATCGACGAGCGCCCGCTCGTTCCCCTCGAAACCGAGGAGGCAGTGGTCGAACGCATCGCCCTGCCCTTCGCCTCGACCTCGCTGGAGCTGGTGCTGGCGGGGGTCGATACGCTCCTGAAGCGCGCCTTCGCGCGGCCGGCGGTGCGGGGCCGCTACGCGAGCCGGGCGGAGCTGGCGTGCCTCCTGCACGCAGCGCCGCCCTGGGAGAAGGCGTTCCACTTCCGGCGGGGCGTGGGGAGCCGGGAGGCGGCATCGAGCGCCATCCGGCGCCAGCTAGAGGACGACCATCCCGAGGCGCCTATCGAGGAGCTCGTGCTGGAGCTGTCCGGGCTGGGCGAAGGCGCGGGCGAGCAGATCGGACTCTTCCGCGACGTGCGCGAGGGCCGCGAGCGCCGCCTGGCGGAGGTCGAGCGGCAGTTGCAGGCGCGGCTCGCGAGCGGCCCGGCGCTCTACCGGATGGCGGCGATCGCGCCGTGGCACCCGGCCCCGGAGATGCGCGTGCTGCAGGTGCCGCTCGATCCCGCGGGGGGCGACGCCATGCGGCCCCTCGCCCTGCCCACGCCCGTGGCGGTGGAGGAGGGGCCGGAGGGGCAGCCCCTGGCCGTGCGCCTGGAGCGGGAGTGGGAACGGGTGGCGCGTATCGAGGACCGCTGGAGCTTCGACCTGTGGTGGCTGCCGGCGCCCCTGAGCCGCGCCTATTACCGCGTCAGCCGCGAGGACGGGCGGCAGGTGACCATCTTCCGGGACCAGCGCGAGGAGCGCTGGTACCAGCAGGCCTGCTAGCGGGAGCCCCTGCATGGCCGCGGGCACGGAATACGTCGAGTTGCACGCGCGGAGCTTCTACTCCTTCGGGGAGGGCGCCTCGCATGGCCACGAGCTGCTGGCGCGGGCGAAGTCGCACGGCTGCGCGGCGCTTGCCCTGACCGATACGAACCTCTGCGGGGCGCTGGAGTTCGCGCGCTTGGCGAACAGCCTCGGGGTGCAGCCCATCACCGGCGGGGAGCTGACCCTCAGGGACAGCTCGCGGCTGGTACTGCTGGCGAAGACGCGCGCGGGCTACGCCAACCTCTCGCGGTTGTTCACCCTTGCGAACGCGGCCGACCGGCGAGAGCCGCGTCTCGATCCCGATTCCCTGCCCGACCACGCCGGGGGCCTGCTGCTGCTGACCGGGGGTCGCGACGGGCCGCTCGCGCGGCTACTGCTGGAAGGGCGGCGGGGGGAGGCGGGGGCGCTGCTGGATCGCTACCGGGAGTGGTACGGGCCGGACTCGGTGTACGTGGAGCTGCAGCAGAACTTCCTGCAGGGCGATACCGACCGCAACCGCGAGCTGGCGGAGCTGGCGCGGGAGGCGGGGGCGCCGCTGGTGGCCAGCAACGACGTGCTCTACCACGAGCGCGGGCGCTACCGGCTGCAGCACGCACTGGCGGCGGCGAAACGGAACACGACGATCGACCGCGCGCTGCCGTTCATCAAGCCGAACGACCACTTCTGGCTGAAGCCGCCGGAAGAGCTGGCGCGCCTCTTCGCGGAGGAGCCGGAGGCGATCGCGAACACGGTGCGGATCGCGGGGCAGTGCGAGTTCAACCTGAGCACGGACCTGGGCTACACCCTGCCCGAACCGCCGGTGCCGCCGGGCCATACGCCCGAGAGCTACCTGCGGCGGCTCTGCGAGGAGGCCGCGCGGCGGCGCTACGGCAGGCTCACGGAGCCGGTGCGCGAGCGGCTCGATGAGGAGTTCCGGCTGATCCGGCGCCACCGGCTGGCGGGTTTCCTGCTGCTCTACCGCGAAATCGCGCGGCTGGGCCGGCTGATCATGGAGGAGCGGGGGCTGGCCAGCGCCGATACGCCCCTGGAGGAGCGTCCGCCGGGGCGGGGGCGGGGTTCCTCGGTGGCGCTGCTGGCGGGCTACCTGATCGGCATCAGCCACGTCGACCCGCTGCGCTGGAACCTGACGCTCGAGCGCTTCATGCCCGAGGACCTGACGACCCTCCCCGACATCGACCTCGACTTCCCGCGAGCGCTGCGGGACGAGCTGATCGCGCGCGTGCACCGGCACTTCGGGGCGGAGTACGCGGTGCTCGCGGGGGCGATCGCGACGTACTCGCTGAAGGGGATCGTGCAGGACCTGGGGAAGGCGCTGGGGCTGCCGCGCGAGGACCTGCGGCTGCTCTCGAAGCAACTGCAGTCGCACGAGGGCGGGCTGCGCGAGGCGATGCTGGAGCTGCCCGCCTTCCGCGATCGCGTCGATGCGGCGGGCTGGCGCGAGCTGACGGAGCTGGCGCCCCAGCTCCTGCACGCGCCGCGGGGCCTGGGGCAGCACGTGGGCGGGATGATCCTGAGCGACAGCCCCATCCCGGAGATGGTGCCCATCCGCGACGGGGCGATCGAAGGGCGCTTCATCATGGATTGGAACAAGGACAGCGTGGCGGACGCGAACTTCGCCAAGATCGACATCCTCTCCCTGCCCGTGCTGGACCAGATCGAGGAGGCGCTCGACCTCATCGAGGAGCGCGAGGGGACGCGGCCCGACCTGAGCCGCATCGATCCCGAGGACGCGAACGTGTACGACCTGATCAACGAGGGGCGGGCGAAGGGGGTGTTCCTGCTGCAGTCGCCGGCGCAGCTCAAGATCGCCCAGCGGCTGCTCTCGCGGAACCTGCTGGACCTGGCCTACCAGGTGGCGCTCATCCGGCCGGGGGTGGGGGTGCAGGGGAGCGCCGTCTCGAAGTTCGTCGAGCGGCACCGGCACGGGGTGGCGTGGACGTACGACCACCCGCTGGAGGAGCGCGCGCTGGCGCGCGGCTACGGCGTGATCATCTGGCAGGAGCAGGTGGTGCAACTGATCATGGACGTGGCGGGGATGACCGCGGCCGAGGCGGACGAGCTGCGCCGGGCCTTCGCCCGGCCGCAGAGCGAGCACCTGATCGAGATGCACCGGCGGCGCTTCCTGGAGGGGGCGCGCGGGCGGGGCGTTCCCGAGGACGTGGCGGAGACGATCTTCGCCAAGATCAACGGACACTACATGTTCCCGGAGTCGCACTCGCACGCGTTCGCCATCAGCGCGTACCAGGCGGCCTGGCTGAAGCGGTACTACCCGCTGGAGTTCTTCGTGGCGCTGGTGAACAACCAGCCGATGGGCTTCTACCCGCTGGAGACGCTGAAGGAGGACGCCCGCCGATTCGGCGCGCCCTTCCTGAACCCGTGCGTGAACCGCAGCCAGGCGAAGGCCATCCCCGACAACGGCTGCGTTCGCCTGGGCCTGCAGATCGTGAAGGACGTGGGCCAGGCGGCGGCGGAGCTGATCGTGGGGGAGCGCGAGCGGCACGGTCCCTACGGCGGCGCGGGCGACCTCGTGCGGCGCACGGGGGTGAAGCCGCGGGCGGCGCAGTCGCTGGTGGAGGCGGGGGCGTTCGACGCCGTCACCCCGAACCGGCGGCTGGCGCTCTGGGACGCGGGCCTCTCGACGCCCGCGGCGCGCAACGGGCAGCGCGCCTTCCCGGCGTCGTCGGGGGCGGGGGCGCCGGCGCTCGCGGACCTGAGCGCGTACGAGAAGATGGCGGGCGAGTACCGCACGATGGGGGTCTACCCGGGGGGCCACCTGATGGAGTTCGTGCGGCCGGCGCTGCCCCCGGGCGTGACTCCCTGCGCGGAGGTCGAGGGGATGGCGGACGGGGCGGCGCTACGGGTGGCGGGCTGGCCCATCGCGCGGCAGCACCCCCGGGGCAAGGAGGGCACGGTCTTCGTGACGATCGAGGACGAGACGGGGGAGGTGCAGGTCATCCTCTGGCCGCGCGTCTACGCGCGGCACCGCAAGGAGCTGCGCAGCCAGGTGCTCCTGATCCGGGGGCGGGTCTCGCGCTGGGACGGCACCACGACCATCACCGTCTCGCACGTGGAGCCGGTGGGCACGGGCGTGCCCATGCCCGAGGCGCACGACTGGCACTGAGCCCGCGGGGGCTTCGTTCGGGCTCGGTCGAGGGGGCGGGCCCTAGCCCGCCCCGACGGGGAGGGGGTCGGCGACCTTGCGGACGTTCACCGGGATCGCGCTCATGACGGGGATGCCGGTGATGGGGTCGAAGTCGGTCTGCGTATCGGAGAGGCGGCCGGTGTTGGAACCGAGCTCGCGCACGCGCGCGTCCTCGGTGGGGGCGTCGCCCCAGGCGTGCGCCATCGAGATGACGCCCGTGCGCACGTCGTCGGCGGGCTCGACGACGCCGTAGATGGCCGCCCGCGCCGACTCGATCTCGACGACGTCGCCGGCGGCGAGGCCGAGTTCGGCGATGTCCATCGGATTCATGTAGGCGGGGTTGCCCTTGTCCTGGTACTTGCGCATGAGCCGGGGGATATCACGGCCGGAGGAGTTGTAGGACTCGAGCATGCGGCGGCTGACGAGGCGGTGGGTGAACTCCTCGCCCTCGCGGTAACCGCCACCCTCGAAGTAGGGCTCGGCGCGCACCTCGGCGAGCTCGTCCATCATCGCCGAGCGGCCCACGTCGAGGCGGGGGGAGCCGGGGCGCTTGGGGAGGACGCGGATCTCGTCGTCTTCCCAGATGTGGCCGTGGGGGTACTTCTTGACCTCTTCGAGGGGGATGCGCGAGCCCTCGCACATCCACTCGATGATCTGGGAGGTGGTCGGCTTGTTGTCGATATCGACCTGGCCCCAGGCGGTGCGCATGGGGACGCGCATGAGGTTCGCGAGACCCCAGAAGAACTCCCACTCCTCGATCACGTCCGAGCCCTCGGGCGGGTCGATGAGCCTGGGGCCGTACTGGGCGTAGGGGGCGGGGTAGCCCTGGGCGAAGCCGAACACGCCGGAGAGGGCCTCGTTGGGGAGGGTCGTGTCCTCGCGCTCGAGGGAGAGCTTCGGCGCGATCACGTAGTCGGCCAGCTTGGCCGTGGCCGACATCTTGATATCGAGCGTGACGAGCAGGTCGAGCTCCTGCATGGCCTCGTAGGTGCGGAGCTGGTCGGGCCAGGCCGCCATCGGGTTCGAGCCGATGCAGATGAGGGCGCGGACCTTGCCTTCGCCGGGCGTCAGGATCTCCTCGGCGAGGGCGCTGGTGGGCGGGCCGATGGAGGTGATGGGGAGGTCGCGGATACGCATGCGCTCGCGGGCGTCCCAGTTGGTGTCCTCCTGGTAGGCCTGGGCGACGTAGTCCTTGGGCTTGCGCAGCACGGGCGGGTTGGGGACGCGCTCGCCTTCGCGCAGCCAGCGCCCGCAGACGGTGTTGATGCAGTTGATGAGGTACTCAGTGATGTTGGCGTGGGGGGAGAAGTCGGGGCCGGTGCCGGAGGTGACGGAGCCACGCTTGCCGCTGGCGAAGACGCGCGCGGCGCGCTCGACGAGGGAGGCGGCCACGCCGGAGCGCTCCTCGACGTAGTCGAGCGTAAACGGGTCGACGGCCTCGCGCAGCTCCTCGAGGCCCTGCACGTTGGCGGCGACGAAGTCGCCGTCGACGAGGCCCTCGGTGATGATGACGCGGAGGATGCCGGCGAGGAGGGTGGGGTCCTCGCCCGGCTTCACCTGCAGGAAGATATCGGCCTTGTCGGCGGCCTCGGTGCGGCGCGGGTCGATGACGATGAACTCCATCCCGCGCTGCTTGGCCTGGTGGAGGCGCCTGGCGGGGTTGTACTGGGGAATGCCGCCCCACATGGAGATGGTGGGGTTGGCGCCGATGAGCATCCAGACATCGGAGTCATCGAACATCTGGGGGCCGGCGCCCCAGTTGCCATGGTAGGAGCGCGCGATCGGCTTGGCGGGCTGGTCGATGGTGCCGCCGGAGAAGGTCATGTTCGAGCCGATGCCGGCCATGAAGGCGCCCGCGAACTGGCCCGAGGAGGGGAAGGAGAACCCGTAGGTGCCGCTGAAGGTGGCGACCGCGCGGGGGCCGTGCTCGGCGATGATGGCCTGGAGCTTCGCGGCCACCTCGTCGATGGCCTGCTGGTGGGGGACGTCGTGGTGGGTCCCGTCGGGAGCGCGCTTCTGGGAGTGGAGGAGGCGGTCGGGGTGGTAGTGCTGCTCGGGGAGCTGGCGGCCCTTGATGCAGGTGAAGCCCTGGTACATCGGATTCTGGGCATCGCCGCGCACCTTGATGGCGCGGCCGTCCTCGATATCGACCTCGATCGCGCAGAACGCGTGGCAGAAGCGGCAGAAGGTCTGCTTCGTTTCGACAACCATGGGGACTCCCGGAGCGCGGCGGCGCTACCGGCACTGTACCGGAATCGGGATCAGCGCCGCCAGCGGGAACGCCTGGGCGTTCCCGCCGACGCGCTGCTCATTGCGGCGTCAGGGCGCGACGCCGGGAATCAACCGTCGTCCGGCGTGAGCTCGCTTTCGCCCCGCAGCACGCCGATGCCGATCACCAGGAGCGCGAGGGCCGCGATGAAGAGGACGATGTTGCTGGTCGCGACGAAGGCCGCGGGGGCGACCTCGGCCTGCTGGCCGACGAGCGCGTTGAGCAGCCCCGCCACTCCCGCCAGGAAGAAGACCCAGCAGGCGCCGGCGTAGAGGTTCAGCGAGCCGAAGCGCCTGGCAAGGGCAAGCCCGAGGAGGATGCCGCTCACCGACGAGACGATGACGAAGGCGTAGTGGAGGCCTCCGCTCGATGCCTGCAGCATGACCATGTAGCTATCGACTACATCCGCGCTGGCGGCAGCGCCTCTGAATTCAATGCCATCCCCGTGCTGGGCGATCGCAACGAGCATGTGCCGCATCCCCATGGTGAGGATGAAGATCCCGTAGTGGAACAGGTTCACCAGGATGGCGAACCCGAGCAGGGGGTCATCGGACCCGCCGAGCTTCCAGAACGAGAAGATGCCGAAGGAGATCGCCAGCGCCGAGAGGATGATGACGAAGAACAACGCATGGGAGAGATTGTCGTTCTCGGTCATGGCATCGATCGTCCGCTGGAAGTCCAGGGAGTCGGCGGCGTCGATGATCCAGCCTCCCGGATAGAGGAGGAGCGTGATGATGAGTAAGACGAGTCCGCCGACGATGGCCAAACCCGGCAATTTGCTTCCCAGCATGTCTGTGTACCCCCTTTGCTGGAGCGGCGTGCAGGCCGCGTACGCAAACAGTACACCCCTCCCGTCAACGCCTTTCAATTGCCGCAGGCAAGATAGCAATCATTATGTTGGGCATGGACCCGACGCGACCCGCTAGACTCCCCCGGACAGGACCCACAGAGGAGGCGCCCCATGCAAGCCGAACCGTTCGAGATCGCGATTCCCGAGGAGAAGCTGGAGGACCTGCGCGAGCGCCTGGGGCGCATCAACTGGGCTCCGGACTTCGGCAACGAGGGCTGGGCCTACGGGGTGAACGGCGAGTACCTGCGGGAGCTCGCCGACCACTGGCTGCATCGCTACGACTGGCGCGCGCACGAGGCGGAGATGAACGCCCTGCCGAACTTCCGCGTGGAGATCGAGGGGATGCCCATCCACTTCGTGCATGTGCGGGGGCAGGGGCCGAACCCGATGCCGCTCATCCTCTCGCATGGCTGGCCCTGGACCTTCTGGGACCTGCGCCACGTGATCGGGCCCCTGAGCGATCCCGCCGCCCACGGCGGGGATCCGGCGGACGCCTTCGACGTGGTCGTGCCCTCGCTGCCGGGCTTCGGGTTCTCCACGCCCCTCACGACGCCGGGCATCAACTTCTGGCGGACGGCCGACCTGTGGGTGACGCTCATGCGCGAGGTGCTCGGCTACGAGCGCTTCGGGGCGCAGGGCGGGGACTGGGGGGCGCTCATCACGAGCCAGCTCGGGCACAAGTACGCGGAACACCTGATCGGCATCCACCTGACGGACGCGATCATGCTGAACTTGTTCACGCACGACCGTCCGTGGGTGCTGGGCGACCCCGGCCTGGCCTCGATGCCGCCGGGGGAGGCGCGGACGGCAACGCTGAACCGCTTGCGGTACTACTCGGCGCACGTGGCCGTGCAGGGGCTCGACCCGCAGACGCTGGCGTTCCTGGCGCACGACTCCCCGATCGGGCTGTGTGCCTGGATCCTCGAACGGCGGCGGAACTGGGGCGACACGAACGGGGACGTGGAGTCACGCTTCCCCAAGGACGACCTGCTGACGACGATGATGCTGTACTGGGCGACGGACGCCTTCGTGACCTCGGTGCGGTACTACTACGAGGCGGCCTGGAACCAGTGGCAGCCGAGCCACGACCGCACGCCCGTGGTGGAGGCGCCGACGGGGGTCACCTTCCACGGGCCGGGGGCGCAACAGGAGCCGAGCGAGGCGCAGCGCCAGTACTGGAACCTGGTGCACTCCGACCACCACCCGGCGGGCGGCCACTTCGCGCCCGCGGAAGAGCCCGAGGCGATCGTGCGCGGCATCCGCGCGACGTTCAGGGGGCTGCGGTAGGGTCCGCGGTCGTTAGCTGGCGGCCCAGGCGCGCGCTTCCTCCGACGCCACCCAGTGGAGGGCGTTGTGGAGGAGCGTGCGGAAGCCTTCGCTCTCGTAGCTGCCGGGGCCATCGCCGAGGTAGGTGGCGACGACGGGGGAGTTGCCGCTCTTCTTCGCCCAGACGACGAGGTTGCTGCCCTCGGGGTGGTCCCAGCGGTCCTTCTCTTCCTGGGGCGCCATCGGCGGCGGGTTGAAGTGCTCCTGCACCATGGGGAAGCCGGTGCGCATGAGCGGCAGGATGTCGGGCGCCGACTCGAAGACCTTGGAGACGAGGTAGAGCTCGTCCTGCACGTCGAAGCCGTCCTCGATGCCGGCGACGACGGGATGGCCGGCGGCGGCCGCATCGGGCGTGACCTTGCCGAGGACGTTGCCACGCGGGTCGGCGCCGCCACCGCGGTAACCGGAGCCGGGCGTGAGCTCGCCGTAGACCTCGCCCTCCCGCAGGAGGAAGGATGCGCCGTGCAGCTCGCGCCAGCCCGGCCAGGCGGGCCACTGCACGAGCGCGTGGTTCATCAGGAAGATGCCCTTCCCGCTCTCGAGCAGGGCGGCAATGCTCGCCTGGTACTCCTCGGGCGCGGGGGAGAAATCGACGCCCCACATGTCGTAGAAGCAGACGGCGTCGTACTCGGCTACGTTCTCGGGACGCAGGAGAACCTGCGCAGCGGGCTGCTCGACCTGGGTGGTGAGCAGCTCGGGGTTGTCGTCGAACATCGAGTAGAAGCCGTTGTAGTTGAAGCCGTGCCCCTTGGTCACGACCAGCACCTTCACCGCCATTGATTCCGCTCCTTCTGCTGTTGCGAGTCGTTCGGCTAGCTTGAGGCCCAGGCGCGCGCATCCTCCGACGCCACCCAGTGGAGGGCGTTGTGGAGGAGCGTGCGGAAGCCCGGGTTGGCGTAGCAGTTGGGGCCGTCGCCGATCTGCATGGCGACGACGGGCGAGTTACCGCTCTTCTTCGCCCAGACGACGAGGTTGCTGCCCTCGGGATGGTCCCAGCGCGCCTGCTCCTCGGCGGGAGCGAGGGGCGGCGGGTTGAAGTTCTCCTTGACCATCGGGTAGTCGGTGCGCATGAGCGGCAGGATGCCGGGCTGCGACTCGAACGTCTTGGAGGTCAGATAGAGCTCGTCCTCGATGGTGAAGGGCTCGACGCCCTCGAGGACGGGGTGGCCGGCGGCGCCGGGGTCGGCGGAGACGGTGCCCTCGGGGTTGCCGCGCGGGTCGACGGCGCCGCCACGGTAGCCGGAGCCGGGGGTGAACTCGCCGAAGACCTCGCCCTCGGTCAGGAGGAAGGAGGTGCCGCTCACATCGCGCCACTCGGGCCAGGCGGGCCACTGCACGATGGCGTGGTTCATCATGACGATGCCCTTCCCGCTCTCGAGGAGGGCGGCGATGCTCTCCTTGTACTCCTCGGGGGCGGGGACAAAGCTGGCGCCGCCGTCGGGGCTTTCCGTGCCCCACATGTCGTAAAAGCAGACGGCTTCGTACTCGGCCACGTTCTCGGGGCGCAGCATCACCTGCGCGGCGGGCTGCTCGACCTGCGTGGTGAGCAGCTCGGGGTCCTCATCGAACATGGCGTAGAAGCCGTTGTAATCGAACGGGTGGCCCTTCGTGACGACCAGAATCTTGACGGCCATGGCGCGCTCCTTTCCCCGGTGGGTTAGCTGGGAATGCGATCGTAGGCGTCGAGGATCGCCTGGAAGCGGGCCTCGACGGAGGGCTGGGTCTCGGGATGGCTGACGACGTAGAGGTTGTTCTCGCGGATGGAGCGGACGACCTTCGCGGCGAGGTCCTCGGGCTCGATCATGTCCTGGGGCACGCTCTCGCCGGGGAGCGTCGAGCGGAGCGGCTCGAGCGGAGCGACCTCGGGGCCGCCGAATTCATCGGGACGGTTGCGGCCCGCCTCGACGATGCGGGAGCGCACGCCGCCGGGGCAGAGCACGGACACGCCGATGTTGTGCGGGGCGAGATCGAGGGCGAGCGCCTCGGAGATGCCGACGACGCCGTACTTGGCGGTCGAGTAGGAGGAGATGCCGGGGGTGGCGGGAGCCACCAGGCCGGCGATGGAAGAGGTGTTCACGATGTGGCCGCCCTCGCCCGCCGCCACCATGCCCGGCAGGAACGCCTGGATGCCGTAGATGACGCCGTACAGGTCGACGCCGACGACCCAGTCCCAGTCCGCCTCGGTCATGTCCTGGGCGAGCTTGAAGGTGACAACGCCGGCGTTGTTGCAGAGCACATGGCAGCCGCCGAAGGCCTCGTAGGTGGCGTCGGCGAGCTCCTGCATGGAGTCCCGGCTGGTGACATCGTTCTTGATGGCGATGGCGCGCACGCCGTGCTCCTCGACGGCGGCGACGGTGCCGGCGGCGGCATCCATGTCGATCTCGCCGATGACGACGTTCATGCCTTCCTGGGCGAAGGCCACGGCCATGCCCCTGCCGATTCCGCCACCACCTCCGGTGATGACCGCTGTGCGACCACGAAACTCTTCCACTCGACACCTCCTGGCGGGGCGGCAGTCTACACGCTGCCCGCGAATTTCGTCCGAGCAGGAGGGGCTCGCAGGGGCGCTCCGGCGTAAGATGAGAAGATAGCAGTGGCCCAACCCCAGTACCCCAGGAGCGCCCCGTGATCCCCCGCTACTCGCGGCCCGAGATGGCCGCCATCTGGAGCGAGCAGGCGAAGTTCGAACGCTGGCTCGAGGTCGAAATCGCCGTCTGCGAGGCGCGCGCCGCCGCGGGCGAGATGCCCGTCGAGGCGGCGCAGCGCATCCGCGCCAACGCCACCTTCGACGTGGACAAGGTGAACGAGTACCTCGCGATTACGCACCACGACATGACGGCCTTCCTCCAGTCCGTGGCGGACTCGCTCGGCGAGGAGTCGCGTTATGTCCATTTCGGGCTCACGACCAGCGACGTCTGGGACACGGCCACCGGGCTCCAGCTGCGGGACGCCAGCGACCTGCTGATCGCCGGCGTCGACGGGCTGACGGCAGCGCTGGAGAACCTCGCGCGGGAGCATCGCGACACGCTCTGCGCGGGCCGCACCCACGGCGTCCACGCCGAGCCGACGACGTTCGGGCTGAAGGTAGCGGTGTGGGTCGCGGAGATGCGCCGCAACTGCGAGCGCCTGCTGGCCGCGCGCGAGACGATCGCGGTGGGCGCGATCAGCGGGGCCGTGGGGACGCACGCCTCCATCCCCCCGGAGATCGAGGAAGCGACCTGCCGCACCCTCGGCCTGGGCGTGGAGCACGCCTCCACGCAGGTCATCCAGCGCGACCGGCACGCGCAGTTCGTGGGCGCGCTGGCGCTCACGGGCGCCTCGCTGGAGAAGTTCGCGACGGAGATCCGGGGGCTACAGCGCACCGAGGTGCTGGAGGCGGAGGAGCCGTTCGCGGCCGGGCAGACGGGATCGAGCGCGATGCCGCACAAGCGCAACCCGGAGAAGTGCGAGCGCATCACGGGGCTGGCGCGAGTGCTGCGCGGCTACGCCAACACGGCCATGGAGAACGTTGCCCTCTGGCACGAGCGCGACATCAGCCACTCCTCGACCGAGCGCATCGTCTTCCCGGACGCCTGCCTCGTGCTCGACTACATGCTCGCGCTCTTCACCGACATCGCGAAGGACCTGGTCGTCTACCCGGAGCGCATGCAGGAGAACCTGGACCGCTCGTACGGGCTGGTGTTCTCGCAGCGGGTGCTGCTGGAGCTGATCGAGACCGGGCTGAGCCGGCAGGAGGCCTACGGCCTCGTGAAGCGCAACGCGATGGTCGCCTGGCAGGAGCGGGAACCGTTCCTCTCGCTGCTGCTGGCGGATGGGGACGTGACCTCGCGGCTGGAGGAGGAGCGCCTGCGGTCGCTCTTCGACTACGGGTACTACCTGCGCAACGCCGGCTCGACGTTCGAGCGGCTCGGCCTGACGTGAACGAGGAGCCCACCCCGGGAGTCCGCCAACCGACGGAGAAGCCGGGTGTGGGCGAGACGCTGAGCGCGGCCTTCGGGCTGATGCGCGAATACCCCCGCGAGACGATGCTGCCCCTGTTGACACTCCAGGTGCCGCTCGTGTTGGGCACGATCCTGCTGACGGTCGTGCTCTACGGCACCGTGTTCGCGAACGAGATGTACCCGGAGGGGGGCATCCTCGCGGCGACCCAGAGGGGCGGGCAGGTGTTCGCCCTCGTGGTCGTGGTGGCGGTGGGGGCAGTGGTCGGGGTGATCGCGCAGGGCGCGACGATCCTGTCCGTGGCGGGGGTCGCCCTGGGGCGGCCGCTCACCCTCACGGAGGCGCTCGACCCGGCCTTCACGCGGCTCGGGGGCCTGATCGCGCTCACGGTGATCTTCGCGGTCGTGGGGGGGTTGCTGGCGTTTACGATCGTGGGCCTGGCGGTGATCCCGTTCCTCATCGCGCGCTTCGGCATCGCCTACCAGGTGTACCTGCTCGAGGAGCTCGGACCGATCGATGCGCTCAGGCAGAGCTGGAGCACGATGAACGGCAACATGCTGCGGCTACTCGGGATCCTGCTGGTGGGCCTGGCGCTGCTGCTCCTCATCGGCCTGCTCGTGCCCGTGAGCCCCGGACCGGAATCGATGAGCCGCAGCGCACGCATCGCAATCGACGCGTTGCTACAGATTTTGCAGGGTGGGGCGGCGATCCCGGTGACGGTGTTTGCCCATGCCGCCGTGACCCTCTATTACCTACGTATCCGGGAGGAGAGCTCATGACCGACGTAGTGACCCAGACCGATCTGCCGGCGCCCATGACGCGGGGCAAGGTGCGCGATACCTACGACCTCGGCGACCACCTGCTGGTCGTCGCAACCGACCGCATCTCGGCGCTCGACCTGGTGCTGCCGACGGGCATTCCCCGCAAGGGCGAGGTGCTGACGTGGCTCTCGGCGTGGTGGTTCGAGCGGATCGGGGAGGTGGTGCCCCACCACTTCGTGGCGGTCATCACGGCGGAGAACGCGGAGGAACTGGTGCCCTTCGCCCTGCCCGAGCACTGCCATGGCCGCTCGATGCTGGTGCGCAAGGCGAAGCCCTACGCGGCCGAGTGCATCATGCGCGGTTACATCTCGGGGACGGCCTGGCGCGAGTACAAGCGCGATGGGTCGGTCTGCGGGATCGCGCTTCCCGAGGGGTTGCTGGAATCGCAGCGGTTCCCGGAGCCGATCTTCACGCCCTCGACGAAGGCGGACGTGGGCCAGCACGACGAGAACATCGACTACGAGCGGCTCGAGGCAATCGTGGGCGCGGAGCCGGCGAACGCGATGGCGAAGCGCACCCGCGCGGTCTACGACTACGCCCACCAGGTGGCCCTGGAGCGGGACGTGATCATCGCCGACACGAAGTTCGAGTACGGGCTGCG
Source organism: uncultured Anaerolineaceae bacterium (assembly GCA_964389725.1). Lineage (GTDB taxonomy): Bacteria > Chloroflexota > Dehalococcoidia > Tepidiformales > Tepidiformaceae > UBA2991. The sequence continues at coordinate 43,949 of CAYMDV010000011.1, forward strand.
CAACGAGGAGACGATCCTCATCGACGAGGTGCTGACGCCCGACAGCAGCCGCTTCTGGCCGCTCTCCGAGTACGAGCCCGGCGGATCGCAGCCCAGCTTCGACAAGCAGCCGGTGCGCGACTGGCTCTCCGGAACGGGCTGGAAGGACGGCGACCCCGCCCCGGATGTCCCGAACGACGTGGTGGCGGCAACAACCGAGCGCTACCTGACGGTCTACAAGACGCTCACGGGCGAGGACCTGCCCGGGTGAGCCGCTTCCTCGCCTCCATCGCGGTCACGCTGAAGCCGACGGTGAACGACCCGGAGGGGCTCACGATCGCCTCGGCGTTGCACAGCCTCGGTTTCGCGGGGGTGGCGGGGGTTCGCGCGGGGAAGCTGTTCGAGGTTGCGATCGAGGCGGCGAGCGCCGACGAGGCGCAGTCGCTGGCCGAGGACATGTGCGCGCGGTTGCTGGCGAACCCGGTGATCGAGCGATTCCACTGCGAGGTCGCGGAAGAAGAGCCCGCCTAGGCTCCCGTGGACGGCCGCGGGGGCAGGTGGGAGGCGTCGTTGTGGCGGCGCACGATGAGCCGCCCCTCTCCGTCCTGGTCGAGCTCGCTGATGCCGCAGTTCTTCATGGGGAAGCGCACCAGGCGCCCGCCGGCCTCGGGCGCGCTGTGCATCCGCACGGCCACGTTGATGGCCGCCATGATGACGCCCCCGTGGGTCACCGCGATCGACTGGCCGTCGAGGGCCATCAGCTCGGCGAGGGCTTCGGCGACTCGCGCATCGAAGCTGGACCAACCCTCTTCGCCCGGGAGGAGGTCACGGGGTGCGGCGCCCGGGTCGGCCAGCCAGGACCAACCCGGGTAGCGCTTCTGCACCTCGGATACGGTGAGGCCGCTGGGCTCACCGAAATCGTACTCCATCAGGCGGTCGTCGGTGGTGACGGGAAGGTCGAGGGCGCAGCTGATGGCTTCGGCGGTGGCAAAGGCGCGGGCGAGGGGACTGGAGACGATGCGATCGGCGCCGCCGTCCTTCTTGAGCCGCTCGCCCAGGGCGGCAGCCTGCTCGCGGCCATGATCGGTGAGGGGTTCATCGCGCTGGCCCTGGATGAGGCCACGGACGTTGCCCGCGGATTCGCCATGACGGACCAGAAGCAAGGTCACGAGCGGTCTACTCCGTGAGGCTGCGGTAGAGGGCGGGGAGGCGCCGGGGGAGGGACTCGATGTCGCCTACGACCTCGTAGCCCATGTCCTCGCACATCGTCTTCAGGTAGTCGTGGCCGGCGCGGTCGACGGTGAGGGCGAAGGGGGTGATGCCCTCGCGCTTGGCCTCGTTGAGCGCCTGCTTGGTGTCGTGGATGGCGTATTCCTTCTCGGTGCGATCGCGCCCGTAGCCGTGGTCCTGGGGGCGGCCGTCGCTGAGGAGGACGAGGATGCGGACCTTCGCCTCCGTCTCGCTCAGCTTGTGGATGGCGTGGCGGATGGCGGGGCCCATGCGCGTGGAGCGGATGGGCGTGACCTTGTCGATGCGCTTCTTGGTGGTCTCGCCGAACTGCTCGTCGAAGTCCTTGAGCACGAAGAACTCGACGTTGTCGCGCCCGTAACCGCTGAAGCCGTAGATGCCGTAGTCATCGCCGATCGTCTCGAGGGCGGTGATGAGGAGGACGGTCGCCTCCTTCTCCAGGTCGATGATGCGCTTGGGCGGGGCGGAGAGCTCCTGGCGGCGCTTGGTGACCCACCAGCTGAGGTACTTGCGGGGGTCGTCATCGGAGTCGTCGTACTGCTGATCGCGGCGCGCGATCTCTTCGTCCGTGGAAGCGGACATATCGAGGAGGAAGGCGATGGCGACATCGCGCTCGACCTTGTTGCGACGCCAGTAGATCTTGTCGGAGGGGCTGACGCCGGTGCGGATGTCGATCATCCACTCGATGGCTGGGTCGAGCTCGACATCCTCGCCGTCGGAGAGCTTCTTGATCTTGCGGAAGAGCTCGGGCTTCATCAGCTCGAACTGCTTGCGCGTCTGGGCGACGAGGGCGGCGTACTCCTTCAGCGTCTCGTCGTAGAAGTCCTCTTCGCCTTCCTCCAGGTCCGCCTCCTTCACGGCGCACCAGCGAGGCTTGTAGTCCTGCGCGCGGAAGTCCCACTCGTCGTAGTAGTAGGTGGTGACGATGGGGGCGAGGGGCTCCTCGCCCTCCTCGGCGCCCGTGCTGAGGTCGCTGAGGGGCTGGTCCGACTGGGCGTCGCTATCGAGGGTGGGGGTGCCGGCCTCCTTCAGGAGGTTCGAGAGGAACATGCCGGTGGAGTTCTGGAGGTCGCCCTCGAGCAGGGAATCGAGATCGATCTCGGCGCTCTTCTCGAGGAGCTCCTTGAGCTGCTCCTCGGTGAGCTGGTCGGGGGAGATCTGGCCGGCATCGCCGAGCTGGGCGTCGTCGCGGAGCTTCATCAGGAGCTGGACGAGTTCGGGCTTGAAGTCGCCGCGGAAGTCGATGTCCTGGGGGCTCTCGTAGTCGGCGTCGCCATCCTCGGCGTCGCCCATCTCCATCTCCATGGGGGCGCCCTCGCCGCCGAGCTCGCTCATATCGAGCTGGAAGGACTCCTGGTCCATCTCGGGGAGGCCCTCCCACTCCTCCTCGCCCTCGTCCCGCTCGTTGCGGATGCTCATGGCGAGCTGGTAGAGGCGCAGGGTCGCCTCGGCCGTGTCCTCCACGCTCGCGCTCTCAACCATGAGCTGCTGGAGGATGGCGACCCCATTCGAGACGGCGTCGCGCTGGGCGGCGGGCCAGCGCACGGCGTCGATGCCATCGAGGCTGACGCGCACGAGGTTCTCGACGAACGCCTGGCGGAGCGGCAGCTCGCTGACTTCGGGCCGGCGCTCGAGCTCCTCGCGCTGCATGCGCGTGAGGGCGCGGCGGATGCCGGCGTAGTTGCGCTTGATGGCCGCGTCGATGCGCGTCCCCTCGGCGATCTTGTGGATGTCGCTCGCGAGCGTGCGGTCCGGGAACAGGTCGAAGAAGCGCTCAATCTCGGTCGCCGGGTTGGCGTCCGGCGCCTCGCGAATGGTGGGACGAAGGTCCTCGAAGAGCGTGGAGGGCCGGCTGAAGCTGAAGGCGAAACTCCCGAACTCGAGGCGCGCCGCCTGGTGCGTTGCGAAGACCTTCACGGCGGCGAAGTTCTCGTCCTTCTCGCGGTAGAGCTCCATCACCTCGGGCAGGTAGATGGTCGTGCCGTCGGTGCTGGCGCGCTCCTCATCGACCCAGCCGATGCCCTTCTCGGTGAGGACGGCGGAGGCGTGGATGCTGATGTTCTTGCCGGTGAGGGCCTTGCCGTACAGGCGAAGGACGTCGCCGACCTTGGACAACTCGACGCGGGCGGAGAGGGTATCGAGGACTTCCTCGCCGCGGCTGGACTGCAGGCGGAAGTAGGCCTCCCCACCCTCGCGGCTGGAGGCGAGGATGCCGAGGCCGTGGTTCTGCCAGGCGCCCAGCTCGTCGACGCGGACCTTCTCCAGGACCTCGGGGGCGTTGCTGATGAAGTCCATGGCGGCGTAGGCGGAGTGGGGCGCGAGCTGCTCGGCGAGCTCGATGACGATGCCGTGGTCGTCGGGCTCGACCTCGCCGAGGGCGTGGGCGGCGTCCTCGAAGTACTGGAAGACGGAGCGGCTGTGGTCGCGGGCGACCTGCGCGGCAAGGGTCAGGTAGCGCTCGCGCACGGGGCCGTGGACGCGCTGGATGAGGGGCACGCCGCGGTCGAAGTAGAGGCGCGAATCGGCCCAGCTCGTCTGCGCCAGCTCCACGCCGAAGGTGAGGAAGGGCATGCGGTCGTTGTTCTCGAGGCGGCCGAGCACCTCGGGGGCGGAGGTGAGGCAGGCGGCGGCGAGCTCGTAGGAGTGGCGCGCGAGCTCATCGAGGAAGAGGACGAGGCGCCCGGCGTGGCTCACGCGGATCGTCCCGAAGAGGTCGGGGCCGGCGTCGTAGAACTGGGCCGCAAGGGAGGAGCTCTTCCAGTTGCCCTTGTAGAGGCGGCGGCCGAAATCGGCCCACTGGGCGAGGTGGTTCGGCCCGATGTGGGTGAGCGTATCGGGCGCGCTGCGGAGGAAGGAGACGGCCAGCGGGGCGGACTGCTCGGTCAGGTCGCCGGCCTCGCGGGCGAGCTGCTCGTAGGTGTCCCAGGGGGTCGAATCGGCCATGCGGGGGCCGGCCTTGAAGTACTCGGCGGCGGATTCCCAGGAGCGCAGGCTGATGGCCATCAGGTCGAGCCCGCCGCGCGACCAGCCTTCGAGCTGGGTGGGCGTGAGCCTCGGCTCAAGGGCGCGCAGGCTGGCCTCGTAGGCCTCCAGCAGCGGCTCCGGGAAACCGTCGAAGCGGGATCGATTACGGGCGATCAGCCCACCGGCGACGCTCATGCAGCACCCCCCGAGGTCAGCACGCGCGAGGGGCGCGCGGGATCCTCGTATTCGAAGAAATGGACCTCGTCGCCGGCGGTATCCCAGACGGCGCACGAGAGCTGGTAGCCGTTCCCGGGGTGGCGGGCCTCGCCCACCGAACCGGGGTTGATGACGAGCGTATCGCCGAAGCGCTCGGCCATGGGGACGTGGGTGTGGCCGGTCACGACGACGTCGTGCTGGAGGTCGGCGGTCTTCTTCCAGAGCGGGTCGTGGGGGTAGTGGTACTCCCAGCCGCCCCAGGGCGAGCTGTGGGCCATGAGGAAGCGCTTCCCATCGACCTCCGCCTCGACCGAATAGGGCTGCTCGCGTAGCCACCCGACCAGGTCCTCGCGCACGTGTTCCATGGCGAGGGCTCGTTCGCCGTCGCGCCCAAGGATGACCTCGTCGTGGTTGCCGAGGACGACGCGGGCGCCGCGTTCCCGCAGGAACTCGACGGTCTCGTTCGACCAGCGGTACTGGTAGACGGTGTCGCCGGCACAGAGCAGCTCGTCGATGGGCCCCATGCGGTCGAGGGCCGTCTCAAGTCCGGCGAGGTTGCCGTGGACGTCGGAGACGATACCGATCCTCATGCCGACACCCGGCGCGTGGCCAGAAGGGCGCGCGCCGGGGAGTGCTCCCGGGTGCGAGCGCGAGCGGTTACTCGAAGATCGATGTCACTACCTCTTCGATGCTGCGCTGGACCTCGAGGTCGTCGGTAAGGGCCCAGGTGACCCCCACCTGGGCGGCGCGGCGCGGCTCGATGCCGCGCTCGATGAGGCGCCCGGCGTAGATGAGGAGGCGCGTGCTGACGCCTTCGCTGAGACCGTGCTCCTTCAGGTTGCGCACCTTCTCGCCGAGCTTGGCCAGCTCGATGGAGACGGCCAGGTCGACGCCGGACTCGTGGGAGATGATCTCCGCTTCCTGCTCACGCGTGGGGTAGGTGAACTCGACGGAGATGAAGCGCTGGCGGGTGGAGTGCTTCAGATCCTTGAGGGCGCTCTGGTAGCCGGGGTTGTAGGAGATGACGAGGAGGAAGCCATCGGCCGCCTCGACGACCTGGCCGAGCTTCTCGATGGGGAGGAGGCGGCGGTAGTCGGTGAGGGGATGGATGAGGACGGTCGTGTCCTTGCGCGCCTCGACGACCTCGTCGAGGTAGCAGATGGCGCCTGTCTTCACGGCGCGGGTGAGGGGACCATCGATCCAGCGGGTGCCGTCGACATCGAGCAGGTAGCGGCCGACGAGGTCGCTGGCGGTGAGGTCCTCGTGGCAGGCAACGGTAACGAAGGGACGAGGGCCCTCGTCATCGAGGGGGGCCTCGCCACCCTGGGAGATGTGGGTCACGGGGCGGCCGAGGCGCCACGACATGTACTCGACGAAGCGGGTCTTGCCGCAGCCCGTGGGGCCCTTGAGCAGCACGGGGATGCGCTGCTCGAACGCGGCCTCGAAAAGCTCGATCTCGTCCCCGAGGGGGAGGTAGTAGGGCTCTTCGCGAACGGTGAATTCCTCGGCGGCGAGGACGAGCCCGCCCGGGGCCATGACTTCGGTGGTGGTTGGTGCTTCAGCCAATCGTCTGCCTCTCTGTACCGGTGCGCGCGCGAAGTGCCTCCCAGGCGGCGCGGATGGTGTCCGCCAGCTCCTCGCGCGAGCCGTTGTTCTCGATGACCACGTCCGCCGCGGCGATACGCTCCTCGTTCGAGAGCTGCGAATCGATGCGGGCGCGCGCGGCGGCCTCGTCGAGGCCGTTGCGTTCCGCCAGCCGGGCCACGGCCACGTCGACCTCGACGGTGGTGACCCAGATTTCGTCGGCCATGTCTTCCCAGCCTGCCTCGAGGAGGACGGCGGCTTCGAGCACGACGATGCCGTTGCCCGCCACCTCAAGGGCGCTGAGCTCCTCGGAGGCGAGGGCGCGGATGCCGGGCCAGACGATATCCGTGAGGCGCGTCAACTCCTCGGGCTTCCCGAACACCTTGCCGCCGAGCACCCGCCGATCGATGGTGCCGTCCTCGGCGACGAGTTCGTCGCCGAAGGCGGCGACGACGGCCGCGAAGGTTTCGGTCCCGGGGTCGTAGGTGCGGTGTCCGAGGATGTCGGCGTCGATAACGGGGACGCCCTGCTCGCGAAAGAACTCCGCGACGGTCGATTTCCCGCTGGCGATGCCGCCAGTCAGGCCGATGGTGTGCACGCGCTCACTCCCATTCGAGGTGGGGGCTTTCCCAAACAGTCAGGATACGGGGGAGGGGGAGGGCGGGGCAAACCCTGGCGGGCTTCAGGCGGGGACGATGCGGATGCGGGAGCGGGGGGCGGAGCGGTCGCAGGTGGGGCAGTGGTAGACCACGTCGACGCCGTGGCCGCAGCGGTGGTCGACGATGCTGAGGTCGTTTTCGGTGTGTCGCTCGCCCCAGGTCGCGAGGGCGCCCACGACCACTCCCAGGGAGTGGCCCTTGGCCGTGAGGAAGTACTCGGCGCGGGGCGGGTGGTCGGAATAGAGGCGGCGGTCGACCATGCCCTCGCGTTCGAGCAGCTTCAGCCGCGAGGAGAGCACGCTCGGCGTGATGCCTTCGACGGAGCGGCGCAGTTCGCCGAAGCGGGCGTCACTTTTCAGCAGGTCGCGCACCACGAGCAGCGTCCAGCGATCGCCGACGAGGTCGAGGGTCGAGGCGACGGGGCAACGGACGCTTCGCGAGGTCATGCAGCCTCCTGTCGGTTGTGACGAGCTAGCGAGTCTTACTGTACGATCGAGTGCGGTCCGCGTCGATGAGCGGGCAGGGAGCAAGGATGCGGGACACGACGGAGTCGGTGCTGGCGCGAGCGATCGCGGGGGTGAGCCCCACGCCCGAGGAGGCCTTAGCGCTCGCCGGCGAGACCGACCTGGCCGCCCTCACGGCGGCGGCGGGGGCCATCCGCGACCAGGCCCACGACCACGTCATCTCGTACTCCCGGAACCTCTTCATCCCGCTGACAAAGCTCTGCCGGGACGTCTGCCACTACTGCACCTTCGCCCAGCCCCCGAAGCGGGGCGAGCGCGCCTACATGAGCATCGACGAGGTGCTGGAGATCGCGCGGGCGGGGGCGGCGGCGGGCTGTACGGAAGCGCTCTTCACGCTGGGGGACAAGCCCGAGCTGCGCTACAAGGTCGCCCGCGAGGAGCTGGCCGCGCTCGGGCACGAGACCACGATCTCGTACCTGGCCGAGGTCGCGGGGATCGTCGCCGAGGAGACGGGGCTGCTGCCGCACGTCAATCCCGGCGTGATGACGCGCGAGGACATCGCCCTGCTGCGCGAGGTCTCGGTCTCGCAGGGGATCATGCTGGAAAGCGTCTCGCGGCGGCTGCTGGAGAAGGGGCAGGCGCACCACGGCTCGCCCGACAAGGATCCCGACCTGCGGCTCGAGACGATGCGGATGGCGGGGGAGCTCCAGGTGCCGTTCACCTCGGGCGTCCTCATCGGCATCGGGGAGACGCGGCTGGAGCGGATCGAATCGCTGCTGGCGCTGCGCGAGGTGCACGAGGCGCACGGGCACATCCAGGAGCTGATCATCCAGAACTTCCGGGCCAAGCCCGATACGAAGATGGCGGACGCGCCCGAACCCGACTTCGACGACCTGCTCTGGACGCTGGCGATGGCGCGCATCCTGTTCGGGCCGGAGATCGGGGTGCAGGCGCCCCCCAACCTGATGCCCGAGTCGTACGGGAAGCTGGTGGCGGCGGGGCTGAGCGACTGGGGCGGGGTCTCGCCGCTCACGATCGACCATGTGAACCCGGAGGCGCCCTGGCCCCAGCTCGAGGAGCTGCGGCGGCAGACGGAGGCGGCCGGACATCACCTCGCCGAGCGGCTGGCGGTCTACCCGAAGTACGCGCAGGACAGCGAGCGCTGGCAGAGCAAGGACATGGCCACGCGGGTGCTGCGCTCGATGGACGCGGACGGCTTCGCGCGCGAGGGCGAATGGGCGCCCGGCGCGGTGCTCGAGCCGCCCCCCGGCTACGACTTCCCCCGCAAGACTCCGGCGGCCATGCCCCCCGACTCGCCCGTGCCGGCGCTGGTCGCGAAGGCCCGGCAGGGCGAGGAGCTGGCGGAGGCCGAGATCGCGCGGCTCTTCGAGGTGCGCGGGCCGGAGTTCGATTACGTCTGCGCGGCGGCCGATGAGCTGCGCGCGGAGGTCTCGGGCGACATCGTGCGGTACGTCGTCAACCGCAACATCAACTACACGAACATCTGCTACTTCAAGTGCCAGTTCTGCGCGTTCTCCAAGGGGAAGCTGAGCGAGAACCTGCGGGGCAAGCCGTACGACCTGGGGCTCGACGAGGTGGTGCGCCGCGCACAGGAAGCCTGGGACCGGGGCGCCACCGAGGTCTGCATGCAGGGCGGGATCCACCCCGACTACACGGGCGCGACCTACCTGGAGATCTGCGAGGCGGTGAAGGAGGCCCTGCCCGATATGCACGTCCACGCCTTCTCGCCGCTGGAGGTGCACCAGGGCGCGGAGACGCTGGGGATTCCGGTGAAGGAGTTCCTGGGGCGGCTGCGGGACTCAGGGCTGGGCACGCTGCCCGGGACGGCCGCCGAGATCCTCGACGACGAGGTTCGCGACACGCTCTGTCCGGACAAGCTCAGCACCGACCAGTGGCTGGAGGTAGTGGGGGCGGCGCACGAGGTGGGGTTCACCACGACGTCGACGGTCATGTACGGGCACATCGACGGGCCGGTCTCGTGGGCGCGACACCTGCTGCGCCTGCGCGAGCTGCAGGCGCGCACGGGCGGCATCAGCGAGTTCGTGCCGCTGCCGTTCGTGCACATGGAGGCGCCCATCTACCTGAAGGGGCGCGCGCGCCAGGGTCCGACCTGGCGCGAGGCGATCCTGATGCACGCGGTCTCGCGGCTGGCCCTGCACCCCCTCATCACGAACATCCAGGTGTCGTGGGTGAAGATGGGCGTCGAGGGCTCGAAGGCGGCCTTGCTCGCGGGCGCGAACGACATGGGCGGGACGCTCATGAACGAGAGCATCAGCCGGGCGGCGGGCGCCAGCCACGGCCAGGAGATGCCCCCCGAGGCGATGGACGAGCTGATCACGAGCATCGGGCGGCTGCCGCGCCAGCGCACGACGACGTACGGCACGCCCCCGGAGGAGCGCCAGCGCTCCTCCTACGGCGCGGACGAACTGACGCCCATCGTGCTGACGCCGGTCAAGAAGTACGCGCGTTCGCGCTAGCCGCCCGCTGCAGGTCTAGCATTCCCGATCACCCAATATGGAGAGGGGGCACTGTGTCCACTGAAAAGAGGCCGTTGGGATTCTCCCTACCGCATCAAAGGCAGAAGAACGAGGGGACTGAGTGGGATGAGTGGCGCCAAGCTTGGGCCCCAACAGCCCAGCTGTCGTACCCAGGCGCGAACCAATCCTGGGACCAAGGCTCTGCGATTGAATACGCTGAGAACTCCGCTGCGGACGGCGCCCTGCTTGGCTTCATCATCGCCATCGAACACCCAGAGGTCGCTGAGCGATGGCTCGATAAGCTCCGCGATGACTACCTCGAAGAGGTGGTTGGACACCTCGTAGCACCGCTGGGTCTGCCTCCCAACAGACAGACGGGGGAAGAGTGTCCTCAGGGCGGGACTTGGGCCAACCAACACGGGGGCGAAATTGTCATTGCAGCTGGGACGACCTTTCCGCCCAGCCTTGACAACGAAGTGGCGATCTGGCGCTTCGTGAGGAGCACGCGGAAGTGAAGCCCTAGTATGCGCGCGCGCGCGCTAGCCGCCCGCTGGTGGCTCCCAGCGGACGATCCCGAGCTTGCCCGAATCCTGCCGGAAGGCGACCTGGCCGTCCTCGATATCGACGTGGTCGGGGAGGATGGCGCGGAGCTTTTCCTCGTCGGGACTACCCTCGGCGATCCAGAGCTGCTGGCGGAGGAAGCGCATCACGCCTTCTTCGTCCTGGTAGCCGATGGCGCCGTACTCGGCGAAGGTGACCTCGCAGAGGCGCCCGCGGGCGAGCTGGAGGGCGAGGAACTCGGGCAGGGCGGGGAGGGGCACGCGAGGCTCCCCGTGGACGGCCTCCCAGAAGGGGTTGGAGCGGGAGGGCGGGGGCGCGCTCAGCATAACGGCGATGCAGAGGCGGCTCGCGGCCCCCTCCATCGCGTCGAGGAACGGCCCGAAGTCCTCGATGTCGTAGCCGACGTGCGAGATAAGGGCGACATCGGCGTGGACGGGTACGTCCGAGGGCCAGCGGGCGTCGACGACGCGGACGTTGTCGATGCCGTGCTCGGCCATGCCCTCAGTGAGGACCTCGCGCATGCCCTCGGAGGGCTCGACGGCGATGACCTCGCGGCAGTGGAGGGCGAGGGGGAGGGCGTAGCGCCCGCCCCCGGCGCCAATATCGACGACCGTGTCCTCGGGGCGGACGAGGGCTCGCAGGGCCTCGACGGTGGCGTCGCCCTCGCGGCGGGGGTCGGCGCGGAACATAGCGGCGATGGGCGCGTAGTAGTCGTCGCGGGGGGGCATGGCCTTGCGGCGGCGCTCGACCTGCTCGCGGTTGAGGCGCACGCGCTCGGACCAGGCGGCGAGGGCTTCGGTGGGGTCGGGGCGAAGGGGGCTGCTCATGGGAGGCAGCATGGCACATCGCGCGGGCCCTCGCCAGACGGGGCGGAACCGGGGTGGTGCGTGCTAGGCTTTCCGGCACAACCACAGAGCGAGGCAAGACCGGTGGCAACGAAAGACCCGCGAGAGCCGTTCACGAGGATCTCGATCGACGAGGCGAAGGAGAAGCTCGACAGCGGCGACGCCGTGATGGTCGACGTGCGGGATCCGCATGAGTACGTGGAGGTCCACGCGAAGGGCGTGCGCCTCATCCCCGTGAACACGGTGATGAACGAGCTGAAGCAGATCCGCGACTTCGCGGGCGACAAGAAGGAAGTCCTGTTCATCTGCAAGATGGGCGGTCGCAGCGCGCTGGCGGCGGAGTACGCGACGGCGGCGGGCCTGGACGACTACGAGCTGTTCAACGTGGAGGGCGGCACGGACGCCTGGGCAGAGGCGGGCCTCCCGACGGGGGACTAGCCAGCACGGAACCCCCGTTCCTGGAGCCTGATCGCCCTTCCGAACGGCGCTCATTTGTGCTATCATGACCTTGGCGTAGTGCGTCCCACGCGCCATCCCAATCCAAGACCGGGGGTACCTGTCCGCCCTATGAGCGACGAGACGCTGACCACACCTTCTTCCACCAGCGCCGATGCGATGATCGGATCCGTCCTGAGCCGCCTTTCGAGCGGTGACTTCGACGAGCGCCGCGACGAGGAGAACGAACTCTCCGGGAACACCGCGGCCACCACGGACGACGACAAGGACGAAGAGGAAAAGGACGAGAAGGACTCCGACGACAGCGAAGAGGAAGAAGAAGAGACCGTCGCCCTCCTGACCGAGGAATCGGAGGGCATCGACGACCCGGTGCGCATGTATCTGCGCGAGATCGGGAAGGTCTACCTGCTCACGGCCGACGACGAGAAGCACCTCGCCCGCCAGATGGAGGAAGGCATCCACCTGCGCGACATCGAGAAGGCGTACGTCGATGCCTTCGGGCACCCGCCCTCCGCCTCGCGCGTGGCGGTGACGCTGCTGGAGCAGTTCGCCGAGCTGAACCCCATCTACAAGGCCGCCCTCTACTACGTCGACCGCTACGAGAAGGTCATCTCGGGGCAGAAGCCGCCGGAGGGGAGCGAGGACGACTGGCCGCCGAAGGAGCCGAAGTGGCGCGACCCCGAGGGCATCAAGCTGATGCGCAGCGGGTACGCGGAGGTGATCGGCGACGACCAGTTCCGGGGTCTTGTCGACCGCGAGATGGAGCTGCCCTTCCGCACCTACTCCATGAAGCGGCTGCGCAAGGACGAGGAGACGATGCATCACGCGATCGTCTCGCTCTCGATCGTGACCCACATCCTCACGCCCGATCTGTTCTCGCAGATGGCGGAGGAAGCGGGGGGCGAGGACCAGCTCGTCCCGCCGGCCGAGGGCCTGATCGAGAAGATCACGGCGCTCGAGGACCGGCTGCGGTACCACTTCGACACGATCAAGCACAACGGCGACAAGGCCGAGCGGCGCCTCACCGAGGCCAACCTGCGGCTGGTCGTTTCGGTGGCGAAGAAGTACATCGGACGCGGCATGTCGCTCCTGGACCTGATCCAGGAGGGGAACATCGGCCTCATCCGCGCGGTGGAGAAGTTCGACTACCGCAAGGGCTACAAGTTCTCGACGTACGCGACGTGGTGGATCCGCCAGGCAATCACGCGCGCCATCGCGGACCAGGCGCGGACGATCCGCATCCCCGTGCACATGGTCGAGACGATCAACAAGCTCGTGCGCGTCAGCCGGCGGCTGGTGCAGGAGTACGGGCGCGAGCCGACGAGCGAGGAGATCGCCCGCGGCATGTTCGAGAGCTCGAAGCAGGACGCGGCGCACCAGTTCTCGCCGGAGCGCATCCGCGAGATCCAGAAGGTCTCGCAGGAGCCGGTCTCGCTGGAGACGCCCATCGGCGAGGAGGAGGACAGCCACCTCGGCGACTTCATCCAGGACGAGCGCGCGCTCGCCCCGGCCGACGCCGCCAGCCAGCAGCTCCTGCGCGAGCAGGTCGAAGACGTGCTGGCGACGCTGACGAGCCGCGAGCGGCGCGTCCTGCAGCTCCGCTTCGGGCTGGAGGACGGCCGCAGCCGGACGCTGGAGGAAGTCGGGCGCGAGTTCAGCGTGACGCGCGAGCGCATCCGCCAGATCGAGGCGAAGGCGCTGCGGAAGCTGCGGCACCCGAGCCGCAGCCGCAAGCTGAAGGACTACCTCGACTAGACAGTCGGGGCCAGGGTTCTACCCGGCAGACGCCGCCTCCCGCCAGAGGCGGCGTCTCTCTGTGGGTGGCTCAGCGTGCGTCCGGCTCGCGCCAGAGATTGATGGCCATCTCGACCGCGAGGATGGGCATGCCGATGTCGATAACGACCCAGAGGAAGGAGACCGGTTCGAACCCGCCCTCGCCCCACTGGCTGGCGAACCAGTTGTTCAGGAAGCCCAGCAGAAGGGCAACGGCGATGTGGAAGCGCCCGTTCGCGACGAACTTGTCCCAGCTGGTGGCGTCATCGGCCAGCGACCTCGTCCTGGCGAAGGTGACCAGGACGAGAAGGATGGCGGCAACGGCCATGAACCAGTTCAGGATGTCCCACACATCGCTGGCATCGGCCAGATTGCCCTGGCCCGCGTAGAGCGGGGCGATGACGAAGTAGGCTCCGACGGCAACCCCGACGAGGAGCAGGTAGACGGCGATTACCCGGTGCAGTGCGGCCATGTGGGATTCCTCCTGGCTGCTGTGTGCGGGCTAGGCGTTCGCTTCGCGCCAGAAGCGCAGGCCGAGCACGACGAACAGGATGGGCAGAGCGGTATCGATGATGTGCCAGATGGTCCAGTTCGCCAGTGTGTCGTTCGAGCTCCACTCGGTGGCGAACCAGTTGGGGACGAAGGCGAGGGTGAGGGCGAGGACGGCGTAGAAGAGGCCGTTCACCTCGACGTACTCGCGCCAGTGCACGTCGTCGCCGGCGGAAGCATCGAACTCGCGCTTGCGGAGGAACGTTCCGGCCAGGGCGAGGAGCAAGCCCGCCGCCATGAACCAGTCGAGCGTGCGCCAGACGACGGTGTCGGGGTCGTGGTCCTCGTAGAAGGGGAAGATGATGAACTGGACGGCGACGGCAACGCCGGCCAGGAGCAGGTAGACGGATACGAGCTTCTTGAGCGCTCCGGGCATCTCTGTCTCCTCTCCGGAACCGTACCACGGGGCCTCAGTCAGCACGCTTACGGGCGGCGGGCGCTACGCTGACCGACCCGATCACTTCCCGCGAACGGTGGTCGGACCAGGAGGCGCCATGACCCAGCACCCGGAACTGATCGAGAGCGAAACCGTCTTCGAGGGACGGATTTACGACATCCGCCTGGACACGCTGCGGGCGCCGGAGGGGCACACGTTCCGGCGCGAGATGGTCTACCACGGGGGCGCGGTCTGCATGGTGCCGGTCGACGCGGATGGGCGGTTGCTGCTGGTCGAGCAGTACCGCCACGGGGCCCGCACGCGGCTGCTCGAGATCCCGGCGGGAACGCTCGAGCCAGGGGAGGATCCGGGCGAGACGGCGGCGCGGGAGCTGCGGGAAGAGGTGGGGATGCGGGCGGATCGGCTGGAGTCGCTGGGTGGGTTCTGGATCGCCCCGAGCTACGCGACGGAGTACCTGCACCTGTACCTCTGCAGCGAACTGACCCCCGACCCCCTCCCGGGCGATGAGGACGAGGACATCGAGGTGGTGCGCATGACCCGCGAGGAGGCGCTCGCCGCGATCGACGAGGGGCGCATCATCGACGCGAAGTCGATCGCGGGCATCCTGCGCTGGGACCGGCTCGCCGAACGCTAGAGGGGCGGTCAGGCCTGCAGGAAGAGGCCGATCGTGATGCCGACGCTCGTGATCCAGGCGCCGCCGGCGAACAGGTAGACGTTGTTCACGCGGTTGTTGATGTAGGCGCGCAAGTCGGCACCCTGCCGGTCCATAGCCTCGCGCAGATCGGCGCCCTGCCGGTCCATAGCCTCGCGCAGATCGGCGCCCTGTCGGTCCATGGCCTCACGCAGGGCCTGGTTCTGCCGGCCCATCTCCAGGAGCAGATCCGAGCGTAGACCGGACATCTCCTGCAGCAGGGCGGCGTTCTGCTCGTGCATCTCGGTGCGGACAGACTCGACGGACCGCGTCAGGTCGCCCAGCCGCTGGTCCACCTGTTCGTAGGCGCCTTCAAGGCGGCTGAGGCGTTCTTCCGTAGTCATGCTTGCCTATCCCAAGCATGACATTTCGCCAGACCGTTGTCCAGCGACGGGAGGGCAGGGGTGTCAGGACACCTCGCGCCAGCAGCGTTCGAGCGCCTCGATGTGGTCGCGGGGGCTCTCGAGGCCGGCATTCATGGTGCGCATGGAGACACAGTCGACACCGGCTTCGCGCCAGCTCTGGACCTCGGTAGCCCAGTTCTCGGGACCATCGCCGTAGTTCATCATCGCCTCGAAGCCGAAGCCGGCGGGGTCACGACCCGCGTCCGCCACGTAGCCGCGGATGGTCTCGACGGTGGCGCGCGCCTCGGGGGTGCCGCTGCCGAAGATGAAGCCATCGCCGAGGCGGGCGGCGCGCTTGAAGGCGGGCTCGGTGAAGCCGCCGAACCAGATAGGGATCTGGCGACCGGGCAGGGGCTTGAGCCCCGCGCGGTCGACGCGGTGCCACTGGCCCGTGTAGTCGATGACGGGATCGGCCCAGAGCTGGCGCATCAGCTCGACCTGCTCCTCCTGGCGCTTCCCGCGGTTGCCGAACTCCTCGTTGAGGGCGTCGTACTCGACGTAGTTCCAGCCGGTGCCAACGCCGAGCCGGAGGCGTCCGCCGGAGAGGATGTCGACCTCCGCCGCCTGCTTGGCGACGAGGACGGTCTGGCGCTGGGGCAGGATGATGACGCCGGTGACGAGCTCGACGCGCTCGGTGATGGCGCCGAGGTAGCCGAGGAGCACGAAGGGCTCGTGGAAGGCGGACTCGTGGGTGTACGGGCCCCAGAGTCGCGGCTCACGCTCGGGGACGGCCCCGATGACGTGGTCGTACACGAGGATGTGCGAGTAGCCGAGTCCCTCGGCCGTCTGGGCGAAGTCGCGGATGACGGACGGGTCCGAGCCGATCTCCGTCTGCGGGAAGATGGCGCCGATTTGCATGCGGGGGCTCCCTCTGTGGTGGCAGTGGCGTGAGTCTACGCGAGGGCCACGAGGGTAGGAGGAGCGCTACTCGTGGTGCCCGTCCTCGCCGTGCCCGTCCTCACCGTCCATGTCATCGTCCATCTCGCCCTCCATGTCGCCGTCGTCCATTTCATCGTGGTCCATGCCGGCATCGCCGCCGCCGAACGCCTCGACCTCGACGGTGACGGTCACCCGGCCGGCGCGCTCGAACTCGAGGACAAGCTCGAACGTCGAGCCAACCTCGGGGACTTCTTCGACCCCGAGGAGCATGACGTGGTAGCCACCCGGCTCGAGGGTGATGTGGCCGCCGGCGTCGATGGGGATGCCTTCGACCCGCTGCATGGACGAGGTCCCGCCATCGGAAACGACGGTGTGGAGCTGGGTGTCGTCGGCGATCTCGGCGGAAGCGCTCACGAGGGTGTCCTCGAGGCCCTCGGCGTGGACCTCGAAGTAGACGGCCCCGAAGTCCCCGGTGGTGAACCGCGCACGGGCGTCGACGACTTCAATCGAGCCGCCGTGCTCGGGCGCGGGCTCGTCCTCGTCCTCGCCATCGCAGGCGACGACGAGGGAGAGGGCGACAATCGCCAGGGCGGCCACGAGGAACCGCCACCACCTGCTTCGGATGCTGGACACGCTTCCTTCTCCTGTCACGAGGGGTCCTGCCAGCCGTTCTCGACGAGCAGGGGGAGGTCGTGGGCCATGATGGCGCGCAGGCCACCCCCCATCAGGAAGGGGTAGACGATGTGGCCGAGGTTGTCGGGCGTGTAGGCGATGAGATAGGTCGCGTGGTTGACCGCGTAGCGGCCCTCGCCAAGGTCCTGCTTGACGATCTGGGGCATGCCCAGGGAGGTGAGCAGGGAGGAGAGCGTCTCCGGCTCGATCGTGAGGCCGATGAAGCTGTCGTCGAACAGGTCGAGCCAGCGGCGGATGGTGGCCGCGTCGTCGCGATCGGGGTCGGTGGTGATGAACACGACGCGGATGCGCTCGACGTGCTCGGGGTCCATGGCCTCGAGGGTCTGGGCGAGCTCGAGGAGGTGGGTGGGGCAGATATCGGGGCAGTGGGTGTAGCCGAGGTAGACCAGGGTCAGGTAGCCCTCGGTCTCGGCGAGGATGTCGAACGACTCGCCCTCGGTGTCGGTGAGGACGAGGTCGGGCTTGGGGAGGGGCGGGGTCACGAGGGCGCCCCGGTAGGCAACCTCAGGGGCGCCCTCGACTTCGAACGCGCGCTGGGGTTCGTCCTCGCCGCCGCCACAGGCGACCAGGACGAGGGTCATCAGGGCGGCGGCCGCCACCATCAGGATTCGCACGGGGGAGTCCTCCTAGCGTTCACGGTAGGCGACGGGGCGCCACTCGTTGCTGTCGTCGGCGGCGTCGAGGCGGCGGCCGAGGCGTTCCTCGTGGGCGGCCCACTGCCAGGCGACGATGATGAGCGCGACCAGGCCCAGCGCCTCGCCGGCGATGAACATGATGGCGCCCGCGATCTGCTGGTCCAGCAGGGCGTCCGGGCCCCAGGCGCGGGGGATGGCCGCGAGCTGCTCGTAGATGACGTTGTCGGGCTCGTGGAAGATGAGCCCGAGGAGGGCGTGGATGGGGACGAGGGCGAGCAGGTAGACGAGGCGGACGGGGTAGGAGAGGTTCCAGCGGGTCGGGTTCCCGCCGATGACCGGCCACCAGTAGTGCAGCCCCGCGAAGAGGAAGATGGCGTAGCCGACGAAGTGCAGCGGCGCGTTCCCCAGGCTCGCCTCGAAGGCGGGCGTGATGTACCAGAAGAGCGGTACGGCGGCGAAGAGGGCGACGCCCACGAGGGGGTGGGTGAAGGCGCGGAAGGCGCGCGAGTGGAGCACGGGATAGATGACGCGCCGGCGGCGCTCCTTGCCGGAGGCGATCAGCCAGAGGGTCATGGGGGCGCCGGCGAGGATGAGGGGCGGGGCGATCGTGATGAGGATGAAGTGCTGCACCATGTGCAGCGTCAGGAAGGTGCCGTCGTAGGCGGCGATGGGGCCGAAGACGGTGAACAGCACGAGCACCATCCCGGCAAGGCAGGCGGCCACGCGCCCGTTCGAGACCAGCCGGCGCGTGTGGGAGGCCTGCGCCCGCCGTCGCGTTCGCACGTACCAGACGGCGGCGAGGGCGATGAGGAAGACGGGGATGGGCTCGACGGCAAAGGTGAAGAGCGCCTGCGGGAACTCGGGCGGGGGGACTGCCGCCCAGGTGCAGACCCAGATCCAGCCGGCGCCGCCGCCCTCGCCGGCGCGCAGGGCGAGCGTCGCACCGATGCTCGCGGCGAGCCCACCCAGGACCGCCAGGAAGAAGGTGCGATCGGCCGCGCGGATCGAGGTGAGCGCTGTCGCCTTCATGGTCGCCATCGTCGTCAGGCTCCCCGCTCCAGCCTAGCGCTTTGTGATTCTTGTCACAATAAGCGGAGGCGGCCTCATCCTGGAGGCGTATTGGCCACGACGCCGGCTGCGAGGAGCGCCGCGTACTGTTCCCCACTGTAGCCGAGAAGGTCGCGCAGGATCGCCTCGTTGTGCTGGCCGAGGGTAGGCGCCCCGGCGTAGCGCTCGACGGGCGTCTCCGAGAGGCGGATGGGGAAGCCGGGGAACTCGCGGCGACCCACCTCGGGGTGGTCGATGGGCACGATCATGGCGCGGGCGCGCAGGTGGGGGTCGGCGACCATCTCCAGGTTGGAGAGCACGGGCCCGGCGGCGATACCCGCTTCCTGCAGGAGCGCCGCTACCTCGTGCGCGTCCCGTGACTGCGTCCAGGCTGCGACCTCGGCGTCGATGGTGTCGTGGCGGCGGTGGCGCTCGGCGGCGTCCCGCAGGGAGGGGTCGGCGAGGGCGGGGCTGCCGACGACCACGGCGAGCGCCTGCCAGGCGCGGTCGGACTGCACGGTGATCGCGACCCAGGCGTCATCGCCCCGGCAGGGGTAGACCCCCTGGGGTGCGAACGCAGGCGAGCGGTTCCCGCGGCGGGCGGGGGGTTCGCCGGCGGCGGAGGCGGCGAGCACCAGCTCGCCGCCGATGGAGAGGTACGACTCGAGCTGCGAGAGGTTCACGTAGACGGGGCCGCCGCTGCGGTCGCGTTCGCGCAGCGCGTCGAGGAGGGCGAACGTGCCGGTGAGGCCACCGATGCCATCGGGGAAGGCGGCGCCCTGCTTGATGGGGCCGCCGCCCTCGTAGCCGGTGGTCGCGGCGAAGCCGGAGTGGGCCTCGAGGATCGGTCCCCAGGAGCCCCGTTCGCGGTAGGGGCCAGTCGAGCCGTAGCCGGACATCGAGAGCCGCACGATGCGCGGGTTGATGGCGGCAACGGTCTCGAAGTCGAAGCCGAGCCGGTCGAGGGCGCGGGGACGATAGTTATCGAGGAGGACGTCGGCCTCGGCGAGGAGCTTCCGGAAGACGTCGCACCCCTCCTCGGTCTTCAGGTCGAGGCAGAGGGAGCGCTTGTTGCGCTGGAACTTGTTGAAGGGTCCGTTGCGGTTCCAGGGGCGCTTGCCGGGGTCGGCGTCGGGGAAGATGCCTCCCCGGAAGGCGGGCGCGGGGAGGTCGCCCCAGCGCCAGCCCTCGGGGGCGCGCAGGGGCGCTCCCGAAGGCGAGAGGCTGCCGCCACGCGAGCCTCGGTGCTCGACACGAACGACGTCGGCGCCGAGGTCGCCGAAGAAGCGGCCGACCAGCGGTCCCGCCCAGGCGATGGAAAGCTCGACGACGCGGACCCCTTCGAGCGGCAGCGACGGGGCGGGCGCGGCGGGTGGCCGGGCAGGGGCGGGAGGGGTGGAGTCTGCGAATCGCCCCAGGGCCGCCCGGGTGTCCTCGCCGAGCTCGGGGGCGCGGGGACGGCCGTGCGGGGCAACCGCGCCCCGCACGGGGAGGGAGGGCGCCACGACGCCTTCGCCGAGGTGAGGCAGGGAGTGCCAGAAGCCGCGGTATTCGAGCTGCTCGTCTTCCTGGACGCTGGTCAGGTCGAGAACGGGGCTGGTGGGGACGTTGTTGTCCTGCAGGAGCTGGACGATCTCGCGCCGGTCGCGGGCGAGGAGCCACGGGAGGATGAGGGCGTCGAGCTCGCCGGCGTTGTCGAAGCGGTCGCCGCCGGATGCGAAGCGCGGGTCGCTCAGGAGCTCGGGCATATCGAGGGCGAGGCAGAAGCCCTCCCACTGGGCAGGACTTGAGACGGCGATGCCGACGGCGCCGTCCCTGCAGGGGAGGATGCCGAGGGGGTGGAAGGACTCGGCGTGGCGGTTGCCCGAGCGGCGCTTCCGCACGCCCTGGTGGGTCGCGAGGAGGATGGTCCACTGGTGCAGGGCCGTCATCGCGTCCATGGCGGCCACATCCACGAGCTGGCCGCGACCGGTGGCATCCGCGGTACGGAGGGCGGCCATCGCCCCGACGGCAGCGGTGAGGCCGTTCACGTAGGCGCACCAGGGGCCGCCGCCCTGGAGGGGCTCGCGGTCGGAGTCGCCCGTGATGGCGGCGTACCCGCTCATGGCCCAGTCGACGAGGGGGGAGGAGCGCCGGTCGGCGTAGGGGCCGGTCAGGCCAAAAGGCCCGCAGGCGACCGCGACAAGCCTCGGGTTCGAGGAGCGGAGGCGCTCCATGCGTTCAGCGACCACGTCCGGGGTCTTGCCCGCCTCCACGTCGACCTCGTCGATGACGATGTCGGCGCTCGCGATGAGGCGTACGCGGTCGGCGTCTCCGAGGACGGCGGAGCGCTTGTACATCCCGAGGTACTCGAACGCCGCCGAGCGACCGCCGGGGAGGAGGGGGTGGGCCGAACGCAGCGGGCTGCCGCTCTCGGGTTCGCAGACGACGACATCCGCGCCGGCGCCGGCGAGCAGGCGTCCGCAGCAGGCGGAGGCGATGCCCCCTCCGAGTTCGACAACGGTGATGCCCTCGGCCACGCGCGCGTCCCGGGTCAGGGGCGAACGGGGCCCTTGGGCCCGAGGTTGCGGCGCAGGGTGTCCTGCGCGCCGGCGATGAAGCGACAGATGATGGAGCGCGTCTCGCGCGGGTCGATGATGTCGAGGATCTCGAAGGCCTCGGCGACCTTGAAGGGGGAGCGGCCCTGCAGGAGGCGCTCCTCGATCTCGGCGCGGCGGGCCTCGGGGTCGGGGGCGTTGGCGATCTCGCGGCGGTAGGCAGCGGCAACGCCGCCCTCGATGGGGATCGAACCCCACTCGCCCGAGGGCCAGCCGAAGCGCATCTTGAGGGCGTCGGGCCCGCCGAGGCAGGCGGCGGCATCGCCGGCCATGCCGTACGACTTCCGCACCTGGATGGCGACGGAGGGGATCGAGGCGCTCGCACCGGCGACGACGGCGCGCATGCCCGCACGCATCACGCCCTCGCGCTCGGAGCGCGAGCCGATCATGAAGCCGGGCACGTCGACGAAGAGGACAACGGGGATGCTGAAGGTGTTGCAGAGGTCGACGAAGTGGGTCTGCTTGTCGGCGGAGTCGGCCGTCATGGCGCCGGCGTAGACCTTGGGGTCGTTGGCGATGATGCCAACGGGATAGCCATCGAAGCGGGCGAAGGCGGTGATGAGGCTGCGCCCGAAGGAGGGGCGCATCTCGAAGAACTCGCCGTCATCGACGACGAGCTCGATGAGCTCGCGCATGTCGTACCAGCGCGTGCGGTCGCGGGGGACGATGGAGAGGAGCCGCTCCTCGCGGCGGTCGGCGGGATCGCCGGTGGTGAGGCGGGGCGGCATCTCCCAGACGTTCGGGGGCAAGTAGCTGAGGAAGGCGCGGATCTGGCGGAAGGCGTCGTCCTCGTCCTTCGCCTCGTTATCGACGACGCCGCTGGTGCGGACGTGGACACCCGCGCCGCCGAGCTCCTCCTTCGTCAGGTCTTCGCCGATGGCGCGCTTCACGACAGGCGGTCCGGCGGCGAAGACCTGGCCCTGGCCGCGCACCATCACGCTGAAGTGCGAGAGCACGGCCCTCCCCGCGACGTGTCCGGCGGAGGGGCCGACGATCGCCGAGCAGACGGGCACCTTGGAGAGCAGTTCGGCGTCGCGCGCCCACTGGTTGCCGTCGGGGAGGTGCATGCGGCCGGCGTCGTCATAGCTGCGGGCGGAGGCTCCGGCGCCGTCGGCGAACTGCACGAGGGGGATGCGGCGCTGGAGGGCGGCGGGCTGCAGCCAGCGGCCGGGGCCCTTCCCCCCGCCGCCGGAGCCGCCGCGCACGGTGAAGTCCTCGCCGCCAACGCACACCTGGCGGCCGTCGACATCGCCGAGTCCGAGGACGTAGCCGGCGGGGATGAAGCCGGTCAGCGTTCCGTCGGGGTCGTATTCGCCGGTCCCGGCCATGCCCCCGACCTCGAAGAAGGAGCCGGGATCGACGAAGCGGTCGATGCGCTCGCGGATGGTGAGCTTGCCCTCGGCGCGCTGGCGAGCGACGCGCTCCTCGCCGCCCATGCGGGCGGCAAGCTCGCGCCGGCGGTCAATTTCGTCGACGGCGTCGGACCAGGACGCGGCGTCCTCGTGGGACTCGGCCTCGGTAGCCATCGTCACCTCCCCGGAACGGTCTCCGTGTGCGTTCGACCCTCCCGCAGTGTACGCCGCACGCACCCCGCGAATCGCCCGGCGGCGGTCTACGTGGTAGAACCCGCACGGACCACAACCACCGGGAGAGCTGACATGGACATCAACGGGTTGAGCGCGATCGTGACGGGCGGGGGTTCGGGCCTCGGGGAGGCGACAGCGCGAGCGCTGCACGCGAAGGGCGCGAAGGTCGCGATCCTCGACCTGGGGCGCTCGAACGGGGGGGACGTGGCCGCCGACCTCGGCGGCATCTTCACCGAGGCGGACGTGACCAGCGACGAAGAGGTCACGCAGGCGGTGGCCGCGGCTGCGGAGGCGCACGGGGGCGTGCACCTGCTCATCAACTGCGCGGGCATCGCCACGGCCGACCGCACCGTCGGTCGCGAGGGGCCGGCCAACCTGGAGCTCTTCACGCGGACGGTGAACATCAACCTCATCGGCACGTTCAACGCGATCCGGGTGGCGGCCACGGAGATGGTCAAGAACGACCCGACGGAAGACGGCGAGCGCGGCGTGATCATCAACACCGCGTCGGTGGCGGCGTTCGAGGGGCAGATCGGGCAGGCGGCCTACTCGGCCTCGAAGGGCGGCGTCGTGGGGATGACGCTGCCGATCGCGCGCGACCTCTCGCGGAACGGCGTGCGCAACAACACGATCGCGCCGGGGCTCTTCCTGACGCCGATGCTGATGGGTCTCCCGGACGAGGCGCGGGAGGCGCTGGGCAACGTCACCCCCTTCCCGACGCGGCTGGGGAAGCCGGAGGAGTACGCGCAGCTGGCGTGCTCGATCATCGAGAACCCGATGATCAACGGCGAAACGATCCGTCTGGATGGGGCGCTGCGTCTGGCCCCGCGGTAGGGGGAGCGCAGGAGCTATACTGGACACATGGCCAAGCCATCCCCATCGCCACAGTCGCGGCCCCCCATACCACCGCCGCCGCCCCCAGACAGCGATCCGACTTGGGAGATCAAAACCGGCGGACGGCCACCCCGCTAGCCACCAGGTTCCAGCCTGACGAGCCAGATCAGGAACAGGGTTCCTTCCGCAACGAAGAAGAGCACCATCGCGTTTGCGACCTGGGCGAGAAGCCATGTGCGCCGGCGAGCTTGATCAGAGTGCACGCCGGCCCAGTAGATCATCTGGCGCTTGAATGCTGCCGGCGCCAAGGGAAGCCAACCTTCGTACAAGAGCTTCGGAGAGATTTGTCGAAGCGACCCGAGGGGTCTGGCAACGAGGGCAAACACGACAAGGGCGAGGTAAATCCCACCCGCCGCGAGAAGCAGCGGGGATCGGAAATCGGGGTCGGGGAACACTGACGCCACGACCACGGGGGCGGCTACCGTCACGGTTGTAGCAAACGAGAGAAACACCTCGATGCGCTGGTGAACGGCATCTCGACGCCGTTCCGCGAGGGCGTACGACTCGACGGCAATGTCGTACGCCAGGTCGGTTCCCGGGTACTCGTCGGAGGCCAGATTGCCAGTTTCTGCTGTCGGCTCCGACCCTTCTGTGTTTCCCACAAACAGATTCTAGCGCCTCCGCAGGCGAACGACGGGGATCTGGCGGGGGTTGGCGCGCTCCTGGTACTCGTCGTAGGGGGGATAGGCGGCGGCGGCGATGCCCCAGAGGCGGTCGCGTTCCTCGCCCTCGACCACCTCGGCGGTGACGGGGATGCGGCGGGTATTCACGCGGAGCCACGCCTGCGGGTTGGCCACCAGGTTCGGGTACCAGGCGGGATGGGCGGGGGCGCCGCCCTTCGAACCGATGAGGACGAAGTCCCGGTCATCGCGGAAGAAGAAGAGGGGCACGGAGCGGAGGTCGCCGCTGGTGCGCCCGATCGTCGTAAGCATGGCCGTGGGGACGTAGGGAACGCCGCTCTGGCGGCTGATGTGCCAGCTCACGACGGACAGACCGAGGAAGCGCACGAGGACGCTCTCGACGGGGCGGAGGAGGTTGAGACGGGTGAGGATATTGAAGAGCACGGGGAGACCTCCGGGGATCGGAGCGGGCGGCCCGAAAGCCGCCCGCTCGTGCTTGTTGCCGTGTGGAATACGTCAGTTCAGTTGGCGGCTGACGCTTCCTTGCGGGCGCCACCGCCCGGCCTCGCGGCCGCGCCTTCGCCCATGTAGATGCCAGCGCCGCTGACCTCGCGCCAGTGCGTGTGCGCGAGCGTGTGCATGATGAACACGGCCTGCTGCGCGTTCCACAGACCCTGCGCATCCTGCGTCTGGTTCACGGCTTCCTTCGTGATCTTGAGTCCGAAGGAGGGCTTCTCCGCGATCTTGCGGGCCAGGTTCTCGACGTACTCGCTCAGCTCGTCGCGGGGGACGACCTCGTTCACCATGCCCGCCTCGTAGGCGCGCTGCGCGCTCACCCAGTCGCCGGTGTACAGCATCTGGCGGGCGAGGCGGTGGCCGAACTCCCACGGGTGGGCGAAGTACTCGACGCCGGGGATGCCCCAGCCGACGACCAGGTCGCGGAACTCGGCGTCCTCGGAGGCGATGATGATGTCGCAGACCCAGGCGAGCATGAGGCCGCCGGCGATGGTCTTGCCGTGGACCTCGGCGATCATGGGCTTGGGCAGGTTGCGCCAGCGGCGGCACATCTGGAGGTAGATCTCCTCCTCCTTGGCCATCGCGCCCTCGGCGCCTTCAAGGTCGAAGTTGGCCCAGGTGCCGACGGGGCGGACGTCGTTGAAGCCGAGGCCGGTGCCACCGCGCATGTCGTGGCCGGAGTTGAAGTGGGGGCCTTCGCCGCTGAGGATGATGACCTTCACCTGGTCATCCTGGTTGGCGTAGTCGAAGGCGTCGTTGAGGTCGCGCGTGAGCCGCAGGTCCTGGGCGTTGCGGGCCTCGGGACGGTTCATGCGGACGCGTACGATCTCGGGCGTCAGGTTCTCGTACAGGACAGTCTGGTACTCGGGCATGGACAGCTAGCCTCCCGTGAAGGTGAGGCGAGTATACGCACCTTCGGCGGGGTCGGCGCCATAGCAGGTTCAGATGGTCTCGTCCGACTCGCCCACGTCGGCGGCCCCTCCGCCGCCGATCTCCTCGCCGACGGCGCGGATGGCGCCGAACTCCTC
The DNA here is from genome assembly GCA_964389725.1 of uncultured Anaerolineaceae bacterium. Classification (GTDB taxonomy): domain Bacteria; phylum Chloroflexota; class Dehalococcoidia; order Tepidiformales; family Tepidiformaceae; genus UBA2991. The sequence continues at coordinate 69,732 of CAYMDV010000011.1, forward strand.
GCGGAAGGCGTTGTGGACGGCGCGGGTCTCGGTGCAGTGCAGGACGAAGCGGGCGCCTTCGCGCAGCCACTTCGCCGACAGGTCGGGGGTCTGGTGGTGGATGAGGACGGGCACGTTCCGCGCCTGGCAGGTCGCGATGATGGTGCGCAGGGCGGCCTCGTAGTCGGGGTGGTCGTACTGGTCGGGCACGCCGAGGGAGATGCTGAGGTCGTTGGGGCCGACGAAGATGGCGTCGATCCCTTCGATCGCAACGATGTCCTCGAGCGCCTCCATGGCGGGGACGCTCTCGATGCCGACGATGCAGACGCTGTGCCGGTTGCGCCGCTCGAGGTACTCGCGGGAGGCCTCGCTGGGGAACTCGCCCTGCTCGACGACGCGCCGCACGAACTCGCCCTTGAGGGGCCGCCACTTGGTCGCGCCCACCACCTCGCGGACCTCGTCGGGGGTCTCGCAGTAGGGCGCGAGGATGCCCTGGGCGCCCGCATCGAGGGCCATGGTGATGTAGTGCGAACTGGGGATGGGGACGCGCACGATGGGCACGACATCGACGCTGCGCAGGCCAGCGAGGAGGTCGGCGATCTCGGTGCGGCCGCGGGGGGCGTGCTCGCTATCGACGATGACGTAGTCGAGGCCGAGGCCGGCGATGGTCGTGGCCCAGCGGGGGTTGCGGGCGGCGGAGAGCATCGTCCCGTACACGATGCCTCCCGCGCGGGTCTTCGCCTTGAGCTGTTCGCCGTTCATGGCCGCCTCCGGTGCGTGGTGGCGTAAGGGATACGAGGTGCGGGCGGGGAAGGCAAGGCGCGCCCCGCTCGCGTGGCCCGCAAGGGAGGGGCGTCCTAGCATTTCCGGCTGGAGGGAACCCTATGACGAGTCTGCCTATTCCCATGGCCGCCGAGGAGTTCACGCCCGAGTGGGTGACCGCCGCCCTGCGATCGGGCGGTGCGCTCGGGGACGCAGCCGTCACCGCCGTGGAGACGACCCCGGTGGGCGAGGGCGCGGGCTTCCTCGGCTCACTCGCACGGCTGACGCTCGCCTACGACCGGCCCGCCGCCGGCGCTCCCGCAACCGTGGTGGCGAAGTATCCGGCGCTCGTCGACGTGAACCGCGGGCTGGCCGTGCAGTACCAGGTGTACCAGCGCGAGGCGCGCTTCTTCAACGAGATCAAGCGCACCATCACGGCGATGCCCACGCCCGAGGCGTACTACGCCGACATCGAGGAGGCGACGGGGAACGGGGTGATCCTGCTGGAGGACCTCGACGGAAAGCTGCGCGTGGGCGACCAGCTCGCGGGCGCCTCGCTCGCCGAGGCCGAGCAGCTCATGACCCAGATCGCCAACCTCCATGCCACCTGGTGGGACCGGGCGGAGGAGGACACGATCTCCTGGGTGCCGGCCTTCGACGGACCGGTGTGGGCGATGACGGCCCAGACGCTGCCGAGCCTCTGGCCGACGTACCAGCAGGAGTCCTCGCAGCACCTGCTGCCGGGCATGTCCGAGATCATCGAGCGCACGTGGGAGGGGCTGATCTGGCTGGGCCAGCAGCTCAGCCGCGGACCGATGACGCTCGTGCACGGGGACTACCGGCTCGACAACATGTTCTTCCCGGAGCGGGAGGGCGACCCCATCACCGTGATCGACTGGCAGCTGATGTCCCGCGGGCGCGGTCCGTACGACGTGGCCTACTTCATGAGCCAGAGCGTCAGCGTGGAGCTACGGCGCGAAGCCGAACAGGCCCTCCTGCATCGTTACCACGACGGGCTCCTTGCGGGGGGCGTGCGCGACTACTCGTTCGACGACTGCTTCGAGGACTACCGCACGGCAGCGCTGTGGTGCGTGATGTACCCGGTCGCGATGGGCGGCGGCATGGCCCACAACGAGCGTGCCCTGGAGATCGCGGCGGAGGTCTCGAAGCGCTCGTTCAACACGATCCTCGACCTCGACGCGGCCTCGCTGCTTCCGAGCTAGACCCGGCCCCCCACACCGGCGCGAACCAGACAACGGAGCACACCCCCATGAGCGACCTGCCCATCCCCCTGACCGTCGACGACTTCACGCCCGACTGGCTGACCGCCGCCCTGCGCTCGAGCGGGACGCTCGGGGACGAGCGGGTGGTCGCCGCGGAGGCGACCACCATGGGCGAGGACTTCGGCTTCCTCGGGTCGCTGACGCGGCTGGCGCTGACCTACGACCGGCCCCGGGAGGGCGCCCCGGCGACGCTGATCGCGAAGTTCGCGGCGCAGGCGGAGTTCAACCGGGACTTCGCGCGGCAGTACGGCATCTATGTCACGGAAGCGCGCTTCTTCCAGGACCTTCAGCCCACGCTGACGGCGATGCCGACGGTGCGCGCGTTCTACACGGACTACGACTCGGCGGCGGGGGACGGCGTCACCATCCTGGAGGACCTGGAGGGGAAGCTGCGCATCGGCGACCAGATGGCCTCGCTCTCGCAGGCGGAGGCGGACCAGGTGGTGACCCAGCTGGCCGGCTTCCATGCAACGTGGTGGGGCAAGGCCGAGACCGACGAGCTGGCGTGGATCCCGAAGCCCGACGGGCCGGTCTGGCAGATGGCCCCGGCCACGCTGCAGGGCTTCTGGGGTGGCTACCAGGAGAACTTCGGGCACGTGCTCACGCCGCAGTTGACCGCGGCGATCGAGAACACGTGGGCGAACATGGACTGGGTGTTCAAGCGCTTCGCGGCGCCGCCCGTCACCGTGCTCCACGGGGACTACCGGCTCGACAACATGTTCTTCCCGGAACGCGAGGGCGACCCGATCACGGTCATCGACTTCCAGCTGATGGCGCGGGCGCGCGGGCCCTACGACCTCGCCTACTTCACCAGCCAGAGCCTCGGCATCGAGCAGCGCCGCGCGACGGAGCAGGACCTCGTGCGCCGCTATCACGACACGCTGGTGGCGGCGGGGGTGCGGGACTACTCGTTCGACGATTGCTTCGAGGACTACCGGCTGGCGATCCTCTGGTGCGCGGTCTATCCGATCGGGATGGGGGGCGGCCTGGCGGGGGCGAGCGAACGCCACCTGGAGCTGGCCACGGAAGTCTCGCGGCGCTGCTTCACCGCGATCACGGACCTGGACGCGGCTTCGGTGCTGCCAGGCTAGGCCCGTCCTCGCGCGTCAGGCGCCGGCGGCGTCGAGGGCGGCCTCGATGTCGCCGAGGTGGGCCTCGACGTGCATGCCCATGGACATGACGACGAGGTCGGACATCTCGATCTCGTTCGGCATGATCGGCAGCTTGATGGACCGGGCCAGCGTCTCGTCGTCGAGCGCTTCAATGCCGGCGACGGCCTCCTCGTAGGCGGCGTGCATCTCATCGAGGATCTCGGCGGCGGACATGCCGGCGCGTTCGGCGATCTGCTGGGCGTTCATCGCCTCGCCGTCATCGGGGGCGGGGGGCTCGGCGCCGGACTCGGCCATGGCGCTCACCATCTCGATGAGGGGCAGGGGGTTGGCGCGGGCGGAGAGGTGGCTGAGGGCATCGCGGACGCGCCACTCGCCCTCGGCGAGGGGCGCCTCGGGAGCGGCGATGATGCGCTCGCGGAGGGCCTCGCCGCGGGCGTCGGCGTTACGGATGGCCTGGACGATGGCTTCCCGGGTGGCCATGGGGTGAACTCCTCGCGCCGGAGGGCCGGCGGCCCGCGCATTGTGGGGCCCGGCACCGCCCGCCGCCACGGGTGCGGTTGACGCCACCGCGGGCGCTCCAGAGAATCGCGCGATGCCCCATCCCGAACGAATCGCGATCGTCGGCGCCTCCCTGGGCGGCCTCCGCACCGCGCAGGCCCTGCGCGGGCGCGGCAAGTTCGAGGGAACCCTCACCCTCATCGGGGCCGAGCCCCACTACCCCTACGACCGCCCCCCGCTCTCGAAGCAGCTGCTGGCGGGCGAGTGGGGTCCGGAGAAGACACTCCTCGACGCGCCGGACAAGGTCGACGAGCTGGGGCTCGACCTGCGGCTCGGGGTGCGAGCGGAGTCGCTCGACCTGGAGGCGCGCGAGGTCGCGCTCAGCGAGGGCGAGCCCGTCGGCTTCGACTCGCTCATCATCGCGACGGGCGCCACGCCGCGGACGCTTCCGAATACCCCCGACCTGGCCGGCATCTACACGCTGCGGTCGATCGACGACTCGATGCGTATCCGGGCGGAGCTGGCGAAGGGGCCGAAGGTGGCGGTGGTGGGCGCGGGGTTCATCGGGGCGGAGGTGGCGTCGGTCGCCCGCAGCGCCGGGCTCGAGGTGACGCTCATCGAGGCGCTGCCGGCGCCACTGGCGCAGTCGGCGGGCGTGGAGGTCGGCGAAGCGCTGGCCGCGCTCCACCGCGACCGCGGCGTCGACGTGCGCTGCAACGCGCCGGTCGCCAGCATCGAGGGGAGCGAACGGGTAGAGCGGGTGGTCCTGGCGGACGGCTCGGCGGTGGACGCGGACCTCGTGGTGGTCGGCATCGGGGTGGCCCCCGAGACGCGCTGGCTGGAGGGGTCGGGGTTGGAGCTGCGGGACGGCGTCGTCTGCGACGCGACCCTGGCGGCAGCGCCGGGCATCTACGCGCTCGGGGACGTGTGCCGCTGGTACAACCCCGTCTTCGAGGAGGAGATGCGGGTGGAGCACTGGACCAACGTGATCCACCAGAGCCGCCAGGTGGCGCGCAACCTGCTGGCGGAGCCGGGCGAGGCGCGGCCGTTCGGGTCGGTCCCGTACATCTGGTCCGACCAGTACGACCTGAGCATCCAGTCGCTGGGCCACGCGAAGGCGGACGACGAGGTCGAGGTGCTGCACGGCTCGCTGGAGAGCCGGGAGTTCGTGGTCGGCTACCGCCGCAACGGCATCATCGTCGGTGGCCTCACGTTCAACATGCCGCAGCAGCTGTCCTCGTACCGCCCCCTCATTGAGCAGCGAACGCCCTGGGACGCGGTGCTGGAGCACGCGCAGGCGATGAGCTAGGAACCGCCCCCGCGGCGCGCGTATCATCGCCGCGCCACGGGAGGCCGGGCCATGGACCTCGCAGAGCTTTCCGAACGTCTCGTGCCGTTCTGCCGCGAGCACCTCGGCGATCCCGGCGTGACCGTCTCGGATGTCGAGACGATGCCGGGGCATGCGGGCTTCTCCTTCGGGTTCACGGCGACCGCGCACGGCGAGTCGCGCTCGTACGTGCTGCGCGTGCCGCCTCCGAACGTGCGCCGCGTGGGCACCGCCGACGTGATCCGGCAGGCGCGCGTCGTGCACGCGCTGCGGGACACGGACGTGCCCGTGGTGGACGTGATCTGGTCGGGGGAGGACGAGCGCTGGTTCGGCTCGCCCTATTTCATCGTGAACAAGCTCGAGGGGGACGTGCTGCGCAGCGACTGGGGCTGGGACATGCCCGCCGAGGAGATGCGTCCCGTCTCCCTCCAGGCGATGCGCGCGCTGGCCTCGCTGCACCTGCTCGACTGGGAGGAGCACGTCCCCGACGACGGACCACCGCTTGAGCTGGAGCCCGACGTGACGCGCTGGGACCGGTTCTACGAGCGCTCAGGCGACATGGACCTGGTGGCGCTCGCGCCGGCCGTGCGGGAGAAGCTGCTGGAGCGCCTGCCGGACACACCCCGGACCGGCATCTTCCACGGCGACTTCCAGTGGTCGAACGTGTTCTACAGCCCCGACGGGACGCTGCAGGCCGTCATCGACTGGGAGCTGTGGGGGGTGGGGGCGACGCTGAACGACCTCGGCTGGGTGATCACGTTCGCGGACGCGGAGGCGTGGAAGGAGGGCCTGCGCCACGCCCTGCCGCCGCCCGAGGACCTCATCGCCGAGTACATCGACACGTACGGGAGCGACCCGGGCGACATCGCCTGGTACCGGGCGCTGGCGGCCTACAAGTTCGGCATCATCAGCGGGTTCAACCTGTACCTGCACCGCACGGGGAAGCGCCCGGACGAGTCGTGGGAGGACACGGCCCTCTCGGTGCCGTTCCTCATGCGGCGGGCGCTCGACCTGCTCGACGGCGGGTAGGAACGATGGCGCGAAACGGCACGCAGCCCGGCCCGCTGGAGGGCATTCGCGTGCTCGACTTCACGCGGCACCTGGCGGGCGCGGGTTCGACCCGCATCCTCGCGACGCTGGGGGCGGAGATCCTGCGGGTCGAGTGGCCGCACCCGCCCGCGCTCGATTTCCTGCGGCTCTCGGGACCGCACGCCGACGGGCGTCCGGGGATGAACCGGGGCGGCTTCTTCGCGCAGATCAACGTGGGTAAGCGCAGCGTCGCCATCGACATGTCGACGGACGCGGGGAAGGACCTCGCGCGCGCGCTGATTCCGCACTGCGACGTGATCGCGGAGAGCTTCTCGCCTGGGGTGATGCAGCGCTGGGGGCTCGACTACGAGTCGGTGCGGGCCATCCGCCCGGACATCATCTACCTGTCCGCCTCGGGATTCGGGCAGACCGGTCCGTACGCGGGGTACCGGTCGGTGGGGCCGACGGCGCAGGCCTACAGCGGGCTGACGGCGACCTCGGGACTGCCGGACCGCGAGCCCGCGGGCTGGGGCTTCTCCTACATGGACCACATGGGCGCGGTGATGAACGCAGCCGCCATCCTGATGGGGCTGGAGCGGCGGCGGGCGACGGGTGAGGGCGAGTTCTTCGACGCCGGGCAGAGCCAGCACGGCTGCGCGCTCCTGGGGCCGATGCTGCTGGACGTCTCCCTGAACGGCTCGCAGGTGCGCCCGCGGGGGAACCACGACCTCTACGGGAACTTCTGCCCGAACAACGCCTATCGCTGCCGGGGCGAGGACTCGTGGCTGGCCATCTCCGTGCGCGAGCCGGAGGAGTGGGTGGCGCTCTGCGCGGTGATGGGGGCGGACGACCTCGCGCGGCGCGAGGAGCTGGCGACGCTGGCGGGGCGGCTCGAGCACGAGCGCGAGATCGACGCGCGCATCGGGGCGTGGACGCTCCCGCGGGACGCGCGCGAGACCATGGTCGCGCTGCAGGAGGCGGGCGTACCCGCCGGGGTCGCGCAGACGGTCGAGGAGAAGGTGCAGCGCGACCCGCAGCTCGCCTTCCGGGGGCTGTACACGACGCTCGACGACCCCGTGCTCGGCGAGCGCCGCTACGAGGACGTGCCCGTGCAGATGGAGGGATTCGAGGTGGGCGTGACCAGCCCCTCGCCGTGGCTGGGGGCGGATACGCGCGACGTGCTCCGCGATCTGCTCGGCTACTCCGAGGAGCGCCTGGAACAGCTCAAGGCGGACGCGATCATCGACGACGCGATCACGCTGGAGGAGGCGCAGGCCACATGAGCGGCACGCTTGAGCACCTGACCGTCATCGAGCTTGCGGGACCGCGCACGGAGTGGGCGGGCAAGCTGTTCGCGCAGGCGGGGGCGCGGGTCGTGCTGGTCGAGCCGCCGGGTGGGGCGGAGACGCGGGGCTACGCGCCCTGGTTCCACGGGCGCGAGGACGCCGAGTCGAGCCTCCACTTCTGGCACTACAACACCGACAAGGAGAGCGCCCTCCTCGATCTGGCCGGCGACGGCGGCCGCGAGACGTTCCTGGGGCTGCTCGCGGAGGCGGACGTGCTGCTCGACGGGAGCGCGCCCGGGGGGCTGGCGGAGGTGGGGCTGACGCGCGAGGCGATCGCGGGGGCGAACGCGGGGCTCGTGCACGTCGCGTTGACGCCGTTCGGGCAGGAGGGGCCGCTGGCCTCGTGGCAGGGCAGCGACCTGGTCCACCAGGCGCTCGGCGGCCAGATGATGATGAACGGCTACGACGACATGCCCGAGAGTCCGCCCGTGAACGGCCAGGGGAACCAGGCCGGGCACATGGCGGGAAGCTGGGCCTTCATCGCGGCGCTGGCGGCGCTGCAGACGGGGCAGGGCACGTTCATCGACCTGTCGGTCCACGACGCCTGCGCGGGGATGACCGAAAACGCCCTGCCCCAGTACGACTACACGGGAAAGGTGGTCACGCGGCGCACGGGGCGCCACGCGAGCGTCGCCCCGACGCCGCCCTGGCAGCACCGCGCGAAAGACGGCCGCTACATCAACGCCCAGCTCGTGAACGTGAGCCCGCGCGCCTGGGAGGGGCTCGTCTCGTGGCTGGACGAGCACGGCATGGCCGAGGACCTGACCGACCCGAAGTACTTCGTGCCGGAGATATTCCGGGACGAGGCGGTGCACATCTCGGAGGTCATCGGGAAGTTCGTGGCGACGAAGACGGCGGACGAGATCTTCCACGGGGCGCAGGCGCGGGCGCTCATCTTCAGCGCCATCCTCAACCCCGAGGACCTGCTGGACGACCCCCACCTGGCGGCGCGGGACTTCTGGATCGAGCTCGACCAGGGGGAACCCGAGGGGATGTTGCGCTACGCCGGCAGCGCGTTCGTCGCACAGAACTCGGAGGTGCGCCCGCGGCGGCGGGCCCCGCACCTCGACGAGCACGGCCCGGCCATCCGCGGGGAGGAGGCGGGGTGAGCGGGGACCGCGGGACGGTCACGAAGCCCGTGCCGGTCCCGGATGCGATCACGGCGCCGTTCTGGGAGGCGGCCAACCGGGGCGTGCTGGCGATCCAGCACTGCACGGCCTGCGACTCCTACATTCACCCCCCTGCGGCGCTCTGCCCCGACTGCCAGTATCCCGACCTGGCGTTCCGGGAGGTGAGCGGGCGGGGGCGGGTCTACACGCACACGGTCGTGCGGGACAACGTCACGCAGGGGTTCGCGCAGGACGAGCCGTACGTGATCGGCATCATCGAGCTGGCCGAACAGGAGCGCCTCGTGCTCGTCGCCAACGTGGTCGGCATCGCGCCCGAGGACGTGCGCGTGGGGATGCCCGTGCGGGTCACGTTCGAGCGGCTGACGGAGTCGATCGCGCTGCCCCAGTTCGAGCCGGACGAGGGGGACTGAGTGGTCAGCGAGCTCTCGGGCAAGGCGGCGATCGTGGGGCTGGGCTACTCGAAGCTGGAGCGGCGCTCGCCGCGGCCGCTGGCGCACTTCGCCCGCGAGGCCGCCCACGCGGCCATCGCCGACGCCGGCCTGCGGGTGGAGGACATCGACGGCCTCGGGACGATCCCGAACATCGCCGCCTACGGGAACACGGGCGACCTCGAAGGCATCGACATCGTGTCGGTGCCGAACATGATCCGGATGCTGGGGCGGGAACGCGGCATCCGCTGGCACGTCCAGACCCCGGGGCTGTGCCCGGACACGATCGTGGCGGCGGCGGCGGCGGTGGCCTCGGGGGCGTGCGACTACGCCCTCGTGTGGCGGGCGGTGAACGTGCCCAAGGGGCGCTACAGCGACTTCTCGCGGGCGGAGGCGCACGGCGAGCACCAGTTCCGCGCGCCCTACGGCTTCACCATGCCCGCCGCCTGGCAGTCGGTGGCGCTGCGGAAGTACATGCACGACCACGGCTCGACGCGCGAGGACATGGCCGCGTTCGTCGTGCAGAACCGCGCGAACACGCAGCTCAACCCGAAGGCCTACTGGCACGGCACCCCCCTGACCGTCGACGAGTACCTGGAGGCGCCGATGGTGGCGGACCCGTTCTGCCTGTACGACTGCGACATCCCCGTGGACGGGTGCGTGGCGGTCGTGCTGGCGAGCGCGGAGCGCGCCCGCGACCTCGCGCAACCGCCCGCCTACCTCACCGGCTACGCCCAGACGACGTGGCCGACGCGGGGCGGCTTCACCGACTCCGAGCACATGTGGGAGGGCGCGGCGGCGATGGGGGAGAAGCTGTGGGCCTCGGCGGGAATGGGGCCGGGCGACATGGACGTGGCGATGCTCTACGACGGCTTCAGCATCTTCCTCTACGTCTGGCTGGAGGGGCTCGGGTTCGTGCCACGGGGCGAGGCCGCGAGCTACATCGCCTCGGGGGCGACGGCGCTCGACGGCGAACTTCCCCTGAACACCTCCGGCTGCTCGCTGGGGGAGGGGCGCCTGCACGGCATGGCCCAGGTCAGCGAGGCTGTCCTGCAGGTGATGGGACGGGCGGAGGGGCGGCAGATCGAGGCCGCCGCGCACGCGGTCGCGACGGTGGGGGCGGGGACGCTCGCGAGCGGGGGGCTCATCTTCAGCAGGGAGGCACAGGCATGAAGTTCGGCACGGTCATCCACGGGATCCGCGGGGACGCGCTCATCGGGGCGGCGAAGAAGGCCGAGGAGCTGGGGTTCGAGTCGCTGTGGCGGCCCGACCACCTCATCTTCCCGCCCGAGCTGCCCTCGACGTACCCCTACGCGGAGGACGGGCAGGCGCCGCTCGACCCGCGCACGCCGTTCATGGACGGCCTCACGATCTTCACCTACATCGCCTCGCACACGACCACGATCCGGTTCGGGACGGCGGTCTTCGTCCTGCCCCTGCGGGAGCCCGTGCAGACGGCGAAGCGCGTGGCCGATCTCGACTACCTGACCCGGGGGCGGGTCATCTTCGGCATCGGGGCCGGGTGGCTGGAGGAGGAGTTCGACCAGGTCGGGCTCGACTTCCACACGCGGGGGGCGCGCACGGACGAGTGCATCCAGATGCTGCGGACGCTGTGGACCGACCCCGAGCCCGAGTTCCACGGGAAGCACTACGACCTCGGCCCGGCGGTGTTCGAGCCGAAGCCGTTCCAGAAGCCGCACCCGCCCATCCTCGTCGGGGGGGAGACGCCCGCCGCCCTGCGCCGCGCCGCCCGCTACGGGGACGGCTGGTACGCCCTTCGCCACACCCCGGAAAGCGCCCGCGAGCACGTGGCCCGGCTGGCGGAGCTGCGGGAACGATACGGCCGCGCCGATGTGCCCTTCGACGTGACCATCAACGGCTCGCCGTCGATCACGCGGGAGGAAGCGGAAGAGCTGGAGGAGGCAGGGGTGAACCGCATCGTCGTGACGCTCTGGCGCTCTTCGCGAGACGCGATCGAGTCGATGGAGGCGTTCGCCGAGCGCGTTCTTTGAGGCCGGCGGCAGTGGTTGGCAACGGGGAAGGTTCCGCCGCGAGGGGTGGATCTGCGTCCCCTGGAGACGTGGGGGCGTTCAGGAGGCCCGTGCTACACTCTGGCAACCTCCCCTGGTGCGCCGCGACATGAAGATCTTCGACGTTCACATCCACTTCCCCCGTAACTGGGAAAAGCCCGACGAAGACCCGGCGCCGATGATCGATCGCCTGGCCGAAGTGGCCACGGCGGCGGGTATCACGAAGGGCTGCGTGCTCACGGGCGGGCGCTGGGGTCCCGGCTACGAACGCGGCATCGAGATCCTGCAGGGCTACCCCGACCTGTTCGTGCCGGTCGCGGTCATCGATCCCGAGATCATCGGGCGCGAGGAGGTCGAGGAGCTGCACGCGATGGGCTACCGCGGGCTGAAGCTCATCGGCGTGGCCCGCCGCTACGACGAACCCGACTACCTCCCCGCCTACGGCGCGGCGGAGCGGCTGGGCATGCCCGTCCTGTACCACCTGGGCGTCATCGGCGGGGGTATCGACTACTCGATCACGCACCCGCGGCGCGACCCGCAGGCGGCGGCCATGTACCGGCGGATGCAGGAGATGCGGGGCCGCTTCCCGATGCGCGACGTCTCCGCGGAGCGGATGTCGCCAGTCCACCTGGACACGATCGCGCAACGCTTCCCCGACCTGCGCATCATCGGGGCGCACCTGGGCAACCAGGGGAACTACCAGTTCACGGCCTCCGTGGCGCGCTGGCGCTCGAACGTGTACTTCGACATGAGCGGGGGCGAGACGATCGAGCGGCACGCCGTCGAGGAGGGCCTGATCGGCCGGGAGATCGGCATCGAGAAGCTGATCTTCGGGTCGGATTGCGGGATGGACGACATCCAGGAGCACATCGATCGCTTCGAGGCGATCTACGACCAGCTCGAGCTCTCCGAGGACGACCGGGAGCGCCTCTGGTGGCGCAACGGGGCCGAGGTCTACGGGTTCGAGGAGCCCACCCTGGCGGAGGAGTAAATCCTGGAAGCGGAAGCGCAGGCCGGACCGACAAGTCCCGCGCTCGGCGTGACGGGGCGCGCGATCCTGCTCGGCGGCCTGGCCATGGCGGGACTCGCCTTCTACCTGAACGTACGCCCCGAGCAGCACTGGATCCTGGCGCTGACCGCCGTCATCGCCGGGATCGCGGTCGAGAACTCCGTGCGCAGCCACCCGGAGTGGCGCGGCGGCGCCTTCGGGGCGCTCAGCTACACCCTCCTGCCGATGCTGGCGGTGCTGGCCGCCGGATTGTTCATCGACGAGGCGGTGTCGGGCTACGGGCGCGTGGCCGCCGGGCTGGCGGCAGGCGCCGCGACGGGCCTCCTGCTCTTCGCGGAGTACCACGCGATCGCGCCGGGACGGCCGCTGTTCGGGCCGATGCGGCTCGTCCTTGCGGTCGTCACCTACCTGACGGCGCTGGCGATGTTCACGGTGTTCTTCACGCAGGACCTGAACCTGCCGGCCTCGGCGGCGGCGGTCGGGGGGCTGAGCTTCGCGCTGGCGCTCGATCTGCTGCGCGAGAGCCGGGGGCGGGGCGCGTCCTCGCTGCTGGCGGCGCTCGCGATTGGCATCTCCCTGGCCGAGCTGCGCATCGCCCTCTACTACTTCCCCCTGGACGACCTGCTGACGGGCGCGCTCATGATCATCGGCTTCTACGTGGCCACGGGGCTGGTCCACCACCTGCTCGATGAGGACCTGACGCCCTCCACCATCGCCGAGTACTTCGCCGTCTCCGGGGTGAGCGCGGCCGTCGTGATCGTCGCGCGCCAGTTCCTGTAGCCCCATGACCGTGCGCATCTGCTCCTGGAACGTGAACGGCCTCCGCGCGGCGCTGCGCACGGGCGAATTCCAGGCGTGGCTGGAGGGGTCGGCGCCCGACATCGCGGGACTGCAGGAGGTGAAGGCGCGTCCTGAACAGGTCGACGAGCACCCCTGGCTCGACACCGGCTACGAGGCGGCCTGGCACCCCGGCGAGGAGGCCGGCTACAGCGGCGCCCTCCTGCTGTCGAAGCGCGCGCCGGCGTCGCTGACGCTGGGGCTGGAGACGCCCGAGTTCGAGCGCGAGGGGCGCGTCATCGAGGCGGACTTCGGGGAGTTCGTGCTGCTCACCTCGTACTTCCCCAACGCGGGGCGGAAGCTGGCCCGGCTCGACTTCAAGCTGGCGTACTACGAGACCTTCCTGGAGCGCGTGGTGGCGCTGCGGGAGGCGGGCCGGAGCGTCGTCTTCATGGGCGACCTGAACGTGGCCCACGGGGAGATCGACGTGGCCCGCCCGAACCCGAAGGAGACGGGCTTCCTGCCGGTCGAGCGCGAGTGGGTCGACCGCGTGGTCGCGAGCGGGTTCGTGGACACGTTCCGGGCGCTGCACCCGGACGAGGCCGACGCCTACAGCTACTGGGACCCGTGGCGGCAGCGGCGGGAGCGCAACATCGGTTGGCGCATCGACTACGTGTTCGTGAGCGAGGACCTGGCGCCGGCGGTGCGAGGCGCGTTCATCGAGCGCGAGCAGCTCGGCTCCGACCACTGCCCCGTGGGTATCGAGCTCGACCTCTAGCCGGGGGAGGCGCGGGGTCCGGCGGGTGGGGCGCGGGTGAGGGTCTCGCGCACGAGCAGGATCATGACGACGCCTCCGACAAGCCCGATGCCACCGGTCGAGACGGCCGCCGCTCCGAGCGTGAGCACCGCCGCCAGTCCCCCCACCACCGCCGGGGCGGCGACCGCCCCCACATCCCCCACGAGTCGCCAGAGGCCGAGGAACTCGCCGGCGGCATCGCGCGGGGCGAGATCGGCGCCGAGGGTCATGACAGCGCCGCTGCCGAGGCCGTTCCCGAAGCCGGAGAGGAGTCCCACCAGCAGGAACGGCCCGAAGCTCCCGGCGAGGGGCATCAGGGCGAGGCTGGCGGAGAGCACGAGCAGGCTGGGCACGATCACCCACTTCCGCCCCCAGCGGTCCATGACCATGCCGACGGGATAGAACATGACCATGTCGATGGCGGAGGCGAGGCCGAAGATGAGGCCGATCTGGAACGGGTCGAGGTTGATGGAGGTTCCCCAGACGGGGATGAGGAACTGGCGTCCGTGGCGGATGAGGACGAGGGCGATCGCGACCGAGCCCGCGACGAAGAGGCTGCGGCGCTCGGCCATGAGGACGCTGCGCAGGCTCACCCCGTGGCGCTCGGGGGTGCCGGCATCGCCGGCGCGGGCGCGGGGGAGGCGGGTGGCGACGAGGATGGCAGCGGCGCCGACGACGATCGCCTGGGCGAAGAACACGGTCTCGAGGCCGCCCGCCTTGCCGAGCGCGCCGCCGATGATGGGTCCAGCGAAGAACCCGACGCGCGTCACGCCACCGATGAGGGAGAGCGCGCGCCCGCGGTACTCGACGGGCACGGTCTCGGTCATGTAGGCGAGGCGGGAGACGTGCCAGAGGGCAAAGGCGACGCCGTTCGCGAGGGTGAGGGTGGCGAGCACCAGGGGGCCAGCGCTGAGGCCCATGGCCACGCCCGTGGCGGCGGTCAGGACGACGCCGCTGGTCATGGTGACGCGCCCGCCGAGGCGGCTCGTGAGGAGCCCGGAGGGGACGTCGCCGATCATGGAGCCGGCGCCGCGGGCGGCGAAGATGAGGCCGCTGAGGAAGACGCTCGCGCCCAGCTCCTCGGCGAACTGGGGGATGACGGGGATGATCATCCACTGGCCGATGCCGAAGAGCAGGGCCGGCAGGTAGACGCCGCCGATCAGGGAGCGCAGGTCGAACCCAGGCGCTCCGCGGGAGACCACGCGCATGGGGGCAGCCTACCGGTCGGGGGTGGTGGCGGGGCGCGAGGGTAGCGGGGTGATCGTGTACGCTTCGAAGGCCGCGTCGGGGCGTGGCGCAGCCTGGTAGCGCACTTGACTGGGGGTCAAGAGGTCATCGGTTCAAATCCGGTCGCCCCGACCAGCGCAACCCCTCACGGAATGTGAATTTCGGGAAGGTCGGCGTTGCGCCGAGGTGGCCGCTGACGTAGAGCTGGGCCGCTGCGGGCCACTGAGTCGCGCGGCGCAAACACGGCGGGGGTTGACGGACTCAGCGGCACTGAGGCACCCCGAGCCTAGTGACCATAAGTTCTCGACTTACTGGTAGGCTTCGTAAATCGGCTCACGGGTCAACTCGGTTTCCCATTTCCGTCTTGTAGGCTAGGAACATGACTATGCAATACCTTCCGAACCTAGCCGTAGTGCGAGTAATTCCGGACGACGACAAGCAGAGTAACCACCTGCTTTGCGTAATCTCTGAAGGCGATGGCACAGCCCGTCTGGTGCGAATCCGGTCCGAGAACGTGATTCCGCCAGACGGGTGGCTGGACGAGGACACCGGGCGCTGGAAGTCACCGGAGGTGGCGGCCGAAGCAGCGTTGAAAGCCAAGCTGCATGACGAGGGAGCCTACGAAATTCCGCACGCACCTTCCTCCTAGCAACCAGTGGTGGGCCAGTTTCTCGAGGTGGGCGAGGGTCGTCGATGCCCCACAGCTAGGCGCGCTGGTAAGCCGGCGAGGGGCTGGCTTGCAGGCAGCCAAGAGGCATGCTGGCAGAGTCTTCGCAGAACGGCGAGCGTCATCTCGTAAGAGGTTGAGAGAATCCTCCCCATGACTACTACGGAAGCACGCATCTGCTCAGAAGAAGCCTGCGACGACCTCGCCGCTCTCAACGCCCAGGGGCTATCCCACCACTGGTGCGAGCACCACTTGAAAGAGAGGCAGCGGCAGGAGCGAGAGGAAAACAGTCCCGGCTGGAGGACGGTCTGGAAGGCGTTGAGGATGCAGTTGCACGCTACCAACACGATCCCCGACGCGTGCTGCTACGGCAAGGCAACTAAGGAGAAGCCGGTTTTCAGGCTCAGCAAGTGGGTAGGCCTCGGCGTCTTCGATTACCGCGCCGTACAGGACGGAGACGGTCTCTACACGATTAGGCGTAGTAAGCAGGGTTGGGGATCGACAAGGGACTATGTCTACTGGGACTGGTGCCAATGCGGAGGGTGGCTCCACCACGAGGCCCTCGACCATGGCACGTCTGGGACCATGAAGCCTGCGCTGCGAACCTTCGCTTCATCTGCGAGTGCGGACCGCGTGGCGTGGCGGCTGCAAAAGGGTCTTCCGACCTACCCTGACAAGCTAGCGATCGCCGCCGCCACCCTGGTTATCGTCGCCACGGTCGTTGAGGCAACGCTGGAGGTCGTGGACCTCGTCGACTAGCCTACAGCCCCAGCGACTCCGCGAGGTTCTCGACTGAGGCGATGATCTCGTCGCGGGTGGCGGCGGGGGTGTCGCTGGGGGCCATGAGGCCGCGGGGCATGGGGACGAGGCGGTGGACGCCGGCCTCGGCGAATCGCTCGACGGTCTCGCCGTCGAGGCGGCCGCGCGGGGTGATGGTGATCTCCAGGGGCCCGAGACTGTCCGGGCGCTCGACTTCCTGGGCGGTGCGTTCGAGCTGCTGCACGACGGCGGCGGCGCCGTCGGCATCGAGCATGAAGCCGTACCAGCCGTTGCCCTGCGTGATGGTGCGTCGCATGGCGGGCGGGGAGGAGCCGCCGATGATGATCGGCGGGTGGGGCTGCTGGACGGGGTGGGGGTACGACTGGATGCCGGAGAAGGAGGTGAACTCTCCGTTGAACTCGGGGTTGTCGGAGGTCCAGAGGGTGCGGATGACCTCGATGTGCTCGGAGGTGCGGGGGCCGCGCTCCTCGAAGGGGACGCTCATCGTGTCGAACTCCTCCTTCACGTAGCCAACGCCGACGCCGAGGATGAGGCGCCCGCCGGAGAGCACGTCGATGCCGGCCAGCTCCTTGGCGAGGACGACGGGGTTGCGCTGGGGGAGGAGGAGGATGCCGCTGGCGAGGCGGATGCGCTCGGTGACGCCGGCGACGAACGCGAGGGTCGCGACGGTATCGACGATGGGGGTGTCGGGGACGACGGGGGAGGGCGGGCGCTGGGGGTCGATGGCGACGACGTGCTCGCCCGTCCAGAGCGACTCGAAGCCGGCGGCCTCGGCGGTGCGGGCGAAGCGCAGGACGGCCTCGCGGTCGGAGTTCAAGCCTGCGTTGATGCCGTAGAGCCCGATCTTCATGGTGGAACCTCCCGGGGTGAGCGTCCGGCGGATGATACGCGCCCGATGCATCGGGGCAGGTAGACTCGCGGCGGCGACCAGCCATGCCGGGAGGCCCAATGCCAGAACGTGAACCCCTTGATGTGCTCGATGCGATCCACACGACGCGCGCGCAGCGCTACCTGAAGCCCGACCCGATCCCGGAGGACGTGCTCTGGCAGATCCTTGACGCCGCCGTCCGCGGGCCGACGGGGGGGAACCAGCAGGGCTGGGGCTGGGTCGTGATCCGCGACCCGGAAATCAAGCAGCAGATCGCGAAGGTCTACGAGGAGCGGCTCCTCTCGGCCTACGGGTACGGGCGCGTGAGCGACGAAGAGCTGGGCACGGGGCGGATCACGCGGGGCGGCGTCGCGGAGGGCGAGGTCGGGATTGACCAGCGCAACCGCCGGGGGGTGGTGCACCTCGCCGAGCACTACGCCGAGGTGCCGGTGATCGTCGCCCCGGTGATGCAGGCGGGCTCGCGCACGCCCGAGGACACGCGGCGGGCAGGGGCCGGTCTTGGCGGCTCGATCTACGGCGCCATGCAGAACCTGATGCTCGCGGCGCGGGCGTTCGACATCGGCAGCGTGCTCACGTGGACGTTCGACGACAGCGACTTCTTCCGCGACCTGCTGGGGCTTCCGGAGAACGCCTTCGTCATGGGTCTGATCCCGCTGGGCTACCTGGAGAAGGGGCGCTTCTCGCAGCCGCGGCGGCAGCCGCTGGGCGAGGTCGTGCACTGGGACCACTGGGGCGAGCAGCAGGAAGCGCCGCCCTCGGGCCGCTAGACGCGCTCGACGATCTTGGGGAGCACCTCGCCAATGCCGTCGCGCAGGATGGCGGCGGCGAGCGAGTCGTAGGGCGTCTCCTGGGCGTTCAGGATGATGAGCCTGGCCCCGTACTGGATCGCGATCTCGGGGAGGGCGGCCACGGGGTACACGGTCAGGGACGTGCCGATCGCGAGGAAGAGGTCGCAGCCGGCGGCGGCGAGCTGGGCGCGTTCGAGGTCCTCGGGGATGAGCGCCTGGCCGAAGGAGATGGTCGCCGACTTGAGGAGGCCGCCACAGGATTCGCAGTGGGGGTCCTCGTCGCCGTTGCGGACGCGCTCGAGGACGACCTCGATGGGGCCGCGGTCGCTGCAGCCGAGGCAGGCGTAGTCGCGGACGGTGCCGTGGATCTCGATGATGCGCTCGGGGGAGGTGCCGGCGGCGTGGTGGAGCCCGTCGATGTTCTGGGTGACGAGCGTATCGAGCCCGCCCTTCCCCTCGAGCGCGGTGAGGGCGTAGTGGCCCGCGTTCGGCTCGGCGTTGTGCATGGCGCTTCCGGCGCGCCCCGCCCAGGAGCGCACGCGGTGGTCGCGGTCGGCGACGTAGTGCTGGATGGTGGCGGTGCGCTCGGCCTCGGGGTTCTTCGTCCAGACGCCGTCGGGGCCACGGAAGTCGGGGATGCCCGACTCGGTGGAGATGCCCGCACCGGTGAGCACGACAACGGAGCGGGCCTCGCGGATGGCCAGCGCGACGGCGTCGATGTCAGCTTCGGTGGTGACGTCGGGCATGGTGCGAGCCTACCGGAATCTGGGGGTTCACATACACCAGTCCGCTGGCCTAGGGTGGGGCTGGGAGACGTCATGACGCGCATCTACCGGAACCTTGTCCTGATGGCCCTGAGCGTGGGCGCGTTGTGGAGTTGCGCGAGCAACCCCGACGCCATCGGCCCCCTCACCCTTGACCGGCTCGCCCACACATGTCCCGTATGCGAACCAACCCAGGCAGCGATCGCGCTGGCCATGAATCCGGACTACACCGCGTTCCTGGCCCTGATGAGCCTCTACCTGCTGGTGCTGCTCCTGGCCGTGTGGCCCCACCCAGGGCATTTGGGGCCTGGTGGCAGCAGGCATGCCGCGAGGCACTACCGTCCATAGTCCCGAATCTGGCGCCTGCCGGGGTCGCAACGTACGCTGGGAGGCGGCGCCCGCCGGGGCGCCTGCAAGTCCATGACTGCCACCCGCAATCTCGCCTTCGTCACCGTATTTGCCACGGTGATCCTGATCGGTGTCGGCGTGTACGTACGCGCCACGGGGTCGGGGCTTGGCTGTCCCGACTGGCCGACCTGCCACGGCGGCATCGTGCCGCCGCACGAGCAGGAAGCGCTGATCGAATCGACGCACCGCTTCGTGGCGGCGCTCGTGGGCGTGCTCGTGATCGCGACGGCGGTGTTCGCCTGGCGCCACTTCCGGGGCACGCCGGCGGTCATCTGGCCGGCGATCGCGGCGGTGCCCCTGGTCGGCATCCAGGGCCTGCTGGGCGCGATCACGGTGTGGGAGGAGCTTCCCCCCGAGATCGTGGCGACCCACCTGCTCCTGGCGATGCTGATCTTGACGGTGATGGCGGCCACGGCGCTGGCGATGTTCAACGAGATCCGGGGCGGTATCCCGCCCGCGCAGCGCGCCGCCGCCTGGCGCGTGGGGCGGCGAGCGGCAGTCGCGCTCGTGCTGTTCGCGGCCGTCGTGTGGATGGGCGGCTACCTCGGGGAGAGCGGCGGCTCGACCGCCTGCGAGGGCTGGCCCCTCTGCAGCGGCGGGGTCTTCCCCGGCGCCGACGACCAACAGATCACGCACATGACGCATCGCTACCTGGCGGCCCTGCTGGCGGTCCCGCTGGTCTGGATGATCGTGGCCGCCTGGCGTGAGCGGGGGACGCTTCGCTGGGGCATGCACGTCGCACGGACGACGGTTGTGATCTACGCCGTGCAGGTGGCCGTGGGGGCGCTCAACGTGTTCTACACCTTCCCCGATGCACTGACCGTAACGCACACCGTGCTAGCCTCCCTCCTGTGGCTCGCCCTGTCGGCAGCAGCGCTCCTGGGGTACTCCGCGCAGGCGGTTCCACGCGATCGCGCCCCGGCGCCACCGGCGGAGGCGCCCGCATGACGGCGCTGACGCTCGCGCTGCGGGAATCGAGCCGGTTTTCCGCGACCATCCGTAGTTATGTCGCGATTACGAAGCCGCGCATCATCCTGCTGCTCCTCGCGACGACGGTCCCGGCGATGGTGGTGGCGGAGGGCGGCTGGCCCTCGACGATGCTGGTGCTGGCCACGCTCGTCGGGGGGGCGGCCTCGGCGGCGGGGGCGAACGCCGTCAACTGCTGGTACGACCGCGACATCGACGCGCTCATGACGCGCACGCAGTCGCGGCCGCTGGTGCGGGGCGAGATTCCACCGCTGAACGCGCTTCTCTTCGGGGCCGCGCTCGGGGTGGGCGCCTTCGCCTTCCTCTGGGCGACGACGAACCTGCTGGCGGCGACGCTGACGTCGGCGGCCTTCCTGTTCTACGTGTTCGTGTACACGATGTGGCTGAAGCGGCGCTCCTCGCAGAACATCGTCATCGGGGGCGCGGCTGGCGCCTTTCCGCCGATGGTGGGCTGGGCGGCGGTGACGGGGGAGCTGGCGTGGGCGCCTGTGATCATGTTCCTCATCGTGTTCTTCTGGACGCCACCGCACTTCTGGGCGCTGGCCCTGCGCATCGCCCCGGACTACCGCGAGGCGAGCGTGCCCATGCTGCCCGTGGAAGCGGGCGAGGTGGTGACGCGCCGCCAGATCCTGGCCTACTCGATCGTGCTCGCACCGCTCACGCTCTCACTGCTCCTGACGGGGACGGTGGGCTGGGTGTACGGGGTCGCAGCGGGAGCGGCGGGGCTGGGGTTCGTGGCGATCGCCTTTGCCCTCTGGCGCTGGCCGGAGCGGGTGCCGTCGATGCGGCTCTACACGTATTCGCTGGCATATCTTGCTGCGATCTTCATCTTTATGTCGGTGGATATCGCCATCCTCGGGTAACCTACGGCAGACACTCCAATGCGGCCCGCGGGGCCGAATTCGCACAGTGAGGAACGAAGCCCCATGAAGAGACTCAAGCCCTGGCTCATCGCCACCATCGCGGCGGCACTGACCCTGTCAATCGTCGTCAGCGTGTCCGCGCAGGCACCACCGGAGCTTCCGGCCATCTTCCTAGGCACGGTTACGGCCGAAGATGGTGCCGTTGCCAGCGATCTCGAGGTCGCTGCGTACGTGGACGGTGGCGACGAGGACTGCAGCGGCGCCCGCGTGACGTATGTCAAGGACGGCGTTACGCAATACTTTGTCCAAGTTGCACACTCCTCCGAGCGAGCAGGCTGCGGCACGGATGGGGCAGTAGTGCGCTTCAGGATCGGGGATCGCTGGGCCACCCAGACAGGAACCTGGAGCAATAGCGGACTCCAGACCCTCAACCTGACGCTGGCGCCGGAGGTGACTTCGGTGACCATCAACGTCGCCGTCTGGCGCCGGAACATTGACCCGGTCGGCGGGCTCGCCATCAGCACACAGGCGCCGGGCCAGAATTGGGTGACGCACACAGGTTGGCCGCTCGACATGTCCGAAGTCAGCGCATCGGGCAGGTGGAACCGGAGCGAGATCACTCCGGTTGAGGTGACGCTGACCGATGGCTCAACCGTGACCATCGACGTGGCCGTATGGCGCCGTAACGTCGACCCCGTGGGCGCGCTGGCCATCAGCACGCGTGCGCCAGGCCAGAACTGGGTGACGCACGCCGGCTGGCCGCTCGACATGTCCGAAGTCAGCGCATCGGGCAGGTGGAATCGGAGCGAGATCACGCAGGTCGAGGTCGACCTGCAGTAACCGCTGCATCCCACAGCGGATCAGCACCAGGGAGCCAGGGCGAATGCCCTGGCTCCTTTCGTTGCGGGGGCGGCGCCTGTCGCAACGCGACACTGCCCGTGACAAACTGCGGCGGGAGGGTACGAGCAGGTGTCTCCGAACCAGCACGTCGATGTCGCGATCGTGGGCGGGGGTGTGATCGGCATCGCGATCGCGTACTTCCTCGCCCAGGGCGGGGCAAAGCCGCTTGTCATCGAGGGCACGGAGGTCGCGCACGGAGCGAGCGGGAAGTCGGCGGGTCTGCTTTCCCCGGGCCTGCCCCACGACGCGGACGCCACGGGGGCGCTCCCTCCGCTGGCGGCGCGGAGCCTGGACCTTCACCGGGCAGTCGCGGAACTGCTGGACGGACCTGCGACCTACGACTACACGCCCTACGTGACCTGCCTGGTCGCCCGGACCGAGGATGAAGCGGCGCAGCTGTACGAGCGAGCAACTGAGTTGAACGCCGAACCCATCCCCCCAGGGGAGGTCGCGGAGCGCTGCCCCTGGCTCGACCGGCCGGTCGCGGGCGGGCTCGCGCAACCGACGGCCCAGATGGACTCGGCCAGGTTCACGGCGCGACTGCTGGAGAGTGCGCAGAGCATGGGAGCCTCGCTGCGCATGGGGAGAGCCGTGGGGCTGGTCGGCGGGGCGGACTACGTCGAGGGCGTCGAGCTCGATGACGGCATCGTGACGGCCGAGGCAACGGTCCTGGCCATGGGGCCGTGGTCACTTCGGGCCGCGGCGTGGCTCGACCTGCCGGTACCGGTGCGGCCACTGAAGGGGCAGATCGTGCACCTCGAGCCTTCGGCCGCGCCCCCGCCGGGCGGCTTCTCCGACATGCACGGGCACTACGTCGTGGCACGCCCCACGGGTCTCGTGCACGCCGGGGCCACCGAGGAGGAGGAGGGGTTCGACACGGAGCCGACGGAGGCCGCGCGCGACTACATCCTGGAGACACTCAGCCAGTACACGTCCCGGCTGGGCGCCATGCGCGTCGTGAACCAGACGGCCTGCCTGCGACCGGTCTCGGGCGACGGCCTGCCCATCATCGGGGCAGCGCCGGGGCGGCGCGGGGCGTACGTGGCGACGGGCCATGGGCGCAAGGGAATCATCCTCTCGCTGGCGACGGCCGAGGCACTGGTGGATCTGCTGACGGAGGGTCGCAGCAGCCAGGTCGACCTGACGCCGTTCGACCCGGCGCGCTTCGGAGGGGACCAGTAGCGGGGCGGCCGGCGCTGCGCTGGGCGAACGTGCTCGCCTGGCGGATGGAGCGGCAACACCTCGTGTCCCGACGACCCCGAGGCGAGCTGTCCGAGGTCGTGGCGGACATTGGCGGACTACAGGCGCAGGTGCTGTCCTCCGCCGAGCTGGCAGCCTGGGCACGCCTCGACGACTTGCAGCCGGGCGAGATGGAGGTGGAGCTCTGGGAGCGTCGCAGCCTGGTCAAGACGTGGGCGATGCGGGGGACCCTGCACCTGCTGCCCGCGGCCGAGTACGGCCTCTGGCAGGCCGCGCTCGATACCTACGACCACTACCTGAAGGGCGCCTGGCTGCGCGGTTTCAAGATCACGCGCGAGGAATTGGACCTGCTCCTCGACACCGTGCGCGACGTGCTCGGGGCGGAGGGCCTGACGCGCGACGAGCTGGCGGATGCGGTCGCGGAAGGGGCGGGGTCGCCGGCGCTGGGCGAGAAGCTGCGGGACAGCTGGGGCGCCTACCTGAAGCCGGCGTCGTTCCGTGGGAGCATCTGCTTCGGTCCGGGGCGCGGGCGGAACGTGACATTCGTCAGCCCGGCGGCGTGGCTGGGCGCCGGCCCAGGCCCCTCGCCGGAGGAAGCGCTCGCCGAGGTGACACGCCGCTACCTGGGCGTCTACGGTCCCGCAACCGCAGCGGAGTACTCGCGCTGGTGGGGTCCGCGCCGGCCGGCGCAGGCGACGCGCTACCTCCGCGCGCTCGGCGAGGAGGCGGTCGAGGTCGACGTCGAGGGCGAGCCGCACTGGGGGCTCGCGGCTGACATCGAGGAGATCGCCAATGCCGTGCCCGGAGGCGTCGTGCGCCTCCTGCCCGCCTTCGACCCGTACGTCATCGGATCGCCGCGGGACGTGCCCGCGATCCTGGCACGGGAGCACAAGGCGCGAGTGCACCGTCCACAGGGCTGGATCTCCCCGGTACTGGTGGTGGACGGGCGCATCGAGGGAATCTGGTCGCACGAGCGAGCGGGCGGGCGGCTCACGGTGCGCATGGAGCCGTTCGCGGCCCTCTCGCCGGCGGTGCGCGAGGCGGCGGAAGGGGAGGCGGGGCGGCTCGCCGCGTTCTTCGGGGCCGAGCTGGCGCTGGAGTGGGGCTAGCAGGGGCTGACCGGATAGAGGTGGCGATCTATAGTTCGGCAAATGGCAACCATTGTCTACATTGACGGCTTCAACTTCTACTACGGAGCTGTCAAGGGGACGCCCAACAAGTGGGTCGACCTGGAGGCGGTCTGCCGGCGCCTACTGCCTCGCGACGACATCGTGAAGATCCGCTACTTCACGGCGCGGGTAGCAGAGCGCCCGGATGATCCTCAACGCCCTGTACGACAGGACATGTACCTTCGAGCGCTGGGGACGAACCCACTGATTGAGATTCACTTCGGGCACTTCGTGACTCGGAGGACAAGGTTGCCCCTGGCGACTCGCTCGGGGACTGGTCCCACAGTCGTGGAGGTGCTTCGGTCGGAAGAGAAGGGAACAGACGTGAACCTGGCCTCCCACCTGCTCGCCGACGCTTTCACGAGCCGGTGTTCCACCGCGGTGGTGGTCAGCAATGACTCCGATCTCGCAGAGCCGGTGCGCCTGGCCCGCGAGGAGTGCGGCATAGCGGTGGGCGTCATTAATCCCCACGCAGCCAGGCGTCGTTCGAGAAGGCTCAAGGGGACGTTCTTCAAGCAACTCCGGCCCCGGCTTCTTGCGCAATGCCAGCTACCAGCGTTCCTTCATGATGATCAAGGCGTGATCCAGAAGCCGGAGGGGTGGTAGAAACGCAGAAGCCCGCCGAAGCGGGCTTCGCACCCAGCCACCGGAAGCGACTGGGGGGACTGCAACTAGCTTGCCAGAGGCATACGCCCAAGACAAGCCTCGCCCTGACTAGCCTTCGCCGTCCTCTGGCTTGACGATTCCGCGCGTCCAGAAGGGGTCGAGGGCCTTCAGGACGGCGCGCTCTTCATCCCCGGACAGGCGCTCCGCATCGATCTCGGTGCGCTTGTCCTTGCCGGGGAGGACGGGGGCGGCACCCGTGTCATCCGGGCCCCAGCGCATCTTCGCGGCCTCGCGGGCGAGCCGCGCAAGCTCCTTGACGGAATCCGGTTCGGCCATGTGCTGCCTCCGGGTTACTTCGCCTTCTCGAAGTTCAGGTGGAGGTCCCACAGACCCAGCATGATGCCGGGCTGGTGGCGGAAGTCGTTCTTGCCGGGGGTGAAGGAGATGCCGTCAAGCCGCTCGAAGAGGCGCTCCCAGGCGATGTTCTGCTCGAGGCGGGAGATGCCCGCTCCCGGACAGACGCGGATGCCCTGCGAGAACGTCATGTGGCGGCCCGTATTCGCCCGCGAGAGGTCGACATCGGCGGGACAGGGGAACTCCTCGGGGTCGTGGTTCGCGGCGCCGTAGCGAAGGTGCAGGATGGAGCCCTGCGGGATCTTCACGCCACGCAACTCGACGTCCCTGGCGGTCATGCGTGTCGAGAGCCCCTGGGTGGGGGCCTGGATGCGCATGCCCTCCTCGACGAAGAAGCGGATCTTCGAGCGGTCGGCCTTGATGGTGTTCCAGAGCTCGGGGTCGCGGCCGAGCAGCTCGGCTTCGGCGGCGATGGCGTACTGGGTCGTCTCCAGCCCGCCGATGTGCATGCCGAAGACGACGCCGACGACTTCGGAGTCGGTGAGCTTGCGGCCCATGTACTCGACCTGGGTCAGGAACGACGTCATGTCGTCCTGGGGGTCCTGGCGCTTCTTCGTGACGTGGCTCTGGACGTACTGCATGAAGTCGCCGAGGTCGCGGGCGTTGTCCGCCTCCTCCTCGGGACTCATGAGGTTGCGGTGGCCCTTGCCGTAGACGAAGCGGCGGACCTGGGCCTGCCCCCAGATGCGGAGCTGGGGCATGTCCTCGAAGGGGAAGCCGAGGATGGTGGTCATCACCATCTGGGGGAGGGGCGCGGCGAACTCCTCGACGAAGTCGATCTCGGCGGGCTCGCGGTCGATCCAGTTATCGATGAGCTCATCGACGAACCGGGTCACCATGGGGCGGTGGCGGGGAGCGCCGGTGGCGCCGACCCAGGGGTCGGTGAGCTGGATGCGGTGCTGCTTGTGAAGCTCCATGTTGGGGCGGAGGGTGTTGCGCGCCATCGCATCGAGGAGGACGGAGTGATCGTCCTCTTCCTCCACGTCGAGACCGGCCCCGCCGTAGGAAGGCTGGGGGAAGGTATAGGGGTCGCGGATGATCATCGCGATGTCTTCGTACTTGGTGATGACGAAGCCGTCGGTGCCGGGGGTGGTCCCTTCACCGGGGATGCGCAGGACGGGCGATTCCTCGTGGAGAATCTTGTAGGAATCGAACCAGTGCTCCTGCTGGCCGGGTTCGAACAGATTGATGTCGTCCAGTTTCACCGGGCACTCGGCGACGGCATCGATCATGTCCTGGTACATCGTCTCGGTCATCAAGCTCTCCCCTGCGTCGGATGGCAGCGCGCACCCCTAACCGGGCGCAACTCCGCACCTTTGCGCTAAGCATACCGTGCCAGGATTGGTCAGGGGGCGGGCTCAGCCCTCGTACGGGGCTTCGTCTTCGGCCATGAGCCTCACTGGAGGTCCGCCGGTTGCGGTTTCGGCCCGGGGGGATGGGAAACCGGCTGCACGTTGTCCCCAGCCGAGCCCTCCCGCCAGAAGCGCAACGACGAGCTGATTCAGGCTTGTGCCCTGATGCCCTGCCTCACGCGCAAGGGCGCCGTGGAGCTCGGCCGGCAGCCGGACACGGAACTGACCGCTGTACTCGGGCTCGGCGGCAGGGGCGGGAACATCCCGGCCTTCTTCGAGGGCAGTCTCAACCCAGCCGGCCATCGCATCGCGGACGTTGGCCATCGCCTCAGCTTCGGTCTCCCCGTCCGACATGCAGCCGGGCAGCTCCTCGACGGTCGCGAACCAGTAGGGGCCGTCCCCGTCATCCAGACGCTGCAGCCGGAAGTGATAGGGGGCATGCACGTAGTCTTCAGTCTTCACCCGCATATGGAACCTCCCGTGAGGGATGATGGGGAGAGGGCGGTGAGTCGGCCCACTCAGGGGAGAGCCTTGCCCCAGCACGTGTCTGGCACGCGGGAATTCTATTGCCCGGCGCAGATATACAACAGGACGGATGGGTCGGAGGCGACCAAGCGGGCGGGGTTACTCGCGACGCTCTTCAGGCTCCCCGGTGTCGTCGCCTTCGGCGGGCTCGTCCGGGCTCGTCTCGGGCATGTCCTCGTCCCGCGTCTCTGCCTCGGGCTGATCGAGGCCCGAGCGCGCGAGGAAGGGGACGCTAGCGCGAGGGCGCCTCAAGGATGGGCGTCCCGACGGGCGGGCGCCGAAGGCCTTGCTGAAGAGGCTCGACACGAGCGGCCAGAAGCGTCGCAGCGGGAAGGCCACGAGCAGGGCGAGGGCGACCAGCGGCACGACGAGGATGCCGAACCAGATCAGGACGAAGAGGATCCCCCGGCCGACGGCGGAGAGCACGTACACGGCCGCCGATGCCGTCCCGCCGACGTCCCAGCCGCCGACCACGAGGCTGTCGCCCTCGGTAACGGTCACGCTGAACGTGCCGGAGCTGGTGACGCGGCCGGCGTCGCTCATGGCGCTCACGGTGAAGGTGACCTGGTACGGACGCGGGCGGTGGTCGGAATAGCGGTGCGAGACCTCGACGCGGGTGGCGCCCTCATCGGGGCTGCCGATGACGGAGGGCGAGCCATCGCCGAAGTCCCACTGGTACTCGTAGTCCCAGAGCTCGCCGGGGCGGGTGAAGCTGCCGGCATAGCCGGCGCCGTCGCCCTCCTCGACCGTGCGGTCGTCGCCGGCGAACACCTCGATGACTGGGACCTCCTTGATTTCGATCAGCAGGGAGTCCGTGCCCTCGGCCCTGCCGCCATCGCCCGCTCCGAGAAGCCGCAGCGTGACGATGTAGGGCGAGTCGAGGTCGGATGTGTAGACGTGCGTGACGGTGGCCGTGACGCGGCTGCCATCGGGGGTGAGGACGCTGCCCTGGCCCGTCAAGCGGCCGCCATCGCCGAAGTCCCAGACGAAGGAGTACTGGTCGACACCGGGCGGGGCCGTGAACGAGGCCTGGAAGCGCACGGGCTGCCCGACGCGGTAGGAGCCGCCGGGGCCGGCGTCGACCTCGATGGTGACGGCCGCCAGCTTCAGATCGACCTCGATGAGGGAGAAGGCGGCGACCTGCCGGAGGTAGTTGAGGCGCCCCTGGATCTGCTCGATCTGGAGCTGCAGGGAGGAGAGCTCCTCCTGCACCATGAGGGCCTCCTCCACGTCGACGGCCAGATCGAGGAAGGAGAGCAGCCGGCGCTCGGTGGCGCGCAGGCTGTTCAGGCGCGACTCGCTATCGACGAACTCCTCGGTCACGTCCTGGCTGGTCACCTGGAGGGACTCGACTTCGGAGGCGACGCCTTCGAGGTCGTCGAAGGCGCGGTCCAGTCGGTCGGCGGGAACGCGGATGGCGATGGCGCCGCTGTGCCGGGCCTCCTGGTCGGAGCTCACGACCCAGCCGCCCAGCGCGGCCGCGATAGCGCGGATCTCGTCCACGGCCCGGGCGACGTCGTTCACCACGAGCGACATGCGGGCGGTGTGCACGATGATGCGGTTCTGGGCGATCGCCTGCGTGCTGACCATGCGACCGGCATCGCCGTCGCCGCCCTCGTCGACGTCGGCGGTTTCGGCTTCCGCTGCGGCCGCTTGTTCCTCTGCCGCAGGTTCGGCGGCGGTGGCCGCGGTGGCCTGGGACTGCTCCGCGGCAGGTCCCTCGGCGACGGCGCTGTAGGAGGCTGCGTCATCATCGTCGTCGCCGCCGGGACCGCAGGCGACGAGGGTCACGAGAAGGATGGCCAGCGCCGGAAGGAGCACCCAGAGACGCGGGAACGAAGCGGAAGCCATGTGACCTCAGTTGGGGCAGGGTAGCAGACCGCCTACCGGTCGCAGTTGCCGCCTGTACCCCAATATGCCCCGGAACGCAGGACCGTTCCCCGGCAGCGCGCCACCGCGACGCGACGAAGCCCACCGAAACGGTGGGCCTCGCTGAGGTCCGGGGCGCCGTGTGAGCCTCTACGCGACGGTGGCGGCGGGCTGCTGCTCGCCGCGGACGAGCTTGCCCGGGCGGGCGCCGGTGTCCTCGCCCTCGCGCATGACCACCTCGCCGCTGACGATGGTGGCGACGAAGCCCTCCGCCTTCTGGATGAGGCGGCGGCCCTCGGCGGGGAGGTCGTGGGCGAGCTCGGGGGCCCGGAGCTGGAGCCGTTCCAGGTCGATGATGTTCACGTCGCCCTTCATGCCGGGGCGAAGGACGCCGCGGTCGTTCAGACCGTAGAGGCGGGCAGTGTCCTGCGTCATCTTCTTGACGGCGAACTCGAGGGGCAGGCCCTCGCCGCGGGAGCGGTCGCGCGCCCAGTGGGTGAGCATGAAGGTCGGCATGCTGGCGTCGCAGATGACGCCGCAGTGGGCGCCCGCGTCGTCGAGCCCGAGGGCGGCGCGGGGGTGCGTGAGCATCTTGCGGACGACCTCGTAGTTGAATTCGGTGTAGTTGAGGGTGGGCGCGAAGAAGAGGCGCTTGCCGTCGTCCTCGAGCATCAGGTCGTAGAGGAGGTCGTACGGATCGCGCCCGTCGCGCTCGGCCATGGCGGCGACCGAGTCGTCCTCGGAGGGCTCGTAATCGAGCGGCTCTTCCAGGGGGAAGACGCGCCCGAGGTTGATGAACGCGATGTCCTGCTGGGCAGCGCTGAGCTCCTCCATGAGCTTCGCCTTGACCTCGGGCTTGCTCATCTCCGCAGCGACCTCCTCGATGGGGGTGCGGCGGAGGTGGTGGGCATCGCCCTCGCCGAGCTTGTAGTGCCCGCTGACCTCCTGGAAGGTCGGCGTGTTCACCCAGGGATGGTTCGTCTGCAGGCCGAGGAGGACGCCCGGGGCGCGCGCGGTGACCTGCGGATAGAGGTCGGCGCCTTCGGCGGCGGCCTCCTCGGAGAGGTCGAACATGC
Source organism: uncultured Anaerolineaceae bacterium (assembly GCA_964389725.1). Taxonomy (GTDB): domain Bacteria; phylum Chloroflexota; class Dehalococcoidia; order Tepidiformales; family Tepidiformaceae; genus UBA2991. The sequence goes on from CAYMDV010000011.1 coordinate 99,722, forward strand.
GCTTCCAGTGGTCGGGCTCGGCATCGAGCTGGACGAGGGCGAAGGTGATGGGGCGGCCGGTGGCGGCGGAGACGCGCCGCATCCAGGCGACCTCGCGGTCGGGGAGGTTCATGTCGTCGCCGGTGACGCCGGCGGGGGCGAGCTCGAAGACGCCGGTGCCGGCCTCGGCGAGGGCCTCGCCGAAGGCCATCATCTCGTCCTCCTCGGCGAAGGTGCCGGGGACGTTCACGCCGTCGATGGCGCGGTGGACGATGGTGCGCGAGGTGGAGACGCCGAGCGCGCCCGCCTCGATGCCCTCGCGCACGAGCTCCTTCATCTCGTGGATGTCCTCGGGGTTGGCGGGCTCGTTCATCGCGCCGCGTTCGCCCATGACGTAGGCGCGGACGGCGCCGTGGGGCACCTGCGTGCCGACATCGAGGGCCTTGGGGAGGGTATCGAGGTAGTCGAGGTACTCGGGGAAGGTCTCCCAGTTCCACTGCATGCCGGCGGAGAGGGCGGTGCCGGGGATGTCCTCGACGCCCTCCATGAGGCCGATGAGCCACTCGTGGCGGTTGGGGGCGGCGGGGGCGAAGCCGACGCCGCAGTTCCCCATGACGACGGTGGTGACGCCGTGCCAGCAGGAAGGCGTGAGCAGCGGGTCCCAGGTGATCTGGCCGTCGAAGTGGGTGTGGATATCGACGAAGCCGGGCGTGACGAGGAGCCCCGTGGCGTCGACGTTCTCGCGGCCGTCGGCCTCGATGCGGCCGATGGCGGAGACCTTGCCGTCGTCGATGGCGATATCGCCCTGGTAGGGGGCCTCCCCCGTCCCATCGACAATGGTGCCGTTGCGGATAACCAGATCGTGCACGAAGCGCCTCCCGGAGCGGGCGCGCGCGTCACTGCGCGTCATGCGCCCTATCGGGAATAACGGTACTGAATGGGCGACAGGGCTACAAGGCGTCTGCGCCGAGGCAGTGTTCCCAGAGACGGACCTATAGTCCCCGGTCATGCCTCTCTTCTCCTCGACGCGAGAGCGGTGGCTGTGGTTGTGGACGCTGGCGGTCGTGGCCGCGATCGCTTCCTCGCTCTGGGTGGGCGGGGAACTGGCCGGGGCCCTGCGCGACCTTGAGGCGCTGGAAGAGGCGCTCAGTGTGGGGCTGTTCCTGCTCGGCATGCTCCTCGTCGGCGCGACGGCCGTCCTCCAGGGGGTCTGGGCGCGACCGGGGCGGCTGGAGTTGGCCGTCGCGGCGGGCATCGTGGCGGTCTACCTGCTGGTGTTCCTCCGCATGGCGGTCCTGGAAGAACGGTCACACCTGATCGAGTACGGGGTGCTGGGCGTGTTCGTGTACGCGGCCCTTGCGGAGCGAGCCCGCCAGGGCCGGCGCGTGCCACTGCCGGCGGTCCTCGCCTTCCTGGCGACGTCGGCGGTGGGCCTCCTCGACGAGTGCCTCCAGCTGTGGGTCCCGGACCGGGTCTTCGACCCGTGGGACATCCTCTTCAACGTGCTGGCGGCGGGGATGGCAGTGGGGGCGAGCGTCGCGCTGGGGTGGGCGCGGCGGCGTGGGGGAAGGAACTGGCACACATGAGCGCAACAGTCATCCACAACTTCACAGGCCGGCGCTTACCTCGCCGGCACGCTCGACCTCTCATAGTCGGTGTTGCCCCAGCAGACGACTTCGCCCTTGTCGGTCAGAGCACAGGTACGGTACCCGCCGGAACTGATAGCCACGTAGCGGCCGGAAGGGGAGTCCACCAGCCCCTCGCCTAACTCCCAACAACGCGCCTCGCCAGCATCGGTGAGGGCACAACCGCGCCCATACGCGGCGCTCACCGCCATGTAGGAGCCATCTGGTAGCCCCGGTGACCAGCGTTCGCCAAGGTTCCACCAACACACCGGCTCGGCCGCATCCGAAATGGCGCAGGCCTGGCCAGGACCGTGATCGCGGTTCCGCAATCGACACCAAATCCTCGTCGGCCGGGATGGCGA
>CAYMDV010000012.1:0-92734 GCA_964389725.1 uncultured Anaerolineaceae bacterium
GCGAGGGGCCGCAACCGGCCGCCGCCCTCCTGCTCATGCCCGACGAGGTGCGCCTCCGCCACGCCAGAGGGCTCCTGGCGGGAGCGGGTTTCATCAGCTTTCTCGCCCTGGAACGCGACGTGGCCGCGGCGGGGACTCGCACCCGCATCTGGCGCACGCCGTCGGGGGCGACACACCTCGGGCTGGACGAGGCGCTCTTGCACGTGCGGCCGGGTGGCGCGTGGCCGGTGGAGCGGCCGCTGGCGCGGCGCACGCTGCCCGAGAGTCTCCCCACGGGGGCTAGGGCCGAAAGGGACGAGCGGATGCTCCCGGCGTTGCTCAAGCCCATCGAGAAGCGCGCCCTCGACCTGGTCTCGGACTGGCCCTGGATCACGCCGCTCCACCTGGGCTCCCTCCTCGGGGTGAAGCGCTCTCGGCTGTCGGAGGTGCTCCAGCACCTCGGGGAGTTGGGACTCGTCCTCGACGATGTCGTGGAAGGGCAGCGGCGTATCGCCGTGACTGACCGGGGGCTGGCCCTGCTCGCCCACCGGGACCGCACCTCTGTGGGTGTGGCGAAGGGCCGCTGGAGTGTGAAGCCGCTCGACCGCGACGCGCCTCTCGACTGGCGCAACGTCTCCGGCAGGAGCAGCCGCCAGCTCCTGCGCACCATTGAGCACACGGACGCCGTCCACGGCTTCCTCGCGGCGCTGGCTCGCGAGCGCTCGCTGGAGGTCGTGCAACTGGACCCGCCCCGCCGCGCGTCGAGGTACTTCCAGCACGACGGCAGGCTCCACTCCGTCCAGCCCGACGCCTTCGGCATCCTGCGGCGTGGCGACCAGATGTGGCCGTTCTTCCTGGAGTGGGAGCGACGGGCAGTGCGTCCGGTCACGATGGCCGCCCGCCTTGCCCCCTATCTGCGCTACTACGCCTCCCGCCGGCCCACCGACGACCACGGGGCGCAGCCAGCGGTGCTGGTGGTGTTCGATGACGAGCTGGCGGCGAACCACTTCCTGCGGGTGGCGCGGGAGCAGGTGGGGCGGGCGAGAGTTGAGGTGCCCTTGTGGGTTTCCGACAGGGACCGACTGGAGAGGGAGGGGCCGTTGGGGCGGGGGTGGCTCTCTGGGGGAGCCTCGGAGCCCGTTCGTCTCTTGTCCTAGGTTGTGAACCACAGTCCACGAGCACGGCTAGACGAGCGCCGATTCGGACGATGAACAGAGGCAGGTTCAGCGGGCTTCTGGAAAGGGATCTACGTGCTGTACATCGTCATCCCAATAGCCATAGCGCGCGGCCAGCAGTCGCTCGATACCGGGAAAGTCCGGTGTCCTCTGGTGGCCCTCCAGATCCCAGTGATGAACTAGTGACAGTATGGCGTTCTGCCGAGCCTGCTGCATCGCACTGGGTGTGAAGAGATCTGCAGGAACTTCTCGGGCCGACTCCTTCTCCGGCTCGAACAACACGCGGAGCAAGTTAGCGCGCACGCCCGGCCGCTGCAGGTCGTCAGCAGTGAGCGCATGACGGTAGTTTGTCACGATGTTGGCGATAGCTGTGAGCAGGTGCCAGTCCAGCCAGCCCTCTCCACGGAGCGCCCTTACGGTGTTGCGAAACTCTGAAGAGCGACGCAAGGCAGGAACCGTCTTCCGAAGCGAGTTCGCAAACGTCTTATACCGGTTACGCAGCATCTCCTTCGCCACGTCAGTTGAGTATGTCGGCCCTGGACCGCCCCGCCATCCGAGATCAGGATCGGCCCCGTAGGCGCCTCCGTGACAGTCCCAGGGAGCACTAAAGCGCTCGCGGCTCATCCGTGCATAGAGTTGAGGGGTGACCACGGCAGCCAGTTCGTCGTAGGGGCGAGCAGGTGACAGCTTGTATTCCAGCCCACGCCGAAACGCGCGCCCGATCGCCGCTAAGAAGTCGGCCGACCGAAGAAACGAAGCCTCCAAGAGGATGCTTGTTAGAGCCGGAAGCAACTCCGTTTTGATGTGGTCCGCGAACAAGTCACTTGCAGCCACCGAGGAAGTCAGCGTGACTTTCCATCGCCTGCCGTCATTGCTAGGCAGTTGTTCAAGCCTCTGGTCGAAGCTTCGCTGGTCTGACGCACTGTGGTCGACACGCACGGTGATGCGTGTGGGGGCGAGACAGAGGTCCTCGTTAGCCAACTCCGCAAGTAAGGTCTGGGCAGTGACGGCGAAACGCTCAGCGACCCGGGTTGACTGAGCGTCGTTAGCGGATTCCAGGGTCCAAGCGGTACCAAGGGCGGCAAACCGAATGTACCTCGTTTCTCCGACATCGAGGAACGGCGGTCCCGTGAATTTGTCGCTGCCATAGGAATCCCACATGTCAGAGGTGGTGGGCGGGCCGTCGGCCAAAGCATCCTCGATGATCTCGCGAGCACCGACTCGTGCTGTCGCCTCCTCCACTAGCGCAGCCAAATCTGGATCGATGTCCCGAGCGCACGCGGTGACGTATGTCAGGTCCAAGATTGCGCCCGCGACGTACTCATGCCCCAGGTGAAGACCATCACCTACGAGCTGATGCTGGGCCGACAAACCCAATTCGAAGAGTTCGGTTGCACCACACCACGCACCTGATGCGAAGTCGGCCTGAGCTGCCATTAGCAGCCCGGCAGGTACAAGTTCTGCAAGCTCCTCGTCGGCGCTTCCAAGCGCCGAGTAGGCAACAGCTAACCCATGGGCCTTGGCTGGCATGGGGAGGCGTAGCTCAAGGTAGAGGCGGGCAATTGTGAGCATCGCGAGCAAGGAACTGCCGATCGTGTCTCCCGACCACCAAGCGATCTTCGCCTCGTGAAGCTCTGCAAGAGCCTCAAGGCGACGACCGGCCGTGAGGAGCACCTTCGCCCGGCCGTGCGCTTGCTCGGCGACGGCGCTATCACCCGAAACCCTGGCCACTGCTTCGTCGACCATATCCACGAGCCGCCGCCAGCCATGCTGATCGACCAACAGGGGAGCGACCTCCTGCAGGGTCTTGGAGAGGAGGTCGACCGGAAACAGGGGGGTGTCTTCAAGCCCCTCCGCCAGTTCAGTCCATGCTGCCATCGCCAAGTGCACATCGACGAACTCTGGGGTGAGTGCTCCCTTCGCCTCGTCAGGAGTTGCCCGAGCAGTGTCTGCATCACTGTCGGCTGAGTTAGGTGGTTCTCCTGCAGCACCGGCTAGTTCCCGTTCCGGAAGCTGCGGCTGAAGCCCAAGGAACCCGAGCGTAAACCGCAGGCTCGCTCCGCGGTTCGGCGGAGCATCCACCATCACATGTTCAATCTGCTTCCGTAAGGCGGCATTCCAGTTCCATAGTTCACTGGCTGAGACCGCGGTAAGGCCCCGCTGGGCTGCCCCATTCACAAAGAGGAGTAGCGCACCCGCGTCCTGAAGGCGAGCGGGCTCACCCTCAGTTAGCGAGTCGTCCAGATAAGCGCGGGCAACTAGGTCGACAGAACCCATCTCATCCAGCCCCAAGAGAGTCCCAACCACGAGTTCGTAGCGCGCACGCTGCCTGATGGGATCTGGCAGGGCCGGAGTCGCCAGCATTTCCCTGATTAGCCCTAGCCAAAAGGGAAAGTCGGGTCGAGTCTCAATTCGCGCAGTCGCCTCTCGAAGCCCTTCCTTTAGTTCGATAAAGTCACCCAGAGTCGGCTCAGGGGCCCGCTTCCCTCGCCACCTGCCTCGACTCTCAACGTACCAGGAGGGCAGGTCCTCCTCTTCATCTAGTACTGCTGGCCGAAGCTCTGCCGGTAGGTCAAGAAAATGCTCCCCTATCCAAAAGCCTTCACGTGTCGCAAGCAGCTCCGCCAGGGCCTCGGCATCGAAGAGCTCCAGGTCAATCCCATACTGCTCCTTCACTTCGGATTCAAGCTTGTGACGATGCCCTACTGGGACCGACGACAATGAAAACGCCTTGACCTCGTGGGCAGGGTGCCCAGACTCGAGGATCTTGGCCACGTCGCCAGCGATCTTCGCTAGGACGCCTTCGGACTGCGTGGTGCAGACGAATGCGACCGTGCCTTCACTCACAAGACCCAGAAATCCACCAGTTGGACCTAGCTCCTTCCTAAGGTGGGAGCGGAAGGTCTCGAAGTCCCGGCCCTGGTCACCACCTGCTGACACTGGGCCGGTGGCAGGAAGAACATTCGAGCAGATGAACTGCCTCGCCACGTGCCGGCAGATGGTCTCGAACGTGTGGTGAGCATTCTGGGCAGGGATTTGCGAGAGGGCGAACCGCACTCGTGCCGCCACTTGTACCGGGTTAGCCATCGTAGCCTCCCGTACGCTGCACATCCCCTTTGACTGTCATCCCCGCCCACCCGTGGTCAAGTAGCTGGCGTCTCGACAAACGAGATCGGCAGTTCCCAGTCTGTGCCTCAGCAGCCGAACGACTCACTCTGGGTACCCAAGGGTATCGCACACGCACGTCTCACGAGGACGGCCTTCGCCCAAGGACGAGCGATGTCAGGGGAGGTGTTCCCGGAGCCACAACGAGATCTCCAGGCCAACCGCTCCGCTGGCCGGCGATGCTTGGCATTGGACGCCTCGGGACCACAATCTGTGTCCCTCCCATCCGCGACGGTCACTAAGCGGAAGGAGTGGTTGCCTGACAGGGCCGCGCTCACACGCCCACTCCCGCGTGCGTGGCTGTGACCCCGAGGAGGCAGGGCAGAGCCTGCCAACCCAGTCCCGCCGCCTTGCTCGACTGCTCCACGCTCTCGGAGCGTATGCAGGAACTTGTAACCGTCAGGTCGGCGCGGGTGGGCGGGGACTTCCGGCTAGGTCGGACCCCGAGTACCATCCGGCGGCCCTCCAAGGGCCTATCGGGGATATGTAGTGACTGACATCAATTCATACGCAAATGACCTGTTGATTGATTTTCTGGACGCGGCCCATGAACAGATAAGGGGCACCCTGGAACGGGAACACGGCGAGGGCTGGCTCTCCGTAGGGGTGGAAAGACATATAGGCGCTGGTGCTTTTGCACGCACGCGGGAAATGCTGACCTCACCGATGGCAGTCGTCGACATGGGGAAGACCGATGAAGAGCTGTACGGCGTTGAGCACCTTTCCAACATCATCCTTGGCAACTGGGAGCTCTTCGGCGATGCCTTTGGCAATCGTAATCGGACGGAGGTCTACTTCGGGGAGGTTTCAGAGCTTCGCCACAACGTCTCCCACCGACGCCAGCACCACATGTTGAGGCGCGGCGACCTTCTCCGCTTCACGAAGAACGCTCAAATGCTGCTAGGCGCGCTCCAGTCACCCCGCATGGCTGAGTTCGAGGCAATAACTGCGAGCATCGAGGAAGGCGGGTCTCCGTGGGGCAATGAACTAGGTGGAGCGCTACCTCCCGCGACAGAGATCGTCCCCGAGTTTGTTGGTCGCGAGCCCGAAATGAGGAAACTCACAAGCTGGTTGGTAACAGAGTCCTCAACTCAGTTTGTGATTTGGGGATATGGCGGTTCCGGCAAGAGTGCACTCGCCTATCAGTTTGCCCGAGCCGTCCGGGATGGTGCCCCGTCCAGCCTCCAGGCTGTGCTGTGGCTAAGCGCAAAGGTGAAGGAGTACGTCGAGGGCGAGACACGGGACCGACGTGCTGACTTCGACAGTATTGAGTCGTTCGCTCGCGCCCTGTGGACAGCCCTCTACGACGCTGAGCCGACCCCCGAGCAGGCTACGCGTGAAGGGATCCTGCAAGAACTCTCCGACACTCCAGCACTGGTCGTCGTCGATGATCTCGACTCAGTCCTCGACAACGACGACTTGGCTCACTTTCTTCTATTCGAACTCCAAAGGACCAGGAGCCGCATCATCTACACATCAAGACAACGCGTGCCAGGGCTTCAGACCATTGATGTCGGAGGTTTCAACAATGAGGAGCTCGCCTCCTTCGTGCGCTCCCGGGCTAGGGAGTACGACCTCGACATCGACGAATGCCTCAAGCGTTCTTCCGCCATCCGTTCCGTTACCGACGCCTTTCCACTGTTCGTGGACGACCTACTACGTCATGCGCTTCTTAGTGGTCTAGGCAGTGCCATCGACGACTGGAGTCAACGGAGAGGCGACGCCGCACGTGAGTATGCCCTCCGCCGCCAGCTATCGTCGCTGGGCGAAGCAGCGCGCAGGGCCCTGATTGCTGTGGCCGTCGCTCGGCGACCTCTCTCAAGTCTCGAACTCGCCACCATTTCGGGGTTCACAGACGACGATGTGCAGCACACCATTCGAGACTTGCTGGACTGGCGTCTTCTCAGTCGCCTGACACCGGACGCGACCGGGCGACCGACTTTCTCGTGCAACGGGAACACACAACGTCTGGTGCAAAAGACATACGGCGGAGACCCCCTTTTCAACGCGTACAGGGCCTCTTTCCAGACGCTATCGGGGTCCGAACTACCACCTGCACTCCGCAAGGCAGTCGGAAGTGCCATCAGTAGCGCTCGGGCCTTGGTCCTGCGGGGTGATCTGGATGGGGCACGGGAGAGCCTGCAGGACACCATGACAGGGGAGCTCGAAAATAATGCGGATCTGTGGGGAGCGTTGGGATGGGTCCTGAGTCGGCGGAGAGATAGTGAGTCTAAGGAACAGGCACGCTTTGCGTTCCGCCATGCACACAGCCTGGGATCGAGGAAGGAAGACACCTACTACCACTGGGTGGAACTCGAACGCGAAGTAGCAGAGAGCCTCGTTAGCCGGGATAACGAGCAAACCCTTCTAAAGCAGTGGCGCGAAGCGGCGCAGGTCGCTGAACAGGGAATCGAGAGGTGCGGTGAGACACGATCGCTCTGTCAAATCGCGGGCTACCTGAGGACGAGAGAGGCAAAGACTCTTGAGCGCATGAACCAATTCACGTCGGCGCAGAGCTGTTTCCGAGAAGGTGCGGAGTGGGCTAGAAGAGCGCTTGCGGTGTCGGATGGCTCCTCACGCGAGGTCAGTAGGACTCTCGTGCACCGAAGCCTCATCGTTGCCCTAGAAGGGTCAGGAGATACTGAGGCCACCGAGATGGCCTTGCTGGAGTGGAAATCGGCGGTCGGCAACGACGATCCTGATTGGCGACGCGAACGCGACAGACTGGCCTCCCGGCCGGAATTCCGAGGAATGAACCTGTAACTCGTCGACCCGCGCATCCAGCGGGACCCCTGCGGCACTTCATCTTGAGGACCGTCACGGTCAGCTGTTAGCTGAAGCAGCGGAGGCCACCGCGAAGCGACACCACAACCAGGGCCGCCTGGGCCACCTCGGAGATCAGGTACGCACCCCCTGCGCCACAGGTTCTGGATGAACACGTAGGGGCAGGTCCTGCTCGGGGCGCATCAGAATCTCTCCCAACCCAATGTCCTCGGCGAGGGTCAACAACCGGAAGAGGTAGCGTCCGGAGGGGGCGACGCCCCGCCGCCACTCGCGGATCCGGTAGAGGCTAACCCCGACAAGCCCACCGAGCGGGCGTGGACCCAGACCACTGGCCCCCATGAACTGCTCCAGCCGATCCCCAAAGTCCTCGGGGAAGCCATCGCCGACCGGTCGATGGGGCTGCCTCTGAACCGACACGGTGCTACGCCGCCTCTCCGCCGGGAGGGTGGAAGGGTGGAACATCCCCAAGGGCGGGCACCGTCTCCCGGACGACTGCCGCCCGTGGCCTTCCCCTGGGGTACAGGAGCTTGTCGTGCGCGCCGGGGATGCGTTCCGCCAGGAGAATGATCGCGGCCATCGCGCCATCGCCGGGCACGACGCCGTCGTTTCGCCAGCGCTCCACCTGCCGTGCGTGGGTGCCCAGGCAGATTGGCCAGCGCGTTGTCGGAGTAGTCGGTGGTCTCCTTGACCCACTCCAGCCACGCGGGCAGGTTCGCGATCACGAGGGTCCAGTCGACGCGGAGGTGGTCGGGAGGGAACGTGTCCTTACTCACGGGATGGCTCCAGGATGAAGAGCTCGTCGAAGTCGGTGACGCCCAGCGCTGCCTGCAGGCGCCGCCGGACACCCGGCGAGGGTGAGCGCCTGCCGTTCATCAGGAGCGAGATGTGACCCGAGCTGATGCCCGCCGCCCGGGCCAGCTCGTTCTGCGTCATGTTGCGCCGGCTGAGGTGCTCCCAGGCGGCCTGCGGATTGAGCCTTACGCGTGGTCGGGACGTTCGCCGGCGCCTCATGCCGTGCCGTCCTCTCGGGCCGGCTCGCCCTCCGGGGGCCGGCGGCCGTTAGTCGGTAGCGCTTTCTGCTCCCCGGCGGCCCTGCCGGGGTACTTCTCGGGGTGGGCCTGGTAGTGGCGCACGATGATGCGGGCGAGGATGCGCAGGCCCTCGAGGCGCATCCGCTCCTGCTCGTCGCTAAGCCGTTGCTTCGTACTCACGATCGACTCCTGGGGGTGCAAACCGCCGCGAGATCGAGGTGGCTGGCGGACAGCGGCCCAGACTTGGCCGCACTTCAGCTCTTGCGCTTCAGTATCGGGAGCGGGACAGCCGGGCGGAACTGCCTCGGAGGGGGTTCATTAGCGAACTCCCACCACACTGGCCAAGATCAAGACCTTCGCGCAATTGCTGTGGGCCACGCCGATGGCCTTGCGATGAGGGCCTGTTCGACCGGCCGACGGCCCTTGCGCTCGCTGACGACGACCGGACGCTGATGGTGATGGACCAGCAAGCCGCCCTCATCCGCCAGATTGATCTGAACCAGAGTGCGGCTTGCCCCGGAGAGCTCCCACTGGCCGAGCCAGAGGCGCCGCCACCGAAGCTGGCGGGGGTGGAGTCCCGCGTCGTCGCCAGATTCTTCCCAGGAACCAGGCTGGGGAAACTCACCCCGGGCCAAAAGCAGGGATATCCTCGCTTTACGACATCCTCTCCACAGCCGGCGTTAGGAGTGTCTTTGTCGGCTGACAGTTGCCCTCGCAGCTTCCCCAAGTGAGGCTGCCGCCCGTGCTTGCAGATCCCACTCAGGGTGCATGAGTACTTCCAGAAGTCCCATGTCCGTAGCGAGTGCCAGCAACCGAGAGAGGTGGCGCCAGGAAGGGACGACGCCCCGCCGCCACTCGCGGACCCGGTAGGGGCTAACCCTCAGGAGCCGGCCGAGCGGGCGTGGACCCAGACCACTGACCTGCATGAACTGCTCCAGCCGCTCCCCGAAGTCCTCGGGGAGACCAATGCCGACCGGCCCGTAGGACTGCTCTTGAACCAACACGGTGCTACGCCCCCTTGCCGCCGGGAGGGTGGCATGGTGGACCATTGCCAGGGGTGAGCACGGCGTCCCGGACGACTGCTGCCGCCCGTGGCCTTCCCCTGGGGTACAGCAGCCTGTCGTGGGCACCGGGGATGCGTTCCGCCAGGAGGATGATCGCGGCCATCGCGCGACCGCCGGGCACAACGCCGTCGTTTCTCCAGCGCTCCACCTGCCGTGCGTCGGTGTCCAGGCACGTGGCCAAGGTGTTGTCGGAGTAGCCGGTAACCACCTTGATCCACTCCAGCCACGCGGGCAGGTTCTCGATTGCGTCGGTCCAGTCGACGCAGAGGTGGTCGGGAGGGAACGAGTCCTTACTCACGAGACGACCTCCAAGATGAAGAGTTCGTCGAAGTCGGTGACGCCCAGCGCTGCCTGCAGGCGCCGCCTGACACCCGGCGAGGGTGAGCGCTTGTCGTTCATCAGGAGCGAGATGTGACCCGAGCTAATCCTCGCCGCACGGGCCAGCTCGTTCTGCGACATGTTGCGCCGGCTGAGGTGCTCCCACACGGCTTCGGGATTGAGCCTCACCCGCGGTCGGGACTTCTGGTGGCGTCTCATGTCGTGCCGTCCTCGTGGGACGGCTCGCCTTCTGCTGAGGTCAGGCGGCCGTTGGGCGGCGGAGCCTCCTGCTCCTGGGCGCTGCTGCCGTACTTCTCGGGATGGGCGAGGTAGTGGCGCGCGATGATGCGGGCCAGCGTGCGCAGGCCCTCAAGGCGCATCCGCTCCTGTTCGTCGCTTAGCCGTTGCTGGGTACTCACGGTCGACTCCCGCGGGCGCAAAGCCCCGCGAGATCGGGGTGGCTGGCGCCCCCGCTAGTGATGTAGGCTCTGCTCGTCTTTGGAACATCGGTTCTGGCAACCTAGCAGCCCCTTCCGCCCCCGACAATCCCTTCCAGGGGTGGTTAGGGCGGAATGTCGGAAATCGCTTACTCCAATGTGACAACCCCCTAACTTTCTTTCCCTGAACCGGGCTGGAGCCCGCTACGCTGAACGACAACCGACGAGGAGAACTCCGATGCCCGAGCAACCCGACCCAACACCCGCCGCCCTCTACGCTCGCGTCTCCAGCGACCGCCAAGACGTCGACCTCTCCGTCTCGGCACAGCTCCGGGCGCTGCGTGACTACGCCGAGAAGAACGGCTACCTGGTCGTGCGCGAGTACATCGACGAGGCGGAGAGCGGGCGCATCGCCGACAGGCCCCAGTTTCGCAAGATGCTGGACGAAGCCAGCGGTGCCGCTGCGCCCTTTGAAGAGATTCTCGTCTGGAAGTTCTCCCGCTTCACACGCAAGCGCGAGCACGCCGTCGCCTTCAAGTCGATGCTGCGCCGGCGTGGCGTCCGTGTTGTCTCCATCACCGAGCACGCCGACGACTCCCCCACGGGCAAGCTCATGGAGGCGATCATCGAGAGCGTCGACGAGTTCTACTCGGAGAACCTGGCCCAGGAGGTCTTGCGGGGTATGCGCGAGGCGGCCTCGCGGGGCTTCTGGGTCTCCCCCCACATCCCATACGGCTATCGCAGGGTCCACGTGCAGGACGGCGCCAAGGAGCGCCCCCGCCTGGACCTCGACCCGCCCGCTGACGCCGTCGTGCGCCGCATCTTCCGCATGGCCTGCCAGGGCAAGAGCGTCCTCGACATCGTCAGGGTGCTCAACGATGACGGCGTGCCGACGATGCGCGGAGGGCGCTGGGGAAGGAACACCGTGCATGGCATGCTCACCAACGAGACCTACACGGGAACCTTGGTTTGGGGTCTCCAGGCCAAGGACAAAGCCCCGCCCGTGCGCGTCGAGGACGCCTTCCCCGCAATCGTCACGAAGGACGAGTTCGAGCGCGCGAACCAGCTGTTGCAGTCGCGCGCACCCAAGGTCGTCCATCCCCGGCGCGCCTCCAGCCCCTACCTCCTCAGCGGTCTGCTCAAGTGCGAGAGCTGCGGCAGGGCTCTCACCGCGGCGGAAGCCAAGAGCGGCAAGTACACCTACTACGTCTGCCAGTCGCTGCTCAAGCGGGGCAAGGAAGCCTGCGGAACGCCGAGGCTCAACGCGAAGCGCTTCGAGGAAACGATCATCGGCCAGCTACGCGACCACATCCTCACGGAGGGCAACATCCGCGAGCTGGTGCGGATGCTGGACGAGGAGATGGACGGCGTCGCTCGTGAACAGCGGGAGCGGCTGGAGTCCATCGAGTCGGAGCTGGCCGAGGAGAACAAGAAGCTGGACCGCATCTGGCGATTCGTCGAGAGCACGGACCTCGACTACGCCGACGCGTCGGAGCGCATCAAGCAGCACCGGGAGCGACGCGAGCAGCTAGAACGCGGCGCCGGGGAGGCGCGGGAGGTGCTGGCAGAGCGCCGCGTGCTCCTGGACAGCGCCGACACTATCGCCACCTTCGCCGAGGACATGAGCGAGTTCCTGCGCACGAGCGAGATCACCGAAACCCGGGCGTTCGTGCGCTCCTTCGTGAAGCAGGTACTGGTGGGTCCGGGGCAGGCGGTCATCCACTACACACTGCCTACGCCACCGGACAGCCCAATCGCCGGCGCGGACGCTGCCGAGGTGGCTTTGAGCGAGGGAGTTCGCAGTACAGTACTTAGTGGTAGCGCATAGGGGATTCGAACCCCTGATCTCCGCCTTGAGAGGGCGGTGTCCTAGGCCGCTAGACGAATGCGCCGCCGCCTTCAATCTATCGCAGGGGTTGGGCGAGGGGCAAGATTCGGGCGGGTGGGGAGGGTGCGGAGGGGTCGGCGGCGGCGGGGGGCGACGGGCAAGGGTTCGGAAGCGGGGAGTGGGTCGGTGTGGCGGTGGGGTGGGGCAGCGGGCAAGATGGATGGTACCCATGACACGCACGACCGTAGCTCTCCTTGCGGCGCTTCTCGTTGGCCTGGCCATCGTGGCCTGCGGTGGCGACGACGCGGGATCGCCGGCGCCGGCGACCGCCCCGACGGATGTCGCGACGCCGGCCCCGACCGAGAGCGGCGATGCCGTGGCGACCGCCACGGCGACGGCCACAACGGAGCCGACCCCGACCGAAGCGGCCACGCCTTCACCCACGGATACGCCGGCGGCCACGGCCACGGCCACGGCCACGGCCGCGGTCGACACGGCCACGCCGCAGCCCGAGGGGAGGGCGGTCGGGGAGGACGCGCCACCGCTGCCAGCGTCGGTGCGCGAGATCCTGGAGGAGGTGGCGGAGGTGCGGGAGCTGGAGGCGCCAGAGACGATGCGCGCCCTCACCGTCGCCCGCGTGAACCTGTACGACACCTACGTGGAGCTGGTCTCGGAGGAGGACCGGCAGCGGCTGGACGAGACGACCATCCTCTACCGGCTGCTGGGCTACCTGGACGAGGACGAGCACCTGTGGGACATCCAGACGTCGTTCCTGAACCTGGTGCTGGGCTTCTACTCGAGCGACCACAAGACGCTCTGGGTGGTGACGGAGGAGGAGGGCGTGGGGCTGGAAGAGCTCAGCCCGAGCCAGCGGGACACGCTCGTGCACGAGATCATCCACGCGCTGCAGGACTACCACTTCGACCTGAATGCGACCTTCCAGCGGGTGAAGCACAGCCTCGACGCGGACCTGGCGTTCACGTCGGTGGTGGAGGGGGACGCGGTGATCCACACGGACCTGCACTCCCGGCGGGGGCTCTCGCTTCCGGCGGCGGGCGGGGTGCGCTTCCTGGGGGCCTCGCACCAGTTCGGCGGTATTCCCGCGGCCATCCTGCGGGAGGTCTACCTGCCGTATACGACGGGGGCGACGTGGGCGCGGGGCGTGCTGCAGGAGGAGGGCACGGAGGGGCTGAACGCTCTCCTGCGGGAGCCGCCGGCGGCGAGCACGCTGATCCTGCACCCGGAGCTGATGTCGACGGGGTGGGCGCCGGAGGCGCTGGGGGAGGGGGCGCTGGCGGCGGGCCAGGTGCGCGCGAGCCTGGGGGAGGGGTGGCAGGAGCAGTCGTCGGGGACGCTGGGGGAGTTCCACCTGGTGAACTACCTGATCGGCGACGCGCCGTTCTCGGGGGGCTGGCTGTACTCCCCGGCGAACCGGAGGGCGGTCAACGCCGGCGGGGGGTGGGTGGGGGACCGCTACACGCTGTTCGAGAACGGCGACGAGCGGGTGCTGCTGGCGCGCGTGCGCTTCGCCGACGACGGTGAGGCGGCGGAGTTCGCGCAGACGCACGCGTCGGTGGCGACGCGGCGGGCGGACGTGGTGGAGGAGGAGGGCCTGACGCTGGCGACGCGTCCGGACGGGAACGTGGTGGGGCTGGTGGAGCCGGTGGGGCGGGACGTGATCTTCGCGATCGGGTCGAGCGCGGAGGTGGTGCGGGCGGCGCTGGGGGTGCTGGTGGGGGGCTAGTGCTAGCGTGGGGCGATAGCTAGCATCAAATGCTAGCATAGTCTTGTGAGGCGGCGGCACCGCAGGACGTTGACCAGCAAGGGCGCGGTCGCGGCAATGAGGGAGTTCCTGACGATGGCAGGCATCACACCGTCGCAGGGAAAGGACTAGAAGGACCATGGAGTATCGCGGCTATAGGGCCATAG
Organism: uncultured Anaerolineaceae bacterium; assembly: GCA_964389725.1. Taxonomy (GTDB): domain Bacteria; phylum Chloroflexota; class Dehalococcoidia; order Tepidiformales; family Tepidiformaceae; genus UBA2991. Next base: position 13,711 of record CAYMDV010000012.1, read on the forward strand.
TCACGTTCGACGACGACATCGACATCTTCCACGGCGCCGTCATCGGTACGAACTCGGTCATCAGCTTCGAGGGGGAGTCCGTCGAGGAGTTGCGGGAGGCCTTCGCCGGGGCAGTTGAGGAGTACCTCGCGTTCTGCGAAGAGGAGGGGGTAGCGCCGGACAAGCCGTTCTCGGGCAACGTCGCCCTGAGGATGTCCCCGGACCTCCACCGAGCCGCCACGCAGACCGCCCAGATCGAGGGGAAGAGCCTCAACGCATGGCTCACCGAGAAGGTCGCTGAGGCGGTGGGAGCCGGCACGAAGTAGCGGGCGGCGCTGGGGGTGCTGGTGGGGGGCTAGGCGGAAGCGGGCTCGGGGTCCTCGAGGTAGGCGGCGAGGCCGGAGTGGAGGCGGGCGCGGACGAAGCCGGCGCGGTCGAGGTTGGCGAGGTACTCCTCGACCTGGCGGCGGCGGAGGGTGTGGAGGGCGGCTTCGCCGGCGGCGGCGTTTTCGCGGCCGCCGCCGAGGAGGAGCACGAGGGGCTCGCGCACGGCGGGGTCGTTCCACTCGCGGGCGAGGCGCACCTCGGCCTTGCCGAGGTAGCGCTGGTGCTCCTCGCGACGGTCGGGCATGGCCTGCAGGTACGACGCGAGGCGTTCGACCTGGTACTCCATGAGGCGTTCGCGGTCGCTGGCGACGAGGGCGTAGAGGTCGCGTTCGAGCTGGTTCTGGGCGATATCGCCGGCGGCGCGGAAGAAGGCGAGGAAGGCGCTGTCCTGGACGAAGAGGTAGGCGAGGAGCTCGGGGTAGCTGCGCGACTCGGTGGCGCCGCGGATGAGGTCGGTGGGGGCCTGGAGGCCGAGGCCGCCGCCGTTGGCGAGGGCGCGCTTGCGGAAGGCCTCGGCGTGGCGGGCGAGGTCGTAGATGACGCTGCCCATGAAGAGTTTCATCTCGACGAAGCCGTAGCTGATGGCGGGGAGCCAGCGGCCGAGGACGGTGGCTTCGGCGTAGGCGCGCTCGCTGTGCTCGGTCATGACCTGGCAGATGGCGTGCTCGATGTCGTCGGGGAGGGCTTCGAGGCTGCGCCAGCCGAGGTCGGTGGCGGGGGCCCAGCGGTCGCGGATGGCGCGCTCGTAGAGGTCGGCGACGGAGTCGGTCCAGACGACGGCCTTCTCGAAGATGGTGTAGCCCATGTCCTCCTGCCCCTCCTGGGGGTTGGAGCCGCGGGCGATCTCGGTGCGGTCGGTCCAGAGGTCGGGGATCTCGCCGTAGGAGCCGACCATGATGTCGCCCACGGTGAGGCCCATCTCGGGGTCGGCCTGCTGGGCGCGGACGCCCCACTCGGTGGGGGCGTCCATCCAGGTGAGGTCGGGCTTGATGGGTTCGCGGTCGAGGAAGTCGGTGGCCTGCTCGGGGGTGAGCTTGGCGGAGAGGGCGCTGACGAGGGTGCCGGGGTTGTAGCCCCAGTCGATGGCGCGGTCGAGGAGGCCCTCGTCCCAGCCGAGGGCCTGGGCGGCTGCGCGCATCTCCGGGGTGACCGGCTCGCTGGTGGCCTCGACCGCTTCGGCCATGGCGCTAGTTGGCGTACTGCGCGAGGGCCGGGCCGAGGCGCTCGCGGCGGTCGCCGAGGCCGGCGACATCGAGGCGGTGGAGGTACTCCTTCACCTGGCGGCGGCGGAGGAGCAGGAACTTGGCGAAGCCTTCATCGAAGCGGTCCTTGCCGCCGCCGAGGAGGATGCAGAGGGACTCGAAGACGGGCGGGAAGGTGACATCGCCGCTGCCGCCGCCGGCGGAGCGCTCCTCGGCCTTATCGAGGTAGTGGTGGATCTCCTCGCGGCGCTCGGGGGTCTCGGCGAGGACGTGCTTGAGGTGCATGACGCCGAAGGCGAGGTGGCGGGACTCGTCCTGGCCGGCCATGCGGAAGATGCGCTTATCGGCCTGGGTGGGGCCGATGAGTTCGCCCATGCGGAACATGGACTGGACGAAGCCCTCGGCCTGGACGTGCATGAGGACGGACATCTCGGTGAAGTCCTGGGCCTCGATGAGGTTGCGCAGGCCGAGGCCGGCGCCCTGCTGGAGGAGGCCGCCGCCGTTGGCGAGGGCGCGCTTGCGGAAGACGTCGGTGTGGCGGGCCTCATCCATGATCTGGCTCATGAGGAAGAGGCCGACCTCGAACTCATCGCCGCTGATGGCGGGGAGCCACTGTCCGGGGACATCGCCGGCGATGAACTCGACCTCGGCGAGCATGGTCGCGACCTGGCACATGGCGCGTTCCTTCTCGTCGGGGAGCTCCTGGAGGGTGTCCCAGGGGATATCGCGGGCGGAGGACCACTGGCGCTGGATGGCCTCCTCGTAGAGGGAGCGGCACTGGTCGGCCCAGACATCGTGCTTGGTCTGGTAGGTGAGGCCCTGGCGCTGGGCGTTCTGGCGGGGGGCGGCGCCGCGGAGGCGGGCGGTCATGTCGCGGGGCAGGTCCTCGTGCGAGGCGTAGTCGCCGATGTCGATGGCATCGAGCGTGAGGCCCTTCTTGGTGGGCTCCGCCGACGTGGCATCGTCGTAGAGATCGAGCCAGGACAGGTCCAGATCGGGGGTTGCGGGTTCTGCGCTCATGGTTCTTCCCTCGCAGCGAGAGCTGCACCCTTGAGTGTACGGGGGCGAGCGGCGGAGTTACAGGCGGGGAAAGTCAAGACAACGGACGGAATGCGTGGCAGGATCGGGGGCATGCCGAAGCAGGTCGTGAATGTCGCCAGCGACGACTACCTGAGCGCCATCTACCGCCTCCACCACGACGAGGGGGAGAGCGTGATCGCGGTGCGCCTGGCGGACCGCCTGGGGGTGACGCCGCCTTCGGTGGCGGGGATGCTGAAGCGCCTGCAGCGCGACAGCCTGGTGTCGATCAACCGGCGGAAGATGATCGAGCTGACGCCGGAGGGTCTGCGGCGAGCGGAGGAGATGGTGCGTCGCCACCGGCTGGCGGAGTGCCTGCTGACGAGCGTGCTGGGGGTGCCCTGGTGGCGCGCCTACGAGGAGGCGCACCTGCTGGAGCACGGCATCTCGGACGTGACGGAGCCGCACCTGATCGAGACGCTGGGCAATCCCGACCGGAGCCCCTTCGGGTACCCGATCCCGGGGCTGGGGAATGCGGGCGAATTCTCCGTGACGACGCTTACGGACGTGCCGGAAGGCGAGACGGTCGAGATCGAGCGGGTGTTCGAGGAGGACGAGCAGCTGCTGCAGTTCTTCGACGCGGAGGGGATCCGTCCGGGGCAGGTGGTGAACCTGCAGTCCTCGGAGCCGTACCGGGGGACGGTCACGATCGGGATCGAGGGGCGGGAGATCGTGATGGGGACGCAGGTGGCGGGGCGGGTGTGGGTGCGGGGGGCTGAGGGCGCCGGGGACTGAGGCCTCGAGGCGTCTCCCGGGGCGGCGCTCCCATGATTCGGGCGAAGCTCGTAGGATGCGCTGACGCGTGCGCCGCCGTGCGCCATACCACACGAAAGGCGGTCCGATCATGGCCGACGACTACAAGGGCCCCGTGCCCGTGCCCACACCGGAAACCCAGGATTTCTGGGACGGTGCGAAGCGAGGGGAGCTTCGCCTGCAGCGTTGCGACGAGGACAACTGCGACGACGTGATCTTTCCGGCGCGGTCGTTCTGTCCGGGTTGCGGCTCACGCTCGGTGTCGAACTTCACGGCAAGCGGGAAGGGCAAGCTCTACAGCTACGTGATTAACCACCGGCCTCCGCCGGGGTTCGGTCCGGAGCCGCACGCGATCGCGATCGTGGAGCTCGACGAGGGCCCGCGGATGATGACGAACATCATCGACTGCGAGCAGACGCCCGAGGCGCTCGTGCTCGACATGCCGGTCGAGGTGGCGTTCACGCCGATTACCGACGAGATATCGCTGCCGAAGTTCCGGCCGGTGGGAGGTTAGCCATGGAATCCCGTTCCGTAGCCATCGTGGGGGCGGCCGAGACGACCGAGCTCGGCCGCATTCCCGGCCTTTCCCAGATCCAGCTGCACGCCGACGCCGCCCTGAACGCGATGGCGGACTGCGGCCTGAAGCCGAGCGACATTGACGGCGTGGCGACGGCGGGCGAGGCGCCCGCCGGGATCGCGCACTACCTGGGCATCACCCCCACATGGGTCGACGGCACGTCGGTGGGGGGCTGCTCGTTCATGCTGCATGTGCGGCACGCGGCGGCGGCCATCAACGAGGGGCTGTGCGACGTGGCGCTGGTGACGCACGGCGAGAGCGGCCGCTCGCGCGTGGGGCGGGGCGGCTTCGCCGCAGCGCCGGCCTCGCTGCCGGGCCAGTACGAGGCGCCCTACGGCCTGAGCGGTCCGCCCTCGATGTTCACGCTGGGCGTGCTGCGCTACATGAAGGAAACGGGGATGACGCACGAGCAGCTCGCCTCCGTCTCGGTGGTGCAGCGGGAGTGGGCGGCGCTCAACCCGCGCTCGACGTTCAAGGACCCGATCACGGTCGACGACGTGCTCAACTCGCGGATGATCGCGTACCCGTTCCGGCTGCTGCAGTGCTGCCTGGTGACGGACGGGGGCGGGGCGCTGATCCTGGTCTCGAAGGAGCGGGCGCGGGACTTCCCGACGAAGCCCGTGTACATCCTCGGGACGGGCGAGAGCGTGGAGACGCCGATGATCAGCCAGATGGAGGACATGACGACCTCGCGCGCCTTCCGGGTGGCGGGGAGCCGGGCCTTCGAGGAGGCGGGGATCACGCACGACGACGTGGACCACGTGATGATCTACGACGCCTTCGCGCACCTGCCCATCTACGGGCTCGAGGACCTCGGGTTCGTGGGGCGGGGCGAGGCGGGCGCCTTCATCGAGGCGCGGAACACGGCTCCGGGCGGGCCCCTGCCGGTCAATACGAACGGGGGCGGTCTGAGCTACATGCACTCGGGCATGTACGGGATGTACGCGCTCCAGGAGAGCGTGCGCCAGATGCGGGGCACGGCTCCGGCGCAGGTGGAAGGGGCGAAGATCAGCGTCTGCCACGGCGTCGGGGGGATGTTCATGGCCTCCGGCACGATCATCATGACGAATGAATAGTGACTGGTGGTCGGTGGTCGGTGGTCGGTGGTCGGTGAAAGGGGAGTCAGGCCGTGAGTCGTGCGCGTTGGGCAGTCAACGTTGACAAGCCGACGTTGGCGGCACTGGTCCACGAAACGGGCTGCCAGTTCTACATGGGGAGAATCCCGAAACGACCGGAAGACGGCGGATGGGAAGGCCCCTTCGCCAGTCGGACCGAAGCCCTCGCCTTCGCCCTGAGCACGGGCATGCGTAGTGCCCGCGAGGCGAAGTGCTGCAGCTTCGGTGAGAGAGGAGGGCGGTAGCGATGCGTGAGAACACGGTGAAGGCGCGCTGGCGGGCGGGGGAGGTGGCCCTTGGTGGGTGGCTCTCCCTGCCCAGCTCGCTCAGCGCCGAGATCATGGCGACGGAGGCGTTCGACTACGTCTGCATCGACATGCAGCACGGGGGCATCGACTACCAGACGGCGCTGACGATGCTGCAGGCGATCAGCACGACGGAGACGATGCCGTTCGTGCGGGTGCCGTGGAACGAGCCGGGGATCATCATGAAGATGCTCGACGCGGGCGCGATGGGGGTGATCATCCCCATGGTGAACAGCGTGGAGGAGGCGCAGGCGGCGGTTGCGGCCTGCCGCTACCACCCGGAGGGGAACCGCAGCTTCGGTCCGCTGCGGGCGACGCTGTACGCGGGGGCGGACTACTTCGCGCACGCGAACGAGGAGGTCGCCTGCATCCCCATGATCGAGACGGAGCAGGCGCTCGACAACCTCGACGACATCCTCTCGGTGCCGGGCATCGACGCGGTGTACGTGGGTCCGGCCGACCTGAGCATCACGCTGGGGCAACCGCCGGGGATGGCGAACGAGGGGCGCTTCGAGCAGGAGCGCCAGCGGATCGCGGCGGCGTGCAAGGCGCACGGCGTGATCGCGGGTATCCACGCGAACGCGCAGCTCGCGGAGAAGCACGCGGCGGCGGGCTTCCAGCTGGTCACGATCAGCAGCGACCAGGGTGGCATGCGGGTGGCCGCGCGGGCTGATCTGGACGTGGCGCGGGGCAGCTAGCGGTCCCTCGCGGTCCCCCTGGCCCCCCCTCTTTCCCGGCCCTTTCCCGGGCCGGGGAGGGCGTGTGAGCGCGCCCACGCCTCCTCCTCCCTCCAGGGAACGATCCGCCCCCCTGGGGTTGTACGGTGGATCAGGAGGCAAACGATGTGGAAGCTGGCCGTCCTGCTCTCGAGTACCGCCCTGGTCGTGATGACGGTGCCGGCGATTCTCCTCGCGGTCGTCTTCGCGGATGACGACGTCGACAGGATCTCCGGGACCGTGCGGTACATGGACGGGGAGGTCGACCTGCCCGCGGGCGCATGCGTCGAGGTGGTGCTGGTGGAGGTGGCGGGGGACGACTCGGTGGCGATCGCGAGGGGCCGGCAGGTGATCGACGACGTGACCACGCTGCCGATCGACTTCAGCGTGGCCTACCGCGAGGACCGGCTGACGCCGGGCCACCGGCACGAGCTGTGGGTAGCTGTTCGCCACGACGGGGAACTGCTGTACGCGGACGACGGCGAGTACGCGATCGACCTGGAGCGATCCGTGTCCGGGGTCGACGTGGCGGTGGCGCCGCTGGCGAGTCCCTAGGCCTCGAACTCGCCGGCCGTGGTGCGGTCGGCGGCGACCTCGGCGAAGGGGGTGGTGCGGGGGGCGACCTCGGCGCCGGAGCGGACCCAGTAGGCGCGGCCATTGCGGGCCTCCGGGGGCTCCTGGCCCTCGAGCAGGTTGCGGGCCATGCGCAGCATCATGCGGCGGAACTCGATGATGGCGACGTCGGTGGTGCCGAGGTGCTCCTGGGTGCGGTCGTAGATGGGCCCCTGGCTGTCCTGGATGCAGGCGTCCTGCTCGGAGATGCCCTGCACGCCCGTGTAGCTGCTGGTGCGCTGGGCCTCGCGGTCGATGAGGTAGTCGTTGCCGCGGTTGCGGATGGGGTGGTAGTTCTCATCGACGATGGAGTGAATGCTCGCCTTGCCGCCCTTGATGATGGCGAGCTCCTCCTCGGTGATGGGGCGGTCGGGGTTCCAGGTGTAGGTGTAGATCCAGCAGCTGTGGTCGTCGATGGGGACCCAGGTCTGGCCGTTGATGTTCTGGCCGCGCTCGGCGCCGGGGGCGAGGCTGTGGTTGGGGACGAGGAACTGGGTGATGCGCCAGTAGAAGCTGTCTTCTTCGGCGAAGCGGGCGCCGCCGATGACGAAGCCGGCATCGGTGGGGCGGATGGTGAACCTGGGGGAGCCATCGGCCCGCATGTAGCGCAGGGCCCTGGGGGCATCGGGGGGGAGCTCGCCGACGAGCATGTGGAGGAAGGAGAAGTGGGCGGTATCGATGGCGCCCTCGAGGGACTGCGCCCAGTTGCACTGCTGGAGCTTCTTGGAGACGTAGCGGTGGCTCTCGGGGACGTGCGCCCACTCGAAATCGGGGAGGGCGGGGAGGGGCAGGTCGGGGGGACCCATGTAGGCCCAGATGTAGCCGCCCCACTCGCGGGTGGGGTAGGCGGCGATGCCGACCTTGTCCCTGAACTGTGACTCGGGGGGCTCGGAGGGCATATCGACGCAGTTGCCGTCGACGTCGAACTTCCAGCCGTGGTAGACGCAGCGCAGGCCGCACTCTTCGTTGCGGCCCCAGAAGAGCTCGGCGCGGCGGTGGGGGCAGCGCCCCTCGATGAGGCCGACGGTGCCGTTGGTGTCGCGGAAGGCGACGAGCTCCTCGCCGAGGGCGCCGACGCGGACGGGCGGGCAGTCGGGCTCGGGGAGCTCGCTGGCGATGAGGACGGGCACCCAGAAGCGGCGGAAGAGATCGCCCATGGGGGTGCCGGGGCCGGTGCGGGTGAGGAGCTCGTTGTCGTTGGCGCTCAGCATGTTCAGGCCTGCCAGGTTGGTGGCGTTGTGGTCATTGTGCGCTTCCTCCGGCGGTTGCGCCGCCCCGAACGCGGGTTAGACGCCGTTGTACTCCTGGGGGTAGCGCCAGGGCTCCTCGGGCTGTTCGGCTTCTTCGTCGAGGGTCCACATGGGGAGGGAGAGGCCCTCTCCGACATCGGCGAATACCATGCGCACGCGGCTGCCGATGCCGACCTGCCGGACGAGCTCGGGGGGCGCGAGGTCGCCATCGGGGGTGGCGAGGTTGCCGGCGACGCGCAGGGCTTCGTGCTCGCTGGGCTGCCCCTTCTGGGTGTCAAGATCGACGATGAGGATCATGTAGGGGGCTTTCTCGCGGAACTGGGGCTGGATGGCCTGGTGGACCTCGCCGTAGGAGTGGACGGCGCCCTTGCCCTCGACGGCGGTCCACTCGAACTCGCGGTTCTGGCACCAGGGGCAGGCGGTCCCGGGGGGATAGCGGATGAGGCCGCAGGCGGTGCACTTCTGCAGGTGGAAGTCGTGCTCGGCGCAGTAGCCGAAGTAGGCGACGTTCTCGTGGTCGATATCGAGGATGGTGAGGTTCATCCCGCGGTACTCGCCTTGAGGCATGGCGCTATCCCTTCCTCATGACCATGGACGAGCCGGTGCCCGGCATGGCCCAGCCGAGGTTCATGGAGATGTTGGCGTCGCGCACCTGGCGGCAGCCGCCTTCGGAGTAGTCGTAGGTGTGCTGGCGGCGGCCCTGGTCGTCGGTCGGGCAGTAGCAATCGACCTCGCCGCGGAGCTGGCGGACGTTCTCGATGATCATGTTCATGCCGTGGGTGTAGCCCTCGCAGAGGTGGCCGCCGCTGGTGTTGTTGGGGCGCTCGCCGCCGAGGCGCATGATGCCGCTGCTGACGTAATCGCCGCCCTCGCCCTTCTTGCAGAAGCCGTAGTCCTCGAGCTGGAGCATGGAGGTGAAGGTGAAGGCGTCGTAGGCGCCGGTGATGTCGATGTCCTCGGGGCCGACGCCGGCGTTGGGCCAGATGATGTCCTTGATGTAGTGGCCGGCGACGGTGGAGATGGGGCCGTGCTGGAAGTGCATATCGCTGCGGGGCTTACAGACGCGCCCGGCGACGGCGAGGATGCGGGCGGGGGTGTTGCGGTAGTCGTAGGCGCGCTCGGCGCGGGTGACGATGACGGCGGTGGCGTTATCGGTTTCGACGCAGCAATCGAGGAGGTGGAGGGGCTTGACGATCATGCGGCTGTTGAGCACGTCATCGACGGTGACGCGCTGCTTGTAGTAGGCCTTGGGGTTGTTGGAGGCGTGCTCGCTGTGGATGACCTTGACCATGGCGACCTGCTCGGGGGTGGTGCCGTAGTCGTACATATGGCGCATGAAGCTGGGGCTGAAGTTCTGGCCGGCGCTGAACCAGCCGTAGGGGGCGGTGTGGACGGCATCGCCGCCGACGGGGGCGGCGGCGCGGGCGCCGGTGCCGCCGATGCGGACCTGGGAGTAGCCGTTCATGGAGCGGAAGACGACGACGGTGTTGCACATGCCCGCTTCGATGGCGCCGATGGCGAGTCCGATGAGGGCCTCGCTGCTGGAGCCGCCGCCGTAGACATCCATGAAGAAGTTGAGGCGGATGCCGAGGTCGCCGGCGATCATGGGGGAGGGGGTGGAGTCGTTGTTGGAGTAGGACATCATGCCGTCGACTTCGGAGGCGGGGATGCCGGCGTCCTCCATGGCGTTCCTGACGGCCCAGGTGCCAAGGGCGCGGGTGGTGAGGTTGGAACCGCGCGTGTAGGTGGTCTCGCCGACGCCGATGATGGCGTACTTATCGCGCAGGAATTTCGGGGCCGTCGCGTCGACGTCGGAGGTCATGGAGTCGCTCCCGGGCGGGAATGGGGGGCAGTCTAGCGGGGCGGGGCGGGCGGTGCATGGGTACGAACGTGCGTGCTAGAATGCCGCTCGATGGGTGAGCAAGGGTGACTAGCACGGCGCTTGACGGCATCAAGGTAGCGCTGGGTGATGAGGAAGCGTTTCCGACCTCACCCATTCCTGCGGTGAACGTGGCTTCCGTACCTCAGCGCAGTCCTCTTCGATATCCGGGCGGGAAGACCTGGCTTATTCCGCACATCCGAGCTTGGCTGTCCCAAACCGACTCGCCACCGCAGTTACTCCTTGAGCCATTCTGCGGTGGGGGGATTGTCTCCCTTACAGCTGTGATGGAGGGGTTGGCAGAGCGATGCTTGATGGCAGAGCTTGATCGTGATGTGGCTGCCTTCTGGCACGCGGCCCTCCTGCATGGACCAGCCCTGAGAGCAAGAGTCATTGCGTTTGAGGTCAGCCGAGACACGGTGAACCAGATTGCCAACGAGCCCCCCTACAACATCATCGACCGTGGTTTCCGAACTCTGGTTTTGAACCGTACGCGGCGCGGCGGCATTCTCGCGCCCGGGGCCGCGCTGAGCAGAGAGGGGGAGAACGGCAAGGGCGTTGCCTCCCGCTGGTACCCGGACACCATCGTCGCGCGACTCCGCCGGATTTCTGACTGGGGGGACCGCATTGCCTTCTGCGAAACGGACGGTATCAAGCTGCTTGAGACACTTGGCTCTCTGGAGGACACCGCCGTCTTCGTGGATCCGCCCTACACGGCAGGCGGCAAGCGGGCGGGAAAGCGTCTCTATACGAACCACGAGGTCGACCACGCGCGACTCTTTGAGATAGTGGCCGAGAGTAAAGCGAATTTCCTGATGACCTATGATCGGGCACCGGAAATCGTGGAACTCGTCAGGCGTCACTCGTTCAGCGCAGTCGAGGTAACTATGAAGAACACCCACCATGCCCGCGTGCCAGAACTAGTCATTACACGTAAGCCGTTCTTCCACGACGCCGAACTACTGTGACTGCACCTCGATACGGCATAGCGGAGTGGTACGGCCGCCCTTTCCTGAGGCTTTCTCCGGCCGAGCGAACTCAACTCGCCACTCAGGCACTAGGGGGCGCCAAGGATCAGCCACCCTGCCCATTCCAGTTGGGGAAGCCAACTTGCTCCAAGAAGGGCGGAGTGTGCTCCCTGCAGCTGTACACCGACGACAACGGGCGCGTCGGAGAACCTGAGGGCTCTCCCGTTACTGTCTGCCCGCGCCGCTTCGAAGAAGGACAGCAACTCATCCGCTGGCTGGCCGAAATCGTTGGGTTCTCCGCAGACGAAGCGATGGTCGCGCGGGAAGTTCCCTTCATGCTCTCGACCGAGACCGGCAAGCCCGCCGGGAAGATAGACCTCGTGCTAGCCAAGACCGCCGGTGACGGCCTGACCTGGTATGGGCTTGAGATTCAAGCGGTCTACTTCTCTGGGGAAGGGATGCCGTCACAATTCCGCGCACTCCTTGAGGACACGGGGTCACGGCCTCCCTTCCCGAACGCCCAGCGGCGCCCTGACTGGCGCTCATCGAGCGCGAAACGCTTGATGCCTCAGCTGCAGGTGAAGGTACCCACCCTGCGGACATGGGGATCAAAGATGGCCTTGGCGGTGGACCGCCCATTCTTCAACGCAGTCGGCGGCCCAAGCGCGTCGCCTATGCAAGACACAAGGGGAGGGGACATCGTGTGGCTAGTGCCTGAACTCAGGCCCACACCGTCCGGCTTCACCCTAGCGCGCGGCCACTGGGAGGCGCTGCCGCTCGAACTATCCAGCGAAAAGCTGCTGGCAGCTGACAGAATCAACCCTCAAGACTTCGAAGCGACTCTCAGGAGCAAGCTCACCCCACTTGAATAGCTCGCCTCAGCGGGCGGTGTAGCCGCCATCGACAGGGAGACAAAGGTGCTTCCGGGGTCCACGGGCTAGGTGAGATGTCGCGTGTGGAGGTCGTGAAACGCGATGACTTCACTCTCCACTGCAGCGACTTCCTTCTTCGTGAAGCCTTCACTCTTCAGAATAATGCTCGGGTCGATGGCAGCGGACGACCCCTTCGGGTCGGTCCACTCCGGCAGCGTATGCGTGTAGTCGACGAGATCCCACTCATCGGTACGACCGAACTCCTGGAAGACAGCGTCGAGCAGCGCCCGCTCGTATTCGGAGAGCTCGTCATCGGCCTCATCCAGCTCCACGGGGCATACCGCCATTACGGCGTGGGCATCGGGGTCGGACACGTACTCGTGCCAGACTGAGGGGCCGCGTCCTGCTGTCTGCCGGATGAGATCGAGAATGTGGCTCAGGACCGGGCCGTTCTTCATCGAGACCAGCCGGTCGCCCGTGATCGGGTGACCGGTCTCGACGAAGGCGCGGCGGTCAGCCAGATAGAGCAGCTTGATGAGCTTGATGTAGGGCATCGCACCGCCGTGGCGGTGCAGGAGGTGAGCCGCCGCCTGCGCGGCCTTCCGCTCATCGAACACGAACTTCATCGTCATGGTCCGGTACCACTATCAGTCTATACCGGGGAGTGGGCCCCGGGTGTCACCACTGAGAGTGGGGCGGGGCGGGCGGTGCAGGGCTCCTAGCGGGCGGTGTAGCCGCCATCGACGGGGAGGGTGACGCCGGTGATGAAGGAGGCGTCGTCGCTGGCGAGGAAGGCGGCGGCGGCGGCGATCTCCTCGGGCTGGCCGAGGCGGCCGAGGGGGTGGAGCGACTCGAGGTAACCGGCGACTCCCTCTTCTTCCCCGAGGGCCTCTTCGATCATGGGGGTGTGGATGTAGCCGGGGGCGATGGCGTTCACGCGCACGCCGTGATCGGCGTAGATGAGCGCGAACTGGCGCGTGAGCCCGACGACGCCGTGCTTGGCGGCGATGTAGGCGCCGGAGCCATCGACGGGCGGGAACTCGGTGACGCGGCTGCTGACGAGGCCGACGAGGCCGGCGACCGAGGCGGTGCTGATGATGGAGCCGCCGCCGCGCTCGGCCATGAGGGCGCCGCCGTGGCGGAGGCCGTAGTAGACGCCGCTGAGGTTGACGGCGATGGTGGCGTCCCAGGCAGCGCGGCCGATGCCGGCGTTGTTGTAAAGCACGTCGAGGCCGCCGAGCTCGCGGGCGGTCTCCTCGCAGGCGGCTTTGACCGCCTCCTCGTCGGTGACATCGACGCGGAGGGCGGCGCTGGAGCCGCCGCCTTCGGCGATGGCGGCGGCGGTGCCCTGCGCGGAGGCCTCCTCCAGGTCAACGCACATGACGGCGGCGCCCTCGGCGGCGAAGCGCAGCGATGAGGCCCGGCCGATTCCCGAGCCGGCGCCCGTGACGAGCGCGACCTTCCCTTCGAGGCGGTCCATGGGGTCTCCCTGGCCGCGGTGGCGGCGCCCGATTGTAGGCCGCGGGCGGGGCGGCCCGCGCGGGGCGTACGATGGCGGCCACCTCACACCGGAGGGGACGGCGTGGCAGAGCTGAACGGCGGACAGATCATCGCGCGGCAACTGAAGGCGGCCGGCATCGACACGGCCTTCGGGGTCGTGGCGGGGCCCATGATCGAGGTCATGGCGGCGATGGAGCGGGAGGGGATCACGGTGGTGAACTGCCGGCACGAGGTGTCGGCGGGGTTCGCGGCCTCGGCCTGGGGCTGGGCGCGGGGGAAGCCGGGGGTGATGGTGGCGGGCTCGGGGCCGGCGGTCACGAACGCGGTCACGCCCATGTACGTGGCGACGGAGAGCGCGATGCCGCTGGTGGTGCTGGGGGGCTCGTCGGCGGCGAACCAGCGGGGGCTGGGGGCGTTCCAGGAGGCCGACCAGGTCGCGTTCGCGGCGCCCGGCTGCAAGTGGGCGACGCAGGTCGATAGCCAGGCGCGGATCGCGGAGTACGTGCATCTCGCGCTGGGGCGCGCCGTGAACGGGCGTCCCGGGGCGGTCTACCTCGACTTCCCCGCCGAGCTGATCCGCACGCCCTTCGACGAAGACAAGGTGGAGTGGCGGAACAGCGAGCCGGAGATCTCGCGGCCGCACCCGGACCCGGCGGCCCTGGAGGCGGTGGCGGACATGCTGGCGGAGGCGGAGCGTCCGCTCGTGATCATGGGGAAGGGCGCGGGCTGGGCGGAGGCGGGGCTGCCGCTGCAGCGGCTCGTCGACCGGGGTATCCCGTTCGTGTCCTCGCCGATGGGGCGGGGGGCGATTCCCGACGACCACGCGATGTTCATGAACGCGGCGCGGTCGGCGGCGCTGGGTGGGGCGGACGCGGTGCTCATGGTGGGCGGGCGCTTCAACTGGGTGTTCCAGTTCGGGAAGCCGCCGCGCTTCGCCGAGGGGGTGCGCCTGGCGCACATCGACATCGTGGCGGAGGAGTTCTACAGCGGCGCGGATATCGAGACGGGCATCGTGGCGGACTGCGCGGTGGCCGTGGAGCAGCTCAACGGGCTGCTGGAGGGGCGCAGCCTGCGCGTCGCGGGGAGCGACTGGGTGGGGACGCTGCAGGAGGCCCGCGACCGGAACGAGGCGGGTTCGGAGGAGGCGATGGCCTCGGACGAGGTGCCCATCAACCACTTCCGGCTGCTGCGGGACGTGCGCGACTGCCTCGACCGGGACGCGACGGTGACGGTCGACGCGGAGCTAACGATGGGGGTGGCGCGGGCGGTGATACCGAGCTTCGGGTCGCGGTTGCGGCTGAACTCGGGGACGACGGGGTGCATGGGGACGGGTCTGCCGTACGCGATCGGGGCGAAGCTGGCGCGTCCGGACCAGCAGGTGGTGGCGGTGCTGGGGGACTACGCCTTCGGGGCGGCGGCGATGGAGGTAGAGACGGCGGCGCGGGTGGGGGCGAACGTGGTCATCGTCGTGTCGAACAACGGGGGCATCGCGGGGCACTCGATCCAGGACCGGCAGTTCGCGCCGGACGCGCCGCCCATCGCGGCGCTGTTGCCGATCGCCTACGAGAAGACGGTGGAGATGGTGGGGGGTTGGTCGCGCCGGGTGGAGGACCCGGCGGACATCACGCCGGCGGTGCAGGAGGCGCTGGCGGCGAACACGGTGGCGCTGGTGAACGTGCTGACGGACCCGAAGGGGCGTCGGGCGGGGTCGGCGTACCTGGGGTAGGGGTATCAGCCGCGGAAGATGCTGACGAGGAGGCCCTCGGGGGCGTCGATGAGGCGCAGGTTGGTGGTGTCGGCGATGAGGTCGAAGACCTCGAGGGTGGTGGCGCCGAGGAGGGCTGTGCCTTCGTCGCCGAACACGACCGGGGAGTTCATCTCGCGGCCTTCGATACGGAAGCGAGCCTCGCCGAGGTCGTAGGTCTTGCGCGTGCCGTCGGCGAGCTTGAACGCTCGCGTTCGGGTGCGGGACACACCGAGGGCTTCGAGGAACGAGGCGGGCAGGAACGCGTGGGCGGCGCCGGTATCGACGACCGCGTCGACTTCCTGGAACTCGGAGTCCCCAGGGAGCGCAACCTCGACGGTGACGGTGAAGGACCCCACTTCAACTCTCCAGTGACGAGGAGCCACCCGTGGCTACCCGATCGTTGTCTGGCGATCCTATCAGGACTGGCAAACAGATCCCACCGGAACCCCTAGAATCGTCGATATGACTGACACGCCTTCCCCACATATCCGACTGGCCAGCGACGAGGAGCTCCCTGAGGGGCTGCGGGGTCGCGGCGATGACTTCACGCGTGTGTTCGGGCACAACGCGGAGCTGTTCCAACGGTGGAACGAGTGGTACCGCCCGCTTGTCCGGGACGGGGCGGTATCGGCGCGGTTGAAGGAGCTGGTGCGGCTGCGGGTGGCGCAGCTGAACGCCTGCGACTTCTGACAGGCCGCCCGGCTTCCCCTGTCAGGGGAAGGAGAGACCCTCGAGGAGTCGACCGTCGCGAAGATTGCGACGTGGGGCGACCAGGACTTCACGGAGGCGGAAAAGGCCGCCCTCCACTACGCCGAGCGGCTGTTCATCGACCACGCGAACATCGACGGGGAGCTGTTCGAGGAGCTCGGGGAGCACTACACCGAGGAGCAGATCCTCGAGATCGCGTGGGCGACGGTCAGCTACCTGGGGTACGGGCGGTTGATCCACTCGTTCGGCCTGAAGCCCTCGTAGGGAGGATGGCATGAGCTTCGACCCGAGCGTGTTCGGCGAGGACGCCATCAGCGAGGAGACGCGCGGCTTCGTGGCGGCGTCGGTGGCGATGCGGGAGGGGGCGCCCTCGCTGCAGAACATGGACCTCGTCGAGCTGCGGCGGCTGATGGACGAGGGGGGCGGGGCCTTCCCCGTGCCGGAGCCAGTCGAGCGGGCGGAGGACCGGGACGTGCCGGGGATGGGCGAGGGCGCGAACGTGCGCATCATCCGGCCCGAGGGGCGGCAGCCGGCGGGGGTCTACCTCGATATCCACGGGGGCGGCTGGGTGATCGGGCGGGCGCGGATGAGCGACCAGGCGAACCTGGCGCTGGTGGAGCAGTTCGGGCTGGCGACGGTGAGCGTCGACTACCGGCTGGCGCCGGAGCACCCGTACCCGGCCGGTCCGGACGACTGCGAGGCGGCGGCGGTGTGGCTGGTGGAGCAGGCGGCGGCGGAGTTCGGGACGGAGCGGCTGCTGATCGGGGGCGGATCGGCGGGGGCGCACCTGGCGGCGGTCACGCTGCTGCGGATGCGCGACCGGCATGGCTACACCGGCTTCCTCGGGGCGAACCTGGTCTACGGGGTGTACGACCTCTCGATGACGCCGAGCCAGCGGCTGGGGGTGGGGCCGGAGGGGGGTCTCGCGCGGGACGCGATCGAGGCGTTCTACGGGATGTTCATCCCGGGCGTGGACACGACGGACGCGGATGTCTCGCCGCTGAACGCGAACCTCCAGCACATGCCGCCGGCGCTGTTCACGGTGGGCACCTACGACCCGCTGCTCGACGACTCGCTGTTCATGCACGCGCGCTGGCTGGCGGCGGGGAACGAGTCGGAGCTGGCGGTGTATGCGGGCGGCCCGCACGGCTTCGACGCGGCGCCGATCGGGATCGGGCGGCAGGCGACGGAGCGGGTCCACGCGTTCATCGGGGCGCGGTTGGGGCAGGGCTAGCCGGCCAGGCCGAGGGGCCGGGCCATGGCCTGCACCTCGTCGAGGACCTGGACGTATCGGTCGATGGCGACCCATCCATGCCGTCCTCCCCGGTGAGGTGCTTGAGGAGGTTGTCGTCCATCAGCCACTGGCAAATCTCCCAGGTCTCCCGCGTCGGTTCCTTTCGCACTACCTCACGCATACGGTCTGTAGACATCTCATAGCGCTGCTCGAAACGCCGGATGCGGCGCCGCAACTGCCCCCGAAGGCGTCCCGCCGGGATAACCGGGATCTCTTCGACCTTCGTGGGCTTCCGTCGCTTCCTTACCTGGGTCATCGCCGTTCCATCCTACACCAGCACTTGCCCACCACAAACTCCCGGGGCTACTGGAGCGGTATCTCGCCGCCGGGGGTGAGGGCGACGGCAGCGCGGAGGCCGGGCGCGGGCGCCTCGGTGATGCGCACGCCGGGGACGTCGGCGGCGAGCCAGTCGCGGATGGCGGCGGGGTCGCCGGCGAGTTCGACCCAGGCGAAGCCGGCAGGCTCGACGCGGTGGGGGGCGGCGCCGCGGGCGGGGTGCTGGTCGCCGGGGATGTGCCAGTCGATGAAGAAGGTTCGGGAGGGGTCGGCCATGGCCTCGGGGAGGCCGGCGAGTCGCCAGGAGAGGGTGACGCCGCCGGGGGCATCGCGCGACATGAGGAGGGGGCGGAGGCCGAGGCGCCCTGCGATCTCGCCGAGGCCGGGGCCGTCGGTGCGGAGGCAGAGGGCGGCGAGGCGGTCGCCGGCGGCGGTCTGGTCGCGGAGCCAGGCCCCCATGGGGCTGGCGGCGGCCTCGGCCTCGTCGACGACGCCCATGATCTCGATGTAGGCGTCGCCCAGAGGGACGATGCGGTTGCCCGTGCCGTGGCCTTCGTGCCGGCCGCCGGGCAGGGAGGCGAGGCCGTGGTCGCGTTCGAGGCGCACGGAGGTGGCGTGGATGTCGGCGCTGGCGAGGATGACGTGGTCGATGGCGAGGGCGGTCATGGGGAGGATGGTAGGGAATTACGTCGCGCGGGGGGCGGCTGCTTGCGGGGGCGGCGCGGGGGCGTCAGGATCGGGGTATGAACGAAGAGATCTACCGCGAGATTGCGACGGCGCTTGAGCGCGAGGAGCCGGTGGTGCTGGCGACGGTGGCGCGGACGCGGGGTTCGACGCCGCGCAAGACGGGCGCGAAGATGGTGGTCCGCACCGACGGTTCGTTCTTCGGAACGATCGGCGGAGGCTGCGGGGAGGCGGAGGTCTGGCAGGAGGCGATGGAGGTGCTGGAGGACGGCAGTCCGCGCATCGTGACGGTCGACCTGACGGAGCCGACGGACGGGGAGGACAAGATCTGCGGGGGCGTGATGGACGTCTTCGTCGAGCGTCTTACCTGAGGCCGACCCGAGGGATCGCTTCCCAACGACCAGCGCCGCGAGGGGTGAAGGCCTCGGAATCAGGAACGCTGGAAGAACGTGCCGCGCTTTCCCCCATTGCGGCATCATGTACCATTGACTGACTGATACCTCCGGCAGGGGCCGGGGGTGGGGAGGCTATTATGCCTGCGCTACTGATCGGTCCGCTTGGACCGCTGGAGCTTGCCATCATCGTCGGGGTCATCGTGCTGCTCTTCGGAGTGGGGCGCATCAGCCGCATCGGCGGCGACCTCGGGTCTTCGATCAAGGAGTTCCGCCGCGCCGTCCGCGAGGACGATGAGGAAGAAGAGGAAGGCGCCACGCAGGAGGCGCAGGCGCAGGTTCAGGAGCCAGCCCAGCAGGCTGCTCCGCCCGCGGCCACGCCAACGTCAACAGAGTCCGCCCCACGCAGCGACAGCAGCACCCGGAACGTCTTTTAACCCCTCCCCGTAGGAGCCCCACATGACCGCTGGCAGTGTGCTTCGCCATCCCATCAAGTTGCTTGCCCAACGCTTGAGGAACGGCAAGCGTTCGGGTCAGGGTGCGGCGAGCCTCGACGAGCACCTGAGGGCCGAGGGGGAGGAGGCCGAGGGGGAGGCCAGGAAGCCTGCACCGCTCATCGTGGGAGAGCCCTACATCGAGATCTGGGACAACGACGAGGATGCCATCTACGACGATCTGTAGGCTCGGTGATGTTGTCATCCTCGAGGTCGAGTTCATTGATCGCAGGGGGGCGAAGCGCAGGCCCGCGGTCGTCGTCAGTAACGACAACTACAACCGGACCTCGCGGGATGCCGTGCTCGTGCCGCTCTCGTCCAGCACGGGGCGCTTGCGCCCGGGTGACCGGCGCCTGATGGACTGGGAGAGCGCCGGCCTTGTGCGCGCATCCGTTGCCAAGGGGCGACCACTGACAGCCGCGCAGCGCAGGATCGAGCGGAGGCTGGGACGTGTGAGCGAGGCCGACCTTGCAGGTGTGCTCGCCGGCCTGCGGTCGATACTCGGCTGAGCCACGGCGTTTGTGACACAGCGAAGCCCCCTGGCAGGGGGCTTCGTGCTTTCGACCTGCTGGTCGCGAGGGCTAGCGGGCGCCTCCGGCGACGGCGGGGACGATGCTGACCTCGTCGCCGTCGTTGATGAGGGTGGCGAGGCCGTCCTCGAAACGGACGTCCTCGCCGTTGATGTAGACGTTCACGAAGCGGCGCAGCTCACCCTCCTCGTCGAGCATGCGCTCGGCCACGCCCGGGAAGCGCGCCTCGAGGTCCTGGATGCAGGCGATGAGCGAGCCGGTGACGCCATCGACGGTGGGCTGGTCCCCGGTGAGGGGGCGGAGGGGCTGGGGGATGAGGACTGTTGCTGCCACGTGGTGGCCTCCGTTCGTTGTGTGGTTAGCCTTCGATGACGTCGCCGGTGATGGGGTCCACGCGGACGCCCCGGCTTTCGGCCCAGGTGACGCTGCGTGCGATCTCGTCGGCATCGCCTTCGAGCTCGAGGATGACCCAGCCGGTGCTTTCGTCAACGTCGGCCATGCGGATGTTGGTGATGACCTCGAACCGCTGCCCGATGAGGTAGATGACGGGTTCCTTGATGAGGTCGGTCGGGAAGGTGAAGCGCAGTCGTTGCACGGCCATCAGGCAGGAACCCCCTCGCGATCCTGGTAGGCGGCCTCGAAGCTCTCCACGGTTGCGTCGATCTCGAGGGCCGGGCCGAGGCTATCGACGACTGCCTCGGCGGTCTTGAAGCCGGCGCCCGTGATGAAGGCCACCACGAGCTCGTCGGGGTCGATTCTACCGCTGGCGGCGAGCTGCTTGACGCTGGCGATTGTCACTCCGCCGGCGGTCTCGGCGAAGATGCCCTCGGTCTCGGCGAGGAGCTTCATGCCGGCCACGATCTCGTCGTCGCTGACGGAGGCGCAGGCGCCGTTGGTGTCCTTGAGCTGGACGAGGCTGTAGTAGCCGTCGGCGGGGTTGCCGATGGCGAGGGACTTGGCGATGGTATCGGGCCGCTGCGGACGGAAGTTCATGCTGCCTTCCGCCCAGGCGGTGGCGACGGGCGAGCAGCCGGTCGCCTGGGCGCCGCTCATGCGGGTGCGGGGCTCATCGATGAGCCCGGCCCTGGCGAACTCGTTGAGGCCCTTGCGGATCTTCACGAAGAGGGAGCCGCTGGCGATGGGCACGACGCAGTGGTCGGGGGCGCGCCAGCCGAGCTGCTCGGCGACCTCGAAGCCGAGGGTCTTGGAGCCCTCGGCGTAGTAGGGGCGCACGTTGACGTTGACGAAGGCCCAGTTGCGGGTGCCGGCGAGCTCGGCGCAGAGGCGGTTCACGGCGTCGTAGTTGCCGGCGACCTTGACGAGGGTGGGGCTGTAGATGCTCGAGCCGAGCACCTTGCCGGCTTCGAGATCGTTGGGGATGACGACGACGGCCTCCATGCCGGCGGCGGCGGCGTGGGCGCTGACGCTGTTGGCGAGGTTGCCGGTGCTGGCGCAGGCGAGTTTCTCGTAGCCGAGCTCGCGGGCGCGGGAGCTGGCCACAGCGACGACGCGGTCCTTGAAGGACCAGGTCGGGTTGGCGGTGTCGTTCTTGATGTAGAGGTTGGGGAGCCCCAACGCCTTGCCGAGGTTCTTCGCGTGGATGAGGGGGGTGTAGCCCGCCCCGATGTTGATGGCGGAGTCCGCATCGCAGGGGAGGAACTCGCGGTAGCGCCAGAGGTTGGCCTCACGGGAGGCGATGGCCTCGCGGGAGACGTCCCGGCGGATGGCCTCGTCGTCGTAGACGACCTCCATCGGTCCGAAACAGAACTCACAGACGTGGGTGGCTGCGAGGGGGTAATCGCGGCTGCACTCGCGGCAGCGCAGGTTTTGTGCGTACGTCATGCCTTCTCTCGTGTCTGGGTATCGCGTGGGCGGAGCGCCCGGGAGCGGGCGCACGCCGGCGCGAGGCGGTGGGATGGCGGGTGCGGTCCCCTACGGGACCAGCGACATGAACATTCGGCCCAGAGGTGCTGACATCTTCTCTCCTCGTGCGCGGGCCGGGTCCTTGAGCACTGACGCTCTCATCGTTCTCCCCCGCAGGGGGAATTCCGGCTTTGGCACCTTGTCTCCGGTGAGACAGGTTGCCCGGGCTTCACGGGGCCGGTTCCCTCCACCCGTCTGGATAAGGGCGGCACGCAGGCACTGCTTGAGAGCAACGGTACAACCGATCGGGGCATGGGGGAAGGGCGGGGCGATAACGTGGACGGGCCGGCCATCCGTGCGGCGGGGAGTCCGTAGACTCGCGGGGATGGAGCGTGAGCACTTCCGCGAGCTGGTGCGCGAGGCGCTGGAGTCCCTGCCGGGAGATCTGATGGCGCGCATTCAGAACGTCGAGATCGTGATCGAGTGGCGGCCGACGGCGGAGGACCGGCAGCGGGCGGGGATCGGGCCGGGGAGCACGCTGCTCGGGCTCTACCACGGGATTCCCCTGCCCGACCGGGGCCACGAGGGCTACAACCTGGTGCTGCCCGACACGATCAGCATCTACCAGGGGCCGATCGAGTCCATCTGCCGGACGGACGACGAGGTGCGGGAGCAGGTGCGCACGACGGTCCTGCACGAGATCGGGCACTACTTCGGGATCGACGACGACCGCCTGCACGAGCTGGGGATGGGGTGATTGAGGAGAGCGCCGGACTGCGCTTCGCTACGCCCGGCTGAGGAGAGCGCCGAGCTGCCGCTCGGCTGAGGAGAGCGCCACGCTGCCGCGTGGCTGAGGGGAGAGTTGGGGGTGGTTCCGACCGCCGATCACTCCTCGTCGAGGGCGCGGCGGGCGAGCTGCTCGAGGGCGCGGTCTTCGAGCGGGGGGTTGTGGAGGCCGGCGCGGACGTCGCGGTAGTAGCGCTCGATGGGGCGGCGCTTCTGGAGGCCCACGCCGCCGACGACGCGCATGGCTTCGTCGACGGCCTCGATGGCGTTGTTAAGGGCATCGACCTTGGCGACGGCGACGCGGTCGGCGGCGGGCATGCCGCCGGCGTCGTCGCCCGACTCCCAGGCGGACGCGGCATCGGCGATGAGGGCGCGGTTGCGCTGCAGGAGCAGATCGATGCGGGCGATGCGGCGGCGCACGCCGGGGAACTCGGCGATGGTGCGGAGGCCGGTGGGGGTGCGCTCGCGGGCGAAGGCGACGGCGTAGTCGCGGGCGGCGCTGGCGACGCCAGTGGTGGTGGCGGCCACGCCGAGGGCGAACCAGACGCCGCTGGCGCGTCCGCGGGGGCTGGGCTTGCCCTTGTTGCGGTAGCCGAGGAAGCGGCTCTCGGGGAGGCGAACGCCCTCGAGGACGAGGTCGTGGCTGCCGGTGGCGCGCATGCCGAGGGCGTCCCAGGTCTCGTCGATGCGGGCGCCAGGGTCGTCGCGCAGGACCATGAAGTCGGCGACGTCGGGTGGACCGCCATCGGGGGAGTCGAGGCGGGCGAGGACGGGCATGTACCAGAGTTCGGGGGCGAGGGTGACGAAGGTCTTGCGGCCCTCCAGGACCCAGCCGCCCTCGACGGGGGTAGCGGTGGTCTCGGGGATGCCGCCGCCGGCGGGGCTGCCGAGCCCCTCCTCGGTGGCGGCGGTGTTGACGAGGCGGCCCTCCTCGACGGCGCCCCGGCAGAGCTCGTCGAACCACTCGGGCGGGTAGGTGGGGGACTCGCGCTCGGCGCCGAACCGGATGAGGTGCATGTTGAGGGCGAGGGCGGTGGAGCCGTCGCCCGCGGCGAGGGTTTCCTGGACGCGGACGAAGCGGGTGAGGGGGAGGCCGTGGCCGCCGCGGTCGGCGGGCACGGTGAGCTTCATGAAGCCGGCCTCGCGCAGGTCGGCGAAGTTCTCGTGGGGGAAGGAGCCCTCGCGGTCGTGGAGGGGGGCGCGCTCGGCGAAGCGCTCGGCGAGGGAGGCGGCGGTGGCGACCCAGTCGCGATCGGACATGGGCCGCAGTCTAGCGGCTCGCCGGGCGGAGGCGAGGGCCACGTTGTTATACTCCGCCTTCCTCGCCCGACCCGGCACGGAGCAATGCCTTGGAAGAGCCGAAGCTCGTTTCCCAACGAATCATCGAGAACGTCGAGAAGGTCATCATCGGGAAGGACCGGGAGCTACGGCTCGCGATCACGGCCCTGCTGTGTGGCGGCCACATGCTGGTGGAGGACGTACCCGGCGTGGGCAAGACGATGCTCGCGCGGGCGCTGGCGCTCTCGACGGGTTGCAGCTTCAAGCGCATCCAGTTCACACCCGACCTGCTTCCGAGCGACGTGACGGGGGTCTCGATCTACAACCAGAAGTCGATGGACTTCGAGTTCAGGCCGGGGCCGATCATGGCCCAGATCGTGCTCGCCGACGAGATCAACCGGGCGACGCCGAAGACGCAGTCCTCGCTGCTGGAATCGATGGAGGAGCGGCAGATGACGGTCGACGGCGTCACCCACAGGATGCCCTCGCCGTTCATGGTGATGGCCACGCAAAACCCGATCGAGTACGAGGGCACGTTCCCGCTGCCGGAGGCGCAGCTCGACCGCTTCCTGATCCGCGTGAACCTGGGCTACCCGAGCGCGGAGGACGAGGTGACGGTGCTCGACGAGCAGCAGGTCGCCCACCCCATCGACGCGCTGGAGGCGGTGACCGACGCGAACGAGATCCGGCAGATCCAGCAGGCGGTGCGGGAGGTGTACATCGACCCGCTCATCAAGCAGTACATCGTGGGGCTGGCGGGGGCGACGCGGACGCACGAGAACGTGTACCTGGGGGCGAGCCCGCGAGGCTCGATCGCGCTCTTTCGCACGTCGCAGGCGCGGGCACTGCTGGAGGGCCGCGACTACGTGACCCCGGACGATGTGAAGGAGCTGGCGTTCGTGACGCTCGGGCACCGGGTGATCGTGAGCCCGGGCGCGCGGGTGAAGGGGGCGACGGCGGCCGACGTGGTGGCGGACTGCCTCGGGCGCGTGCCCGTACCGGGCGCGCGCGCCCGCGCCTAGGGGCCAGGCATGGTCCTCCGCGTGCTGGGGTGGCCCTTCGCGCCGCAGCGGCGCACCCTCACCGTGCTGCTGGCGGTACTGGTGGCGATGGTGGTGGTTGCCACGGGCACGGGCTTCTGGCTGCTCTACCGGATCGCCTACATCATCGCGATGGGGATCCCCTTCGCGATCGCGCTGGCGTGGCTGAACACGCGCTCGCTGGACGTGACCATCGAGCGGCGCACGCTGCGGGGGCAGGTGGGGCAGGTGGCGGAGGAGCTGATCGAGGTGACCAACCGCAGCCCCATCCCCAAGCTGTGGGTGGAGCTGGAGGATCCGAGCGGCCTGCCCGGCCACACCTCGCGGCGGGCGACGGTGATCCCCGGGCGGGGGCTGCGGAGCTGGGTGGTGCAGACGACGCTCCAGCGCCGGGGGCTCTACGACTGGGGACCGTTGCGGGTGCGCGGGGGCGACCCCTTCGGCATTTACTACACGGAGCGCGAGTACGGGGCGCGCCAGCAGATCCTGGTCTACCCGCGGGTGGTGGACCTGCCCCGCTTCCAGACGCCGCCGGCGAGCCTTCCGGGGGAGGGGCGCTTCCGGCGGCGCACGCACTACATCACGCCGAACGCGAGCGGCATCCGCGACTGGGCGCCGGGCGATCCGCTGAGCCGCATCCACTGGCGCTCCACGGCGCACACGGGCGAGCTGATGGTGAAGACGTTCGAGCTGGACCCGACGAGCGACATCTGGGTGATCGCGGACCTGGAGGGGAGCATCCAGGCGGGGGA
Source organism: uncultured Anaerolineaceae bacterium (assembly GCA_964389725.1). GTDB lineage: Bacteria > Chloroflexota > Dehalococcoidia > Tepidiformales > Tepidiformaceae > UBA2991. Next base: position 38,747 of record CAYMDV010000012.1, read on the forward strand.
GGGGGACGAGAGCACGGAGGAGTACATCGTGACGGTGGCGGCGAGCGTGGCGCAGCGCTACATCGCCTCGAACCGCTCGGTGGGGCTGATCGCCTTCGGGGAGGAGTACGTGGTGGTGGAGGCGGAGCGGGGGCAGCAGCAACTCATGCGCATCCTGGAATCGCTGGCGGTGGCGAAGGCCTCGGGGGAGGCGCCCCTGGGGAACCTGCTGCTGGAGGAGCAGCGGCGCTTCGGGCGCCACACGACGCTCGTGCTGGTGACCTCTTCGACGGACAGCAGCTGGCTCTCGCCGGTGCAGGCGCTGGTGCAGCGGGGGGTGCGGGCGGCGGTGGTGCTGATCGACCCGAGCACGTTCGGGGGCGAGGGTTCGCCGCTGGTGCTGTACGGGGAGCTGACGGCGACCGACATCCTGACCTACGTGGTGGCGCAGGGGGATGACCTCTCGTTCGCCCTGAGCAGCACGGCCGTGGGGGCGGAAGCATGGCAAACGTAGAGGCGGTGCGCGAGGCGACGGTGAGCGGGCGGCTGCGCCGCTTCTTCATCGAGACGCCCCGGCTGCTGATGAGCTGGGAGGACTGGCTCACCTTCGCGCCGGCGCTCATCGTCTACCTCGCGATCGCGATCGCGATCCAGCAGGCGGAGTGGGTGCGGGACTTCCCCTCGCTGGCGCCGGCGGTGATCGGGGGGCTGGGGGTGGGCCTGCTGGCGACGCGGGCGCGCGTGAGCCCCTTCCTCGTGCATCCGACGGCGCTGCTGCTGGGGTTGATGCTGATCACGCTGACGGCGACGCCGTATGCCGACGCAGACTCGATCGTGGGGCGCGTCGAGGACGTGGTTTCGCGCATGAACGAGTGGGTGCGGGTGGTGCGCGAGGACGACGTGAGCAACGACAACCTGCCGTTCGTGCTGCTGGTGCACACGCTGGGGGTGTTCTTCTCGTACCTGGCGGCCTGGGCCGTGTTCCGCTGGCGGAACGCGTGGGTCGCGGTGGTGCCGGCCTGCGCGGGGCTGCTGGTGATCATCTCGACGACGAGCGGGCAGCCGAGCGGGGCCTTCCTGATGTTCTCGCTGGGGGCGCTGCTGCTGATCTCGCGGCTGCACCTGCAACGGTCGTTCGTGCGCTGGGACAACACCCGCGTGGAGTACCCGGAGTGGATCAGCCTGCAGGCGGCGCAGCTCGCGGTGGCGGTCACGATCGTGATGGTGGTGGTGGCCTGGCAGGTGCCGCTGGGGAAGCAGGCGGACGCGATCGACAGCGCCATCGATACCGTGACGGACCCGGTGGAGGAGGCGCTCGAGCCGCTCACGCGCCTGTTCCACGACCTCGCGGGGGGCGGGGGGAACTTCCACAAGTTCGGGCGGAATCTGCCCATCCGGGGCGACGTGAGCCTCGGGTCGGCGGTGCTCTTCGAGGTGCGGGGGGAGACGCTGGGGCTGGTGCGGGGCACGAGCTACGACGAGTACACGGGCACGGGCTGGCGTTCTTCCGACCGGCAGGAGGAGGAGGTGAACGCGGGCGATCCGACCTCGGCCGATTTGCAGGCGCGCGCCTACCGGGAGCGCATCGTCACCACGCTCGACATCCAGGTGGTGGACGACGAGGACACGCTCTTCTCGGTGGGGCCACCGCTGGGGGCGAACATCGACACGGTGGCGGACCTGCCGGAGAACTTCGCCGGGGATATCGAGCGCATCCGCAGCCAGGAGGACCTGCAGGAGGGCGACGGCTACCGCGTGGCGGGCTCGGTCAGCATCGCCACGGCGGAACAGCTGCAGGCGGACTCGGCGAACTACCCGGCGTGGGTGCGGGAGCGCTACCTGCAGCTTCCCGAGGACCTTCCCCAGCGCGTGTACGACCTGACGGCGGAGGTGACCGAAGGGGTGACGAACCCGTTCGACCTGGCGAAGGCGGTGGAGGCGTACATCCGCGAGTTCGAGACGGACATGGGGGTGCGCAGCGCGCCGGCCCGGCGCGACGTGGTCGACTACCTGTTGTTCGACCTGCAGCGGGGCTACTTCGACTACTTCTCGACGGCGATGACGGTGATGCTGCGGACGCAGGGGGTGCCGGCGCGGGTGGCGGTGGGGTACGTACTGGACGCGGACGACTTCGAGGCGGGGGCGTTCGCGGTGCGCAAGAACGACGCCTACTCGTGGGTGGAGGTGTACTTCCCCACGTACGGGTGGGTCGATTTCAACCCATCGGAGGAGCTGGCGCTGGTGGGGCCGGGGCTGGGAGGGTTCGTGGCGGCGGCGGACAACACCGAGTTTCCGGAGATCCCGCTCGACGTGCTCCCGCTGGAGCCGCTGGCGGACAGCGTGGCGGCGCTGGAGGACCTGCTCGCGCCGATCGAGCTGCAGCGCGAGAGCGAGCCGCCGTGGGTGCTGATCTACAGCGTGGGGGGCGTGGCGGCGGCGGTGGTGCTGTTCCTGCTGGGGAGCCGCCTCTACTGGGTCTGGGGGCTGCGGGGGTTGAGCGGCATGCCGCGGCAGTGGGGCGGCATCGAGCGGCTGGCGGGCTGGGCGGGGCTGCGGGCATCGGAGGCGGAGACGGTGCGGCAGTGGGGGAATCGCATCGGGGCGGCCCTGGAGCGGCCGGAGGAGGCGGCCACGCTGAGCACGGCCTTCGAGGAGGCGCGCTACGGCCCGCCCGACCTCGACCGCAGCGATCCGGACCAGACGGGGGAGGCCTACCGGGCGCTGCGCAACGCGCTCGCGGCGCGCATCTTCGGGCGGCGCACGGCGCGGCGCGACGCGGAGGAGGAGGACGGGGAGGCCGTTCCCGAGGCCGAGGACGAGACGGCCCCGGAGCCCCCGCCGGAGGGCGACTTCGAGACCGAGCGGGTCGAAGGGGACTGACGGGGTCAGACGTTGAAGAGGACGTGGAGGACGTCGCCGTCCTTCACCACGTACTCCTTGCCCTCGGTGCGCTGGAGGCCGCGGCGCTTGGCCTCGGCCTCGCTGCCGCACTCGACGAGGTCGTCGTAGCGGATGACCTCGGCGCGGATGAAGCCGCGCTGGAGGTCGGTATGGATCTTGCCGGCGGCCTCGGGGGCGGTGGCGCCCTCGGTCACGGTCCAGGCGCGGCACTCATCGGGGCCGACGGTGAGAAAGCTGATGAGGCCGAGGAGGGCGTAGCTGCGGCGGACGGCCTCGGCCATGCCGCTGTGCTCGACGCCGGCGGCCTCGCGGAACTCGGCGGCCTCCTCCTCGCTGAGTTCGTTGAGCTCCATCTCGAAGCGGCCGCCCATGACGGCGAGGTCGCGGCCGGGGGCGCCGCGGGCGGCGCGCAGCTCCTCCTCGAGATCGAGGCGACGGGGGAGGTCGTCCTCGCCCACGTTGACGAGGTCGAGGAGGGGCTTATCGGTGAGGAACTGGCTGCCGGCGAGGAGGCGGCGCTCGTCTCCGGAGAGGGGGATGGCGCGGATGGGGGTCTCCCCCTCGAGCTCGTCCTTGAGCCGTTCGAGGAGGTCGCGCAGGGCCTGGAGCTGGCCGCGCTCGCCCGCCTTGAGGGTGCGCAGCTCGGGGTCGATGCGCTCGATGCGGCGTTCGATGAGGGCGAGGTCGGCGAAGGCGAGCTCGAGGTCCATGATGCCGATGTCGCGGCCGGGGTCGATGGAGCCCTCGGGGTGGGGCACGGCGTCGTCCTCGAAGGCGCGGACGACGTGGATGAGGGCATCGACGGCGGCGAGCTCGTTGAGGAAGCGGCCGCCGAGGCCCTGGCCGCCGCCGAAGTGCTCGCCGGCGGCGGGGAAATCGACGTACTCGACGGTGGCGTAGGTCGACTTCTTGGGGTTGTAGATCCCGGAGAGGCGGTCGACGCGGGGGTCGGGGACGGCGACGGAGCGGATGTTGGGCTTGCTCGCGCCGCCGAAGCCGCCGACGGGGGCGAGTCCGCGGGAGACGGCGTTGAAGACGGTGGTCTTGCCCGCGCGGGGCAGCCCGATGATCCCGACCTGCATCGTGCGACGGTACCCGCGCGGGCCTCAAGGGGACAGGGGCGGGGTGGGGGCGAAGGCGCAGCGTGGGGCGAGCTGGCAATCGCCGCAGCGGGGGCGTCGGGCGAGGCAGAGGCGCTTGCCGTGCAGAACGACGAGGGCGTGGAAGCGCGCGAGGGCGGGGGCGTCATCGGGTAGCTCGGCGGCGAGGTAGGCCTGCCAGTCGCGGTAGGGGGCGTCCGGGGGCGGGCCGAGGCCGACCCGGGCAAAGAGCCGCCGGGTGTAGGCATCGACGACGACGGCGGGCTTCCAGGCGGCGTAGAGGGCGATGACGTCGGCGGTCTCCTCGCCGATGCCCCAGGTTCCGAGCAGGCGCTCGCGCAGGGCGGGGGCGGGGAGGGCGAGGAGGGCGGCGAGGGAGCCGTGGGCGGCGATCAGGTCGAGGAAGGCGCGCAGCTTGCGGGCCTTCGTGCGGTACTGGCCGCTGGGGCGAATGAGCTCCTCGATGGCGGCGTCGGGGAGGGCGGCCAGGGCGGCGGGGTCGAGGGCGTCCGCCTCGCGCAGGCGGTCGAGGGCGCGCTCGGCGTTGGTCCAGGCGGTGTGCTGCACGAGGATGGCGCCGAGGGCGACCTCGAAGGGGTCGCTCGCGGGGGTCCAGTGCCAGCGCTCGGCGCCGTGCATGCGCTCAAGGGCGTCGAGGATGTGGGAGATGGGGAGAGGCGTGGCAGCCACAGGCCTACGGTACTATCGAGGCGGTGAAGGTGATTCAAATCACGTTCGACGAGGCCCTGCTGGCGCGCCTCGACGCACATCCCGAAGTCAGGAAGCGAGGGCGTTCGGCGGTGCTACGCGAAGCTGCCGCGGCCTACCTTGCTCAGAAGGCGGCCAAGGACATCGATCGGCAGTATGCGGAAGGCTACGGCAGATTCCCGCAGACCGACGAGGAGCTTGAGTGGGGCGAGTCCCGCGTCTGGCCGGAAGACTGGCGTGCCGGGGATGTCTAGCCGTGGCGCGCTGGCCATCGCTACGGGCTGCGACTGAGGGCGGCCCATTCGCCCGTTTCGTCAGGCGATTCCGAGGCGGCGCTCGATGGCGGCGAGCTCGGGGAGGAGGCGGGTGGGGGCGCGGGCGATGACACGTCCGGCGCGGGCGACGGCGGCGACTTCCGCGGGGCTGAAGGTTCCGGAATCGCGCAGGGCCTCGAACTCGTCGCGGTCCTCCTCGATGAGCTGGCCCGCGGGGGTGAGCCACCAGTCGAGGGCGAGGTCGCGGTAGGAGACCTCGCCCTCGCGCAGGCGCACGCCGGCGACGGCATCGAAGCGGTGGGCGATGATGCGGTCGCCCGCGCGCATGCGGTAGACGGTGTAGGGCCGCGAGCGCCAGAAGTAGCCGTAGGAGACGGACCCCGGGGGGATATCGATGGGGGTGCCGAAGACGGCCCCGCCCTGGCGCATGACGTAGCTGACAACGACGAGCGAGTCGGAGGCGTATTCGAGGGCGCAGCGGTAGCGGCGCTCGCTGCCATCGGGCTTGCGCTTGCGCTCGACCCAGGGGGTTCCGCGCGGGGATGTGGATGGGCCGGGGGAGTCGTTCACGCGCCCATGATGGGGGAGGGAGGGCAAGCCGCGCGAGCGCCACGAGCGGGCGGGGCGGGGTAGGCTTTCCGCATGATTCGCATCCTGGGCGGGGGGCTGGCGGCGCTGGCGCTGCTGCTGACGGCAGCGTGCGGCGGCGAGCGCGAGCCGCCCCGGGCACCGCTCTACCTGAGCGAGGCGATAGCCGAGCGCCTCTACGAGGACGACCTGCCGCAGGCGCGGTCGCTGGTGCGGGTGCGATTCGACGGGCCGGTGGAGCCGGTGACGCCGCGGGCCATCCACACGGCCTTCCGCCTGTCGCCGCCGGAGGGTTCGCCCCTGACGGGCCACCCGTTGGCCGAGCCCGAGATCGAGACCGTCACGCTCGTCAGCCCGCGGATCGTGGAGCTGGTGGTGAACGGGCTCATCGTGCACGGATCGAAGCTGCACGTGGCGGGCGGGGCGCTGGAGGGGGCGGGGGAGGAGATCTCGATCCCGGTCGAGAGCCAGTTCACGGAGCTGGGGGTGGTGCTGGCGGGCGGGGTGCTCGTGTTCGGGGATCTCTCGCTGGTGGAACCGCTTCCCGAGGAGGCGCCCACGGCACGGGACCGCGATCCGGTGCGGGTGCGGACCTCGCTGCAGGTTCACCTGGACGAGCGCAACGCCTCGGAGCGGGTGCAGGAGGTGGCGCTGGCCCTGTACGACGGCATCGACCCGGAGATCGTGCCCTCGGCGAAGGCGCGGGCGGCGCTGGCGGCGCTGGCGGGGACCTTCGCCGACGCGGCCGTGCGCTCCCTGCTGGGGGCGGATAACTGCACGGGCGAGCCGGCGGCGTTCATCGGGTTCCAGGAGCCGCCGGGCGATCCCGAGCTGGCCGCGCGCGTGACCTACGCCGACGACGGCCGCCGCATTCTCTCGATCCGGCCGGACCTGGAGGCGGCGCCCTTCGAGCTGCTGATGCCGCTGATCGCGCACGAGGCGATCCACTGCGACCGGGTCGACAGCCTGACGGAGGAGATCGTGGCGAGCGCGATCGACGTGTACCTCTACGTCCACCTGCTGCTCTCGCAGCCGGAGCTGGCACGGGATGACTCGCCGCTGGCGCGGAACTTCAACATCGAGGCGCTGGCGATGCTGAACAGCGGGCAGGCGGTGCCGGAATCGCTGGGCATCCTGGCGAGTCCGCACGGGCGGGAGGCGCTGCCGGAATCGGGCACGACGCACCGCTCCTTCGCCGAGCTGATCGCGGCCTCCTACGAGGACGACGTGGACGACAGCGCGCCGCTGGAGCCGGTGGCGCAGCAGTACCTGGACGCGCTGGCGGAGGCGGTGGAGGCGCCCTTCGGGAGCGCGCTCGACCTGGCGTACGTGGACCTGCTGCTGGGGCGGGCGACGACGTTCGAGGCGATCTCGAATTTGCTGGACCTGTTCGACCTGGTGCCCGGCTAGGAGGGCGGGGGACGCCCCTGAAGGGCGTGGGTGCGGGGATGGCTCTATGATGATCGCATGCGCGGCGCGTGGCGGTTCTTCCTGACGGTCGTCCTGGCGGCGGTGCTGATCATCGTCGTGTACCTGGTGGTAGCGGTGCTGGTGGACGGCTACTTCGGGGGGAACATCTTCCCCGACCAGGCCGAACCCGATACGTGGTCGGCGCCCGATAGCTGGAGCGAGTGGCGCGATATCGCGGTGGTGGCGTTCGGCATCCTGCTGGCGTTCGTGGGTCTACTGGCGTGCATCCTGCTGGCGGTGCTCATCGGGGTGGCCCTCTCGGTGCGGCGGGCAGTGAACAAGAACGTGGTGCCGCTGCTCGATTCGACGCGCGACCTGGTGGACGAGGTGCGGGGGACGGCCGAGTTCGTGGGCGAATCGGCGGTGACGCCCATCATCCGCGTCTACTCGGTCGTGAGCGGCATCCGCAAGGGGCTGGATTCGCTCGGGTCGCTCGGGGGACGCTTCCGGGGCGGGTCATGAGCGCGGGGGGTTCTTTGGACGAGCCGGTGATCGGGGAGGGGGACGGAGGCAGCGCGGAGCAGATGGCGGAGGAGCTGCGGGCGGCGATGCAGGAGGCGGTGGAGCAGGGGCGCAAGGGGGCGAAGGAGAAGGAAGCGGAGCTGTGGGAGCGCTACCGGGAGCTCACGAAAAACCGTCGCGAGCGGCGGGAGCGGTAGCCTCCACAAGCCCGAGTCGCCCGCCCTTGCTACGCTAACCGGGCCCCCGCGCGGAGAGGTGCTGGAGTGGCTGAACAGGCACGACTGGAAATCGTGTAGGGGTGCAAGCCCCTCGTGGGTTCGAATCCCACCCTCTCCGCCAGGGTCATAGTGACTGGTGACTAGTGGTTGGTGGCTGGTCCCGTTGGTGGTCGGTGGTTGGTGGTTGGTGGTCGGTCCCTGCCGCCCTGCCGCCCGCCCGGGCGGGGAGGTGGTGGACTAACCACGAACCACTAGCCACCAGCCACTCGCCACTCGCCCCCTAATGGCGGAAGTGGCGGGTGCCGGTGAAGACGAGGACGACGCCGTACTGGTCGCAGCAGTCGATGCAGTCCTGGTCGCGGAGGCTGCCGCCGGGGTGGGCGATGGCGGCGACGCCGGCCTGGCAGGCGCGCTCGACGGCATCGTTCCAGGAGAAGGGGAAGAAGGCGTCGCTGGCGAGGGCGGCGCCCTTCAGCTCGTCGCCGGCCTTCTCCATGGCGATCTCGACGGACTTCACGCGGTTGGGCTGGCCGCTGCCCATGCCCAGGAGGCGGCCGTCCCTGGCGAGGGTGATGGCGTTGCTCTTGACGTGCTTCACGCAGCGCCAGGCGAAACGCAGGTCGGCGAGCTGCCGGGGGGTGGGCTGGGTCTTCGAGACGACCTGGTAGTCGATCTCCTCGGGGGCAATCTCGTCGGCGTCCTGCAGGAGCCAGCCGCCCCCGATCTGGCGCAGGGAGCGGCCGCCGCGGGCGCGGGGGTCGGCCTCGAGGATGCGCAGGTCCTTGGACTTCCCCTTGAGGATGCGCAGGCCCTCCTCGGTGTAGGCGGGCGCGATCACGATCTCGTAGAACATGCGCGTGGAGCCGTCGGTGGGGTTGCGGAACTCGCGCAGCTCGCGGGCGAGGGTCTCATCGAGGGGGCGGTTGAAGGCGACGATGCCGCCGAAGGCGCTGACGGGGTCGGCGGCGACGGCGAGGCGGTAAGCCTCCTGCAGGTCATCGCGGGTGGCGGCGCCGCAGGGGTTGGTGTGCTTGACGATGACGCAGGAGGGGTCGGGGAAGTCGTTGACGGCGTTCCAGGCGGCGTCGGCATCGAGGTAGTTGTTGTAGGAGAGCTCCTTGCCGTGGTGCTGGACGGCGGTGGCGATGCCGCCGAGGGCGTCCTCGCCGAGGGAGGCATCGCGGTAGAAGGCGGCGGCCTGGTGCGGATTCTCGCCGTAGCGGAGGCCGGCGACGCGCTCGAGGGGGACGCTGAGGGCGGGCGGCGAGGCGTCGCCGTCCCAGAGCCACTCGGCGACGGCGCTGTCGTAGCTTGCGACGTGCTGGAAGGCCTTCCAGGCGAGCCGGCGGCGGGCATCGCCGTCGAGGCCGCCGGCGGCGAGCGCTTCGAGGGTGGGGGCGTAGTCGGCGGGGTCGGCGAGGACGACGACGTCGGCGTGGTTCTTGGCGGCGGCGCGGAGCATGGTGGGGCCGCCGATGTCGATGTTCTCGATGCCCTCGGCGAGGGAGGCTCCACCTTCTTGCGTGACGACCGCGCGGAAGGGGTACAGGTTGCAGGCGACGAGATCGATGGTCCCGAAGCCGTGCTCGGTGAGGGCGGCGCCGTGCTCGGCGAGGTCGCGGCGGGCGAGGATGCCGGCGTGGACGGCGGGGTGGAGGGTCTTGACCCTGCCGTCGAGCATCTCGGGGAAGCCGGTGACCTGCTCGATGCCGGTGACGGGCACGCCGGCGGCCTCGATGGCCCGCTTCGTGCCGCCGGTGGAGACGAGTTCCCAGCCGAGGGCGTGGAGCCCGCGGGCGAAGTCCTCGATCCCGGTCTTGTCGTAGACGCCGATGAGAGCGCGCATCGCTCACCTCCGTGCTTCGCTTCCAGAGAAGCGAAAAGGCCCGTCCGTGTGAACGGACCGGCCCAGGCGAGCGGCCAAACTGTGTATTGACTCGGGCTCCCCCGCGGTACTCCGCGTATTCGCCAGTTACCCGAGCAAGGGGAGGATAGCAGGGGACGCGTTGGATGGTCGACCGCTCGCCGTCCGATCAGGCCATTTCTTGATGAGACATGTAGACACCGCAGCGGAGAGGCGCAGTGGTGGTGTGGTGAGAACGACGCTGACCATTGATGACGACCTTGCCGTCGGCCTGCCTCCAACCCGCTTGCCGGCTAGCGCAGGGTGGCCGGGGGCGGGTCCTGGCGTGGGGCTGGTTGCCCCAGCAGACGGCCTCGCCGCCTTCGCGGACGGCGCAGGTGTGGGTCCAGCCGGCGCTGACGTCGATGTAGGTTCCCGCGGGGGCGTCGGTCTGGCCGAAGTTGTCCTGGCCCCAGCAGGTGAGCCGGCCGGACTCCGAGAGGGCGCAGGCGTGCTGCCAGCCGGCGCTGACGGCGCGCCAGGAGCCCTCGGGGGGCTGGGCGCGGCCGTAGGCGTCGTCGCCCCAGCAGGCGATGGCGCCGGATTCGGAGAGGGCGCAGGCGAAATCGCTGCCGAGGCTGACGGACTGCCAGTCGCCGGCGGGGGCGTGGAGCTGGCCGAGCCAGTTGCCTCCCCAGCAGACGATGGCGCCGAAGCGGTCCACGGCGCAGGTGTGCGCGTCGCCGGCATCGACGGAGGTGTAGCGTCCGGAGGGGGCGCCGGACTGGCCGAACTGGTTCCAGCCCCAGCAGTCGATGCGGCCGGAGGTGCGCACGGCGCAGCTGTAGCCCAGGCCGGCGGTGATCGATTCGTAGGAGTGCGAGGGCGGGTCGGTGCTGCCCTCGAGGTCCTGGCCCCAGCAGACGGCCTCGCCGTTATCGCGGACGGCGCAGCCGTGCCAGGCGCCCACGCCGAGGGAGCGGAACGTGTCGTCGGGAACCTCGGTACTGCCAGAGCGATCGGCGCCCCAGCAGAGGGCCTCGGCGGAATCGAGGAGGCCGCAGGTGTGGAAGTTGCCGGCGCTCACCGAGGCGAACACGCCGGGGGGCGGGGTGGCAGCGCCGTAGTCGCTCCGGTCCTCCCAGCAGCGCACGCGGCCCGATTCATCGAGGGCGCAGGCGTGAGCGGCGCCGGCGCTCACCATGCGGTAGGTCCCGAGGGGGGCGCGGGCGAGGGCGCCGCGGCAGGTGACGGCGCCGGTGATGCGGACGGCGCAGGTGAAGCCTTCGCCCGAGCCGAGGGAGCGGTAGCCGCGGGTGGAGGCGTTGCGCCAGTGTCGCTCGCCCCAGCAGGCGAGGCGTCCCGAGTCGCTGATGCCGCAGGTGTGCTCGGCGCCGGCCTCGAGGGCGCGGAAGCGGCCGGAGGGCGCATCGGACTGGCCGTGGGTGTCATCGCCCCAGCACTCGACGAGGCCGGACTCGCGCACGCCGCAGGTGTGCTCGGCGCCGGCGCTGAGCAGGTAGAACGATCCATCGGGGGCATCGAGCTGGGCGCTGACGTTCGCCCCCCAGCAGACGGCGCCGCCGGAGGCGCGGACGGCGCAGGTGTGCGCGAGTCCCGCGCTGACGGAGCGGAAGCGGCCGCGGGGGGCGTCGGTCTGGCCGTTGAAGTCCTGGCCCCAGCAGACGACGCGGGCGGCCTCGGTGAGGGCGCAGGTGTGCCACTGGCCGGCATCGAGGGAGCGGTAGCGACCGGGCGGGACATCGGTCTGGCCGTAGGCGTTATCGCCCCAGCAGACGGCCTCGCCGGAGCCGAGAAGGGCACAGGTGTGCTCGCCGCCGGCGCTCACGAGGACGGCGCGGTCGGGTCCGGGGGAGGGCAGGGAGAGGGCGAGGTCGCCGTAACGCCAGGTTTCCGACGGGTTGGTCTCGGCCAGCTCCACCTTGATGGTGCCCACGTCGTCCCAGAGGCCGCCGACGCGGCGGGCGCTGACGTAGTGGATGTCGCGGTCGAAGGTGGCCTGCCAGACGCGCAGCTCGACGCCGAGGGCGAGGACCTCGGCGTACTGGTAGTGCCGGGAGTCGTTGTGGCGGCTGAGATCGAGGGGGACCGTGCCGAGGTGGCTCCAGCGGCCGCCCTGGAGGCGCAGGCTGAGGGCGAGGTTCTCGGGGTCGTCGGCGGACTGCCAGACGCGGACATCGAGGCCGGTGGCGTGGTCCCACTGGGCGCCGGCGGGAAGGGCCACGAAGGCCAGGGCGATGAGGAGGAGGGGCGCCGGGAGGAGCCGCCAGATCAACTTCGCACCGCCCCTTCAGGACCTCCAGGCTCGGGCGATGGTACCACCCCCCAGCACTTCCTCGCCGCGGTAGAAGGCGATGGCCTGGCCGGGGGTGAGGGCGCGCTGGCGGCGGTCGAAGCGCACGGTGGCGGTTGCGCTGGTGGCGGCGGCGAGGGTGGCGGGGGCGGCCTCGGCCTTGTAGCGCGCCTTGGCCTCGATGGGCTCGCCGGTGGCGGGGGGCTGGCCCGCGACCCAGTAGACCGAGTCGACGGCGGCGTGGTCGGCGTAGAGGTCGTCCTCCTCGCCGACGGTGACGACGTTGGTGGCGGCGTCGATGGCGGTCACGTAACGGGGTTCGCCGAGGGCGATCCCGAGGCCCTTGCGCTGGCCGACGGTGAAGCCGGCGACGCCCTCGTGCCGGGCGAGCACGGCGCCTTCGGTGTCGCGCAGGTCGCCGGGGCGGGGCTCGACGCGCTCGGCGACGAACGTGCGGTAGTCGTTCCCCGGGACGAAGCAGATCTCGACGCTGTCGGGCTTCTCGGCGACATCGAGGCCGGTGCGGCGGGCGACTTCGCGCACCTCGTGCTTGTGCAGGTCGCCGACGGGCAGGAGGAGGGTCGCAAGCTGCTCCTGGCCGAGCATGTAGAGGACGTAGGACTGGTCCTTGGAGTCGTCGACGCCCTTGAGGAGGCGGTGGGGGCGGCCGGCGGCGCCGGGGGCGACGCGGGCGTAGTGGCCGGTCGCGAGGAGGCCGGCATCGAAGGCGGGGAGGCGGTCGAGGAGGGCGCGGTACTTGATGTGCTCGTTGCAGCGGGCGCAGGGGTTGGGGGTGCGGCCGGCGGCGTACTCGCCGACGAAGGGTTCGACGACGTGCTGGCGGAAGGCTTCCTCGAAGTTGAGGACGTAGTGGCGGATGCCGAGCTGGCCGGCGACGCGGCGGGCGTCGTCGATGTCCTCGACGCTGCAGCACTGCTGGTGGCCGCGGAGCTCGTCGGGGCGCTCCTCGGTCCAGAGGCGCATGGTGACGCCGACGACGTCGTAGCCCTGCTCGACGAGGAGGGCGGCGGCGACGGAGGAATCGACACCGCCGGACATGGCGCAGACAACACGGGGGGCGCTCATGGCTGTGCTATTCTCCCTGAGACCGCATCAAGCGGACTGGAGGGCGCGCTCTGGAATCCGAGCCCCTCGCCCACCGCATTATCGATCTTCTCTCCGAGCTGCAGGCTGAGGACATTGCGCTGCTGGACATCGCGAAGGCGTCCAGCTTCGCGGACTACTTCGTGCTGGCGACGGCGCACTCCCCGCTGCAGTTCAGTGCCATCGTGGAACGGCTGGGGCATGAGCTCAAGGAGGCGGGGGTGCCGCCGCGCCACGAGGAGGGCCGCAAGGAGAGCGGCTGGGTGCTGATCGACTTCGGGGACGTGATCGTGCACGTGTTCTCGCCGGAGAAGCGGGAGTACTACCGTCTGGAGGAGCTGTGGGGGCGGACGACGCCGGTGGTGCGGTTCACGGGGTAGGGGGCGGGGGGCCCTAGGTAGCCGGGTCAGTCGAGCCAGATGAAGCCGATGAACCTCCACACCTCCTGGCCCGTTCGAGACTGCTGGCTATTCGACTCAGCCATCGCCACCAGCACCTTGATGGTCTCGTGGCAGAATTTCAGGTCGGTCCGGGTTTCGAAGCAGCGTCCGAAGATTGCCAGATTGTGTTCAGCGTGGTCCTCGCTGAACATCGCCCGGCGCCTGTCACCCCACGGGTCCGGGTCGTCTTCGGCAACGACGGAGCCCGTGGCGACGTCAAGGACGTATACGGGGACACCCTGGTCATCTTCTGGGAACTTGGCGAACACAACCTGCCCATCCACAGGCCCGACAAGGTGTACGAGGGTGTCCTCATCGGCAGTGACCTCTGCCAGCTCTTTACCGGTGCCGACGTCCACAATCTCCAGCGACTCGAGATAGGGAACACCAGGGGCAAAAAGTCTCCAACGACTAAAGCCATGTTCCGGCAGCCTTCCCCGCACGAGATAGCGCAAGTCGGGTGAGAAGGCGAACGTGAATACCTGCTCGTTTGCAGAACGAATCTCCAGGGAGGGGTATGCGTGAACGGTGCCGTCGAGCTCGACAATGGCGTGAACCGCGGGGAAACCACGGACCATGGCCCTGACCCAGAGGGCGGAGCCGTCGGTGCTCCAGCGAGCGATTTCCAGACTCAGATTCGCGGGATCGAGCTCCAGCGCCCGCACGAGTTCGCCAATTTGGGTGTCTCCATCTTGCACGCCCAGCACTTCTTCCCCTGAATAGAGGTCGATGAGGACGACACTCCTTGTCGACTGCGGGCTCGAACCGGTGGTCGTGAACGCGATCAGGCGGCCATTGGGCGATAGGAACGGTTCCGAGAACGGCAAATCCGACTGGAAGAGGACCTCTTCAACTTGACCATCGAGCGCCAGGCGCCGGATGGACTCGTCATCCCACGCGACCAGCCGATCCCGTGCGAGGACCACGGGGGAAGAGACTCCCTCCAGAGGCCAGCGCGCGCCGGACGCCAGGTCGACCGCGACAAACAGGGTGGTGGGAAGCTGATCCCAAGGGATCTGGTCCCAGGCGAAAGGCACCGCCATCCTGGTCCCCAGGAGGAGGACGTGACGCTCCACGACCGACGCTACTCGCTGATGGAGGGCCAGACTCTCGGTTTCAGCCACTAGGAAGATCGCCACCGGACCCTCGACCTTACCGACCCCTTCGACGGTCACCGGCGTGGCCGCGGGCTGGGCATCCGCACCCGGGTCGGTTCCGTCGGCGTCCTCGCCGCAGCCCGTGGCAACCATCACACCCAGCGTTCCGAGGACGATGGTCGCCAGCAGGCCAGGACGCTTCGCAAGGACGCAGTGCCATCCCCGTGGCATCGCAGCAGGCTATCACGCAGGGGGGCGGCTTACCGCCCCCTCCCCCGGCCGGGGGAGGGGGCGTTCCCCGGTATACTCCGGCATCGCGCCGGGGATGGCCGGCGATGGGGGAACGATGGAATACCGGCGGCTTGGACGGTCGGGCCTGCATGTCTCGCTTGCGGGGCTGGGCTGCAACAACTTCGGGATGCGAATCGATTACGGGGCGGCGGAGAAGGTCACGAACGCGGCGCTCGATGCGGGCATCACGCTGTTCGATACGGCGGATGTGTACGGCCGGGGGGCCTCGGAGGAGATGCTGGGGCGGGCGCTGGGGGCGCGGCGTCACGAGGTGATCATCGCGACGAAGTTCGCGGCGCCGATGGGGGAGGGGCCGATGGACCGGGGCGGGTCGCGCCACCGCATCACGGAGGCGTGCGAGGCGAGCCTGCGGCGTCTGGGCACGGACTACATCGACCTGTACCAGATGCACATGCCGGACCCGGACACGCCGATGGAGGAGACGCTGCGGGCGCTGGACGACCTGGTGGGGTCGGGGAAGGTGCGCTATATCGGGAACTCGAACTACAAGGGCTGGCAGATCGCGGAGGCGCACTGGACGGCGGAGACGCACCACCTGACGAAGATGGTCTCGGCGCAGAACCACTACAACCTGATGGAGCGGGCGGTGGAGACGGAGGTCATCCCGGCCTGCAACCAGTACGGGCTGGGGATGCTGCCCTACTTCCCGCTGGCGAGCGGGTTCCTGACGGGCAAGTACCGCCAGGGGCAGGGGGTGGCGGAGGGGACGCGTCTGGCGGCGTGGGGCGACCGCGCCCAGGGTGTGCTGACCGACGAGAACTTCGCGACGCTGGAGCGGCTGGAGGCGTGGTCGGGCGAGCGGGGTCACACGGTGCTGGACCTGGCGGTGGGGTGGCTGTCGTCGCAGTCGCACGTCTCGAGCGTGATCTCGGGGGCGACGAAGCCGGAGCAGGTCGATGCGAACGCGTCGGCGGTGGAGTGGGTGCTAACGGCGGACGAGGTGGCGGAGGTGGCGTCGCTGGTGGGGTAGGGGAAACGACACGGGGAAGGCGCTCGTGCCATGATGGTGATCGCCGGAGGCGACGACGATGATCAAGTCTGTCAGGGCGCGATTCCGGGGGGGAATCTTCGAGCCCCTGGACGAGGTTGATCTCGAGGAGGGGGCTGAGGTGCTCCTCACACTCGAAGCGGATGGCTTCGCGAGCGAGGAGGAGGAGGACGCGGCGTTCGCCCGTGCAATCGCTGAGGGGATGAAGACTCCACTCATGGACTCACAGGAGGTTCTGGACATCCTGAGAGACCGGGATGGAGATTAGGTACAGAACCTCCTTCGGTCGGGACATGCGGCGAGAACGCAACTCCGAGCTGCGCCGAAGGGTCGAGCGCATCATCGAGCAACTGCAGGGAGCGCCATCTGTTGCCAGTGTTCCCGGCCTGGCGGGCATGAAGGGCTACCCGAAACACTACCGAGTCCGCATCGGAGATTACCGCCTGGGGATCATTGTCGACGGCGATACGGCCATCCTTGTCCGCCTCCTGCACCGGCGCGAAATCTACCGCCACTTCCCTTGAGAGCCTGCCTTGGCGCGTCGGCGGTGGAGTGGGTGCTGACGGGGGACGAGGTGGCGGAGGTGGCGTCGCTGGTGGGGGCAGGGAGTGATCGCCCCTGGCGATTTCGGTCTCCTGCGGTGGGTCTCCTACACTGAGGGAGGTACTCTGCGGCCTTGCACACCCCGCGCCTCCAAAGGACCGACTGACTAGTGGCAGCGAAGCAACCCGAGCCGAGGCGCCATCACTACGTGCCTCAGTTCTACCTAGAGCGCTTCACCGACCCGCAAGGGAGAATCGGCGCCTTCGACCGCAAGCAGGCCAAGAGCGTTGTTACGGCAGCCAAGAATGTGGCCGTAGAACGCGACTTCTACCGACTTCCGGACTCCTCGAGTCTCCCTCCACACGCGCTAGAGGAATTCCTCGGTACCCAGGAGTCGGCAGCCGCAGAGGCCATCCGAGCAACTGTGGCTACCCATGCAGTGGATGAGGTGGGCCGCGAGATTCTTGCTTCCTACATAGTTCTCCAGTTACGCCGCACCCGGCAGTATCGAAATTTCATGAAGGAGTCAGCTGAGTACATCTTCAACCTGCAAGCACAAGCCAACCTAAGTCAACGCCTGGAAGAGGGTGACTTTGAGACCGAGGCCGAGAGGGAAACTGCTGAACGTTTCCTTGCGCAATTGACTAGCGGCGAGCTCTACGTCACGGCCGAGGACAAGTCGCTTAGCGGAGCGATTCTGGATGGAATTGAGCAACTGGTCCCCATCCTGCTGACCGGTTGGCACTGGATCGTCGTGAGCATCAACAGGCCCGAGTTTGTCACTTCAGATAGCCCGCTATCCATGCTTGGTGAACCCGTGCCCGGAAGTCCGGCCAAGAGCGTCGGCTTGGAAACCGCTCTGGAGATTTGGTTTCCCCTGGACCCCAAGCACGCACTCGTGCTGAGCCGAGATCACTCGCTTCCTTCCTACATCGAAGACATTTCGAATGGGCATGTTCGCACCGTCAACTTGCGGTTGGCTTTGGAGAGTGAGCGTTGGACTTTCTACCACCCTCGCAACAAGGGGGTCCACAAGCTTCAGCTTCCGCGCGCGGCGCCAAAATTCTATGAGGAGACGCTCGGCTTTCAGGAGCGTGGTGACGGCATGACGGGGGAGCTCGTCAGGGTAGGGGTCGAGAGACCCCATGTACCCAACGAGCGGCTGCTTTCAGGCCGTCGACTATTACGGTTCCAGCGGTAGCGCCCTTCCAGCAGTGGCTGTCCTGAAGTCGTGCTTCCCGCACACTGTCAGTTAGCCGTAGCTGGGCGGCTGGTACACTGGATCGCAGATCCGCGGGGAAGGAGCCCTGTCCCTTGGCCTACGCCGACAAGCAGATCGTCTGCCGCGATTGCAGCACCAGCTTCACCTTTACCGCCGGTGAGCAGGAGTTCTACGCGAACAAGGGGCTCATGAACGAGCCTTCGCGTTGCCCGTCCTGCCGCCAGGCCCGTCGCTCGAACCGCAGCTCGCTGGAGGAGATGGACGGGTACGTGCGCTACGGGAACTTCGCCAGCTTCGGCGGCAAGACGCCGCGCCAGATGCACCCCGCCGCCTGCGCCGACTGCGGCCAGATGACGGAGGTGCCGTTCCAGCCGCGGGGCGACCGTCCCGTGTACTGCAGCACCTGCTACAACAAGATCCGTCCACCCCGGCAGGAAGCGCCGCCCGCGCGCTAGCCGCCAGCGGCGGCGGAGGCGCGCATGTCCGACGAGATACGCCTCACCCAGCTCCGGAGGATGCTCGCGGAGCCGTTCGCCGATCTCGGCGAGGCGGCGGCGGCGATCGCGGCCGACCCGGGGCGGCTGGCGCAGGCGCTCGTGGCGGAGGCGGCGGCGAGCGACGATGTCTCCAGCGTGGAGTCGGCGCGGGCGTATATCGAGGCGCGCCTGGGCGACCTCGGGGAGACGGTGCCGGGGGAGGCCGGGGAGGCGGTGCGGGGGGCGGTGGAGGCGGCGCTGGCGGGGTGGGCTTGACGCGCATGTATCCTTCTGACAGGAGAACCCATGCCTGAGGCACCAGTCACTCCCGAGGTCGTCAAGTGGGCCATCGATGAGAGCGGCATGTCGGTGGAGAACATCGCCAGCCGCGTAGGTGCCGAGGTGTCCGATGTTGAGGCATGGATGCATGGCGCCAGCAGACCCACAAAGGGCCAGCTCACAAAGCTTGCGAACACGCTGAAGCGACCCCGCGTTCTTTTCTTCTTGCCTGAGGCTCCAACCGAGACGTCTCTCCCGGACGGCCTCCGGAGGCCAGCAGGGGAACGATCGGTCGACCATTCAGAACTGACTTTTGATGAACGGCTCTGGGTACGCAGGGCGCGCCACCTACAGGAGATGCTGGAGAGGCTCGCCGAGCGTCCACCCCACCTACCGGCGGTTCCACGCGGCGAGGACGAAACAAGGCGCACTGCCGAAGTAGTGCGCGAGTGGACGGGAGTTACGTGGGCCGAGCAGCAGGGGTGGAAGGACGCTCGGACGGCCTTTCGTGGCTGGCGGGAGGCGCTTGAGAGGAACGGGATCGCAGTGCTGGCAGTCCCCCTCGGGAAAGAGGGCGTGAGGGGCTTCGCTCTGAACAGCAGCCGAGCCCCGATGGTCGCCGTCAACACCGCCGACGGTTACCCGGCACGGTGCTTCACCCTGTTCCACGAACTGTCCCACCTGGCGCGTCGTGACGACACTTCTTGCGCGTCTCGAAACGGCGGAGGTACCGAACGCTGGTGCGACAGGGTGGCGAGTCATGCGCTGATGCCACGCCCTCGCCTGACCGTAGTGGTGGAGTCCGCAGGACTTGAGGACCTCGACCTCGTGCAGCACGTTGCGGACCACTTCAAGGTCAGTCTCCTTGCCGCGGCAGTAGCCCTTGAAGACACAGGATTCGTCGATAACGCCTACGTCCGAGCAAGGGACGCGTGGCCGTATGTCGACCGAGACAGGGGCAGCACAGGTGGTCGGGGGAGATCAACGCCAAGAGCACGCATCGATGAGTACGGAGCGTTCGCCGTGGGGACGATCATTGACGCCCTAGGGGCCGACCGCATCAACGAACTCGATGCCAGTGATTACCTCCGGCTTGACCGGACTCTCCTGCCGGCCGCACGCGAGCAACTCTCTGCATGACCGCCCCCCTCCCTGGATTCGACAGGGGGACCATGTGGGTGCTCGACTCCAGCGCCGCCATCAACTTCAAGAGGCGCCTCTCTGAGGAGCAACAAGCAAGGTTCTGGCCATGGCTACTCGACTTCGTTCGCCGCGGCGAGCTCACTTTCCCCCGACAGGTGTGGGAAGAGATCGGCGAGGTAGCAGTCCCTGACGACCTTGCGCTCTGGGCGGCGGATGCCAAGGGCCTCATCGGACCCCTAAAGCCGGCAGATGATGAGGTTCTGGTAGACCTAATCACCAGGTTCCCCAATCTCGCGAAGGGCGCCCCAGAGGGGGATCCCGCGGACCCCCACGTCGTCGCGCTGGCAATCGAGTGCAGCCGCGCGGGCCTAGGAGTCATCGTGATCGCGGATGACAACACGATCCGCGATGCTTGTCGAAGTTACGGCCTAGAGCCGGAGACCGCCGAAGAGTTCATCGAGCGCTTCCTGCGGGCGTGACCGTGGGGCGGTGAGGGCCGATACTGGCCTGCGCACTTTGCGATAACCGCGAGATTCCAGATACGTCAGGGAGGCGTTCCATGCCCCGACATCCGAACGAGGCGCTCTTCGAGGGCGAGCCGTTGATGCCCATCATTCCCGTGTGCGAGCACTTCGCGGGGACGGAGCAGCGGATCGCGAAGGCGTTCGAGCTGCAGAACGAGCTGGGGGGCGTCTTCGACATCACCATGGACCTCGAGGACGGGGCGCCGACGGGCGAGGAGCGCGAGCACGCGCAGATGGCGGCGCGGATGCAGAACAGCGCCGGCAACGAGCACAACATGGCGGGCGTCCGCATCCACGATTACACCCATGACCACTGGAAGGCGGACGCCGACATCGTGGTGGGGGAGGCCGGCGACCGCGTGGCCTACGTGACCATCCCCAAGTGCACGGAGGCGAGCCAGGGCGACGAGATGATCACGTACATCCGGGAGCGCACGCAGAAGGCGGGCATCGACCGGGAGATCCCGATCCACGTGCTCATCGAGACGCACGGGGCGCTGCACGACTGCTGGGAGCTGGCGGGGCTGCCGAACGTACAGGTGCTCGACTTCGGGCTGATGGACTTCGTTTCGGCCCACCACGGCACGATTCCCGCCTCGGCGATGCGTTCGCCGGGACAGTTCGACCACCAGCTCATCCGTCGGGCGAAGGGGAACGTGGTGGCGGCGGCGCTCGCGCACGGGGTTGTGCCGGCGCACAACGTGACGCTCGAGCTGCGCGACCAGGACGTCATCTACGGCGACGCGCGGCGGGCGCGCGAGGAGTTCGGGTTCATGCGGCAGTGGTCGATTTACCCGGCGCAGATCGAGCCGATTACGCGCGCGCTGGCGCCGGAGCTGCCGGAGGTGGAGCTGGGGCAGGCGATCCTGGTGAAGGCGTTCGAGGCGGACTGGGGGCCCATCCAGCACGAGGGCGACCTGCACGACCGCGCGACCTACCGCTACTACTGGGAGGCGCTGCAGCGCGCCCACATCATGAACGTGACCCTCTCGGACGAGGTGCTGAAGCTGTTCTTCAGCGACGGGTCCTGAGGGCGGCATGACGCTGTACCTGGTCCGTCACGGCCTGGCTGCCGCCGGCCTCGATGACCTCGACCCGGGGCTGGCGCCCCTCGGCCACGAGCAGGCGGCGGTCGCGGCGCGGGCGCTGAGCGGCCGGGAGCCGACGCGGCTGGTGGTCTCGCCGCTGCGGCGCACGCGCGAGACGGCTGAGCCGATCGCGAAGGTGTTCGGGCTGGAGCCGGAGATCCGCCAGGAAGTGGCGGAGGTGTTCGACCCGAGTGTGCCGCCGGAGGAGCGCAAGGCGACGATCGGGCCGTTCATGGAGAGCACCTGGAGCGCTCAGCCGGAGCCGTTGCTGGCGTGGCGCCGGCGGGTGGTCGAGACGCTGACGGAGTTCGGCAGCGGCGACGGGGACGTGATCGTGGTGAGCCACTACATCGCGATCTGCGTGGCCATCGGCGAGGCGACGCGGAACGACCGGGTGGTGCCGGTGAAGCTGGGGAACGCTTCGATCACGGCCCTCGACGTGGTGCGCGAGAAGCTGGTGCTGGTGTCTGCAGGATCGACGGACCACCTGTCGGACGGGCAGATCACGGGTATTGCGTCGGCGCTACCGGGGGGTCCGTAGGGCGCTTCCCCGTACAGGTGGGCTATCGTACGCTCGACGGCGCAAGCGATTGCCGGAGACCGCAGGTCCCCCTGGTGGGGATAAGCCGCAAGCGGCGCCTGCCGAGGTGATGCGCGAGGCGAGCGCCTTTTCTGCGCGCCCCTCGCATTCCTCTCTCCCCGACGCTGGACTGGAGTTTCGTTCGTGCCTGCCGCGAAGAAGGTGGCGCTTGTCGCCGAAATCAAGCAGGACCTGGAGCGCGCGGAGGTCGCGATTGGGAGCGACCACAGCGGGCTCGACGTGCAGGCGTTCCAGGCGCTGCGCCGCGCTCTGCGGCCCGCCGACGTGCGCGTGCGCGTGGTCAAGAATTCGCTGGCGAAGCTGGCCGCGGAGGAGGCGGGCCGTCCGGAGATGGCCGAGCTCCTGCAGGGGCCGACGACGCTGACGCTGGGCTACGGGGATCCGGTGGCGCCGGCGCGGGTGCTCATGGAGTACCTGCAGTCGGCGCGGCTGAACCTGTCCATCCACGGGGGCTGGCTCGAAGGGAACATCCTGAGCGCGGCCGAGGTGGAGGAGCTCGCGAAGACGCCTTCGCGGGATGAGCTCATCGCCCAGATCGCGGGCAAGCTGCGCTCGCCCGTGCAGAACCTGGCGGGCCTGCTGCAGGCCACGCTGCGGGACTTCAACGGCCTCATCGAGGCGCGCGCCAACCAGCTCGAAGAGGGCGAAGCCGCCTAAGGGGCTTCGCCTGCCAGAAACGCCACACACACACCAGAGGGGAACTGCAATGGCCACGAAGATTGAAGAAGCCATCGAGATCATCAAGGGCATGACGCTGCTCGAGCTCCGCGACCTGAACAAGGCGATCGAAGAGGAGTTCGACATCACGGCGGCCGCGCCGATGATGATGGCGGCCGGCGCCGCTCCGGCCGCCGACGGCGCTGCCGCTGCCGCCGAGGAGCAGACGGAGTTCGACGTCGTGCTGAAGAGCTTCGGCGAGAAGAAGATCAACGTCATCAAGGCGGTGCGCGAGGTCGTAAGCGGCCTGGGCCTGAAGGAAGCCAAGGAGCTCGTGGAGAGCGCCCCGGCGAAGGTCAAGGAAGGCATCGCGAAGGACGAGGCGGACGAGATCAAGGGCAAGCTGGAAGAGGCGGGCGCGACGGTCGACGTCGAGTAGAGCGCCGGGGGATTTCTCCGCTCGACTGCTGCGCGCTCGCGATGCGCGGCTGAGGAGAGCGCTCGGGCCTGCGGCCCCTCGCTGAGGAGAGCGGCGGGCTTCGCCCTGCCTGAGGAGAGCGCGCGACTAGCGTCGCGCTGAGTGGGGCGCTGCAGCCCATCGCGTGAGGCGTACGCGGAGTCGCTAGAATCCGGCGCGCGGAGGTGGCGCATGCCGGATATCGAGCGGCCCGATGGGGCAGTCATTCACTACGAGACGTTCGGGGAGGGGTTCCCGCTGCTGTGCTTCGCGCCGGGCGGCGTGAACAGCGAGATCGACTTCTGGTCGGTGAGCGCGATCAACCCGCTTACGGAGTTCGCCTCCGACTTCATGGTCATCGGGATGGACCAGCGGAACGCGGGCCAGAGCCCCGCGCCCGCGGCGCCGGCGCCCTACGACGTGATGGCGGCGGACCAGATCGCGGTGCTCGACGACCTCGGGGTCGAGCGGGCGCATACGTTCGGGGGGTGCATCGGCGTGGCGTTTATCCTGCGCTTCGCGGAGGAGGCGCCGGGACGCATCGCGTCGGGGGTGGGGCAGGACCCGGTGGGGCTGAACCACACGAACTCGGTCGATACGTTCATGGACATGTTCCAGCCGACGCTGGCGCTGGCGCGGGAGGAGGGCGTGGGGGCGGTGGTCGCATCGGCGATGGAGAACCGGGTCTTCATGGCGAACAACGCGGCGGGGCCGTTCGCGCGGCGCATCCACGACGACGCGGACTTCCGCGCGGAGATCGGGGCGATGAGCGCGGAGGCGTACATCGACCTGATCGAGCGGTACGCGGACGCGATCTGGCCGGACCGGCCACCCTACTTCAGCGTCGACGAGGCGTTCGTGCAGCAGTGCGAGACGCCGCTGTTGATCCTGCCGGGGAGCGACGTGTTCCACCCGACGAGCATCGCCGAGCAGATCTGCCGGGACGCGCCGAACGCGCACTGCCTGGACGTGGACTGCCGGAGCGAGGCGAAGCTGCCGGCCACGATCGAGGCGGTGCGCAGCTTCCTGAAGGAGCACACGCCATGACGAGGCCGGGGAACCTGCCGGGGATGGGGGTCGATGCGACGCTGCAGGCGCAGTACTCGCGGCTGGTCGAGCGGGTGCTGGACTACTGCCGGCGGGGGGTCGCGGACCTGACCATCGAGGAGCTGAACGACACGCAGGGGCGGCGGTCGAACTCGATCGGGTTCGACGTGTGGCACGTGCAGCGGACGATCGACAACATCATCCACTTCGCCTTCGAGCGGGAGCAGCCGGTGTGGCTGACGCAAGGGTTCGACGAGGCGTGGGACCTGCCGCGGGTGGAGCAGGGCACGAACCTGACGCCGGACGAGGCGTACGACCTGCGCTTCCCGGCGGCGGAGGAGTTCGACCGGTACGGGGATGCGCTGCGGGAGACGGTGGTGCCGCGCATCGCGGGGATGAGCGACGAGTACCTGGCGACGTTCCAGCTGTTCCGTCCGTGGGGGGAGATCTCGCGGATGGAGGCGATCGGGCACGGGCTCATCG
Source organism: uncultured Anaerolineaceae bacterium (assembly GCA_964389725.1). GTDB lineage: Bacteria > Chloroflexota > Dehalococcoidia > Tepidiformales > Tepidiformaceae > UBA2991. The sequence continues at coordinate 63,066 of CAYMDV010000012.1, forward strand.
GGCACGCGAACGGCCACCTGGGCCGAGTCACCTTCGCGCGCGACCTGCTGGGGAAGCAGGGGTTGCCGTTCTAGTGGTCGGTGGTCGGTCGTCGGTGGTCGGTGGCTAGTGACTGGTGGTCGTAACCCGCCACTAGTCACCCGCCACTAGCCACCAACCACTCGCGACTAGCGGCCGCTGGCGCGGTAGTCGCGGTAGGGGCCGTCGCGCCAGTCGAGGGCTTCCTTGAGGCCGCCGCCGCTCTCCATGGCCTGGCGGGTGCGGTCCTGCCATTCGTAGGCCTGGGCGGTGAACTGGCCGGCGGCGTCGAGGTCGGTGGAGCTTCGCACGGACGAGTAGATGCCCATGTTCTCGTAGAAGCGGTTCATGCTCGTCTTGGCGACGGCGAGGTGGTCGGCGCTGAGGTTGGCGATGCGGTCGGCGAAGGCGGTGGTGCGCTCCTCGAGCTCGTCGGCGGGCCAGGCGTAGTTGACCATGCCAATTTCCTCGGCCTCCCGGCCGGTGATGTTATCGCCGGTGTAGTAGAGCTCTTTGGCTTTCCGCATGCCGAGGACGAGGGGGAAGATGGCGCCGTTGCGGGCGACGCCGAGGCCGCGTACGCCGGGGTGGCCGATGCGGACGTCCTCGGCGGCAGTGACCATGTCGGACATCATGGCCATCTCGCAGCCGCCGGCGAGGGCGTAGCCGTGGAGCTGGGCGATGGTGACCTTGGCCATGTTCCAGTAGTACATCTGGATGTCGGTGATCTGCTGCATGCCGGTGCGGATGTTCCAGAGGAGGCGGCGACCCTCGTCGTCGACGGCGCGGTGGCGGCGGACGACGGCATCGGCGCCACGGCCCTGGGGCGGGGTGAGGTCGTAGCCGGCGCTGAAGCAGCGCCCGGCGCCCTTGACGATGATGACGCGGATGCTGTCGTCGGCCTCGTAGTCGTGGAGGGCCTCGTTGAACTCGAAGAGCAGCTCCTGGGAGAGGGCGTTCATCTTCTCGGGGCGGTTGAGGGTGATGCGTCCAACGCGGCCATCGGTGCCGACGCGGTCGAGGAGCAGGGTTTCGTAGTCGGGCACGGGAGTCTCCTGGAGGTTGGGGTGGGGGAATTATAGGAGGGGTGGGAGGATGGAGGGCTAAGGCGAGAGGACGGCGATGCCCTCGGACGGGAATCGCCGGTCGAACGTGTACACGGGCGTGTCCAGCAGCGCGTTCACTTGGGCGGTGGAACCTCGTTGGCCGTCGCCTCACTCCAGGCGCGCCCACGCGCTTCGTCCCACTCGTCCTCGGTCAGGGTGACGTTGGTGTAGGGGGCAAGGCTTCCTGCGAGCGATTCGCTGTGCGCGGGGGGAAGCAAAAAGGCGACCATCTCACCGTCGCATTCGACCTCGATGATCTCGCCTTCGTCGCCCCAGCCGAATTTCTCGCGCAGGGCCGGAGCGATGACCACCACTTCCTTGCTTCGCGACACGCTTGCCATGTCCCTACTGTAGCAGAAGGGCCGGCGCGTTCCCACCGAATGCGGTCACCGGGTCACCCCAGGCCGAGGCGTTCGGCGAGGCCGATGCGCTGGAGCTTGCCGGTGGGGCCGACGGGTATCTCGTCGACGAAGACGACGGTGCGGGGGACCTTGAAGGGGGCGAGGTGCTCGCCGCAGAGGTCGCGGACGGCGGCAGCGTCGAGGTCTGCGCCTTCGTTGCGGATGACGGCGGCGGCCACGTCCTCGCCGAGGGTGGCGTGGGGGAGGGCGAAGCAGACGGCCTGGCGCACGGCGGGATGGCGGAGGATGACCTCCTCGACCTCGCGGGGGGCGACCTTCTCGCCGCCGCGGTTGATGAGCTCCTTGAGGCGGCCGGTGAGGAAGAGGTAGCCGTCGTCGTCGAGATAGCCTTCGTCGCCGGTGCGGAACCAGCCGGCGGCGGTGAAGGCGTCGGCGTTGGCCTCGGGGTTGGCCTCGTAGCCGGCGGTGACGCTCTCGCCGCGGATGGAGACCTCGCCGCGCTCGCCGGGGGGGAGGGGGTCGCCGGCGGGGTCGAGGATGGTCAGCTCGATGCCGGTGGGCCGCCCCACGGCGCCGGGCTTGCGGACGCCCGGCGGGAGGGGCTGGGCGGCCATCTGGTGGGTGGCCTCGGTCATGCCGTAGGCCTCGATCATGGGGGCGCCGAAAGTCTCCTCGATGCGTTCGAGGACGACCGGCGGGAGGGGGGCAGAGGAGGAGCGGACGAAGCGCAGGTCCGCGCGTTGGAGCGTCTCGGCGTGGCGTCCGGCGCGGGAGAGGATGAGCTGGTGCATGGTGGGGACGGCCGTGTACCAGGTCGGCCGGAAGGCATCGAGCCACTCGAAGAAGCGGAAGGCGTTGAAGTCGCCGGGGCAGGCGATGGCGCCGCCGGCGGCGAGGGGCGCGAGCAGCCCGGCGATGAGCCCGTGGATGTGGAAGAGGGGCATCACCATGAGGCAGCGGTCGGTGGGGCCGAGGGCGAGGGACTCGGCGATGTTGGCGGCGGAGACTCCGAGGTTGGCGTGGGTGAGGGGCACCGTCTTGGGGCGGGAGGTGGTGCCGGAAGTCTGGAGGACGAGGGCGACATCGGCCGGGGCGGGGGGCGGGCCGGGGGCGGGGGGGACGGGCTCGCCGTTCTCGGTCAGGGTCAGGTCGAGGCCGTCGCCCTCCAGGTGGAGGCGGCGGACGCCGGGGAGGGCGGGGAGCTCCTCCGCGCCGGGGCTCGCGACGACAGCGCGCACGCCCAGCTCCTCGAAGGAGAGGGCCAGCTCCTCCTGGCGGTAACGGGGGTTGAGGGGGGCGGCGGCGCCGGCGGTGGCGGCGGCGAGGAAGGCGGCGGCCATGCCGGGGCTGTTGGGGAGGACGAGGGCGACGCGGTCGCCGGGGGCGATGCCGAGGCCGCGAAGCTGCCCGGCGAGGGACTCAACGGAGGCTCGCAAGTCGGCGTAGGTGGCATCGCGGCCGGCCGCGAGCTGGAGGGCGGTGGCGGTGGGGGCGCCGGCGGCGAGCAGCTCGGGGACCGTCGCCGCCGTGGTCACGCTAGCGCTCCGCCGTGGCCCGGGGCGACTCGATGCCGAGGGAGGCGAGGTGGTCGCGCATGTACTGGGGAGCGCCGGGCGTGCCCACCTGGTAGGTGTCGCCTTCGTGGCGGGGGACGACGCCGAAGGCGGTGTTGAACTTGTGCGAGAGCTCGACGGTGCCGGCGGTGATCGCGAGCTCGAGGACCTCGCGTTCGCTGAAGTGCTCGCGCAGCTCGGCGAAGAAGGCGTCGTCGATCGAGCGGGCGTCGTCCGCGACCCAGCGTTCAACGAAAAGCATGGCGAGCTTCACGCGGGGTTCGAGGTTGGAGTTCTCGGGGTCGTGGATGGCCGCGATGGTGCCCTCGTCCATGCCGTCCTGCTGCGCCGCAGCAGTGCGCGCGGGCGCTCAGAAATCGCAGGCGTGGAGGGTGGCGGACTTGATGCGGATAAGGTCGCGGATGCGGGGCTCGAGGGAGCCGTACTCCCAGAGGGTGCCCCACTGGACCTGGAAAGCCTCCCAGAGCTCGGGGTGCTTGCTGTAGATACCGGCGAAGCCGGCATCGTTGTCGTCGAGTCGTGGCATGACCACACCTCCGGCGGTTGATGGCGGGGGACATGATACGCGGGCGGGACGCTGGAAAGCATGGCCATTACTTGAAAAATCTCCAAGTCCGTTCCATGACGTGAGCGGGGCGCCGCCTCCGAGAAAGCTTGAATATTCTTCAAGCTCCTGCCAAGCCCTCACCCGCCACCTTCAGGCTTGGCGGGAGCTTGAAAAACGTTCATGTCCATGCCATGCTGCGTTCATGCCCGAACGCGCAGCCCGCACGCGATCGCCGGCGCCGCCGCCCGAAGGCCTCATCGACCAGCTCGTGAAGACGCCCGAGGGGCAGTTTCTTGAGCGCAAGGGCCCGCGCATCCAGGCGCGCGAACTCGGGGACGTCATCGCCGGCTTCGCGAACGGGGACGGTGGGCGGATCGTGATCGGCATCCAGGACGGGCGCCTGGTCGGCATCGGACAGGAGACGGAGCGGCGCATCAACGAGTGGCGCCAGGCCTCGACGAAGTTCGTGGAGCCCCCCGCGAGCCTGCGCTTCGAGACGATCGCCTGCGTCAACGCGAGGGGCGAGGAGGACGAGATCGCGATCCTCGATGTCGATTCGAGCGCGAGGGTCCACCGCAACGTGAAGGGCGACGTGTACCTGCGAATCGGGGATAGCACGCGGCGGCTCTCGCCAACCGAGGCGCAGGAACTGCTGTACGACAAGGGCGAGTCGGCCTTCGACGGGTCGCCCGTCCCCGAGGCGGGAGCGGCGCCCTTCGACGAGCGGGCGGTGGCCCGCTTCGTGCGGGCGACCCACGCCCGCAGCCCGGCGGCCACCGTGCTCAGGGCGCGGGGGCTGGCGGTGGAGCAGGAGGGCGCGCCGGGGGCGACGGTGGCGGGGCTGCTGGTGCTGGGCGAGGCGCCCCAGCTGGCCTTTCCGGAGGCGGCGGTACGCGTGCTGCGCTATCGCGGCTCCTCGCGAGAGACGGGGGCGAGGGGGAACGTGCTGGCCGACCGCCGCATCGAAGGCTCCCTGGTGAAGCAGATCCAGGGCGCGGCGCGGCTCCTGCGCCGCTGGCTTCCGGAAGCGGTGCGGCTGGGGCCCAACGAGCGCTTCGCCCCCGAGGCGCTCATTCCCGAGCCGGTCTGGCTGGAGGCGGTCGTGAACGCGGTGGTCCACCGTTCGTATTCGATGGGAGGCGACCACATCCGCGTCGAGCTGTTCGACGACCGCCTCGAGGTGCACAGCCCGGGGCGGCTGCCCGGGATCGTGCGGCCCGAGAACATCCGGGAGACGCGGTTCGCCCGCAACCCCCGTATCGCTCGCGCCCTCAGCGACCTTGGCTACGGCCGGGAGCTGGGCGAGGGCGTGAACCGCATGTTCGAGGAGATGTCGCGCGTTGGCCTGCCCGATCCGGTGTATGTGCAGACCTCGTCCTCGGTGCGGGTTACGTTGCTTGCCGATCCGCTCGCACGGCGCATCCTGGAGCGGCTCCCGAGGGGCTCGGAGCGGTTCGTGGAGTTCGCCAGCCGTACGGGGCGGTTCACCACGGTCGAGGCGGCGGATCTCCTCGGCCTCTCGCGTCCCACGGCCCGGCGCCACCTCTACGAGCTGGCGGAGGCGAGCCTCATCGAACACATAGGCAGCGGCCCAAAGGATCCGCGGGGCTACTGGCGGGTCAAGCGCTGAGCTTGAACGGGGGCGCGCCGCTTGATCAGTACTTGAAAAGTTTTCAAGTTCTTGCCAAGCCGACCTACAGCCGGGCCGTGTACGGAAGCTCGGTGGGGAAGCGCCTCAGGCGGGCTTGAGCGCGAGCGTCTGGTTCACGTCGACGCCGATGGCGGGGCCCATGGTGCTGGTGATGGTGACCGAGCGGATGAAGGCGCCCTTCACGTCGGGGCGGGCCTCGTTCACGGCCTCGATGAGGGCGGCCATGTTGTCGCGCAGCTTCTCTTCCTCGAAGGAGGCCTTGCCGAGGGGGACGTGGATGTTGGCCAGCCGGTCGAGGCGGAACTCGACGCGGCCGCGCTTGGCCTCGGAGACGGCGCGGCCGATGTCCTCGGGCGCGACGACGGTGCCGGAGCGGGGGTTGGGCATGAGACCGCGGGGGCCGAGGACGCGGCCCAGGCGGCCGACCTTGCCCATCATCTCGCGGGTGGCGATGGCGGTATCGAAATCGGTGAAGCCTTCCTGGACGCGCTCGATGAGGTCGTCGCCGCCGACAATATCGGCGCCGGCCTCCTGGGCGTCGCGGGCGGGCTCGCCCTCGGTGAAGACGGCGATGCGGACTTCCTTGCCGATGCCGTGGGGGAGGACGGTGCTGCCGCGGATTTGCTGCTCGGCGTGGCGCGGATCGAGGCCCGTGAGCATATGCATCTCGACGGTCTCATCGAACCTGGCGGTGGCGGTCTCCTTGAGGAGGGCGATGGCCTGCTCGGGCGAATACCGCTCGTTGCTGTCGAATTTCTCGGTGGCGGTGGTGTAGCGCTTGCCTCGCTTCATGCGGGTACTCCGGGCTAGTCCTGGACGTCGATGCCCATGCTGCGGGCGGTGCCGGCGATGATGTTCATGGCGCCGTCGATGTCGTTGGCGTTGAGGTCGGGGAGCTTGGTTTCGGCGATGCGGCGGATATCGGCGCTGGTGACAGCGCCGGCCTTCTCGATCTTGGAGGCGCCGGCGCCCTTCTCCACGCCGGCGGCCTTGCGCAGGAGGTCGGCGGCGGGGGGCGTCTTGAGGACGAAGCTGAAGGAGCGGTCCTCGTAGATGGTGAGCTGGGCGGGGATGATGTTGCCCGCCTGGGCCTGCGTGCGGGAGTTGTACTCCTTGCAGAACTCCATGATGTTGGCGCCGTGCTGGCCGAGCGCGGGGCCGATGGGGGGTGCGGGATTGGCCTTCCCCGCCTCGATCTGGAGGGTGAGGACTGCGCGGACCTTCTTCGCCATGCCTGTTGGTTCTCTCTGGGGTGCCCGCGGAAGCGCCATCGCTCGCAGACGGATTGCCCGCCGTTTTCCGGCGGGCTCGCCCAGTATCGGGCAGCATGGGGACACGGGCAACGCGGGGGAGGGGCGGTGGCGGCTAGGCGCGGGCCTTGCGGAAGCGCCAGCCGTGGAGGAGGCCGCCGTAGTAGTTGAACCAGCGCCTGGCCTCGGGGTCCTGGAAGGGGTAGGCGGCGCCGAGCTGGCGGGCGGCGGCGAGGCCGGTCACGAAGCAGGTCTCCTGGCTGTTGATGAGGGTGTGGGCGCCGCAGTGCCAGGTGCGCCGCTTGCCCTGGATGAAGCGGAAGAGGGGCACGGTGAGGACGACGTGGCGGACGTCGTGGACGATGTGCTGGAACCACCAGCGCTTGACGATGCGGTCCTCGGCGATGGGGGTGATGGGGTTGTAGGTGACCAGGCAGGGCTTGTCGGATTCCTTCGCCCAGGGCTGCTGGTTATGCATGATGTAGGTGATCTCGTAGTTATCGGGCCGGGAGCCGTACTGCTCGATGAAGTTGCTGCGGGTCTCCAGGGGCTTCATCTCGTTGTCGGGGAGGACGGAGGCGTCGGAGTGGACGACGGTGTGGTTGTGGAGCTCGCTCTCGTAGCGGACGGAGGCGAGGATGTGGCGCTCGAGCATGGTTGGCCTGTCGAGGAGCATGAGGGTCTGGTTGGCGTTACAGGCGAAGATGACCTCGTCGAAGGTCTCGCGCACGCCCTCGTGGTCCTCGACGACGACTTCGGATGACCGGCGGTAGACCTTGCGGACGGGGCGGTTGAGGGAGATGCGGTCGCGGAAGCCGGCGGTGAGGTTCTCGTAGATGCGGCGGGTGCCCTGGTCCCAGGTGCGCATGGGGGTGGCGGTCTCGATATCGAAGAACTCGAGGTAGCGGGAGAAGAGGGCGGCGGGCATATCGAACACGTTCGTCGCCATGAGGAAGTTGACGAACATGGGCTTGAGCACCTTGTAGCGGAAATCGCCGGAGAAGCCGCCCAGGTTCAGGACCGTGCCCATGCTGATGTAGTTGAAGGGGTTGAGGAAGTTGAGGAGCTTCGAGCGGGCGCGGGTGAGGGCGCCGAACCAGTGCAGGCGCCGCAGGAGGCGCTGGAAGCGGACGATCTCGGGCTGGAGCTGGCGCCGGATGTCGGAGTCGAAGTCGTGGGCGTAGAGCTGGCCGTGGTACTTCACGCTGTAGTTGAAGCGCGTCTCGAGGAGGTCGATGCCGAAGCGCTCCATGAGCAGGAGGACGTGGTGGTAGACGGAGGGGATGAGGGCGGTGACGGAGATATCGAAGGGGATGGAGCCGCCGCCATCCTGGGGCATGTCGGCGGTGATGGCGTTGCCGCCGATCTCGTCGCGGGCCTCGTAGAGGTGGAAGTCGAAGCGGTCGGGATCCTGGCTGAAGGCCCAGGCGGCCCCGAGCCCGGAGATGCCCCCGCCGATGATCGCGATGCGCTTCGGGGCGGCGGCGCCCGCGCTGCTTGCCATGCCTTCACCCGCCTCCGTCATGCCAGGCGGCTACTCCTCGCGGGCGGCAAGGGGGCGCATGCCCGGTTCGGTCACGGCGACCGGTACCAGGCGCTCGCGGAAGTTGCCCCTGCGCACAAGCGAGCGGGCCTCGGGGAGCAGCATCGAGGCGACGGCGAAGCCGACGCACCAGAGCGTGCCCGCCACGATGAGCAAGGGCCGCACGCCGGTGTAGTCCGAGATCCACCCGAAGCCGTAGTTCACGAAGGCCATCTGGCCGGCGGCGAGCATGATGTAGAGCGACATCACGCGTCCCCGCAACGCGTCCGGGGTGACGCGCTGCACGAACACGACCGTGACCGCCATGAAGCTCGCCTGCGTGGCCCCGGCGAGCACGCCGCCGGTGACGGCGATGTAGGGCGTGGTGGCGAGGCCGAGGACGAGTATCGCGAGGCCGCTGCCGATGCCAACCAGGAAGAACACGCGTCCCAGGGCGGCATCGTTGCGGATCATCGAGACGATGAGCGTGCCGACGATGGAGCCCGCGCCGATGCCGACGATGATGGCGCTGAAGGTGACATCGGCCCCGCCGACGGCCGTCGCGAGGGTGGGCATCATGGAATCGAAGGCCATGGTCGCCCCGCAGTGGAAGCCGACCAGGACGAGCACGACGAGCAGGCGGGGTTCGCTCATGACGTAGCGAACGCCCTCGCGGATATCGCGGAACACGGGGCCAATGGCGAGGGCGCGCCCGCCGGCACCGGGGGCCCACGTGCTGCGGTATTCGAGGCGCAGGAGCTGCTGCAGGGCGAGGGTGAGGAACACGGCCGACAGCACGAAGACGGCGCCGGCGCCGATGGTGGCGAGCAGCGCGCCCCCGAGGAGCGGCCCGGCGAGGCGGGACCCGTGGCGGGTGATGCCGGAGAGGGCGACGGCGTTGAGGAGGTGCTCTTCGCGGACGACGTTGGGGACGATGGCCTGCTCGGCGGGCGTGCCGAAGGCGCGCGCGACGCCGTCGACGCTGGCGAAGACGAGCACGTGCCAGGGCTCGACGACGCCGGCGAGGGTGATGGCGGCCAGCCCCGCGGCCATGACGATGCCGACGGCGTCGGCGCCGATGGCCATCAGGCGCCGGTCGAGGCGATCGGCGAGGGCGCCGCCGATGGGCCCGGCGAGGGCCAGCTGGACCATGCCGGCGAAGGTGACGGCGCCGACCCAGGCGCCCTGGCCGGTGAGCTCGAACACGAGCCAGCCACGGGCGAGGAGCATCGTCCAGAACGAGGCGGAGGCGAAGAAGGCGTTCCAGAAGACGCGCCGGAAGTCGGCGTACAGCAGCGCCGGGTGCCGCTCGGTAATGCGCGCCAGCAGGTCTGACGTTCTGTTCACTCAGTCCTCGCGGGCAACCCTACGCCGCCAGCCGAGGGAACGGGGAACGGGGAACGGCGTCCCGCGCCATCCGGGGGGCACTGCCGGGCTTCAACCGGTTCACAACGCTTCGGGGGCGGATGTTCCCGGGCGCAGGCTAGTACTTGGAGACGTTGATCTCTTCCATGCGCCCGGTGACGAGGTAGATGACGCGCTCACAGATGTTGGTGCAGCGGTCGGCGATGCGCTCGAGGTTGTGAGCAGTCCAGAGGTAGTAGGTGTTGCGCTCGATCTTGGTGGGGTCCTCGATCATGCCGCGGAAGGCCTCGTCGTAGACGGCATCCTGGAGGCGGTCGACCTCGTCGTCGGCGTCGCAGACGCGGCGGGCCTCGTCGACGTTGCGCTCGACGTAGGCGTTGAGGCTATCGCGCAGCATGGCGATGGCGCGATCGGCCATGGCGGGGATGTAGCCCATGCGGCGGGGGACAACCTGGGCCTCGCCGAGGCGCAGGTTGATGCGGGCGGTGCCTTCGGCGTGATCGCCGATGCGCTCGAGGTCGGTGATGATCATGAGGGCGCTCATGACGGCGCGGAGGTCGGTGGCGAGGGGCTGCTGGGAGGCGATGACGAAGATGGCGCGCTCCTCGATGTCGAAGCGCTTCTTATTGATGGCCGCGTCTTCATCGATGATGCGCTGGGACCACTCGAGGTCGGCAGAGCGGAGAGCTTCGACGCTATCGACGACGGCTTTCTCGGCCATGGAGCCGAGGATGAGCACATCGTCCTGAAGCTCGATGAGCTCCTTCTCGAATAGCTCTCGGGTCATGGGGCACCGCCCTTCTAACCGAATCGCCCGCTTATGTAGTCCTCCGTACGCCGGTCGCCCGGCTGGGTGAACATGGTTTCGGTCGGAGCATACTCGATGAGCTGCCCCGTGATTTCCTCGTCCGTCAGCATGAACGCGGTGTAGTCGGAGACGCGCGCGGCCTGCTGCATGTTGTGGGTGACGACCACGATGGTGTAGTCGGTGGCCAGCTCCCGCATGAGGTCCTCGATCTTGAGCGTGGCGATGGGATCGAGGGCGGAGCAGGGCTCGTCCATGAGGATGACATCGGGGTTGTTGGCGAGGGCGCGGGCGATGCAGAGGCGCTGCTGCTGGCCCCCGGAGAGGGCGAGGCCGGACTTCTTCAGGTCGTCCTTCACCTCGTCCCAGAGGGCGGCTCGCTGGAGGGAGCGCTCGACGAGGTCATCGAGGTTGCCGCGGAAGCCGTTCACGCGGGCGCCGAAGGCGACGTTGTCGTAGATCGACTTGGGGAAGGGGTTGGGCTTCTGGAAGACCATGCCGATGCGGCGGCGGACCTCGACGGGGTCGACATCGGCGCCGTAGATGTCAGCACTCCGGTAGGTGACGTTGCCCTCGATGGTGACGCCGGGGATGAGGTCGTTCATGCGGTTGAGGCAGCGGAGCAGGGTGCTCTTGCCGCAGCCGGAGGGACCGATGAGGGCGGTCACCTTCTTGCGGGAGATATCGAGGCCGACGTTCGTGAGGGCCTGCTTGCCGCTGTACCAGAGGCTGAGGTCGGAGATGGAGAAGGCGACTTCACCCTCGGGTGTGACGACGTTCTCGGAGGGTGTGTATTCGGCCACGGGGGTGCCACGGAGGGCCGCGCGGGCCTGCTCGTCGGTGGGGGCGGTAGCACGAACTCGTATCGACATGTGGATCTCACATCCTACTACTGTTAGCCACGCCTCAGCCGGTCGCGGACGACGAGGGCAAGGGCGTTGAGGCCGATGACGGCGATCATGAGCACGATGATTCCGGCGGCGGCATTGGCGCGGAATTCGGGCTGCGGGCGGATGGTCCAGTTGTAGACCTGGATGGGCAGGGTGGTGAAGGAATCGAGGAGCCCGTTGAAGCTCAGCGCGGGGTCGAATGCGATGAAGGTGAAGGCGCCGATCATGATGAGGGCGGCGGTCTCGCCGGCGGCGCGGGCGACGGCGAGGATGGTGCCGGTGAGGATGCCCGGCATGGCGCCGGGCAGCACATGACGCCAGACCGTCTGCCAGCGCGTGGCGCCGAGCGCAAGGGATCCCTCGCGGATGCTGGGCGGCACCTGGTTGATGGCCTCGACGGAGGTGATGACGGTCATCGGCAGGATCATGAGGGCGAGGGTGAGAGCGCCGGCGAGGATGCTCGGGCCGAAATCGAGAAGCCGCACGAAGACGGCCAGGCCGAGGATGCCGTAGATGATGCTGGGCACCCCTGCGAGGTTGGCGATGTTCAGGCGGACGGTGGTGAGGATGGCGTTCTGGGGCGCGAACTCCTCCATCCAGACGGCCGCGCCGACGGCCACCGGAATGGCGAAGATGACCGTGAACACGAGCACCCAGACCGACCCGAAGATGCTGGAGCGGATGCCCGCCCGCTCGGCGAAGCGCGAGGGGTAGTTGGTGAGGAAGTCCCAATCGAGCGAGGGGATGCCGACGATGGCGTTATCGATGCCGAGGATGACGAGGACGACGAGGCCGAGGAGGGTGGCGGCGAGGAGGATGTAGCGGGAGGCGCGGGACCATGCCTGGCGCCGCGCGACGCCGCCCTCGGCCTGGAGGGTGACGGCTTCCGGTGTGGTGGTCTCGGCGGCACTCACTACTCGTATGCCTCCCGGAAGCGGCGGACGATGATCTGGGCGGCCACGTTCAGGACCAGCGTCATCAGGAAGAGCAGGGCGCCCACGGCGAAGAGCGACGTGTAGTCGGTCGTGCCACGGGCGGCATCGCCCAGGGCGACCTGGAGCATGTAGCCCGTCATCGTCTGGATGCTCTCAAGGGGCGAGAGGCTGAGGGTGGGCGTGGAGCCGGCGGCGACGGCCACGATCATCGTCTCGCCGATGACGCGGGCGATGGCCAGCAAGATGGCGGCCATGATGCCGGAGATGGCGGCCGGGAAGACGACGCGGAACGCGACTTCGAGGCGGGTGGCGCCGAGGCCGTAGGCGGCCTCGCGCAGGTCCCGGGGGACGCTGGCCATGGCGTCCTCGGAGACGGAGGCGATGATCGGCAGGATCATCACACCGAGCATGATGCTCGCCGAGAGGGAGTTGAAGAACGAGACCTGGTTGCCAAGGAGCGGCAGCAGCACATCGTCGGAGATAAAGGTGAGTGCGAAGTAGGCGTAGACCACGGTGGGGACGCCGGCGAGCAGCTCAAGCAGCGGCTTGAGGAAGCGGCGAGTCTGCACGTGGGCGTACTCGCTCAGGTAGACGGCGGCGGCGAGGCCGAGGGGGAGGGCGATGACCATCGCCCAGAGGGTGACGTTGACCGTGCCGAGGACGAGCTCCCAGACGCCGAAACTGCGCGGGTCGAAGAGCGTCTGCCATTCGTTCGCGGGGTTGAAGAAGTGCCAGAAGGACACCTCCTGGAAGAAGCCGATGGCGTCGGCGAAGAGCACGTAGACGATGGCGAAGGTGGTGGCGATGGAAACGACCGCACAGAGTACGAGCGAGAGCACGATGAGGCTCTCGCCGGGGCGGGAGAGGGGGCGCTTGCGGAGGGCGCGGGAGAGATCGGAGCCGTCGGGGGTGCTCGTTAGCGCCACTGGGGCCCTCCCGCATTCGCGGGATCACAGGTCTTCATCGCGGCACGAGGATGCGCGGATGCTGTTAACAGACGGAAAAGGGGTTCCAGGTGGAGCACGCAGGGCGGACACTATGAACAGACGATTAAGGGGTCGTTAACACAGGAGGAGGGTCAGGCGGGGGCGCCCGCGACCTCATCCAGAGCCAGCTCCAGGAGCTCCACGAGGTGGTCCCAGCCGTACCAGGGCAGGGTGTCGTTGAAGGCGCGCCAGCCGTGGTAGATGACGCCCAGCTCGAAGAGCCAGCGGGCGCGGAAGAACTCCATGGCGGCGAGGGGCTCGCCGCCGCGGGCGTGCTCGTAGGCCTGCACGAAGAAGGTCTCGCGGGCGGGGGTGAAGGGGGCGCCCTTGAGGTGCCCGAGGGCCATCACCTGGCCGACATCGTTGCGGACATCGCCCAGCCGGGCCTGCTCCCAGTCGACCACGGCCGCGACCTCGCCCGCCCGGAAGAGGTAGTTGAAGATGTTGATATCGCCCTGGCAGAAGCCGACGGGCGCGCCCCCGGGGACGTGCTCGCGGAGGACCTCGAGGGCGCGGCGGAGGATGGGGGCGCCGGCGCCGGGGAAGCGGGCCATGCGCTCGCCGATGACCTCGAGCTCGGCGCGGGTGGCGGCGGAGGCGGAGGCGGGGACGGGGAGGACGGAGTCGAGGGCGAGGGCGCGCCAATCGAGGGCGTGGATGCGGGCGACCATCGCGGCGTAGGCGCTGAAGCTGGCCTCGGGGCCGGCGACGCCCATGTGGGGCGCATCGACCCACTCGAGCACGACGAAGGGCGCGCCCAGCGCCTCCCGGCCCGGCTCCTCGCCCACAACGGCGGGGACGGGGACGGGGGAGGGGGCGAGGCGCCGCAGCACGGCCGCCTCGCGGAGCACGTCGTAGGGCTCGAAGATGCCGCGCTCCCGCTGCAGGCGGAGGAGGACATCGGGGAGGGGCGCGTTGGCGAGGGTCGCGCGCAGGATGACGTTGGAGGCGCCGCCCTCGACCGGGTGGAGGGCGAGGACCGCGGCCTCGCCGTAGCCGTCGAGGGTTCGCAGCCAGGCCTGGAAGGCGGCGGGGGCCGGGGTCTCCATGGAACGCATCCTCCCCTTGTGGTGCGGGGAGGGTACCGGGAACGACGGGCGCGCTCCAAGGTGAGCGCCCGCCCTCCCTATACTCACGGGGTGACTGTTCGCGAAGACGCCTGCTACCGGCACGACCGCCGCGCGGCGGCCGTCCGCTGCCAGCGCTGCGAGAAGCCGATCTGCACCCAGTGCATGGTCTCGGCGGCGGTCGGGTTCCAGTGCCCGGAGTGCGTTCGGGAGGGCCAGCGGCGGACGCGGCAGCTCTCGATCGGGCTGCGGCAGCGCCCCGTGGTGACAATCTCGCTCATCGGGGTCAATGTGCTGGTCTGGTTCGTGGTGGCGGCCGCGACGGGCGACGTGTCGCTCTGGGGCGGGCAGATCACGTCGGTGCACCTCGACTACGCCCTGCTGGGGCGCTCGGTGGCCGGCGGCGAGTCCTACCGGCTGGTCACGTCCGGGTTCCTGCACTACGGGCTGCTGCACCTGGGGATGAACATGTTCGTGCTGTGGTGGCTGGGGCGGCTGCTGGAGCCGGGCATCGGCGGGGCGCGGCTGCTCCTGATCTATGCGGTCGCGATGATGGGCGGGGCGCTGGGGGCGTTGTTGCTCGACCCGAACGCGCTGACGGCGGGCGCCTCGGGGGCGGTGTTCGGGCTGGGCGGGGCGGTGGCGGTGGCGGAGCGCACCTCCCCCTCCCGGGGGCAGAACACGGGGGTGCTGGGGTTCCTCGCGATCAACATCGTGATCTCCCTCACGATCCCGGGGATCTCGCTGGGCGGCCACGTCGGGGGGCTGGTGCTGGGGGCGCTGGCGGCGGGGGTGCTGTGGGGGTCGCGGCGCTGGCCGGTCTACGTGCGGCTGGCGGCGGAGGCGGCGCCGTTGCGTCTGCTGCCGGAGGTGGTGGTGGCGGGGCTGGGGGCGGGGACGGTGTGGCTGGCGCTCAACGTGGTGGCCCCGCGGTGGTACGACCCGTTCTTCTGAGGGGATCAGTCCCCCTCGGCCGAGGCGAAAAAGAGCCTGACCAGCGGTTCGTTGACGAAGTAGTTCGCAGCTCCTGCCCGGTGCTTCACCAGGAACCCCTCGTCCGCCAGGGTGTCGAGGTAACGGGCGGCCGTCTGGCGGGAGACGTGCAGGTCGTCCTGAACGTAGCCGATCTTCGTGTAGGGGTGGCGGAACAGGTTGTTGAGCAGGTCCTGCGAGTAGATCCTGGGAAGCCTGCCCCGCATCTCATGCTTCGTGGCGACCATGAGGTCGCCGATTTCCTCAACGAGGTGCAGGGCACCCTGGGAAGTCGAGGAGACCGCATCCAGCAGGTACAGCACCCACTCCTCCCAGGCCCCTTCTTCGCGAACGGCCTGCAGCAGGCGGTAGTACTCGCCCTTGGAGCGATTGACGGCGCGGCTGAGATAGAGGACCGGCAAATCCAGGAGACCGCTCCGCACGAGGTAGAGGACGTTCAGAATCCGCCCGACCCTCCCATTGCCGTCAGGAAACGGGTGGATGCTCTCGAACTGATGGTGGATGAGGGCCATCTTGATAAGTGGGTCGAGGTCAGAGGCATCATCGTCGTTGACAAATTTCTCCAGCGCCGTCATGTGCCGGACGATCTCCGCTGCGTCCTGCGGCGGCACATAGACGACCTCGCCACTTACTTCGTTCAGGAGAGCCGTCCCGGGAACTGTACGGAAGCCATCAGTGCGGAGCATGAGCACCCGGTACGTCTCGATCAGGACGTTGTTCGTCAGCAGCCCGTCGCGTCGCACCATTTCATCGAAGCCGTGCCTGAGCGCCTCTCGATAGCGCGCGACTTCCTTGGCGGACGCGTTCGCCGGACCCTCGCGAAAGAGGGTGGCCTGGAACATTTCGTCCTGCGTCGTCACGATGTTCTCGATTTCCGAGCTCTCCAGGGCCTCCTGGAGGGCAAGGGTGTCGATGAGCACAGCCGGGTTCGGCACGGCGAAGACTCGGCCCTTCAGCTCCGCAAGGTGACGATGTGCATCCGCAGCGGCGCGCAGGACCCGGACCGTCTCGAGGCTCGCGGCTGGCGGCAATGGCGGCAGGTCGTAGGTCGGCTGCAGCGTGGCCATATCGCTATGTTAGCAAAACGGGCTTTTTGTAACAGAAGGCCCGCCACATGTTCGCTTTCCTAACATGTGGCGGGAGGGGGGATGTGTTACAGGAACGGCGATTCTGTAACACGCTCACTTCAGAATGTTCGCGAAACGCGATTTCTGTAACACATGGCGGGGCGGGTGTTCGGATAATCCGGTTTCGGTAACACATGCCCGACGGCGGGGGCGGCGGATCGCTCGCCCGCTCGGGGGGCTACTGTACGATAACGATTCCGCCGACCTTAACGGCTGAGAGGGAGCAGGGCTGGGCATGGCCATCGACCGCATCATTCGCGTGGACATGACCACGGGCGACGTGACGGAGGAGCAGGCGCCGGAGGCGTACGCGCTCCTCGGCGGACGCGCCCTCACCTCGCGGATGCTGCTGGAGGAGACGGACGCGCGCATCCACCCCCTGAGCGAGGCGGCGAAGCTGTTCATCGCGCCGGGCTTGCTGGCGGGAACGGCGGTCACGACGAGCGGGCGCACGAGCTTCGGCTTCAAGAGCCCGCTCACGGGGGGGACGAAGGAAGCGAACGTCGGCGGGCAGATCGGGCACCGGCTGGCGCGGCTCGGGATCAAGGCGATCGTCGTGTCGGGGGCTTCGCCGGATGGCTGGAAGCGGCTCGACATCGACGGCCAGGGCGCGCGACTCTCGCCGGCGGAGGACCTGGCGGGACGCAGCAACTACGACCTTCACCGCGAGCTCGTGGGGGAGGCGCTGCGGACGCGCGCGGCGGCCACCATCGGGCCGGCGGGGGAGCACCGCATGGCCTCGGCCTCGGTGGCGGTGACGGACCCGGAGGGGCGCCCGACGCGCCACGCCGCGCGCGGCGGTCCGGGGGCGGTGATGGGGGCGAAGGGCCTGAAGGCGATCGTGGTGGACGACGCCGAAGGGGCTCGCACGGTTCCGGGGGAGAACGCGAAGGAGTTCAAGAGCGAGGTCGTGAAGTTCAGCAAGATGGTGCTGGAGGACCCGCGCGTCCACAACACGAGCCGCTACGGTACGGCGGGCGTGATCAAGTTCGTCAACCGCGACAACGTGCTCTCGATGCCGACGCGGAATCACCGGGAGGGGAGCTGGGAGCGGGCGGATTCGATCAGCGGGCAGGTGATCGAGGAGCTGGGCAAGGAGCGCGGGGGCAAGATGTTGCCCTGCATGGCGGGCTGCATCATCAAGTGCGCCATCCTCTACAACGACGAGCACGGCGAGCACGTGACGACGGCGCTGGAGTTCGAAACGATTGCGCTGCTCGGCTCGAACCTGGAGATCGGGCCGGCCGACGCGGTGGCGGAGCTGGACCGGCTCTGCGACGACATCGGGCTGGACACGATCGAGGTGGGGAACGCGATCGGGGTGGCGATGGAAGCGGGCGTGCTGGGGTGGGGCGACTGGGAGGGGACGAAGCGCCTGCTCGACGAGGATGTCCGCGGGGGTACGCCGCTGGGACGCATCATCGGGGGCGGGACGGCGCACGTGGCCGCCACCTACGGCATCGACCGGGTGCCAGTGGTGAAGGGCCAGGGGCTCCCGGCCTGGGAGCCGCGCACGCTGAAGGGGATGGGGATCACCTACAGCACCAGCCCGCAGGGGGCGGACCACACGGCCGGGATGGTGACGGCTCGCGGGGCCACGCCGGACACGCTCGTGAAGCAGAGCCGCCACGAGCAGCTCGTGATGATGGCGGTCGACTCGGTGGGGGTGTGCCAGTTCACGAACGCGCTGCCGGGGGACATGGCGGCGTTCATCAGCGAGCGCTTCGGCGAGGCGATGACGGACGAGGAGTTGCTGGCGCGCTCGCGCGAGGCGATCGAGACGGAGCTGGAGTTCAACCGGCGCGCGGGGTTCGACCGCGAGGACGACCGTCTGCCGCATTGGCTCCGGGAGGAGCCGCTGCCGCTGCCCGACGGCCCCTCTGTGTTCGACATCGAGGATGCGGCGGTGGACGAGGTCTGGGCGTAGGCGGTATTCGTACGAATACTCGGGGAGGGCGAGAACTGGCGTCGCCCTAGATGAGCTCCGCGATGGTGACGGCCACGGCTGCGGTGGCCACCATCATGCCCGCCAGGATGCGTGTGTGGATGACGAAGGCCTGGTGGACCTCCGCCCGAAGGTCGTCCCGGCCGGCCAGATGGCTGTCGGTTTTCTCCACCGTGTCCGTCGTCGCCATGCGATCACTCTAACGGACAACATTCTGTATCGACCAGCTCCGGAACGAAACCCTCACTCGCCGCGCATGGCGCGGAGCTGCGCGGCGTGGTCCTCGGCGTGGTCGGCGCCGAAGACCATGAGGCCGGCCACCGTGACCACCCCTATCTGCGGGTGGTTGGCGGTGCGTTCCCAGGCCTCGGGGGAGCACTCGCGCAGGAGCTCGGCGGTGCCGTAGCGGGTCTGCTGGAAGGCGCTGAGCGCGGCCTCGGGGTCGCGGAAGACGTAGAGGAGCTTCCGCTTCCAGGCCTCCTGGTCATAGACGGGGAGGTCGGGCTCGTCGCCGGCGAGAGCGAGGCGGATGCGGACGGCGCCCACGAGCTCGGAGTCGGCGAGGTGGATGACGACATCGCGCATGGACCAGTCCTCGCCGGGGGGGCGGCGGTTGAGGGTGGCGGGGCCGGTCCCGGCGAGGGCCTCGCGCACGAGCGCGGGTCCGCGGACGAAGCGGTCGAAGGCGTCGGCGTGGGCCTCGGGGATGCGCGGCACCGGCACAGTGTAGGAGAGCGCTCGCTCTGCTCGCTGAGGAGGGCGCCGCGCGAGCGCGGCTGAGGAGAGCGCTCGGCGCTGCGCGCCTTGCTGAGGAGAGCGGCGCGCAAGCGCGCCTGAGTGGGCGTTGGGGTCAGGCGAGCCAGTAGTCGGCGGCGTAGGGGATGAGATTGAGCCTGGTTGCGACAGCCTGGGAGGCGGTGTTCTCCCAGGAGGTGCTGTAGAGGGGCTCGGCGCCGAGTTCGCGGACGGCTTTCGCCCAGGCGGCCACGACGGGCACGGCGAAGCCGTGTCCGCGGGCGCCGGCGCTCGTCTCGACGCCGGCTTCGTGGGCCTCGGGGGTGATGCGCACGCTCCCGCAGATGGAGACGGCATGGCCATCGCGGACGAGGGCGAGCAACGGCTCGCTGTGGCCGATGTCCTCGAGCCAGGGTTCGAGATCGCCGCCACGGAGGAGGTCGGCGTTGGCGGGGGTCAGGCGGACGGTGTCGGGGCCGGGCGGGGGGAGGTCGGCGGGGAAGCGGTAGGCGGGGCCCGACCAGACTTCGCCGACGGGGGCGTGGCCGGCGAGGATTTCGCGGTAGCGCGCCTCGTGGCGGGGCGGCGTGCGGAGGTCGGTGGGGGCGGGCTCGTCCGCGGCGAGCGCTTCGAGGTGGGCGGCAAGGTCATCGGGGAGGTCGTGGCGGAAGCGCCAGCGGTTGCCTTCGGCGGTGCGGCCGAGGAAGAAACGGGGGGCGGGGTCGCGGTGGAGGGCGTTGCGGGTCAGGATGCGGTCGCGTGGATCGTGGAGGAAGAGGGCGCGCAGGTGGAGTTCGAGCCAGTGGGTCGCGGGCGCCACGGTCGCAGTGTAGCGGGGCGGCCAGGCAGGAGCGGTGACTGGCGGATAGGCCCAAGGGAAACGAGGGCTAGAGGGCTTCCACCACGGCGACAATCACACCGACCCCGCCGAGGATGACACCGCCCTGGATCGCGAGGGCGCGGTACATCTCTGCCCGAAACGCTTCGAAGCGGGCGTCCATCCGGTGCTCGAGGGAGACCATCCGTTCATCGGAAGACGCCATCCGCTGGTCGAAGTGCTCGCGAGTGACGTGTGCGTCAGTGGCATCGACCACGACCTCGACAACGGCTTCGGCGAGGGGCTCATCGGCGCCGCCCTCGCGGAGTCGTTGGGCGGCCCTGAGCGTGTCGAATGCCACGGTGTCGCCTCCGGCCGGCATCGTACCACACGCTGAGTCTCGGCAAATGCTGCCGCTGGTTGTCGTTGTCCGCTAACCACCGCGCCGTGCTCACTACTCCGAGGCGCAACGGCCACCTGAGAGGGTCGGCTACGCAGGAGCGGCGTCCTCGACGACGAGGCCGCGGCCGACCGCATGAAGGGCGTTCATGACAGGGGTGAGGTGTGAGCCGTAGTCAGGGTCGATGAGCCTGCGAACAGCGGCTTCGCTGATCTTGAGGCGGCGGGCGAGTTGAGCGTGGGTGACGCTCTGCTCCCGCATGGCCGTGTAGAGCGCCAGCTTGGCCGCAACCAGGGGCGGAACGGGAACAAGGTGCTGGCCCGGCCGGGAGGCGCTCGGCGTGGGGAGCGACTCACCGTTCTTGACATGGGCCGCCAGCATCGCGACGAGCGCGTCTTCAGCCATCGCCAGGGCTTCCTCTGCGTCCGTGCCACTCGTGAGAGCGCCGCGGACATCGGGGAACGTGACGTAAAAGCCATCGGGATCTTCCGGGTGGAGTTCACAGGGGTAGGCGTATCGCACGGCTACCAATCCTCTCGTTCAATCCCCAGGTCTCGCAGCATGGATGCCAGAAGCCCTCGCCCGATCTCCGACCGCTTCACGGTCGTTCGCCTGTTTCCCACGTACAGGGTGGCGTGGCTGCCCTTGCCCTGTCGATAGTCAACCTCAAACTCAAGGCTCCTTCTCCTCGCGTAGCGCCTCGCCCTCCTGATGAACTCTTCGCCGTCACACGGCTACGCACGCTCGTCAAGGCGAAGCGCCGGCGCTCTCTACGAGGGGCCGGTGCTACACTGCCTGAACCTATGCCTCCGGCTCAACGCGACCTGTACGAGGTGCTCGGCGTCGCCCGAAATTCGTCCGCGGACGAGATCAAACGGGCGTACCGGAAGCTCGCCATGGAGTTCCACCCGGACCGCAACTCGAGCAGCGACGCGCCGGAGCGCTTCAAGGAGATCAACCGCGCCTACGAGGTGCTCTCCGACGGCGACAAGCGCAGCGCCTACGACCGCTTCGGGCACGCGGGCGTGGACGGGGCGGGTGGGCCGGCGGGGTTCGACGGCTTCCAGACGTTCGAGGGCTTCGGCGATATCTTCGACGCCTTCTTCAGCGGGGCCGGGCGGGGCGGACGGCGGCGGGGTCCGGCGCGCGGGGCGGACCTGCGCGCGCGCATCACGCTCACCTTCGAGGAGGCGGCGTTCGGCACGGAGAAGGAGCTCGAGTACATGCGGCTCGAGCACTGCGACGACTGCGCGGGCTCGGGCGCGGCGCCGGGCAGCTCGCCGGAGGTCTGTTCCGACTGCAACGGCTCGGGCGAGATCCGGCTGGCGCAGCAGAGCGTCTTCGGGCAGTTCGTGAACGTCTCGACGTGCGGGCGCTGCCGGGGCGAGGGGCGGGTGATCGCCAACCCGTGCGAGGAGTGCCGGGGACGGGGGGGCGTGCGCCGCCAGCGCCAGATCAGCGTGAAGATTCCCGCTGGCGTGGACGACGGCCAGCAGGTGCGCCTCACGGGCGAGGGCGAGGTGGGCGATCGCGGGGGCCAGCCGGGGAACCTGTACGTGCTGCTCGACGTGGAGCCGCACGAGGTGTTCGAACGGCTCGACGACCACATCCTCTACGACCTGCCCCTGAACATGGCGCAGGCAGCCCTGGGCACGAGCTTCAGCATCCCCACCCTCGACGGCGAGATGGACTTCGACGTGCCCGCCGGGACGCAGACCGACGACGAGTTCGTGGTGCGTGGCCAGGGCATTCCCCGCCTCAACAGCAACCGCCGGGGGGACATGATCGTGCGGGCGACGGTGGTCGTGCCGGAGTCGCTCACGGAGGAGCAGCGGGAGCTGCTGGAGCAGCTCGCGGACACGCTGGGCACGCCCTCGCTGCCGCACCGCCAGAAGAGCCTCCTCGAGCGGCTGCGCGACGCCGTCGCCGGGTAGCGCGGGCGAGCGCGCTCGCATGACCGGCCTCTGGTACGAGATCACCGCGGAGACGCCGCCGTCCCTGGTCGAGGCCGTCTCGGACGTCCTGCGGCGAGCGGCGCCGGGCGGGGTCTCGGTCGAGGAGCCGGTCGACCTGCTGGGGCCGGAGGAGGGGTTCGCGGTGCGGGCGGGCGAGCCCGTGGCGCTGCGGGTGTACCTGCCGGCGAGCGAGCTGGGGGCGGTGCTCACGCAGCGCCTGCGCGAGGAGCTGGGGGACTTCCCCGAGGTGGAGCTGACGGCGCGTCCGCTGTACGAGCAGGACTGGTCGGTGAGCTGGCGCGAGTTCTTCGGGCCGGTGGAGGCGGGGCGGATCGCGATCGTGCCCTCGTGGGTCGAGTACGAGGCGGCGGCGGAACAGGTCATCGTGCGGCTCGACCCGGGGCAGGCGTTCGGCACGGGCCACCACGAGACGACGCGGCTCTGCCTGGCGGCGCTCGACGAGGCGGTGCGGCCGGGCATGCACGTGCTCGACGTGGGGGCGGGATCGGGGATCCTCTCGATCGCGGCGGTGAAGCTGGGGGCGGTGCGGGTCGACGCCTTCGAGATCGACCCGATCGCGGCGGACGTGGCGCGGGCCAACTGCGCGGCGAACGGCGCGGAGGCGCGCGTCACGGTGCACGGCGGGTTTCCGGGCGAGGGTGTTCCCCCGGCGGACCTCGCCATCGCGAACGTGAGCGCCCGCGCGGACATCGAGCTGGCGCCGGCGCTGGCGGCCTCGCTGAAGCCCTCGGGGAGGCTGATCGCGAGCGGGTTCCTGGCGAGCGACCGGGACGACGTGCTGGCCGCCTTCGCCGAGCACGGGCTGGCGCCGACGGGGGAGCGGGAGGAGCACGAGTGGACGCTCCTGGAGCTGGCGGCGCCCTGATGGAGGCCCTGCCGCGCGTCTGCGTGCCGGAGGGCGTGGGGATGGGGTCGCTGGAGCTGCGCGGGGCGCGGGCGCGACACCTGGGCGGCTCGCGGCGGCTGCGTCGCGGGGACGAGTTCCTGGCGTTCGCAGGCGACGGACGGGAGTACCGGGCACGCGTCGAGGAGGCCTCGCGCGAGCGGGTGGCGGCAACGGTGGTCGAGCTGGTCCGGGAGGAGGCGCCGCCCGCGCGCACGGTGGAGGTGTGGTGCGCGAACGTGCGCGCCACACGCATGGAGTGGGCCATCGAGAAATGCACGGAGGCGGGCGTCGACGTGTTCCGGCCGATCACGACGGAGCGCTCGGTGCGGGGGCAGGAGCTCTCGGAGGGGCGGCGCGAGCGCTGGGAGCGCATCGCGGTGGAGGCGGCGGAGCAGTGCGGGCGGCTCTACCTGCCGGTGGTCGCGCCGGTGACGCCGTTCGAGGGGGCGCTGGAGGGGTGGGAGGGGACGCTCGTCCTTGCGAACCGGGAGGGGGCGGCGTGGGGGGAGGTCGCGGGGGGGCTGCCGGAGGAGGGGCGGCTCGCGGTGGCGGTGGGGCCGGAGGGCGGGTTCAGCGAGGGGGAGGTGGAGCGGGCGGTGGCGGCGGGGGCGGTGGTCGCGTCGTTCGGGGCGAACACGCTGCGGACGGAGACGGCGGCGGTGGTGGCGGTCGCGCTGGCGCGAGGGTGAGGAGAGCGGCGGACTGCGTCCGCCTGAGGAGAGCGCCGCGCTGGCGCGCGGCTGAGGAGAGCGCTCGGGCCTGCGGCCCATCGCTGAGGAGAGCGCCGCGCTGGCGCGCGGCTGAGTGGGCTTTGCGCGGGGTCGGCAGAGCCGCGTGCGGTTGGAAGGGGGTCGCCGGGGATCGCCTGAGCTCCCGGCTAGGGAGTAGCGGCGATTTCGCGGGCGCGGGCGAAGACGGCGTCGAACATCTCCTCGGTCAGCTTCCCGGTGAAGGTGTTGCGCTGGCTGGGGTGGAAGGAATCGAGGAGGGTGCGGCCGTCGGGGAGGAGCGCCTCGGCCATGTGGCCGAACTTCGCGCGGGGGCGCATCCCGACGAGGTCGCAGACGGCGTCGTGGGCGTAGGCGCCGAGGGCGACGACGACGCGCGCGTTCCCGAGGAGGTCGAGCTCGCGGCGGGCGTAGGGCATGCAGGCGGCGCGCTCCTCGCGGGAGGGGCGGTTGTCGGGGGGCGCGCAGCGCACGATGGCGCCGATGTAGGCGCCCGTGAGCCGCAGGCCGTCGTCGATGTCGGTGCTGGTGGGCTGATTGGCGTAGCCGGCGCGGTGGAGGGCGCCGTAGACCCAGTCGCCGGAGCGGTCGCCGGTGAAGACGCGTCCGGTGCGGTTCCCACCGTGGGCGGCGGGGGCGAGGCCGGCAACGTAGAGCTCGGCATCGGGATCGCCGAAGCCGGGAACGGGGCGTCCCCAGTAGGTCCAGTCGCGGTAGGCGGCGCGCTTCTCGCGGGCGACCTGCTCGCGCCACTCGACCAGCCGGGGGCAGGCGCGGCAGTCCGCGATCTCGCGGTTCAGGGAGTCGAGGGCTTCAGCGCTCACTAGGCCGAGCGGCGGCGGAGGCGGCGCTTGCGGCGGCGGCGGATCCCGGCGGCGATCGGGGCGATCGTCAACGCGCCGACGGCACCCATCGCGATCATGAGGTGGCGGCGCTGCTCTGAACCCATCCCGGAGAGCCGTTCCGTGGCCTCGCGGAGCTGCCGCGCGAGTTCGGGCGACATGCCGCCGGCGCCCTGCGAGAAATCGAAGGTGTCCTGCGACTGGTCGGGGCCGGTCATGGGGTCGGGCGGAACCTGCATCGCGTCGAGTATACCGGGGCGGTCAGGCCGGGGCGGAACGAGCGTCCGCGAGGAGCGCGAGGATGCCGGCGACCTGTTCCTGCGCCACGACCGCATCGGCGGCGGCGACCACCTCCGGCGGGGTCTCGGCGCCACCTTCGACCGCGAGCGAGAGCGTCCGGGCGCCAGCGTCGCGGAGGGCGCGGGCCGCTTCGAACATGGCGACGTCGGTCAGGTCGTCGCCGAGGACGAGCACGGAGCGGGGGCGGAACCGGTCGGCGAGCGCTTCGACGGCAGCGCCCTTGCCAGCGCCGGCGGGCAGGACCTCGAGCACGAGGCGTCCGGGTTGCAGGCGGAACCCTTCGGGCAGGTCCGAGAGGGCCTCGCGCAGGGGGTCGGCGAGGGCGGGGTCGGCACGGTAGTGGAAGGCGACGGATCGCGCCTTCCGCTCGACGCGCAGGGACGTGCCCGTGAACCGGGCCTCGACGGCTTTCGCGAGGGTCTCCAGGCGGTCATCGTCGATGGCGGGGGCGCGGAGGGCGGGGGCATCGAACGAGGCCTCGTGGCCGTGGCTGGCCACGAACTCGACGCCGGGGACCGGCACGAGCACGCGGGCCGTCGCCAGGTCTCGGCCTGTCACGACCGCAACGTGCGCAACGCTCGCGAGGCGTTCGAGGAGGGCAAGCGTCGCGGGCGGGACGCGGGCCTCGTCGGGGCGGGGGACGATGGGGGCGAGCGTGCCGTCGAGGTCGCTGGCGAGGAGGAGGGGGGCGGGTCCGGGAGCGAACTCGCGGAGCCGGTGCACGAGCGCCTCGTCGAGGGTCATGCCGCGTCCAGGGCTCCCAGGAAGTTTCGCCCCCAGGCGTGCGCGTCGTGCTCGCGGACGGCCGCGACAAGCCGGTCACTGACGCGTCCCGGGCGTCCTTCGAGCGCTTTCCGGAGCACATGCTGGGCGGCCTCGGCATCGAGCGGGTCGAAGGGCACGAGGCCTTCCGCTTCGAGGCCGGCATAGGCAGCGGCGACCCCTGCGTCGCGCCCGGCGAGGACGACGCCACGCTCGGCGGCGGGCCGCAGGGCCTGCGCGATCGCGGCCTGCAGGGGCACGAGGTTCATGCCATCGGCGAGGGAGGCCGTGAAGACGACAGAGGCCTCGCGAAGGAGAGCGAGCACCTCGCTCCAGGCGAGCGCTTCGCGGCTCTGGACGAAGGGCAGGTCGAGGCCGGCAGCAATGGTCGCGGCCTTCCCCGCCTGGCGGTCGCACTCGGCCTGGAGCGCGTCGTAGGCGGGGACGCCCGCGCGGGTGGGGGCGGAGAAGCCGGCGTAGGCGAAGCGCGCCCCACCCCGCAGGGCCTCCCCCACGGCGGCGAGCCGCTCGGGGACGCCCTTCGTGTAGTCGGCGCGCTCGAGGCCCACGACGAGGGGCAGGGAGGGGTCGGGGGAGACGGCGGCGGGGAGAGCCGCGCCGGAGGCCTCGCGCGCGAGCGCCTCCGTATCGATGCCGGCGGGGAAGGCGGCGATGCGCACGAGGCAGCCACCGACGCGCAGGTCGGGGCCATCGAGGCGAGCGCCGCAGAGGCGCTGGGCGGCCTCGCGCAGGCGATCGGCGTCGGCCTCGGTCTGGACACCGACGAGGTCGGCGCCGAGGATGCCGGCCAGCCAGGCCGCGAATCGCTCGCGGGCGGGCGGGGGGAGGGAGGGCTCGGCGACGGCGAGGGACGGGAAGGGGGTGTGCAGGAAGAAGCCCGTGCGCCCTTGAAAGCCGCCCTGCCGGAGCATGGCCGGCACGAGCGCGAGCTGGTAGTCGTGGACCCAGCAGACGCCCCCGTCCGAGGCCAGGGCGGCCTCCGCAAAGGCGCGGTTGACGCGCTCGAAGGCGCTCCAGGCGGCATCGCTGGGGGGCTCGGGGACGGGGTAGTAGGGGCGCGCCTCGGGGAGGTCGACGCGGACGAGGTGGAGGAGGGGCCAGAAGAAGCCGTTCGCGACCTCGGCGTAGTGGCCGCGCCAGTCGGATTCGGGGAAGTAGAGGCGCTGGTGGCGGATGGGGCCGGCGGGCGTTTCAAGCAGCTCGAAGCCGGCGTCGTCGGTCCAGGCGCGGTCGTGGGAACCGCGGCCGGCGCCGATCCAGGTGGTTCCGCGGGCGCCGTCCCAGGGGACGAGCACGGGCCGCACGGCCTCGACGAGCCCCCCGGCAGCGGGGGAGGCGCCACCCACGGCCCCGGGCGGGGCGTGGTGGTCGACGAGGGCGCGGTTGGCGAGGATGAGGTCCATGCGATCAGTGTAGTGGGTAGTGGATTGTGGCTAGTGGCTGGTTGTCGGTGTGGCTACTCGAGGGTTACGGCGCCGGCAGCCCGATCCAGCGTGAGCCGGTAGTGCTGGAGCAAGTTCCACCCGAGCAGTGAGGGGGCTGAGCGGTTGGAAGCCGTGACGGCAGCAACCAGGACGGTGTCCTCGAAGGCGTCGTACTCGCCGTCGTTGTGTTCGAGCACGTAGGACGCCTCAAGCGGACGGCAGGGCGTAGCGCCGCCGATACCCTCGACGCGCTGTACCGTGCCCCATCCCGACGGATCGAGTTCCCGCTCCGGGATGGCGAGCTCGTAGAGGGCGGATGCGGGGTGGATGATGGTCGTGGCCGCTCCCGTGTCCAGGAGCAGGGACACCGGCCGGTAGCCGGTCGCGAGCGAGGGAATGGAGACGTACAGCCGCACGAACGGATAGGGAGTGACGCCATCGAAGAACCCGTGGATCACCAGGCCGCGAGCCGCTCTGTCCTGATAAACCGGACCTCGACATCGCCGGGGCCGAGGCCGAGCGCCGTGAGCTTGCGCTGGAACGCGAGGAGGTCCGGGTCGGCGGCGACAACGTTCCCGGTCTCGATGTCATCGACGGCTACGAACTGCTGGGGGTATTCCCTCCGCAACTCCGCGCCGGCCGCGGCCCAGAAGGCATCGACACGCCTCAGGCGCTCCCCTTCGCGGGACAGCGCCTCCAGCACGGCAGGCGGAGGCAAGACGCCCGTGCCCCGGCGAGCATGATCGCTGGAGACCATGGGTCCAGTGTAGTGGATGGTGGTTGGTGGCGCGGGCGCCCCCTAGGGGAGCGGGGACTCGTAGCGGACGGCGGCGCGGTACTCGATGCTGACGATGGGGCAGGTTCCCGTGACGCCCGGGGCGCGGAAGAAGGTGACGGCGAAGGGGCGCACGCCTCCCGGCGCGATGGCGTCGCCGCTGTCCTCGCCGGCGATGTCGTCGGTGGCGCGCAGGACCTCGACGCCGTCCTCATCGACGAGGGCAGCGGTGATGACGACCTCCCGGATGGTGGCCTCGCCGGCGTTGCGCAGCGAGCCCTCCAGGATCAGGTGCGCGTTGCGTTCGTGGCCGTGGTCCTCGCAGGTGACATCGAGGAGCTCGATGGTGGGTGGCAGGGGCTCGGGGACGGTGGCGTTCACGAAGGCGTGGCGGTAGCGGTAGCGACCGGCCTGCACGAAGCCGTCGTACAGCTCGGGGAGGGGTTGCGCGGTGCTCCACCGGCCGCCCTCGGGGCGGTGGGAGACGAGCTGCACGGACGGATTCTCCACGTCCTCCCAGATGCGCACCTGGACGGTGGCGGTGCGCTGGGTCTGGGCGACGACGCCGGCGATGGAGAGCGCGAGGACCGCGACGAGGGCGACGATGACGGCGTTCCTGGTCATCGCGGGGCCTCCGCGAGGGCGTCGAAGCGGACGGATGCGTGGTACTCGACGGCGAGGACGTGGCACGTGCCCCGCGTTCCAGCGGCGGTGTAGAAGTTGATGGCGAACGTGCGCTTCCCCCAGGGGGAGATGCCGTGCAGGACGACGGCCGACCCCTGCGCCACCTCGACGCCTGTGCGGTCCCGCAGGGCGGCGGTGACGGTGACATCGCCGATGGTGGCGTCGGTGACGTTCTCGAGGGTGCCGTGGAGGGTGAGGAAGGCGTTGAACTGGCCGCGATAGCAGCTCGTATCGGTGATGCGGAGGCCGGCGGGGACGGGCTCGGGGACGGGGCTCTCGATGACGATGTGGGCGAGGCGGTAGCGGCCATCGGGGGTGTGGCCGTCATCGAAGAGGAGGGGGGTGGTCTGGGGGAGCCAGGGGGCGCCGTGGGGGCGGATGCTGATCCAGTTGCGCGAGGGGTCGTCATGGCGTTCCCAGAGGCGTAGCTGGACCTCGGCGGTGGGCTGGGCGGTGCGGGTCTGGGCGACGACGACGCCGGCCACGAGCGTGAGCGCGATGGCGGCGGCGAGGATCGCGATCACCCAGTTCTTCACGGGCGGGAGTGTACGGGAGGAGAGCGCTCGCTGCGCTCGCTGAGGAGAGCGGCGGGCTGGCCGCCCGCCTGAGGAGAGCGCACCGCTCACGCGGCGCTGAGTGGAACCGTTCGGCGAGGGTGCTGTCCCCTTCACGCAGGGGGCGGAGCCGCCGCTCTCCTCAGCTAGCCGCGTAGCGGCGAGCGCTCTCCTTAACGCACGAAAGGGGCCCGTGATGGGCCCCTTCCGGGTTAGGCCGTTGCGACGCGCTTAGCGGCGCCGGCGAGCGAAGGTGTATCCGCCGAGGGTGATGGCCAGGGCCATCACGCCGAGGATGGCGGCGAGGGACGTGGTGTTCGACGTGGAGGCCAGGCCGGTGCCGGTGTCGGCAACTTCCGGAGCCATCTCATCGTCCATGCCCGTGTCGTCCATGCCCGTGTCGTCCATGCCCGTGTCGGGCTCAGACGGCTCTTCCGGATCGTCCATGTCGCCCATGTCGTCCTCGGTCGGGCAGTCGTCGGCCATGCCGTCGTCCATGCCCTCGTCCATGCCGTCGTCCATGGGCTCGGAGGGCTCCGAAGGCTCCATGGGCTCAGCGGGCTCGCTGGGCTCGGACGGCTCGGACGGCATGTCGTCGCCCGTGTCCTCGTCGCCCATGCCG
>CAYMDV010000013.1:0-86236 GCA_964389725.1 uncultured Anaerolineaceae bacterium
GGCGGCATCGACCGGCGGCGGCCGTTGCCGGCGTTCGCGCGGCAGCGGTTCGGGCGGTGGTGGTCGCGGCGGGGGGCGCGGGCGGGGGCGCCGCGGGGGGAGGCGGTCTACCTGGCGGACACGTTCACGGAGTACTTCCACCCGGAGGTGGGACGGGCGGCGGTGCGGGTGCTGGAGGGGCTGGGGTACGCGGTGACGGTCGTGCCGGGGCTGTCCTGCTGCGGGCGCCCGGCGATCTCGAAGGGGCAGCTGGGGCTGGCGCGGGGCTGGGCGGAGGAGAACATCGCGCGGCTGGAGCCGTACGCGCGGCGGGGGGTCCCCATCGTGGGGACGGAGCCCTCGTGCCTGCTGACGCTTCGGGACGAGTATCGCGACCTGCTTCCGGGGGATGGGGCGCAGGTAATCGCGGGGCAGGCGCTGCTGCTGGACGAATTGGTCGCGCGGGTGGCGGAAGAGGACGCGGGGGTCGGAGCCCTGTTCCGGGCCGGATCGGGGGGCGAGGTACTCGTCCACGCGCACTGCCACCAGAAGGCGCTGGCGGGGGCGGAGCCGACACTGCGGGCGCTGGAGATCGCGGGGTACGCGCCTTCGCTGGTGGACTCAGGGTGCTGCGGGATGGCGGGGTCGTTCGGGTTCGAGCGGGAGCACTACGAGGTCTCGCGGGAGATGGGGGCGTACCGGCTGTTCCCGGCGGTGGAGGGGGCGGGCGGGGAGGTCGCGATCGCGATGACGGGGGTGTCGTGCCGGCAGCAGATCGGGCACTTCACATCGCGCACGCCGCGGCATGTGGCGGAACTGCTGGCGGAGGCGTTGGGGGAGGAGAGCGGCGGCCTGCGGCCGCCTGAGGAGAGCGCGCGGCTGGCGCCGCGCTGAGAAGAGCGCTCGCTCGCGCTTCGCTGAGGAGAGCGCCGCGCTGGCGCGCGGCTGAGTGGGCGTTTCGCCGGGGGTGTTGTCGTCCCCAGGATCAAGAACGGTCGCGCGGGGGGTGGGTGAGGGTGCGCCACTGCCGCTCGTCGGTGACGACGGAGGGGCGGACGGGCCGGCCGCGCAGGTCCTCCATGAGTTCCACGAGCCGCCGGACCTTGTCGATGCCGTCGCGGACGGAGCCGTCAGGCTGCCAGTCTTCATAGAAGTTCTGGTGCATGGAACTGGCGACGTTGAAGAGCGTGCGCAACTCGGGTTCGCCGGTGTCATCGGACAGCTGGCCAGCGACAGCGAAGAGGTGCCCGTGCCTCGTATGGTTCCAGCCGCGCCGCGCGGCGGCGGCCTTCATGGCGTGTGCGGCAGCGCCCCAGGCCTTCTCGGAGGCCTGAAGGCGGTCACCCTTGTCGAACTCCTCCTGGGCCTGCCGGAGCAGGCGCAGGCTCAGTTCGGCGTACTTCTGACCGTCTTCGCCCTGCTCGACCGTGACCATCGCAACTGCCCTCGGCGATGGTAGATGCTGGTTACAAGCTAGTCAAACCGGCATCAGGCGACGGTGAGGGGCTCAAAGGACTTGATGGCGGAGCCGATGGCTTCGCGAATGAGGGCGGCATGGTGCGGGTCGATGCCCTCGAGTGAGATGCCCTTGCTGACGAAGAGGAGTTCGTAGGCAAAAATATCGCCTTCGTGATCGACGCAGGCGATTCGCTGCTCGTCGAGCTGACGACAGCCCCGCTCACCACCCTTCGCCTCGCCAACGACGGCGTAGATGGCATCGGCCTCGGAGTCGTAAGTGAAATGCACGGACTCCTCCTCCCTACCGGTCCACCGGAAACACGGTGATGACCAGGCTCGGCTCCGTTGCGCGCGCCACAACGACCGCCAACTCGACTCCATTCACTATCGCATTGTAGATGACGGCGGTCTCACCCACGCTCACACGGTCGGGCGAAGTCAGGATCTGTCGTACCACCTGATCCGTGATGCCCCGCTCCTCCATCTTGTGGCGAGCATGGCGGCTGTAGGCGATCCGCATCGGGCGGTTACGGGCCCTTGACGCCCTCGAATTCGGTCATGATGGCGCACTCGAGGATGCCGACGCCGGTGTCGCTGGGGTCGTCCATGTTCGTGTAGACGGTGGAGAGCTCGGCGTAGGAGCCGCCGCCGCTCATCTGCGGCAGCTCGTTGCCGTCGTCGTCGAACACCTTGGTGGGGTGGGAGACGTCCCAGACCTCGCCCTCGACGACGAGCTCGCCGCGGAAGACGCCGCGCCCGAGGCGATCGTTCCAGCCATTGGCGTAGCCGCCTGCGAGCATGTAGACGGGCTCGCTGACGACCTCGAGCTGGAAGTTATCGACACCGCCATCGGGGCGGGTGAGGTGGATCTTGCCGCGCTTGAAGCGGGGGAAGCCGTCCTCCCACTCGTGGTCGGAGATGCGGACGTCCGTGTAGGCGAAGCTCTCCTTGTCGGAGTCGTAGGCGTACTCGACCCAGGAGTGGATGCCGGCTCCGGCCTGGCGGCCGGTGCCGGAAGCGGTGTAGACGCCGTCCTCGCCGAGGCGGAAGGCGTAGTAGAGGCAGCGGTCGGGCATGTTGACGACGGCCCAGTGGCGCATGCCATCGGAGCGGAAGCTGCCCAGGTCGGGCGTCTCCAGGGGCGGGGCGACGTAGGGGTTGGGCTTCGCCCCGGTGCCGGTGCCGGCGCCGATCCCCCAGGAGTGGTCGCGGGTACCGCCCCAGCCATCGCCGAAGTCGAACTTCCACTCGCGTCCGTCGATTTTGATCCAGCCGGCGATGTCGGCGGCCTGGATGTAGTTGGAGCGCTCGGCGACGAGGCGGCCATCGAGCGAGTAGCGGACGCCGGGGGCCTCGTCGTAGGCGGGGGCCTTGCTCTCCCAGAGGATGTCGAACGAGATGCCGTGGGCGTTCTCGTCGCAGCCGATGCGGAGGGTGCGCATGCCGCGGACGATCTCCTGCCAGAAGGGGCCGACGCGGAGGTCATCGATGCGGGGGCGGAGGCGGCGGCTGGCGCGCAGGTTGTACTGCTTGCCGTCGTCGGTGCTGACGATGGCGTAGGCGTCCATCACGTTGGTGTTGGGGTAGAGGCGGATGGCGGTGATGAGGTTCACCTCGCCGGCGGGATCGCCGAAGCAGTGCCAGTAGCCGTCGCTCCACTCGGGGCTGGCGGTGCGGACGGAGTTGAAGGTGTCGATGGTCTGGTGGCGGGGCCACTCGTCGAGCTCGGTGAGGACGCGGGGTCGGGGCTGGGTCATGGCGGTTTCCTTTCCGGGTTAGCCCGCGGACTGCGGGCGGGGGATGACGATGACGGGGATCTCGCGGGTGGTCTTCTGCTGGTACTCGTTGAACTGCGGCATCTTCGCGGCCTGGGCGTCGAAGAGGCGCCGGCGCTCCCCGCCCTCGAGGATGATGGCGGTGGCGGTGAAGGTCTGGTCTGGCAGCTCGATCGTGACCTCGGGGTTGGCGCGGATGTTGAGGAACCAGGCGGGGTGCTTCGGGTTCCCCGCGTAGGAGGCGATGATGACGATGTCGTCGCCATCGGTGGTGTGGACGAGGGGGGTGGTGCGCTGCTCGCCGCTCTTCGCGCCGGTGGTGGTGAGGAGGAGGAGGGGCGCGCCCGCGAAGCGGCCCGTGACCTGACCGGCGTTCGCGCGGAACTCCTCGATGACCTTCTGGTTGAAGTCGAGCATCTGCGCGACGGGGTCTGACGTCATGGGGCTCCTCCTGCGGTTGCGTCGCCAGAGTCTAGCGGACGCCCACGGTTTGCTAATGAAGGGTCCGCAGACTGTAGCGGAGGCGGGGGAGGAGTGCGTGAACACATGATCCAACGCAAGACGGTATCGGCTTCGGACAACCGGGAGGAGCCGCAACTGGCTGTTCAGCGGTGTGAGCACGGCCGGGAGTGGGTCGTGGAGCTGGCGACGGGGCGGATCCTGCAGAAGCCGTGCCCCCGGTGCGCCCGGTTCGCACCGCCTATGGCCGCGGGATAACGACGACCGGTATCTCGCGGGTCGTCATGGCCTGGTACTCGGCAAAGCGGGGCATCTCGGCGGCGTGCTGGTCGTAGATACGCCGGCGCTCCTCGCCCCCGGGGATGATGGCGTTGTTCGTGAACGTCTCGCCCGGGAGCTCGATGGTGACCTCGGGGTTGGCGCGGATGTTGAGGAACCAGGCGGGATGCTTCGGGGCGCCCCCGAACGAGGCGATGATGACGACGCGGTCGCCATCGAGGGTGTGGACGAGGGGGTTGGTGCGCTGTTCGCCGCTCTTCGCGCCGGTGGTGGTGAGGAGGAGGAGGGGCTCGTTCGCGAACATGCCGGTGACCCTGCCGCCGTTGGCGCGAAACTCCTCGATGACCTTGCGGTTCAGCGCGAGCATCTCCTCAAGGGACACCGGGGCGGCAGCGTTGCGAGCGCGCATCTCGTCGAGAGATTCAGTCGTGGAGTCGTCGGGCACGGCGGGCTCCTCGTGCTGGTCAGGCGAGTCTAGCCGAGGTCAGCCGATGCGGAGAACGGCGGCTCCCTCGACGCGCCCCGCGGCGAGATCGGCGAGGGCGCGGTTGGCGTCGTCGAGGGGGTAGACCTGGGTCTCCGTCCGGATGGGGATCTCGGCGGCGAGGGCGAGGAACTCGCGCGCGTCGCGGCGGGTGAAGTTGGCGACGCTGCGGAGGCTGCGTTCCCACCAGAGGTGCTCGTAGGGGAACTCGGGGATGCGGTCGAGGTGGATCGCGTTGACGGCCACGGTCCCGCCACGGTCGACGGCCTTGAGGGCGGCGACGACGACCTCGCCGGCGGGGGCGAAGGTGACGGCCGCATCGAGGGGGACGGGCGGGGGATCGTGGGTGGCGCCCGCCCAGGCGGCGCCGAGGGCGAGGGCGCGCTCGCGGTCGCGTACGGAGCGGGTGGCGACGAAGACCTCGCAGCCCCAGTGGGTCGCGACCTGGAGGGCGAGGCGGGCGGAGGCGCCGAAGCCGTAGAGCCCGAGGCGTCCGCCGGGCTCGATGCCGGAGAGGCGCAGGGCGCGGTAGCCGATGATCCCCCCGCAGAGGAGGGGCGCGGCCTCGACCGGGTCGAGGGCGGCGGGGAGGGGGTGGGCGAAGCCGGCGCGCACGGCGAGGCGTTCGGCGTAACCGCCGTCGCGGTCCCAGCCGGTGAAGGCGGCGGCCTCGCAGAGGTTCTCGCGGCCGGAGTCGCAGTGGGGGCAGCCGCCGCAGGCACCCGCGAGCCAGGCAACCCCCGCGCGGTCGCCGGGGCGCCAGCCCTCGACGCCTTCGCCCAGCGCTTCGACGGTGCCGACGGCCTGGTGGCCGGGGACGACGGGGAGGCGGCGCGCCTCGATGTCACCCTCGCAGATCTGGAGATCGGTGCGGCAGATGGCGCAGGCCTCGACGCGCAGCAGCAGCTCGCCTGGCGCGGGGGTTGGGTCGGGGCGGGAGGTCACGGCGAGGGGGCCATCGACCGCCGGGGCGGGACGTTCGAGGAGGGCGGCGCGCATGGCTCGATCCTACGAGCGCGGGGAGGGAGGTGGGGGGCCGAGGAGCGCCGCGAGCTCCTGGAGGAGGGCGAGGCGCTCGCCGTGCCAGCGGCTGGCGAGGCCGCTGGAGGAGGGGACGACGTAGGGGATGGTGTCGCCGATGCGCTCGGGCTGGACGCCGTCGGGGCGGCGGGCAAGGGTGGAGCGGGGGAGGGAGAGGGCGTCGCGGGCGAAGTGGACGTAGATGCCGCGCCCGCTGAAGACGGCGTACTCGGGCTGGTTCGCTTCGAGCTGGCCGAGGAGGCGCCGGGCGCCCTCGGCGATCTCTTCCGGCGTGAGCTCGTCGGCGCGCACGGTGGGGCGGGGGCAGAGGTCGACGAAGCCGATGCCGGCCTCGTCCATGAGGGAGGCGTCGTCCTCGGGGCCGGCGGGGCGGGCGAGGAGGCCGCTCTCGTTGAGTTGCTTCCAGAAGACGTTCGCGCGGCGGGCGTAGTAGTGGCCCGCCTCGGCGGAGTAGACGGCGGGGTTGTAGCCGATGAAGAGGACGCGCAGGCCGGGGCGGATGTAGTGGGGGAGGGTCGGCAGGTCCGCCGTCAATGGTCGTCCTCGGTAAGGGCGAAGCGGACCTTCGGTTCAGGGAGGCGGAGGGCGCGGGGCTCGGCGTCGGCATCGACCCCGGCGAGCACGAAGGTCAGCTCGAGCCTCGCTTCGAACCCCTGGGCCAGCTCGTAGGGCTCGGGCGGCCCGTCGAAGGGGACGGGGTCGCCTTCGGAGAGTTCGAGCTCGATGTCCTCCAGGTCGAGTGTCGAAGGCTGGGTGGCCCGGAGCGCGAGGGTGACCGTCACGGTGCGTGGCTGCGAATCGGTGACTTCGTGGGAGTCGACCCAGATGATGAGGCCCTCTTCGCTCCAGGAGCCGTTGACGGGGACGGTGGGTTCGTCGAAGAGGACGTTGAGGAGGGCGGGCAGGCCGAGGACGCCGAGGGGGATGCCGACGATGACGCCGAGGATGGCGGCAATGCGGAAGAAGCTGCGGCGCTCCTCGCGAACGCTCTGCTCGGCAGCGACGGGGACGCGGCGGCGGGGCGGTTCGGTCACGGGCCGCTAGCGGACGCGGGCGGCGACGACGGCGCCGAAGTCGAGGCCCGTGCTGAGCAGGTAGCGCTCATCGGCGGCGAGGTGGGCGAGAAAGCGGCGGAGGGCGTCGGCATCGGCGCCCTCGGGGGCGTCCGCGAGGGGGGCGGCGTTCACAACGATGAGGGCGCCGCCGATGCGGATGAGGCGCGCCAGGGATTCATCCATGCGCTCGTACTCGCTCCAGCGACCGGCCAGGACGGCGAGGTCGTAGGGGCCGTTGAGGGCGTGGACGACGGAGGGCGGGTCGCCGGAGTGGACGCGCACGTGCTCGGCGAGGGCGTGGCGCTCGGCCGCGCGGCGGATGCCGGCGGCGACCTTGGGGCTGCGCTCGACGACCTCGATCTGGCCGGTGTGGCCGAAGGCGCCGGCGATGTGGAGGGTGCGGTAGGCGGCGAGGCTGGTCGCGACCTGCTCGGCCTCGGCGCCGTAGGCGGCCACGGGAGAGGGTTCGCCCTCGACGAGGAGGACGTAGCTGGCGCGGGTGGCGCGCACGAGCGTGGCCAGCCGCCGGGCGGTTCCGGCGGCGTCGAGGTGGGTCTCGGCGGGGGCGGCGGCGAGCACGGAAGCAAAGCGGTCGGCCTGGGCCTCCAGCAACTCGCGCGCGAACTCCTCGGCGGACATACCGGCATTGTAGGAGGTGGGGCGGCGGTGGGGGTTCAGGCGAGGGCGCGTTCGATGAGGGCGCGGTCCTCGGGGGCGAGGTCGGAGGCGAGGGCGAGGTCGCGGGCGGCGGGGCTGATCTTGCGCCACGTCTTGCGGATGACCTCCGCCATGGTGTCGGGGTCGGTGCGGAGGGCGAGGTCGTGGAGCTGGGTCTCGAGGAAGACAAGGGTGAGGCCGTCCTCGAAGGCCTGGCCCTCGGGATCCTTCTTCGGCGTCTCCTTGCGGATGAGGCGCTCGACGCGGGCGATCGTGTCCTCGTCGTAGCCGGCGTTCTCGAGGATGGCGCGGGCGTGGCGGGCGTGGTGGACCTGCAGGTCGCGGCGCCAGCGCAGGTAGCCCCGGCGCCCGGCGGGGAAGGTGTCGCGGGGGGACTCCCAGCGGCGGATGTGGTGGGCGCGGGCGGCCAGCAGGAGGGCCTCGCCGGGCTCGGGGAGGAGGCGTTCGACCCAGGCGGTGAGCATGCGCGCGTGGGTGAGCTCCTTGGGCACGGCGCGGCCATCGACCTCGATGGTGACGGGGTCGGGAGCGTTGGCCTCGTCGATGGCGGCGATGGCCTGTTCGAAGCGCGGTCCGAAGCGGTGTTCGCTCACGGCGGGGCCAGCATCGCACAGCGACCTACAATGGCGCGCATGAACGAACAGGAAGCGGTCGCATTCCTCGAGTCGTTCGTGGACATGGAGCGGGACCCGGGCGCCTCGGCCAGCCCGCCCATGAACCTCGCCTCCATGCGCTCGCTGCTGCGCCGGCTGGGCGACCCGCAACGGGGGCGGGGGACGGTCCACGTGACCGGCACGAACGGCAAGGGCAGCGTGGCCGCGATGATCGAGGGCATCCTGCGGGTGGGCGGGGAGCGGACGGCGCTCTTCACGAGCCCGCATCTGCACTCGTACGCCGAGCGCCTGCGCATCGACGGGGAGCCGGTGGCGATGGCGGAGCTGGCGGCGGGGGTGGGCGACATCCGCGCGGCGGTGGAGGCGGAGCGGGAGACCGAAGGCAGCGAAGTGAGCACCTTCGGGGTGCTCGTGGCGCTCTTCCACTGGCTGGCGCGGGAAC
This sequence comes from uncultured Anaerolineaceae bacterium, assembly GCA_964389725.1. Classification (GTDB taxonomy): domain Bacteria; phylum Chloroflexota; class Dehalococcoidia; order Tepidiformales; family Tepidiformaceae; genus UBA2991. Next base: position 8,265 of record CAYMDV010000013.1, read on the forward strand.
GGCTGGCCGACGGTGGCTGGCAGGTGGTGGAGGTGGGGCTGGGGGGCTCCTTCGACGCGACGAACGTGCACGACGGCGCGGAGATCGCGGTGATCACGCCGATCGCGCTCGACCACACGGCCATCCTCGGCGATACGACAGTCGCGATCGCGCGGGATAAGGCGGGGATCATCGGGCCGGGCACGACCTGTGTGCTCGCACCCCAGCCCGACCCGGCGGTGACGCAGGTCGTGCGCGATCGCTGCCGGGAGGTCGGGGCGGAGCTGCGGCTGGTGGACGAAGCGTGGAGCACGGACGTGCTCGAGCGGTACGTGTACGGGCAGTCGTTCCTGCTGCACGGGCCGGACGGCTCGCGGGAGCTGCGCACACCCATGCTGGGCGCACACCAGGTGGGGAACGCGGCGACGGCCGTGGCGGTGGCTCACGAGCTGCGCGCGCGGGGCGCCGCCATCGACGACGAGGCGATAGCCGGGGGCATCGCGCGGACGCGCGTCGCGGGGCGGCTGGAGGTCATGGGGCAGCGTCCCCTGCTGGTCGCGGACGGAGCGCACAACCCGGCGGCGGCGGCAGCCCTGGCGGAATCGCTGCGGGAGTACCTGGAGTGGCGGCGATGCTTCTTCGTGCTGGGGGCGATGGGGGGCAAGGATCTGCGCGGCATCGCCTACAAGCTGGCGGGGCTGGCGAGCGGAATCTGGTGTTGCGGGCTCGATTCGCGGCGGGCGCGCGACCCGGACGAGATGGCGGCGGAACTGGCGCCCCTGATGCCCCACGTGGAGGTGGCGACGAGCGTGGCGGAGGGCATCGCGCAGGCGCGGCGGCGTGCGGAAGAGGCCGATCTCATCTGCGTCACGGGATCGCTGTACGCCGTGGGGGAGGCGCGCTCGGCGGTGCTGGGGGAGAGCGTCACGCGGAGGCAGGGTTGACGGCGCTGGACCGCGACGGCGCTTCGCGCGACGCTGGACCAATGCCGACCTCGTTCGTGGAGCTGATGGCGGGCGGGGCGTTCCCCGTCACGATCGAGATCACGACGCCGCGCACACCGAAACCCGCGGTGCTGTTTCGCCGGGCGCGGCTGCTCGAGGCCTGCACGCTGACCGTGAACGTGATCCAGCGCCCCGACCGCCAGTCGAGCCTGGAGGCAGCGCTGGCGCTGCGGGCGGAGGGGCTGGAGCCGATCTGGCACCTGGCGACGGGCGGACGCACGCTCGCGGGCATCGCTGAGGACATCGAGCGGGCGCGGGAGGCGGGCATCGGGCACGTCCTCTGCCTGCGGGGGGACCACGCCGCGGAGACGCCCGGGCCGCGCGTGACGGAGGCGATCGGGCTCATCGGCGAGCTCGCGCCGGGGATGGCGATCGGGGCGGCGCTCGACCAGTACCACGAGGACGAGCGCGCCCGCCGGCTGCTGGCGGCCAAGCTGCGCGCGGGCGCGGCCAGCATCTGGACGCAGCCGGTGTTCGAGCTGGCGCCCCTGCTGCAGTCGGCGGCGTTCGTGAAGGCGGAGCGGCCGGACGCGCACGTGGTGGCGATGGCCATGCCCCTGCTGACGGCGGAATCGCTGGACGCGATCAGCGAGCGGCTGCGGATTCCCGAGCCGGCGGCGCTACGGAAGCGCATCGAGGCGGGCGAGGGTGAGGCGTGGCGCGCCTTCGAGGAGACGCTGGCGGCGCTGGCCGAGTCCTCGCTCGTGGACGCGGTGGCGATCATGACGTACCGCGCGGATCCGCCGCCGGGCACGGGCGATCGCATCGTTGAGGCGCTGCGGACGGCGGGCATCGCGGAGGGGGCGGGGGCGGGGACCGACCGGTAGACTCGCGCGCATGGAAACACGAACGTTCGGGAAGCTCGGGCCGGTCAGTGCGCTCACCCTCGGGGGCGGTGGAACCGGCGGCGTCTGGGGCGCGACCACGCGCGAGGAAGCAGTCGAGACGGTGCGCGCCGCAGTCGACGGGGGCATCACGTTCCTCGACGTGGCGCCCGGCTACGGCAACGGGGAGGCGGAGCGCGTCGTGGGGGAGGCGTACGGCGGGAAGCTCCCGGAGGGGGTGCGCATCTCGACGAAGCACCACCTCGGGAACGTGCCCGCGGGGGAGGCGTCGGGGGCGCTGCGGGAGGCGCTGGCGGCGAGCCTCGACCGGCTGCGGCTGGAGCGGGTCGACCTGTTCTTCCTGCACGGCATGGTCGTCCCGGACGGGTTCGAGGGGCGGGGAACGCCCCGCAGCCTCTTCGTGGAGGCGGTGCGGCCGGCGTTCGAGGCGATGGTCGCGGAGGGCGTCATCGGGGCGTGGGGGGTGAGCGGGGTGGGGGTTCCCGGCGCGCTGCTCGAGACGCTGGCGGAGGACCCCGCGCCTGGCGCCATCCAGTGCGTGGCCAACCTGCTCGATTCGCCCGGCGGCATGCGCGCCTACGAGGAAGAGCCGCGCCCGCGCGAGCTGATCGCGGCGGCGCAGGCGCGGGGAGTGGGGGTGATGGGCATCCGCGCGGTGCAGGCGGGCGCCCTCACGGACGCGATCGACCGGGACCTGCCGGACGACCACCCGGAGGCGGTCGACTTCCGGCGGGCGGAACCGTTCCGGGCACTGGCGGCGGAGGTAGGGGAGTCGCCCGCCTCGCTGGCGCACCGCTACACGCTCTCGATGGAGGGCATCGCAACGGTGATCCTGGGGGTGAAGAACCGGGCGGAGCTGGCGGAGTGCCTGGAGGCGGAGGCGAAGGGACCGCTGGAGGCGGAGTTGATGGCGCGCATCGATGCGTGCGTGGCGGGGCGGTAGGGCCGTGGAGTACGACGTCATCATTGCCGGCGCGGGGTCCTCGGGGGCGGTGCTGGCGGCGCGCCTGAGCGAGGACCGATCGCGCTCGGTGCTCCTGCTGGACGCGGGTCCGGATTTCGCCACGCTGGAGGCGCTGCCGCACGACGTGAACAGCATCCACGAGCCCTCGACGGTGGCGCACGACTGGGGATTCAACGCCACGTTCGTGCCGGATCGGGTGGCGCCGCTGCCGCGGGGGAAGCTGGTGGGGGGCTCCTCGGCGATCAACACGGGGGTCGCCATCCGGGGGGCGCCCGGGGACTACGACCGCTGGGCGGAGCTGACGGGCGACGAGCGCTGGGGCTGGGAGCAGTGCCTCCCCTACTTCCGCGCGATCGAGGACGACCAGGACGAGCGCGGCGACTTCCACGGGCAGGGCGGGCCCATCCCCGTGCGCCGCTGGACGCGCGAGGAGCTGGCGCCGGTGCAGCGCGGCTTTTACGACGCCTGCGTGGCGGCGGGCTTCCACGAGGACCGCGACCAGAACGACCCCGAAACGACGGGCATCACGCGGGCGGCGATGAATCGCGGCGGCCCCAACGCAATGACGCGCTGGTCGGCGAACCTGGGCTTCCTGGCGCCGGCGCGGAACCGGCTCAACCTCACGATCCGGGGCCACTGCATGGTCGACCGGGTGCTGGTCGAGGAGGGGCGCGCGGTGGGGCTGCGGGTGGAGTGCGACGGGGAGGTGCAGGAGGTGCGGGGGCGGGAGATCGTGCTCTCGGCGGGGGCGATCATGAGCCCGGCGATCCTGCTGCGGAGCGGCATCGGTCCGGGGGAGGAGCTGGCGGACCTGGGGATCGCCTCGGTGGCCGACCTGCCGGGGGTGGGGAAGCACCTGATGGACCACCCGATGACGCCGCTGCTGCTGCACCCAACCCCGGGGACGGTCGACCCGGAGAAGCCGCTGCTGCAGACGCTGCTGCGCTACACCTCCTCGACGGGGGAGTTCAACGACATGCAGGTGTACCTGCTGGGACACATCCTCTACGAACCCGGCGGGCGCTACGGGACCTGGCAGGGGGAGCAGGACGGCGAGCCGGAGTGGGTGTTCGCCGTGGCGCCGGGGGTCCAGCTTCCGAACTCGTTCGGCACAGTGACGCTGGCGAGCGCGGACCACACGGTGAAGCCGGTGATCGACCTGAAGTTCGACGAGGACGAGGCGGATCGCGTGCGGCTGCGGGAAGGCGCGCGGCTGGCCTGGCGGCTGGCGCACTCGCCCGAGCTGGCGCCGTTCCACACCGGACCCGTGGACCTCGACCAGGAGACGATCGAGGACGACGCGAAGCTCGACGCGTGGATCCACAGCGCGGCATCGAGCATGGCGCACCCGACCTGCACGTGCCCGATGGGTCCCGACCCGGCGGCGGGGGCGGTGGTCGACAGCGAGGGGCGGGTGCACGGGGTGGAGGGGCTGCGGGTGGTGGACGGCTCGATCATGCCGACGCTCATCCGCGCCAACACGAACTTCACCTGCATGATGATGGGCGCGCGCATCGCCGACTGGATGGTGGCGGAGGGCTAGCTCGGCAGGGGGCTGCGGACCTCGCCCGGGGCAGCGCCCGTGAGGCTATCGGCGGGCACGGCATCGCCGAGGCGGGCGTCGAGGGTCTCGTTCCAGAGGCGGACGGCCTCGCAGTCGTCCTGCAGGGAGAGTCCCTGGCGGGCGGGCTCCTTCATCTCGTCCTGGGCGCCCTCGAGGGAGGCGGCGACGGTGTCGAGGCGGTCCTGCGCCCACTCGATGCGCGCGCTCCAGGCGGGATGGTCGGCGGGCGAGTCCTCCTCGCCCCAGTCGGGGGCGAGCCAGGTCGCTTCGAGGAGGGTCGTCTCCTCGTCGCGGGGCCAGACGGCGAGGTTGAGGACGCCGCTCGGGGTGAAGGTGACGAAGAGGTTGGGGAAGAACACGTAGGTCGTGCTGGTCGAGCGGAGCATGTCGTTGAGACCGGGGACGGAGGGCAGGCCCTCGTCCTCGATGGCGATCCAATCGAGGGGGCCGGCGAGGCCGAGCGCCTGCGCGCCGGCGTCGTCGAAGGGGGCGACGATGCGGAGGTGGCCGCCGTCGAGCTGCTCGACATCCGCGGCGGTGGCCGCGAGGGCGTCCGCGCCGGGGCGGGGCGGGACGGGGGGCTCCGCGAGCAGGGCGCCGATGACGCGCTTCCAGTTGGCGGGGATGGTGACCGAGCACTGGTCGAGGGTGCGCAGGCCGCCGCTCTCGATGCCCATCACCTCGGCAGCAACGCCGCCGAACCAGCTCTGGAGATCGCCGGCGGGATCCTCGTTCACGAAGATGGCGTTGTTGGCGACCTCGCAGGAGACGGGGACGAGGGAGCGTTCCTCGCGGTGGAGGTCGACGAAGTCACGCTCGTCGGGCACGGAGACGAGCTTCCCCGAGGTGTCGTAGGTCCAGCTGTGGTACTGGCAGCGGAGGGCGCGGTTACGCCCCCGGGGGACACGCACGACGGGGGCGCCGCGGTGGCGGCAGGAGTTGTAGAAGCAGCGGATGACGTCATCGACGGCGTGGACGATGAGGAGGGGGACGACGGTCTTCTCCCAGGTCATGTAGAGGCCGGGGCGGGCGATCTCGTCCACGCGGCCGGCGAGGAGCCAGGTCTTGCCGATGACCTCGGCGCGTTCGGCCAGGTAGAAGGAGTGGTCGACGAAGCGGCGGGCGGGAAGGCGGACGGGTTCCGAGGCGGGGGGTCCTGCCTGGAGCCGGCTGCGGATGTCATCGGTGAACGGCACGAACGCCTCCTCGCACGGTCGATCGGCGAAACTCTACGACACGCTGCGAGAAACGGCATGAGGAAGGGCGCACAGGGACAACGTTGGTTAACGTACGCGCCGTGAGCAACGCGACTCCTGCCCCGCCCCAGCCTCCGTCGCTCCTCACCCGGCTGACACGCCCGCGAGAGATCGGGCGCGAGCGGCTGGCGCTGCGCTACGCGCGGCGCACGGTGACGGTGCCGATCTACCTGGCGGCGTTCACGATCAACACGGCGGCGGCGCCGATCTTCCTGCTGGTCGCGCTGACGGGGGACCTGGCGCGGAGGCGGGGCACGATCTTCGCGCGCTGCATCCTGGCGCTGTGGGCCTACCTGGCGGTGGAGGCGTTCGGGCTCGTGCTGTTCCTGCCGCTATGGCTGCTCGGGCAGGGCAGCGAGCACCGGCGGCTGGCGCTGCACCACTGGTTCGCGCGGGTGTGGGCGCGCTGGGTGTTCTGGAGCATCGTGCGGCTCTTCGAGATGCGCGTCGAGGTAGAGGGGGACGAGGAGGCGGCGGAGGGGCCGGTGATCGTGTTCTGCCGGCACGTCTCGCCCGTCGACAACCTGTTGCCGCTGGTGTTCCTGGAAGGGCGGCACGGGCTGTGGCTGCGCTGGGTGATGAACTCGTGGCTGGTGCGCGACCCCTGCATCGACTTCGTGGGGCACCGCCTGCGGAGCACGTTCCTGACGGTCGGCTCGCGCGAGGGCTCCCGCCAGATCGCGAAAGTCTCGGCGCTGGGCGACAACCTCGAGACGCGCGAGGGCGTGCTCGTGTTCCCCGAGGGGGCGCTCTTCACGCCGATGCGGCTGGCGCGGGCGGTGCGGCGCATGCGGCGCAGCGGCGACGAGGAGGAAGCGCGGCTAGCGGAGGGGCTCCGGCACGTGCTGCCGCCGCAGCTGGGCGGGGCGCTGGCCCTCCTGGAGCGGGCTCCTGACGCGGACGTGGTCTTCTGCGCGCACGCGGGGCTGGAGGCGGGCAGCTACCGCTCGCTGCTGGCGGGGGGCATCTTCCAGCAGCAGGTCCGCATCGCCTTCTGGCGGGTGCCACGGACCGAGGTTCCGGCGGACGTGGACGGGCGCACGACCTGGCTGCTGGCGCAGTGGCGGCGCGTGGACGGCTGGATCGAGGAGAACTCGCTCAGCAGGGACTGAGCCGTTTCCCCCGGGACCTAGAAGACGACGACGCCGCGAGCGTTCTTGCCCGCCTCCATATCCGCGTAGGCCTGGGCGACATCCTCGATGTCGTAGGTGGTGGTGACGAGGGAGTCGAGCTCGAGCTTGCCCTGGCGGTACCAGTCGAGCATGCGGGGGAAGTCGCGCACGCTGGCGCCCTGTCCGCAGAAGGAGCCCTTGATGGTCTTCTCCATGATGGCGACGAGGCCGGCGGAGAGCGAAAAGGCGTCGTCGAAGCGGCCGACGCCGACGATGGTGGCGGTTCCGCCGCGGCGGGCGGCCATGTAGGCCTGCTCCATGCAGGCGCCCACGCCGATGGCCTCGAAGGTGTAGTCGGCGCCACGGCCGCCGGTGATGGCCATGACCTGCTCGACGGCGTCCTCCGCGGAGGCGTCGATGACGTGGGTCGCGCCGAGCTGCTTCGCGTACTCGAGCTTGGCCGGGTTCGCGTCGATGGAGATGAGGGTGGAGGCGCCGGCGATGCGGCAGCCCTGGAGGACGCTGAGGCCGACGCCGCCGCAGCCCCAGATGGCGCAGCTCGTGCCGGGCCGCACCTCGGCGGTGTTGATGGCGGCGCCGACGCCCGTGATAACGCCGCAGCCGAGGAGGGAGGCGCTCACGAGGGGGATGTCGTCGGGAATCTTGATGGCTGTGTTCTCGGCGACGACGGTGTATTCGCAGAGGCCGCCGATGGAGGCGAAGGGCATGAGGTCGACGTCTTCGAGGTGGAAGGGGAAGTTCCCGCCCATGTTGAGGGGCATGCGCTCGCACTGGGCGTACATGCCCTCGATGCACTGGAGGCAGCGCCCGCAGAACGCGGTGGTGGTCATGATGACGTGGTCGCCGGGGGCGAGCGAGGTCACGCCCTCGCCCACGGACTCCACGACGCCCGCGCCTTCGTGGCCCAGGACCATGGCATCGGTGCGGGGCAGGACGGACTGCATCACGGAGAGATCGGTGTGGCAGAGGCCACAGGCGGTCAACTTGACGCGCACCTGGCCGGGGCGGGGATCATCGACCGTGACGGTCTGGACTTCGAGGGCGCTGCCCGAGCCTCGCAGGACGGCTGCTTTCGCTTGCATTCGTGTGTACCTCCGGGGCGCGACGGCACTCTCCGGCGCGCAGGGCGCGATTCTACGGGGAAGGCGGCGACCGGGCGGGGGCGGCGGGTATCATCGCCGGACGGGGGCAGGGTGATCCACGTTCTCCACGGCCAGGACGAGCTTCGCCTGCGAAGGCGGCTGGCGGCGCTGCGCGCCGAGGCCGGCGGCGACGCCGGGGCGGCGGGCGCGGACGTGGCGCTCCTCGACGGGCGCGGCGCCACGCCGGACGAGATCCTGGGGCCAGCGCTGACGGCGCCGTTCCTCTCGCCGCGGCGGACCGTGATCGTGGAGGGGTTGCTGGGGCGGTTCGAGGGGGGTCAACGGGGGGGAGGGCGCGGGCCGCGCGTCGATAGCTTCAACCCGCTGCTGGAGGGGCTGGCGGCGGGACTCCCGGAGACGACGACGCTGGTGTTCGTGGAGGGGCAGCTGAACGCGGGCCGGAACCCGCTCCTGCGGCGGCTCGACGAGCTGGGCGGGGTGGCGGTCGAGCACTTCCCCGAGCTGAAGCGGGGCGAGCTGGTGCAGTTCGTGCGGGAGGAGGCGGCGGAGCAGGGGGTCGACTTCCGGCGGGGACGGTCGTCGCGGCCGTTGCCGGAGGACGAGGAGTGGCGGCGTCCGCGCGAGGACGACCCGGCGCAGCTGCTGGCGGCGCTCCACCCGAACACGCTGGAGCTGGCGCGGGAGCTGGAGAAGCTGGCGCTCTACACGATGGGGCGCCAGGCGACGGTGGACGACATCGACGTGCTCTGCGGGGGGGAGCGGGAGACGACGCTCTGGGACCTGATCGACTCGGTGCTGGACGGGGATACGGCGAAGGCGCTGCAGGCGCTGCGCTTCCTGCGCTCGCGGGGGGAGAGCGTGAGCGGCCTGCTGGCGCAGCTGGCGGCGGCCTACCGACCCCTCGCGACGGTGCTGGACTTGCTGGAGGAGGGCGCCAGCCCGGAGGAAATCGGGAAGGCGATCCGGCGGCCCTGGCCGCGCCTGCGCGATGCGGCCATCGAGCGGTCGCGGCGGCTGGGGAAGGAAGGGCTGCGCAGCGCCTACGAGATCCTGGTGGCGGCCGATCGGGGGATGAAGCTGGGGGAGGTGCGGGACGAGCTCGCGCTGGAGGTGGCGGTCACGCGGCTGCTGGCGCTGTCGCCGCGGGGGTCGCGGCGGCGGGCTTCCTGAGCTACTCCTGCCAGACGGGGTTGTAGCAGGCGACGGCGCGGGCGCTGTTGCCGGGGAGGGGGGTGAGCTGGGGCGGGCGCTGGTCGCGGCACTGCTGCATGGCCTTGCGGCAGCGGGGGATGAAGGGGCAGCTCTCGGCGGGCTGGTCGAGGTCGGGGGAGGCGCCGGGGAGGGCGTAGAGCTCCTGGTTCACGTCGTCGAGGCGGGGGAGGGCGGCGAGGAGGCCGTGCGTGTACGGGTGGAAGGGCGAGGAGAGCACCTCCCGCACGGGGCCCTGCTCGACGAGGTGACCGGCGTACATGACGCCCACCTGGTCGGCGACCTGGGAGACGACGCCGAAGTCGTGCGTGATGAGGAGGATGGCGGTGTCCTGCTCGCGGCGGAGGGTATCGAGCTGGTGGAGGATCTGGGCCTGGACGGTCACGTCGAGGGCGGCGGTGGGCTCGTCGGCGATGATGAGGTCGGGCTGCAGGGCGGTGGCGATGCCGATCATGACGCGCTGGCACATGCCGCCCGAGAGCTGGAACGGGTAGGACTTGGCCACGCGCTTCGGGTCGGCCAGACCGACCCTGGCGAGGATATCGACGGCGGCGTCCTTGGCCTCGCGCTTGCCCAGGCCCATGTGCGTGGTGAGCACCTCGCCGACCTGGTCGCCGACGTTGATGACGGGATTCAGCCCGGCGACGGGGTCCTGGAAGATCATGGTCACGCGGCGGCCGCGGATATCGCGCAGGGAGCGCTCATCGAGGGTGAGCATGTTGTCGGGGCCGAAGTAGACCTCGCCGCCGAGGATGTCGGCCTCGTCGGGGAGAAGGTTGAGGACGGACATGCCGATGGTGGTCTTGCCGGAGCCGGATTCGCCGACGAGGGCGAAGACGCTGCCGCGCTCGATATCGAAGGAGACGTGGTCGAGGGCGTAGGCGGCCTCGTCGCGCGAGCGGTAGCGGACGGAGAGGTCGCGGATGGAGACGAGGGTCTGGGCCATGGCGCCGGATTCTGGCCGGGGCCGCCCGAGGGCTAGCCGCTGGGCCGGATGGAAGAGATGAATCGCCCCTGAATCCTAACGTCCTCGGGGTTGGCGTAAATGGGGGGCATGGAGGAGTTGGCGGGCTGGAGGCGGATGCGGTCCTCCTCGCGGTAGAGCCGCTTGAGGGTGACCTCGCCGCGGTCCTCGAGCCAGACGGCGACCTTCTCGCCGTCCTCGGCGGTGGTGGCGGGCTCGAGGAAGACGATATCGCCGTCGTCGATCAGGTCCTCGATCATCGACTCGCCCTTCACGCGCAGGGCGAAGACGTTCTGGCGTCCGCGGACCATGTCCTGGGTGACGGTGACGGTGTCCTCGACGTCGCTGGCCCAGCGATCGCTGGTGGGGACGGGGATGGGCTGGCCGGCGGCGATGGCGCCGAGCACGGGGATATCGACGGTGCGCCCGCGGCGGCGGCCGTCGAGCAGCTCGATGCCGCGGGAGACCTCCCGGTCGCGGCGCAGGAGTCCCTTCTCCTCGAGGCGTCGGAGGTTGTAGTCGACGACGGACGTGCTGCTGATGCTGCACCCGGTCTGGATATCGCGGATCGAGGGCGGGTAGTCCTTGTCCTCGATGAAGTCGCGGATGTACTCCATGATGTGGCTCTGCCTGGTCGATAGCTCGCTCATGCCCTGGCCTCCGCGAACGGATGTTCGTTCGTATTGAACATCCTGCAAGGTTTATCGTCAAGGGCGTTCGGAACACGGGGCTTGTGGCGGGCGGGCGGGTGCGGTTTGCTGGGGGCGTGGATGCACGGGCGCGGATCGAGGAGCTGGCCGCGGAAGGCGGCTTCGACCTCGTGCGCTTCGCGGGGGCGGAGGCGCTGGGGGAGGCGCGGGAGGCGGCGCTCGAGTCACGGGCGGCGGGGCGGCTGGCCGACCTGCACTGGATGACGGACGAGTGGATCGAGCGCGCGACCGACCCCGACGCGTTCCTGGCAGGGGCGCAGACGGTCGTGCTGCTGGCGATCACGGGGCACGCGCCCGACCCGGAGCGCCCGGACGAACGGGCGCGGGGGCGGGTGGCGCGCTACGCACGGGGTCGCGACTACCACCGGCTGTTCGAATCGAAGCTGCGGCGGGTGGCGCGCGCCATGCGCGAGGAGCTGGGCGGGGAAGCACGGGCGACGGTCGACTACGGGCCCCTGCTGGAGCGTCCGCTGGCGGCACGGGCGGGGCTGGGGTGGCTGGGCAAGTCGACCATGCTGCTGGCGCCCGGATTCGGGCCGTGGGTGCTGCTGGGGGCGATCGCGACGACGCTGGCGATCGCGCCGGACGCGCCCCTGCGGAAGTCGTGCGGGTCGTGCGCCCGCTGCATCGTTGCCTGCCCCACGGGCGCGATCGCGCCGGACGGGGGCGTGCTCGATTCACGCCTCTGCATCAGCTACCACACGATCGAGAGCCGCGAGCCGATCCCGCGGGCGCTGCGGCCGAAGTTCGGCGACTGGATCTTCGGGTGCGACGACTGCCTCGACTCCTGCCCGGTGGGCGCATCGAACGCGGCCAGCCACCCCGACCTCGCTCCCGCCGGCGCCGACGACGCGTTCCCGCCGCTGGCCGAGCTGCTGGCGCTCGACGAGGACGCCTTCCGCGAGCGCTTCCGGGGGCGGGCGGTGCGGCGAGCCACGCGCGACGGCTTCCTGCGGAACGTCTGCGTGGCGCTGGGGAACGTGGGCACAGGGGAGGACGTGGCGGCGCTGGCGGGGGCGCTCGGGGACGGGGCGGCGCTGGTGCGGGGTCATGCGGCCTGGGCGCTGGGCGAGATCGCACGGCGCGAGGGCGGGGGCGCGGCGGAGGGGGTGCTGGGGGCGCGGCTGGCGGTCGAGGGAGAGGCCTGGGTCCGGGAGGAGATCGAGGCGGCGCTGGCGATCGCGAGCGGGGACGTGGGGTAGGCTCGCTCGATGGCAGCCGTTTCGCCCGAATCCGTGGTCGCGCTGCGGGAGATCACGCCCGAGAACTCGGAGGCGATATTCGCCCTGTCGGTGGCCGGTTCGCAGAAGCACCTGGTGGCCTCGAACGAGCGCTCGATCGCGCAGGCGCACTTCGAGGAGTCGGCCTGGTTCCGGGCGATCTACGCGGACGAGGAGCCGGTGGGGTTCCTGATGCTGCACGACGAGACCCTGCGCGCCGAGCCGCGCGAGGCCGGCTACCTCGTGCTGTGGCGGATGATGGTCGACGAGCGTTTCCAGGGGATGGGCATTGGCTGGAAGGCCATGGAACTCGTCATCGCGCACGCGCGGACGAGGCCGGGGGTGGAGCGCCTGCAAACGAGCTGGCGCCAGGATGAAGGCAACGCCGGCGACTTCTACCGGAAGCTCGGCTTCGTGCCCACGCGCGTGGACGAGGACGGGGAGCAGTGGGCCGCCCTTGCGCTGTGAGGCGAGGGGCTAGACGCGCAGGCCGAGGAGCTCGCGGGTGACGGTGCCGTCGCTCTGGAAGGCCGCCAGGTAGACAGTTGGGTCAGGCTGTTGCGACGGTCAGGCCACGCACCATGTCAATCAGGCTCCGCACCGGCGCTTCGGTGAAGTCCGCGTCACTGAAACCATGGGCGATGGCGTTCCGGTGCTTGTGCAGGGCGGTCAGCTCGGCATATTCATCCCTGGAGACGATGCCGCGGAAGCCCGCTTGCTCGAGCAGGTGGGCAGTGGTCGTAATGCCCTCGGCTGACACGCCCTGATCGGCAGTCAACAGCCTGAGGGCAGCCTCGCAGGCCGACCAGGCGAGCAGGAATGCAGGTTCCGCGTGCCCGGCCCGCAGGAGCGCCTCTGCTTCGTCAAGCCGTTCAAGGACACGCGCCTGCTCCAGGGGATGCGCTCCCTCGGGCGGTTCGATCTTCCGGGGTTCCGCCACGAGGAGGAGTTCGAAACTCCAACCGGGCCTTGAGTCAATCTCGCGGGTGAGTTCGTCCAACTGCGCCCTTGATGCGAGCGATGCACGAGACTTGACCTCGATCACCTTGACCTGTCCGCCCTTTCGCGCGATGAGGTCCGCGCGGTAGCCGGGCAGGAAATCGAGCGGAGTGTCGACAGAGACCGCGTACCCCTGGCGGCGGTACTCCTCCGCGGTCTTGCGCACGAGCTGGTATTCGGCGGCTGTGGGTTGTCTCATCAGAACGTCACCTCAAGGCCTGGCGCCTCATTGACCTGGACGTGAACGACCGGCATGGCCTCACGAAGGTACCCCATCAGGTCTGCCGACGGGTTCCGGATGAGCAGATCGGCGTTCAGGTCCCTCTTCCGGCAGAGCAAGTCGGACACCTGCTCGTCGTCTGCGTAAACGACCCCGTTCAACGCATCGAGAATCGGTTTCGGGATGTTGTCCACGTCGGGCGCTGCCTCCTGGAAGAAGTACGTGATCGTCACCGCAACCGAACCTTCCGCGGGTCCCGTTGCCGCCCAGCGATCGCGAGCGGCTTCCTGCACGGCCTGTCTCCAGGTCTCCTTCGCCGCCGGACGACCCTGCTGCGACACCGCTGGGCCACCGATCACGAACTCAATGGGTATCGACATTGCTTCACGGGCCAGGCCGGCGTCCACTCCCTCAGCTTCGCGAAGCGGGCAATGCTGCCCGCCGTGCCATCGGACAACAGTATACCGTGTAAAGGATTCGTGGACGAGGACGGGGAGCAGTGGGCCGCCCTTGCGCTGTGAGGCGAGGGGCTAGACGCGCAGGCCGAGGAGCTCGCGGGTGACGGTGCCGTCGGTAGCGACGTCCACGACGACCCAGGTGATGCGCAGCTTGAAGCGTCCCTGGGCGGTATCGAGCCAGACCTCGTCGCCCTTCTCCCAGCGGTAGTCGGAATCGATGGTGGCGTAATGCTGGCCCTTGCTGCCGGTGAACTCGTCGGCCTCGAAGAAGCTGGTCTGCATCAGCGGGAGTCCTGGGCGTCGCCGTTGGCGGCGCTGGTATCGATGAGGCTGCGGGCGGGGACGCGCTCGGCGATCTCGTGCATCTGGGCGAGGACGCCGTTGCGGACGGCCTCGCTGGCGGCGCGGATGCCGCCGAAGATGGCGCGCGCGTTGGAGCGCCCGTGCGAGACGAAGACGACGCCATCGACGCCGAGGAGCTGGGCGCCGCCGTACTCGGCGTAGTCGAGGCGGCGCTGGGCCTTGCGCAACTCCGGGCGCAGCAGCAACCCGGCGACCAGGTTCCAGGGGGTCAGGCGCACCGCCCGCTTGAGCTCATCGAAGAAAAGCTCGGCCACGCCCTCGACGGTCTTGATGAAGATGTTGCCGGTGAAGCCGTCCATGACGGCGACATCGGCGACGTGGTGGGGGATCTGGCCGGCCTCGATGTTCCCCACGAAGTTGAGGTCGCTGGCGCGGAGGGCGCGGTTCACCTCGATGATGAGCTGGTTGCCCTTCACGTCCTCCTCGCCGATGGAGACGAGCCCGATGCGGGGCGAGCTGATGCCGTGGCTGAGCTCCATGACGGCGGCGCCCATGTGCGCGTACTGGACGAGGTGGGCGGGGCGGGAATCGGCGTTGGCGCCCACGTCCAGGATCATCGTGGGGCCCTTGTCGCTGGTGGCGACGACCATGCCCAGGGCGGGGCGGGCGATGCCGGGCACGCGTCCGAGGCGGAGGAGGGCGGCGGTGAGGGTGGCGGCCGTGTTGCCGGCGGTCACGAAGGCGTCGGCCTGCCCTTCCTTGACGAGGTTCATGCCGACGTTGATGGAGGCCTCGGGCTTGCCCTTGACGGCGTCGATGGGGTCCGCCATCTGGATGACGTCGCGGGCATCGACGAGGTGCACGGCGTCGGGGAGCTCATCGAACTCGGCGAGCACTTCTTCCTCGCGCCCGACGAGGAGGATCTCGACGTCGAGCCGCTGGGCGGCGATGGCGACGCCCTTGATGACCTCGGCGGGGCCGTGGTCTCCACCCATGGCGTCGACGGCGATGCGGGGAGGCGTCATGCCAGATTGATTGCTGCGCTCGTTTGTTCGCGGACGGGGCGGCGGCGCGCGCCCACCCCTGCCTTCCAGCTCGCGAACGGACGGGGTCAGCGCCTCCTTTCGCCGAGTTCGGCAGTAACCATCAGACGCTCGCTGGCATTCGTCAATGCTTCGAGGTTGTAGCCGCCCCAGGTATCGAGCACGCGCAGCCCCTCGGCCTCGAGCATCCGGGCGAGCTCGGCCGGCGTTCCGTACCGCAGCACGTGGTCGCTCTCGACGACCCGCCCGGGGCCGGCGACACCGGTCAGCTCGTAGCGGACGCGGAGGCGGCGGGTCTGCGAGTCCAGGTCGTCGTGGCGGGTGTGCCAGACGGTGAGGCGGTCGCCGCCGAGGTCGCCCTCGAAGGCAAGGATGGGCTCGCCGTTGCCCTCGGGATCGAGCCAGTGGCCCGGGCCGGCGACATCGAGGGCGAGGCGGCCGCCGGGGGCGAGGGCGGCGGCGGCAGCGCGCAGGACCGCTTCCTGCTCGCCCGGTGCGGAGCAGGCGAGGAAGACATCGTTGGGGAAGACGACCGTGGCGAAGGACGCGGGCGGCAGGGGCGCGTCGGGGAGGCGGCCCTCGACGAAGGTGGGGGCGAGACCCTCGGCAGCGGCGCGCTCGCGGGCGATGGCGAGCATCGCGGGGGAGGGGTCGAGGGCGGTGACGGCGTGGCCGGCCCGCGCCAGGGGCAGAGCGATGCGCCCGGTGCCAGCGCCCACCTCGAGGATGGGACCGCCGTGCTCGGCGGCGAAGGGCAGCCAGAAGTCGAGGTCGTCGCCGCCCTCGCCGTGGATGGCATCGTAGAA
Source organism: uncultured Anaerolineaceae bacterium (assembly GCA_964389725.1). Classification (GTDB taxonomy): domain Bacteria; phylum Chloroflexota; class Dehalococcoidia; order Tepidiformales; family Tepidiformaceae; genus UBA2991. The sequence continues at coordinate 24,045 of CAYMDV010000013.1, forward strand.
GGGCGCGTCGAGGATGTAGGGGTCGGCGGGCACGGGGCGAGCGTACTACGCGGGCGGGCGCCGGCGGGGTTGTGGGGCGCGGGGGCAGGGGCGAGAATCGCGCGCACCAGGGGACGCAACATGACCGACCTCGACCAGGCCATCCGCGACGCCGCCGACGAGCGCGCCATCACGCACGTGCTGACCCGCTACACGCGGGCCATCGACCGCTTCGACATGGAGCTCCTGCGCACCGTCTATCACGCCGACGCCTACGACGACCACGGCGGCTACAAGGGCGATGTCGAGGGGTTCATCGACTACCTGAACGAGGTGCTGCCACGCTTCGAGGGGACGCAGCACTTCCTCGGGAACATGCACATGGAGCTCGACGGGGACGTGGCGCACACGGAGACCTACTGCCAGGCGTGGCACCGCATCGCAGGCCTCGACGGGGGCCCCGACCACGACAGCGTGGCGGGCCTGCGCTACATCGACCGCTTCGAGCGGCGCGAGGGCGAGTGGCGCATCGCCAAACGGCAGATCGTGATCGACTGGCAACGGGACGACCCGGTGGTGGGCGGCAGCGGGGAGAAGTCTCCGGAGACGCAGTACGGGCGGCGCGACCGGGAGGATCCGGCCTACACGTTTGGGCGGGAGAAGGGGTAGTGGCTTGTGGTTCGTGGCCTGTGGCTTGTCCCCGCCCCCGCCCTGGGGTGGTGGGGCCGGGACCAGTCACCAGCCACTAGTCACCAGTCACTACATCGGCGGCCATGAACTCGAGCTGGCGGTCGGTCATGGCATCGACGTTGAAGATGCGGAAGACGGCGCGGCCGATGGCCATGATGACGCGCGGTCCTTCGAAGGTTTCCTCGCTGGTGAGGACGGCGTTATCGCCATCGGCCTCGACCTCCCAGGCATGGACGGCATCGACCCAGAGGTAGCGCGCGCTCCAGGCGACGCGCTTGCCCTCCTCCACCTGGACGACGGTGAGGCTGAAGACGGGGAGGAAGGGTCCGCGGCGGACCTGCTCGCGGTAGCGGCGGCCCACTTCCCACCAGCGCCCCTCGGGCGGGGTCTCGCCGATGGGGCGCACCCAGCGGATGTAACGATCGCGCTCGGGCCAGCGGGGCAAATCGATGAGCGCCCGCCAGACGGCCTCGGGCGAGGCGGCCACCTCGAGGCGGCGGCGGATGACGAGACGCGGCTCGAAGAGGCGGGCGATGGCCTCGCGCACGGAAGGGGGCCGCGACGAGCCTCTCCAAAACGTCTGCGGGCTGACTATCATGCCCCCATCGTACAGCCGTGCGGCAGGAGGAAGCATGCCCGGTGTTCTGGATGGGCAGTCCGCGATCGTGACGGGCGCGGCGCTGGGACTGGGGAACGCCTTCGCCCGGGCGCTCGCCGAGGCAGGCGCGAACGTGACTATCTGCGACGTGCGCGAGGAGGTGAACGACCTCGCCCCCACGCTCGAAGCAGCGGGCGTACAGGCGCAGGCCTTCGTCGCCGACGTGGGCGTGGCCGCGGACGTGCGTCGCGTGGTCGATGGTCACGTTGAGCGCTTCGGCGGGGTGGACGTGCTCGTGAGCAACGCGGGCGTCTGGCGGGCGAGTTCGGTGATGGACGACCTCGACAAGACGCTCGACGACTACGACTTCCTCATCAACACGAATCTGAAGGGCGTGTTCCTGTTCGGGCGGGCGGTGATCCCGCACATGATCGCGGGCGGCGGCGGGAACATCGTGCACATCGCCAGCGACCACATCGCGACCTGCGGAACGCCTTACCACCGTGGCTGCGAGGACGCGCCCACCTGCGCCTGGAGGGAGCAGGGACCGCGCCCGACGGGGGGCGGTCCGGACATGGACCTGTACGACGCCTCGAAGTGGGGCATCAACGGTTTCACCATTCCCTGGTCGAAGGCGCTGCGGGAGCACAACGTGCGCGTGAACGGCCTCTGCATGGGGGCGACGGATTCACACATGGTGCGCACCTTCCACGAGCAGAACCCGGGCTCGGGCATCCTCGACAACGCGATGCGGGCGGAAGACGTGGCGGCGCTCATGCTCGAGCTGATCGCGGAGGGGCCGGAGGGACGCACGGGGAACAACATCAACATCGCCGTGGGCCACCCGATCGAGCTGCCGCCGCCGGGCTCGCCCTACATCTACTCGGAGGCGCAGGCATGAGCGGAGTACTGGCAGGGCAATCGGCGATCGTGACGGGATCGGCCGGCGGTATCGGCGCCGGCATCGCGGAGGTGGTCGCCGAGGAGGGCGCCACCGTCACCCTCTGCGACGTGAACGAGGCGGTGATCGAGGTAGCCGCGAGCATCCGCGCGGCAGGGGGCCAGGCGCAGGGCTTCGTGGCCGATGTCTCCGTGCGCGAGGACGTCGAGCGGATCGTCGAGGCGGCCGTCGATGTCGGCGGGGGGCTCGACCTGCTCGTGAACAACGCCGGGCGCTGGACGCAGAGCCCGGTCACGGACGACTGGGACAAGGTGCTGGCGGACTGGGACTTCGTGATGGAGACGAACCTGAAGGGCGTGACCATGTTCGGTCGGGCCTGCGCGCCCCACCTGATCGAGCGGGGCGGGGGGAACATCATCAACATCAGCACGTACTACGTGCTGCCCGCCCGCAGCGAGGGCACGAACCCGCCGGGGACGGACCTGTACGCCTCCTCGAAGTGGGCGATGAACGGGCTCACGCAGGCGTGGTCGCAGAAGCTGGCGGAGCACGGCGTGCGCGTGAACGCGCTCTGCATGGGGGCCACGGACGCGCCCATGCTGCGCAACCTCTTCGACGGTGACCCGCCCGCGGACTTCGCGGCGACGTGGATGACGCCGCGCCAGATCGCGGGCCTCGCGATCGACATCATCCGCGAGGGTCCGGAGGGCCGCACAGGCGAGAACGTGGGCGCCTGGGTGGGCGTCCCCGTGGAGCTGGGTCCACGCAAGCCACCGCACGAGGCAATCGCGGGGACGCCGCTCCGGTAGGGTTTGAGTGACCGCTCGGGAAATCGAATTTCGCCGATAGACTGGATTCCTGCCAGCAGCACCGCTCTGGCAAGAATCTCTATCGAGGAGAACCTAGACGTGGACTTCCCAGCTGACAAGGAACTGGCCAACTCGACCCTGCAGGCGCTTGAGCAGCGCGGTGGGTCAGCGACAATTCAGGACCTCTCGCACGACATAGCCATCATCCTCAACCTGTCCAAGGCGGTTCTCCAGGAACCACTCAGTGCCCCCTCCCACGCAGGGCGCGGCGGGTTTGTCCGTAGTTCCAAGTTCAACTTCCGATCCGCTTGGGCGCGGCAGAACTTGAGCGCGAAGGGGGCTGTCAAGAGCGTCGGAAACGCGACTTGGGAGATCACTGAGGAGGGACGCAAACTACTCGAGGTGATCGAGGTACAAACGTCGCGTTCTGGATGAGGAGCTTGCCCTGCGTAGTTGCTTGAGTTTCGAGCCGCCGTGGCGACGGTAACGCGCGCCGACCCCGGGCCCGCGCGCTCGGAGCGGCGGCTCTCGCTGCAGACGTTCTCGGCGTTCCAATCGCGGAACTTCACGCTGCTGTGGGCGAACAACCTGACGTTCGCGCTCTCGCAGTCGTTTCGCCAGTTCGCCTTCACCTGGCTGGCGCTGGAGCTGTTCGACACAGGACAGGCGCTGGGACTGATCATCTTCGCGCTGGGGCTGCCCATCCTCATCTTCGGGCTGCCGGCGGGGGCGCTGGCGGATCGCATCGACCGGCGCCTGCTGCTCTTCGCGAGCCAGATCGGCGGGATCGTCATCACCTTGCTGACCGCGGCCCTGATCTGGGCGGACGCCATGACGACGCCGATCACGATGGGGCTTGCGATGACCCTGGGCGCGACGGTCGCGTTCGGGCAGCCGGTGCGGGTCGCGATCGTGCCCTCGCTGGTCGAGCCCTCGAAGCTGCTGAACGCCGTGACGCTGATGAGCCTGAGCCAGAACGTCTCGATGATTGCGGGGCCTGCAATGGGTGGCGCGATGGTCGCGCTGGGCGGGGTGGGGGCGGCCTTTGCCGGTCAGGCCGTGCTGCTGGGGCTCGGGTTGCTGGCGCTGATCCCGCTCCGCGTGCCGGCGGTCGACCGGACCGGACCGCCGCGCCACCTGGCGGCGGAGGTGCGCGAGGGTCTCGTCTTCGTGGCCCGCCATCCGGGGATCCGCACGCTCATGCTGGTGCTGCTGACGACGGCACTCGTGATGGCCGGCACCTTCATGACGCTGCTGCCCAAGATTTCGCTGGAGGAGCTGGAGGTCGGTCCCTTCCAGACCTCCATGTTCTTCACGGCGATGGGCGTGGGCATGCTGATGAGCTCGCTGCTGCTGGCGTCCTTCTCGCGGCTGGACCGGGCGGGGCTCTGGTTCATCGTGACGCTGATCTGTGGGGGAACGCTCAACGCTGCGTTCGGGTTGTCGCTCTGGTACGTGGTGTCGCTCGCGATCATGTTCACGACAGGCTGGAACGCGGGCTTCTTCACCAACCTGAACCTGACCCTGATCCAGGCGAACACGCCCAACGCGGTGATGGGGCGGGTGATGAGCATCTACACCCTCGCGATGGCGGGAGGCATGCCGCTGGGCGGGCTGCTGGCGGGCCTGATGTCGGATGTCTGGGGGTCGCGGGAGTGGTTCGTGGCCTGCGGGTTCGCGCTCGTCGCGATCGGGGTGGTGGTGCTGCTGACGCAGCCGTCGCTGCGGCGGATGCGGTCCAGCGGCGGGGAGGCGCCGGGGTAGGGAGCTACTGGCCGGCGACGTTGTCGCTGACGTGCTCGGCGCCGTCGACGTGGAGGGAGACGCCGGAGATGAAGCGGGCCTCATCGGAGTGGAGGAAGAGGGCCGCGTAGCCGACGTCCCAGCCGGTGCCCATCTTGCCGCCGAGGGGGATGCGGCTGTCGCGGCGGGCGACGAGCTCGTCGCGGTCGGCGCCGGCGGCCACGCGCGGCTCGATCGCCATGGGGGTGTTCATGGCGCCGGGCAGGATGGCGTTCACGCGGATGTTGTCGCGGGCGTGCTGGGCGGCGAGCTGCTCGGTGAGGGCGAGGAGGGCGGTCTTCGTGGCCTTGTAGCCGAGGAAGGGGTAGGCGTGGCGGGCGGCCATTGAGGAGATGTTGACGATGGACCCGCCGCCCCGTTCGCGCATGGCGGGGATGGCCTGGCGGGAGGCGAGCCAGTGGCTCTTGAGGTTGAGGGCGACGATGCGATCGAAGCCTTCCTCGGTCATCTCCATGGGGGAGGCATCGCCGGCGCCCACGCTGGCGCCGACGTTGTTGTGGAGGATGTCGAGGCCGCCGTAGCGGGCGACGGCCTCGGCGACCATGGCGGCGAGGCTCGCTTCGCTGGTGGCGTCGGCCTCGCAGGCGCTGGCGACGCCGCCTTCACCGACAATCATCGCGACGGTCTCCTCGGCGGAGGCGAGGTCGCGGTCGGCGACGACGACGGAGGCGCCCTCGCGGGCGAGGAGGATGGCGGTGGCACGGCCGTTGCCGATGGTGGCGCCCGGCGTCTGGCCCGCCCCCACGACGATCGCGACCTTGCCTTCGACTCTGCCCGGCATGTGCCCTCCTCCGTGCTGAACCGCCCGGCGGGCGGGGACGTGGGTTCGCGCTGGACGGGGGAGCGCGATGGCGTCACCCTTCCCTGCGAAACTCTTCAACAGGATAAGGAGCCCGGCTTGCCAGTATCACTGCTCGAACGCGTCGCCCTCGTCACGGGCGCGGGCCGCGGAGTCGGCCGCAGCATCGCCATGGATCTCGCCCGCCACGGGGCGAAGGTCATCGTGAACGACCTCGGGGGCACGCTCGACGGCGAGGACGAGGACCTGTCCGTAGCCGAGTCCGTCGTCCGCGAGATCGAGGCTGCGGGGGGCACCGCCGCCGCCAACACCGGCGACGTCACCAGCAACGAGGACGCCTACAACATGGTGAAGCAGGCGATCGACACGTGGGGGCGGCTCGACATCGTGGTGTCGAACGCGGGCATCCTGCGTGATCGCGCGCTGCACAACCTGCCCGAAGCCGACTGGCTGAAGGTGCTGGCCGTGCACCTGAACGGCGGCTACAACCTGCTGCACCACGCCTGGCCGGTCTTCCGCCAGCAGCACTACGGACGGGTGGTGCTGACGACCTCGAACTCGGGATTCCTGGGGAACTTCGGGCAGTCGAACTACGCGGCCGCGAAGGCGGGGCTGATCGGCCTGATGAACGTGGCCAAGATCGAGGGCGAGAAGTACAACGTGGTGGTGAACTGCCTCAATCCGGGGGCGGCCACGCGCATGACGACCTCGGTGCGGGAGATGCCGCCGGAACAGCTGGCTGCCATGAGTCCCGACCTGGTGGCGCCGGCAGTCACGTACATGGCCAGCGATTCGTGCACAACGAGCGGGATGGTCATCAACTCGGGCGGTGGCTCCTTCGGGCGGGCCGCGATCGTGCAGAATGAACGCGTCGCCCTCGCGGAAGCGACGGCGGACGACGTCGAGGCGCACTGGAACGAGATCACGAGTCTCGAGAACGCCGAGGTCTGGTGGTCGGTGCGCGAGACGCGCGCCGCCCACGAGGCCGCGAAGGAGGAGTAGGCCATGGAGCTCTGCGGGTTTGCCTGTGCGGGCTGGGCGCTGGTGGGAGTCGGCGCTTTCCTGGGCGTGGCGGCGTTCCTGCCGGAAGGCTGGGGGTTGCGGCGGGGCTAGCGGTGGGCCCTCCCGATGGGGGGCGGAACCTCGCTAGAATCGCGTGCGCCGCCCCGCGGGCGACGGAGGTGTTGCGATGAGACCGTTCATCCTGGTGCACGGACCGCTGATCGGGCCGTTCACGTGGGTTCCCGTGGCGGCCGAGCTGCGAAAGCTGGGCGCCTCCGCCGTTATCCCGGCGCTGAACTCGCCGGCGATGCGCGAGGGCTCGTACTGGCAGCACCACTGCGACCTCTTCGCGACGGAGATGGCGAACGTGTCGATGGACACAGGCGAGGCGGTGCTGGTGGGGCACGAGGGGGTGGGTCCACTGCTGCCGAAGCTGGCCGAGCAGATCGAGGGGCCGGCGGCCTACGTGCTGGTCGATGCGGACCTGCCGAAGGACGGCGCGAGCCTCTTCGACATGTTCGCGGAGGAGGCGCATATCGAGGAGTTCCGGCGGGCGGCGGTCGAGCCGTCCCTGCCGCGGGGCCGGCTGGCGCCACACGCCCCACGCGAGGCGACTGCGGATACGGTCCGGGAGTGGCCGCTGGACCTTTTGCGGGACGCGGTGACGCTCCAGCCGAACAACATGGCCGACGTGAACTCGACGGTGTTCGCGGGGAAGCGCCCGACGCCGATCGAGGTGCTGGAGGAGCCGCTGCCGGTGCCGGCAACCTGGCCGGACGCACCCGTCGGCTACCTGCATCTCTCGAAGACGTACGACGCGGCGGCCTCGCAGGCGGCGGCGGAGGGCTGGCCGGTGCGCGCACTGAGCACGAGCCACGTGCAGATGCTGCTGGAGCCGGAGTCGTTCGCGCGGGAGCTGGCGGCGCTCGCGGAGGAAGTCGCGGGGTAGGGCTACGTGCTCCCTGCTGCTATAGTAGTAGCGGACAAGAGCAAGGGGCTGCCCCGATGGTCACCCAGGATGTCGACGCGCGCCTGCGAACCCTGAGTCGCCTGCACCGGATCGCGGGTGAGTCGCGGGGTGGTGGCGCCGGGGTGACAGCAGAGGTCGAGGGCCGGGCGGAGGCGTTCCTTGAGCGGGTGTGGGGGTCGGAGGCGGCAGAGGCCAGTTCATTTCGGGAGTCGACCTTCGTCACCATCACGGGGGATGGGGCCGTGCAGTTCGAGTGGGAGTCGGGTGCGGTCGCCATCGAGGCGGTCGTCGAACCGGGGGGCGGTTTCACGGTCTACATTCACGGGGGCGACGAGAAGACCGAGGAGTGCAGCCCGGCTGATGTAGCGGAAGCGGTGGGAGCGATTGAGCGCGGGTGGGGCGGCGCGACAAAGGCCGCCAGTGGAGTTTGAACCCCACGATCGCTTCCTGCGGGACCTGAACCCCGACCTTCACTTCAAAGCGGTCGACGGAGGCTACCGGCTGACGTCGGCTGTGTTTCGGGACAGGCGTGTCGGGGGCGGGTTGTACGCCTGCTCCGTGGATTGCGAGCGCCTGGCGGGCACAAGGGGCTACGCGCGAACCCGGGACGCCAGCAATTCGTAGAACGTTCGGCCCACCCTGCCCGTCGCGAATACCGGTGATGCGGCCGTGTTGGTGGCCTCGAACGCGGTGTCAATCAAGCGCAGCACCCTAGGTACCGAGAACGAGGCGAAGTGGTCGTATTCGGCTTCTGTTCGTGCACTCCAGAGGGTGTGGATGGCGCGGGCCATCGCCTGAACCTGCTGATCGGCGCGAAGGCTGCCGACCCGCGAAGCCCAGTCGGGCGGCGGTTCCAGGGCACCGAGAGTCCAGTCGGCGACGAATCGCAGGTCGCGGTGGGCGAACCGTCTCGCGAGCCGGTACTCCTCGTAGGGAGAGCGAGTGGCTGACAACGTGCGAGCAGCCTGAACCGTGAGGGCGTGGAAGAGCGCGTAGTAGGCAGCCGCAGCGGCCTTGCGCAGGCCCGTCTCCGTTGGTGGCGGAAGCATGCGTCGGAAGAGTGCTCGCTCTGCATCCGACCAAAGGCCGACAAGGGGTGGAGACCCGCCGCTGAGCACGCGCGCCTGCCGCAGAAGGAGCAGCGGCTCAATGGCTGAGGGTGGCGCGGGACGTAGCGGATCGGTCATTCGGCTGAGGCCGAGCGGCGCTCCTTGGCCTCTGAGTGGCTGAGGAGGGTCACTTCAACCGGCCAGCCCGGCTTGACGCCGTGGGGCGCGGGGACGGTCGCGGCGTGTTCACGAAGGGCCTCATCGAGGGCATCCATATCCGCACGCGGCCACAGCAAGAGTTTCACCTGTTGGTCCCAGGGGAGGGTGCGCCAGTCGTCGGGCGGCGCCGGGGGATCCTCGACGGTCAGCTCGATGACTACGTGAGGCAAGTCGTCGGGGTCCTCGGGGGAGGGCTCCCACAGGCGCCAGCGGTAAGCGACCGGCCGGATAGAGCCGAAGCGCTGGGCGAGGAGCCACTCCCCGATACGCTCGGCGAAATCGGCAATAGCGCGTTCGCCGCGGACCTGCGTAACCATGTTGCTTTCCCAGACCAATGATAGCCCGAAGGCGGGGGCCGTCGCCATACCCAAGCACTCTCTGACCTGGGCCGTGCCCGGCCAGCTATCGGGCCTCGCTGCGGGCGAGGAACTTGATGCTGACCGGGCGGAGGGGGGCGATTCCGGCGGGGATCGTCTGGGTGAGCGCGTAGGCGACGGCGGCCATCTCCGCTGCGTCGGTGTCGGCTTCGGGCCAGTGCCAGGCCTTGACCTGCTCCTCGAAAGGGAGGGTGCGCCAGTTCTCCGGCGGGGGTGGGGGATCCTCGACGGTGAGTTCGATCACGACACGGGGCGGTTCGGCGCGCCAGTCGGGGGACGGTTCCCAGAGGAAGTGCCGGAAGGCGACGGGCACGACCGAGCCGAAGCGCTGCGTGAGGAGCCACTCCCCAACGCGCGTGGCGAATTCATCGATGGCGGTGTCGTCGCGGTCCGGCGCGACCATGTCGGCTGGCGCTAGACGCCGAAGTCCCAGGACATGCCGTCGCGGTAGCGGCGGAGGACCGTCTTGGCGATGACGATGCGGTGCACCTCGTCGGGACCGTCGAGGATGCGCAGGGTGCGGGCGCCGCGGTACATGCCCTCGAGGGGGGTGTCCGTGGAGACACCCTTGGCCCCGTAGACCTGGATGGCGCGGTCGACGACGCGCTCGAAGGCGGCGGGGATGGCGATCTTGATGGCGGAGATATCGGCGCGCGCGTCCACGCCGGAGTCGATGCGCTCGGCGCAGTGGATGGTCATGAGGCGAGCGGCCTGGATATCGATGTAGGAATCGGCGATGAAGCCCTGGATGAACTGCTTGTCCTGCATGGGGCCGCCGTGGACGTTGCGGGTCATGACGCGCTGCATCATGACGTCGAAGGCGCGCCACATCTGGCCCACGGAGTTCATGCAGTGGAAGACGCGGCCGGCGCCGAGGCGGTCCTGGGCGGCCTGGTGGCCGGAACCCGTGCGCCCGAGCTGGTTGGTGAGGGGCACGCGCACGTTGTCGTAGTCGATCTCGCAGTGATCGCCGTCGTGGCCCCAGACGGGGACGCTGCGGATGATGTTGAAGCCGGGCGAATCGGTGGGGACGATGATCTGCGTCATCTTGTCGCGCACGCCGCCCTCGCCGTCGTCCTGCTCGGTGCGGCACATGACGATGGCGAAGGCCGCCCGGCGGGCGCCCGAGGTGAACCACTTGCGCCCGTTGATGACCCACTCGTCGCCATCGCGGACGGCGCGGGTCTGGATGGAGTAGGGGTCGGAGCCGGGCTGGTCGGGCTCGGTCATCGAGTAGCAGGAGCGGATCTCGCCCCGGATGGAGGGCTCGAGCCAGCGCTTCTTCTGCTCCTCGGTGCCGTACTTGATGAGGATGGTCTGGTTGCCGGAATCGGGGGCGACGACGCCGAAGAGGGGGTTGGAGAAGGGGCTCCAGGCGAGCACTTCGTTCATGTAGGCGTGGCCGAGAAAGCCGACGCCCATGCCGCCGTACTCGACGGGCAGGTGGGGCGCCCACAGGCCCTCGGCCTTGACGCGCTCCTGGATACGTCCGCGGAGGTCGCCCGCCTCGGGCACATCCCGGCGGAGGAGGTCCTCGTTGGGGATGATGTCCTCGGTGACGACGGCGGCGGTGCGCTGCCGGATCTCGTTGACCTCGGGGCTGAGGGTGGGGCTATCGGCGACGGCCAGCGTTGTGGCTTCCATGGCAAGTTCCTCGCGGCCCGGCTGGGCGGAGGGGCAGTGTAGCGCGAGGCTCGCCAGCGGCGAACGGCGGGGCCCTCAGGCGTGGTGTTCGACCCAGCGCCCGAGGAACAGCAGCAGGTCTCCGGAGGACACGGCGATGCGGGCGGGGGAGGCCGCGATCTCGTTGTGGACGCCGTGAGCGCTGAACTCGAGGGGGGCGCCGGCGAGCTCCCAGCGGAGGCCGCTCGTCGTGACACCCTCGCAGCGGCTGATGGCCACCAGCGAGACGACGGTGCCCGCGGGTCCCTCGACCGTGGCCTCGCCGTCGACAAGCTCGATGGCGAAACGCTCATCGACCATGCGCACGCGGGCGCGGCGGCCGAAGCGGACGAGCACGCTGAGGTTGGCAAGGGCGTGGTCGGCGCGACCGCCGCCGCCGCCGATGATGTCGACGGCGTCGCAGCCCTCGTCGAGGCAGAGGGCGATGGCCTTCTCGAGGTCCGTGGCGTTGGGGTCGGGGTTGGGGCGGATGCGGTCGGCGGGGATGGCCTCGCGGGCATCGCCGATGGAGTCGAGGTCGCCGGTGACGATGTCGGGCACGAGGCCGAGGGCGAGGGCGCTGCGGGCGCCGCCGTCGGCGGCGACGACGAGGGCGGCGCCTTCGCGCAGCTCCTCGAGGAGGGCGGCGGAGGGTGGGTCGCCGTTGGCGATAACGAGGGCGCGCATGGGGACAGGGAACCCGCCGGGGGGCCGGATGTCAAAGCGAGGCTACGATGGGGGCGTGAGCGAGCCGTTCGTCCTGCGCCCCCTGGAGGAGGCCGACCTCGCGGCGGCGGCGGCGATCGAGCACGCCTCGGGGCTGCAGCGGCGCACCATCGCAGCGCGACGCCGGGAGCTGCGCGACAAGCGCACGCGGGGGGTGGCGCTGGAGGCGGGGGGTGCGGTGGTGGGGGTGGGGAGCCTCTGGCTGGGGGTGGATGAGGGGCACATCACATCGGTGGCGGTGGCGGGGGAGAGGCGGCGGCGGGGTCACGGGCGGCGGCTGGTGCGGGGGCTGGTGGCGCTGGCGGCGGCGGAGGGGCTGGGGGAGGTCACGCTGGAAGTGCGCGCCTCGAACGGGGCCGCGCGGGCGCTCTACGCGGGCTGCGGCTTCGAGGAGGTGGGGGGACGCCCCGGCTACTACGCCGGCGGCGAGGACGCGGTCATCATGACGCTCACGCTCGGCCGGGAGGGGCAGGCGGCTAGCGGCGGTCGTGGGTAGAATCCCGCGCATGTCCGCAAGCGACGCCGACAAGACCCGCATCGAGGCGCAGATCGCGCTCATCCCGCGCCTGCGCGGGACGGGCCCGAACCCCTTCGAGTACGACCAGTGGGACGCGCGCACGGTCGAGGTGCTGACGGCGGCGTTCGGTGCGGAATCGGACGAGGTGGCGCGCTACCAGCGCGACGTGGGGGAGGGTGGCCGGGTGGCGGGGGTGCGCGGCAACGCGGCCAACATGACGCTCAACATCCACGGCCAGTGGGGCATCCTGGAGCGCCTGGAGCGGGCGGAGTCGCTGCTACGGGAGCTGGCGTCGGGGTAGGGGCTGCGGACTCGGCGGTGCCGTGAGGTCGCGACTAGTCCACACGCGTCCACGTTCCGCAGCCCTGGCTGGCGAAGACGGCATCGGAGTCCGTGATCTCGGCGATGCCCCCGCGCTGGACCGGTGGGGGCTCATCTCCCGCAGGGAATCCGCGGAAGGAGGACAGGCGCACCCAGGAGCAGGAATCGGGCTGCGAGGCGCGGTAGCGGCCCGGAATGACCTCCCAGCCGACGAAGTAGGCGCCGTCCTCGAAGGGCTCCCCCGGCCAGACGCGCTGCTTCAGGTCAGTCGTCCAGGTGCCGCAGCCGCCGCTGGTGAATTCGTCATCGGACGACCGGATTTGGATAATCACGGCAGAAAAGCCTCTATTGACGAAGCGGTCCTCGCCCACGCGCACCTCCCAGGAGCAGCCGGGCGAGGAAGTCGTGGTGCGATACAGGCCGAACGACCAGTCCCCTGGATTGGGCCCCACCCTATGGGTGCCGTCACCGGCCCAACGGCGCGTGCCCGGAGGGACCGGAGGACGCCTTCCGGGAGGTGCGTCCGGACCACCCAGGGCGCTTCCGCCCAGAGCGTTCAGCAGGCGCCAGGTTCCGCAGCCGTGGCTGAAGAACCCCACATCGGAGGCGAAGAGTTCAACCTCGGGAGACGGACGGTCCAAGAATCCAGAGCCGTAATCCTCGGCTTCGACCAGACCCTCCTCGCCGCCGCTAAAGCCACCCAGGCGGAGCCAGATGCACCCACTCACTTCCGATGCCTGGTAATGACCGGGGGAGAGCTCAGGCCCCACGAGCCAGGTGCCATCTCCAAACCTCTTGGTCGCAGCCGGGGCGAGGTCCGCGGACCAGGTACCGCACCCATGGCTGGAGAACGCCGCGTCCGTGGGCGCGATGTCGACGATGGTCAGCGGGGCAGTCTCGGGGGAGCCACTGTAGCCGTCATCCCACGATCCTCCCCCTCCCCTGGCGAGCCGCTCCTCGAAGGTTCCGCCGAAGCCGCTGAGCCGCTCCCACGTGCAGGTCGCGGGATCGGTCGTCCGGAAGCGGCCCGGTGCGATGTCAGACCCGACCACGTGCGTGCCATCGCCGAACGACGACGCCGCAACCTGGGCGCTGCCATCCATGAGCGACCAGGGGCCACAACCCCTGCTATGGAAACCGACATCCGACTCGGCGATCTCGACGATGGTGGAGTCGCCAACACCCAGGAGTCCCACAAGGGACGCGTAGTCCTCCTGAGTAGGATTCGCCCCCAACGCCACGAACCCACCCGGCCAGAGATCGCCCGTGAAGGCGCTCAGCCGCTGCCACTGGCACTCTTCGGTGGCTGATGAGGCGCGGTAGCGCCCCGGGAGGATTTCGGCTCCCACGAGGAACGTTCCATCGCCAAAGGGCTGTCCCGGCGTGATGCGAGGGGTTAGATCTGCGCTCCACTCCCCACACCCCTCGCTGACGAAGCCAGCATCGCGTTCGGCGATGTCGATAATGTGGGTAGTGCCAATGTTGGTGAGGTCCTTCCACAAGTGCGAGTCATCGCCCTTGAGGAGTTCTCCCGTGAAGCCGCCGAGCCGATACCAGGCGCAGCCCTCGGCGTCTGGCGCGGCCCGGTAGCGGCCCGGGGCCACCTCAAGCGTGACGAGCCAGATGCCGTCGCCGAAGGGGTCACCGGGCGTGATCCGCGGCGTGGCGGTGGCCCAGACGCCACATCCCCGGGTCGTGAAGTAGGCATCCGTTGGCGCAATGTCAACGAAGGAAAGTGCACTCCCCTCCCAGAATCCAATGACGTCGTCGTCGTCCGCTGGGGCAGTCGCTGCTTCCAGCGTGCGCAGCCGTCGCCACTCGCAGGCCTCGGAGGGTGCATCACTGCGGTACAGGCCCGGCGGGATGTCCTCGCCGACGCGGTAGGTTCCATCGCCAAACATCACCGGAGGACCGGACGGCGTGGCGTCCGACTCCGCAACGGCGGTCGGCGTGGCGCCCGACTCCCCAACAGCGGTCGGCGTAGCGCCCGACTCCCCAACGCCCAGCACAACGAGGAGGACCACCAGCACGACCGCGACGCTGGACACCCCTGCGAGGGCCACGCTGGTCCACAGGACCGGGCGGCCCAGGGTCGCTAGGGTCGCCGGAACCGACAGGCTCGGCACGCGCCGGGGCTTCTCCGGGCGCCAGGCGGCGAGGGCGTGGCGGTCAGGGAGGTGGAGCTTCCCGAGCATGTTCGAGACGTGGTACTTGACGGCGTCGGGGCTGACGCCCAGGCGCACGGCGATCTCGGCGTTCGTACCGCCCTTGCGCAACTCGTCGAGGACGCGCTGCTCGGCAGGGGTGAGGAGGTCGGGGTAGGGCGGGCGACCGCGCCCTCGTCGGGTCATGGGGGCACCCTAGGGGACAGCGCACGGAATTTCCCTACCCGGCCCCCTCCCCGACACGACTTCGTTTACAACCTTGAATATGGCCCTTCGCTATTCAAGGTTCGGCGCCCTCCCAGGCCGCGCCCGTAACCCCCGAATTGGTACAATGGGTTAGCGGTTTCCCCGGCCGCGTTCCCGATCGGAGTCCCTGCGGATGAGCATGGAAGAAACCACCCAGATCCGGGCCATCCACCTCGAAGAGGAGATGCGCACGAGCTACCTCGATTACGCCATGAGCGTGATCGTCGCGCGGGCGCTGCCGGATGTGCGCGACGGGCTCAAGCCGGTCCAGCGGCGCATCGTCTGGGGCATGTTCGATGGGGGGGCGCGCTCGGGGACGGCCTACCGCAAGTCGGCGGGCATCGTGGGCGATGTCATGGGGCGCTACCACCCCCACGGCGATAGCCCCGTCTACGAGGCGATGGTGCGCCTCGCGCAGGACTTCTCCATGCGCTACCCGCTCGTCGACGGGCAGGGGAACTTCGGCAGCGTCGACGGCGACCCGCCGGCGGCGATGCGCTACACGGAGGCGCGGCTGGCGTCGCTGGCGGAGGAGCTGGTCGCCGATATCGACCAGAACACGGTCGACTTCGAGCCGAACTACGACGGTCGCTACCAGCAGCCGGAGATCCTGCCCTCGCGGCTGCCGAACCTGCTGCTGAACGGTTCCTCGGGGATCGCCGTGGGGATGGCGACGAACATCCCGCCGCACAACCTCGAGGAGATCGTGGACGCGGCCACGCTGCTCATCGAGAACCCGCAGGCGACGCTCGACGACATCCTCGAGATCGTGCAGGGGCCGGACTTCCCCACGGCGGGCATCGCCCTGGTGGGGAAGGAGCGCGAGCAGGTCCGTCACGCCTACGGCGAGGGCCACGGGCGCATCACGGTGCACGCGCGCACGGCGGTGGAGGAGGGGAACCGGGGGCGCACGCAGATCATCGTGACGGAGCTGCCCTACCAGGTGAACAAGGCCTCGCTGATCGAGAAGATCGCAAACCTCGTGCGCGACAAGAAGATCGAGGGCATCGCCGATCTGCGCGACGAGAGCGACCGCAACGGCATGCGCGTCGTCATCGAGCTGAAACGCGAGGGCTCGACGCAGCAGGTGAAGAACCTGCTCTACAAGCACACGGCCATGCGCTCGACGTTCGCGATCAACATGATGGCGATCGTCGACGGGGCGCCGCGGCGGGTGGGGCTGAAGCGCGCACTCGACCTGTACCTCGACCACCGGCGCGAGGTCATCCGGCGTCGCACCGAGCACCGGCTGGAGAAGGCGCGCGAGCGCGAGCATATCCTCACCGGCCTGCTGCGCGCCATCGACCTGCTGGACCAGGTGATCGCGACGATCCGGGGGGCGGAGTCGGCGGCGGCGGCGCTGGGCCTGCTACAGGCCGAGCCGTTCGAGTTCTCGGAGGCGCAGGCGCGGGCCATCCTCGACATGCAGCTGCGGCGCCTGGCGGCGCTGGAGCGCCAGGAGCTGCAGGACGAGCACGACGAGCTGATCGAGCGCATCGCCTACCTGGAGGACCTGCTCGCGAACCCGCGCAAGATCGACTTCCTCATCAAGGACGACCTGGCGGAGCTGAAGGAAGAGTACGGCGACGGCCGCCGCACCGAGATCTACGAGGCCGACCCGGAGAGCTTCAGCGAGGCGGACCTGGTGCCGCACGAGGAGTGCGTCATCACCCTCAGCCGGCGCAACTACGTGAAGCGCACGAAGCTGGAGGAGTTCCGCACGCAGCGGCGGGGCGGGCAGGGCAGCCGGGGCGCGGCCGTGCGCGACGAGGACGCGGTGATGAAGCTCGTCGTGGGGGATTCACACGACAACATCCTCTTCTTCACCGACCAGGGGAAGGTCTACCACCTGCGCGCCTACGACATTCCCGATTCGAAGAAGCAGGCGCGGGGCACGTTCATCACGAATCTGGTCGAGATGGACCAGCGCGAGCGCGTGACGACGATGATCGTGGTGAAGGACTACGAGCACGACTTCATGGTGCTGGCGACGCGGCTGGGGCAGGCGAAGAAGACGCCGCTGAAGGAGTTCGAGGAGGTTCGCCGCAACGGCAAGATCGCGATGCGCCTGGACGACGGCGACGAGCTGATCGCGGCGCGGCTGGCCTCGGAGGCGGGCGACGTGGTCCTGGTCTCGAGCGACGGGCAGGCGATCCGCTTCGGCGTGCGCGAGCTGCGCAGCGCGAGCCGCATCAGCGGCGGCGTGCGCGGCCTCAAGCTGAAGGGCGACGCCTACGTGGTGGGCGCGGAGGCGGTGCAGTCAGACGACCAGCAGCTGGTCGTGATCACGGAACGAGGTTTCGGGAAGCGCACGGAGATGGAGCAGTACGCCCGCAAGGGTCGCGCCGGCCAGGGCGTGCGCACGCTCAACATCACGCCGAAGACGGGGAACGTGGCGGCCGTGCGCATGGTGGGGGAGAACCACGAGCTGATGCTCGTCTCGGAGGACGGCATCCTCATCCGCACGAAGGTCGACTCCATCAGCCTGCTCGGTCGCAACACGCAGGGTGTGACCGTGATGAAGGTGGGCGAGAACGACCGCGTGGCGAGCATCGCCAACTTCGACCCGGGCGACTCACGCCGGCGGCAGGCGCAGCGCGAGGAGCGCGACGCCCAGGCCGAACTGCCGCTCAACGGGCGTTCGTCGAACGGGAGCAGCCCGGAGGCGTAACGGGGCCGGGGCGAACCTAGTCGAGCCCGAAGAGGGCGTCGAGGCCGATGACGAGGCCCTCGGTCTCCATGACCGCCTTCACGGCGGCGAGGACGCCGGGCATGAAGGAGTCACGGCCGATGCTGTCGTGGCGCAGGGAGAGGGTCTGGCCGAGGCCGCCGAGGAGCACCTCCTGGTGCGCGACCAATCCCGGCAGGCGCACGGAGTGGAGGGTCACGCCCCCGAGCTCGCCGCCGCGGGTGTTCGGCACGGTCTGGACCTCGGCGTCTACGCGCTGGAAGGGCTCGCCGCGGGCCTCGACCATCTGCTCGGCGGTCGCCTTGGCGGTCCCGCTGGGGGCATCGACCTTGCCGGCGTGGTGCAGCTCGATGATCTCGGCGTGGTCGAAGAAGCGCGCGGCCTGGCGGGCGAAGTACATCAGCAGGACGGCGCCGATGGCGAAGTTGGGGGCCACGACCACCCCGACCTTGCGCGCGGCCGCTTCCTCGCGGAGCTCGTCGAGGAACTCGGCGGGGAGGCCCGTCGTGCCGATGACGAGGCGCACGCCGCGCTCGAGGGCGGGGCGGGCGAGGGCGGGGGTCCAGGCGGCGTTGGAGAAATCGACCACGACCTCGGGGCTGTGGGCGTCGAGGGCGGGGGCGGCGTCGCGGTAGAGAGGCAGGCCCTCGCAGGTATCGCCCTCGCCCAGGGCGTCGATGAAGGCGAGCGGTTCGGTGGCGGGATCGGCGGCGGCGGCAAGGGCGACCTGGCGGCCCATGTTGCCGCTCCCGGAGATGACCAGCGGAATGTTGTCCATGACCGCTCGATTGTACGCATGCGCTGGGCGGGTGAGCGCCCGTCACGCGCGGGTCGGGGACGTTGCCGCTCAGGGGAGCGGGGCCTATTCTGCCGCCGATGAGCGAGCTATCAGCGCAGGTGCCCGATCGACCGGGAGCGCGGCGGGCGGCAAACGAGCAGGCGGTGAAGCTGGCGGTGGCGGGGCGCTGGCGCGAGGCGGCAGCGCTCAACCGCGAGCTGATCGCGCGCTTCGGCGACGACGCGGAGGTCTACAACCGCCTGGGGAAGGCGTTCACGGAGCTGGGCCGCATCGGCGATGCGCGCGCCATCTACGAGAAGGCGCTCGAGGTGGACCCCACGAACGCGATCTCGCGGCGCAACCTCGAGCGGCTCGCGCAGGCGAAAGACGAGGACACCGCCGCGCCGGCAGCGCAGATGAGCCGGGGGTTGTTCATCGAGGACGTGGGGAAGACGGCGGTCGTGGGGCTGGAGGCGGCGCGGCCGGACGTGCTGGCGAGGCTCGACGCGGGCGACTCGCTCGGGCTGGAGGCGCGCGGCAACGCCGTCAACGCGGTGACCCCTGCGGGCGACTACGTGGGCATGGTGGAGCCTCGCGTCGGATTGCGGCTGGTACGCCTGATGAACGGGGGGAACCGCTACTCGGCAGCGCTCGTGAGCACGGCCGACCCGCCCCGCATCATCGTGCGGGAGACCTACCAGGATCCCTCGCAGGCGGGGAAGCTGAGCTTCCCCAAGTCGAGCATCAGCGACGTGCGCGCCTACACGCGGCGCAACTTTCTGCGCGAGGACGTGGACGATCTGTCGGACGACGAGGAGAGGGGCGGCGGCGAGGCCGCGGGGCCGGCGGCGGACGCCCTTCCGGAGGAAGGTTGGCAGGAGACGCGCGTCGAGTACGAGACCGAGGACGAGGCCACCAACGACGAAGAGGAGGACGAAGATGACAGGCTCTGAACCCCACAGCGTCGTGCCCGATCCGCGGGTGCGGGCAGTCCTCGACCGGCTGCACGCGGCCGCCGAGGCGGAGATGGAGGCGTTCGCGCAGGGGGGTCCGCCGGAGCCCCCACCCGAGCCTCAGCCGTTCAACCCCGAGGGGGCGGTGGAGTTCTTCCGGGACAAGTACATCTCGCTGGAGCGGGAGCAGGGGAACCTGCTCTACCTGCTGGCGCGATCGCTGGGGGCGCGGCGGGCGGCGGAGTTCGGCACGTCGTTCGGGGTCTCCACGACCTACCTGTCGGCGGCCTTGCGGGAGAACGGCGGCGGGCTCGTCATCGGGAGCGAGATCGAGCCCTCGAAGGCGGCGGTGGCGCGCGCGAACCTGGAGGAAGCGGGGCTGTCTGAGTTCGCCGAGATCCGCGTGGGGGACGCGCGCGAGACGCTCGCCGACCCGGGCGGGCCGCTCGACCTCGTGCTCATCGACGGGTTCCCCAACCTGAACCTCGCGATCCTGCAGATCCTCGCCCCGCATGTGCGCGTGGGCGGCATGGTGATGGCCGACAACGTGGGTTCCTTCCCCGTCGAGATGGGCGAGTACGTGGCCTGGGTGCAGGATCCTGCCAACGGCTTCGCCTCGGCGACGCTGCCGCTGCGGGGCGGCACCGAGCTCTCGCTGCGGGTGAGGCCAGCCGACGGCGATTGAACATAGGCGGTACGCCTTCCTACGATGGCGGGCAGCCTGTCGACGTGGGCGATGCGTGACGCGGCGGCCTGATGCCGCCGCGGACCCCGTTTCCTCCCCCCGCCCGGCAGCCAGAGAGGACCATCCGTGACACGCGCCCTCATTGAGGCACGCGGCCTTGTGAAGCACTACGGCGACTTCACCGCCGTGGACGACATCTCCTTCAACATCCGCGAAGGGGAGTGCTTCGGCATGCTCGGGCCGAACGGGGCGGGGAAGACGACGACGATCCGGATGATCACGGCCACCTCGCCGCTCACGGCGGGCGAGCTGCGGGTCTCGGGGATGGACGTGACGGAGGATCCGCGCAAGGTGAAGGCGGTGCTGGGGGTTGTCCCCCAGGACGACAACCTCGACCCGGACCTGCTCGTCCGCCAGAACCTCGAGGTGTACGCGCGCTACTTCGGGCTCGGTCGCGAGGAGGTGCGCCAGCGCATCGACGAGGCGCTCGCGCTGTTCCAGCTCGACGACCGCACCAACTCGAACGTCGACGACCTCTCGGGCGGCATGCAGCGGCGGCTCACGATTGCGCGGGCGCTGGTGAACAACCCGCAGGTGCTCATCCTGGACGAGCCCACGACGGGACTCGACCCGCAGGCGCGGCACCTGGTCTGGCAACAGCTCCGCCTGCTGAAGAGCCGCGGCGTGACGATGCTGCTGACGACGCACTACATGGAGGAGGCGACGCACCTCTGCGACCGGCTGGTGATCATGCACCGCGGGAAGATCCTGATCGAAGGGCGTCCGCACGACCTGATCGCGGAGGTGGCGGGGCCGCAGGTGCTGGAGCTACGGCTGCCGTCGCGGGAACGGGACGCGCTCCTGGCGGAGTTCCCGCAGGGCGATGGCGTCTCGGTTGAGCAGGTGGAGGACCTGACCTACGTGTTCGGGGGCGGGACGGCCTCGGCGATGGCGGCGGAGCGCGTGGGCGACCCGCATCGCGCGCACCTGCGCCCGGGGAACATGGAGGACGTGTTCCTGCTGCTCACGGGACGGGGGCTGCTCGATTGACGGCGATCCCACTCGCACCGGATATCTCCTCGGGCGCGTACCGCGTCTGGCAACGCAACCGGGACGCGACGCTGCGGAACTGGAAGACGGAGTTCCTCGGCATCGCCATCGAGCCGTTCGCGATCATCCTCGCGCTGGGGCTGGCGCTGGGGCGGTTCGTGGACCTGGGGCGGGGCGAGAACTACGTCGAATTCCTGGCGCCGGGGCTGCTGGCGCTCTTCCCGATGTTCGCGGCCACGTTCGAGTGCGCCTGGGGCAGCTACATGCGCCTGGAGGTGCAGGGCACCTACGAGTCGATCGTGGCCACGCCCATCAGCGTGGACGACGTGATCACGGGGGAGATCCTGTGGGGCACGACGCGGTCGCTGGTGAACGGCACCTACATCCTGATCGTGATGTTCATCCTGAACCCGTGGCTGCACATGGTGGATTCGCCGCTGGCGCTGCTGGCCATCCCCATCGGCATCCTGCCGGGGCTCCTGTTCAGCTCCATTTCGATCGCGTTCGCCTCGCTCGCGCGGGCGATGAGCCACTTCGCCTACTTCTTCAACCTCATCATCAACCCGATGTTCTGGTTCGGGGGCGCCTTTTTCCCGTTCGACGAGATGCCCGAGTGGGTGCAGATCGCGGGCTGGTTCGTACCCCTGAAGCACGTGGTCGATATCTACCGGGGGTTGATCACGGGCAACCTGGAGTGGTCGATGCTGGCCAGCCTGTTGTGGCTGGCGGTGTTCACGCTGGTGTTCTACGTGCTGGCGGTGAAGCTGATGCGGCGGCGGCTCACTCACTGATGAGGGCACGCGACGACTGGGACTACAAGAACCCCGAGGTCCACGAGGCCCAGGGAGAGGTCGCGAGCGTCTACCGCGTGTCCTTCTCGGCAGGCGAGATTGCGCGCATCCGTGCTGCGGCCAGGCGAGTAGGCGTGAGCACGAGCGAGTTCATCGAGCGTGCGGCAACGGAGCGGGCAGGCCGGTAGGTCCGCGCCACGGCTCAATCGCCGAGGATGGGGGCGAGACGCGCCCGCAGCGCCTCCCAGCGCTCCGGCTCGACGGTCTTGCGCAGGCGGCGTAGCTCGAGCCAGGCGTTGATGGCGGCGAGGACCTGCTCCTGGTCGCCGGCGGCGCGGCCGACGCCGGTGGACTCGAACCAGCGGGCCACCTCGGGCCAGTACCAGAGGCGGTACCTGCGGCGGCCGGGGTCGGTGACGGGGGCGGGGAAGCCACCCGGCCCGCGCTTGCCCTCGATGAGCAGCCGCACGCTCTCGCGCGTGCGCCCGGTGCGCTCGGCGATATCCGCGATCGAGAGGAGGCCGGCATCGGCGATGCGAACGACCTCGATGCCGTCCACGCTCTCGATATCGGCGATGGCGGAGAGGGCCGCCTCCTCCAGGCTGGGCGCCTCGCGGGAAAAGTCGGCGCAGGGCACACCGTTGCTAACCCCGACCGTGCCGTCGTCGCAGCCAGCCTCATAGACGGCGTCGACAATGTCGTCGTCGAGAAAGTCCGTACCTTCAACGATCAGTGTGAAGTCGTATGTGTGCATATCTAGCCTCTCAATAGGTCGTGTGGGGGCACGCTTGCAGCCCATGGCGGAGGTGACGAGCATGGTTGCCGGGACTGCGCGGCGTCGATGCGATAGAGCGGCGGCACCCCTGCCGGCTGCGTTCCGGGCACCACATCCGCCCCCAGGCGTGGCCCGATGCCGAGATGGTGACTCGCCACCCCAGCGCCTCCGCCTCTCGGAGCACCGCTTCCACCTCCTACTTCGGGTGTCGCCGGCGGGGCATGTTGCCACAGTACAACACCCTGTTGGTCTATGACAGCACCATCGGAAGAAGTGGCGGCCGGCGGCTCTCAGGGGCAGGCGAGGAGGGTGCGGAAGACCTCGCCGCCGGGAGAGCCTTCGAGCTGCGGGACGAAGCTGGCGATGCCCCGCGTATTCGACAGGATCACCTTGCCGGTGGCGTCGCGGAAGGTGACGGTGATGGTGTGGCCGGTGGTGCCGGCGAGGGGCAGGGCGAAGTGCTCGTCCTCGCTCACGAGGGGAAGCTGGAAGCAGGCGTCGCCGCGGTAGTCCTCGGTGGAGCCGCCGGACCAGCGCGCGATCACGCCTTCGTCGTCGGCGAGCCAGAGGTCCATGGAGGCGCCGGGCTCGCTGTCGATATCGAGGAGGACGGCGAGGGCGGGGGTGCCGCCTTCGAGCTCGCCGAAGCGGGCAAGGTCGACGGTGAGCCGCCAGCCATCGGGGGCGGGGACCGGGTCCGGGGGCAATTCGGTCGGATCGAAGGCGAGGAGGGCGGGGGTCGTGACCCCGAGGAGGGCCTTCGCGGAGGGCGATGTCAGCCACGACTTGTCGCGCGTACAACCGGCAAGCAGGGTGAGCGCGAGGAGCAGGAGCGCGACGACGGCGAGCGCCTGCAGCGCCCGCCGCCGGTTCGCTGGCCCGATCCGGGGACTAGCTATTGACGGTCGCTCCCTGGAGACGCGCGCGGACGTTGAGCATGCGGTTGAGCGCTCCCATGTAGGCCTTCGCGCTGGCGACGATGATGTCGGTGTCGGCGGAACGGCCCGTGTAGGTCTGGCCCTCGTCCTCGATGCGGATGGTGACCTTGCCCTGGGCGTCGATGCCCTCGGTGACGGCGTTCACGCTGAACTCGGTGAGCTCGGGCGAGAGGCCCGTGATGCGATTGATGGCGCGGTAGACGGCATCGACGGGGCCGGTGCCGGTGGCGGCGTCGGTGAGGATGTCGCCCTCGGGGGAGAGCAGGCGGAGGGTGGCCGTGGGGGTGGCGTGGTCGCCGCTGGAGACCTGCACGTGCTCGATGCGCCAGACATCGCCGGTGAGCCCGGCGGACTGGAGGTTATCGCTCACGATCGCCTCGAGGTCGCGGTCGTCGACCTCGATCTTCTTGTCGGCGAGCTCCTTGTAGGCGCTGAAGGCGCGGTTGAGCTCCTCGTTGGTGAGCTCGTAGCCGAGCTCTTCCATGTGCTGCTTGAAGTAGTGGCGGCCGGAGAGCTTGCCGAGGACGAGCTGCGTTCCCTGGGGGATGCCGATCTCGACGGGGTCCATGATCTCCCAGGTCTCGCGCAGCTTGAGGATGCCGTCCTGGTGGATGCCGGAGCCGTGGCGGAAGGCGTTCTTCCCCACGACTGCCTTGTTCCACTGGACGGGCATGCCGGAGAGGCGCTCGACGAGCTTGCTGGCGCGGTAAATCTCCTTCGTGTCGATGTCGCAGTCGACATCGCCGAGGTAGTCCTTGCGCGTCTTGATCGCCATCACGACCTCCTCGAGGGAGGTGTTGCCGGCGCGCTCGCCGATGCCGTTGATGGTGACCTCGACCTGGCGGGCGCCGTGCTCGATGGCGGTCATCGTGTTGGCGGTGCACATGCCGAGGTCGTTCTGGCCGTGGAAGCTGAGGCGGGCCTTATCGATGTTCGGCACGTTCTCGCGGATCTGGTCGAAGAGCGAGCCCAGCTCGGAGGGGATGGCGTAGCCGACGGAATCGGGGATGTTGATGACCTTCGCCCCGGCATCGATGCAACGCTCGACGATGGTGTAGATGAAGTGCGGGTCGGAGCGGGTGGCGTCCATGGGGCTGAACTCCACGTTGCTCGTGTAGCTGGCCGCGTGCTTCACCATCGCCTCGGCCTGGGTGAGCACCTGCTCGCGGTCCTTGCGGAGCTGGTGGGCCATCTGGATATCGCTGCTGTTGATGAAGACGTGGATGCGGGGATCCTCGGCCTCCTTGATGGCGTCCCAGGCGGTATCGACGTCGCTTTCGACGGCGCGGGCGAGGGCGCAGATGCTGGCGCCGCGCACCTCGCGCGAGATGACCTGGACGGCCTCGAGGTCGCCGGGGGTGGAGCAAGGGAAGCCCGCCTCGATGATGTCGACGCCGAGCTTCTCGAGCTGCTTGGCGATCTCGAGCTTCTCCTCGGGGGTGAAAGCGATGCCGGCGGACTGCTCGCCGTCGCGCAGGGTGGTATCGAAGATCTGGATCTTTTCGGCCATTGGAGTCGCTCCTCCGAAGGGATGCTCAGGCCCGGTTCGCGCGGGTGCGGCGCGAGGCGTCGGGCTGCCGGGTTATCAGGGTCGAACGCGGCCCTTCACGGGGGGCCGCGGCGCTACGCTCGCCGGAGGCTGCGCCCCGGTGAGACCGGGGCGAGGGCGAACTCCTTGACCGCGATAGAGACGGACATGTTCCGTCAAGTCTCGCGCGGAGACCGCGCTACCGCAAGCGCGGCGGCACGGGGCGGGGACGGGGTGGGGTAGGCTGCCGGGGTGGCGATCCGCAGGGACGAGCTGGAGGCCGCCTGGACGCAGGTCCGGGAGCGTTACGGGAGCTACCGGCTGGTGCTCCCGGGCGATGCCAGCTTCATCTGCCAGCCGCACGAGTGCGACGCCTACTGCTGCCGCGCCTTCAACGTGTCACTCGATGGGGAGGAAGCGGAGCGGCTGCGGACGGCCACGGGCTGGCCCGGCGACCGCTTCCTGGAGAGCGAGAACGGAGAGCCGATCGCGCTGCCGCTGGCGGCGCCGTTCGTGCTGGGGCGTCGCGACGGGCACTGCGTCTTCCTGACCGAGGAGCTGACGTGCGAGCAGTACGAGGCGAGGCCGCATCCCTGCCGCTCGTACCCCCACCAGGTCGTGTTCGTCGAGACCGGCAGCGGGCGGGCGGCACAGCCCTCCCCGGAGGCGGGGCGGCGGGCGGTGGAGGCGGTGGCCGCGGGGCGGGCGCCGGCGGGGTTCCTGCCGCTGCTGCTGCGTCACGACCAGTGCCCGGGGTTCACCGGGCCGCCCTCGACGGAGGGGGAGTGGGCGGCGCTGCTGCGGGAGACGTACGCGCTCGGGCAGCGGGGACCGGGCGAGGTGGTAAGCTCGCCGCCGTGAGCCGACGACGAAAACTCCCGCCCGTGCGCCCGGAGGTCGAGCGCATCACCGACGACGTGATCGCCGTGCGTCGCGACCTGCACCGGCACCCCGAGCTCTCCTGGAAGGAGGAGCGCACGCAGCGCGTCATCCTCGAGGAGCTCGGGAAGCTGGACCTGGAGGACGTGCGCCCCATCGCGAACACGGGCGCGACGGCGCTCGTACAGGGCGGCAAGAAGGGCCCCTGCGTGCTCTGGCGGGCGGACATCGACGCGCTGCCCGTGCCGGAGAAGTCGGGGGTGCCCTTCGCCTCGGAGAACGAAGGCGTGATGCACGCCTGCGGGCACGACACGCACGCGGCCATCGGGCTGGGACTGGCGCAGATCGCGTCGCAGGCGCGGGAGTCGCTGGCGGGGAGCGTGCGCTTCGTCTTCCAGCCGGCGGAGGAGGCTTCGGGTGGGGCGGCGCTGTGCATCCAGGAAGGCATCCTGAAGAAGCCGCACGTCGACCGCTGCCTGGGGCTGCACATCAGCGCGGACGTGCCGGTCGGAGAGATCAACGTGGCGCCGGGGCCGTTCTTCGCTTCGCCCACGAGCCTGCGCATCACGGTCAAGGGCCGGGGCGGGCACGCCGCCTCGCCGCACCAGTCGGTGGACTCGGTGGTGGTGGCGGCGCACGTGATCACGGCGCTGCAGACGGTCGTGAGCCGATCGCTGCCGCCGCTGGAGACGGCCGTGCTGACGATCGGGAAGCTGGAGGCGGGCTTCCGCGGGAACGTGATCGCGGAATCGGCGGAGCTGCGGGGCACGATTCGCACCTACAACGACCGGGTACGGGACCGCATGCTGGCGAAGGTGGAGGAGGTGGTGAGCGGCATCTGCGCGGCGTTCGGGGCGACGGCCGAGATCAGGCACAACACGAGCTGCCCGCCGCTGGTGAACGACGAGGGGGTGACGGCGTTCGTGGAGGCGGAGGGGGAGCGCTATTTCGGGATGCCGGCGCGGGTCGCGCGGGGGATGGGGGCGGAGGACATGGCGTACTTCCTGGAGGCGCGTCCGGGGTGCTACTTCTGGCTGGGGGCGCGCAACGAGGTGAACGGCGAGGCCGGTCGCCACCACGACCCGGGCTTCATCATCGACGAGCGGGCCATCCCGCTGGGGATGGAGTTCGGGATGCGGCTGATCGAGGGCTCGCTGGCGGAGCTGGCGGGCTAGAAGAGCCGCAGGATCGGCTCTCCGTACGCGAACCGGACCAGTGCTGCCACTCCCACAAGCAACAGGGACGAGCGCTGCCAGATTCTGCGGTAGGCGGCAAGCTCCCAGTCTTGGCGTCCAAACGGGCGCCACAGCGCACAGAACACCTTTGTCTCCGCAGCCGGGACCTGGTCCAATGCACTTGCGAGATCGTCGAACCCTAGGGCTCCTAGGTCTTTGGTGTGGATGACCCGTGCCGTTCGGCTATGCCACTTGTGGAACAGACTTGGGCTTACGCCGAATAGTCCTCGCTTCCCTGGAGGTTGGTACGTCAAATCCGCCAGCAGGGAAGGAGTGACTACCTCCGCATGTGCACCCTCGTCTTCGGCGAGTGCTTCCCCGAAGGCTGCCTCTAACTTGCGGTCGTTTTCGTCATTCCTCGTGACTAGCAGGACCAGAGGAGTCGACCTGGGAACCTTGAGGACGGCGTCGGCGCCCTGCATTTCTTTAGCAGGATTGAGGTCCTCCCACAAGATCGGAATCAGTCCGGCCAGCACCTGCAGCCCCAAGGCAAGGGACAGGAGGGCCAGCGTGGCCATGTCGATCACGGTCAAAAGGCGGCTCGTATCGTTCGGGCCGCTTGGCTAGGCAAGAACAGCTCGTGTACTAGATCCCCCACAGGCGGGCGGCGTTGCCGCCGACGATGGCCTTCGCCTGGTGCTCGGGGAGGGCGTCGAAGAAGGACTTTACGAGGCCGCGGGACTCGCCCAGGGTGCTCTCCGGGTGGGGGTAGTCGGCGGACCAGAGGGCGTGCTCGGGGCCGATGTCGTCCAGGAGCTTGATGCCGCTGGGGTCGTCCATGAAGGTGGCGTAGCACTGGCGGTACCAGTAGTAGCTGGGCATCTCGGCGAGCTGGGGCTTCATCTCGCTCTCGAACTGGCGGTAGGTCTTGTCGGCGTCGTAGAGGGCGGCGGGGACCCAGGAGATGCCGCCCTCGGTGAAGACGACGTTCAGCTCGGGGTGGCGCTCCAGCGTGCCGGAGAAGGTAAGCAGCGACCAGAGGCGGCGGAAGGGCTGGAAGCCGGTGGTGAGGTAGGTGCCGAGGGCGCCGCGGCCGCGGTAGTTGGGGTTCTCGCCGATGTGGAAGGAGAGGGGGATGCCGCTCTCCTCGATGGCGTCCCACATGACGTCCCACCTGGAGCCGTTGTACCAGACGCGCTCGGCGCGGGGGTAGGAGGGGATCTGCATGGCCACGTAGCCCCAGGCCTTCAGCTTCTGGATGTAGTCGGCGGTGCGCTCGGGGCTGTAGATGGTGGGGAGGATGCCGACGCCGTAGAGGCGTCCGGGCATGCCCGCGCAGAACTCGGCGAGGCCCTCGTTGTAGGCGTCGTAGGCGGCGATCATGAGCTCCTCGTCCTCGAGCGAGAAGAGGGCCATGGAGACCTGCGCGAAGATGAGGCCGGCATCGAGGCCCTCGGCGTCCATGTCGGGAACGCGCTGCTCGATGTTGCCCATGCCGGGGCGGCCCTGCGTGAGGTTCAGGTTCTGGCCGACGGAATCGAGGTTGCGGCCCTCGCACTCGAGGTGCGTGCCGGTCTCGTCGCGCCAGACCTTCGGGGCCTTGTCGCGGTACTTCGCGGGCATGCGGTCGACGAAGAGGTCGGGGGGTTCGAGCCAGTGGTCGTCGGCGGAGACGACGCGGGTACCGGCGGGGGGCTGCCAGTCGAGGTCGGGGATCTCGCGGTCGACGGGCCAGGCGATGGGGGGAATGGCAGGGATGGCAGTCGCGGTCATGGCGCGCTCCGGGGGACAGGCTCTGGGGGAAGGATATTCGCCGTGGGGTGCGCTGGCCACCGTAATCCCGGATACCTGCGTGCATCGGGCAGACAATAGCCATACAGTAGGGCGATGGAACAGGAAGGACGGCCATTCGACGCCGATCGGTTCCGGGCGCTGGCGCGCTACCTGGCGTCTCGCGGGCAGGCCGATCCTGCGTTCGGCACGGCCCAGCTGGCCAACCTCCTCTATCGGTGCGACTTTCTCGCCTACGCAGAGCTGGGTGACTCCCTGACAGGGGCGTCCTACACGAACTCGCCCGAAGGCCCCTACCCCGGCCCGCTCGATACGGAGCTGCCCCGGCTGGCAGTCACCGTCGAGGACGCCGGCGCGTCCGCATTCACCGGCGCGGAGGTCTCGGTCATCGAGCAGGTGCTTCGTGACCGGGACGAGCCGGGGAGCGAACTCGCCACCCACATCCAGGCCCTCCCGCACTACGTCGATGAAGGCGAGGCAATCGCCTACAACCTCGTATTCGTATCCACTGAACCCCCTAGTCCGGAAGCGATCCGCGCAGCGCAGGATGTCGCAGAACGGCTGGGCCGGGTCGCGCGTGCTGGCTGAGGTTCGCTGGACGCCCTTCGCAGATTCCCAGTACCAGGCGCTCACCCGCCGTTACCCGCGGGCCCGCGCGGCGATTGACGGGGCCCTGCGCACGATCGGTGTCGCGGGACGCCACCTCCCGGTCGCGCCCGGGGCGGGCGGCCTTCGCACCGTGGAGACGCGGCGCCTCACGGGCATCCCTCACCTCGTGCTCATCTTCAGCGAGGATGAGGAGGGGGTGTTCTGGGTGGAGGAGATTCGCCTGCTCCAGGGCCCCACGGCATGAGGGTGCCGTCTCGGGATTGCGGACTCCCCCCTACGGCCGGTTGCGCGGGCTGTAGACTGGCGCGACGACGAACCTGACCCTGGGGAGAACGAAATGCCTGAATTCGATACCGTCATCAAGGGCGGGACCATCTTCGATGGGCAGCGGACGCCGCGGTTCACGGGCGACATCGGCATCAAGGACGGCGTGATCGCCACCATCGGCGGCAAGATCCACACGTCCAGCGCGGGCAAGGTCATCGACGCCAGCGGACTGAACGTGGTCCCCGGCTTCGTCGACCTGCACACGCACTACGACTCGCAGGTGTTCTGGGATCCGTGGTGCACCATCTCCGGCTGGCACGGGGTCACGTCCGTCGCGATCGGGAACTGCGGCTTCGGCTTCGCCCCCTGCAAGCCCGAGGACCAGGACCGCGCCATGCTGACGATGTCGCGCAACGAGGCGGTGCCGCTGGAGTCGATGAAGGAAGGCATGCCCTGGGACTGGGAGACCTACCCGCAGTTCCTCGACAGCCTCGACCGCACGCCCAAGGGCGTGAACATGCTCAGCTACATGCCGCTCAACCCGCTGATGGCCTACGTGATGGGTATGGAAGCGGCGAAGAGCCGCCCCGCCAACGAGGCGGAGATGGCGGAGATGCACCGCCTGATGAAGGAAGGTCTGGAGGCGGGCGGCTGCGGCTGGTCGGCGCAGATCGGCGAGAACGACGTGCAGCGTGACTACGACGGCACGCTCATGATCACGAACCTGATGACGGAGGGCGACCTGCTCTCCTTCGCGCGGGTGCTGCGCGAGGTGGGCCGCGGCTTCATCCAGTGCATCGGCGCGAGCCAGGACCTGACGGAGAAGCTGGCCGACGAGAGCGGCCGGCCGGTCATCTGGAACGTGCTCGCGGTGTTCACCGACCAGCACGGGATCGCGATGCCGGGTTACGAGCAGGCGATACAGTGGCTCGACGAGTGCAACGCTCGCGGCACGCGCATCTTCGGGCAGGCGCTGACGGCGGAGAACAACTTCCAGTTCACCTTCGAGGAGTGGAACCTGTTCGATTCCAGCCCGGCGTGGCGCGAGATGACCCTCGGCACGGTCGAGGAGCGCGCGGCGAAGATGGCCGACCCCGCCCGCCGCCAGGCGATCAAGGACGAGGGCGGCGACTGGTCGGAAGGCGGCGCGGGCGTCGTCCTCAACTTCAACGACCTGATCATCGGCGAGCTGCACAAGCCCGAGCTGGACCGCTACACGGGCTGGACCTGCGGCGAGGTCGCCAAAGAGCGCGGCGTGCACGTCATCGATGCGATGCTCGACATCGCCCTCGAGGACGACATGAAGGCGCTCTTCGTGACGGCCCCGCAGAAGATGGACATCGAGGCGATGAAGAAGATGGCGACCTCGGCGTTCGCCCTGCCGGGCGTCTCCGATGGGGGCGCGCACACGAAGTTCATCACCCTCGGCCGCTACCCGACCGAGTACCTGTCGCTGCTGGTTCGCGACCACGAGATGATGAGCCTCGAGGAGGCGCACTGGCGCCTGAGCGCCTACCCGGCGCTGGCGGCGGGCTTCCGCGACCGCGGCACGATCCGCGAGGGCGCTCCCGCGGACATCGTCATCTACGACCTGGAGAACCTCGACATGGGCGAGGTGGAGAAGGCGTACGACTACCCGGCGGGGGCGTGGCGCCTCATCCGGAAGCCGCACGGCTACCGCCACATCATGGTCAACGGCGAGGAGACGTTCGTGGACGGCGAGTGCACGGGCGCAACAAGCGGCAAGCTGCTGCGCCACGGCTCGGCGTAAGCCGAACGGTCACGGCAACGCACCCAGGCGGGGCGCCCATCGGGCGCCCCGCTCTCGTGTTGTGGGTCACGCCTGGGCAGCGGCGCGCTCCTGGTTGAGGGCGAGAAGGCGGGCGAGGACCTCGTCGTCGGTGAGGTTGGGGGGCCAGCCGTAGGCGTTGAAGACCGCCTCGTCGAGGTTGCGGTGGGCGGTGTCGAGCCAGGCGGGGCGTTCGTTGTAGAGGTTGGTGAGGGTGCGCCGCTTCAGCTCCTCCTCACCGACGAGCGGGCCCTCGGGGTTGAGCCAGCCCTCGCGCAGCTCGTTGAGCCGCCGCGCGGCCCCGGCGATGGCCTCGACGAGGGGGCTATCGGCGGGCTCGTCGCCGGGGGGCCACGGGAGGGGGAAGGTCTGGAAGCAGGTGGTGTTGTTGTAGGTCGGGTCATTGCCCACACCATGCCAAGAGGATGTGCCGAGCGACCAAAGCTCATGAGCTAGTGAGTGCAGTACGCCGAAGAAGTAGTCATCGTCACGGGCAAAGGCGAACAGGCGAACATCGGGTAGCGTCGGATGCTCTACCCACCGAAAGAGCCGGTGCTTTGCGACACGTGGGGTGACGAGGAATCGCCGAAGGGGGGCCAGCCCCTTCCGCATCCCCGGTCGGGCCTCTCCGTGTATCCACCACCGCTCTCGATAGGCCTTGCGACGGCTGCGAGCGCGGGCGGACTCGACGTGCTCTGCAACGTACTGAAATGGCGCTTCGTACAGTTGCGCCTCTTCGAGCGTCGTACCCGGAGGGAAGTCGACGATCCACATGTCGCGCAGGCGTCCAGCAACGTCATCGGCATTCACCCATGGCCGCACGACATCGGCGTTATCTCGCCCATCTGGGTTGGGTTGCCCAAGCATCCGCTGGGCCATCGCGGTCTCGATCTCGAATGGCCCGACCTTTGTAGTCCCCATAAACGAGATTCCAGCGTTCTCTCCCAGAACCTCGGCTTCTGCCAACGGAAGGCCGCTGGTCAGGTTGACGTTTATCCCTTCAACGCTCTTGCCATCGAGCAGGTAGTCCGTCTCGGTCCCGTCGTCGAAGCCGACCATCGCGATCCGGACTGACGCACCGTCGAGGATCCACTTCCGGTTCGACTCAGCGAAGAAGATATCGCCAGACTCCTTGACGCGCGCTAACGTCTCCCGACTGGACCCTCCCCGGATAGCCTGAGTGGCGAGGAGGCCGGCTCGCTTCACGCGGCCGGCGTGGACCATGCGTCGCGCCTTCTCGTGCCAGTAGCAGCAGAGGTCGGCGGTGCGCTGCACCTGGCCTTCCCACACGTCGAACATGGCGTCGACATACTCGTCGCCGAGCTCTGTGCGGAGTCGCTTTCCGCCCAGGAACGGGGGGTTGCCGACGATGACGTCGGCGGCGGGCCACTCGGGCTCATGAGAGCCGTCGGGGGAGAGGATGGCGTCCATGAGGGTGATCTGGTCGAGCTTCTGGAGGATGGGCTCCTCGTTGTCGAGGGGGATGGCGTTGCGGAGCTTCCACTGGAGGTAGCCGATCCAGACGACGATGGAGGCGAGCTCGTGGGCGTAGGGGTTGATCTCGATACCCCGAAGCTGGCTCGGGTGGACGCGCGGCTCGAAGCGCACGCCCTGCAGCCCCGCCCAGGCGATCGCTTCCTTCTCCAACCCCTTCAGGAGGGCGAGGGAGACGTAGAGGAAGTTGCCGGAGCCGCAGGCGGGGTCGAGGACCGTGACCCCGGTGAGGCGATCGAGGAAGGGGCCGACGTGCTCGCGGATGCGCTCCTGCTCGGTCTCCCCGGTGGCCCCGTGGAGGCGGGCCTGCTCGCGGGCCTCTTCGGCGGCCTCGCGCACGGACTGCCACTCGCGCCGGAGGGGCGCCATGAGGACGGGCTCGACGAGTGTCTCGATGTCGGCGCGGGAGGTGTAGTGCGCGCCGAGGGCGGCGCGCACGTCCGGGTCGAGGACGCGCTCGAAGAGGGTTCCAAAGATGGTCGGCTCGACATCGGCCCAGTTAAGCGCGTCGAGTTCTTGGAGCTTCAGGATTTCCTGGGTTGTGAGGTCGTCTGGTACGTCGTAATCCGTGAAGAGATCGCCGTTGATCCAGGGGATCGTGTGCGAGCCGTAGAGCCCACCTCCCTCCATCTTGCGAAAGAGCTCGGCGAGCGCCTCGCGGAACTGGCCGGGGTTCGCTGCCTGGGCGCCAAGCAAGTCGGAGAAGGCTCCGCGAGGGAGGAGTCCAATATCGGTCGCGAACATGCAGAAGACCGCACGGGACACGAACCGGGCTATTCCCGCATCATCGGGCTCCTCGCCCCGCGCCCTCGCCCACTCGCGCAACAGCTCCACAACTTCCCCGAACAGCTTGGCCGCTTCCGCAGTGATCTCCTCCGTAGTGCGGACCGGCTTGAGTCGCTCAGGCTCCGCCCAGAGGGCTTTCAGCACCTGCAGGGCGGTCAGGCTGTCCGCGCCCGCCGCCGGGTCGCCCCGGCTGGTTAGCACCCTGACCGGCTCATCCGAGGTCAGGTGGGTGAGGTTGAACTCGTAAGTCCACGACTCGAAGCCGGTCCACTTCGTGTGGACCTCGAAGCGTTCGAGGTCGCAGACGACGAGGAGGGGCGGCTGTCCGAGGGCCTCGTGGTAGTCGAGGAGCTGCTTGTAGGCGGCGCGAAGGTCGCGGCGCTTGCCCTTGTACTCCCAGCCGAACTTGTCCTTCAGCCAGACGTCGGCGAAGCCGTCGCCCGCGCTGGTGCGTTCGGCGCCCTTCTCGAAGGCGTAGACGTCGCCGGTAGGGTCGGCCTCGTTGGGGGTGGCCTCATCGACAAGCGCGCAGAGGTCGAGGAAGTGTTCCTGGGAGGCGGCGCGCTCGGTGCGCTGCGAGGCGATCCACTTGCGCGCGAAGGTGGCGGCGTCCACGGGGTGATTCTAGCCGACGGACCCGTGCCGGCAGGCGCGTTAACCGGCGTTCACCGAACGGCAATCGACCGTTAAGCGGTTGTTCGCGGCTGGTTAAGCCTTCTCCGCGAGCCCTACCCTAGCCTCCGGGCAAGCCCTGCGCGGCTCTCCGGCCGCGCCCGGCAAGACGAGGGAAGGAAACACCTGTCCACATGAGTAACGACTCCATCGAGACGCCAGCCCCGAACCGTAGCGGCAACGAGCCGTTCGAGAGCATTCTCAACCGGCGCATCAGCCGGCGGGGCCTGGTGAAGGCAGCGGCCATCGGCGCACCCGTGATCGCGCTGAGCACGAGCCCGCTGCTGGGCTCGCGCATCTTCGGCGGCGCCTCGCTCTCCAGCGTGGCCAGCGCCGACGGCCACTCCGACGACGGCGGCCTCAGCACGCTCGGCATCGAGAGCATCCCGCACGACCTCGATGACGCCATCAACATCGCCCCCGGCTACGCCGCCGACGTGCTCATCCGCTGGGGCGACCCGGTCGAGCCGGGCGCGCCCGCCTTCGACCTGAACAACCAGACCGCAGCCGCCGCAAGGCGGCAGTTCGGCTTCAACTGCGACTACGTGGGGTTCGCACCGCTCGACCCGGGCTCGACGCGCTTCGGGCTCCTGAGCGTGAACCACGAGTACACACGCGGCGGCGACATGTTCCCCGGCTACGACGGCGAGAACCCGACGGCCGAGCAGGTCGCGGTCGAGATCGCGAACCACGGCCTCTCCGTGGTGCGTGTCTCGCGGCGCGGGAACGGGAGCTGGTACTACCACACGGACTCGTACTACAACCGGCGCATCCACGGCGAGACGCCGATGGTCCCGACCGGTCCGGCGGCCGGCAGCGCCCACCTGCAGACCTCGGCCGACCCGAGCGGCATGGACATCCGCGGGATGTTCAACAACTGCGGCGGGGGGAAGACGCCGTGGGGGACCATCCTCACGTGCGAGGAGAACTTCCACCAGTACTTCGGCAACAACGACAGCGTCGAGGAGACGGCCCAGGCGCGCAACGCGCGCTACGGCGCACCGGGCGGCGCGAGCTGGCGCCAGTGGGAGCGCTTCGAGAGCCGCTTCGACCTGGCGCAGGAGCCGAACGAGATCAACCGCCACGGCTACGTCGTCGAGATCGACCCGTACGACCCGCACTCGACGCCGCGCAAGCACACGGCGCTCGGGCGCTTCAAGCACGAAGCGGCGAACACGACGCTCTCGGACGACAACCGCGTGGTCGTCTACTCGGGCGACGACGAGCGCTTCGACTACATGTACAAGTTCGTCAGCCGGAACAAGTTCAACCCGTACAACCGCGCGGCGAACCTGAAGCTGCTCGAGGAGGGCACGCTCTACGTGGCGAAGCTCGACGACTCGGGCTCGGGCGAGTGGATCCCGCTGGTTCCCACGGGGCCGCTCTCGGACTGGAGTCTGGCCGACATCTCCGTGTTCACGCGGGATGCGGCCGACCTGGTGGGCGCGACGCCGATGGATCGCCCCGAGGACATCGAGGTGAACCCGGTCAACCGGCGCGTCTACGTGGCGCTGACGAACAACACGCGTCGCACGGCGGAGCAGATCGACGGCCCCAACCCGCGCGGGCCGAACGCCTACGGACACATCCTGGAGATGACGGAGAACGACGGCGACGCGGCGTCGACGAAGTTCACGTGGGACATCTTCATCATCTGCGGCGACCCGGCGGTCGAGGAGCACGGCACCTACTTCGCGGGATTCGACCAGAGCCAGCTCGACTCCCTTTCGGCGCCCGACAACGTTGCCTTCGACCGGGCGGGCAACCTCTGGATCACGACCGACGGCCAGCCTCGCAGCCTGGAGGCCGCGGACGCCGCCTACGTGGTGCCGACGGCGGGGCCCGAGCGGGGTCGCGTGCGGCGCTTCATGACGGGCGTGCCCGGCGGCGAGGTGACGGGGCCGGAGTTCACGCCGGACGACACGGCGCTCTTCCTGGCCATCCAGCACCCGGGCGAGGGCGGCGGTCTCGACGAGCCCACGAGCACCTGGCCCGACGGCGACTTCCCGCGCCCGAGCGTCATCGTCACGCGCAAGCTCGATGGGGGCGTCATCGGCAGCTGACGCCCGCCACCGGCTCACCCGCCACCAGCCAGCGCCGCCCCCCGGGGCGGCGCTGTTGCGTGCTCGGGCGGGTAACGTCAGGCGAAGCCGCGCTCCTCGAGGAACTGGATGGCGAGAGCGGCGCATTGCTCGGGTTCCTCCAGCTGGAGGAAGTGGGTGGTGGTGGGGAGGAAATCGTAGTTGGTCTCGATCAGCTCGCGCAGGTCCATTGAGGGGAGGAACGAGAACGGGGTGGTCGGGTCGGAGCCGATGGCCTTGACCGGGCAACGGACACGGCTGAAGTCGACCTCCATGGCCCACCCGAACCCGAACTCGTAGCCCTGCGCCTCGTACTCCTTCGGGCAGCAGAGCTCGTAGCCCTCGCCGTCGAGGGCGGGGCGGGTCGTCGCCTCGGCGAGGAGGTCGTGGACACCGGGGCGCACGCGACCGTAGACGGGGTTCGTCCGCAGGCTCTCGGCGAGCTCCGCGGGCGACTCGAACCGGTCCGGTCGCCGACGGGTGCCCTCGGCGACGCGCCAGAGCGTGGGCTCCATTGCGTCGGGCGTACCGCCCGGCGGGCAGACGGGCGGGTCGAACAGCACGAGGGTGGTGAAGGAGTCCTGCTCCCGGGCGTGGAGGAGCGCGCCCAGCGCGGAGACGGAGTGGTACACGCCGATCACGGGTTTCTCCCCGAAGCGTTCGGCGATGGCGCGCACCACGGCCCCGCAGTCCTCGGCGAAGGCGGGGATGTTGTGCGCCGCCTGTTCCCCGACCGGATTCCAGCCGTGGCTGCGAAGGTCGTAGACGAACAGGTCGAAGCGATCGGTCAACAGCGACCAGAAGGGGTAGTAGGCATCGGCGGCCGCACCGTTGCCGTGGGTCAAGACCATGCGGGGTCCGTCGGGGTTGCCGTGGCGGCGAACGCGGAGGCGCGTCCCATCGGGCGAGTCCACGTCAAGCACGGCCCGCGGCTCGGGAACCACCCAGCGTGCCGTCACGGCGGGCTCGCCCTTCCTATTCGGTGGTGCGGATGGCGCGGATGGCGATGGTGAGCATGGCGGCGCCAAAGACGAGCACCACGCCGATCTCCTCCCACGTGCTGAGGGTGTAGCCGAACCAGTCGACGTGGGTGATCTGGAAGGGGGCGTCGGCGGGCAGCGCCTTGAGCTGCTCGGAGAGGGCGATCTCGCGGATGGGGGCGACGGCGTAGGTGACGGGGTTGAGCTTGACGATGACGTCCATCCAGGCGGGGACGTTGTTGATGGGGAAGAAGATCCCGGAGAGGAACATGGCCGGCATGATCGCCACCTGGGAGAGCATCTGGAAGCTCTCGACGGAGCGCAGGCGGCTGCCCATGGCCACGCCCAGGCCCGTGAGCATGAACGACACGAGAGCGATGAGCCCGATGAGCTTGGCGACAATCTCGAGGCTGATGTCGATCCCGAGGAGGGGCGCCATCACGAACATGACCATGCCGTTCACGAGGGAGATGGTGGCGCCGCCGGTGATCTTGCCGATGCAGATGGCGGAGCGGCTGACGGGCGCCACGAGGATCTCGCGGAGGAAGCCGAACTGGCGGTCGGTGACGATGGAGACGCCGGAGAAGACGGAGTTCATGAGCACGATCATCGCGACCATGCCGGGGAAGATGAACTGGCGGTAGCCGATATCGCCGGGGAGGGTGGCGATGCTGTTGCCCAGCCCCTCGCCGAACATGACGAGCATCATGATTGGCATGACGAAGGCGGAGATCATGCGCGGGCGGTCGCGGACGTAGATGAGCACCTCGCGCATCCAGATGACGCGCACGACCTGCAGGAAGTTCGCGCGTCCGGTGGCGCGGCGAGGGGAGCCGGTCGCAACCTGAGCGCCCGCGTCGACCGCGGCGGTGGCCTGCTCGACGGTCATCGCATCCTCCCGAATCCACGCTGGCGCATGGAGCGCATCTTGTCTTCTTCGCTGGCCTCGGCCTCGCGAATCTGGTGGCCCGTCATGGTCACGAACACGTCCTCCAGGGTGGGGGCGCGAATGCCCACCGATCGCACCTCGCCCTCGATGCGGTTGAGGAGGATGGGGAGGAACTCGCCGCCCTGCTCGACGTTGAACTCGACGGCGTCGTTCTCGAAGCGGGTCTCGACCTCGAAGGACTCCCGCACCTCGCGGGCGAGGGCCTCGTTATCGGGGCCGGCGATGGAGACGACGTCGCCGCCGAGCTGGGCCTTCAGGCGGTCGGGGGTATCGAGGGCGATGATCTTGCCGTAGTCCATGATGGCGACGCGGTCGCAGGCCTCGGCTTCGTCCATGTAGTGGGTGGTGAGGAAGATGGTGACGCCCTCGGTATCGCGCAGGGAGCGGGCGTAGGTCCAGAGGCTGCGGCGGGTCTGGGGGTCGAGGCCCACGGTGGGTTCGTCGAGGAAAAGAACGGAGGGCCAGTGCATCAGGCCGCGGGCCACCTCGAGGCGGCGGCGCATGCCCCCGGAGAAGGTGATGACGGTGTCGTCGGCGCGCTCGAGCAAGTTGACCCGCTCGAGGAGCTGCTCGGCACGGGGCCGGATGTCCTCGCGGGCCATGCCGAAGAGCTCGCCGTGGAAGACGAGGTTCTCGCGGGCGGTGAGGCGCTCGTCGACGGTCGTGTCCTGGAAGACGATGCCGATCTCGCGGCGCACGCCAGCGGGGTCGTCGACGATGTCGTGGCCGCCGATGGTGGCGCTCCCGGCGGTCGGCCGCAGGAGGGTGCAGAGCATGGAGATGGTGGTGGTCTTGCCGGCGCCGTTGGGCCCGAGGAAGCCGAATATCTCGGCCTCGCCCACGTCGAAGGAGATGTCGTCGACGGCGGTGATCTCGCCGAAGCGGCGCGTCAGCCCGGAGACCTGGACGGAGGGAGGCACCAAACCATCATGGCGGCAGGGAGCGCCGGGCGCAAAGGGATTCAGGGCCGGGAGGGCGGCCCCGGGGTCCGATCGCGGCCGCGCGTGAACGGTGAGGCATCCCGTCTCGGCCCAGGGCATCTGTTGCGCACTTGGTAGACTGTCACATACAGCAAAGCCCCGGTTGGTAAAGCCGGGGCGGCTGCGAGCCGGTGTGACCGAGTGGCCTAAGGACCGGGATTGGTAATCCCGGATGGGGTACTGCAACTACCCCTATCGCGGGTTCGAATCCCGTCGCCGGCTCCTCTGGGTTAAGGGGGTTGTACCTCCTGCTCCCTGTGAACAGCCTGCCGCCTGCACGCGGGCGCGTCAAGATGCCCGGTGTCAGCAATCTCCCAGGCGGGAGGCCTCGTCGCTAGCCCTCCGGCTCGAAGATGTCGGTATCGGGGAAGTAGTCGGACCAGGCGAACCAGAAGACGGCGAAGCCGTTCAGGACTTCCAGGCGCGAGCCTTCCAGATCGCCCGAAAGCGCCTCGCCCGTGAGGACTGACCAGACCGAGCCCGTCTCGAGGTCGCGCACGGTCTCGCCCCTGTCGTCGGGTTCGTGCGCCTCGAAGGTGAGGAGCTGGCCATCGACCGTGGGGTCGTAGGCGATGGCGGACCCGCCGACGGCGTCCCAGGCGACGAGCACGGGCTGGTTGCCGATGAGGTCGTTCACGACGGGGGAGTCGGCCAGGTAGCGGTGGGCGTACGCCTTCCGCCCCTGGGGCAGGACGACGCCGTGCACGAGCTCCTTGCCGAAGAGGCGTTCATCGTGGACGCGCTCGCCGATGACGCCCGCGGCGGGGCTGAAGTAGTAGTTGTTGTAGGCGTCGATGACGGGCCCGCCCTGGTCGAGCACCTCCGTATCGGGGTGGAGCTGGCGCCAGCTTTCCCAGCGGGTGAGGACGGCGGGGACGACCTCGAGCGGCGTGCCCGCGAGCTCCCCCTTGACGGCCTCGCCGAGGAACTGGCTCCAGAGCGTCTCCGTCTCGCGGTCGAACATGACGAGGGCGTTCATGATGAGCTTGCCGGAGACGCCAAAGGTGAGGGTCTGGTCTCCGATGTCGCGGGCATACACGATGCCCGTAAAGCAGAGCGGTCACCAGGTGACCGCGATGGCCCGGCCTCCCAGCGTGTCGTTGACGATCTCGTGGGCGCTGAGGAAGGCGGCCCCGTAGGCGCGGTGCTCCCCGTTGATGGAGACGCCGATGACGAGGTCGGTGAGGCGCAGCTGCCCGTCGGCCTCCTCGGCGGTGATGAAGCTGGGGTTGTTGATGGCGGGGATGGCGTCGGGCGGGAGGAGGGTGACGATCTGGAGCCGCGGGTCGCCCTCCTCCTCCGACTCGGCGGGGGTGGCGGCGGCCTGCGGGGTGGGCGTGTCGGTGGCGGGGGGTTCGGCCGTTGCTGGTTCCGCCGTCGCGGCCTCGGTGGCGGGGGTGGTCTCGGGGGCGGCGGTCTGGGTGGCGGGCGCGGGGGCTTCGCCGTCGCCGGATCCGCCGCAGGCGGCGGCCGCGATGGTCAGCAGGGCGAGCGCGGCCACGGCTGCCGCGAGCCTCGCCGCCCTAGCCACCGGTCGCCTGCGGATAGCTGCCGAAGACCTTGAGCATGGTGGTCATGCTACGCAATCCATCGAGAGCGGAGGCACAGGCTGG
The DNA here is from genome assembly GCA_964389725.1 of uncultured Anaerolineaceae bacterium. Lineage (GTDB taxonomy): Bacteria > Chloroflexota > Dehalococcoidia > Tepidiformales > Tepidiformaceae > UBA2991. Next base: position 65,130 of record CAYMDV010000013.1, read on the forward strand.
GTCAAGATGGTGGCCCTCGAAGTCGATGAGAAAGATGTATTCACCGAAGGTGGCGCGCGTCGGGCGGCTCTCCATCTTCGTGCAGTTGATGCCGCGGCTGGAGAACTCGCCGAGGGCGGAGGTGAGCAGTCCGGCGCGGTCGCCGGCGAACTCGAAGGCGATGGAGGTGCGGTCGTGCCCGGAGGGCTCGGGTTCGTGCGTGCCGATGACGACGAAGCGGGTGGCGTTGCTGTGCTGGTCCTGGATGGCCTCGGCGAGGACCTCGGCGCCGAAGAGCTCGGCCGCGCGCAGGGTGGCGATGGCGGCGGCGCCCGGCTGCGCCACCGCGATCTCGACGGCCTGGGCGGTCGAGAGGGCGGCCGCGCGCTGGGCGTCCGGGCAGTGCCCCTCGAGGAAGACGCGGCACTGGGCCAGCGCCTGCGGGTGCGAGTAGACGAGCTTGATCGCATCGAGGGTGGTGCCGGGCGCGACGACGAGGTTGTGGACGACGGGCACGAGCAGCTCGCCCTCGATCTTGAGGACGGTGTCGTGGATGAGGATGTCGAGGGTCTCGGCGACGGAGCCGTTGAGGGAGTTCTCGATGGCCATCAGGCCGGCGGCGGCTTCGCCCGACTCGACGGCGCGGGCGACGGCGCCATGCGTGGGATACGGCAGCAGCTCGGCGCCGGGGGCGTGGCGGCGCGCGGCCTCCTCGCCGAAGGTGCCCGGCGGGCCGAGGTAGGCGACCTTCACGGCAGGCCCGCCCGGCTCAGGTGTCGAACCCATGGGCGCCCCCGATCAGGGCCTCCTGGAGCATCTGCTTGCTCTCCGCGTGCGTCACGACGACCAGGGCATCGCCGACGGTGAGGGTGGTATCGGCGCCGGGCACACGGGGCACGCCGCCGGAATCGACGATGAGGGCGATAAGGGACTCGGGCGGGAGGAGCACTTCGCGGGGCGTGCGCCCCACCACGGGGGAGGTCTCGGAGAGGCGCACCTCGACCAGTTCGAGGCCCTGGTGGAGCTGCATGACCGGCACCATCGCGGTGACGGGCAGCTCCTGTTCGATCTGGGAGAGGATGGCATCCGTGGCGGAGACGGTGGTCTCGATGCCACGCCGCTCGAAGAGGAGCGTGTTCTGGGGGTTGTTCACGCGGGCGAGCACGCGGGGCACGCCCCGGTAGCGGGCGATCTCGCAGACGACGAGGTTGTCCTCGTCGTCGCCGGTGACGGCCGCGACGAGGTCGGCGCGGGCGATGCCGGCGCCATCGAGCACGGACGCCTCGCAGGCATCGCCGTGGAGGACGGCGCCCTCGAGGAGGTCGTTGATCTCGGCGGCGCGCGCGCCACGCTGCTCGATGACGAGCATCTCGTGATCGCCGCTGAGGAGCTCGCGGGCGAGGTAGTACCCGACCTTGCCGCCGCCGGCGATGATGACGTACACGGCTCAGGCCCCGCCCGGGTGAGGCAGCATCGCGACCATCGCGTCCGCTCCCGCGCTCGTGGGGCTGTAGGTCTGGAGGCCGAGGTGGCCGAAGATCTCGCCGCGCTCGGGATCCTTCACGCGGCAGATGACGTTCTCCACGCCGAACACCTCGCGGGCGAGCTGGCTGGCGAAGTAGTTGCGGTTATCGCCCTGGGTGACGGCGATGAAGGCGTCGGCCTCGCCCGCGCCGGCGCGCTCCATGGCGTCGCGGTCCATGCCGTTGCCGACGGCCATGCGACCGCCGAAGTCCTCGGGCAGGCGGCGGAACTGGCTGGAGTCGCGGTCGAGCACGGTCACCTGGTGCCCGTCGCGATCGAGGCGTCCGGCGATGGCGGAGCCGGTGCGGCCACAGCCCATGATGAGGACGTTCACCGGCCGACCGCGGCCTTCCCCTGGACGGGCACCGCCAGCTCGATGCGATCGCGCACGATCCAGACATGGCAGGCGGCGTGGCCGAGGACGTAGCTGGCGGTGGGGCCGACCTCGAACTGGCCGAGGAGAGGGCTCCAGCCCACGCCCAGCATGATCGCATCGACGCCGCGCGCGGCTGCCTCCTCGACGATGGCGGGGCCGGCCTCGCGGGCCTGCAGGAGCTCGTCCTCGATGCGCAGGTTGCGGGCCTCCTCGACGGCGATGGCGCGGGCGCGGCGGAGCAACTCCTCGCCGCGCTGGGCCTCGATATCCATATCGGCGGTGACGGGCAGGCTGCGCTCGACCTTGATGACGTGCAGGAGCGTGAGCTTCGCCTTTTCCTGGCGGGCGAGCGAGGCAGCAACGGCAACGGCCTGGAGGCTGGCCGGTTTGTCCATCACCGGGACCAGGATGGAGCGGAACTTCGCCATCGCGCCGTGTCCCCTTGCGAACGGTGAGAATACTGCCGCTCGCCCGGCGGCACAACGGTTGCCGCACGGGACGGGGCGTGGCAGGGTCGCCCGGGACCGGATTGGCGGGGGGCGTAGCGGGCAGGCGCGCGGATCGCCATAATGGGCGCGCCCGGCCGCAGGAGCGGCCCAAACGCACGAGGGAGAACGATATGGACAGCACGGACTTCTACCTGACCCCCATGACAATGAGCTACTTCTTCCTCGAGGCGCTTGAGCGGGACGGCTACGCCTTCCCCAGGGGCTGGCGTTCGCACCAGCAGAACGTCGAGGCCCTGCTCGAGGACGGCAAGATCGTGCGCATCAACGTCAACGCCTCGAACCAGGTCGTGGTGGAGGACATCACCGAGGAAGCGGCGAGCGCCTAGCGCGTCGCGGCTTCATCCGACCCGGACACCCTGCGGGAGGCGTACGCCTCCCGTTTCGTGTGTCCCGCCCACCAGCCCGCCCCACCCCACCGAAGGTTCGTCGCCCCTTACCTTGATATTCCCGCTATCAACTTCTCTCCCATAACGTTGTTGTAAAGTAGGACCCCGGCGCTTACAATGTAAGGACCATGGCGAAGAGCTTCTACGAGGTTCTCGGGGTACCGCGCGGCGCCTCCGACAAGGAGATCCGCTCCGCGTACCGCAAGCTCGCGCGCCGCTACCACCCCGACGTCAACCCGAACGACGCGGGCGCGGAGGCGCGCTTCAAGGAGATCCAGGGCGCCTACGACGTGCTCTCCGACGAGGACAACCGCCAGAAGTACGACAAGTACGGCGACCGCTGGGAGCAGGCCGACCAGATCGAGGAGATGCGGCGCCAGCAGGCCCAGGGGGGCTTCGGCGGGGGCAGCTTCGCCTTCGACGGCGGCGACTTCGACCTGGGGAGCATGTTCGGGGGAATCTTCGGGGGCGGGGCGCGGGGTCCGCGCCGCGGCCAGGACGTGGAGAGCCCTACCGAGGTCACGCTCGAGGAGGCGGCCGCGGGCACGACCCGCACCGTGAGCCTGCAGAGCGCCGAACGCTGCGCCACCTGCAGCGGCAACGGCGCGCTCGGGGGCGCCCGCTGCCACGCCTGCGGGGGCGCCGGAGAAACCCTGAAGCCGCGACGCCTGGAGGTGAAGGTGCCGCCCGGCGTGCGCACCGGCTCGCGCGTGCGCGTCGCGCGCGAGGGGCGGCCGGGGATGGGCGGCGGCGCCCCCGGCGACCTCTACCTGCTCATCACCGTGCGCCCGCACGCGCGCTTCGAGCGCGAGGGCGACGACCTCACGGTCGAGGTGCAGGTGCCCTACCTCGATGCCGTGCTCGGGGGCGAGGTGGAGGTGGCCGCCCTCACCGGGCGGGTGCTGCTGACGATCCCGCCGCTCACCCAGAACGGCCGCCGCTTCCGCCTGACCGGCAAGGGCATGCCCGTGCTGGGCCAGGGCGACCGCCGCGGCGACCTCTTCGCGCGGGTGAACGTGGTGCTGCCCGAGCAGCTGAGCGAGCGCGAGCAGGCGCTCTTCGAGGAGCTGCGCCAGACCAATCCGGCCGCGCGAGCAGCCGGCTAGCCAGGAAGGACGACCCCATGCCCCAGCGCCGACCGCCGACCGAGCCCGTGCCCGACGACGAGCCCTGCTACGTCATCTCGATCGCCTCGCGGCTGGTGGGGCTGCACCAGCAGACGCTGCGCTACTACGAGCGCGCGGGGCTCATCCAGCCACACCGCACGAGCGGGAACATCCGCATGTACTCGAACGCCGACATCCACCGCATTCGCCAGGCCCAGGGCCTCATCGAGGAGCTCGGCGTGAACCTTGCCGGGGTCGAGGTGGTTCTGCGCATGAGCGACCAGCTGCGCACGCTCCAGGCCGAGCTCGACGAGGCGCGCGCGGAGCTCGACCGCCTGCGCGGGAGGCGGCTGCCGGCGCCCGCCATCGACAGCGAGGGCCGTCCCGCCCGCTAGCGCTCTCCACACCGACCACCCCGCAAGACCCCGCGCCCGCGGGGCAGGAGGAATGACCCCGATGATGCGACAGGACCGATTCACCGAGCAGGCCCAGCAGGTGCTTGCCGCCTCGCAGGAGGCCGTGCGCACCCGCCGCCACAACCAGTGGGGCGTTCCCCACGTGCTCTTCGCCCTGGCCGAGCTCGACGGGGGCCTCGCCCTGCAGGTGCTCGAACGCCTTGGCGTCGACGTGCCCCGCCTGAAGGCGCGCGTCGATGAGGTACTCAAGGAACAGCCGACGCTGCAGCAGGACGTCGTCCAGATCTACACGACCCCCGAGGTGGTGCGGATGCTGGAGGTGGCGAACGCGGAGGCCGAGCGGCTGAAGGACGACTACGTGGGCGTCGAGCACCTGCTCATCGCCATCGCCGACAACGAGGAGAGCGGAGCCGCCGGCCTGCTCGCGGAGTTCGGCGTGACGAAGGAGGGCATCTACCGGGCGCTGCAGGAGGTCCGCGGGAGCGCGCGCGTGAGCAGCCCCACCGCCGAGAGCAGCTACCAGAGCCTCGAGCGCTACAGCACGGACCTCACGCGGCTGGCGAACGAGGGCAAGCTCGACCCCGTCATCGGGCGCGAGACCGAGGTGCGGCGGGTGATGCAGATCCTGAACCGCCGCACCAAGAACAACCCCGTCGTCATCGGCGAGGCGGGCGTGGGCAAGACCGCCATCGTCGAGGGGCTGGCCCAGCGCATCGCCGAGGGCGACGTGCCCGAGAACCTGCAGGAGAAGTCGCTGCGGGCGCTCGACATGGGATCGCTGCTGGCCGGGGCGAAGTTCCGGGGCGAATTCGAGGAGCGCCTGAAGGCCGTCATGGAGGAGGTCCGCCAGAGCGACGGCGGCGTCATCCTCTTCATCGACGAACTGCACACGGTGATGGGCGCGGGCGGGGCGGAAGGCGCCATCGACGCGAGCAACCTGATGAAGCCGGCGCTGGCGCGGGGCGAGCTGCGCGCCATCGGCGCGACGACGCTCGACGAGTACCGGCGCATCGAGAAGGACCCCGCCCTCGAGCGGCGTTTCGCCCCCGTCTACGTGGACGAGCCCTCGGAGGAGGACACGATCGCGATCCTGCAGGGGCTGCGACCGCGCTACGAGGAGCACCACCAGCTCGAGATCGGGGACGACGCCCTGGAGGCGGCCGTCTACCTCTCCTCGCGCTACGTGACCGAGCGGCACCTGCCCGACAAGGCGATCGACCTGATCGACGAGGCGGCCAGCAAGCACGTCATCGACGCGCAGGAGACCGCGCCCGAGGTGCGCGCCATCGCGAAGCGGCTCGACGCCCTGGGGGCGGAGGCCGAGGCGGCGGTCGAGCGCGAGGACCACGAGCGCGCGGCGACAATCAAGCAGGAAGTCCTGCAGCTCCAGGAGGAGTACGCGCGCCTGCGCGCCGAGGACGCCGAGGGGCGGCCAGCGGAGCTGCGCGTCTCGGCGGAGGATATCGCCGGCCTCGTCGGGCAGATGACGGGCATCCCCGTCTGGCGACTGGAGGAGAGCGAGACGGAGAAGCTGCTGCGCCTGGAGGAGATGCTGCACGAGCGCGTGGTGGGGCAGGACCGCGCCATCGCCGCGCTCAGCGACGCCGTTCGGCGCGCGCGGGCGGGGCTGAAGGACCCGAAGCGCCCCATCGGCTCGTTCATCTTCCTGGGGCCCACGGGCGTGGGGAAGACGGAGCTGGCGAAGGCGCTCGCGCAGTGCCTCTTCGACGACGAGGACGCGATGGTGCGGCTGGACATGTCGGAGTACCAGGAGCGGCACACGGTGAGCCGCCTCGTGGGCGCGCCTCCGGGCTACGTGGGCTACGACGAGGCGGGCGGGCTGACGGAGCTGGTCCGCCGGCGGCCCTACCGCGTCATCCTCTTCGACGAGATCGAGAAGGCGCACCCGGACGTGTTCAACACGCTCCTGCAGGTGCTCGACGACGGGCGCCTGACGGACGGGCACGGCCGCACGGTCGATTTCCGCAACACGGTCATCGTGATGACCAGCAACCTGGGCACGGGCGCGCAGAACCGGCTCACGCTGGGCTTCACGCAGCGCAGCGAGGAGAGCGGGGCGGCCGACCAGGTGCGGGAAGCGACGGAGCGCGCCCTGCGCGAGCACTTCCGCCCCGAGTTCCTGAACCGCATCGACGACACGATCGTGTTCGAGCCGCTGACGGAGCCGGAGCTGGCGCAGATCGTCGACCTGCTGCTGGCGGAGGTGCGCGAGCGCCTCTCCGACCGCGACCTCGACATCGAGCTGACGGCGGCCGCGCGCGAGGAGCTCGTGCGCGAGGGCTACGACCCGGAGCTGGGCGCGCGTCCGTTGCGGCGCACGGTCGAGCGGCGGGTGGAGAACGAGCTGGCGCGGCGCATCCTCGCGGGCGAGTTCGGCGAGGGCCAGCGCATCACGGTCGACCACGCGGGCGGCGAGTACACGTTCGGCGCCCGCGCCCGCGAGGGGGAGGCGGCGGTGGCGGGGTAGGGCGCTAGCCGGGGGCGGCGAGGGAGACCGGTTCGGGGCGGACGCGGCGGAGCTGGGGGACGACCACCGCCACCAGGGCGGAGAGCGCCAGCGTCGCCCAGCCGAGGACGACGAGCACGATCGGGAGGCCCGCTTCCTGGGCGACGGCGCTGATCGGGAACGTCATCAGCATGGCGACGCCGTTGGTGAGGGGCAGCAGTCCCATCACGCGGCCACGCACGCCTTCCTCCACCTTCTGCTGGATGATGACGGAGGCGCTGATCGTCGAGGCGCTGAGGGCGACCCCGAGGCCGACGTTCGTGGCGGCGGTGAGCCAGATGGAGCGGGAGTAGGCGAAGACGATGGCGGCCACGGCGAAGGTGATCGCCGCCAGCACGAGCGTCGAACCGCGCCCGGCGACATCGGGACGCTGGGCGAAGTACATCGACCCGACGACGGCGCCGCTCCCCCAGCCGAAGGCCATGAGCGCAAAGCCGCTTCCGCCGACGTCGAGGATCTCGGTGGCCCAGATGACGCCGAGGTTGCCGACCCCGGGCATGCCCACGCCGTTCATGACGAACACGAGCCCGACCGCCGCGAGGATCACGATGTGCTTCCAGGTGTACTGGAGTCCCTCGGCGACGGCGCGGAACATCTGGCGTCCGGCCTCGCCGCGGCTGCGGTAGTTGAGGGCCGCGATGAGGGGGATGATCCCGACCCAGGTCACCAGTGAGCCGGCGTAGAGGACGCCCGGCCCGAAGACATCGTTGAGGACGGCCGCGACCGGGATCGTGATCGGGATCATGAGCTGCTGCGCGGCGGAGTTGACGGCGATGCCGTTGCCGAGGTCGTTCATGCCGACAACGGCGGGCAGGCTCGCCTGGCGCGCGGGGTGGTCGATCGCCTGCGTGGCCGAGGCGAGGAAGGTGAGGACCAGGACGCCAATGAACGTCGCCCCGCCGAAGAGCGACGTGAGCATGAGGAGCGCGACGAAGGCGCTCAGGACGAGGGAGGCGGACTCGCAGCCGAGCAACACGAGGCGGCGCTCGAAGCGGTCGGCGATGGCGCCGCCGAGAAGGCTGAAGAGCAGGGTGGCCACGCCGCGGGCGCCCATCAGCAGGCCGGTGTAGATGATCTGCTGATCGGGATAGACCTCCTGCACCCAGAAGATCTGGGTGACGAAGTGGAGGGGTTGCACCAGCCCCACGAGCAGGGTCCCCGCCAGGAGGAAGCGGAAGTTCCGGTAGCGGAAGGCGCGGAAGGCGGGAACGGCGCGGAGCGCCTCGAGGCGACCAGTGGCCATGGCGGTCGAGTCTACGGGTCAGCGCCCTCACACACCCCGGCGCCGCCAGCCGTCATGATTCGCGGCCTGCGCGCCCGCGCCGCTACCATGACGGACCCCACTAGGCATAAGGAAAGCAATAGTGTGAAGCGTTTGCTGCCTGCGCTCGCTGCGGTCCTGCTGGCGGTGACCATCTGGTCGCCCGCGCTCGCCGGCAACGACGGCGCGGCGGGCATCGAGGTTCGGGTCTGGCAGGACACGACGAACGGCATGCGCCTGCACATCAGCGCGCGCCCTGCGGACGGGTCCTGGAACACGCTGAGCACGGTCCGGTTGCTGGTCGATGACGAGGGCAGCACGGAGGCGATGCGCCGCTTCCAGACCGTGACGATCGTGACCCCGCTCCCGGAGACGGATGCGCGGGGCGCGACGGCGAAGGTCGAGATCCGCGTCGAGCTGCCCCTCGACGGTCCCGGGGCGCCCGTCGTCATCGCCCGCGGGGAGGGGCACTCCTGGACCGAGGCGGTGTCGATGCCCGTCGCGCTGGACCGGACTTCCACCAACGGCTGGTTCCGCTACGGCAACGTCGACCTGGAGGTGCCGGTCTCGAATCCGAGCCACCGGCACCTCGCGCTGAAGGAGTACCTGCTCTCGCTGATCAACGCCGAGCGAGCCGAAGCGGGGGTCGATCCCGTCCGGCTGGGCGCGAACGACGCCGCGCAGCTACACGCGGAAGCGTCGCTGGCGGGGTGCTACTCATCGCACTGGGGGCAGGACGGGCTGAAGCCCTACATGCGCTACAGCCTCGCGGGGGGCTACCAGTCGAACACCGAGAACGGCCTCGGCACCGACTACTGCGCCTCGGAGGGAGAGCGCCGGGCGATCACCGACCCGCGCCAGGAGGTGCGCGAGGCCATGGACCTCTGGATGAGCAGCAGTGGCCACCGGGACAACATCCTCAGGCCGGTGAACCTGATGGTGAGCATCGGGCTGGCCTGGGATCGCTACAACTTCCGGGCGTACCAGCAGTTCGAGGGGGACTACGTCGAGTACGAGATCCTGCCGGCCTTCTCCGAGGGTTCCCTCGAACTCTCCGGCACGGTGAGGAACGGGGTGCGGTTCTCGCATCCGAACGACCTGCGGGTTGGCATCCGCTACGACCCGCCGCCGCAGGCGCTCACGCTCGGGCAGGTCACGCGGACGTACTGTTCCGACAGCGGCGAGGCCGTGGCCGGTCTGCGGCGCGAACTCCCCGCGGGCCGGTTCTACACCTCCGACGAATTCACGCGGACGCACCGTCCCTGTCCCAACCCCTACGACATGGACCCCGACGCGCCCGCCCCCACCTCCTCCGCCGAGGCCCACCAGTTCTGGGCGGAAGCGCGCGAGGCGAGCCAGGCGCAACCCGAGGTGACCATGACGGTGCCCTGGGTCACCGCGGAGACGTGGGTCGCGAACGAAACCCTGTTCACGGTGCGGGCAGACCTCACGGACGTGCTGACCAAACACGGACCGGGCGTCTACACGGTGCTGGTGTGGGGAACCCTCGACGGCGAGTTCGTGACGATCTCCCGCTACTCGATCTTTCACGAGGCGGATCCGCCGGAGGGCTACGCGCAGCATCGCTAGGCGTGGCGAGGCGGCGCGCGATCGGCCAGAATCGGCGCGCTATCGATAGCAGGAAGAGGAGAAACGCCATGCTGCTCGAGGGGAAGACCGCCGTCATCACGGGAGGGGCCGCCGGTATCGGCCGCGGGATCGCGGTGGCGCTGGCCGAGAACGGGGCCGACATCGCCAGCCTCGATATCGACGCCACGAACAACGCGGAGACGGCCGCACAGGTGCGGGCCACGGGCCGCCAGGGGATCGCCATCGACTGCGACGTGGCCGACAAGGTGCAGGTCCGCCGCGCCATGAACAGCGCCCTGCAGCGCCTGGGCCGCATCGACGTCCTGGTGAACAACGCCGCCATCTACGCGGACACGACGCTCACGGGCGGCTCGTTCGAGTCGCAGACGCTCGCGTACGAGCGCTCGATCGACATCTGCGCGATGGGCAGCTTCTACTGCGCGACGGCGGCCGTGCCGGCGATGCAGGCGGTGGGTGGCGGCGAGATCATCAATGTCATCACCGAGCACATCAAGGAAGGCCACCTGATGACGGGCGGCGCCGCCAGCGGCTACGACTGCGCCAAGTGGGTGCAGTGGCGCCAGGTGGAGACGTGGGCGATAGAGCTGGCCGAGCACAACATCCGCGTGAACGGCCTCTGCATGGGAGCCACGGACACGCCCATGCTGCGCGCCGTCTCGGTGGCGGCGGCGGAGGCGGGGATGCGTTCCTCGGACGTGGGCCAGGCCGTCATCAACATCCTCTCGCACGGGGCGGACGGCCCCACGGGGGAGACGTTCGTGTTCGGAACCTCGGGCACGCCGCGGGAGCAGAGCCTGAAGGAGATCGCCGCGCTCGCGCCCGCCTGAGGGATCGCGAAATCCGTTGACAACGCGCGTAGGATAGGGCCCATAGCAGTGGCGCATGGCGCCCCTGCCACTACGCGACCACCACAGCAGGGAGTTCACGCATGGTCCTCCAATCCGTCGCCCAACAGACACCGACCACGAAGGCGCCCGAGCCGGTCCTGGGCACCGAGCTCATCCCCAAGGAGCGCTACATCTCGAAGGAGTTCATGGAGCTCGAGTGGGAGCGCCTGTGGACCAAGGTCTGGAACGTCGCCGGCCGCGAGCAGGACATCCCCAACGTGGGGGACTACTTCACGACCGACCTCGGCCCCGAGTCCTTCCTGATCGTGCGCGAGGCGCCGGAGAAGGTGCGCGCCTTCTACAACGTCTGCCCGCACCGCGGGAACCAGATCCGCAACGCCGGCATGGGCCACGCGGAGAGCTTCCAGTGCGCCTACCACTTCTTCGAGTTCAACCTCGATGGCTCGAAGAGGTTCGTCCCGGACGAGGACACCTTCACCCAGGGCGTTCCCCAGGAGACGGCGCTCACCGAGGTGCCCTGCGACACCTGGGGCGGCTTCGTCTGGTTCAACATGAATCCCGACTGCGAGCCCCTGATGGAGTTCCTGGGCGAGATTCCCGAGCACCTCGACCCGTACCACTTCGACCAGCAGTACATCGTGCAGGACCGCACGATCGAGTGGGACTGCAACTGGAAGGCCTCGGTGGACGCCTTCAACGAGGTCTACCACGTCCAGGGCATCCACCCGCAGATCCTCGAGAACATCGACGACATCCACGTGCAGATCGACCTGTACGAGCGCCACAACCGCTACCTGGTTCCGTTCGGGCTGCTGAGCCCGCGCTACCCGAACCAGAACGAGTTGACGCGCTCGCTGAAGGAGATGCTGCACGCGGCGGGGGTCGACCCGGAGACGTTCGAGGGTGGCCCCGCGGACGTGCGCCCGGCCATCCAGAACAAGGTGAAGGAGTACGCCGCCGAGCACGGCATCGATCTCTCAGACCTGAACGATGACCAGCTTTCGGACGACTACCACTACTACATCTTCCCGAACATCACGCTGAACACGCACCACTCGGGCGTGATGCTCTTCCGGCAGCGGCCGCACGCGACCGACCCGAACAAGATGTACTACGACCTGCAGAACTTCGTGCGAATCCCGGAGGGCTCGGAGCCGCCTCCGCGCCCGGTGCACAGCACGCACAAGCACGGCGAGATCTCGCTGGGCCTGGGGCTCGACCAGGATTCGTACAACCTGCCGCGCGTGCAGAAGGGGATGAACTCGCGCTCGTTCAAGGGGTTGCTGATCAACTACCGCGAGCGCCGCATCCGCCACATGCACAAGGTCATCGACGACTACCTGGAGGGCCCCGACCGCTAGGGTCCCGCCAGCAACCGGCATCGCGGAGGCCGCGCACGGATTGTGCGCGGCCTCCTTGTTGTAGGCTGCGCCCGCCACCACGAGGAGGACGGACATGCAGGACTTCGAGGGCAAGGTCGCCGTCATTACGGGCGGGGCGAGCGGCATCGGGCTGGCCATGGCGACGCGCTTCGCCGCCGAGGGGATGCGCCTTGTCCTGGCGGATATCGAAGAAGCAGTCCTGGAAGAGGCCGCCGCCGGCCTGCGCGAAAACGGCGCCGAGGTGCTGACCGTCCAGACCGACTGCGGTGACGCGGCCTCCATGGACAACCTCGCCGAGGAGTCGCTGGGGCACTACGGCTCGGTGCACATCGTCTGCAACAACGCGGGCGTGGGGGCGCGGGGAACGATGTGGGAGCTGGGCGTCAACGACTGGGAGTTCGTGCTGCGGGTGAACCTCTGGGGCGTGATCCACGGGGTGCGCGTGTTCACGCCGCACTTGCTGGAGCAGGACGAGGGGCACATCGTGAACACGGGCTCGATGGCCGGGCTCGTCTCGGTCTCGGGCACGGGGGCGTACAACGTGAGCAAGCACGGCGTCGTGACCCTCTCGGAGACGCTCTACGGGGAGCTGCAGGACGCGGGCTCGAACGTGGGCGTGTCGGTGCTCTGCCCGGGCATCATCAGCACGAACCTGCGCAACTCGGAGCGCAACCGCCCCGAGCACCTGCGCAACCTCGACCCGGAGGCCGTACGCGCGCGGACGGAGAACACGCCGGGCTTCAACGAGACCGTGCGGCTGCAGGCGCTCTCGCCGGAGTGGGCGGCGGAGTGCGTGTTCGAGGGGATCAAGGCGAACCGCTTCTACATCCTCACGCACGACGACCACGAGGGGCAGATTGCCCGCCGCCACGACGCCATCCAGAACGACGGCACCCCCGCCGTCGTGCGCTCGACCGTGTTCGCCGGCGGGCCGATCGAGCGGTAGGGGCCAGCCGCAGGAACCGGTTGTCTCATGCAGACAGCGCCGCGCCGGAGCGGTACGATTCAATCATGAAGTCCATCGGGGTCACATTCGACGAGTCGCTCCTGGCGCTGCTCGACCAGCAACCGGAAGTGCGGGAGCGTGGAAGGTCGGCGGTGCTGCGACGGGCTGTCGCCGACTATCTAGCAGCGAAATCCCCCCGGCCCGGGGGAAAGACGCCCGGCGGGGACCTGTCGCTGGACTTCCTCTCGCGACTCCTGACGTTCGTGGAGTGGCGTCCGGGCTGGGACGGCGGTGCGGCCGAGCACGTCGACCATGTAACCGCCGAGCGTGCGATCGCCATTGCCCGCACCATGCGAGCGGTCGCGCCCGAGCCCTTTGTGGCGCCGGCGCCCAGCGGTTCGCTCCTGCTCCAGTGGGACTTTCGCGAGGGAGCATCGGTCGAGGTGTTCGTGGACAGCGACTCGGAGTTCCCCGAGTTCGCGGCCGTGACCCGCGAGGGCCAGGTGCACGAAGTCGCGTTGACCGATGCCGCGAACCTCCGGGCGCTCCTTGCGGAGCACGCCGCCCCTGAGACCATTAGCCCGTGACCTCGCCAGCGGGCGAGGGCGCGCAGCCACCCGCAAGGGACGATGAGCATGCCCTGAGGCTCCTCATCAGCGCCTGGATGAAGGACGGGCGTATTACCAGCGCCGCGTTCCACACCCGAAGTCCGGGGAATCCGCGGTATGTGCCCGTGTCGCTGTTCCTGGAGGAGCGGCTCCCGGGCGAGGACGGGAACTCCCTCCACATCGACCGCTTCGCTTCCCACGGCCGTGTGCGGCTGGGAGTCGCGCACATCCGGTCGGCCAGCCGGGTCATCGAAGGCGTCGATCAACCCCTGGGATTCGACCTGCAGGTGAATGGCCGGGCTGACCCACCGCTCGAAGCCTTTGGCAGCGCCCACGCCAACCTGACTGGCCCGACCCATCGCCCCGCCGCTGCCAGGGCACTCGCAGAGGCCTTCAACCGGGACGGAAGCCTGGAGAAGGAACCCGAGTAGCCTTCGCGACCTCCCTACGCCCCCGCCGCCTCCCGGGCCAGGTCCGCGATGACGGTCGCGAGGGCGGGGTGGGTGCCGGCGGGGGCGGCGTAGCGGATGGCGTCGGTGGTGGTGGCGACCTGGCCGACGTGCCAGCCCTCGGAGGCGAAGTAGGGGACGACGACGGCCTTCCGCCCGCCGGCGAGCGCGGGGATGGCGGCGACGTTCGGGTCCTGGTCCGTGTAGACGGCGGAGACGTGGGCGAAGCGGTCCACCGCGCGGATGCGCTCGACCTGCTGGGCGACGGCGCCCGCGGAGGCGTCGTTGCGGCGCGTCCCGTGGCCGAGCACGAAGACGGCGGACTCGGCGGTGGCCCCTGCCTCCAGCGCGCGCTCGACGACCACCTCCGCGAGGGCGGGGTGGACGCCGACGGGCCGGGTGAGCCGCACCGTGCGCCCCTCGCGGCTGGTCACGGGGCCGTCGAGGCCCATCTCGGCAGGGATGACCTCGTTCGTGAAGTAGCCCTCCGCCATGAAGAACGGCACGACCGTCACCTCGCTCGCGGTGCAGCCGTCGAGGGCGCGCGCGAGGGAGGGCTCTTCCTTCCAGAAGGCCAGCAGCACCTCGCCGGCGACGCCGCTTCCCGCAAGGGCGCGCGCGTGAACGCGGACGGCCTCGCTCGAGCGCGGGTCGAGGTGGGAGCCGTGGGCGGCGAGGACGAGGGCGGTGCTCATGGCGATGGGGCCAGCGCCTCGACGACGGCGCGCACGAGCTCGGCGAGCCCGGGCGTGGCGGCCTCGCGGTCGACGCGCCCGAAGCACTCGCGCACGGCCTGCGACGTGCTCGGCCCGATGCTGACGAGCGCCGCGCCCACCTCTGTGTCCGGACCGAGCGCGGCGCGCAGGTTCCGCGCGGTCGAGCTGCTGGTGAAGGTGATGGCGTCGGCCGCGCGCACGGCGTCGAGCTGCTCGGGGGTGAGGGGTGCGGGGCGGTTCTCGTAGGCGGTCACGGTGCGAACGGGCAGCCCGCGGTCTTCGAGGGCGGCGGCGAGGTCGGGGGCCGCCAGGTTCGACTGGAAGAGGGTGACGCGCTCCCCCGGCTCGGCGGGAAGCTCGGCGAGTGCGTAGGCGAGGGTGCGTTCCGGCAGGAAGTCGGGGCGCAGGCCGTGGGCGGCCAGCGCCGCCGCGGGCGCCTCGCCGACGGCGGCGAGCCGGCACCCGGCGAGGGCGCGCGCGTCGAGGCCCGCAGCGGCGAGCGTCTGCATAGCCGCCTCGACGCCGTTCGCGCTGCTGAGGGCCCACCAGTCGGCCGGGGCGGCGACCGCCTCGCGGAGCTCGGGCGAGCCCGCGTGCGAGACCAGCTCGATGGCGGGCGCCTCGGTCACGAGGGCGCCCGCCGCCTCGAGCATCGCCACCAGCTCGCTCGCCTGCGCGCGGGAGCGGGTCACGGCGACGCGGCGACCGGCGAGGGGGCCGGGGTCGAACCAGGCGAGGTCGGCGGCGAGCGCGGCCACCGGCCCGACGACCGTCACGAGGGGGGCGGTCAGCCCCGCCTCCGCCACCCGCCCGGCGATGCCGGCGAGCGTGCCGGTCACGAGGCGCTGGTCGGAGCGCGTACCCCACTGGACGGAGGCGGCGGGGGTATCCGGCGCGCGGCCCTCGGCGATGAGGTGCTCGACGCATTCGCCCAGCACCTCGGCGCCCATGAGGAGCACGAGCGTGTCGACCGCGGCGGCGGCGCGCCAGTTGGCGCCGCCTTCGTCGAGGCTGCGGGCGTTCAGGACCATGAAGGCGCCCGCCTCGCCGCGGTGGGTCACGGGGATGCCGGCGTAGGCGAGCGCGCCGATGGCGGAGGTCACGCCGGGGACGACGGTGCAGGGGATGCCCGCCTCGCGGCAGGCGCGCAGCTCCTCGGAGCCGCGCCCGAAGACGAAGGGGTCGCCGCCCTTGAGGCGGACGACGCGCTTCCCCGCCCTTGCCCGCGCGACCAGGAGCGCCTCGATCTCGGCCTGCGTGGCCGCGTGCGCCCCGGCGCGCTTCCCCACGCCCACCACCTCCGCGCCCGGACGCGCCTCGCGCAGAAGCGCCGCCGGCGCGAGGGCGTCGTAGAGCACGACGTCGGCGCCGCGCAACGCCTCCAGCCCGGCGATGGTGATGAGACCGGGGTCGCCCGGGCCCGCGCCCACGAGGGTGACGTGGCCGGGGTGGCTGTTGGCTGCTGGCTCCTGGCTGTTGGTCACGCTGTTGGAAGGCCCGTGTCTATTATGGGCCGCGCCAGACCAACCCAACTCAGCGGGGCGCCACAGCCCCGGAGAGCCCGAGTCACCTACAGCCAATGGCCACTAGCCAAGAGCCCACTCAGCATTTCTTCGAATCGCAGCGCCTGCGCCTTTCCTGCTGGGCCTGGGGGAACGAGGACGGGCAGCCGCTCGTGCTCGTCCACGGGGGGCGCGACCACGCCCGTAGCTGGGACGGCATCGCGGAGGCGTTCGCGGACGACCACTACGTGGTCGCGCCCGACCTGCGCGGCCACGGCGACTCCGACTGGTCGCCGGGCAGCGAGTACACGACCTCGCAGTACGCCATCGACCTGCTGACGCTGGTGGAGCGGTTCGAGCGGCCGGTGCGTGTCATCTGCCACTCGTTCGGAGGGCAGGTGACGTTCCTGGCGGCGGGGGCGTACCCCGACCTGTTCGCCTCGATCGTGGCCATCGAGGGGCGCGTGCCGGGGCTGTTCGAGGAGCCCGGACCGATGACGCCGGAGCGCTTCCGCGAGCATGTCGCGCAGCGCCGCTCGCTGGAGACGCGGCAGGTGCGCCGCTATCCCGACCTGGAGGCGGCCATCACGCGCGTCGGCGAGATGAACCCACGCCTTTCGCCCGAGCAGGCGCGGCACATCGCCGAGCACGCCGTGCGCGAGGACGGCGACGAGCTCATCTGGAAGTTCGACAACTGGTCACGCCCGGGGGTGCGGCGCGATGAGTTCACGCTGGCGGAGATGCGGGGCTTCATCGAGGCGATCGCGTGCCCGGTGCTCTACCTCACCGGCAGCGAGGCAGGGGTGATTCGGGGGATGGCGGGCTGGGTGGAGGGGCTGGCGGGGGTGCGCCCGGTGACGGTCGAGGGGGCGGGCCACTGGGTCCACCACGACCAGCCCGAGCGCGTCACCGCGCTGGCCCGGGAGCACTTCGGGGCGGGCTAATCAGATTCGCCCTGCTCGAACGCGGCCTTGAACTCCTCAAACGAGGCGTACTCCTCGAGATCCACACCGTCCCGCGACTGACGCAGCGCCTCGACGGTCTCCTTGTTGGGAACCTTCCCGGGCTCCACCCAAGTACGAACCTTGCGATTCTTCCGATCTGGCATGGAGCCACCGTAGCACGCGAGCCCTCAGCGCCAACCCGACCACCGACCACCGACCACCAGCCACTAGCCACCAGCCACCAATCCCCCGTACGCTCCCGCGGCAGCGGAGGGCACGCGTGAGCGACGCGGATCACGGGAGCGACGACAGCGAGGCGGTGTTCGCCATGCTCGAGGAGCTGGGCGTGACCACCGCCCGCGAGCTCGGGCTCGACCATCCCGGCGTCGTCGCGCTGCGGGATGCCGACCGGCAGCTCCAGGAAGGGCAGCCAGGGCTCGCGATGCACACGCTCGAGGTGGAGCTGGGAGAGCCGGAGACGCCCATGCCGATCGAGGTCGGGGCGGCCGCCTTCGTGCTGCGGGGGAAGGCGCACGAGGCCCAGGACCGCGCCTACCACGCCCGCATCGACTACGAGTACGCGCTCAAGATGCGCCCCAACATCCCCTACGCGAGCGAAGCCATCCGGCGCATCGACCGCCGCGGCTAGGGGAGAGGCAAACGCACGGGCCACCCCCTAGAATCGCGCCACCAGCGACGGGAGGCGGCAGCCATGGTGCGAGCCGAGATCATCGAGCGCAGCAAGAAGCTCCAGGAGACGGCCCCGCCCCTCGAGCGGCTCCTCGCCATGACGGACGCGCTCAAGCAAGCGGGCGACGAGGCGCAGGAGATCCGCCACATCCCCGCCTGGGCCTCGAACGAGATCGCCGACCAGGGCCTCTACCGCTTCGCCCTGCCCCAGGAGCTGGGCGGCGAGGACGTGTCCGCGCGCGACCAGATCGAGATCGTGGAGGAGGCCTCCGCCATCGACGGGTCGGTCGGCTGGTGCGTCCACATCAACTCGGAGATCAACAGCCTCGTGCTGCGCCGCATGAGCATGGAGCTGGTGCACGACTACTACGACGACTGGCGCGTCCTCACCTGCGGGGGCGTCGGTCCGGGGCTCCAGAACGCGAAGGCGCGGCCGGTGGACGGCGGCTGGCGGCTCTGGTGCCAGGGCTCCTTCGGAAGCGGCTGCCACAACGCCACCTGGACGCTCGTGCACACCGGCTCGGTGGGCGTCCCGCAGGAGGGGGGAGGCTCCTCCGAGAAGGCGTTCCTCATTCCGAAGGGGGACTTCGAGGTGGTCGACACCTGGGACACAGCGGGGCTGCGGGGCACGGGCAGCCACGACGTCAAGGTCGACGGGGCCTTCATCCCGGACCGGGCGACGCTGCCGAAGGACCTCTTCAGCAACTGCGATACGTTCGACAGCCCGACCCTGCGGAACCCCATGCAGGCCCACTACAACAAGGGCGCCGTCGCCCTGGGCATCGCGCGCGGGGCGATCAGGGACCTGATCGACCTGGCGATGGTGAAGACCCCCTGGATGTCGGGGACGCCGCTGGCGGACATGCCCGAGCTCCAGTACCGCCTGGGCGAAGCGGAGGCGACCGTGCGCGCGGCCAAGGCCTTCATGATCGACGCGCAGGAAGAGACCGAGCGGCACCTCGGGCCGCTTCCCAGGGACGGGGGACGCTCGGCGCCGGAGTGGGAGGTCACGCAACGCTCGTACCTCTCCTGCGTCCACGCGGCGCAGGTCTCGCGGCACGTCGTCGATATGCTCCACAACACGGCCGGGACGACGGCGAGCCGCATGGACTCGCCCCTGGAGCGGCGGCTGCGAGACTCGCACCAGGCGGCCGCGCACGGGGCCATCTCGTGGCGGAACTACCGCAACCTGGGGAGCACCTACCTCGGCAACGAGATGCCCGGCCTCTCGGCGGCGCGGGCGTAAGGAGCAGGCCGCTCAGGACTGCTTCGGGGGCTTCTCGCGGAGGAACTTGCGCACGGCGCCGCCGATGAAGGGCCGCAGGGGCCGGGGCAGGACCTTCCACGCGATCGCCTCGCCGGCGATGGTGCCGACCTGCCGGATCTCGTCCTCGTGCTCGCGCACGTACTTCGCCGCCTGCTCGGCTGCGGGACGCGCGGCCTCGACGGCGTCGTGCGCGAGGCGTTCGGCCTCGGGGCGGGCCGCCTCGACGGTCTCGCGGGCGATCTTCGCCGCGCGGCGGGCGTGAAGCTCGACCTCGGGCTGGGCCTCGAGGGCGGCGTCGTGGGCCTTGCGCACGAGCCGTCCGAGGGAGCGCCCAACCTGGGCGGCGACATCGTGGTCGGGGCGGTCGCCAGCCATGAGGCGCTAGTCGCCGCCGCCGCGGATGGCGCGCACGATGCGCCGCAGCAGCCCGAAGCGGGGGCCGCGGGGGCGCTTCGGGACATCGTGCCCGAGCCTGCGCCGAAGACGCTCCCTCAGAACGTCCCGCTTGGCGCCGTAGTCCTCAAGGTGAAAGCTACTTGGCAAGGCAAAACTCCCCTTCCACTGTAGCCGACTGCGAAACGCTGGTGGGGCGCTAGTCGCCGCCGCCGCGGATGACGCGCACGATGCGACGCAGCAGGCCGAAGCGGGGACCGCGGGGGCGCTTCGGGGGGCGGTGGTCGCCGCCGTGGTGGCGGCGCATCTCGTCTTGCTGGGCCCTGGCCAGCATCTCCGCATCCACGCCCGGGTTGGGCGGTATGAATTCGCCGCCGCCGAAGTCCGCCATGTCGAGCCTCCAGCATCACTGTAACGCAAGCAGGGATTGACAGAACGGCGTACCATCGGGCCACGCTCAGAACGACCGGAGGAACCCATGGTCCAGGAGAAGATTGCCCACACCACGCCCACGGAGAAGGCCCCCGAGCCCTTCATGGGCACCGACCTCATCCCCAAGGAACGCTACGTCTCGAAGGAGTTCGCGGAGCTTGAGTGGGAGCGCATGTGGACCAAGGTCTGGAACATGGCCGGCCGCGAGTCCGACATCCCCAACGTCGGCGATTACTTCACCACCGAGCTGGGGCCGGAGTCGTTCCTGATCGTGCGCGAGGCGGTGGACAAGGTCCGCGCCTTCTACAACGTCTGCCCCCACCGCGGGAACCAGATCCGCAACCCCGGCATGGGCCACGCGGAATCGTTCCAGTGCGCCTACCACTTCTTCGAGTTCAACCTCGATGGCTCCAAGAAGTTCGTCCCGGACGAGGACACGTTCACCCAGGGCGTCCCCCAGGAGACGGCCCTGACCGAGGTGCCCTGTGACGTCTGGGGCGGGTTCGTCTGGTTCAACATGAACCCGGACGCCGAGCCCCTGCTGGAGTTCCTCGACCCGGTCGCCCAGCACCTGGACGCGTACCACATGGAGGAGTTCTCGATCGTCGCCGACAAGACGGTCGAGTGGGACACCAACTGGAAGGCCTCGGTGGACGCGTTCAACGAGGTCTACCACGTGCAGGGCATCCACCCGCAGCTGCTCGAGGGGCTGGACGACATCCACGTGCAGATCGACCTCTACGAGCGCCACAACCGCTACCTGGTGCCGATGGGCATCGTGAGCCCGCGCTACGCGAACCCGGACGAGGTCACAGACGGGCTCAAGGGGCGGCTGCGGAACGCGGGGGTCGACCCGGCGGAGTTCGAGGGCCGCAGCGCGGAGGTGCGCCCGTTCCTGCAGCAGCGCGCCCGCGAGGTCGCCGAGGAGCAGGGGATGGACGTCTCACAGCTCAACGACGACCAGATGTCGGACGACTACCACTACTACATCTTCCCGAACCTGACGTTCAACACGCACCATCGCAGCTTCGGGTTCTTCCGGCAGCGGCCGCACGCGACCGACCCGAACAAGATGTACTTCGACATCCAGAGCTACGCCCGCCTGCCGGAGGGCACGGACGTGCCGCGTCCGATCCACACGCAGCACAAGCACGGCGAGATCTCGCTGGGGCTGGTGATGGACCAGGACTCGTACAACCTGCCGCGCGTGCAGAAGGGGATGAACTCGCGCTCCT
>CAYMDV010000014.1:0-24481 GCA_964389725.1 uncultured Anaerolineaceae bacterium
ACGAGACGCAGCAGCGTCGGTTTCGTAAATCGACATTTTGGACTCTGACCGGGAGGGCTGAGTCAGGTGGTCGAACCGCACTCCGTGGCGGCGGATGCGGCCGAGTACTCGCACATGGTCGGGTGAAGGCAGGAGGGGCACTTCCCACCCCGGCTCCCCGGAAGCATCGCCAGCGGGAGCGGGTGTCCAGGCTGCGAGGTCGTCGAGGGGAATCCGTACACCCTCGTCGCCGATCACCTTGAGGAAGTCGGCAAGACTGCGCGAGGGCCCGGTCGCGGTGATGGCGCCCCCCTTGGTCGTTGGCGCAACCTCTGCGGTGAGGAGCGCAATGTTGTATTGAGGGTGTATGGGGAAGGCCCAGCTGCGGTTGTTGAGCAGTTGGTCAAGGCGGGTCGGGCGGCACTGGGTGAAGAGCCAGCGTCGGAAACCTCGCCCTCCGTCTACCAGCAAGGTCGAGCGCGGGAGCACGACACCCAGGTGGCCGCCAGACCTGGTCAGCGTTGCGTACCGCTCACAGAAAAGCTGGTACAGGTCAGGGTCACCCCCACCCTGCTGCACGTAGCCGTTCTCCACCTTGAAAAAGTCCCGTTGCGTCTTGGCTTCCAACTTCCGCTGCTCGAACTCGGCGGCAAGATCAGGGAAGTGCATCAACAGCTCCTTGATCTGCTCCTCTTGCTCTGCTTGTGATCCCAGCCCCCGCAGGCCGGGGGCGTGCAGCGCGTAGAACCCAAGCTCCTCGACTGTGATCTCGTCCCAGGGGGGGTTCCCGATGACAGCGTCGAAGCCGGGATTGCGCTCGCTCTCGCGATGGAACACCTCGGGGAACTCGACCGGCCAGTGGAAGAAATGACGCTTCCGTGCCTCCGCGCGGGCGCTGGCAAGCAGTGCAGCCAGATCGGAGGGAGGAGCACCCGCGATGATCTCGTCACCGTTCGTGAGCGCGGCACGAGCTCCCTTCAGGCCAAACGGCTCGGCCGCCCACAAGTCGAGAGCGTCGCGCACGCCCCCGATGCTGCCCTCGAGCTGGCGGCGCAGGTCGCGTGAGTGCTCGACCTCCTCCTTGGTGCGGTCGTCGGAGCCGGCGATCCGGAGCGCAAGCTCTCCAGCCTTCCGGATGGCCTCGTCCAGAGCCTGCCCTTCAGCAGCCCAGAGCCAGACCTTCTGTCCTTCTCCCCTCCCGTCGTCGCTCATGGGCCGGAGGGTGTCGAGAGACCCCACCCCTACGAGGGAGTCTCCCTGCTTCAGATTCTGGTCGAGATAGGAGAGTGCGAGCCCCGGAACGAAGCTGGACAGCCAGAGGGCGACGCGGGCCAGCTCGACAGCCATGCCGGAGCGGTCGACCCCATAGATGCAGTGCTTGAGCAGAAGGCGCTTGAGGAGCTGAGCATCGTCGGCCGATTCCGCCCGTGCCTCGGCCCGCAATGCGTCGAGCCGCTCGCGCAGGGGAAGAAGCGGGGTCTCTGCCAGAAACGTCTGCACGCGGTCCGCAATGACATCGAGCGCGTCGACGAGGAAGTGGGCACTCCCCATCGCCGGGTCGAGCACGCGGAACCGGAACAAGAGGCGTTCCGCGGCGAGGCCATCGGTCCGGGCCAGCTCACGTACCTGTTCGAGGTGTTCATCCAGCGCGGGCACGACTGAGTGGCTGATGAGGTGCCGCACGAACTCCTGGCGAGTGTAGTAGACCCCTCCGCTCTTACGCCCGCCTGCTTCTGACTGGAAGAAGAGGAACCCTTCCTCAACACCATCCGTACCGGGCTCCTCGGCGGGGATGAAGCGATCCTTCTTACTGTCCCATTCGTAGGTCTGGTCGGCGAGTGAGAGCCGGAGGGCCAGCAGCCCTTCGTAGATGCCACCCAGGTGGGCGATGTCGAGGTCGGTGTAGTCGAGACCAGCCTGCTCATCGTCCGGATCGAACCCGAGCGCCTCCAGCGCTGGCGCCAATCGGGTGTCGGCAATCTCCGCGCGTTCGAGGAGGCGCGCGCCCTCAAGGCCTTCCTCGGCAAAGAGCGTCCCGTTGTACTGGGGAAGGTCCATCCCGCGATCACCTTCGCGGATCCCGCGCGTCAGGGTTCGCAGGCGGTTCCAGAGCATGTGACTGCGAGGGTCGTGCTTTCCCCGGCGCTCCAGGGCTTCGCTGCAGAGTGTTTTGAGCGCGTTGTTCCTGTAGCCAGAGTGCCGATAGGGAAGGTGTCCGGCGCTCTCGGCGTAGAGGATGAAGAGTAGGCGAAAGAGCAGCGTCATCGTCGCGCTCTGGATGTCCGCGCGAGTCTCGGGGTCACTCAGGTCCGCGTCCTCGTGCTCTTTCAGCCAGTCGCCAAGGCCCTGGGCGATCTCGGGCAGGGCGAAGAGGCGGATCTGGCCATCCAGCCGCTCGCGCAGGTCGGCGCCGAAGTCACGGGCGTCGTCCATGAGCCGTGGCCACGAGCCGCCATCGCTGAGGGCGCTCGGCGCGAAAAGCCCGACCAGGTGGAAGTACTCGTCCGGCAGTTGGAGGAGGTCCAGATCGATCCAGCGTTCCGAGGCGGCACCGCGGGCCGCGTTCGCGTCGAACAGGCGCAGACGACCCTGCGAAGCCATGATCCCCCAGGGAGCGTGGTCCGCGTGGCAGTCGGCAAGAAGGACTCCCTCGGGGAGCCGGCCTTCCTCATCCATGCGGGCAAACTCGTCCGGGGTGGACTTGGGGTGAACGATCGCAAGAACCTGTCCCTCATGGACCGCCTCATAGCCGCGCTCACCCCGGTGGAGGAGTTCAAAGCCGAGTGCTGTCAGCGCATCTCGCCAGTCACGCTTGCCTCTTGCGGGTTCGGCCGCTTCGACCAGGGGTGAGCGAAGATCCGCTCGCTGGTCGAGCCTGGTTCTGACGTAGTGGCCCGTCAGCAGTCCACGAACGGTGACGCCGGCGACATCTTGAGCGGCCAAGGTCGCGATCTCGCGCTCGAGGCTTCTGGACGCCTCGTTCGGGGCCAACTCGCACGCCCGCTCGATGGCCTTTGCCAAGGCGAGGGGCTCGACGACTTGCGGCTCGCTCAGAACCGGTCCCACGACGAAGACACCGGAGTCGTCCGAGGGCGCAATGAGTAGCAGGGGCCGACCGCGACTTCCCTGACGCTCGTTCCAGACGCGGCGAAGGCTGCGCTCCGGGACGTGCTCCCGCGCAAGCGCTATCTCCACCCCTCGACGGCTCCAGACAACGTCGACCTCGCTCGGCGAGCCAACCGGCACGGGCTGCCCTAGGCGCGCTATGAGCTCGCGTTCTAGTAAATCGATATCGGTCCCGGGCATGCGCGCCAGTATGCGGGGCGGTCCGCTTGCCCGAAACCCACCCGTGGTACGTGGAGGGGCGGCCACCCCACAACCTTTACGAGATGTCGGTCCACCTGGGAGAGTCGGGACCAGGCCATCGCTGCCATACAAGTTCGGCCATTCGCTGACTTCTTGACTCGATGGGGTCTTCACTCCAGGAGGGTTGGCCCAAGAGCTCGTTGTTGAGCAGGAGGACGCTGTGCTCTTGGAGTTCCTCCCGCTTGCACTCCCATGCATCGTTCGACATGGACGAGTTGAGCTTCTGGGTTGCGAGCGTGAGGTTGCCGATTGAGTGAAGGAGAGTGTTGCGTCGGTGGGTAGCCGGATCCGAGTCAACGCCGTCCGGGAGCGGCCACTTCTCTGGTCCCCATCCGACAGGCAAGAGGTGCTCTATCGTCAGGTTCCTCGGCACGTCCGAGTGCTCCGTCTTCCCTGACGAGCGCAGCTCGTGCTCAATTCCCTCAAGTACCAACCGCAGTCTGCCACGACTCAACAGTCGATACAGCGGGGAAGAAGCCAGGGCAGCAGCCACGGCTTCGTCAGAGGGCCACTCCCTGGCGTATGCCGTCTGCTCGCTCAGGAATCCGGCCGTAACCGTGTCCGCCCTGTCCAACCCGCTGTCTTGGAGCCGGCTGGCGAGTTCCAGAACCAGCTTGTTGTAGTCCTTCGTGGTCTGTCGACAGATCATTCTGCGGACCAGGAAGCTCTCCAGCGCGTCAAACGCTCTTACACGTGTGCGTTCGTCGGCAGAAAGCAACAGCAAGAGCACCGGGGTGATGACGCCAGATTGCATGACGTCGATGTGGTAATAGAACGACTTCTCCTCCGGGCCAACTCCTCCCGTCGTCTCGAAGGCCCGGTAATTCGCCAAGTCCTGCTTGACCAGGGTCATCACCGTCTCCACGTCGTCACCAGCGTAATCCCGAAACGCGTCAAACACTCTTGAGGGAGAGACCTCTGTGCCTGTACGCATCGCCAACCAGTAGTTCAGGAGCATGTCCAGGCGCGGGCGGTACTGGCGGCCCTGTCTGACCTCGTCCCTCCACCAGCCGTCGTCCAGATTTCCCCAGATCTCCCCCTTTTCGCCTCCTCGCTGAGAGAGGACGAAGTTCTTGATGAGGTCAGATTGCTCAAGTGGAGTGCCTCGCGCGTTTAGGGTTTCGAAAATGAGGTTCGGATCGTCCTGAGGCCCAAGGTCGATCACCACCATCTGTAGCAGCTCCGTCACGGCGGCTTCGAGTGCATCGATCCTGCGTTCCATTGACCCTGGTCCGTCTTCAAGCCATCTACGAACTTGGAGCTGAAAGAACTCGTGCGCTTCCACAATCAGGGACTCCTCGAAGTCCTTGGCGGCGAGCCCGTTGTCCATTGCGTGTCTGAACGCCTCCCGGTCGCTCCTCGTAGGCCAGAGCTTGAAGACGTGGTGTCTTTCGTTGGCTATGAATCTCTCATCATTGGACACGAGCCTGGAGAGCCGCATCGCTGCACCCTGGAGGTAGGGCTCACCAGCGTCCTCGCAAGTCTGCTGCACCGCGTCAAGCAGGAGTTGAAGCGTTGTCACCCGCTGCTGTCCGTCGATGACGTCACGCCGGTCGATGTGCTTCGCCCCGGTAGGGACCTGCTGAAGCACAACTGCACCCAAGAAGTGCGGGCTAGTCTGCTGCGTGGCCTCAATATCATCGTTGCCGGCACGCTCAAGTGCGTCGAGGTAGTCTTCAGCTACATTGCGGACATCCTCCCAAAACGGCTCCCAGCGATCGTCCTGAGACCACACGTACGGACGCTGAAAGGTCGGGATCGTATAGCGGACCTCCTTCTGGAAGAGGTCTTTAGGGGTCAAGATGTCAGTGTTCATAAGGGGCTCCAGACGGACCGCGCCTTGGTTGAGTGGATCATATTGAGGTCCGGCGTCCGCGAAAGGTCCAGCAGGCATCGGCGTCGTCGGGGCTCCCGAGGCGCCCTGAAACCCCGGGAGCCCCTCACCCTCTTCGACGGTGCCTGACGAACACTTGCAGGCAAGTGACTAGCGCCGGGATCCCGGGTAGCGACTGCGGCATGCCGAAGCTCAATCGGTGCTCGCGTCCATGCGCGGGGATGCTCCTGGAGTCCGAGCCTGACCGTGATATGCTAGGTAGCACGCCTGTTCGCGAAGAAGTTTGAGCACCTGAACTTGAGGGCTGCTTCATCCGGAGTCACGAGATGTCGCGCGACACGATTTTCCTAAGCCACGCAAACCCAGAGGACAACACCTTCACGAGGTGGCTGGCTAGCAAACTCTATCAGCAGGGCTACAACATCTTTTGCGACCTTATCGATTTCAAGGGCGGGGAGGACTTTTGGCAAGACGCCGAGGCTGCGATTCGGGGCAGGGCTGTCAAGGTCGTATTCATCCTGTCGAAGAGTTCGAACATCAAGCAGGGGCCGCTGAACGAACTGCGTGTGGCTGCCAATGTCGCCAGGGCCCAGGGGCTCCACGACTTCATCATTCCGATTCGGATTGACGACATCCCTTCGCGGGACGCCAACATCGAACTCGCCCGCCTGAACATCATCTCAGCACAGGACGACTGGGCGGCAGGTCTTCGGATCCTGCTGGAAAAGCTCGCCGACGATGCTGTGCCGCAGACTATCGACGGTGCGACCCCGAAGCGAGTCCCGCGATGGAGGGACACCAAGGACCTGTCCGCCGAGATCGAGGATGTCCCGGAAGAGCACGTGAGCAACTGGTTCCCAATCACCAGTGCCCCTTCGCCACTGTACATTCACGACGTATCGGGCCTCGGAGACCTCCCGACCGCAGCCGAAGGGCTTCCTTGGCCTGCGAAAGCAATAGGCCGAAGGATCGCTACTTTCGCACCCGCAGAAGAAGTCGAAGACAGTGGCCCCGGTAGCCTCCGTATCACAGGAAGCGCGGAAGTGCTACCAGCCGGCTTGAACCCCGGCCCCGGACCCGGGCGGTGGGAAGGCCTCGACATTAAGCGCCTAACCGTCGAGCTGTATCGGCTCGGCCTAGAGCAACTCTGTGCGCAGCGGGGCCTTGGTCGGCACGAGATGGCAAACCGAGCCCAATGCTCGTTCTTCCCTAGCGGTCTGCTTGACGGCGACAGAGTCACCTTCACCCGTAGTGATGGACGTACCGCTTGGAGAAAGCTAGTGGGCCATAAGTCGCGGAGAGCCCCCGACGGCCAGCGACGACTACGCCACTGGCACTTTGGCATCACTGCGAGACCTCTCTTTGAACCGATTCCAGTGCTTGCCCTCCTGCCTCACGTTGTCTTTTCGGACGACGGGAAGCACATTTGGGACAACCCCGACAGGCTCCATCGCGCCAGGCGGAGCCAATGCAAGGACTGGTGGAACGACGACTGGCGTGATCGGCTGTTGGCTGTGATGGCTTGGCTTGCCAACGAAGGCGCTGTCACCATTCCGATGTCCCAGACCTCATGCCTTGCGGTTTCGGCAACTTCAGTGTGCTTCGAGAGTCCAGTGTCGTTCCATGACCCCGGCACACCTCAAGACCCGTTTGCAGAAGAGGCAAGTGAGGCGTCGTAGTGCAATGCCAAAACTAATCAGGCTCACTGAACCGGACTTGTCGTTCCGTTTTGGCGGGCGGATGGAAGATCCCCGAGACGGCCTCACAGTATTCGGGCCTCTCGATGAAGGGAGCCCGTATGGAATTCGCGTCGGCTTGATCGGCACAAGTCGAGGTGTGGCGTCATATCGGAGCTGGGTGAGACGAGTACAGGGCCCAATTTCCTTGGCGACGGAAGTCCCGGCGAGGCCGATGTTCCCTGGTTTCCAAGCGGTGTACGGCGTCCCTTGGGACGACGACCCGGTCATCACGTTGGGCGTGACAGACGAGGAAATAGGAGAAGCCGTCTATCTGCGCGACCCCCATCAGCGAGTCTTCAAGACCGTTGAGATATTCGCTTCTCGCATCATCGACTCACTGCAGAACGAGGAGGCCACGCCAGACCTCTGGTTTGTTGTCATCCCTGAAGAAATCTACCGGTACTGCCGACCGCGGTCTTCAGTCGAGTCTGACAAGGTGATTGAGACAGGCTCCACGATGAGCCGTGGGTTGGCGATAAGGCTTCTCACCCAAGCATCGTTGTTTGAGTCAGACCACGATGAAGCGGAGCCCTACTACTATGACGTGGACTTTCACCACCAGTTGAAAGCTAGACTGCTGGAGCATCGAGCCCCGACTCAAGTGATCCGCGAGCAGACGCTTGAGCGTGGGTCCACAGCCCCCGAAGACGATGGCGCCGCCGCGACACAATTGGCAATCGCCTGGAACTTGACGAGCAGCTCCTTCTACAAGGTTGGAGGGCGGCCCTGGAAGGCGGCCAGTGTGCGCGATGGCGTGTGCTACGTGGGCCTAGTGTTCAAAGAGGAGCACGCCAGCCCGGATAGTCGTTCCGCCTGCTGTGCGGCGCAGATGTTTGTTGATTCCGGAGATGGGTTTGTCTTCCGGGGGGCCGTCGGTCCTTGGCGAACCAAGCGCCGGGGGGAATTCCATCTCAGTCAGGAAGCCGCCTATGAGCTTCTCTCCACAGCAATCAAGACCTATGCCCGGGAACGGGGTGCACCCCCTCGCGAGCTCTTCATCCATGGAAGAGTTAGGTTTCGAGACGAAGAGTGGGAGGGGTTCCTTGCGGCGGCTGGCAATAGCACGCGTGTTTCGGGAGTCCGCATCCGGGAAGCCAGCGATCTAAGGCTCTTTCGGATGGGGTCGTATCCGATACTACGGGGGCTTGCTTACTTGTCCTCAGACAGTTCCGCCTACCTTTGGACGCGGGGGTACACGCCACGACTACAAACCTATCCCGGTCGCGAAGTGCCACGCCCTCTGCTAGTGGATGTTTGTCGTGGGGACTTTGACCTACCCACGGTACTAGGGGACGTCATGGCTCTAACGAAGCTGAACTACAACGCTTGTATGCACTCTGACGGCATGCCGGTTACCCTGAGATTCGCCGACGCCGTAGGAGAGATACTCACAGCTGGTCCGATAGCTTCCGACCCCCCTTTGCCTTTCAAACACTACATTTGAAGCCGCTGGCCTAACTGCAGCCACCGGAGGTGAGCAGCACAAGGATGTCCAGCCGCCATAGGCGCGCCTAGGACGAGGCTGCGTTTGACGAACCCAGCAAGCTCCCGCGCACTCCGGAGGAAACGCCGTGACTGCATCAGACCACCGCCCGACGCGCCTGTTGCCCGACGACCCCGCCGCAGCGGATACCCTCGGCGGCGCTCACGACCGGATCGCCAACGCTATCTCCGACCTCATCAGCGGTGAAGACGGCGGCAAAGCCATCGGTCTCGAAGGGGGCTGGGGCGCCGGCAAGTCCACAATAGTGCGGCTTGTCACCAGCAAGCTCATGGAAGAGCCGGCGGGGTCCACACGCGTTGCCGTGTTCGACGCCTGGGCTCACCAGGGCGACCCCCTCCGCCGTACCTTCCTCGAGCAATTGATCCAGTGCATGCAGGATGCAGGTTGGGTCGATCGCGACGAGTGGGATGAGCAGGCCGCAAGCCTCGCGCGCCGCAGGCGTGAAGAGACGCACCGAGTGATCCCACAACTCACCGGTTTCGGCATCACTTTCGCCCTCGCGCTGTTTGTGCTCCCAGCTCTCTCGGCCGCGCTCGCTAGCGTTGCTTGGTACTTCGCTCTGGTGCCGATCCTCGTCGTCAGCTTCTTGGTCGCTCTCCCCTTGGTCTGGAACCGCCTGCCATGGGCCCGGTCCAACCCTCAGGCAGCCGACAACCGCTTTAGGGCTTTCCCCGCCTTGCTAACCGGGCAGGCCACGACGGAAAGTCGCACACTGGTCACGGAAACCCCGGACCCCACCTCCGTCGAGTTTGAAAACCTGTTCAGGGATCTCTGCAGCGACGGGCTGCACGATCCAGAGCGCCGGCTCGTGATCGTGATCGACAATCTCGACCGCGTGTCCCCTGGAGATGCTCTGGCTATCTGGTCGACGCTTCAGACGTTCGTGCAGCACGGAGCGGCCGAACCGCCAATATGGGCGCGCCGGCTCTGGCTCATCGTTCCGTTCGACCAGGCGGGTATCGCGCGGCTCTGGACGGACGCCGCATCGGAAGCCGACGCGGGCGCTACCGTCTCGTCCTTCCTCGACAAGACCTTCCAGATCCGGTTCCGGATCCCACCACCCACCATCCTCCACTGGCGGGACTACCTCTCCACTGCGCTCACCGAGGCCCTCCCGGGACACCATGAGGATGACTTCCAGGGTGTTTACCGCGCGTATGCACTGCACCGTGGGTACGACGTACAGCCGACGCCGCGCGACCTGCGGCTCTTCGTGAATGCCATCGGTGCACTTCACCGCCAATGGCAAGACCGAGAAGGACTGACGATATCAGCGTTCGCCTGCTTCGCGCTCCTCGGGCGCGACGGTGTCGAAAAGGCACTCTACGCCCACGCTCCAAACCCGCACGCTGCGCTAGCAGAACGCGTGATTGAGGGCCGCTGGCGAGACGCTCTCGCGATCCTCCACTTTGGTGCCCCGCTTGCCGAGGCTAGGGTGATGCTCCTGCGGGATCCGATCACGTCTGCACTGGATGCCGGAGACGGAGCCGCACTGCGCGACCTGGAGGCCACGCATGGGGACGGGTTCTGGGCCGTCTTCGAGCACTCGGCACCAACCGGCAGGAACGACTGGGGAATCGTGGGGCACCCAGACTTGGGGCGCGGCGCGGTGGCGCTCGACGCTAGCGGCTTGTTCACGGGAGAGGTGCAGCGCCGCGAAGCAGCGTTGGTCTTGACCCGTGTCAAGGCAGCGGCGCTGGCCGACTCGGGGCAGCCTTTCACCGAGGAGGCTGCCGTGGGGATGGCGGCACTCTGCCGCCTTGCCAGCGACGACCCGGCATTTGCCACCACGCTCTTTCGAGGGGCGACAGCAGCAGAGATCGCAGAGGAACCCGATGGAGTTGCCTCGGCGCTGGCATGGATGCGTGGGGCCTTCGCGCTCCTCGCCGGCACCAGCGAACTGAGCCCTCCCCCGACCCTAGAAGTGCCGCTGTCCCCCGACCAGTGGTTCGGCGTTGCGCCGGAGGTCCAGGATGCCGATCTGGGCGAACACTTGTGGCGGCGACTGGCACCGCGGAACGTCGACGCTGTCGACGAGGAGCTCTCCGCGCGCCTCGGTCGAAGGCGTGACATCGAGGTCGTCGGCATGCTCACGAACGTCATGCTGAGGACGCAGGCCGCCAGCTCCCTGCGTCTCACCGCCAGCGCCCTCGCTGACTACCTGGAACAGTTCCCTTCCGACATCCCGCAGCAGCTTGCCTGGGCCGTGCAGGCCCTGATGGACTGCCGCGCTGCTGGCCTCATCGACGCCGAGCGCTACAGTCGGCTCGCCTCGCAAGGGCATCTGCTCCACAACCTCGCACTGGGTGCCGATCATCAAGACGTCGGCGTTGTGGGCGGTTGCGCATTCGCATATCTGCAGTCGGCGCCAAGCGCCAGCGCGCCACTCCAGAGCCCTGGATTCGCAGCTCGCGGCTACGACAGCTTGCTCGCGCTGCTAAGCAATCCGCAGAGTTATCCCGGCGCCGACGATGTGTTCCTAGCCGTCGCTCGGCGGCACGGTGGGCTTCGGGAGGTTGCGCGCATCCTCGACGCTAACCCGCGCGCGGTGGCGCTCCTCCATGCGACACTCGCAAACTTGCTTGAAACGGACCCGGCAGCACGTGAGCCTGGGTTCGTCACGAAGCACTGGCGGACCATCCAGTCCACGCTGGCAGCGAGCGCACGTGGGGAGCCGGCCACTGCCTTCCAGTCCTTCTTCGCGGCCCTGCCATCGCTGGCTGAAGTCGAGGCCGTGATCACAACCGGACCGTTCAGGCCTGCGGACGCACCCTTGTACCTCGCTGCCCTGCGAGCAAGCGGCTCTGAACAGTTGCTGTCCTGGCTGAATGTAGGCCTGCAATCCGTCGACGCGGCGACTTGGACTGCCGCACTTCAAGAACCTGACGACTTGGTCGCATTGCTCACCGAAGTGAGTAGCCGCGGGGCGCCACTGGCCCTGGGGCCTGCCTATCTGGATGGCCTAGCAGCACATGCCGAAGCGATGGTGGGAACCGATGAACTCGGTCCCCTGGCAGACGGGCTCCCCAGCCTGCTGATGCTTCTTGATGCCGATAACAGGGTCCTACTGGCTCGCCGGGTATATGACGCGCTCGAGTCGAGCAGGGGTGGTGCATGCGAACCGTTCTTCGCGTTGTACGGCGAGGTCCTCGCAGAAGAGGACTTCCTGCTGGCACAGTCGGGCTTCGTCGACCGCGTATGCCGGCCGCTCATCGTCCAGCGCAACGCCCACGGCCTCAGCTGGCTCGCGCGCCTGCTCTGCTCCAACCCGGACTTGCTCTCCCTACACGGAGACCAGGCAGGGGTTCGGGACTTCCATGGCCGGGTGTCTTCAGTCTTGCAGTCACTGGATGACGACGGGATGTTTGAGGAAGCTGCGAGGTCGATTGCTCAAGTGTTCGACATCCCGGTGCCAGCTCCCGCCAGCGAATAGGACAGGCAACTTCCGCAACGCAATGGGGTAACGGGAGCCCTAAAGCACGGGTCAATCACGCCCCAGTGCGTTTAGGCGAAGTGGCTTGGGGTCACAACCTCCGATGCCCTGCTGCTGGCCACTGCTGCTCGAAGTGGCTCCTCGCTACCGTGGGGATATGCGGCTTGCAGGCCACGGGGACTCAGCGAAGCCCCTAGGGGCGAGTGTACTGCGACTCCAACGTGAGGAGGTGTTTGTCGGTCGGGGTCCGAGCGGCGCGATCGATCGCATCACTATTCCCCACAAACAGGACAACGCAGGGGTGGCCATTCCGTGACGAGCGGTACATCAGGCCTGTCAGGGCCGATGCGTCCAGTGGTTCATACTCTGTCCGGAAGTACTCGGTCACGCGCTGCGTCGGCACATAATCCAAGCACCCTCCGCCATCGCGCTGAATAGGCCTGGACATCTCCTCTGCAAAGGCGCGGAGAAACATGAGTGGTCGCCGCGCATGGCGCCTCTGCTCATCAAAGAGACTCGGGACTGCAGGGATCTCCGTTAGGTCAAGGACGGCAATCTCCTTGCTCAGGGTGAACGCCCCGGTCGTGACCGTGTAGCCCTCCTCTTCTATGAAGGTCTCTTTGACGGAAGTCTCTTCGTCGAGCGCCCCGTAGAACATCGGTTGTCCAGCCGGGCTCATCCTGTTCGGCAAGGTTGCCTGTTCAGGTGCCGGCGCACCGAGCGCGGCAGCACCGCTGACGACTGAGCCGATCGGATGGACCCGTGTTCGGTAGATGGTCGTACCCGCAGGCAGGAAACGGACTAGGTCGGCCCGTGTCACTGCCGTTC
The DNA here is from genome assembly GCA_964389725.1 of uncultured Anaerolineaceae bacterium. Lineage (GTDB taxonomy): Bacteria > Chloroflexota > Dehalococcoidia > Tepidiformales > Tepidiformaceae > UBA2991. Next base: position 12,684 of record CAYMDV010000014.1, read on the forward strand.
CGAGGCGATCAAGTAGCTCTTCCGGCCGAATGTCACTCCCATAGATTTCCTCAGGAGGTACCTCCGGCGTTGCTCGAGCGCGAATCGACTCCCGCGCGAACGCCTTCCAGCCCTCCATCAGGGCCTCGTCTTCAGGGAGGGCGAAGAACCCTCGCCGCACCCACTCAAGATCAGCGAAGGAATCCATGAACTGCTCGATGAGCCCGTCGGAGATGAGAGGGACATGGGAAGCAAGCAAGTCGTCAGAGTCGATGATCTCCTCTGCGAACACGTACTCGCCACCGTCGTATGGCAGTTCGTCCGCGGGATCGGTTAGCTCGTAGCGGATGCCTGAAGCGATCACTTCAAAGAGCCGGTTCACAGGTATGGCGTTCGGCTCGGCGGCAGCACGCTGACAATACGAACATCTGACGTGCTCGGCCTCCGCTTCGATGGCCATGACAAGCCCCTCATCGTCAACGCAGGCCGTGCAGGCGTAGCGGTCGTCGGGGGCGAGGGACCAACCCCGCTCCCACTGTTCTTCGAGAAGCCGCTTAGTCAAGCTCAAGGGATGCCCCCGGAGTTTGGCAGACTTGAGGTGCTTGGCTTCGTGAAGTGGTCAGGGCAACCGAGAGTGGCCATGAAGGTCCAGTTTGCCTTCTCAAAGCGAGAGCGGCACGACGAACCGGGCACACCCCATTTCGCGCGAGCGCCCCGTCATGCCGATGTTCGTGCGTGTGTGAGAAAGGCGCCGTAGAGCCGACAGAAAGCAATCCTCTCGAGTCCCGGTCCATCACCCGCCTCGAGGCGGCAATGCCGCTTCCCATGAGTAGCGCAGAGTTTTGTGCGGATTGGGAAACCGGGAACGTGGTCGGTGGTCGGTGGTCGGTGGTCGGTGGTCGGGGAGCGCTCCGGCCAGGGCGTAGGCCGTGCAACGACGCCCCTGGCACTCAGCACGGCGATAGCCGGGCGCTCTCCTCAGGCGGCGGAGCCGCCGCTCTCCTCAGCAAGGCGCGCAGGGCCGCGCGCTCTCCTCAGCCGCCCGCAGGGCGGCGCTCTCCTCAGTTCTCGAGGACGAGGACGCTGCGGTTGACCTCGCCGGCCTTGAGGGCGTCGTAGGCCTCGTTGATCTGGCCGAGCTCGTAGCGGCGGGAGATGAGCTCGTCGATCTTGAGGCGTCCCTGGCGGTAGAGCTCCATGAGCCAGGCCATGTCGTAGGTCTGGCGGGTGGAGCCGTAGAAGCTGCCGATCATGCCCTTCTCCTGGAGGAAGGCGGCGCCGGGGATGCTGACCTGTGAATCGAAGGGGAGCATGCCGACGATGACGGCGCGTCCGCCGCGCTTGGCCATCTCGAAGCACTGCTCGGCGGTCTGCACGAGGCCGATGGCCTCGAAGGCGTAGTCGACGCCGCCGCGGACGAGGCCCTTGACGGCCTCGACGGGGTCGCCCTCGGAGGCGTCGACGACATCGGTGGCGCCGAATTCCCTGGCGGCGGCGAGCTTGTTCTCGAGCATATCGACGGCGATGACGCGGGAGGCGCCGGCGGCGACGGCTCCCTGGATGACGTTCAGGCCGACGCCGCCACAGCCGACGACGGCGACGGTCTGGCCGGCCTGCACGCGGGCGGTGTTCGTAGCGGCGCCGACGCCGGTCATGACGCTGCAGCCGACGAGGGCGGCGGCCTCCATGGACACGTCGTCGGGGACGTGGACGAGGGCGGTGGCGCTGACGAGCTGCTGCTCGGCGAAGGCGGACATGCCGGCGAACTGGGTGACGACCTGGCCGTTCATGCTGAGGCGGTCCTGGCGTCCGAGGCGGTTGGTGTTGATGCAGATGAAGGGGCGGCCCTGCACGCAGCTATCGCAGAAGCCGCAGGAGGCGACGAAGGCGACGACGACGCGGTCGCCAACCTGGACGTTGGTGACGTCCTCGCCGATCTGCTCGACGACGCCGGCGGACTCGTGGCCGAGGACGGCGGGACAGGCCATCGGGTACTTGCCCTCCATGAAGTGGAGGTCGGAGTGGCAGACACCGGTTGCGCTGGTGCGGATGAGCACCTCGTTGGCGCGGGGCTGGTCGACTTCGACGTCTTCGATGACGAGGGGCTGATCGACGCCGTACATGACTGCGGCCTTCATGGCTGACTCCTTGCACTCAGAATTTGCCCCGCACGGAGGGCGAAGGAGCGGGGATCAATCCCGCCCCGGGACGGCCCGCATTCTTGTGGGGGATGGGGCGGGTGTCAACGCTCGGGGAGGGGTGGGAGCGGCGGGGGAAGGGCTAGGCGTCGGGGAAGGTGACGCAGGTGGTCGTGCTCTCGATGCCCTCGACGACGCGGATGTGCTGGCTGATGAGGGCGGGCACCTGGGTGATGCTGGGCGCCTCGATGACGGCCACGATGTCGTACGGTCCCATGACCTGGTAGACCTCGGCGATGCCTTCGACGCCCTGGAGGGCCTCGAAGACCTGCTGGGTCTCGGCGGGGTCGACGACGACGAGCACGAATGCCTTGATCATGGGTGACTCCTAATCCTCGCGTAGCTGCAGGACGGCCATGAAGGCTTCCTGCGGGATTTCCACATTGCCGACGCGCTTCATGCGCTTCTTGCCCTCGGCCTGCTTCTCGAGCAGCTTGCGCTTGCGGGTTATGTCGCCCCCGTAGCACTTGGCGAGGACGTTCTTGCGCATGGCGCGAACGGTCTCGCGGGCAATGATACGGCCACCGATCGCGGCCTGCAGGGGCACATCGAACATCTGGCGGGGGATGAGTCCGCGCAGCTTGAGCACGAGGGAGCGGCCCTCGCGGGTGGCGTTCTCGCGGTGGGTGATGATGGAGAGGGCGTCGACAACCTGGCCGTTCACGAGCACATCGACCTTGACGAGGGGGGCGGGGCGGTAGCCGGCGGGGTGGTAGTCGAGGCTGGCGTAGCCGCTCGTGGAACCCTTCAGGGTGTCGTAGAAGTCGACGAGGATCTCGGCCATGGGGATCTCGTAGGCGAGGAGGACGCGGGCCTCGCCGGGGGCGAGGTCGCTTTCGGGCTCGAGGTACTCCATGCGCAGGAACTCGCCGCGGCGGCTGGTCACGAGGTCCATCACCTGGCCGATGTAGCGGCTGGGGGTGACGACATCGATGGTTGCCCAGGGCTCGCGGATCTCCTCGATGTGGGAGGGGTTGGGCAGGTGGGCGGGGTTCTCGATGTCGACGACCTCGCCGGAACGCATCTCGACCTCGTACTCGACGCTGGGGGCGGTGGTGAGGAGGCCGAGGTCGTACTCGCGCTCGAGGCGTTCGACGACGATCTCGAGGTGGAGCAGGCCGAGGAAGCCGCAGCGGAAGCCGAAGCCGAGGGCGGCGGACGACTCGGGCTCGTGGACGAGGGAGGCATCGTTGAGGCTAAGGCGTTCGAGGGCCTCGCGCAGCTCCTGGTACTGGTCGGAATCGGTGGGGTAGATGCCGGCGAAGACCATGGGCTTGGCCTGGCGGTAGCCGGGGAGGGGCTCGGCGGCGGGGACCTCGGCGAGGGTGACGGTATCGCCAACGCGGCAATCGGCGACCTCCTTGAGGCCGGTCGCGATGTAGCCGACCTCGCCAGCGGCGAGCCCGGGGAGGGGCTGCATGCCGGGCGCGAAGATGCCGAACTCGAGGGGCTCGAAGGGGCGGTCCGTCTGCATCAGGCGGAGGTCGTCGCGGCCGTGCATCTCGCCGTCGATCACGCGCACGTGGGCGAGGACGCCCTTATAGGCGTCGTACTTGGAATCGAAGATGAGCGCCTTCAGGGCAGCGCTGCGGTCGCCGGCGGGCGGGGGGACGCGCTCGCGGATGGCCTCGAGGATGTCGGCGATGCCGCTGCCCTCCTTGGCGCTGGCGAGGATGATCTCCTCGCGGGCGAAGCCGACGACGCGCTCGAGCTCGTGGGTGACGCGCTCGGTCTCGGCGTGGGGCAGGTCGATCTTGTTGATGACGGGGATGAGGGTGAGGCCCTGGTCGAGCGCGAGGTACACGTTGGCGAGGGTCTGGGCCTCGATGCCCTGGGAGGCATCGACGACGAGGATGGCGCCCTCGCAGGCGGCAAGGGAGCGGGAAACTTCGTAGGTGAAATCGACGTGGCCGGGGGTATCGATGAGGTTGTACTGGTACTCCTCGCCGTCGGGACCCTGGTAGGCCATGCGCGCGGCGGCGGCCTTGATGGTGATGCCGCGCTCGCGTTCGAGATCCATGGTGTCGAGGACCTGGTCGGCCATGGCGCGCGCGGAGACGGCGCCCGTCACTTCGAGAAAGCGATCGGCGAGCGTCGACTTGCCGTGATCGATGTGGGCGATGATGCAGAAGTTGCGGATGCGGGACTGATCCACGGGTCCAGTGTATGGGCTGCCCGTTTTGCGGGCTTGAGGAAGGCCTCCGTGGGTCTCTAGGAAAGGTGCGTGCTAGGCTCGCGGGCACACAACTCGCACCCCAAAAGAGGCATACGGAATGGCACGGAAGAAGGTCACGATCGTCGGCGCCGGGATGACCGGCGGCGCCATGGCACAGCGGCTCATCGAGCGCGACATCTGCGACGTCGTCCTGCAGGACGACCCGCAGTTCGCCGGCACCATGCACTTCGGCAAGGCGCTGGACGAATCGCAGGCGGCGGCGTGGAGTGGCTTCAGCGCTTCCATCAGCGCCACCGACGGCTGGGACGAGACGGCCGACTCGGACGTCGTCATCGTGACCGCGGGGGCGCCCCGCAAGCCCGGCATGAGCCGCGAGGAGCTGCTGAACAGCAACGCCGCGATCGTGCGCGCCAAGGTGGCGGAGGCGGCCAAGGCCTCACCGAACGCGGCCCTGGTCATCTTCTCGAACCCGATGGACGCGATGTGCCACGTGGCCCTGCAGGCGAGCGGCTTCCCACGGGAGCGCGTCATCGGCCAGGGCGGGGCGCTCGACAGCGCGCGCTACCGCCACTTCGTGGCCGACGCCTGCGGTGTTTCGCCCCAGGACGTACACGGCTACGTCATCGGCGGGCATACGGACACGACGATGGTGCCGGTGGTCTCGCAGACGCGCATCGGGGGGGTGCCCCTGACGCAGCTGCTGCCGGCGGAGCAGGTGAACGAGGTGGTGGCGCGGACGATGCGGGGCGGGGCCGAAATCGCGGAGCTGATGCGGGTCGGGAGCGCCTTCTACGCGCCCTCGGCGGGGACGATCGCGATGGTGACGGCGATCCTGCTGGACCAGCGTCGCCTGCTGCCCTGCTCGACCCTGCACCAGGGCGAGTACGGGATCGAGGGCGTGTTCTCGGGCACGGTCGTGCAGCTCGGGGAGGGCGGCATCCAGCGCACCTTCGAGCTGGAGCTCTCGGACGACGAGCGCGAGCGCGTGGTGGCGGCGGCGGAGGCGACGAAGGGGCTGGTCGCGCAGCTGGACTGAGGGGTCAGCGAGCGGCGATACGGTTCCAGGCAAGGCCGTCGACGTGCTCGAAGTGCGCGTCGGCGGAGACGAGGTCGGCGCCGGTTTCCATGCTGTGGGCGGCGATCCAGATGTCGTTCGTGGGGATAGGGCGGCCCCTTGCGCGGAGGGCGGCGGCTATCTCGCCGTAGCGTTCGGCCGTCTCCCTCCCCACGTCGACTAGCGTCACATCGCGCCTCGCGAGGAACGACCGGAGGCGAGCAAGATTCTGGTCCAGCCGGGCGCCACGCCGGAATCCGAGCATGAGTTCACCGAGTACGACCACCGAGAGGAGCACCGCCTCAGCTCGGTCGACAAGCGCCCCAATCTCCTCCTGGCCCCGCGCGTACGCAGAGTAAGCGCTGGTATCCAGCAGAATCCTCACCGCCACATTTCCTCATCGACAACCTCGCACATCTCCTCGATGGCGGCGTCGAACTCGTCGCCCTCTTCCTTCGTCCACGTTCCAAAGAGATCGTCACGCTGCGGACCGACCTTCCTCCGAGGCGCCGGCGCCTCGGTCAGGCCCGCGCCTTTGCGCAGAAGGTGCAGCGCAGCCTGGCTGGGGGAAAGCCCCTCTCGCTCCGCGAGGCTGCAGATACGACCATTCAGCTCGTCATCAATGTCGTCGACCGTTAGCCGGCTCACGGTCCATCACCTCTGTCGCCCTACATTGTAGGGCACAACGACCGGGGTTGTCAGCGGGCGAGCTCGCTGCGGAGGGCGGCGGCTGCCTCGCGGACGCGGGCGGGGGCGGTGCCGCCGACGGCGTCGCGGGCAGCGAGGGCGGCGTCGACGTCGATGTCGAGGACGTCGTGCTCGAAGCGGTTGCTGGCGGCGGCGTAGACCTCGAAGGGGAGCTCGTGGAGCTCGCAGCCGCGCACCTCGGCCTCGCGCACGAGCCCGCCCGTGACGGCGTGGGCCTCGCGGAAGGGCATGCCTTTGCGCACGAGGTAGTCGGCCACGTCCGTGGCGAGGGAGAAGCCGCCGGAGGCGGCGTCCCTCATGCGGGGCAGGTCGAACTGCAGGGCGGGGACCATGGCCGCGAAGATGCGGAGGGTGGGGGTGACCACGGCGGCCGCGTTCAGGAGGGCGGCCTTGTCCTCCTGCAGGTCGCGGTTGTAGGCGAGGGGCTGGCCCTTCAGGTTCGTCAGCAGGTTGACCAGTTCACCGAGCACGCGCCCGCTGCGCCCGCGGGCCAGCTCGGCGACGTCGGCGTTCTTCTTCTGGGGCATCATGCTGGAGCCAGTGGCGAAAGCGTCGGGGAGGCGCACGAAGGCGAACTCGGCGCTCGACCAGATGACGATTTCCTCTGCGAGGCGCGAGAGGTGCGTCTGCGTGATGGCGCAGCAGGCGAGGAACTCGATGGCGTAGTCGCGGTCGGCGACGGCGTCGAGGCTGTTGCGGGAGACGGCGTCGAAGGCGAGCTCGCGGGCGACCATCTCGCGGTCGAGGGGGTAGGGGGAGCCGGCGAGGGCGCCCGAGCCGAGCGGGAGGACGTTCGTGCGGGCGCGGCAGTCGCGGAAGCGGGCGCGGTCCCGCAGGAGCATCTCGCCGTAGGCGAGCAGGTGGTGGCCGAGCGTGACCGGCTGGGCGCGCTGGAGATGCGTATAGCCGGGCATGGGGTCGGCGGCGTGGGCGAGGGCAAGGTCGCAGAGCACCTCGATGAGCGCCTCGGCGGCGGCGGCGGCGAGGTCGCACTGCTCGCGCACGAGCATGCGGTTCAGGAGGGAGACCTGGTCGTTGCGGGAGCGGGCCGTGTGCAGCCGGCCGGCGGCCTCGCCGATCTCCTCGCGGAGGAGGGTCTCGACGTGGGTGTGGATGTCCTCGAGCTCGGGGCGCCACTCGACTTCGCCCGCGCGGAACCGTTCGAGGACGCGACCGAGGCCCTCGACGATGGCCTCGGCGGCGGCCCCGGGGATGATGCCGGTGGCGCCGAGCATGCGCGCGTGCGCGACCGAGCCCGCGATGTCGTGCTCGTAGAGGTCGCGGTCGACGCCGGCGGTGTAGTCGCGCGTGAGGTCGTCCATGGAGCCCTCGAAGCGGCCGCCCCAGGTGCGCTGTGCCTCGCTCATGGGTTCATTGTCGCCTGCGGGGGCGCTGTATCCCAACGCGGGAGGCGGGGCGAGGGCAACGGCGCGGGTAGACTGCGGCCATGGCCACTGACTCCCCGCCGGACCCCATCCCCGACGACCTGCGCCAGTTCGAGGCGCTGGAGGCGATCATCCGGCGGCTGCACGGCCCCGAGGGCTGCCCCTGGGACCGGGAGCAGACGCACGAATCGCTGCGCCCGCACCTGCTGGAAGAGGCGTACGAGCTGCTGGAGGCGATCGACGCGGGGGAGGGGGACGCGATCGCGGAGGAGCTCGGCGATGTGCTCCTGCAGGTGCTGATGCACGCGGCGGTGGCGGAGCGGCTGGGTGAGTTCGAGTTTGGGGACGTGTACGCGCGGATCGCGGGGAAGCTGGTGGCGCGGCACCCGCACGTCTTCGCCGATGCAACGGCAGAGACGGCCGAGGACGTGCGCGAAAGCTGGGAGGTTCTGAAGCGGAAGGAGCGCCCGGAGCGGTCGCGCCTGGAGGGGGTGCCGGCGACGCTGCCGGCGCTGGCGGAATCGCAGACGATCCAGGGGCGGGCGCGGCGGGCGGGGTTCGACTGGCCCGACATCCACGGGCCGCTGGAGAAGCTCTCGGAGGAGATTGCCGAGCTGGCGCTGGCGGAGGACGAGCGGGACCGGGAGGAGGAGTTCGGGGACGTGCTCTTCGTGATCGCGCACATCGCGGCGACGATGGGGATCGACGGGGAGCAGGCGCTTCGCCGGGCGAACGGGAAGTTCCGCCGCCGCTTCGGGCTGGTGGAAGACTGGGCGAACGAGCAGTCGCTGGACCTGAACGAGCTCGACAGCACGGCACTGGACGAGCTGTGGGAGCGGGCGAAGGCGGCGGAGCGGGGCGAGTTGTAGCGTTCGCCCGCCACGGCTAGGCTGACTGCACCACACACTCGACCGGGAGGCCGCATGGCTCAGGCAACGGAATCCGTGATCACGCGCGAACGCTTCGCGAAAGGGAAGACCTACCAGGAGTACATCGACTCGGGGATTCGCAACCGCGAGCAGTTCGACGACAACTACAGCGGACTGGCGATCAGCGACGAGCAGCAGGCAGCGCTGAGCGAGCTGGCGGCGCGCCCGAACGGGCCCGACCACATGGTCATCATCGGGGAGGACTGGTGCCCGGACGTGTACCGGGGGATGCCGGTGGGGGCGCGCATCGCGGAGGCGCTGGGGATCGAGGCGCGCATCTTCGAGCGCGACCAGAACAAGGACATGATCGCCGAGTACCTGAAGGACGGGGAGTTCGAGTCGATTCCGGTCTTCGTCTTCTATAACGCCGAGCACATCGAGCTGGGGCACTTCATCGAGCGGCCGGGGCTGGCGAACGAGCAGATGGGCGAGCTGCAGTCGGTGCTGGGCGATATGCGCCCGGAGGCGATCGCGGCGAGGCTCGGGCACGAGCCCAGCGAGGAAGAGATCCAGGCGGCGCGGGCTGAAGGCCGCGAGCGCTACCTGGAGTGGCAGCGCACCAGCGAAACATGGGCGAACTGGCGGGTGGCGACCGTGGACGAGGTGATCGAGCTCCTGCGCGCGGCGGGGTAACGGGCTTGCGAGGTGGGACGACTTGTTGTCTCGCGGGATCGCGCTTGGTTATACTCCGCCCGACCTTGGGGGCCGCTAGCTCAATTGGCAGAGCAAGTGACTCTTAATCACTAGGTTGAAGGTTCGAGTCCTTCGCGGCTCACCATTCTCAGCAGGTCTCGCCGGGTGGTTCGCCAGCCGGCTCCGGACCGGGGAAGTGTCGGAATTGGCAGACGAGCATGATTTAGGATCATGTGCCGCAAGGCGTAGGAGTTCGAGTCTCCTCTTCCCCATGGTCAAATGGGGGACCCGGTTCTCGTCGGAGCGGGACGTGGCAAAATCCGATTCGGTCGAAAGGTGGCGTCATGGCGCTTCTTGAGGTTAATGATCTTCGGACGTACTTCTACACGCAGGAAGGCGTCGTCAAGGCAGTTGACGGCACTTCGTACTCCGTGGAGGAGGGCGAGACGCTGGGGCTTGTGGGTGAGTCGGGTTGCGGGAAGAGCGTCTCAGCGCTCTCAATCCTGCGCCTGATTCCTTCGCCCCCGGGCAAGATTGTCTCTGGCGAGATCATGTTCCAGGGACGTGATCTGCTGAAGCTGGACGAGAGCGAGATGCGGCGGATCCGCGGGAACGACATCGCGATGGTGTTCCAGGAGCCGATGACCTCGCTCAACCCGGTGCTGACGATCGGGCGGCAGATCACGGAATCGCTGGAGTTGCACCAGGATCTGCGTGGCCGGGCGGCGCGGGAGCGCGCCGTGGAGCTGCTGGAGCTGGTCGGCATCCCGGCGGCCCGCAGCCGCATCGATGACTACCCGCACCAGTTCTCGGGGGGTATGCGCCAGCGCGTGATGATCGCGATGGCGATGAGCTGCAACCCGAAGATCCTGCTGGCAGACGAGCCCACGACGGCGCTGGACGTGACCATCCAGGCCCAGATCCTCGAGGTCATGGCGCGGCTGAGCCGCGAGTTCGGCACCGCCGTCATCATCATCACGCACAACCTCGGGGTAGTCGCACGCTACGCCGACCGGGTGAACGTGATGTATGCGGGCAAGGTGATCGAGCGGGCCGAGGCGGCGGAGCTGTACAACAACCCGAAGCACCCGTACACGGTGGGGCTGTTGAATTCGGTGCCGCGCCTTGATGAGCAGCGCCAGGAGAAGCTGATCCCGATCGAGGGGCTGCCGCCGGACCTGGCGCACCTGCCCGAGGGCTGCAGCTTCTACCCGCGCTGTGACTGGCGCCAGGACCAGTGCCTGGCGCAGTACCCGGACACCTCACAGGTGGAAGGTGAGCACCAGACGGCCTGCTGGGAGTGGCAGAACGTCGGAAGGGAGCGGCCAATTGTCGCAACAAGCTAGCACCGCCGAAGCGACCATGACCAACGGGACGGGGGAATCGCTCCTCGCGGTCGAGGACCTCGAGGTCTACTTCCCGGTTACCGCGGGCCTCATCTTCCAGCGACGCGTCGCCGACGTGAAGGCGGTCGATGGCGTCACGTTCGACGTGAAGCGTGGGGAGACGCTCGGACTCGTGGGTGAGTCCGGCTGCGGCAAGTCCACGACGGGCAAGGCGATCCTGCAGTTGAACCGGCCCACCGCGGGCACGGTGAACTTCGGGGGGACAGACCTGACGCAGGTGCGGGGCCGGTCGCTGCGAAGCTACCGCCGCCGCATGCAGATGATCTTCCAGGACCCGTACGCGAGCCTGAACCCGCGTATGTCGGTCGGGTCGATCGTCTCGGAGCCGATCACGATTCACAACCTGGCCCGTGGCCAGGAGAAGCGCGACCGGGTGCACAACCTGCTGCAGACGGTGGGGCTGAACCCGTACTTCGCCAGCCGCTACCCGCACGAGTTCTCGGGCGGGCAGCGCCAGCGCATCGGTATCGCGAGGGCGCTGGCGGTGGAGCCGGAGTTCATCGTGTGCGACGAGCCGGTATCGGCGCTGGACGTGTCGATCCAGGCGCAGATCATCAACCTCCTGGAGGACCTCCAGGAAGAGTTCAACCTGACGTATCTGTTCATCGCGCACGACCTCTCGGTCGTCCGCCACATCAGCGATCGCGTGGCTGTGATGTACCTCGGGCACATCATGGAGCTGACCGACCGCGACACGATCTTCGAGAACCCGCTCCACCCGTACACGAAGGCGCTGCTTTCGGCGGTGCCGATTCCGGACCCGGACGTGGAGCGGGAGCGGGAGCGCATCATCCTGCTCGGCGACGTGCCCAGCCCGCTGTCGCCGCCGCCGGGGTGCGTGTTCAACACGCGCTGCCCGATTGCCATCGACGAGTGCCGCGAGGTCATCCCCGAGTGGCGCAACGTGGGCACGGGTGGCGAAGAGCACTGGGTCTGGTGCCACCGCGTCTAGGGCGCGGCGAACGGAACCCATACGGAAGGGGTGGCCTCGGGGCCACCCCTTCTTGATGTTCGGGGGCTTTATTTCTCCCCGACCTTCTTGTGCGGCGTAAGTGTGCTCGCTACACTTGCCCCATGTCGCACCAGGCGTTCATGCGGCTGACCACCGGCGGGTTCAGCGAAGAGCAGACGGAAGCGCTCTTCGCTGTCTACGGCGATGGACACGAGGATCTTGCGACGAAGGCAGACCTCGAGCCGCTGGCCACGAAGGAAGACCTGCAGGAATTCGCCACCAAGGACGACCTCACGCGGTTTGCCACGAAAGAGGACTTGCAGGCGATTCGCACCGACATGCAGGCCTTCGCCACGAAGGACGACCTGCAAGCGATTC
>CAYMDV010000014.1:24581-76488 GCA_964389725.1 uncultured Anaerolineaceae bacterium
TTCGCCACGAAGGACGACCTGCAAGCGATTCGCACCGACATGCAGGCCTTCGCCACGAAGGACGACTTCGAGCGGTTTGCCACGAAGGAGGACCTCAAGGCGTTCGCGACCATCGAGCAGCTGCAGGCGCTGGAGCTGCGGCTCACGCTCCGGCTTGGAGGGATGGTCGTAGCGGGGGTGGCGGTCATCGCCGTGCTTGGCCGGTTCTAGGAACCCGACTCGCGCAGCTACCAGGGACAGGGAAGGGGTGGCCCGAGGGCCACCCCTTCTTGGTGCCTGTCCTCGGAGCGGGCGGTTACTGCTACTTGCCGTCGTTGAGCCAGGACATCATGCCGCGCATCTCGGCGCCCACCTGCTCCACCTGGTGGTTGGCATCGCGGCGGCGCATGGCGAGGAAGCTGGAGCGGCCGGACATGTTCTCGAGGATGAACTCCTTCGCGAACTGGCCGGTCTGGATCTCCTCGAGGATGCGGCGCATTTCGGCGCGGGTCTCATCGGTGATGATGCGCGGGCCGCGGCTGTAGTCGCCGTACTCGGCGGTATCGCTGACGGAGTAGCGCATGCCCGCGAGGCCGCCTTCGTAGATGAGGTCCACGATCAGCTTGAGCTCGTGCATGGTCTCGAAGAAGGCGCTCTCGGGCTGGTAGCCGGCCTCGACGAGGGTCTCGAAGGAGGCCTTGATGAGCGAGGAAAGGCCGCCGCAGAGGATGACCTGCTCGCCGAAGAGGTCGGTCTCGGTCTCCTCGAGGAAGGTGGTCTCGAGGACACCGCCGCGAGTGCCGCCGATGCCCTTCGCGTAGGCGAGGGCGAGCTGCGAGGCGACCTCGCTGGCGTCCTGGTGGACGGCGAGGAGGCAGGGCACGCCGCCGCCTTCGGTGAAGACGCGGCGCACGAGGTGTCCGGGGCCCTTGGGCGCGATCATGGTCACGTCGACGAAGTCGGGCGGGTCGATCTGCTGGAAGTGGATGTTGAAGCCGTGGGCGAACATCAGCATCTTGCCCTCGGCCAGGCCGGGCTCGATGGCCTTCTCGTACACGTCCCGCTGGAGGTGGTCGGGGATGAGCACCATGATGACGTCGGCCTCGCGGGAGACGTCCTCAACGGTTCCGACGCGCAGGCCGGACTCCTCGACGGAGCTCCAGGAGCGCGAGCCGGGATAGAGCCCGACGCGCACATCGAGGCCGGAGTCGTGCAGGTTGAGGGCGTGGGCGTGCCCCTGCGATCCGTAGCCGATGACCGCGATCTTGCGGTCCTTCAGCAGGCCCAGATCGGCGTCGTCGTCGTAGTACATGGTGGCCATGGGGGTCTCCTTTGGGATCGGGCCGCGGTTGGCGAGGCCCGGAGCTTACGTGGGCAGGATCACCTGGCGGCGGTGCCGGTCGCGACTGTACTCCACGAAGGGGTTGATGCCGATCTCGCGGAGCATCCAGTGCCGCTCGATGACCATCACCTTGCCCTCCACGATGCGCACCCAGTCGGCGATGCGCGGGCGGGCGGGGTCGATGGCGATCTCGACGGCGGCGTTCTTGTCGCCGGCGGTTACGGCCGTCAGCCGGGGATAGCCGAAGGCGGGCTGGGGCGTCGCCTCGAGCAGGTCGAGCACCGCATCGGCGCCGGAGGCGATGCCGTAGACGGAATCGATGAACGTGATCTTCTCATCGAGGGCCTCGGCCGCCGCGTCGCGCTCGCCGGCGAGCAGGTTCTCGTAGAGGCCGCGGACGAGCCGCCGCGTGGAGCGGGGCGAGCCGCCGCGGAATTCGGCGGCGGCGTCCATGGCGGCGAGTGCGGGCCGTTCCAGCTCGATGCCGCTGACCATGCCGTAGAGGCGCCGGTCGGCGATGAGGCCGTCCTGGACGCGGGAGATATCGAGCACGCGCTGCTGGAAGGTGCGCCAGTCGTAGCCCTTGGCCTCGATGGTGGCGCGCAGGGCGACGGCATCGCCGTCCTCGGCCGTCTCGGGCTCGGTGTAGGTGCAGTCGGCATAGCGCTGCAGGAGCTCGGTGTGGAAATCGCGCACGGCCACGCTATCGCGGAGCATCGGGCTGCGGAACGAGTGGAAGACGACGCCCGGGGCGTGCAGCGCCTGGATCTGGTCGAGGCGGTCGTAGTTGATGGCGGTGACGAGCGCCTCGACAACGTCGCTGTTGGGCATGGAAGCGGGATACCTCGGGCTGAGCTTGGGCGATTGTACCTTGCGTCACGAACGCGGGACAGGAGGCCCCGCCTGACGGTGAGGGCGCGGGGCGGTAGCCTTGGCGGCGCCACCAAGCGAGAGAAGCGAGGCGCCCCGTGACCGAGCCCATTGCCACCCAGGAACGCGACATCCTGACCGAGACCGAGGCCGTTGCGCGGGCCGCACGGGTCTCCGACTGCCACTACGAGCTGGCACTCGACCTGACGAAGGGGGCGCCCACCTACGGGGGGGCGGTCACGATCACGTTCGCCCAGACCGGCGAGGGCGACCTGATGCTGAACTTCCGGGGGAAGCGCATCGACCTGCTGGAGCTGAACGGCGCGGCGGTCGACTTCGAGTGGCTGGGACGCCGGCTGACCATTCCCGGAGCGGCGCTGGCGGCCTCGAACACGCTGCGAATCGAGTACGAGAACGACTACGACCACGGCGGCGACGGCATCCACCAGTTCGTCGACCCGGAGGACGGCGAGGAGTACCTGTACACGAACTTCGAGCCGTTCGACGCGCACCGGCTGTTCCCCTGCTTCGACCAGCCGGATATCAAGGCGCGCTACCGGCTCACGGTGACGGCTCCGGCGGAGTGGACGCTGACGGCGAACTCGCAGGAGACCGCGGCGGAAACGCTGGGGGATGGCCGCATCCGGCGCGAGTACGCGGAGACGCCGCCGTTCAGCACCTACCTGTTCGCGCTGATCGCGGGGCCGTACCACGTGGCCACGGCCGAACACAACGGCATCCCGCTGGGGCTGTTGTGCCGGAAGTCGATGGCGCAGTACCTCGACACGGACGAGCTGTTCACGATTGCGCGGCAGGGGCTGGACTTCTTCGGGGAGTTCTTCGACTACCCATACGCCTTCGGGAAGTACGACCAGATCTTCGTGCCCGAGTTCAACCACGGGGCGATGGAGAACGTGGGGGCGGTGACCTTCAACGAGTCGATGGTGTACCGCGATCCGCCCACCGAGAACCAGCGGCGGCGGCGGGCGGAGGTGATCCTGCACGAGATGGCGCACATGTGGTTCGGGAACCTCGTGACGATGAAGTGGTGGAACGACCTCTGGCTGAACGAGAGCTTCGCGACGTACATGTCGTACCTGGCGATGGAGGGGGCGACGCGCTTCCAGTCGGGCTGGCAGGACTTCAACAATGGCATCAAGAACTGGGCCTACCGGCAGGACCAGCTGATCACGACCCATCCGATCGCGGGGACCGTGGCCGACACCGACGAGACGTTCCTGAACTTCGACGGGATCACGTACGGCAAGGGCGCCTCGGTGCTGAAGCAGCTCGTGGCGACGATCGGGATCGACGGGTTCCGGGAGGGGATGCGGCGCTACTTCCGCACGTACGACTACGGGAACGCCTCGCTGCACGACTTCCTCGGCTCGCTCGAGGAGGGGAGCGGGCGGGAGCTGGGCGAGTGGTCGCGGCTGTGGCTGGAAACCTCCTCGCTGAACACGATCCGGGCGGACTGGGAGAGCGACGGCGAGCGGGTCACGCGGCTGGAGCTGAGCCAGACCGCTCCCGCGGACTACCCGACGATCCGGCCGCACACGCTGGAGACGGGGCTGCTCACGGACGACGGTTCGGCCACGGCCATCGAGGCGATTCCGGCCGTGCTGGAGGGCGAGCGCACGGAGATCGAGGGGGCGCGCGGAAAGGCGCGGCCGGCGCTCGTGTACCCGAACTTCAACGACCACGCCTACGCCAAGATCGCGCTCGACGACGAATCGGTGGCGTGGGCGCGGGAGAACATCGAGCGGGTGGGGGACGACCTGCTGCGCCAGCAGCTCTGGTCGACGCTGTGGAGCATGGTGCGGGACCAGCAGCTGAAGTCGACGGACTTCCTCGCGATCGTGCGGGAGAAGATCGGGTTCGAGCAGAACATCGAGCTGGTCGACTCCGTGCTCGGGCACGCGGCCTCCTCGCAGAGCCGCTACGTGCCTGCCGACCGGCGCGACGCCGAGGCCCACCTGCTGTTCGAGACGGCGAAGGACGGGTTGCTGGCGGCCTCCGACAGCGACACGCGCATCATCTGGGCGCGGGCGCTGGTGGGGTTCGCGGTGAATCCGGACGACCTTGCCTACGTCGGGCGGCTGGCGGACGGGGGCGAGGTGATCGAGGGCTTCGAGCTCGACCAGGACATGCGCTGGGGGGTGGCCGCGCGCCACGTCGGCTTCGGGCTGCCGGGGGCGGCGGAGCGGGTGGCGGCGGAGGCGGAGCGGGATCCCTCGGACCGGGGGCAGCGGGCGCAGCTTCGCTGCGAGACCGCGGTGCCCGACGCCGGCGTGAAGGCGGCCGCGTGGGAGCGCTTCGGGGGCGAGGGGTACGGCTCGCGCTACCTGAACCAGGCGGCGATGAGCGGCTTCAACTGGACGCACCAGGCGGAGCTGCTGGCGCCGTACGTCGATGCCTTCTTCGAGCAGGTTCCGGGGATCTTCGCGGAGCGCGACCGCGAGTTCGCGACGGTGTTCTACGGGGGGCTCTTCCCCAGCTACCGGGTGGAGCAGGACACGCTCGACCGGGCGCAGGCGCTCCTCGACGAGACGCCGGAGGAGCAGGCGGTGCTGCAGCGCATGCTGCGCGAGGCGATCGACGACCTGGGGCGGGCGATCGCCTGCCGGGCGTTCGCCGCGAGCTAGCGGAGGAGCAGGAGGCTAGCGGCCCCGCTTCGTCTTCTTGCGCGCTGCCTCGTAGAACGCGAGGAAGTCCTCGACGCTCGTGCGGGCGATGGCCTGGCCGACCACGTCCAGCGGCAGGTCTTCGAGGCGCTTGAAGCGCACGCACGACTTCCCCATGTCCAGGCGCTTGCCGCTCGCGGCGTAGGCGGACGTGAACCACTCCCGCGTGGGCTCATCGCTGTACACGTTGTTCAGGTAGAGGGCCATGTGGCGCTTTTGCGAGGCGAGGGAGGCCAGGGCCAGGGGCTGGCTGTTATAGGTGTCGGGGTAGCGGCTGAGCGGCACGACGTAGGCGATCATCCCGAAGGACATGCACTCCTCGTAGCCATCGGGAAGGTGCTCCCGCATCACGCGGCGCACGGCGGCGATCGCCTCGCGCCGGTCCTCGGGCAGGCTCGCGAGGTACTCCTCGACGGTGGCCGCGGCGCTCTTCACGAGACCCTCGGCAACCCCGCCTAGCGGACTCCGGGGAGGCGCTCGGCGAGGGCGTCGACGAGGCCAGCGATGGGGACGCGGACCTGGGCCTGGGTGTCGCGCTCGCGGATGGTGACGGCTTCGTCCTCGAGCGTGTCGAAATCGACGGTGACGCAGAGGGGCGTGCCGATCTCGTCCTGGCGGCGGTAGCGGCGGCCGATCGACTGGGTCTCGTCGTACTGGGTCATCCAGTGGGAGCGGATGAGGGCGTGGACGCGCTTCGCCGTGGGCGTGAGCGTGTTCTTCTTGGAGAGGGGCAGGACCGCGACCTTGATGGGCGCGATGACGGCGGGGAGCTTGAGCACGACGCGCTCGTCGCCCTTTTCGTCGGGTTCGAGGGTGTAGTTCTCCAGGAGGGCGACGGCGAGGGTGCGGGTGAGTCCGGCGGCGGGCTCGATGACGTACGGCGTGAAGCGCTCGCGCGTCTCCTCGTCGAAGTAGGTCAGGTCCTGGCCGCTGTGCTCGCTGTGGGCCTTCAGGTCGTAGTCGGTGCGGTTGGCGATGCCTTCGAGCTCGCCCCAGCCCCAGGGGAACTCGTACTCGATATCGCTGGTGCCGGCGCTGTAGTGGGAGAGCTCCTCGGGGTCGTGGTCGCGGATGCGCATGCGGGCGTCGTCGATGCCGATGGTCTCGGCGTACCAGCGCTGGCGCTCGTCGATCCAGTAGCGGTGCCACTCGGCGGCGTCCGCGGGGGCGCAGAAGAACTCCATCTCCATCTGCTCGAATTCGAGGGTGCGGAAGACGAAGCGGCCGGGGGTGATCTCGTTGCGGAAGCTGACGCGCGTCTGGGCGATGCCGAAGGGGAGTTTGCGGCGCATGGAGCTGCGCACGTTCTCGAAGTTGACGAACATGCCCTGGGCCGTCTCGGGGGGCAGGTAAGCGATGGAGCCCTCGTCGGCGATGGTGCCGACCTGGGTCTGGAACATGAGGTTGAAGAGGCGGGGCTCGGTGAGCTCGCCGCCGCAGGAGGGGCAGCGGAAGCTGCCGGCGTCGTCGCGCTCGACCTCGCCGTACTGGCCTTCCTCGATGTGGTCGGGGCGGAAGCGCTGGCGGCATTCCTTGCAGTCCACGAGGGGGTCGTTGAACGTCTCGGTGTGGCCGCTGGCGACCCACACGCGGGGGTTGGTCATCATGGCCGCGTCGATGCCGACGACGTCGTCGCGCTCGCGCACCATGGCGCGCCACCAGGCGTCGCGGATGTTGCGTTTCAGCTCGACGCCGAGGGGGCCGTAGTCATAGGTGTTGGCAAAGCCGCCGTAGATCTCGGCGGAGGGGAAGACGAAGCCGCGGCGCTTCGCCAGGGAGACGATGGTATCGAGGTCGGGTGCGGGCACGGGTGGCTCCATTCTCGCGCTGGCTGCGCGGGGGTGGGAGGCCCACCTTCTCCCAGCGGGCGGTTAGGCGCCAGAGTCGAGCGCCGCGACCAGCATCTCGAGGGCGTGCTCGGCGATCTGCTCCATGATGGCGACGCGCGAACCCTCGAACTGGAGCTCCTCGCTGACGGTGCCCTCGGGGCCGGCGAGGGCGAAGGCGACCCCGCCGATGGGCCTCGACGAGCGCCCCTTGATGGGCCCCGCCATGCCACTCTCGGCGATGACGTAGTCGGCAGCGCTGCGCTCAAGCACGGACTCGGCGATGGCGGTGACGGCGGCGGCGGTGACGGTGCCGTGCTCGCGCAGGAACTCGATATCGACGCCGAGGGTGTCCTGCTTGGAGGGCATCGTGTAGGCGACGAGGCCGCGGTCGAACCACTTCGAGGCGCCGGAGACGCTGATGAGGCGGGCGGAGATGAGCCCGCCGGCGGTGCTTTCGGCGACAGAAACGCGGGCCTCGCGGGCGAGGAGGAGCTCGCCGACGCGGGCGGCGAGGGGGTCGTGCTCTTGTATGGACATGGTCCGATGCTACGCTTCCGCGATGGCGGAGTACGAGGTCAAGATCGTCGATTCGTTCACCAGCGAGCGGTACGCGGGGAACCCCTGCGGGGTGATCACGCGCGCGGAGGGGCTCAGCGACGCGCAGATGCAGAACATCGCGCGCGAGCTGAACCTGAGCGAGACCGCTTTCGTGACGCCCTCGGACGTGGCGGACGTGAAGGTGCGCTTCTTCACCCCGAAAAAGGAGATCCCGCTGGCGGGCCACCCCACGATCGCGACGATGCACACGCTCGTCGAGGAGGGGCGCGTGGAGGTGGGGGACGGGCCGCGGCGGATCGTGCAGGAGCTGAGCATCGGCGTGCTGCCGGTGGACATCGAGCGGCTGGCGGACGGGCGCGTGCGGGTCGTGATGACGCAGGCGACGCCGGAGTTCCACCGGCGGCTCGACCGGAGCGTGTACGCGCAGGCGCTGGGCATCTCCGTCTCGGACATGCTCGATAGCGTGCCGGCGCAGGTGGTGAGCACGGGCACGCCGCAGGCGATGCTGCCCGTGCGGTCGCTGGAAGTGCTCGAGCGGGTGCGGCCCGACCTGCAGCACCTGAGCGACCTGGAAGGGGTCGACCACTACTTCAGCACGCACGTCTTCACGCTGGAGACCTACGACGAGGCGAACCGGGCGCACGCGCGGCACTTCGGACCCTCCTCGGGGGTGCTGGAGGATCCGGTGACGGGGAGCGCGACGGGGGGGATGGCGGCCTACCTGTGGCGCTACGGCCTGGTGCGGGAGACGGCGTACACGGTGGAGCAGGGGCACATCATGGGGCGCCCGGGGATCGTCGAGGTGGAGGTGGAGGGCGAGGGGGACGAGCCCACGGCCGTGCGCATCGCGGGGAGCGCGGTGACGGTGCTGCGGGGAACGCTCACGGTCTAGCCTGCCGCCGGGGACGGGGTGGCTCTGCTACGCTGCCGGGTATGACGCGCGAGGTCGATCTGGCCGGAGCCGAGCAGCTCCTGCTCGAGGCGGACTTCGAGGACCTGAAACTGCTCTGGTCCTCCAGCAACTACGTCTACCTGGCGACGCTCTGCGCGGGGGACGGCGAGCAGGTCGCGGCGGTCTACAAGCCGGAATCGGGGGAGACGCCGCTGTGGGACTTCCCCACGGGGACGCTGTACGCGCGCGAGGCAGCGGCCTACGAGCTCTCGCGGCTGCTGGACTGGACGTTCGTCCCGCCGACGGTGGTGCGGGATGGGCCGCAGGGGGTGGGGTCGCTGCAGCTGTACGTACCCCACGAGCGCTCGTCGTCGTTCTTCGAGCAGCGCGAGGACGCGGCGCTGGTCCCGCAGTTGCAGCGGATGGCCGTGTTCGACTTCGTTGCGAACAACGCCGATCGCAAGGGCGGGCACTGCCTGCTCGACCCGCAGGGCCGCATCTGGGGGATCGACCACGGCCTCTGCTTCCACCAGGAGTACAAGATGCGCACGGTGATCTGGGACTGGGCGGAGCAGCCCATCTCGGACGAGTGGCTGGCCGACGTGGAGCAGGCGGCGACGGCGGTCGCGGGGGAGGCGGAGGGAACCGAAGCGTTTAACGCCCTCCTCTCGCCGGACGAGGTCGGCGCCTTCCTGGGGCGGGCCGACCGGCTGTTGCGGACGCGCTCGATGCCGACGCCCGGCCCCCACCGGAGCTACCCCTGGCCGCTGGTGTAGGGCGTCCGGTCAGTCCGGGAGCTGCAGGAGCTGGAGGGTGTTGCCGTCGGGGTCGGTGAAGGTCGCGACCCAGCCGCCCCAGCGCTCCTGCTCGGGCGGGCGCGAGAACTCGACGCCCTGCGCGACCAGCCGCCGGTGGGTCGCGGCGATATCGGAGACGGCGAAGTGGACCATGATGCGGAGGGGGTCGCGGGCGGGGCCGTGGACCTCGTCGTGGGCGGCGACGCTGAGGCGGAAGCCGTCCCACTCGAAGTTCGCGAACGCAGATCGCTCGCTGCGGGGTGTCAGGCCGAGGACATCGCGGTAGAAGGCGAGCATCTCCGGGTACCGGTCGGTCCAGATGATGACGCCGGCGACGCCCTCGATGTCCGCGTTCGCACCGCCCATGGGCTCAGGCGACCGGCTGCCAGGCGCGGCCGCCATCGCGGGCGACGGCGTGGCCGAGGCCGGGGAAGGGGAAGTGGCCGCTGGCGATGAGGGCGCCCTCCGCCTCGATGCGGGCGAAGAGGGCCTTGCGGCTGGCGGTGGAGGCGGTCTTGTCGACGTCGGCGCCGGGGCACCAGGCGTCCTCGCGGACCTGCACGGGCTGGTGGGCGGCATCGCCGATGAGGTAGACGCGCTCGCCGCCGCTGGCGAGCACGAAGGAGACGTGTCCGGGGGTGTGGCCGGGCGTGGGGACGGTGACGAGCTCGGAGGTGACGGCGTGCTCACCTTCAACGAGGTCGAGCAGACCGGCCGCCTCGATCGGTTCGAGGACGTTGTCGTACTGGGCGCCGGCGCGCAGCTCATCGCTGCTGGTCCAGAAGTCCCACTCGGTCTGCTGGACGACGTGGCGCGCGTTGGGGAAGAGGGGGACGGGGGAGCCCCCTTCATCGACGGTGTTCCAGCCGGTGTGGTCGAAGTGGAGGTGGGTGAAGACGACCATGTCGACATCGTCGGGGCTTACGCCGGCAGCTTCCATCACGGAGGGGAGGGCGGTCGGTTCCTTGAGGGGCATCTGCGTGGGGCGTCCGCCCAGGCCGGTATCGACGAGGATCGTGTTGCCCTCGCTGACGACGAGCCAGGAGCCGAGGTTGAGGATGAGGTTGCCATCGGCGTCGAGGAACTCGCCGTAGCCGGCCCAGGCGTCAGCGGGGACATCGGGGAAGAAGGCGGGGGGTGGCATCGACGCCCAGCTGTCCTGGACCGCGATAAGCTCGGCGTTTCCGACCTGTGTTCGCTGAAACTGCCCCATTGCGAACCTCCTGCCGCCGCGGCGCGGACGCGCGCAGTATGTGACGCCACGGCGCGCGCGTCTATGCGGCGGCGGGCGCTCGCTACAATGGCGGCGTGGGCGAGACGGCGACGGCGGCGATTGGGGCCCGGCGTGACTTCACGCTGGGCGAGGTGGCGGTCGCGTTTCGCGGGGGAAGGGTGGAGTTGTGCGGACCTGTCGGGGGGCCGCAGCCGACCGAGCTCGAGCCCACGATCGAGGCGCTGCAGGAGCATGTGCGTTTCGACGACGGCGGCCGCTACCGGCCGCTGAGCGGGGCGCGCACGATGCCCGGGAACTGGCGCATCTCGCTGCCCGAAAGCCTAACCGAAGCGGCAATCGAGGCGGTCTACCCGCAGGCGTTGCTGCACCAGCGGCAGGGGGTGGCGGGGTCGCTGCCGATCGCGACCTACGACGAGGTGGTGGGGCGGCAGCGGGGTCGCTACCGCATCGCGGGGGAGCTCGACGGGGAGGGTCGGGAGCGGGCGCGGGAGGTGCTCTGCGGTCGCTGCGTCCGGACTCCTGTGTGGGCGGGGGAGGGCGTGGCTGAGGGCGGGATTCCCTGCCCGGAGCCCTGCAGCGTCATGGTGGCGCTCTGCCGGGAGGCGGCGCTGTGGCAGCGGGAGCCGCCGGCGCCGTCCGCACCGGACCCATCGGTGGCGTTCGCCGACTTCGCGGCGGCGGGGAACGAGGTTCGCGAGGCGTACCTCGCGCGGACGCCCGCGGGGGTGTCGCATGGATAACGCGGACCTGCGGGAGCAGGCGGGATCGCTCTTCCCGGGCGGGGTTTCGAGCCCCGTGCGCTCGTTCAAGGCGGTGCCGGACGCGCCCGTGCCAGTGGCGCGGGCGTCGGGGGCGCGCGTGTACGACGCGGAGGGCCGGGAGTACATCGATTATGTCGCGGCGTACGGGCCGCTCATCCTCGGGCACGCGCATCCGGGGGTGGTGGAGGCGGTCGGGGCGGCGGCGGCGACGGGCACGGCCTTCGGGGCGCTCTCGCCGGGGGAGGTGGAGCTGGGGCGGCGCATCAGCGAGGCGACGGGGCTCGAACGGCTGCGGTTCGTCAACTCGGGCACGGAAGCGACGATGACGGCTATTCGCCTGGCCCGCGCGGCCACAGGGCGCGACCTCGTGGTGAAGTTCGAGGGGTGCTACCACGGCCACAGCGACGGTCTGCTGGTGAAGGCGGGGAGCGGCGTGGCGACGCTCGGGCTGAGCGACTCGGCGGGCGTACCGGAGTCGATCGCGGCGAGCACGGCCGTCCTTCCCTACAACAACCCCGAGGCGCTGGAGCAGTGGTTCGAGGCGCACGGCGCGGAGACGGCGGCGGTCATCGTGGAGCCGGTGGCGGGGAACATGGGGGTCGTGCCGCCGGAGGATGCGTTTCTAAAGGCGCTCCAGGAGGTTCCGCGGCGGCACGGGGCGCTGCTCATCAACGACGAGATCATCACGGGGTTCCGGCTGCGGTACGGCCTCAGCGGGCTGCTGCCGGATGCGGACCTGGTCTGCCTGGGGAAGGTGATCGGGGGCGGGCTGCCGGTGGGGGCGCTGGGGGGCCGGGCGGAGCTGCTGTCGCTGCTGGCGCCGGAGGGGCCGGTCTACCAGGCGGGGACGCTGAGCGGGAACCCGCTCGTGATGGCCGCCGGCACGGCCACGCTCGACGCGCTCCGCGACGGCCGTGCGCACGCGCGCATCGACGAGCTGGGGCGCTACCTCGAGAACGGCCTGGGCACGGGGGTGCGTCGCGCGGAGGCGGATGCGTGCGTGGTGCGGCGGGGGTCGCTGCTGTCGCTGTTCTTCCGGGCGGAAACGCCGCGCGACTACACCGAGGCATCGCAGGCGGACACGGGCACGTTCGCGCGCTTCCACCACGAGATGCTGGCTCGCGGGGTGATGCTGCCGCCGTCGCAGTTCGAGGCGTGGTTCGTCTCGGCGGCGCACACGGAGGCGGACATCGACCAGACCGTGCGGGCGGCGGCGGAGGCGCTGCGGGTGGCGAGCCCGGGGCCGGTCGCGGGCCGCAGCGGGTCGTGACCACGCTGCGGCTGGGGACGCGCGCGAGCCGCCTCGCACTGCACCAGACGGAGCTCGTGGCCGCCCGCTTGCGGGAAGCCCACGCGGACGTCGCCGTCGAGCTCGTCGAGATTACGACGGCGGGGGACCGGGATCGGACGAGCCCGCTGACCTCGGGGGAAGGGGCGGGGTGGTTCACCTCCGCGATCCAGGAGGCGTTGCTGGCGGGGGAGGTGGATGTGGCCGTCCACAGCTACAAGGACCTGCCGACGGCTCGCCCGGAGGGGCTCGTGATCGCGGCGGTGCCGGAGCGGGCGGACCCGCGCGACGCGCTGGTCTCGCGCAGCGGGGCGACGCTGGCGGGGCTGCCGGCAGGGGCGGTCGTGGGGACGAGCAGTCCGCGGCGGACGGCGCAGGCGGCGGAACTGCGGCCCGACCTGGAGCTGCGATCGATCCGGGGGAACGTGGACACACGCATCCAGAAGGTCGATGCGGGGGAGTACGACGCGGCCATCCTCGCAGTCGCGGGGCTGGAGCGGCTGGGGGCGGCGGACCGCGCCAGCCACGTCTTCGGGTTCGAGGAGATGCTGCCCGCGCCCGCACAGGGCGCGCTCGCGGTGGAGTGCCGCCGCGACGACGCGGACACGCTTGCGCTGCTCACGGCCATCGACGACAGGGAGCTACGGCGGCTGGTGGGCGCCGAGCGGGCGTTCCTGGCGGCGCTGGAGGCGGGGTGCAGCTTCCCCGCGGCCGCCTATGCCGAGAGTTTCGGCACGACGCTCAAGCTCCACGGACTGGTCGCGCCCGGGGGGGCGATCGTGCGGTCGAAGGTGGGCGGGCCGGTCAACGCGGGGCCGGGGCTGGGGCGGGCGCTGGCGAAGGAGCTGCTGGAGCTGGCGGAGCAGCGCGGATCCTGAGTCCTAGCCGACCTTCACGATGATGGCATCGCCCTGGCCGCCGCCGCCGCAGAGGGAGGCGGCGCCGATGCCACCGCCGCGCCGGCGCAGCTCGTTCAGGAGCGTGACCATGAGGCGGGCGCCGGTCGCGCCGAGGGGGTGGCCGAGGGCGACGGCGCCGCCGTTCGGGTTCACCCGCTGGGGGTCGAGGTCGAGCATGCGGGCGGACCAGAGGGCGACGGAGGCGAAGGCTTCGTTGATCTCGACGACGTCGAGGTCGGAGGCCCGCAGGCCGGCGCGCGTGAGGGCCGCGGCGATGGCCTCGGCGGGGCGCTCGTGGAGGGTGGCGTCGGGGCCGGCGACCTGCCCGTAGGCGACAACTTCGGCGATGGGCTCGGCGCCGAGGTCGGCGGCGGCCCGCTCGCTGGCGACGATGACGGCGGCGCCGCCGTCGCTGATCTGGGAGGCGTTCCCGACCGTCGTCGTGCCCTCGGGGGTGAAGACGGGGCGGAGGTTCGCGAGGGAGCCGGCCGTGACGCCGTCGCGGATGCCCTCGTCATGCTCGATGCGCACGGTCTGGCCGCGGCGGGCGGGCACCTCGACGGGGACGATCTCGTTGGCGAAGTGGCCACTGTCGCGAGCGTCGGCCGCGCGCTGGTGACTGGCGGCCGACCACTCGTCCTGCTCCTCGCGGAAGATGCCGAGCTCCTCGTTCTTGAGGTCGGCGGATTCGCCCATGGAGCACTCGTCGAAGGCGCAGAAGAGGCCGTCGTGCTGCATCGCATCGACGAGGGGGGCGTGGCCGAGGCGTCCGCCCCAGCGCCCCTCGGGGACGAGGTAGGGGGCGTTGGTCATCGACTCCATGCCGCCCGCGACGATCACGTTCGATTCGTCCAGGCGGATGGCGCGGTCGGCCATGGCGATGGCGGTGAGGCCGGAGAGGCAGACCTTGTTGATGGTCGTCGAGGGGACGGTCATGGGGATGCCGGCGCCGCTGGCGGCCTGGCGAGCGGTGATCTGGCCGGCGCCGGCCTGCACGACGTGGCCGAACAGCACCTCGTCGACGGCATCGGGAGAGAGGGAGGCGGACTCGAGGGCGCCGGAGATGGCGGCGGAGCCGAGCTGGGTCGCGCGCAGGGGCTTGAGGCCCCCGTTGAAGCGTCCGATGGGGGTTCGCGCCAGACCAACGATGACCGACTTCATGGCAACTCTCCTGTTCGCCCCAGACTGTACCCCAGCAGGGGCGCAGGCGATGGCGGTGAGGGCGGGCGGGCGGTAGGGTTCGCGCCATGAGCAAGGTTGCGATCGTGACGGGCGCGGGTTCGGGGATCGGCAGGGCGACGGCCCTGGCGTTCCTGCGCGAGGGGTACTCGGTGGCGCTGGCGGGACGGCGCCCTCAGAAGCTGCGGGCGGCCATCGCGGAGGCGGGCGCGGACGGCGAACGCGCCATCGCGGTGACGACGGACGTGCGCGAGCCGGCCTCCGTGCGGGAGCTGTTCGACTGGACGGTCGAGCGCTTCGGGCGGCTGGACGTGGTCTTCAACAACGCCGGCATCGGGGCGCCGCCGCGGCCACTGGAGGAGCTGACCTTCGAGCAGTGGCAGGCGGTGGTCGAGACGAACCTGACGGGGGTGTTCCTCTGCACGCAGGAGGCGTTCCGGGTGATGAAGGCGCAGGACCCGCAGGGCGGGCGCATCATCAACAACGGGTCCATCTCGGCGACGACGCCGCGGCCGAACTCGGCGCCGTACACCTCGACGAAGCACGCGATCACGGGGCTGACGAAGGCGACGGCGCTCGACGGGCGGGCGTACGACATCGCCTGCGGGCAGATCGACATCGGGAACGCGACCTCGCCGATGACGGAGAAGATGCAGCGGGGAATGCCGCAGCCCGACGGCAGCGTTCGCCCCGAGCCGACGATGGACGTGGAGAACGTGGCGAAGGCGGTGCTCTACATGGCCAGTTTGCCCCTCGACGCGAACGTGCTGACGCTGACGGTGATGGCGACGAAGATGCCGTTCGTGGGGCGCGGGTAGGGCGGTGAGGAGCGCCGGCGCGATCGTCGTGCTGGGGCTTGCCGTGGGCGTGCTGGCGGGGTGCGGGTACTGGGGGGAATCGAAGGGGTGTCCGGAGGGGGAGGACTGCGAGGGGCGGGGGGCATACGCG
Source organism: uncultured Anaerolineaceae bacterium (assembly GCA_964389725.1). Lineage (GTDB taxonomy): Bacteria > Chloroflexota > Dehalococcoidia > Tepidiformales > Tepidiformaceae > UBA2991. Next base: position 39,842 of record CAYMDV010000014.1, read on the forward strand.
AAGTGCCCCGAGGGGTCGGAGCGGTGGGCCGAGTACCAGCTCTTCTTCGGGCTGAGCCAACCTGACGGGGGGACCATCCCGGAGGAGGCGTGGCGGGAGTTCCTGGCGGACACGGTCACGCCGCGCTTCCCGGACGGGCTCACGGTGATCTCGGGGAACGGGCAGTGGCGCGATGCGAGCGGAACGGTCCTGCGGGAGGGCAGCAAGCTACTCATCATCTACGCCCCGCCGGGCGACGAGGGCCGGCAGTCGATCGACGATATCTCGGAGATCTACGAGGAACGGTTCGAGCAGGAGAGCGTGCTGCGCGTCATCGGGAGCGCGTGCGTCTCGTTTTCCTGAGCGGCGCGGGGTCCGGCTGCGCTAGGATCGAACGTGTCGAGCGCCCCGCGTTCCCCCGAGTCCGAACCGTATCCGCTGGTTGAACGCGCCTTCGTCGAGGTGGCGGTCAACAGCGGGCAGCCGGCGCGGCACCCCTTCACCTACGCCGTGCCGGAGGGGCTGGAGGTGCGGCTGGGGCAGGCGGTGTTCGCGCCGTTCGGGAGCCGCGTCCTGCAGGGGGTCGCGCTGGGGGAGACGGACACGCCGCCTGAGCAGGAGGCGCGCCCCCTCGAATCGGTCGCGGACCCGCAGCCGGTGCTCGACGGGGCGCACCGCGAGCTCGCCCGCTGGCTGAGCGAGCGCTACCTCGCGCCCCTCTGGGAGTGCGTGGCGACGTGCCTGCCCTCCGGCTACGGGCAGCGCTCCGTGACGGTGGTGTCGCCCGTGGACCTGCCCCTCCTCCTGCCCAGCGACCCCGCCGACCAGCGCGTCCTGCGCTACCTCGGCGAGCACGGCCAGACAGCGCTCGACACGCTGCGGGAGGCGCTCGGGCAGGTGCCGAACGAGCTGCTCAAGCGGCTGCAGTCGAGCGGGCACCTGACGGTCGCGCAGGGGCTCGCGCGTCCGGCGGGACGGCCGCGGATGGAGCGCCGCGTCGCGCTGGTGGCCGAGCCCGAGTTCGCGCGGAGGCAGGCGCAGGAGCTGGCGGAGCGTTCGGCGCGGTCGGTGGCGGCGCGCATCCTCGAACGGCTGGCGGAGGCAGGTGACACGACGCTGACGGAGGTGCGCGAGCTCGGGGCGACCCGCCGCCACCTCGACGAGCTGGCCGAGGACGGGTGGCTGCGCGAGTACGAGGCCCGCGTGGAGCGGGACCCGATCGCGGAGCGGGCTGAGGAGGGGACGCCGGCGGCGGTCCTGACGGAGGAGCAGGCGGCGGTCGTGGAGCGCATCGCGGGGGCGCCAGGGGAGTACCTGCTGCACGGGGTCACGGGGTCGGGGAAGACGGAGGTGTACCTGGAGCTGGCGCGGCGGACGCTGGCCGCGGGCGGCGGGGCGATCGTGCTGGTTCCAGAGATCTCGCTGACGCCCCAGGCGATCCAGCGCTACGGGGAGCAGTTCCCGGCGGAGGTCGCGGTGCTCCACTCGGGGCTGAGCACGGGGGAGCTGTACGACCAGTGGTACCGCATCCAGCGGGGGGAGGCGCGGCTGGTGGTGGGGTCGCGCAGCGCCGCGTTCGCGCCGGTGGCAAACCTGGGGCTGGTGGTGCTCGACGAGGAGCACGAATGGACCTACAAGCAGTCGGACCCCCAGCCCCGCTACCACGCCCGCGATGCCGCCGCCGAACTCTGCCGGCTGACGGGCGCGACGCTCGTGCTGGGGAGCGCGACCCCGGACGTGACGACGTACCAGCGCTCGGAGGTGGGCGCCATCACGCGCCTCGAGCTGCCCTCGCGGGTGATGTCGCTGGGGGAGGGCGAGACGCAGACGGTGCCGCTACCGGACGTGGCGGTGGTCGACATGCGGGAGGAGCTGAAGGCGGGGAACCGGGGGGTCTTCAGCGTGCCCCTGCGGAACGCGCTGCGGCGGGCGCTGGAGGAGGGGGAGCAGTCGATCCTGTTCGTGAACCGGCGGGGGGCGGCGCGCTTCCTGTTATGTCGCGCCTGCGGCTACCTTCCGACCTGCCCGACCTGCTCGCTCGCGATGGGACTCGATACGCGCGACCCGCTCCACCCGCGCATCTTCTGCCACCACTGCGGGCGGGGTCGCACGCAGGAGACGGCCTGTCCCGAGTGCGGGAGCGCCCGCTACCGCCCCTTCGGGGTGGGGACGCAGCGCATCGAGGCGGAGGCGCGGCAGGCGTTTCCGCGGGCGCGCGTGGCGCGCTGGGACAGCGACGCGGCCAGCCGCAAGGGCAGCCACGAGCGCATCCTGCAGGCGCTGGAAGCGCGCGAGATCGACATCCTGGTGGGGACGCAGATGCTGGCGAAGGGGCTGGATCTGCCGGCCATGACGGTGGTGGGGGTGGTGGACGCGGACGTGGGGCTGAGCCTGCCCGACTACGTCGCGCATGAGCGCACGTTCCAGCTGCTGAGCCAGGTGGCAGGGCGGGCGGGGCGGCGGGAGCGCCGGGGGGAGGTCTACATCCAGACGTACGAGCCGGAGGCGCCCCCCATCCGCGCCGCCGCCGAGCACGACTACGCCGGCTTCTTCGCGCACGAGTCGCAGCACCGGCGGCGGGCCAGCTATCCGCCCTTCGCGCGGCTGGCGCGTCTGACGTACCGGCACGGGAACCAGGAGCGAGGGCTGGAGCACGCCTCGCAGGTGGCGGCGGAGCTGCGGACCCGTCGGGACGCGGCGGGCTGGCCCGATCCGGACGTGCTCGGCCCGACGCCGGCGTACGTGCGGCGGCTGCGGGGGGAGTACCGCTGGCACATCCTGCTGCGGGGCCGCGATCCGCGCGCGCTGCTCGACCAGGTCACGCTGGGGCGTCGCTGGAGCGTGAATATCGACCCGGTGAGTCTTCTGTGAGCATCGTCTGTTCGCGCTCGGCGCGTATCCCCGGGTTTTCAGCCCGGAGCTATTGCGGCGGTGGACCTTTCCAACTTGAAAGAGAACGGGTGTCCTTCTATACTGACTGTATTCAACATTTGCGGACATCCGCCCTGGAGGACTCGCTTTGACCGCTGCCAGCAGTTCGGCCCAGTCGATGCGCCCCGACTCCCCCGCCACGAAAGACGACGTGAACAGCGCCATGCAGGCTGTCATGGACGAAATCCTCGCCGTCAAGGAGGAGATCCTCGTCGTCAAGGACGACGTTCAGGCCGTCAAGGACGACCTCCAAGGCGTCAAGGACGACGTTCAAGGCGTCAAGGACGACGTCCAAGGCGTCAAGGACGACGTCCAAGGCGTCAAGGACGACGTGGGTACGCTCAAGGCGCTTACGCTGGGCTCCCCGGATCCCGATCAGCACAACTACGTGATCTTCCCCATCGGTGGGAGCTACCTGGGATCGTGCAGTGGATGCTCCTGGCAGCGTGGCGCGAGAGTCGAGGGGGACATCCACGGGATGTTTCAGGAACATCACTCCGAGTTCCTCGACGGCTGGCAGGCAAGTGACGCCGGTGGGTCTGCTGGCTAGCACGAGTGCTTCAAGGCCCGATATCGATCCGGTCAGTCTTCCCTAAACCTTTCCTTTCCCTACAGCGTTGACGTGGGCTCTGCTATCTTGGGGCCTGCCCCCGCGGGGAATGGCGCGCGGGCGAGGACATAGTGCAGCGAGACGTCGGTTCCTGGCGCCGAATCGCCCTCATCTTCCCTGGTCAAGGCTCTCATCATGTTGGCATGGGTGAGCGGCTGTATCACGCCTCGCGCGCGGCGCGGGAGGTCTTCCGGCGGGCAGACGAGGTGCTCGAGACGAAGCTCTCCCAGCTCTGCTTCGAAGGGCCCCAGGAAGAGCTCGAACGGACCATCAACCAGCAGCCGGCGACGTTCGTCATCTCGATCGCGTGGCTGGAGGCGCTGCGCGAGCGCTTCGCCGCGCTCGACCGCAAGCTCCAGCCGCACGTGTTCGCCGGGCACTCGATGGGCGAGTTCACGGCGGCGGTGGCGGCGGGGTCGCTCGACTTCGAGGAGGGCCTGCTGCTCGTGCGCGAGCGGGGCCGGGCCATGGACGAAGCGGGCCAGGAGAATCCCGGGGGGATGGCCTCGATCCTGGGGCTGCACGAAGACACGGTTGCGGAGATCTGCGACGAGGCGCGGGGCGACGACGGGTACGTCGGCATCGCGACGCTGAACTGCGAGGGCCAGAACGTCATCTCCGGGGCGGTCGAGCCGCTGAAGCGGGCGATGGCCGCGGCCCAGGCGGCGGGGGCCCGCAAGGTCATCCGCCTGCCCATCACGATCGCCTCCCACTCGCCGCTGATGCAGCGGGCGAGCGACCGCATGAATAACTGGCTCGAACACTTCCCGCCGCGGGAGCCGGAGGCGCCGGTCGTGGGCAACATCAACGGCGATGTGCTCCTCTCGGAGTCCGAGGTACACGCCGAGCTGCGCGACCAGCTCACGTCGGTCGTGCGCTGGCAGCGTGGGGTCGAGCGCATGCAGGAGATGGGCGCGGACCTCTTCGTGGAGGTCGGGCCCGGGAACGTACTGACGAAGCTCGTGCGCCGCATCGACTCCGACGCGAAGGTCGTGAGCCTGAGCGACGAGCGTAGCGGCCTGCTCAGCGAGCGCTTCGACGTCGTCGAGAGCGCCACACGGTGAACCGTCCCCGCGTCGTCGTGACTGGCATCGGCGCAGTCACCCCGGCCGGGAACACGGCCGAGGAGACGTGGCAAGCGATGCTGGACGGGCGCAGCGGCGTCGGTCCCATCACCCTCTTCGACCCGGAACCGTTCCCGGTACGCATCCACGCTGAGGTGCGGGACTTCGAGCTGGACCCACGGATCGACGCGAAGCAGAAGCGGCACATGAACCGGGGCGTCAAGTTCGCCATGAACGCCGCCCTGGAGGCGCTCGACGACAGCGGCCTCGAGATCACCGATGAGAACGCGGAGGACGTGGGGATCATCTACGGGTCGGGCGCGGGCGGCTACGACGAGATGCTGATCGGCGACGAACTGCTGCGCACGCGCGGTCCGCGGCGCGTCTCGCCCTTCCTCGTGGCGAACCACATCGTGGACGCGGCCAGCGGGCACATCTCCATCCACACGGGCGCGCGCGGTCCGAACGTGGCCGTGGTGAGCGCCTGCGCAACGGGCGCGGCGGCAATCGGGGCAGGGGCGCACGCGATCCAGCGGGGAGACGCCTCGGCCGTGATCGCGGGGAGCAGCGAATCGGTGCTGATCCCGCTGTTCCACGCGACGTGGTGCTCGATGCGCGCGTTGGCGAGCGACAACGAGCACCCGCAGCAGGCGGTGAAGCCGTTCGACCTGAACCGGGACGGCTTCTCCGCGGGCGAGGGCGGGGCGGCGCTCATCCTGGAGAGCGAGGAGCACGCGCGGGAGCGCGGGGCGCGCATCTACTGCGAGCTGCTGGGCTCGGGCACCTCGAACGACGCCTACGACATGATCGCGCTGGACGAGCTGGGACGCGGGCTGCGGCGCTCGATTACGGGCGCCCTGCGGGACGCGCAGATCGAGGCCAGCGAGATCGACTACATCAACCCTCACGGCAGCGGTACGAAGCTGAACGACCGCATCGAGACGCTGGTCGTGAAGGAGCTCATGGGGGAGGCCGCCTACAAGGCCTCGATGAGCTCGGTGAAGCCAGTCACGGGGCACGGGATGGCGGCGGCGGGGGCGATCGAGGCGGTCGCCTGCATCCTCGCCATCCGGGACCAGAAGGTTCCGCCCACCATCAACTACACCACGCCGGACCCCGAGTGCGACCTTGACTACGTGCCGAACGAGGCGAAATCCCGCTCCGTTCGCACGGCCCTGAGCACATCCGTGGGCCTTGGCGGCCACAACGCCGCGGTGATCTTCCGCGCCATGAACGGAGCGGTTTGATGACCAGAGCGCTTGTTACCGGAATCGGGGCGGTGACGCCCGTGGGCCTCACGGCGCCCGAATCGTGGCGCAACCTGCTGGCGGGAACGTCGGGGATCGCGCCCATCGAGGCCTTCGACGCGAGCGACCTGCCCGTGCGTATCGCGGGCGAGGTGAAGGGCTTCACCACGGAGGCCATCGGTTCGAAGGCGGCGCGGCGGATGTCGCGCTTCGCCCAGTTCTCCGTGGCGGCGGCGCAGGAGGCGGCGGCGGACGCGGGGCTGGAGCTAACGGATGAGGAGCGACCGCGGGCAGCGGTCGCGGTCGCGACGGGGGCGGGGGGCGTGCTCAACACGTTCCTGGAGACGGAGAACTACATCGCCAAGGGGCCGGCGCGGGTGAGCCCGTTCTTCGTGCCCCTGATGGCGCCGAACATGGGCGCCTGCCAGGTCGGTATGCAGCTCGGGTTCCGGGGGCCGACGTTGGCCTCGACGGCGGCCTGCGCGAGCGGGCTCTACAGCTACATCGAGGCGAAGGCGCTGATCGAGAGCGGCCTCGCCGACGTGGTGATCGCCGGGGGCGCGGAGGCCGCGATCCATCCCGTCTCGGTGGCGGGGCTGGCGAACATGAAGGCGCTCAGCCGCCGCAACGACGACCCGCAGGGCGCCTCGCGCCCGTTCGACCGCGACCGCGACGGCTTCGTCTTCGGCGAGGGCGGCTCGGTGTTCGTGGTCGAATCGGAGGAGCGGGCGCGGAAGCGGGGGGCGCGCGTGTACGCGGAGATCGCGGGCGGCGCGCTCAGCGGCGACGCCTACCACATCACGGCGCCCCGCGATGACGGCAGTGGGGCCACCCAGGCGATGTCCTCGGCGCTGGAAGCGGCGGGGATGAACGCCGATGAGATCGACTGCATCTCCGCGCACGGCACGGGCACGCCCCTGAACGACGTCTCGGAGACGCGCGCCATCAAGCTCGCGTTCGGGGATCACGCAGGATCACTCGTCGTCAGCGGGACGAAGTCGATGGTGGGGCACCTGCTTGGCGGTGCGGGGGCGGTGGGGGCGATGGCGTCGGTGCTGTCCATCGCGGAGGGCGTGGTGCCTCCGACGATCAACCTGGAGAACCCCGACCCCGAGTGCGACCTCGACTACGTTCCCAACGAGGCTCGCGAGGTGCGGGTCGATGCGGCGATGGTCAACGGGTTCGGCTTCGGCGGCCAGAACGGCAGCGTGGTCTTCAAGCGCTACGAGGGCTAAGCCCTGGCTCACCGGGCGGGGCGGGACGACCGATGACAGCTCAAGCTGAAAGCTCCGGGAGCGGAGGCCGCTTCCTGGCGATGGTCGGCATGCTGGTGTGGCGCCGGTCTGACGGAAAGTACCTCCTGCTGAAGCGGTCTCCCTCCAAGGACTTCGCCCCCGGAGAGTGGGAGACCGGCTCCGGTCGGCTCGAGCAGGGGGAAGGATTCGTTGAGGCGCTGCGACGAGAGTCGATGGAAGAACTGGCTCTCGATGTGCGCCTTGAGTGCATCCTCGGCGTCACCCACTTCTACCGGGGCACGCCGGACCCGGCCAACGAAATGGTTGGCGTGAGCTTCGGGTGCTCGGTGGCCGACGAGTCGGGTCTTACCCTGAGCGAAGAGCATTCCGAGCACGCCTGGTTGACGGCTGAGGAAGCGGTCGCATTCCTTCCCCGGGACCACTGGCTCGGTCAACTGGTCGCGCGGGCCGATACGCTGCGCAAGCTGATGCCAGAGGAACTGCGGCAGCTTCACTGGACCGGGGACATCGAGTTCTAGCGGCGTCCTGGATGCCCTTCACGGGCTGACCCTGGCTAGCTCGGGGCGAGCGCGCGCAGGCGCGCGACGATCTCCGGGAGCTGCTCCAGCACGTACTCGATCTGCTCGTCCGTGTTGCCCTTGCCCACGGTGAGGCGCAGGGAGGCATGCGCGAGGTCGTCGTCGATGCCCATGGCGGTGAGAACGTGGGAGGGTTCGAGCGAGCCGGTGGTGCAGGCGCTGCCGGAGCTGGCGGCGACCTCGACCATATCGAGCGCGAGCAGGACGCTCTCGCCCTCGACGTTGCGGAAGCAGCAACTGAAGTTGTTGGGGAGGCGGCGATCGGGGTCGGTGGGGCCGGTCACGACGGTATCGGGGACGCGCTCGGGGAGTTCGAAGAGGAGGCGGTCGCGGAGGCGGCGGTAGTGGCCGACGCGCTCCTCGCGCTCGGCCCAGGCGAGCTCCATGGCGGCGGCCAGCCCGAAGGCGCCGGCGACGTTCTCGGTGCCGGCGCGGCGCTCGCGCTCCTGCGAGCCGCCGAGGATCTGGGGCTGCCAGGGGGTCCCGCGGCGCACGTAGAGGAGGCCCGTGCCCTTCACCCCGTAAACCTTATGGGCGGCGAGGCTGAGCAGGTCGACGCCGAGCGCCGCGGGCGTGATGTCGACGGAGCCGGCGGCCTGGACGGCGTCGGTATGGACGACGACGTTCGGGTTTCGCGACTTCGCCAGCGCGGCCGCCTCGGCGACGGGCTGGAGCGTGCCGACCTCGTTGTTGGCGGCCATGAGGGAGAGCACGGTCGTCTCTGGTCCGATGGCTTCCTCGAGGGCGGCGAGGGCGACGACGCCGTCGGAAGCGACGGGCAGGTAGGTGGCGCGGAACCCCTCGCGTTCGAGTTGCTCGACGGCGTGGAGGACGGCGTGGTGCTCGACCTGGCTGGTGACGATGTGGTCGCCGCGGCTGCGCTCGCGCTGGGCCATGGCGGCGCCGCGGATGGCGGCGTTGTCGGATTCGGTGCCGCCGCTGGTGAAGATGACCTCGGCGGGGTCGCAGTCGAGGAGCTTCGCGCAGCGGGCGCGGGCCTCATCGAGCCAGCGGTGAGCGGTCTGGCCTTCGAGGTAGATGGAGGAGGGGTTGCCCCAATCGCGGGAGAAGACGGGCCACATGGCTTCGAGCACGCGCGGGTCGGGGGGCGTGGTGGCGGCGTGGTCGAGGTAGACGCGCTCCATTCTTTCCCTCCCGGTGACACGCGGCGAGGCGTATTCCCCGACGCTCCTGCTATACTTTAGCCGTGCCCGGCGTGCGTGCGCCGGATTTCTCTGCAAACACCCCGAAGGAGTGCCCATGACGACCGAAGCCACCACCCAGACGGAACTCGTCACGATTACGGACGCCGCAATTGAGAAGGCGAAGGCGCTCCTGGAAGCGCGCGACCTGCCCGAGGGCGCGCTGCGCGTGTTCGTGGCCGGCGGCGGCTGCTCCGGCTACCAGTACGGCATGGCCCTGGCCCGCACAACGGAAGAGGACGACCTCGTCCTGGAGCGGGGCGGTGTGCGCATCGTCGTCGACCCGGAGAGCGCGCAGTACCTGGGCGGCGCGGAGATCGACTACGTGGACGAGGTGATGAAGAGCGGCTTCAGCATCTACAACCCGAACGCGACGAAGAGCTGCGCCTGCGGCTCGAGCTTCCAGACCGAGGGTGGCGGCGGCGAGGCTCGCCCCTGCGGCCACTAGGCCCGGAGCCAGGTCACAGACCCTGAAGGGGCGCGAATGCGCCCCTTCTTCGTGCCCGCTGATCCGACCGGTCGCTAGAGGACGTTGCGCATCAGCTCGACGTGGGTGGTGAGGAAGGCCATGGCCTCGCGGGTGGCGCGGCGGAAGCGGGCGAACTCGGAATCCCGCAGGGCGAGCTCGTCGAAGCGTTCGAGCTCGGCCATGGAGTCGAACTCGCCGGCGATGGCGATGGCGTTGGTCCCGCCGGAGAGCGCGGTCCAGGCGCTGGTGGTGGCATCGATGCCGCGCTCGGCCTGGTACTGGAGCGCCTCGGCGAGGGAGAGGACGAACTCGCGGTTCTTGCCGGGGAGCACCTCGCCCGTCATGAGGCGGAGGAAGCGCCGGGGGGCGGTCGCCTCCTCGGCGGAGATGAGCCCCTCGGAGTGGTAGGCGAGGCGGTGGATGGAGGCCTCGGTGTGGCCGGGGATGAGCTGCCGCTCGACATCGGCCCAGATGCCGGCGAACTGCGCGTCCTGGGTGACGAGGTCGCTGAGGCGCTCAAGCTCCTCGAGGGTGTTGAAGTCCATGACGATGGAGGTGGCGTTCGTGGGCCCGGTCATGGCGGTCCAGACGGCGGTGCGCGAGCTGATGCCGCGCTTCTGCTGGTACTCCATGGCGACGCCCGCCGCCGAGAGCAGCTCGGCGGTCTGGCCTCGCTCAACGATGCCGCTGATCAGGCGCCGGTACATACACGCTCCCGCCCGTCTCGGGCCGGCGCCAGTGTAGCAGGCGCGTTCACCGGCCCTTGAACTCGGGCTCGCGGCGCTCGAGGAAGGCGGTCATGCCCTCGCGGAAGTCTTCGCTGGTGAACATGGGCCGGAGCTGCAGGTAGGTGTGGTCGACGGCGGTCTCGAAGGTCTCGTCCATGCCGAGGCGCATCATGCGCTTCGTGGCCTGCACCGAGTAGGGGGCGTTGCTGGCGATGCGGGCGGCCATGGCGGCGACCTCGGTCATGAGGTCGTCGTGGGGGACGACGCGGTTGACGAGGCCGAGTTCGAGGGAGCGCTCGGCATCGAGCACGTCGCCCATGAAGGCGATCTCGGCGGCCTTCGCCCAGCCGACGAGGCGGGGGAGGTACCAGGTGCCGCCGGACTCGGGCAGCACGCCGCGGCGCACGAAGACGGCGCCCAGCTTGGCGCGGTCGCTGGCGATACGGATATCGCAGCCGAGGGCCATATCCATGCCGTAGCCGGCGGCGGGGCCGTTGAGGGCACAGATGACGGGCTTGTCCATGCGATGGAGGACGAGCGGGGGCGTGTGGTGCAGGTCGAAGAGGCGGAGGTCGGTGGCGCCGCTCATGTCGTCGCCGTCGGCGCGGGCCTTCAGGTCGAGTCCGGCGCAGAAGCCGCGGCCGGCGCCCGTGAGCACGACGACGCGGATCTCGGGGTCGGTGTTGGCGCGGTCGAGCTCGGCGGAGAGGGCGGCGAGCATGGGTCCGCTGATGGCGTTGAGCCGCTCGGGGCGGTTGAGGGTGAGGGTGAGCACGCCATCGCACTGGTCGATGAGGAGCTCGCTATCGGTGTCGGGCATCGGGGCCTCCTGTAGCGGGGAGTGTTCCACGGGCGGGGGTGGCGGGCAATCAGCGCAGCAGATACTCGCCGAGGGTGAGGCCGCGGGCGCGCACGTCCTCGGCCATGCGCTGGCCGACCCAGCGGAAGTGCCAGGGCTCGTAGTCGTAGCCGGTGACGTCCTCGAGGCCCTCGGGGTAGCTCATGACGAATCCGAACTCGTGGGCGCGCCCGGCGAGCCAGCGTCCCTCGGGTGTATCGCCGAACGCCTGGACGAGGGCAAAGCCGACGGCGGCGCTGGAGAAGTCGATGGTCGAGCCGAGCTGGTGCTCGCTGTGGCCGGCGCGGGCGCTCACGCGCGAGGCCTGCTCCAGGCCCAGCTGGTTGACGTGGTACTGGTAGGTCTCGGCCTGGGTGGCGTAGCTGCGATAGCTGCTGACGACGGCGAGGCGGTGGCCATCGGCGGCGGCCGCCTCGAGGAGGGCGAGGAGGTGGGGGAGGACGATATCGATGACCTGCTGGGGGCCGATCGCGTAGGCGGCGGGGATGGGGACGAGGCCGACGGGGGCGCAGTCCGATTCGAGGCGGTGGAGCTTATCGAGGGGCACGTGGATGTCGTTGCAGGTGACGACGTAGACGCCATCGGCGTTGGGGGTGGCGGTCGGGGGAGCGGGGGTGGGGTCCCCTTCAACGGCGTCGGGGTCGGCGTCCGGGGACGCTTCGACCTCGGCATCGGGGGTGGGCGAGCGTGCGACCAGCTCATCGACCACGCCCTCGTCGCCACAGGCAACCACGAGGAGCAGGAGAAGAGGGAGCGCAACGAAGGCGGGGAGGGAGGGGCTGCTCTTCAACCGGGTGAGCATGGCACGACCTCACAATCCCGCCCGTTCACACAGCCTAGCTGGTGGTGAAGGCGCTGATGCGAGGATCCCGCCGCACGTCGTCGACGAAGGCGCGCAGGAGGGCGTTCGTCATGGCCGGGTTCTCGAGCTGGAGGAAGTGGCCGGCGCCGGTCACGGGCTCCTGGCGGAGGAAGAAGGTGATCTGGCGGAGCCGCTCGGGGTCGCCGAGGGGCTGGTTTCCCCAGAGCGCCATGAACGGCTTCTTATCGGCGGCCTGGAGGAGGGCGCCGAGGTTCTGGGCGAAGTAGCCGTTGTCGGTGAGCTGGCCGGCGGCGACCTGCGGTTCGCAGGCGAGCATGCGGCCCTCGACGTGCTCGCGGATATCGGGGTCGGAGGCTTCACCGAAAAAGCGCTCGAAGAAGACGCCGGCGGGCTCCATCGAGTCGGAGTCACGGATCTGAGCGGCGAGGCCGCCCATGGCGCCGCGGGCGGTGGAATCGAGGGGCGGATCGACGATGACGGTGCCGATGACGCGGTCCTCGTGGTGCATGTTCGCGAGCAGGGCCGCGAGCCCGCCGATGTCGTGTCCGGCGACGATGGCGGCGCCCATGCCGCGGTCCTCGATGACGGCGGCGATGTCGGCGGCGGCCTGGGTGAGGTCGTAGGGAGGGGTGAGGGAGGACTCGCCACAGCCCCGCAGATCGAGGGTGAGGCAGTGAAAGTCCTTCGAAAGGTCCTCGAACTGGGGCTGCCAGAACGAGCGGTCGCCGGCCCAGCCGTGGACGAAGACGAAGGGGGGAGCGCCCTGCCCCGCCTCGTCGTACCCGAGGGAGGCACCGCCGATCTCGAGGAGCGGCATCAGGCTCGGCCGCTCCGTCGCCGCCGGCCACGGACCCGGCGGCGCACGGCGCGCACGGGGCGGGTGGCTTGCTCGCGGACGCGCCCGGCTCGCCCTCCCCGGGAACCGGAGCCAAGCAGCGCTCCAAGCGCCACCAGGACGGCGCCCGCCACGGCGGCTCCGGCGATCAGCGGGAGCCAGGGGAAGCGGCGGTCGCGCTCGCGCCACTCGCGGCGCAGATCCTCGATGCCGGCGGGGATGGGGATGGGAGCGGGCTCAGGCTCGGGCTCGACCCCGGGTTCGGGGAAGCGGCCGGCCTCGACGTCGTCGATGAAGGTGGTGACAGCGGTGGTGAAGTCGTCGGGGCTATCGCCGGGGACGCTGTGACCGGCGGCGGGGACGACGACGAGGCGGCCGGCGCCCATCTCGGCGACGACGCGCTCGGCAACCTCCTGGCTGAGGATGTCGCTCTGCTCGCCGCGCAGGAGGAGGACGGGCGGGGCGAGCTCGCGGAAGCGCCGCCAGAGCTCGTCGCTGCCGACCTCGCTGCCGACGCGGACGGCGCCCTCGCCCTCGCGGAAGCGCTTATCGAACTTCCAGGTCCACTTGCCGTTCTCGAGGGGCTTGAGGCGGTGGCGCATGCGCTCGCGGATGTTCTCCTCGGTGCGGCGGGTGTTGAAGCGCATGGCGTTCGCGACGAACTCATCGAAGTCGAGCTCATCGGGGCCGCGGGTGAAGCGCATGATGTTGTCGACGCCCTCGCGGGCGGCCTCGGGGCCCACATCGACGAGGATGAGGGCGCTCACGCGCTCGGGATGCTGGTAGGTGTACTCGACGGCGTTGAGGCCGCCCATGCTGTGCCCCATAAGGATGAAGCGATCGAGGCCAAGGGACTCGCGGACGGCTTCGACATCGGCCACGAAACTCTCGCGGGTGTAGTCGCCGTCGGGCGCCCACTCGCTATCGCCGTGGCCGCGCTGATCGAGGTTGAGGAGGCGGAAGCGGTCGGCGGCGCGCTGCCCGAACTCATCGAACATGTGGCCGGAGACGCCGAAGCCGTGCAGGGCGAGGACAACGGGTGCGTCCTCGGGACCCCACTCCTGGTAGGCCAGCTGCAGATCGCCGCTGGCGGTGGTGGTGCGTTCGCGGTAGGTGGCAGTCAGGGGTCAGCCCTCCGCACCGGTCTCGCGGGGCGCCCAGCCGCCGCGGGCTCTCGATGATAGCACCGGGGGCGGTGTGCGCCGGGGCAAGGAATCAGGCGCCAAGCTCGATGTAGCGCTCCACGACCCAGCGGAGCGCATCGGAAGCGGTGACCACGCGGAAGCCACCGGCGGTATCCATGGGCACGTGGCGGAAGCCGCCGGCGGCCATCTTGTGGAGGGCCACGGCGATGGTCTCGTCCTCGCGCACGAGCACCGGATCGGTGGTCATGTACTCGGCCACGGGCGCATCGAGGGAGCCGGGACGGCCGGCGACCTTCTTGAGGACATCCCGCTCGGTGAAGATGCCCGCGAGGGCGTTGCCATCGACGACGAGAACGGCGCCGCCCTTGTTCTCGACGAGCAGGTTGACGGCCTCGCGCACGGTGGCGGTGGGGGCAAGGGCGGGCGGGCGCTGCAGACGCAGGGAGGTGAGGGGCTCGCTGAAGGCGCTCTCGCTGATGGCCTGGTCGGTCTCGGGGATATCGACGCTGCGCAGGGGCTGCCCGCAGTTCTCGCAGCGATCAACGCCGGCGATGTTCATTGCCCCGCAGTCGGGGCAGGCGACCAGCTGGCTACCGTTGTGACTGGTCATGGCGCCTCCCGTGCATCAGGGCGGTGGGGCCGCCCCTAGAGCACGCTCCAGGTCTCGGGGCCTGCGATGAGCGCTTCCAGATCGGGCTCCGCCCGATCCTTCGCGACCTCGACCTGCTCGGCCACAAGCCCGTCGTAGGTTTCACCCTCGACCTGCCGGAAGATTCCAAGCGGCACGGGGAAGTCGGGGTAGTCCATGCTGCTCAGGATCGTGGGCAGGACGACATCGGTGCGGCCGGTGTCGTGCACCAGCAGCTCGTCATCGCTGAGGGGATTTTCGACCACCTCGGCCTGGAAGCCGTTGAGGCGGATGCCGTGCTCAAGGTGCTTGCCGAAGCGCAGCGGCTTGCCGTTCTCCAGGTAGACCATGCGGTCCTGGCGCACGTCCTTATCGGCAAAGGAGGCGAAGGCGCCGTCGTTGTAGATGTTGCAGTTCTGGAACACCTCGACGAAGGAGGCGCCCTTGTGCTGCGCCGCCAGCGACAGGGTCTCCTCGAGATGCTTCGTATCGCGGTCGACGGAGCGGGCGACGAAGGTCGCGCCTGAGGTGAGGGCGAGCTTGATCGGGTCGATGGGCCTCTCGGTCGTGCCCATGGGGGCCGACTTCGTGACCTTGCCGATGGGCGAGGTGGGCGAGTACTGGCCCTTGGTGAGGCCGTAGATGCGGTTGTTGAAGAGCACCACGGTCACATCGACGTTGCGGCGGAGGAGGTGCATGAGGTGGTTCCCGCCGATGCTGAGGCCATCGCCATCGCCGGTGACGACGAAGACGGTGAGCTCGGGGCGGGCGGTCTTGAGGCCGGTCGCGATGGCGGGGGCGCGGCCGTGGATGGTGTGGAAGCCGTAGGTGTTGACGTAGTAGGGGAAGCGGCTGGAGCAGCCGATGCCGCTGACGAAGACGATGTTCTCGCGGGGGATGCGGAGGCCGGGAAGGGTCTTCTGCATCTGGGCGAGGATCGAGTAGTCCCCGCAGCCCGGGCACCAGCGAACTTCCTGGTCGGAGACGAAGTCCTTCCGCGTGAGGAGAGGGATCTCCTCTTCGATGGCGCCGTTGGTACCTGCTACCGTCACTGCATAGCCTCCCGCGGCGAGGACCGCCGCTAGAACTCGAACTCGAAGGGACCGGAGACGCCCAGGACCTCGTCGATCTTTCCGCAGATCTCCGTGATCTTGAAGGGCTGGCCCGCGATCTTGTTGAAGGGAATCGCATCGACCAGGTACTGCGCCCGGATGAGCACCGAGAGCTGCCCGTTGTTGAGCTCGGGAACGAGCACCTTGTCGTAGCGCGAAAGCACCTCCCCGAGGTTGGCGGGGAAGGGGTTGAGGTGGCGGAGGTGGGCGGAGGCGACGGACTTGCCTTCGGACCGCGCCCGCTCGCCCGCGCTGGTGATGGCCCCGAAGGTGCCGCCCCAGCCGAGGAGAAGCAGGTCGCCCTCCTCCGGTCCCGTCACCTCGAGGTCGGGCACCTCGGCGACGACGCGCGCAACGCGCTCGGCGCGGGTGAGGGTCATCTTGTGGTGGTTGCCCGGCTCGTAGTTGATATCGCCCGTCTCGTAGGACTTCTCGAGGCCGCCGACGCGGTGCTCGAGCCCGGCCTGGCCGGGTACGGCCCAGGCGCGCGCCAGCGTCTCGGGATCACGCTCGTAGGCGTGCGAGACGCTGGCGGGATCGGCATGGCGATACTCGATCGGTTCCATCTCCTCGATCTGGGGGATGAGCCACGGCTGGGAGCCGTTCGCGAGGTACCCATCGCTGAGCATGATCACGGGGACCATGTACTTGAGGGCGATGCGGAAGGCTTCGATGGCCATCCAGAAGCAATCGCCGGGGGTGGATGGGGCGATGAGCACGACGGGGGAATCGCCGTTGCGGCCGTACATGGCCTGCAGCAGGTCGGCCTGCTCCGTCTTGGTGGGCATGCCCGTGCTGGGGCCGGCGCGCTGGACATCGAGGATGACGAGCGGGAGCTCGGCCATGACGGCCAGGTTGAGGCCCTCGCTCTTGAGGGCGAGCCCGGGGCCGCTGGTGCCGGTGAGCGCCATCTGCCCCGCGTAGGAGGCGCCGATGGCCGCGCAGACGGCGCTGATCTCGTCCTCCGCCTGCATCGTCTTCACGCCGAACCGCTTGTAGCTGGCGAGCTCGTGGAGGACGTCGGAGGCGGGGGTGATGGGGTAGCTCGCGTAGAAGAGCGGCAGCCCGGCCAGGTGCGAGGCGGTGACGAACCCGAGGGCCGTGGCCTCGTTGCCGCTGATGTGCCGGTAGATGCCCGGTGCGACATCGGCGGGGGGAACCTCGTAGCGCTCGTGCACGAGCTCGCTGGTCTCGCCGAAGGCGTTGCCGGCGCGAAGGGCGCGCAGGTTCGCCTCGAGCACCACGGGGTTGCGCTGGAACTTGTCCGTGGCCCAGCGCTCGACGGTGTCCATGGGCCGGCTGAAGAGCCAGAGGACGAGGCCGAGGGCGTAGAAGTTGCGGGAGCGGAAGCGCTCCTTGGCGCCCAGCTCGAGGCCCTCGAGGGCGGACGCGTTGTTCTTGGTGATATCGATGCGCAGGAGGCGGTAGGGCGAGAGCGAGCCGTCCTCAAGGGGGTTGCTCTCGTAGCCGGCCTTGCGCAGGTTGCTGGCGTTGAACTCGCCCTCGTCGACGATGAGAAGGCCGCCGGGCACGAGATCGCCGAGGTTGGTCTTGAGGGCGGCGGGGTTCATGGCCACGAGCGCGTCGGGGTTGTCCCCGGGCGTGTGGATGTCGTTGCTGGAGAAGGAGAGCTGGAAGCCGGAGACGCCGGGCAGGGAGCCGGTTGGGGCGCGGATCTCGGCGGGGTAGTCGGGAAGGGTCGCGAGATCATTCCCGTAGACGGCCGTCGTCCGGGTGAATTGAGTCCCGGTGAGCTGCATGCCGTCGCCGGAATCGCCGGCGAAGCGGATGGTGACGCGGTCTCTCGTGGAAACGGCCTCAGCAAGCGGAGACTCGATTTCGGTTGTCATCCTGTGACTATCCCCCCTCCCGTTTCGCCACGACCTGGTGGGGCCGGGGCGGCAGGTTCAGCACTTCTTCGGGAAACGACTCAACGAAATGCTGGAGCAGCTCGCCCAGCCGGACGAGCCCGACGACAGCGCCATCCTCGATGACCGGCAGGGTGCGGTAGTTGTGGCGCTGCATGAGCGCGATAGCATCCCCGACGGTCGTCTCGGCGGCAATCGTGGCCGGTTTCCGCGTTAGCACGCCCTGATCCAGCGGCTGGTCCCAATCGAAGTCCGCTCCCATGCAGCGGGTGAGCACGTCCCGTTCGGTAAAGATGCCGACGAGGCGGTGGTCATCCTCCACGGCGAGGACGCACGAGCGCGCCCCTGTGTGCATCCGCTGGACGGCGGTGCGCACGGTGGCCGTGGGCGGGAGAAACACTGGATTGGCGAGTGGGAGTTCGCCCACGCGCTGGTCTATAAACTTCGCGAGCCGGGACCGATCCATCAGTTCCTGACTGCTTCCGCGAGCCTCGGGAGCGAGCCCCCTCGGCGGCTCTTGGCGCTGCTCACGGAGTGTACCGCGTTTTTTCGTTATGCACGCCAGCGCCCTCACCTGCCATATTCGCCACCTGATTCCCGGTTGCGCTGCGAGCGCGCATACCGGCAAGCGGCAGAGAGGGGGTACAATCCCGCCGCGCCAAGACGGCCGAAGGGGGGCCCGTGATGAACATCCGGATCGTGGCACTGGCCCGTCCCGTGGGGACGGAAGGGGAAGAGATCGCGCAGATGACGGCGGACAAGCTGGGCTTCCGCTTCTACGACTACCAGGTCGTACAGGCCGCCGCCCAGGAAGCGGGTGTCTCACCCGAGACCGTGAGTGAGGCAGAACACACGCCCTCGCTGCTGACGCGCATCCTCGAGGCGCTCGCGCGCAATCCGAGCATGCCCGTGGCGGCCTGGGCGGATCCCGTTCCGCTGGCCAGCAATCCGCTCCTCACCTCGACCGAGTACCGGCGCTTCATCGAGGACGTGATCCGCGACCTCGCCGATCAGGGCGAGGCTGTGCTGATGGGGCATGGAGCGCCGATGGTGCTGCATGGCCGCAGCGACACGCTGAAGGTTCTGACGACCGGTTCGCTCGATGAGCGGGCGAGGCGTATCGCCGAGGGGATGAACGCCGACATCGAGACGGGGCGCCGCACGGTCGAGAAGACCGACGGCGAGCGGCAGGACTACTTCCGGCGGTTCTACAACCGCGCGTGGCTTGCGGCGGAGAACTACGACCTCTGCCTGAACACGGACCGTCTCACGGCCGACCAGGCCTCCTCGCTGATCGCGGAGATGGCGCAGATGCACTGAGCGCCGCTGAGCGGCGTCAGGCGCGCTCGAAGGCGGCGATCGCGGCACCCAGGAGCACGGCCTGCAACAGGCCGGCGGAGACCAGCAGCCAGAGTCCGGCGGCGCGCTCGCGGGCGTGCAGGAGGAAGCCGAGGGCGACGTTCACGGCGACGATGCCTCCGCCGACCGCTCCGATTCGCAGCAGCTCCCAGCGTTCGCCCACGCGCACGATGCCAGTGGTCTCGGGGAAGTCGATCTGCACGAGGGTGGGCAGATCCGGGTACTGGCTGAAAAGGTAGCCGCCGAGCACCCCCAGGGCGACCAGCACGAGGGTGACGACGAACCAGGCATCGCGGTCGTGCCAGAAGGGGAGGACGGCGAGGCCGCGGGGCTCGACGCGCTGGGGCTCGTCCGGCTCAAAGCCGACGATGAGGCGGCGGGAGCAGGCCTCGGCGAAGGCGACCTCGTCGGGCACGGTGAGTCCGTAGACGCGCCCGGGGGTGATCACGAAGACGTTGTCCTCGGGGCGGTTGTGGGTGGCGAAGAAGAGGGTGGGGCCGAGGGTGGTGACGAGCCCGCGGCCGATGTGGCATCCCCACCAGTTCAGCCCCGTGACCGACTCCTCGCCGACGGTGCGACCGGGCACGACCCGCTGGATATCGGCGATGGGGACGATGACCTCGCCGCCGCACCAGCGGATGCGCAGGGACTGGTCGTCGATCTGGTAGGCGAGTCGCGCGAGCCCGAACGTCCACCAGCCGAAGAGGAGGGCGAGCCCGGAGAAGAGCGCGACCACCACCCAGGCGAGGAAGGTGGTGAACTCGATGGCGCCGCCACTCCCGAGCACCCCCGCGACGAGGGCGATGAACGCCGCCCAGAGGGTGAAAGCGCCGCCGACAATCACGCCGAGAGCGCGGGGAGGCCGGAAGGTCTCGGCCTCTACGATGGCACTCGCACGCGCGCCGGGGTGCACCATGAGCCGTACTTCTCGCTCTTGCCGCGAATCACATCGAAGAAGAGGCGCGAGAGCTCCCTGGTGATGGGACCCGGCTCGCCTCCCCTGACCGTGCGGCGGTCGATCTCGGTCACAGGTGTCAGGTGGGCAGCGGTGCCCGTCATGAACACCTCGTCGGCGATGTAAAGCTCGGAGCGATCGATGGGGCGCTCGACGGTCTCGATACCGAGCTCGTTGGCGGCCAGCTCGACAACGGTGGCGGCGGTGATGCCTTCCAGGATGTTATCGGAGGGGGAGGGCGTGATGAGCTTGCCACCGCGCACGATGAAGATGTTCTCGCCGCTGCCCTCGGAGACGTGGCCATCGGCGTTGAGGACGATGGCCTCGTCGAAGCCGTTGCGCTCGGCCTCGCTCTTGGCGAGGGCGCTGTTCACGTAGATGCCGGTCACCTTGGCGCGGGGCGGGATGCCGAGGTCGTCGACACGCCGCCAGCTGCTGGTGTGGCAGCGGGCGCCTTTATCGATATCGAGGTAGGGGCCGAAGGGCGCGATGAAGATGAGGACATCGCTCTCGAGGCCGTGGAGGCGCACGCCCAGGACCTCGGAGCTGAGGTAGACCATGGGGCGGATGTAGACATCCTCTTCGTAGCCACTGCGCTCCGCGATCTCGACGGTCAGCTCGCAGAGGCGATCGATGGGCTCGTTCAGCTCGAGGCCAAGGATGTGGCTGCTCTGGGCGAGGCGCTCGTAGTGCTCGCGCACGCGGAAGAGGTAGAGGCAGCCATCATCAGCGTTCCAGTTCCCGCGGATGCCCTCGAATACCGCCGTTCCGTAGTTGAAGGCGTGGGTCATGACGCCCACCTTCGCCTCCTCCAGAGGCACGATTTGTCCCTTGAAGTAGGCTTGCGGCGTGGCCATCGGCGGGCCCTCCTGAAGGCTGGTGACTGACGCAGTATACGCGCGAGCGGCTACTGGTCCGCCGCGGGATTGCTGAAGAAGGTGGGCTCGCGGCAGGCCTCCACGGAGCGTTCCTTGCCCGCCAGGCGCTCGCGCACGTCGTCCTCGGGCAGCGGCGGCGCGACGACGAGGGGACTCGTGGGATCGTCGACAGCGTCCTCGAGGTACTCGATGAAGGCTGCGTGGAAGTCGCTCAGGTCCTGGGGCGGGGCGACGGCTTCGAGGTCCTCGATGAACGCCTCGATGGCGGCGGCAATGCCCGCTTCCTCCGTCTCGACCTGGATGGCGTCGGAGAAGCGGTCGAGGCCGGCGCAGAGGACGGCGAGGTAGGCCTCGTCGTCGACGTCGGTGGGCGATGCGTCGTCGCAGGCGATGGCGAGCAGGGCGAGCAGCCCGGCGGTCGCGACGAGGAGGAAGGAGCGGGCCATCGGGAGCATCGTACGCACGGGTGGGGTTGGCGCTACAGGACGATGCGGCGGACGGCGCCGGAGGGGGCGCGCCGCCAGTTCTCGACGACGTAGCGCTCGGCGCCGCCGACCTCGCGGCGCTCCATGCGGCAGCGGCGGGGTTCGTCGAGCTCGCGGCGGGCGGCGCGCGCCCAGCGAGCGAGCGCGTCGGGATCGGCGATGGGGAGCACGTCGCCGGCTTCGGCGAGCAGCTCGGCCCTGGCGATCCCGAGGGCCAGCAGCCAGCCCGTCGTGAGCTCGGCGAGGGCCACGTGGAAATCGCGGTCGCCGAAGGTGACGGCGAGCCTGCCGGCGCCGCTCTCGCCACCGGCCAGGAGCACGGCCGCTCCTGGAGAAGGCGCGGCCAGCGCGCCGGCGCAGTCGCGAACCTCGGCCAGCAACTCGGGGATGGCATCGTCACGAGGGCGTTCGCCCAGCGCGTACTCCGTCGCGTGTTCTTCGTGGAGGTCGCCGAGGCCCCCGGCATCGAGCCAGTCGCGCCAGGCGGGGTCATCGCGGAGGAGGGCCGCGCAGGCGGCCTCCTGTTCGGCGGCGCTCGCGATGAGGGGAACGGCGGGGGCGTAGGCGCCCTCCTCGACGGCGTGGAGCGCCTGCAGGCGCGCGAGCCAGGCGCGGGAGCCGGTCGCGAGGAGGGCCGCGACGGTCACGTTGCGGTAGCGGGAGCCGGCAGCCTCGTTCGCGACGGCGGCTTCGAGCCGCAGGCCCTCGAGCGCGAGCTCGACCGTTTCGCCAAGGACAAAGGAGGTCTGGCGGTGGGCATCGGCGGAGCCGGCGGCGCCGACGGGCGGTCGCGAGGAACGCTCTGCCTCGGGGTAGACGCGGGGCGGGGAGACGCGGGGCGGGGAGACGCGGAAGGCGGGCATCGGCCTAGTGCCGGTCGCGGGGCCTGCGGCGGCGGCGGGAGCGGCTGGGCGGGGCGGGAGGGGTCTCGGCGGGGGGTCGCGGGCCGAGCTGGCGGATGGCTTCCCAGCCGGCGTAGGTGGAGCTGGCGGCCAGCTCGGACTCGATCTCGAGCAGGCGGTTGTACTTGGCGGTGCGCTCGCTGCGGGCGGGGGCGCCGGTCTTGATCTGGCCCGCGCCGGTGGCCACGGCGAGGTCGGCGATGAAGGTGTCCTCGGTCTCACCGGAGCGGTGGCTGATGACGGCCGTCCAGCCCGCGCGGTGCGCGAGATCGATGGCGTCGAGGGTCTCGCTGAGGGTGCCGATCTGGTTGAGCTTCACCAGGACGCTGTTGGCGGCGGCTTCGTCGATGCCGCGCTGGATGCGCTCGGGGTTCGTGACGAGCAGGTCGTCGCCGACGAGCTGGACGCCGGCGCCGAGGCGCTCGACGAGGGCGCTCCAACCCGACCAGTCGTCCTCGGCGAGGCCGTCCTCGATGGAGGCGATGGGGTAGCGCTCGGCCCAGCCCGCCCAGTGGTCGATGAGGGCCTCGCTGGAGAGGGTGCGGCCCTCCTTCTCCAGGACGTACTCGCCGCCCTGGTAGAGCTCGGTGGTGGCGGGGTCGAGGGCGAGGACGAGGTCGGCGCCGGGGCGGTAGCCGGCGCCCTCGATGGCCTCGAGCACGACCTGGACGGCCTCCTCGTTGCCGGGCAGGGAGGGGGCGAAGCCGCCCTCATCGCCGATGGTGGTGCTGAGGCCGCGGTCGGAGAGGATGCGCTTCAACGACTGGTACGTTTCCGTGGCCATGCGCAGGCCCTCGGAGAAGGTCTCCGCGCCGACGGGCATGACCATGAACTCCTGGAAGTCGGTGGAGTCCTCGGCGTGGCGGCCGCCGTTGAGGATGTTGAACATGGGGACGGGGAGGCGGTGGGCGGCGGCCCCGCCGAGGTAGCGGTAAAGCGGCTCCTCGGCGGAATCGGCGGCGGCGCGGGCGACGGCGAGGGAGACGCCGAGCATCGCGTTCGCGCCCAGACGGGCCTTGTTGGCGGTTCCGTCAAGCTCGATGAGGAGGCGGTCGACGGCGCGCTGGTCGGCGGCGGTCTGGCCGATGAGGGCGGCGTTGATCTCGGCGTTGACGTTCTCGACGGCCTTGAGGACGCCCTTGCCGCCGTAGCGGCGGGCGTCGGCGTCGCGCAGCTCGACGGCCTCGTAGGCGCCGGTCGAGGCGCCCGAGGGGACGGCCGCCTGGCCGACGGCGCCGTCTTCGAGGAGCACGGAGACGTGGACGGTGGGGTTGCCGCGGGAGTCGAGGATCTCGCGGGCGACCAGCTCTTCGATCAGCATCAGGCAGCTCCTTGGGCGAGGCGCTCGCAGGTATCGATGGCGGCGCCGGCGTCCTCGCAGACCACGAGCGGGGTGGCGGCGCCGTCGGGGAGGGTCAGGTCCCAGCTCCCCATGGTGACGACGGGCTTTCCCACAATGAGGGCAAACGAGATCTCGTTGAGGGTTCCGTAGCGGCCGCCGACCGCCACGAGCGCATCGGCGGTGCGGGGGATGATGGTGTTCCGCGCATAGCCGATGCCGGTGACGATGGGGATGGTGACGAACTCGTTCATATCGCTGCGGTCGTCGCCGGGGAGGATGGCGACGGTGACGCCATCGGCGGAGCGGGCGCCGCGGCAGGATTCGCGCATGACTCCACCGCGCCCGCCACAGACCAGGGTGTGGCCGCGCGAGGCGATCTCGCGGCCGACGGCGTAGGCGGTCTCGCCCTCGGCCGGGCTGCAGGCCTCGCCACCGATGACGCCGATGATCACTCGACTTCCTCCGGGGCCAGGTCGATGGGCACGAGCGCGTCGGGGCTCTCGAGGTAGTCGATGTAGAGGATGCCGTTGAGGTGGTCGATCTCGTGCTCGAGGGCCTCGGCGAGGAGGTCGTCCTCGGCGCGGATGCGAACCTCGCGGCCGGTGGTGGGGTCGATGCCCTTCACGATGACCTTCACGGAGCGAACGATCTCGCCGCGGAAGCCGGGCACGGAGAGGCAGCCCTCGTTGAGGACGCGTTCGCCCGAACGCTTCACGATCTCGGGGTTGAGGAGGGCGAAGGGCTCGGCGGGGGGCGTATCGAGGACGATGACCTGGAGGGGGATGCCGATCTGGGGGGCGGCGAGGCCGACGCCGGGGGCGTCGTACATGGTCTCGAACATGTCCTCGATGAGCTCGGGGATGCTGGAATCGCGGGCGCGAACGCGTTTCGCCCGCTGTCGCAGGACGGGATCGCCGGCGCGCCGAATCGGGTGGATGGCCACGATCGCATTGTACGGAGGCTCGTGATTGGGGCGACCGGCGGGCCGCGCGGGGAGCGTCGCGGGGACTTCGTGTAGGACGTACACTAAGTCCTGTGAGCGATCCCCCACGGGCGGACGGCCAGTACCGGGCGATCGTGATCGGCAGCGGCATGGCGGGACTGTTCGCGGCGCTCGAGGCGAGCGCGCTCGGCCCCGTGCTGCTCGTGACGAAGGCGGAACTGCAGGAGGGGAGCACCCTCTACGCGCAGGGCGGGATCGCGGCCGCCATCGGGCCCGACGACTCCCCCGAGCAACACCTGGCGGACACGATCGCGGCGGGCGCGGGGCTCGTCGACGAGGCGATGGCGCGCGTCCTGGTGGAGAGCGCCCCGCAGCGCATCCGCGACCTGGAACAGTACGGCGTTCACTTCGACAGCGAGGGAGCGGGGCGGGCGTTCGGGCGGGAGGGGGCGCATCGCAACGCGCGCGTGCTCCACGCGCGCGGCGATCGCACGGGGGCGGCGATCACGGCGGCCCTGGCGGAGCGCATCGAGAGCGGCCGGGTGACCGTGCGGTCGCACACCCTCGCGACGGAGGTCCTGCTGGAGGGGGGCGCGACCAGTGGGCTGCGCACCCTCGACCTGGAGTCGGGGGGCGAGGTGGTGTTCGAGACGCCGGCGGTGGTGCTGGCGACGGGCGGGGCGGGGGCGGCCTTCTCGCATACGACGAACCCGCCGGTGGCGACGGGAGACGGGATCGCGCTCGCGTTCGCGGCGGGGGCGGAGGTGACCGACCTGGAGTTCTACCAGTTCCACCCGACCGCCTTCCGGCAGGAGGGGGCGCCGCCGTTCCTGATCTCGGAGGCGCTGCGGGGCGAGGGCGCCGTGCTGCGCGACTCCGGCGGCGAGGCGTTCATGGAGGGCTACCACCCGCTGGCCGACCTCGCGCCGCGCGACGTGGTGGCGCGGGCGATGGTCGCGGAGATGCAGGCCGCGCAGGCCGACCACGTGTGGCTCGATTGCACGGCGCTGGGCGGGGTCGACCCGATCGAGCGCTTCCCGGGCATCGCCGCGTTTTGCCGCGACCACGGCATCGACCTTCGCCAGGACCCCGTGCCGGTCGCGCCGGCGGCGCACTACCTGATGGGCGGGGTTCGCACGGACGAGTGGGGCCGGACGACGGTGCCCGGCCTCTACGCGTGCGGGGAGAGCGCGGCGACGGGGGTGCACGGGGCCAACCGGCTGGCCAGCAACTCGCTGCTGGAGACGGTCGTATTCGCGAAGCGGGCGGTCGAGCACCTCGCCAGCGGGGCGGGCGGGGCGATGGCGCCCTGGCCGTCCTCGACGGCGTTCGCGCCGGTGGGGGGCTCGCCTCCCGATCATGCGACAGTCCAGCGGCTGCTGTGGCAACGGGCGGGCATCGAGCGCTCGGGGGAGGAGCTGGGGGCGGGGCTGGCGGAGGTGCGATCGTGGCCGGCGGTGGCCGGAGAGGCCTCGCGGGAGGCGCACGAGCGGGCCTGGCTGGCGGTCTTCGCCGAGCTCCTGCTGACGGCCGCACTCACGCGCGAGGAGAGCCGCGGCGCCCACTTCCGTACCGACTTCCCCGAACGAGACGACGCCCGCTGGCAGCGGCGCCTGGTGTTCCACCGTGGTGGTTGAACCGCCCCCCGTCGGCGCCATCGCCGCCGTGGTGCGGGCGGCCCTCTCCGAGGATCGGGCCGGCGACGACGTGACGACCCAGGCGGTCGTCGACCCGGAGCTCGTGGCGCGGGGGCGGCTGGTGGCGCGGGAGGCGGGGGTGGTCTGCGGGCTTGTGGTGGCTCGCCACGTGTTCGCCACGCTGGACGAGCGGGTCGCCTTCGAGGCGCACGTGGCGGATGGGGACGGGGTCGAGGGCGGGGCGGCGCTCGCGAGCGTGACCGGACCCGCGCAGGCAATCCTCTCGGGGGAGCGGACGGCGCTGAACCTCCTGCAGCGGCTGTCGGGGGTCGCGACGCTAACGGAGCGTTATGTCGAGGCGGCGGCCGGGACGGACTGCCTCATCCTCGACACGCGCAAGACGACGCCCGGTCTGCGGGACCTGGAGAAGTACGCGGTGCGCTGCGGGGGCGGCACCAACCACCGGCGCGACCTGGTGGCGATGGCGATGATCAAGGACAACCACCGCGAGGCGATCGGACGGCAGGGGCAGACGCTCAAGTCCGCGGTGGGGGCGATCCGGCAGCACGCACCGCAGACGCCCATCGAGGTCGAGGTGGACACGCTGGAGGAGCTGGAGGCGGCGCTGGCGGCGGAACCCGAGTGGATCCTGCTGGACAACATGAGCACGGCGGAGATGCGCGAGGCGGTCGCGCTGGTGGCGGGGCGGGCGAGGCTGGAAGCGAGCGGGGGGATCACGCTGGAGCGGATCGCAGAAATCGCCGCGACGGGCGTCGACGCGATCTCGTCGGGGGCGCTGACGCACAGCGCGCCCGCGCTCGACATCGCCCTCGACATCGCCTTCGAGGACTAGCGGCTCAGGCGAACCCGACGGAGCGGAGGAAGGCGGGGGCGGCGCGGACGGCCTCGTCCGGTTCGCGCTGGTCGACCTCGAGGGTGACGGTGTCGAGGGCGGAGAGGCCCTCGGCGACCATGGCCCAGTCGAGCTGGGCGGTGCCGGGGGCGCGGTGGTCGATGACGGCGCGGACATCGTGGACGTGGGCGCCGACGAGCTGGTCGCCCAGCTTCTCGAACCAGTCGCGGTGGGGCATGAAGCCGAGGCGGTCGAGGATTTCGGCGTGGCCGGTGTCGTGCCAGTGGCCGGCCTCGGCGGGGGCGAAGCCATCGAGGAGGGCGAGGGTTTCATCCGGGTGGGGAATCTGGTGGAACTGGAGGCGGTTCTCCAGGCCGATGACGATGCCGTGGGGGCGGCCCGCCTCGACGAGCTGCTCGAGGGAGGCGCGGGCGGCCTCCAGGTTGGCAGGGGCGGCCTCGGCGCGGCGCTCCTCCATCCCGGCGCGAACCTCGCCGGCGCGGTTATCGCGGATGCCGTGCTGGCGAAAGAGGCGGTACAGCTCCGCCTCCGGGCCGGACCACGCCATCTCGACTTCGCCCAGATGGACGACGAGGGCGCTGGCGCCAGCCTCCGCGGCCCACTCCAGGCTGCGGAGGGCGTGCCCGACCGCTTCCTCCCGCTCGGCGGGGTCGGTGGCGGCAAGGTTGAGGTCGGCGTTGCCGCGGCCGCCGGCCACGGGGACGTGGGGGGCGGGCTGGTGGATCGAGGTCACGGGCAGGGCGTTGGCGTCGAGGAGGGCGCGCAGCTTCTCCTCGGAGGTCGAGTGGGAGACCTCGATGGCGTCGTAGCCGGCCTCGGCGGCGTAGCGCGCGAAGGCGGCGCCGTCGTCGAAGCGGTCTTGCTGGGCGTACATGGTGGAGAGCGCGAGCGTGGTCACATTACCCTCGGGAATCTGCGGGCGGACGGCGGGTGGCCCGCTGGATGGCGAGCACGACCGTCGGGAGCACGAGGGCCAGCACGAAGCTGAGGATGAGCCCCAGACCGTCGTCCCGGATGAGGACCGGGACGAGCAGTCCGCCCACGACGCCCGCGAACAGGCTGAGGGGAAGATAGCGCAGCCCGGCGTTACCGCGGGTGATGACGCTCAGGAGAAGCCACGGCACGAACCCGAGCGCGAGCCATCCGAGGACGTAGAGCGTGATGAAGATGGCGCTGAAGAGCACGGCGGGTGCGTCAGGTGATGAGGCGGAGGATGTCGAAGTAGGTGATGACGACCATGCCGCCCAGGAGCACGACGAACCCGACGAAATGCACGAAGCCCTCGCGCTCGGGGGAGATGCGCCTCCCGCCGCGCAGGATCTCGACGAGCACGAAGAACATGCGGCCGCCATCGAGGGCGGGGATGGGGAGGGCGTTGAAGACGGCGAGGGAGAGGCTGAGGAGGGCGGCGAGCTCGATGAGGGGTCGCCAGCCGGCCCGCTCGATGATATCGCCGGTGGTTCCGGCGATGCCGACGGGGCCGGAGAGGAGGGGCTGGTCGGGGGCGACGCCGCTGCTGCCGCCGACGCGCACCTGGATCTCGTTCTTGGTAACGACGACGGCGTCGATCATGGCGCGCCAGCCGCGCCCGATCGCCTCCCAGGGCGGGTACCACTGGCGCTCGGTGAAGGGGTACGTCGCACGGCAGTTGATGGGGTTGCCGTCGTCGTCGATGCCGGAGCAGGTGGTGGGGGCGCCCACGCGGATGCCGGTCGGGCCCTGGCCCTCGGGGGGCCGCCAGCGGGCGTAGACCTCGGCCATGAGGGTGGAGTTGGCGCGGGTGATCTCCCAGGTCTGGGTCTCGCCGATGTAGCGGCGGGTGCTGAAGATGAGCTCGCTGACGTTGCGCACCTCGCGGCCGTTGACCTCCATGACGACATCGCCGGGCTGGAGGCCCTGCAGGGGCACGGAGCCATCGCGCATCGTGCCCGTGACGACGGCCCTGGAGGCGGGGGATCCGGGCATGACCTCGGAGACCTGGGCGAGGTTGAGGGAGCGTTCGCTGGGGATCATGAAGCCGACGGTGAAGAGGGCGAGGGCGAGGACGACATTCATGACCACGCCCGCGGCCATCACCACGAGCCGCTTCCAGCGAGGGGCGGCGGCGAGGGAGCGGGGGTCGCTCGGGTCCTCTTCGCCCAGCATGCGCACGAATCCGCCGATGGGGAGCCAGTTGATCGTGTACTCGGTCTCGCCGCGCCGCCACGAGAGCCCCTTGATGCGCGGGGGGAAGCCGATGCCGAACTCGAGCACCTTGATGCCGAAGGCCTTGGCCGCGACGAAGTGCCCGAGCTCGTGGATGACGACGAGGGCGACGAGGATGGCGGCGAAGGGCAGGGCCGAGCGCAGGAAGTCGATCAGGTCGAAGGTGAAGAGGAAGCTCACGCGCTTGCCCCCGCGGGAGCCACCTCCGCGGCGGCGCGCGCCCACGCGTCGGCGGCGAAGACGGCCTCAAGGTCGGGATCGGGTGTGGATTCGTGGCGCTCCATGACGCCCTCGATGATGCCGGCGATATCGAGGAAGCCGACCTCGCCCGCCATGAAGCGCTCGACGGCAACCTCGTCGGCGGCGGCCATGGCGGCGGGGTAGGTGCCGCCCAGGCGCCCTGACTCCATCGCGAGGCGCAGGCAGGGGAAGCGCGAGCTATCGGGTTCGCCGAAGGTGAGCTGGCCGGCGACGGCGAGGTCGAGGGCGGGGGAGGGTGGCTCGGGCATGCGCTCGGGGTAGGCGAGGGCGCACTGGATGGGGAGGCGCATATCGGGCACGCCGAGCTGGGCCTTCACGCTGCCATCGCTGAACTCGACGAGGGAGTGGACGATGGATTCGCGGTGGAGGACGACCTGGACGGCCTCCATGGGCACATCGAAGAGCCACATGGCCTCGATCGTCTCCATGCCCTTGTTCATGAGGGTGGCGCAATCGACGGTGATCTTGTCGCCCATGTTCCAGGTGGGGTGCTTGAGGGCCTGGGCGGGGGTGACGGCGGCGAGCTCGCCGGGCTCGAGGTCGCGGAAGGCGCCGCCGCTGGCGGTGAGCATGATGCGGCGGATGCCGTGGTCCTCTTCGCCCCAGAGGCACTGCCAGATGGCGGAGTGTTCGCTATCGACGGGGCGAAGGTCGCCGCCGCCGGCGACCATCGCGCGGCGGATGAGGTGCCCGGCCATGACGAGCGCCTCCTTGTTGGCGATGGCGACGGGCTTGCCCGCTTCGAGGGCGGCGATCGTGGGGAGCAGCCCGGCCGCTCCCCCCGTGCCCGCGAGGACGATGTCGACATCGTCGGAGACAGCCATCTCGTCCATGGGCAGCCAGGAGGCGCCGGCCGACGCGATGGCGTCGTCGAGGGCGCCATCGCGCTGGGCGGCGTAGACGTAGCGGGGACGCAGGTCGGCGACCTGCCCGGCGAGGCGGGCGGTGTTGCGGCCGGCGGCGAGGGCGGTGATCTCGAAGAACTCGGGGAGCTGGCGGACGACGTCGATGGTCTGGCGTCCGATGGAGCCGGTGGAGCCGAGCACGGCGATGCGATTGGGGGCCATGGGACAATCGTAGCCCGCCCTCGCGCCCGTGTCTGCGGTGACCCTTGCCGCGACCTACCGGATTCGTGACACTGGTCGGTATGAAGACCGTCACCGTCTCGATCGACGACGAGACCTACCGGCTCGCCTGCGAGCGGGCAGCCGAGGCCGGTACAGATGTCGACGAGCTCGTGCGGGCGTACCTCTGTGAGTACGTGGAAACGGCGGAGGAGCGCTTCGATCGCCTGCTCAGACGCCAGGAGGCGCGCCTGGAGTCCATGAAGGCCCGTGGCGACGGGTTGGACTCCCGCGAGAATCTGAGCCGCGCGGAGCTCTACGACCGCATACTCGGAATCACCGACGACGACGCGGAGCTTACGTCCACGGCTACCTAAGACCGCGACGCTAGGCCGGACGGGCAGCGGGCTCTAGCATGGCCGCATGCGCTGCGTGGTGACGGGCGGATGCGGGTTCATCGGCTCCCACATCGTCGATGCGCTGGTGGGGGAGGGGGCCGAGGTGGTGGTGCTCGACGACCTTTCGTCGGGGAACCTCGAGCACCTGAACCCGGCGGCGGAGCTGGTGGAGGGGTCGGTGGCGGACGGGGAGGCGGTGCGGTCGGTGGTGGCGGGGGCGGGGTGGGTGTTCCACCTGGCCGCCCTGCCGCGCGTCCAGCAGTCGGTCGACGACCCCATCGGGACGCACGCCGTCAACGTGAACGGCACGCTGAACGTGCTGCAGGCGGCGCGCGAGCACGGCGTCGAGCGGGTGGTCGTGTCGTCGTCCTCGAGCGTGTACGGGGACCAGGAGACGCATTTGATGACGGAGGACCTGGAGCCGAACCCGATGTCGCCGTACGGGCTGCACAAGCTGATCGGGGAACAGTACGCGGACCTGTTCGCGAGCCTGTTCGGGCTGCAGGTGGTCTCGCTGCGGTACTTCAACGTGTACGGACCGCGGCAATCGGCGGAGGGGGCGTACGCGCTCGTGATCCCGCACTTCCTGCGGCTGCGGGACGAGGGCAAGCCGCTGACCGTCTACGGCGATGGCTCGCAGACGCGGGACTACGTGCACATCGAGGACGTGGTGCGGGCGAACCTGCACGCGGCCAACTCGGAGCTGCCGGAGGGGCGGGCGGTGGCGCTGAACGTGGGGTCGGGGGAGGAGACCTCGGTGAACGAGATCGCGGCGCTGGTGGGGGGCGAGGTGGAGCACATCATCCCGAACCCGCGGGGGGCGTTCGAGGAGCAGCGCAAGTGCGCGGACACGTCGCAGGCGAAGACGGTGATTGCGTGGGAGCCGCGCATCGGGCTGGGGGAGGGGATACGGTCGGTCCTGTAGGGGCGGTGGGGCTAGACTGGGCGGGGTCCGAGGGCGATTAGCTCAGCTGGTTAGAGCGCTTCGCTTACACCGAAGAGGCCGGGGGTTCGAGTCCCTCATCGCCCACCAACACGTACCGTACTCATAACTCGGCCTGACAGAGCCACATCCGCGGCGTCTCCGCCACCGATGGGGCTGTCCGGCGGCGTGGGGATTGTGTAGTGGATCGTGGCCTGCCCGGGCCGCACCAGGATCGCCTTCACGAACGACCGCACGAACGCCCGCGTCTCGGTGATCTCGCTGGTCCGCAGGAACTCGCTCATCTCCGCCGCGAAGGCCGCGACCGTCTCGGCGCTGTCCAGCAGCACACGCCGCTCGGCCAGCATCGCCCGGGCCTCGTCGGCGGCGATCTCGAGCCGCTGTTGGCGCTCACGGTGCTCCTTGATGCGCTCCGAGGCGTCGGCCATCTCGAGGTCGGTGTTCTCGACGATCTGCCAGACGCGGCTCATCCGCCGGCGCACGTCCTCCAGCTCGGCCTCGATGCTCTCCAGCTTCTGGCGCTGTTCGTGGGCCACGCCGTCCATCTCCTCGTCGAGCATGCGCACGAGGTCGCGGATGTTGGACTCGGTGAGGATGTGGTCGCGGAGCTGCCCGATGATCGTCTCCTCGAAGCGCTTCGCGTTGAGCCGTGGCGTGGCGCAGGCCTCCTTGCCGGTCTTGATGAGCGACTGGCAGACGTAGTAGGTGTACTTGCCGCTCTTCGCCTCGGCGGCCGTGAGCGCGCGCCCGCAGCTCTCGCACTTGACGAGGCCGCTCAGCAGGTAGGGGCTGGAGGCGCGGCGCGGGTGGACGACCTTCGGCGCGCGCTCCTTGAAAAGCGCCTGCACGCGCTCGAACTCCTCCCGGCTCACGATCGCGGGCACGGCGCCCTCGACGCGCACGGGCGGCGCCTTGCTCTTCGTCCGCTTGCCCCACACGAGCGTGCCGGCGTAGCTCTCGTTGGTGAGCATCCCGTGCACGGTGTTCTTCAGCCAGCGCCCGCCGTTGCGGGTGGGGATGCCCTCGTCGTTGAGGGTGCGCACGATGTCGAGGACGCTCTTACCCGCGAGGACCATCTCGAAGACGCGCCGCACCACGGCGTCGGCGGGCGGGTCGAGCTCCAGCTTCGGCCGCTCCTTGGCCCCGTCCTGCACCCGCACCTTCCTGTAGCCGTAGGGGGCGTAGGTCGAGACCCAGAAGCCGCGCGAGGCGGCCTCGCGCATGCCGCGGGTAACCTCTTCGGCAAGATTGGCGCTGTAGAACTCATCGACGCTCTCGATGATCGCCTCCATGAGCTTGCCGGTGGGGGAGTCGTCGGCGTGCTCGGTGATGGACACCACGCGCACGCCGCGGCGGCGCAGCATCGACTTGAAGGCGACGGCGTGCTCGCGCTTGCGGGTGAAGCGGCTGAACTTCCAGACGAGGATCTGCTCGAAGGGCGCGTCGGCGGCGGTGGCGGCGTCGAGCATCTTGCGGAACTCGGGCCGGTCGGCGACGCGGCCGCTCTCCGCCTCGTCGACGTACTCGCGGGCGACGACGTAGTTGTTCTTCTCGGCGTACTCGCGCAGCGCGCGCAGCTGGGCGGCGACGGAGAGGTCGACGTCCTGGCGGTCGCTGGAGACGCGCGCGTAGAGCGCGGCGGGTGTGGGTTCGGGTCGGTCTGTCATCGCGGGATTCTCCTCATCTGCATGCTCACTTTAGCGTGATCACGCACCACTTGATCGGCTCCTGCTACATCGCAGCTACATCAGAGCAAACGATTTGCCGAAAAGGGCCGGAAAACCCCCTTCGGGGCATTGTCGAGCGTGTGCGGCGCTGCTAGCCTCCTTCAAACAGAACGGTAGTTCTGATCGTGGGCGCAGTGTACAGCCCCGGCGCGGCCGCCGACCACCCCCAGCGCCGCCGGGACCAGGAATCGTAGTGGGACAGACTCGTGCAGACCGAGCGACAGCTGAGCGACGAACAGGAGGCGCAGCGCCTCGAGGGCCTGCGGACGCTGGCGCGCATCATCGCCCGCCACGCCCTCGCCCATCCCGACCGCTACGGGGCGGCGGAGCGCGAGGCGGGGAAGGTGCCGGCGGGCGAGGAGCGGGACCGCGAGGACGGCGCCGCGTGAAGCGCGAGAGGCGCGTGAGGCTGCGGGCGGACGTGGTGTGGGAGTACCTGAACCGCCACAACCTGAGCCAGAACGCGTTCGCGCGGCGGCACGACATCGATCCCGGCTATCTCTCGCAGATGATGAACGGCAGGCGCTTCCCGTCGCCGGAGATGCGGGTACGCCTGATGGCCGCGCTCGGGATCACGGACTTCGACGAGCTCTTCGTCATGGAGGCGGCCGCATGATGCGCAGCGCGCCGCCCCCGGAGCTCCTGCTCGACGAGCCGTTCCTGCCCGAGGACTTCCCGCGGCGGCTGCGGCGCTTCAAGGAGGCGCTGGGCGTCTCCTGGGACGTGCTGGCGGCGTGCATCGGCGCCGACCCCCGGCAATTGCAGCGCTGGCGCGACGGGACGAAGCCCTGCGGCGACTCGACGTACGCCCTCTTCCTGCTGGCAGACCGCACACCCGGCGGGGTTCGGCTGCTGCTGGACGGGAACGGCGAGCACGCCGCGCCCGCCATCTGGCTCCCGACCGGACCGCCGGCGGTCGGGCGGGACGCAGGACATCGATCAAGCGCAATCACACCGAGGAGGTGATGCACATGGAAGCGCCGAACGAACGCACGATCCGGGTGAGGGGCGGGACATCCCGATCCTCACGCAGGAGGAGATCCGCGAGCGCTACCTGGACGACCTGCCCGAGCGCCTGGAGCGCTTCATCGAGGCGGCCGGGTGGTCGTGGCGCGAGCTCGCGGCGCGGCCGGGCGTGAGCGAGCGGCGCGTCGCGGCCTGGCGGAGGGGACGCACGCCGAGCGGCGGCGCGATGTACGGCCTGATCGTGCTGGCGTCGCGCACGCCGGGCGGGCTGAAGGCGCTCTATCCCGAGTTCAGCGGCGGCCTCGCGGCGGAGGCCGAGGAGGAGGACGGGCGATGGGAGTGAAGCGACAGGTCGCGCGGCCCCTCGGGCGCGGCTTCCCGCCCGACTTCCCGGAGCGGCTGGAGCGCTTCCGGGAGGCGGCCGGGCTGAGCTGGCGGGGGCTGGCGCGGCTGCTCGGGGTCACCACCTACCGGCTCTCGCTGTGGCGGCGCGGGACGGTTCCCAGCGGGGAGCACCTCTTCCTGCTGCTGACGCTGGCGGCGGTGCTCGGGCTCCGCGACGGGGTGCTCATGCAACCCGAGCGCGACCTGCCCCGCGCCGGCGCCCCCCGCGATGACTGACGACTCGCCCACCGTCCCTTCCCCTGCCGGCGCCTCCGCCACCCCCGAGGAGCGAACGCGATGAACACTAGCCAGATCGATCCCGAAGCCTGTCTTGCCGCCCTCATCCGCGAGGCGCGCCGGGGCGCGGGCCTCACCCAGGGCGCCCTGGCCGCCCGTCTCGGCGTGACCCGCCAGACCGTCTGGAGCTGGGAGGCGGGCCGGGCGAGGCCGACCCGCAGGCACCGCCGGGGCCTCGCCCTGCACTGCCAGGCGCCCGCGCTTGCACCGGCGGAACGCGCGCTTGCACGGGAGGCACGCGACGCCCCTCGGCGGCGGCGACGGCGCTCGCCCGGGGCCGGCACGGTGCCGCTGGAAGAGCGGATGCGCGCGGTGCTCGGGGTGATCGCCCGCTACGCGGCCAAGCACGGCTACCCGCCGACCATGCAGGAAGTGAAGGACGAGACCGGGTTCGGCTCGAAGTCGGTGGTTGGCTACTCGCTCGACGCGTGCGAGGAGGCCGGCCTGATCGTTCGCGCGCGACGCCTCGCGCGCGCGGTCAGGCTGACGGATGCGGGTCGCGCGTTCGCCGAAGCGCCCTCGGAGACCGGCAGCCTGCCGGTGCGCGGCGAGGAGATCGCCCCGGGCGCTCCCCGCGCCGCGGCGGCGCCGGCCGCCGCGCCCGACGCCCCGCTTCCACCCGTGCTCCAGCTACGGGAAGACCGCTCCGGCCCCCCGGAGCGAGCGTGATGACCATCCCGCAGACCGATCCCGAGGACAGCGTCGCCGCCCGCATCCGCGAGGCGCGCCGGAGTGCGGGTCTCACCCAGCGCGAGCTGGCGGCGCTCGTCGGCGTGGCCTCGCAGACCGTCTGGTTCTGGGAGGCGGGGCGGACGAGGCCCACGTACGAGCACCGCGTCGCGGTCGCCTTCCACTGCGGGACGGATGTGTACGAACTCGAGGAGCGCACGGGACCCGACCGGGATCGGCGCCGCGAGGCGGCCGCCGTCTTCCGGGAGGCCGTCGCCGACCTCCCCGAACGGGACGTCAAGCTGATCTGGACGTTCATCCACTTCGTGCGCTGGCGGCGCCGCAGGCGCCTGCGGGCGGCCTAGGGACCGGACGCGGCTTCAGCCCGTTTCCGGCCCCCGCGCACTCAGGACGCCGCCTGCCGAGGAACCGGCGCGCGCCCGCCCGGCGCGCGCCAGGCGTCTCCCAGAGGCCCCTGCGCGTCGAGGAGCGCCTCGTGGGAGACCCCCAGCGGCAGCCTGACCCCGACGCGGTCCATCTCGCGCCGCGCGACGCGCAGGAAGTGATCGGCGGCGATCCCGTCGCGGAGGACGACGAGGACGGCGGGCCGGACGCCGTGGTCGTCGGTGGGGCGGTGGGAGGCGTAGTAGCGCAGGTAGGGCGCGAGGCGCGCGGCCATCGTCGAGGGCCTGACGGCGCGGCGCTCCCATTCCAGGAAGAAGGCCCACGGCTCCCCGTCGCCGCGCAGGACGCCGAATGCGTCGGGGTGGACGGCGCGCGCGCGCCCGCCGTGGCGGAAGTAGCGGGAGGCGCGCCGGGGCGGGTCGAGCTGCGCGATCTCGCGGCCCTCCGCGCGCGCCTGCTGGGCGAGCACGGCCACGAAGCGGTGCACAGCGGCGGTGTGCTCCAGGTGCCGCAGCAACTGGCGGCTGTTGCGGCCGCGCACGTCGCGCCAGGTTCCCGCGACGCCCGTGTCGAGCGGCGCGGGGCTCCAGCGGTTGCGGGCGAGCCCGACGGCGGTGCG
>CAYMDV010000015.1:0-39409 GCA_964389725.1 uncultured Anaerolineaceae bacterium
CTTTCGGGCCGGCGCGCGCGCCTCGCTCAGCGGGGGAGAACGGCCTCCTTTCTCCGTGGTTCAAGCTGCGGACAGAGTTGAGCGGAGCCTACGTTTCGCATAGCTCCCGGTCAACCATTTCCGCCCACGCACAGGCCCCACGGAGCCTGCGCGCACGCTGGTCTTGAGGGGGATAACGCGGGAGGGGGGAAAGGTTACCGGGTGGCCGGTGATCGGTGGTCGGTGGTCGGTGGGGGCGAGCCACCAGTCACTATCCACCAGCCGCTATCCACTATCGTATGCTGGCGGGCATGAAGAACGCGGTGATCGCGGGGCTGATCGGGGCGCTGGCTATCGGGGGAGCGCTGGGGGCGTTCGCGGCGACGCGGGTGGTGGAGACGGAGGCGGGGGTAGATGTGCGGGTCTGGCAGCGGGTCTCGGACGGGGAGCTGTTCGTGAGCACGCGTCCCGAGGGCGGTGGGGAGGACGAGTGGGTGACGAGCGCGGCGCTCGACATGAGCAGCCGGAGCAACTCGGGGCGGTACTACCTGAGCCCGCTGGTGACGGTGGCGGTGCCGGTGCTGGTGGAGGTGGAGGTGGCGGAGCCGGTGGCAACGCCGCCGGGGGAGCGGGCGACGTTCTTCACCACGGACCGGTCGCTGGCGAGCTGCTGCGAGGTGGAGGGTCTGGATGACGACTCGGAAACGCGGGAGGAGGCGGTGGAGATCATGGAAGGGGTGATCGAGTTCGCCTGGAAAACCTACGGCTTCACGCATCGGGGGGGCATCACGATCAACCTGGCGCACTCGGAGAGCGGGATGCTGGTGCGGTACGAGCAGGCGTTCGGCGAGCGGCTGGAGGCGCTGCCGGACGGGTGCTCGTTCCAGCGGGGGGAGCACGTGTTCTTCACCCCGGAGTGCCGCCTGGACGAGGCCGCGTATACGCGGGAGTACTTCGCGCGGGTGCTGGAGCCGGAGGGGATCGAGCCGGCGTGGATCGCGTACGGAACGCTCGGGTACGTTCCCGCCCACCAGGCCGGGCGAGCGCCGGCCCTGAACGACGACGCCTACCTGCGGGCGGCGTTCTACGAGGACCCGGGCGACCTGCGCCGGGACGAGGCGAGCGAGGCCATGCAGACGATGGGCATGCTCTACGCGCTGGAGCACTACGGGGACATCAAGGACTGGATCGAGCTCTACGACCGGCTGCTGCTGGGGGAGGACGCGAGCAGCGCCTTCGAGGCGGTGTTAGGGGTAACGCTGCCGGAGTTCTACGGAGCGTTCGAGGCGTGGGGGGAGCGCCAGGAGCTGATCCTGATCGCGGGATCGTTCCCATCGTGCTACGAGGCATCGCAGAGCCTGCGTCCGCAGCAGGGTTCGGTGGGCACGGGGCGGGGCTTCCCGGACTTCCGGGTACCGCTGGCGGTCGACGAGGACGGGGACGGCATCGTCTGCGAGGGGGCCTACACGCTGCCATTGTGCGAGGTTCCGGGCCTCCAGTAGGGCGCTTCCCGGCGCCGCTTACGGGTGAGGGGTCGGCGGGGGTCTATCCTGCGGGCCATGAAGACGGCGGTCATCGCGGGGCTGGTGGCGATCATCGCGATCGGGGGGGCGCTGGGGGCGTTCGCGGCCACGCGCACGGTGGAGAAGACGGTGGAGCTGGAGATGACGTTCTGGGTGGACACGAAGGCCTCATCGGCGTTCGTGCTGACGCGGCAGGAGGGGCGGGAGTGGGTCACGCACGACTTCCGGGTGGACCTGGAGCCGCACGCAGTGGTGGATGGGCTGCTGGTGGGCGAGACGGTCAGCCTGGCGGTTCCGGTGTGGGTGGAGGTGGAGCCGGAGCGGCTGCCGGCGCTGCTGGATCCGATGCCGGCGGCGGTCCCGCAGTTGCCACCGGGGGAGGCGCCGTCGGGGCGGGCGGGGTGCTGCACGGTGCGGGGGATGCCGGAACTGCGGTCGGCGCGGTCGGCGATCTCGCGGGAGCTGCGGCGGGTGATCACGTATGCGCGCACGAACCTGGGGCTGACGCACGAGGGTCGGATCACGGTGAACATCGCGTACCGGGCATCGGGGCTGCTGGTTCGGTACGAGGATGCGTTCGGGGAGCGGCTGGAATCGCTGCCGGACGGGTGCTCGTTCCAGCGGGGGACGCACCTGTTCTTCACGCCTGAGTGCCGGGGGAACGCGGAGGCGATCGCGCACGAGTGGTTCGAGTACGCGGTGCAGACGCCGTACCTGACGGCTCGCTGGGTGGGGGTGGGGACGCTCGACTACTACTGGACGCTGTACCAGACGGGGGAGCCGCCGACGCTGCGGGAGGACCGGTACCGGTCGGCGGTGTTCCACCAGCCGGCGGGGGCGTTCCGGGAGGGGCGGGGTCACGAGGACCTGATGGGGGCGGCGGCGCTGTACGCGGTGGAGTCGTACGGGACGTGGGAGGACTGGGTGGGGTTCTACGAGGCGGTGCGGGAGGGGGCGGAGCCGCACGCGGCGTTCGAGGAGGCGTTCGGGGTGACGCTGGTGCGGTTCTACACGGACTTCGAGGAGTGGGCGGGGTGGCAGCGGACGATCATGCTGGCGACGGCGTACAAGTCGTGCGAGGAGGCCTCGCGGTTCCTGCGTCCGCGGCGGCCGTCGGATGGGGGCGGGTTCGCGGACTACCACGTGCCTCTGGAGTACGACCACGACGGGGACGGGTACGTCTGCGAGGAGTACGCGGGGTTCCAGGCGGAGGAGCTGACGTGCGTGGTGGTGGGGGAAGAAGGGGAGCAGTGATCGGTGGGTGGGGGCAAGCCGCTAACCGTTAAACACCGGCCAACGGTAGACTGGCGCGCATGTGGAGAACGATCGGGATCTTGAGCGTCGTGTGCCTGGGGTTCATCGGGCTGCTGGTGGGCCTCTCGCTGGGGGGAATGGGGTAGGGGGCTGCGCGCCGCGTAGTGGCTGGTGGCTAGTGATTGGTGGCTGGTCCTCGCCACCCCACCGGCCACAGGGCACCAGTCACCGACCACCATGGATGGAATGGTCTCGCGCTACGTGAACCGGCGGGTGAGCCGTCCTGTGGCGGCCGTGCTGACGCACACGCCGGTCACGCCGAACGGGATGACGGCGGTGACGCTGGCGTTCTCGCTGGGGGTGGGGGCGCTGGTGGGGCTGGGGTGGCAGGTGGCGGGGGGAATCGGGATCCAGCTGGCGAGCATCATCGACGGGGTGGATGGGGACCTGGCGCGGCTGACGGGGCGGGCCTCGCGCTTCGGGGCGGCGCTGGATGCGATCGCGGATCGGTACGCGGACGCGGCCATCCTGGCGGGGATGACGGTCTATGCGGCGCGCTTCGAGGACTGGCCGCGGCCGGAGGTGGTGGGGGCGCTGGCGCTGGCGGGGGCGCTCACGGTGAGCTACAGCCGGGCGCGGGCGGAGGCGGAGGGGCTGTGGGGGGGGGAGGGGTGGTCGGTGGTCGGTGGTCGGTGGTCGGTGCTGGGGATGCTGGCGACGCGGGATGTGCGTCTGCTGGGGGCGGCGGCGGGGACGGTGGCGGGGGAGTGTTACTGGACGCTGGTGGGTCTGGGGGTGGCCAGCGGGGTGACGGTGGCGGTGCGGCTGGTGCGGGGGCGGTTCGGGCGGGGTTAGCCGAGGGCGTTTACGACGGCGACGATGACGCCGAGGGCGGCGACGATGCCGGTCCCGAATATCCAGAAGGCGCGCCACATCTCGGCGCAGTCGGCCATCTCGGAGCGAATCTGGGCGAACTCGGCGCGGAACTCCCCACGGAGCGTCTGCAGCTCCGTGCGCAGGATGTCGGCGGTGACGACCGTGTTGGTTGCATCCTCGGCGGGGAGGGTCATGGCGAGGGCTAGCCGAGGGCGTTTACGACGGCGACGATGACGCCGAGGGCAGCGACGATGCCGGTCCCGAATATCCAGAAGGCGCGCCACATCTCGGCGCGGTCCTGGGCCATCTCGGAGCGAATCTGGGCCATTTCGGCGCGGAGGATATCGGCGGTGACGACCGTGTTGGTGGCTTCCTCGACGACTTCGACGATGCCATTGGCGGCGGGCTCGGGGAGGCCGCGCTCGAGCAGCTTCTGGAAGGCCTTGCGCGTGTCGAAGGTGAGGGCCATGGCAAGGGCATCCTAGCACAGCGGTTGCGGTCGGCAAGGGGCTGGATCGACGGTCACCAATCGCCACGCGATACCCTGTAGGGGTTGTGACGAGTGCAGTAGGGGAAGCGGTGGGCGCGCCGGGGCCCGGGGTGGGGCTGAGCGAGGCGGAGGCGAGGCGGCGCCTGGAGGCGGGCGA
This sequence comes from uncultured Anaerolineaceae bacterium, assembly GCA_964389725.1. Classification (GTDB taxonomy): domain Bacteria; phylum Chloroflexota; class Dehalococcoidia; order Tepidiformales; family Tepidiformaceae; genus UBA2991. The sequence goes on from CAYMDV010000015.1 coordinate 4,280, forward strand.
GGGCAACGTCGACACCACGCGGCAGCGCGGCGACTGGGACGTGGTGCGGTCCAACGCGCTCACGTTCTTCAACGTGATCCTGCTGCTCATGATCGTGGCGCTGCTGGTGGTGGGGGAGTACCGCGATGGGCTGTTCGTCGGCGTGGTCGTCTTCGCGAACGTGGTGGTCTCCACGTTCCAGGAGCTGCACGCGGTGCGGACGCTGCGCTCGCTGGTGGCGCTGACGGCGCCGCGGGCGGCCGTGGTGCGGGGCGGGGAGGAACGGGAGATACCGGCGGAGGACGTGGTGCGCGGGGACCTGGTGCACCTGCGGCAGGGGGACCAGGTGGTGGCGGACGGGCCGGTCACGGGGCGGTCGGGGGAGGTGGACGAGTCGCTACTCACGGGTGAATCGGATTCGGTGCGGAAGGTGCCCGGGGACGAGCTGCTGTCGGGGTCGTTCTGCGTGGCGGGTGATCTGTACTACACCGCGGAGCGAGTCGGGACGGAGGCGTATGCGCTCAAGCTGACGGCCGACGCGCGCCAGCTGGTGCGCCGCATGACTCCGCTCCAGATCCATCTGAAGCGCCTGCTGCGCGTGCTGGTGGGGGCGACGATCGTGCTGACGGTCGCGCTGCTGATCTCGTACAGCGTCGAGGACGAGGGGCTGACGGAGTCGCTGAAGGCGACGACGGCAACGGTGACGACGATTGTGCCGGTGGGGCTGCTGCTGGGGATGACGGTGGCGTTCGCGGTGGGGGCCGTGCGGGTGTCGCGGTCGGGGGCGATCGTGCAGGACATCCAGGCGGTGGAGGCGCTCAACTACGCGGACGTGGTCTGCCTGGACAAGACGGGCACGCTCACCGCCAACCGCCTGACCGTGCAGGCGATCACGTGGGCGCCGGGGGTCTCGGGGCTGGAGGGGTGGCTGGGGGCGTTCGCCGCCGCGACGGCGGACGAGAGCAAGACCGCCTCGGCGCTCGCCGACTCCTTCGCGGGGCGGAAGAACGCCGCCGTCGCGGAAGCGCAGGTGCCGTTCAGCTCGGCGCGGCGCTGGAGCGCCGTGCGGCTGGCGGCCGGCTCGGAACGGCGCACGTTCGTGCTGGGGGCGCCCGAGGCCCTCTTCGCGGCGGGGGAGGCGAACAGCCTGCTGGCGGCGTACCAGGAGGCGAGCGCGCGCGGCCTCCGGGGGGTGGCGTTGGCGGAGGTGGCCTCGCTGCCCGACCCGGAGGCGCCGCTCGAGGGCGTACGCCCGCTCGCCCTGATCACCATCGGGGATGTGCTGCGCCCGGAGGTGAAGGAGGCGTTCCGGCTGATGGCCGAGCTCGGGATCGAGCCCAAGATCATCAGCGGGGACAACCCGCAGACGGTCGCGGCCCTGCTCCAGCAGCTCCAGATCGAGACGCCCGGCGGGACGATCGCGGGTTCGGACCTCGAGGGCCTTTCGGGGGAGGCGTTCGCGGAGGCGGTGGAGGCGAACAGCATCTTCGGGCGCATCTCGCCGCAGCAGAAGCGCGCCATCGTCGAGTCGCTGCGCGAGCAGGGGCGCTTCGTGGCGATGGTGGGCGACGGCGCCAACGACGTGCACGCCCTGCGGGCGGCGGACATCGCCGTGGCGATGGAATCGGGCACGTCGACGGCGCGGGGGGTGGCGGGGATCGTGCTGGTGCGGGACTCGTTCTCGGCGCTCATCCGGGGGGCGCAGGAGGCGACCTTCGTGCTGGGCAACTCGGCGCGGCTGAGCAAGCTCTTCGTGGCGAAGAGCGTCTATGCCTACCTGCTTATCTTCACGACGGAGCTGCTGGGGCTGGAGTTCCCGTTCCTGCCGCGGCACGGCTCGCTGACGGCGTTGCTGGCGCTGGGCATCCCGGCGGTCTTCATTTCCATCAGCATCCCGCCGCCACGGGCGGGGAAGGACTACCTGACGACGGTCCTGCGCTTTGCGCTGCCGGCGGGTATCTCGCTGGCGATCGTGGCGATCATCGTGCAGTTCTTCGTGGAGTGGGCGTTCGGGCAGGGCGTCGAGGAGTCGCGCACGCTGGTGTCGCTGGTGATCGGGTTCACCAGCATCGGCTTCATGATCCAGGTGCTGGGATTCGAGGGCGCGTCGTTCCGCAGCCTGACGCGTCCGGTGCTGACGATGTTCCTGGGCGGGCTGCTGGGGCTCGCGCTCGTGCTGACGGTGTACACACCGTGGCTGCGCGACTTCTTCGACTTCACGGCCATCAATGCGGGCGAGTGGGCGGTCGTGGGCGTGGGGACGGCGGCGGCGCTGGCGGGGCAGTACTACGTGAGTCACCACTGGCGGGAGATCATCGCCTTCATGCTGGCGACGCCGGGGAAGAGCGAGCGCCTGCGGGGCCGTCCGACGTAGGGAGCGGTTCCGAGCTGGCTGAGGCTCAAGCCGAAGTGGCATAAGATCGGAAGTGACAATCCACAGGGGGGCAGGATGGCGCGAAACGGTCAGCATGCGACTCTCGCCGAGCCATGGCGTCGGCGTCTCTACCTGCCTGCCTACCGGGTCGCCGCGGCTGCGAGATACGCCCAGACGACCCGGCAGACTGTCACGCGCTGGCACCGGGGAATGGAAGCGGGCGGCGCAGGAATGCCCGAGCGCGAACCGAGAGAGGCGCTCTCGTACCTGCAACTCATTGAAGTTGCGGTCGTGGCCGCTTTCCGCCACAAGGGGGTTTCCCTGAAAGGCATCCGCACGGCGCGGGACTACGCGGCGCAGCAGTTCGAGTGCGAGTTTCCGTTTGCCCAGCTCGAGTTCGCCCGGGCGGGGCGCGACTTGCTGCTGAACCTTGAGGACATCCTGCCCGGGGACGAAGCGGGGGCGATCGTCGCCAACAAGTGGGGGCAGCGAGCCTGGGATGAGTTCCTCCCCGAATTCGAGTACGAGGGAGGAGACATCGTCGTCCAGTGGCATGTGCGGGGGAAGCAGTCTCCGATCCTCATCGACCCCCGAATCGCCTTTGGGGCGCCCACTGTCAGCGGCGTTCCTACCTGGACCATTAGGGGCAGGCGGGAGGCCGGCGAGACAATCGACGAGATCGTCGATGACTTCTCACTGGAGAGGGAAGAGGTGCTCGCCGCACTGGACTTCGAGGACGTGGCCGCTTGATCCTGTTCCTCGACCGGAGCCTGGGTAAGGGGCTTGGCAGGAATCTGAGGCGCATCCGCGGCTTCCCCGCCACCGTCGAAACCCACGACCAGCACTTTGCCCAAAACACACCAGACGACGTGTGGTTGGCGGAGATCGGCCAGCGGGGCTGGTTTGCGATCGGGCAGGACTACCAGCACCACCTGATGGATGTGGAGCGCGAAGCCATCCGCGCACATCGGGTCGGGGTTTTCTACCTGTGGGGCGCAAACGCCTCGCAGTGGGAACAGCTGCGCGTGCTTGCGAAGGCGTGGGACCGGATCGAAGCCGTCACAGACACCGGCCCGCCATTCATCTACCGCATCGAGAAGAGCGGTCGACTGGTCAACGTCCCCATCTGAGAGTTTGCTGGCCGCTACCAGCCGCGCTTGGCGAGGACCTCCTCCTCGGGGAGGGAGGCGACGGAGAGGCCGCGCATGGCGGGGCCGAGGCCGCGCGAGACCTGGGCGAGGAGCTCGTCGTCCTCGTAGTGGGTGACGGCCTGGACGATGGCGTTGGCCACGGCGGGCGGGTTCGCCGACTTGAAGATGCCCGAGCCGACGAACACGCCGTCGGCGCCGAGACGCATCATGAGGGCGGCGTCGGCGGGGGTGGCGACGCCGCCGGCGGCGAAGTTGACGACGGGCAGGCGGCCCTCGTCGCGAACGCGCTGCACGAGCTCGACGGGGGCGCCGAGGTTCTTGGCGGCGGTGTAGACCTCATCGCCGGAGAGGGTGCGGAGGCGGCGCATCTCGTCCTGGACGGCGCGCATGTGGCGCACGGCCTCGACGATGTCGCCGGTGCCGGCCTCGCCCTTCGTGCGGATCATGGCGGCGCCCTCGGCGATGCGGCGCAGGGCCTCGCCGAGGTCGCGGCAGCCGCAGACGAAGGGGACGGTGTAGGCGTGCTTGTCGATGTGGTGGGCCTCATCGGCGGGGGTGAGGACCTCGGACTCGTCGATGTAGTCGACGCCGAGGGCCTGGAGGACGGAGGCCTCGACGAAGTGGCCGATGCGGGCCTTGGCCATGACGGGGATGCTGACGGCCTCGGTGATGCGCACGATGATCTCGGGGTCGCTCATGCGGGCGACACCGCCGTCCTTGCGGATATCGGCGGGGACGCGCTCGAGGGCCATGACGGCGCAGGCGCCCGCTTCCTCGGCGATCTGGGCGTGCTCGGGGGAGACGACGTCCATGATGACACCGCCCTTCAGCATCTGCGCGAGGCCGGCCTTGACGGTCCAGGTTCCGCGCTCGCTCGCTCCGTTATCGCTCATGTTCTCGATGCGGTCGCTCATGGCTGTCTCCCCCGCCGGTGCCGGCGGCTGTCTTTATCTCGTGCTGCTAGCTTAGGGCGTTTTTTCGTCAGTGGCTGGCGCGGCGGCGCACGAGGGTGAGGCCATCGCGGACGGTGAGCATGACCGCCTCGACGCGCTCGTCGCGGGCGAGGCGGGCGTTGAGGGCGCGGATGGCGGTCGTGTCCGCCGTGTCGTCTTCGTCGTCGAGGACGCGGCCGGACCAGAGGACGTTATCGAAGGCGAGGAGGCCGCCCTCGGCGAGCTTCGGGAGGACGGCGTCGTAGTAGGCGGGGTAGTTGGCCTTGTCGGCATCGATGAAGACGAAGCCGAAGGGGCCGTCGAGGTTCGCGACGGTGTCGAGGGCGGGGCCGAAGCGGAGCTCGATGCGGCCGCCGTAAGGGCTGGCGTCGAAGTTGCGCTGGGCGATGGCGGCGTGTTCGCGGTCGATCTCGCAGGTGTACAGGCGGCCTCCCTCGGGGAGGGCCTCCGCCATGGAGAGGGCGGAGTAGCCGGTGAAGCAGCCGATCTCGAGGACCTGTCGGGGCTGGAGGAGGCCGACGAGGAAGTTGAGCAGGCGCCCCTCGAGGCGGCCGGTGAGCATGCGCGCACGGTCGCCGAGGGCCTCCGTCTCGCGGGCGACCTGCTGCAGCAGCGCCGGCTCGGGCGTGGTGCTCGCGGCGGCGTAGTCCTCGAGTGCGGCGGGAACGATCTCGTCCATGGGACGGTCTGCTAGCCTCCGGCGGCGTCGTGGGAGACGGACGCGGGGGTCGCGTCCGGCTCGGGGAGCAGGCCCAACCGGGAAAGCTCGCGATAGACCTCCCGCCGCTCTTCGAGCTCACGGGTAACGCGCGGGGGAATGCGCTCCTCGCCGTCCGGCGTCACGGTGATGTCGAACTCGTCACGCCACACACGATCGCCCTCGCGGTAGACGACGAGCGACCTGACCGCGGACACGTTAGCCGGGTCTCCGCCTTCCTCAAGGGCCGTGTACTCGGGGAGCTCGCCTCTTTCCGCCAATTCGAGGTAGTGCTGGTGGCGCGCCTCCCACCTGCGGGTGGTCTCCAGTGTGAGCACCACCTCACCATCGTCCTCTTCGATGACGGGGAACTCCTCCTCCCAGAGACGATCGCCGTCACGGAAAACGGTCAAGAGTTCCTTCCTGTGCTCAGGCATCTTGTCCGTTCCTCACCGCCCAAGCAGTCACGATCTGCATCGGGTCGTTTGTGTAGTTTATCCGCACGATCAAGAGAGCGCCGTCCGGCGCCTCGCAGGCAATCGTACTGACGGCGCCACGAGGATCGTGAAGGCCGCGGTCATCGTCGATGATTCGCGGGCTGCCCTCCATCAACGCCAGCAGGACATCGTCGACAAGCGGGCGACCGGGGCGGCCAGCCCGGTCGACGGAGTAGTGCCGCGTGGGGCGCAGGGCGCCCGTGCGAGCGGCTTCGATGATGGCTTCCAGGTCGGCCGGCATCGGGCGGCCGGCGGCCCTTAGACGTCCTGGCGCCAGATCTGCGGCTCGGCTCCGGTCATCAGGTCGCTCAGGGCGGAGAGCTCGATGCGCCAGGGGATGAGCTTGAGGGCGCCGAACTCGGGGTTCTCGACCGACTGGAAAAACATGGCGGGGTCGTAGCCGACGGGCGGGGGGGCGTTCTTGATGAGGTCCCAGACGCGCTGCTTCTCGGCGGGGTCGTCGTCCCACTCGGCCTTGCACTCGGCGTAGATCTGCTGCTGGCCGAGGGGGTTGCCGGCGGGCAGGTCGAAGTAGGTGACGGAGACGTAGGGGTTCTCCGCGATGTGCTTCGACTTGAGGGAGGTGCGGCCGGTCGCGATCCAGCCGGTGGAGCCTTCCCAGACGGGGTGGAGGATGCGGGAGCGGGGCCGTCCCTTGCGGTCGACGGTGGTGACGGTGCACCAGACGAGGCGGTTGACGCGGTCGTTGAACTGCTCGGCGATATCCGCGAAGGAATCGACTTCCATTAGTTCGCTACCTCCAGCGCCTCGCTCCGGGCGGGCGCACGAGGGCCTAGGATACGCGCTGACCTACTGGAGGGCAGCGTTCCGAACCGCTTCGGCGATGCCCTCGAACGGGACCTCGTTCGCCCCCAGTTCTCGCAGCCGGGTCAGCCCGATGGTCTTCTGTTCTGGCGCCCCCTCGTCCAGCACGGCCGTGGCAAGCACGAAGAAGGTCCACTGCTGGATGTCGAGCGGGTTCAGCGTGGCCTTGTCCCTATGGCGCAACAGGCAGAACACATAGACGTCGGCCCGGCGAGACCTCTCCTCCGCGTACGGTCCGGTAGCGTCGCCCCAGGTTCGGGCGATCCCAAACCGTGGAATAGCCTCCTTCTCCTGCCGCCAGGTCTGGAGGTAGGCCGACGACTTCACCTCAACCTTCACGCCCCGGGGAGTTTCAATGTCATGAGCCGCCCACTCGTCGCGAACGCCGTCGCCGTCGTCGCCAGTGAGGTCGCCCACGGCCAGGCCGACGAGGTATTCGGCAAAGAGTCCGCGGGTCGTGTTCCCGACCAGGTCGGAGCCTATCCAGCGCCAGCAATCGCGGACCCTGGTACCCGCCGGTAGCCGTTCGTCGCCCGAAAGTCGCCTGGCCTGGTACTGGGCCGCTGATTTACCCATCTCCACCTCCGCGAGCGACGGGCTAGGATACGCGCGCATTCTTCGGGAGGACGCGGCCGATGCCGGTGTACGCGGTGGGGGAGAAGGTTCCCGTGATCCACGAGAGCGCCTTCATCGCGCCCACGGCGACGGTGGTGGGGGACGTGCGCATCGAGGCGGGGGCGTCCATCTGGTACGGGGCGGTGGTAAGGGGGGATACGTCCTACGCGGTCATCGGGCGGGGGGCGAATGTCCAGGATGGGGCGGTGGTGCACGGTCGCGCGACCGCGCCGGCGCTCATCGGGGAGGAGGCGTCGATCGCGCACAACGCCGTCATCCACGGGGCGACGATCGGGGCGCGGGCGCTGATCGCGAACGGGGCGCAGGTGCTCGACGGGGCGGTGGTCGAGGAGGGGGCGCTGGTGGCGGCGGGGTCGGTGGTGCTGCCGGAGACGGTGATCCCGGCGGGGATGCTGGCGGCGGGGACGCCGGCGGAGGTGAAGCGTTCCATTAAAGGGACGCCCTCGCAGGAGTGGGTCGAGAACAATCCGGGACGGTACGAGCGGCTGGCGGCGGAACACCTCGCCGGGTTAAGGGAGATCACACGAGAGCATGCGAGACTCCCAGAGCCATGACGGCGCGCAGCGCTCTCGGCATCGCCACCAGGGGAGAGCACTCCGGGTGGTACGGCGGCATCCCGCTGCTGGGACGCCTGCCGGTGGAGTGGCAGCCGAACCCGCGCATCTTCCTGACCATGCTCCCGGTCCTGCTCTTCTACGGGCTGACGAAGGTGGCGCCCGCCGAGGTCGCCATCGGCGGCGGCTTCGCGGCGGTGACGGTGGTGTTCCTGCTGACGAAGGAGACGCCGCTGCTGCGGCTGATCGCGATCTACGGATACGTCGTCACGGCGGGGTCGGCGCTGGCGGGAATCCTGCTGACGAGCGAGAAGGCGTACCTCGCGGCGGGACCGATCGGGGATGCGCTCATCCTGCCGCTGTACGCGTGGACGCTCTGGCGGGGCTGGCCCCTGATCGGCGCCATCGGCAGGGAGATCTCGCCGACGATGGTGGGGAACCTGCCCGTGAACGCGCGCATCTTCGTGAAGGTCACGGTGGTGTGGGCGGCCTACGAGGCGACCAAGGCGCTGGTCCTGACGTGGATGCTGCTGAACCTGTCGATCGGCGAGTACCTGGTCTACGGGCGGCTGTTCGGCTGGCCGACGACGGCGGCGCTGGTGTTCATCTGCGGGACGTTCATCCTGCGGGAGGCGCGGCGGCACCACGCGGAGAACGGCGGGCCCCCGGACTACCCTTCGGCTTCGAGCAGGCCGGCGGCGGCGGCTTCGTAGCCCAGCGGCGAGACGGCCACGTGCTTCGTGAGGGCGTGCACGTCGCGCCAGGCGCGGGCGAGCGGGGAGCCGGCATCGAGCGAGGCGGAGCCGCCCGCCTCGAAGAGGAGGGTGGCGGCGCGGGCGGCGCTGCTGGCGGCGTGGATCGACGCCAGCGAGACGCGCGCGGCCTCTTCGCCGTCGAGGGAGGCGCCGCCGGCGACGGTGTCCCAGCTCGAGCGGGCGACCTCGAAGAACCAGGCGCGGGCGGCGCTCACGAGCGCTTCCGCTTCGCCCAGGCGCACGCGCGCGCCCTGACGGTCGCCGAGGGGCTCGCCGGTGAACAGCGAGCGGCGTGAGCCGGCGAGCGCCAGGAACTCGTCGATGGCGTGGCGGCCGATGCCGAGGGCGACGGCCGCGAACGAGGTCTCGGCGTGGGCGGCGAAGGGGTAGCGGTAGAGGGGGCCGGTCTCGTGCGTCCATTCGCCGAAGACGTCGAAGCTGCGGCGGAGGGGGACGAGGCTGCTCTCGACGGCGAAGTCGTGGCTGCCGGTTCCGCGCATCCCGACCGGGTCCCAGGTGTCGACGACCTCGACGTCGCTTGCGGGGAAGGCCATCGCGCGGATGACGGGTCCGTCGCCGCCGTCGGCGGGGCGCTCGCCCTCGAGGATGCAGTTGGCGGTGAAGAAGGTGGCGTAGTGGGCGCCGCTGGCGAAGTTCCAGCGTCCGCCGGCGAGGTAGCCGCTATCGACGGGTTTGGCCGTGCCGCCGGGCTTACCGGAGCCGGCGATGAGGGCCTCGCGGGGGCCGAAGATCTCGGCGGCGGTTCCGGGTTCGAGGGCGCCGGCGAAGAGCCCGCCGCCGCTGCCGATGGTGACGGCCCAGCCGAAGGAGCCGTCGAGGCGGGAGGCGGCCTCGAAGACCTCGAGGGCGGGGGTTAGGTCGAGCTCGGGGGCGCCGATGGAGCGTGGCAGGTAGAGGCGGTACAGGCCCGCATCGACGATGCGCTCGGCGACGGGCGGGGTCGTGCGGGCCAGGCGCTCGGAGCGCTCGGCCTCGGCGGCGACGAGGGGGGCCATGGCGTCGAGCGCTTGGAGGTAGGGGGCGGCTGGGTTCACGCGGGGAGGGTACCGCGTACAGAGACTAGGTTCGCAGGCCCGTTCCCCTATGCGAACACTAGTTCTATACTAAGATGTGCCCAACCATAAGGGCGGGGGACCGTGAAGATGAGTGCTTCCTCGTCGATCGAGTGGACGGAGGCGACCTGGAACCCCGTGACGGGGTGCACGAAGGTCAGCCCCGGGTGCGCGCACTGCTACGCCGAGACCTTCGCCGAGCGCTTCCGGGGGGTTCCCGGGCACCCGTACGAGCAGGGCTTCGACCTGACCCTGCGGCCGGAGCGGCTGGAACTTCCGCTGACGTGGCGAAAGCCCCGGATGATCTTCGTCAACAGCATGAGCGACCTGTTCCACGAGGACGTGCCGGCGGACTACGTCGCGCAGGTGTTCGCCACCATGGAGCGCGCCGACTGGCACACCTTCCAGGTCCTGACGAAGCGGCCCGAGCGGGCGCTGGAACTGGCGCCGGACCTCCCGTGGCCAGGGAACGTCTGGATGGGGACGTCGGTCGAGAACCGGCGCTTCCTGCACCGGCTGGACACACTGCGCAGGATTCCCGCGGCCGTGCGCTTCGCCTCGTGCGAGCCACTCCTGGGCCCGCTGGAGGGCATCGACCTGAGCGACATCGGCTGGGTGATCGCGGGCGGGGAGTCGGGGCACCGGGCGCGCCGGATGAAGCCGGAGTGGGCCTGCGCCCTCCGCGACGCGTGCGTGTCGGCGGGCGTGCCGTTCTTCTTCAAGCAGTGGGGTGCGCACAACGAGGTGGGGAAGCGGGTCGGGAAGGGGAAGGCGGGGCGGGAGCTGGAGGGGCGGCTGTGGGGGGAGATGCCTAGAACTGCATCGGCAGTTGGCCTGCAAATGCCCGCTGCAGCCCTTGGTTCATAATCTTCCTGGCGTTGTCGTCAGAGGATGCGAACACAAGGTGGTAGACGAGACCGCGGTCTCCAGCGTGAGCAAAAGCAGGCCGAGACATTACGTGACGGTAGCCCAAGTCCCGTAACTGCTGCTCGTAGATTCCTAGGTACTCACGACCCGCTTCAGTGCCGTCGAGGGCACCGACCCTCTGCTGCTCGGCCACAGGGAGCCAAGCGTCACCGCCAAAGACCCTTCGGAGGGCTTCCTCGTTTGCTGCAACCATCCGCTCATCGGTCACGGACGCCACTCTCATCGCCCCAGGCGTAGAGAAGTAGATGAGCAGTTCGTAAGGCGTGCCTCTTACCCGATGCCCCGAGCAGGCCTTGATGACATCCCAACTCATCTCCAGGCCCTCGGGGTCCAGTACACAGAACCCCGGTAGCCCCCGATTGTCAAACGAATTCAGGGCCTCGCGAGTGCGCTCATTGCAGTCACCTTCCAGTATCAGTGCATCGGGCCGCACACGGTGTATGCGCGTTCGCAAGGTACGAGCGTTGTCCGAGTCGGCTTCAATCAGCGCAAGGCGCGTTGCCCTCAGCTGCTGCGTGGCGCCGATGAGGGCAGATCCCTTGAACAACCCCAACTGACCAGCGTCGTTCGCGCCATTGCCAGCAAAGGCATCCAGAAAGTACCAGCCGTTTCGACAAATCTCTGAGAACGGCTTGAGGTAATAGGCAATGAGCGCCAACTTGCTGGGAGTCCACTGCCTCACCGGTCGCGCAGGCAGCCCGTCGTTCTCCATCCTGATTCGGTCAAACAGTTTCTGGTAGTCGGTCCCTCGTCGTCTGGGCACGGCGAACATATGTACCACACGTCCGGAGTTGCCGCCACCCGCCGCCCGCTGCGGCTTGCTGCCCCCACCCCTCCCGCTTATCTTTGTGGCGCAAATCACAAGGGCCTCGGGGACAGCTTTCGCGGCTCGTCCTGCGCGGCCCGCGGCGCCCTTCCGGCGCCTGTCGGCGAAAGCGGGGCCATGAGCTTCTACGACACCTGGTCGGCTGTCTTCATCGCTTCCGTTGCCGGGTTCATCCTCGTGTTCACGGCGCTCGTGGGGGCGCGCCTGCTGGGGCCGTTCGCGCGCGAGCGGGGCAAGGGCGTCTCGTACGAGTGCGGGATGCTGCCCATCGGCCGCAACTGGGCGCAGGTCCACGTCCGCTACTACATCTTCGCGATCATGTTCCTCATCTTCGATGTGGAGACGATCTTCATCTTCCCCTGGGCGGTCGTGTTCTTCGACCTGCCCTCGTACGCCTTCTGGTACATGTTCGTCTTCATCGTGGTGCTGAGCGCGGGGCTGGCGTACGCCTGGCGGCGCGGCGTGATGGAGTGGCGATGAGCGACGAAGCAGCCTCCACGCCCGACGGGCCGGCGATGCCCGCCTACGTGCCCGACTTCGGGAACGAGGCGGAGCGGCTGACGCCCATCGACCTGCCCGACCAGACGGCCGCCTACCGCATCGTGATGCCGGGCATCCTGCAGACGGGCGTCGATACGGTGCTGGCGATGAGCCGCAAGAGCTCGCTCTGGCCGATGACCTTCGGGCTGGCCTGCTGCGCGATCGAGATGATCGGGACGTTCATGGCGAACCACGACCTCGACCGCTTCGGGATCGTGCCCTGGCCGAGCCCCCGGCAGAGCGACGTGATGGTCGTCTCGGGAACGGTCACGAAGAAGATGGCGCCGGCGATCAAGCTGCTCTACGAGCAGATGCCGAACCCGAAGTACGTCATCTCCATGGGCGCCTGCGCAACCAACGGCGGGCCCTACACGGAATACGACCGCGTCCTCCAGGGCGTGGACAAGATCATCCCGGTGGACGTGTACGTGCCGGGCTGCCCGCCTCGCCCCGAGTCCCTGCTCGACGGCTTCCTGCGGCTGCAGGAGAAGATCATGGAAGAGAAGGGGATGGTCGGGTGAGCGACGAAGCGCAGACGGCCGAGCCGGAGATCGTGGCGCTCGTGCGGGAGCGGCTGCCGGATATCCCCTTCGAGGCGTCCGAGACGAAGACCTACGCCGACCTGCGCGTCGCCCCCGAGCACCTGCACGACTTCGTGGAGGGTCTGCGCGACGACCCCGAGCTCTCGTTCGACCTGCTGCGCAACATCGTCGCGCTGGACCTGGAGGAGGCGGGGCTGGAGGCGAAGTACCACCTCTACTCGTTCCCCCACGGGCACGCCATCCAGGTGTCGGTGGCGGCGCCCATCCCGAACTGCGAGCTGCCCTCGGTGACGGACCTGTACCCGGCGGCGAACTGGCACGAGCGGGAGGCGGCGGAGATGGTGGGGCTCGTCTTCAACGGGCACCCGGACCCGCGGAACCTGCTGCTGGAGGAAGACCTGCGTATCCACCCGCTGCGCAAGGCGCACCCGCTGCAGAAGGCGGAGATCCTGCAGGGCATCGAAGACGGCCCGCCCGGGGTGGAGGTCTAGATGTCGATCTGGCCCGAAGAGCGCGTCACCATTGCCGACAGCGATCTCGACACGGTCGATATGACCGTGAACGTGGGGCCGCAGCACCCGGCCACGCACGGCGTGTTCCGCATGGTGCTGACGGTCGACGGCGAGCTCGTGGTGGATTGCGAGCCGTACATCGGATACCTGCACCGGGGGCTGGAGAAGCTCTCGGAGAACGCGGACTACCGGCAGGCGATGGGCTGGTGGGACCGCACCGACTACCTCGCGGGAATGTGCTGCGAGGGGGCCTACTCGATGGCGGTGGAGCGGCTGGCGGGGATCGAGGTTCCGGAGCGCGCGGAGTACATCCGCGTGATCATGATGGAGCTCTCGCGGATCAACTCGCACTTCATGTTCCTGGGGGCGTTCGGGGCGGATGTGGGCTCGTTCGGCACGAGCTTCGTGTACGCCTGGCGCGAGCGGGAGCGCATCTACGACCTCTTCGAGGAGGTGGCGGGGGACCGCATGTTCCCCACCTACTTCCGCATCGGCGGGGTGACGATGGACCTGCCCGACAACTTCGAATCGCGCTGCCGCTGGGTGCTGGGCTCGATCCGGCAGGGGCTGGAGGACTTCGACGGGCTGCTGACGGGCAACGAGGTGTTCGTCGAGCGCTGCCGGGGGCTCACGCCGGTAACGCCCGAGCAGGCGATCCAGTGGGGCTTCACGGGGCCCATGCTGCGGGCCACGGGCGTGCCCTGGGACATCCGCAAGGCGGAGCCCTACAGCATCTACCCGGAGATCGACTTCGAGATTCCGGTGGGGGTGCAGGGGGACGTGTTCGACCGCTTCCACGTGCGCCTGGCGGAGTGCTACCAGAGCGTGCGCATCATCGAGCAGTGCCTGGAGCAGATGCCCGAGGGGCGCGTGCTCGCGCCGAAACTGCCGAAGACGCTGCGCATCAACGACGGCGAGCTCTACATGCCGACCGAAGGCACGAAGGGCGAGTACGGCGTGTACCTGATGGCGAAGGGCGGCACGCAGCCGTACCGCGCGAAGCTGCGCTCGCCATCGTTCTGCAACCTCTCGGCCCTGCGGGAGCTGGTGGTGGGCACCTACGTGGCGGACGCCATCATCATCCTGGGGTCGCTCGATATCGTGCTGGGTGAGGTGGACAAGTAGCGATGGACTTCGGCGAAGCGTTCTTCGGCTTGAGCTGGCTCGATGCGATCATCCGCATCGTCATCGTCGTGCTGGTGATGACGCTGGTCGTCGTGTACCTGACGTACGGCGAGCGCAAGGTGGTGGCCCGCTTCCAGATGCGCCTGGGGCCGACGCGCACGGGTCCGGTGGGCCTGCTGCAGGGCTTCGCGGACGCGATCAAGCTGCTCATCAAGGAAGACATCCGCCCGCGCAACGCCGACCGCTGGGTGTTCGAGTTCGCCCCCTACCTGACCTTCATCCCGGTGTTCCTGGTGCTGGTGGCGCTGCCCTTCGCGCGCGACTGGGGCGTGCGCAACCTGGCGCTGGGGATGTTCTTCGTGTTCGCGGTGCTGGGGCTGAACATCGTGGGCGTGCTCATGGCCGGGCTGGGCTCGGGCAACAAGTACGCGCTGCTCGGGGGCGTGCGCGCGGCGGCGCAGATGATCAGCTACGAGATTCCCCTCGTGGTGGCCCTGCTGGCGGTGGCGATGGTGGCGGGCACGCTCGACCTGAACGCGATCGTGGCGATGCAGGACAGCCGCCCGTTCGTCCTCATCCAGCCGCTGGCCTTCGTCATCTTCATCACGGCCATGCTCTCGGAGCTGCACCGCGCGCCCTTCGATATTCCCGTGGCGGAATCGGAGATCGTGGGCGGCTACTTCGTCGAGTACTCGGGCATCCGCTGGAGCATGTTCCAGCTGGCCGAGTACGCCGCGCTGTGGGCCTTCAGCATCTTCGGGTCGGCCATCTTCCTGGGCGGCTGGCAGTTCCCCTTCGGGGAGGACTGGGGCTGGGGCTGGCAGCTCGTGCTGACGCTGATCAAGAGCGTGGCGATGATCGGGCTCATCTTCTGGATCCGGGCCACGCTGCCGCGGCTGCGCATGGACCAGCTGATGAGCTTCTGCTGGAAGGCGCTCATCGAGGTGAGCTTCGCGCTGCTGCTGGTGAACGGCCTCTTCCTGTACTACGACTGGCCCCAGGAAATCCTCGCGATCGTCAACTGGGTGGGGGCGGCCCTGTTCGTGGGCGGTATCTACCTGCGGGCCGCCCGCAAGCCCTCCACGAAGAACCTGGTCGGCACCTACAAGCACGCCGAGGTGCGTAACCCATGATCGGAATCCTGAAAGGCCTCGCTACCACCTTCTCCACGTTCACGCGGCGTCCGGTCACCATCCAGTACCCGGACGAGAAGCACGAGCTCTCGGAGCGCCAGCGCAGCTTCCCGGTGCTGACCTGGGACTTCGACCACGACGAGCCCTTCTGCACGGGCTGCAACATCTGCGTGCGGAACTGCCCGGTGGACTGCATGACGGCGGTGATGCACGACAACCCCAAGCACCCCGAGGGCACGAGCGACCGGCGCAAGATTATCGAGAAGTTCTGGATCGACTACGCGCGCTGCATGCGCTGCAACATCTGCGTCGAGGTCTGCCCCTTCGAGGCGATCGCGATGGACAACACGTGGGAGGGGCACGAGCACTCCGCCTACGACCGTCGCGACCTGCACAAGGACATCGAGGATCTGCTGGAGGCGAGCAAGAGCGGGCGTCTCCCGAACCCGTTCCGCCCGCTGGACAGCATCGAGGCGAACGCGGCCCTGGCCGAGGGCGAGGAAGCGCCCGCGCCGGGCTTTTCTGGGGCGCGCCCGGAGGCGCAGGAAGCGCAGGCCGAGCGCATCGCGCAGGGACTGGGAGCGGCCATCCAGGAGCGCGAGCCAGAGGTGCAGGCGCAGGCGGCCACGGCCGCCGCGGGCGCCACCGCCGAGGACGACGAGGTGGCCTCGCTTTCGCCGCGCAAGCTGCGCGCCCGTCGCATGAAGGCGGAGCGCGAGGCGCGCGCCGAGCGCGAAGCGGGCGAGGTGAGCGCGGAGACGATCGCCTCGCTGCGGCGCTACGCCAGCGAGATGTACACGGAGATCACGGGCGAGCCCGTGCCCCCCATCGGCACCCCCGTGGCCGCCCCTGCGGCGGCGCCGGCAGCAGCAGCCGCGCCTGCGGGCGACGTGGGCGATCCGAACTCGCCGCGCAAGGTCCGGGCGCGCCGCATGAAGGCAGAGCGCACCGCCCGGGGGCACATCGAGCAGGGCGAGGAAGTGCCGGCGGAGATCCTGCAGACGCTGAACGACACGGAGAGCGAGCTCTACAAGGAGATCACGGGGAACGACCCCTCGCCGGCGGGCGCGGCTCCGGCCGCTGCCCCCGCCGCCGCCCCGGCGGCCGCGGGCGCGCAGGGCGATCCCAACTCGCCGCGCAAGCTGCGGGCGCGCCGCATGAAGGCGGAGCGCACCGCGCGCGAGCACGTTGAGCGGGGCGAGGCCATCCCCGAGGACATCGTGGCGACCATTACGGAGCTCGGGGGTACCCTTCCGACCGCCGACGACGCAGGCGGAGGAGGCGGCAGCGCGTGACCACCGAAGTCCTCTGGTGGATCTTCGCGGTCGCCATTGTGGCGGTCTCGGCGGGCGTGGTGTTCGCGCGCACGGTGATCCACTCGGCGATCTTCCTCATCCTCAGCCTCGCGGGCGTGGGGGCGATGTACCTGTTCCTCACGATCGAGTTCATCGCGCTGGTGCAGTTCCTCATCTACGGCGGGGCGGTGACGGTCCTCATCCTGCTGGCGCTCATGCTGACGCGCATGGGCTCGGGCGGGGAGCCCGAGGCGACGACGGGCGTGCAGGCGCCCTTCGGGGCGCTGGTGGCGCTGGGGCTGATGGCCACGCTCATCGGCGTAGCCGTTTCGACAGCCTGGCCGGGCGACCTCGGTGACACGCCGGTGGCAGTCTCGATCGAGACCATCGGCGAGCAGATGTTCCAGAACTACGGGGCGCCCTTCATGATCACGGGGGCGCTGCTGCTCGTGGCCTTTATCGGGGCGATCGTGATCGCCCGGCAGGAGGACGACGACTAGTGGTTCCAATGGAGAACTACCTCGTCCTCAGCGGGATCATCTTCTCGCTCGGCGTCTACGGCGTGCTCGCGCGCCGCAACGCGGTGCTGGTGCTGATGAGCGTGGAGCTGATGCTGAACGCCGTCAGCCTGAACTTCGTGGCCTTCGCCGCCTACCTCGACCCGAGCAAAGCGACGGGCATCATCTTCGCCGTCTTCGTGATCGCCGTGGCCGCCGCCGAGGTGGGCCTGGCGCTCGCCATCGTCATCCGGCTCTTCCGCAACCGTTCGACCGCCAACGTAGACG
Source organism: uncultured Anaerolineaceae bacterium (assembly GCA_964389725.1). Taxonomy (GTDB): domain Bacteria; phylum Chloroflexota; class Dehalococcoidia; order Tepidiformales; family Tepidiformaceae; genus UBA2991. The sequence continues at coordinate 21,459 of CAYMDV010000015.1, forward strand.
AAGCGGCGACGATGCGGTGGTAAGGGGGATGCATGGCTGAGCACGCATGGATCCTGGCGGCCGTACCCGGCATCGCCTTCATCGTGATGGCCGCCACGGGCCGCAAGCTGCCGCGCCAGGGCGACTGGCTGGCCGTGCTCTGCGCGCTCTCCATCTTCGCCCTCTTCTTCGCCGTGCTGGCGAACTTCCTGAACCTGGGCGAGGCGGCCTGGCCGGTCCTGAACAGCATCGAATGGACCACGGTGGGCGACTTCGAGCTGCGCATGGGCATCGCCGTGGACCAGATCACGATCGTGATGCTGGGCGTGGTCACGACGGTGGCGCTGATGGTGAACATCTTCTCCATCGGCTACATGAAGGGCGAGCCGCGCTACTGGTGGTACTTCGCCGTTCTCCAGCTGTTCGTCGCCTCGATGCTGATGCTGGTGCTGGCCGACAACCTGCTCCTGCTCTACGTGGCCTGGGAGCTGGTGGGGCTGAGCTCGTTCCTGCTCATCGGGCACTACTGGGAGCGGCGCTCGGCGGTGGAGGCGGCGAAGAAGGCGTTCATCACGACGCGCCTTGGCGACGTGGGCCTGCTGATCGGCATCATCCTGTTCTGGGACGCGACGGGCTCCTTCAACATCCTCGAGATCCAGCACGCGGTCGAGGAAGGGCTCATCGGCGATACGCGCCTCTTCGTGACGGTGATGTTCATCTTCCTGGGGGCCATGGGGAAGAGCGCGCAGCTGCCCTTCCACGTGTGGCTGCCGGACGCGATGGAGGGCCCGACCCCGGTCAGCGCCCTCATCCACGCGGCCACGATGGTGGTGGCGGGGGTCTACCTGGTGGCGCGGCTGCTGCCCATCTTCGAGCTGGCCGGCGATGCGCTCACGGTGGTGATGGTCATCGGGTTGCTGACGGCGCTGTACAGCGGGGTGGTGGCGTTCGCGCAAACGGATATCAAGAAGGTGCTCGCCTACTCCACGGTGAGCCAGCTCGGGTTCATGTTCGTCGCCCTGGGGGCGGGGTATGCGAGCGCGGGCATGTTCCACCTGTTCACACACGCCTTCTTCAAGGCGCTCCTGTTCCTGGGGGCGGGCTCGGTCATCCTCGGGACGCACCACCACCAGGAGATGGGCCAGCTGGGCGGGTTGTGGCGGAAGATGCCGGTCACGGCCGCGACCTTCCTCATCGGATCGTTAGCCCTCGCGGGCCTGTTCCCGCTCGCCGGCTTCTGGAGCAAGGATGAGATCCTGCACGCCGTCGAGGGCCAGGGAACGTGGGCGTTCCTGCTGTTAGCGATCGCGGCGATCATGACGGCGTTCTATACGACGCGGCTCTTCGTGCGCACCTTCCTGGGCAAGCCACGGGATGAGGAGGTCGCGAGCCACACGCGCGAGACCGGCCCGACGATGACGCTGCCGCTCGTGTTCCTGGCGTTCATGTCGATCGTCGCGGGCTTCTTCATCTTCCACGACTTCGGGACTGCGCTCGGCTTCCCGGGCGGGTTCAGCGAGTTCGTGTTCCTGCACTACCCGTCGGTGTTCCACGTGGACTGGGGCCTGGTGGGGCTCTCCACGGTGCTCTTCGTGGTGGGCACGTTCGGCGGGGCCTGGTTCTACTGGAACGGGCGGCTGGACCGCTCGACCGTGCTGGCGGAATGGCAGCCGCAGGTCTACGACCTGATCCAGCGGAAGTTCTACTTCGACGATCTGTACCAGTTCCTCATCGACCGCGTGGTGCTCGGGTTCAGCTACCTCGTGAGCTGGTTCGACCGCTTCGCCGTGAACGACACGGGCGTGGACGGCTCGGCGAACCTGACGGGCTATACGGGGTTCCTGCTGAAGCACCTGCAGACGGGACGGGTACCCAACTACGCGATGGCGATCGCGGTGGGCGTGATCACGCTCGCCCTCATCAGCCTGGCGGTCGGGAGCTAGCGGATGGACGACGCCCAGGGCTACGTGCTGCTGACCGCGCTCGCGCTGCCATTGCTGGCGGCGGGTGCGCTGCTGTTCGTGCCCGGCTCGCAGAAGATGACGGCGCGGTACTTCTCGGCCGTCATCGGCGCGATCCTGCTGGGTCTCTCGGTGTACGTCTTCGTGGCCTACCAGGCGAACGGCGAGATCCTGCAGATGCAGCTCCGCTGGCCGTGGATCGAGCACGTGGGCTTCCTCGGCGAGAACGGCATCTCCCTGCACCTGGGCGTGGACGGCATCTCCTCGCTGCTGACGCTGCTGACGGGCGTGGTCGCCTTCGCGGGGACGCTCATCGCGTGGAAGCTGGAGTACCGCGCGAAGGACTTCTTCATCCTCTTCTGGGTCCTGATCGCGGGCGTCTACGGGACGTTCTTCGCGCTGGACCTGTTCTTCTTCTTCTTCTTCTACGAGCTGGCGGTGGTGCCGCTCTACCTGCTCATCGGCATCTGGGGCTCGACGCGCAAGGAATACGGCGCGATGAAGCTGACGCTGATGCTGGTGGGCGGCTCGGTGGGCATCTGGATCGGCATCTTCGCGGTGGTGCACGAGGCGGGGATGGGGACGTTCGACCTGCCAACGCTGTGGGAGGTGGGCCAGAGCGGCGCCCTGAGCCCCGAGTTCCAGAAGATCATCTTCCCGTTCTTCGCGGTGGGCTGCGGGGTGCTGGCGGGCCTCTGGCCGCTGCACACGTGGTCGCCCGATGGCCACATGTCGGCGCCGACGTCGGTCTCGATGGTGCACGCGGGCGTGCTGATGAAGCTGGGCGCCTTCGGCATCATCCGCCTGGGCATCCAGATCCTGCCGGAGGGGGCGGAGTTCTGGATGCCGGCGCTGCTGGTGCTGGGGGTCATCGGCGCCCTCTACGGGGCGATCGCGGCGCTCACGCAGCGCGATTTCAAGCTAATCAGCGGCTACAGCTCGGTGAGCCACATGGGCTACGTGCTCATCGGGCTGGGCACCCTGCACGAGGTTGGCCTCACGGGGGCCTCCCTGCAGATGTTCAGCCACGGCGTGATGACGGCCCTCGTCTTCCTCCTCATCGGGGCGCTCTACGACCAGGCGCACACGCGCGACCTGAGCGACTTCGGGGGCGTGGCGAAGGTGATGCCGTTATGGGTGATCGCCTACGTGGTCGCGGGCCTGGCGAACGTGGGCTTGCCGGGCCTCTCGGGCTTCACGGCCGAGTTCCACATCTTCGTGGGCGCGTTCAAGACGTATCCGGTGGTCGGCGCGTTAGCCATCCTGGCGGCGGCGATCGCGGCGGCCTACATGCTGCGCATGTTCGGCGTGGTCTTCTTCGGACCGCTCAACCCGCGCTGGCGCGAGCTGAAGGACCTCTCGCCCATTGAGACGGTCTCGGCGGTGCTGCTGATCCTCTCGATGCTGGCGATGGGTCTCTGGTGGTCGCCCTTCACCGACCGCCTCGCGAACACGGTCGTGAACCTTCCGGGGGTGACGAGCTAATGCGTGACTTCACCCTGTTCATCCCCGAGTACATCGCCGTGGCGTCGGCCATCGCCATCCTCGCAGTGGAGCTCATCTGGCCGAAGATCCGGAAGGACTACCTGGCCTACGCGACGGCGGCGGGGGCGATCGCGTGGCTGATTGCGGCCATCCCCTACATCGGCGATACGGCCGCGGACTTCGAGAACGTGCTCCGGGCGGACGACTTCACGACCTACTTCCGCATCCTGGCGGCGGGCATCGTGGCGGCGATCGCGCTGCTCTCGGCGCACTACATGCGCAACCGCACGTCTACCGCCGGGGAGTACTACGGGCTCCTGCTGGTGGGCGGCACGGGCATGGTGTTGATGGCCGCCTCGCGAGAGCTGCTGACGGCGTACATCTCGCTGGAGCTGCTGAGCTTCTCGCTCTACATCCTGGTGGGCTACCTGAAGCGCGACCGCCTGAGCAACGAGGCGAGCCTGAAGTACATCCTGCTGGGGGCCTTCTCGAGCGCGATGCTGCTCTACGGCATCAGCCTCATCTACGGCGTGACCGGAACGACCAGCTACGAGGGCATCGCCGAGGCGCTGGCGGCGCGCGAGGGCGGCACGGACGCGGCCACGGTGGTGGGCATCATGCTGATCGTGGCGGGCGTGGGCTTCAAGGTCTCGGCGGCGCCGTTCCACATGTGGGCGCCCGACGCCTACCAGGGCGCACCCCTGCCGATCACGGCCTTCCTCTCGACGGCCTCGAAGGCGGCGGGCTTCGCGCTCATCCTGCGGCTGTTCACCGGTGCGCTCATCGTCGACGCGGTGGAGTGGCGGGCGGCGATCGCGGCCCTGGCAGCGATCACGATGACGGCCGGGAACCTCATCGCAATCCAGCAGACGAACCTGAAACGGCTTGTCGCCTACAGCTCGATCGGGCAGGTGGGCTACATGCTCGTGGCGATCGCCGCCATCGGCTACGGCGACGCGGCCACGGCGGAGAGCGCCTCGAGCGCGCTGCTCCTGCACATCGTGGGCTACACGGTCTCGACGCTGGCGCTGTTCGCGGCGCTCACGGCGCTCTACAACCGCACGGGCGACGACAGCATCGCGGGGCTGCGGGGCCTGGCGGAGACGCAGCCGTTCCTGGCGCTGGTGATCACGGCCTCGCTCTTCTCGTTCGCGGGGCTGCCCTTCTTCGCGGGGTTCGCCACGAAGCTGCTGTTGTTCCAGGCGAGCACGACGGATGGGCTGTTGTGGCTGGTGGGCCTGGGTGCGGCGAACAGCTTCGTCAGCCTCTACTACTACCTGATGGTCATGCGCCAGATGTACCTGTTCGATCCGCCCGAGGGGCAGACGCGGTTCCGGCCGGCGCCCCTGCTGGGCGTGCTGGCGGGCCTGCTGCTGCTGGGGACGATCTTCATCGGCGTGTACCCGCAGCCGGTCTTCGAGGCCACGGATGCGGCGGCCTCAGCCCTGATCGAGGTAAGCGCGGCCGGCCTCGTGAACCTGCCGTAGCGAAGCTTCCCAACGTGGGCTTTGGGTTCTATGGTAAGTCGAAGGCTTGCAACACTTGCGCGCACGCGTGAGTTCGATCAACGATCGCCCCGTGGATGGGCCGGAATTCATCGCCATCATGGGGCACCTTGAGGCCATGCAAGAGCGGATGGCCGAGATGGAAGAGCGACTCGAAAATCGCATTCTCGCGGTAGAGAAGAAAATTCGAGAAGGCGATCCATGATGCGCTGCGAGCCGGCCCGTACTCGAATGGGCCAGGCAACGTGAATGGAGGATGACCGTGCCTAACCGAAACAACGTGCACGTCGTTCCCACGAGAAAGGGCTGGGGCGTGATGCGAGAGGGCATGAAGGGCGCCTATTCCGATCATCGAACCCAGAGGGACGCTATCGAGTATGGCCGCACGCTGCGTGGCCCCAACCGAGGCGAACTCGTGATCCACGGACGCGACGGGAGAATTCGGGCTCGAGACACGGCTCCTGGGGCACGGGATCCCCACCCACCTAAGGGCTAAACCCTTCTACACAGGGTGAGCGGGGGCTCCGCGACAGCTTCAGCGAACCGGGAGGCTAGCGCTCGCCGACCTCGCCCAGGTTGATGGTGTCCTCGTCTGCGGTGGCGTCGCCGTAGACGCCGGCGGGGACGCCCTTCCAGACCGTCACGATGAAGTCCTCGCGGTAGGGGTCGGCGGTCATCGCGAGCTGCTCGTCGACGGCGTCGATGAGCTCGCGGATGCGATCGTCGCTGGCGTCGGCGGTGGTGCAGAGGGTGGCGTGGATGTTCGCCCCCTGGATGTGCAGGTCCACGCGCCCGACGATCTCGCCGTCGTCGAGGATGGTGTAGGACTCGGAGTGCGGGGTTCGCACCTCGCGGTCGAAGCTGATCACGTTTCACGCTCCCGCTGCGCTTCAGGTTGGGGTAGTTCGTGCCTATGGTCGCAGAGAACGGCTTACAGGGGCCGCACGTGGCCCTGGCCGAGGACCATCCACTTGTAGCTGGTGAGCTCGACGAGGCCCATGGGTCCGCGGGCGTGCATCTTCTGGGTGGAGATGCCGATCTCCGCGCCCAGCCCGAACTGCGCGCCGTCGGTGAACTGCGTGCTCGCGTTCACGTAGACGACGGCGGCATCGACCTCGGACGTGAAGCGCATGGCGTTCTCGTAGCTGTCGCTGATGATGGCCTCGCTGTGCTTGCTGCTGTGCGCCTCGATGTGGGCGAGGGCCTCGTCCATGGAGGCGACGACGCGCACGCCCGCGCGCAGGGCGAGGTGTTCCGTATCCCAGTCGTCGGGGCCGGCGGGCTGGACATCGAGGCCGGGCACGTCGAGGCGGGCGAGCAGGTCGAGGGCGCGCTCCTCGCCGAGGAGGGTGACGGCGCCCGCCCAGCGCTCACCGAGGGCGCGCAGCAGCTCGGGCGCGACGGCTTCGTGCACGAGCAGCGTATCGAGGGCGTTGCAGATGCTGTAGCGGCGGGTCTTGGCGTTATCGACCACCTCGAGGGCCATGGCCAGGTCGGCCTCGGCGTCGACGTAGGTGTGGGAGACGGCCTCGCCGTGGGCGACGACGGGCATGGTCGCCGTCTCGCGCACGTAGTTGATGAGTCCGCCGCCGCCGCGGGGGACCATCAGGTCGACGACGTCGTGCATGCGCACGAGCTCATCGATGTGGGCGCGGTCGGGGTCGCGGACGACCTGCACGCAGGCGGCGGGGAGATCGGAAGCCTCGAGGGCATCGCGGAGGACATCGCCGAGGGCGGCGTTGCTGTGGACGGCCTCCTTGCCACCGCGCAGCACGGAGGCGTTGCCGCTCTTGAGGCAGAGGGTGGCGACATCGACGGTCACGTTGGGGCGCGACTCGTAGATGCAGGCGACGACGCCGAGGGGCACGCGCCGGCGGGAGATCTGGAGGCCGTTGGGGAGCGTGCGCGCGTCGATCGTCTCGCCCACGGGGTCGGGCAGGGAGGCGATGTGGCGGGTATCGGCGGCGATGGCGCGGATGCGCGCGGGCGTGAGCGTGAGGCGCTCGAGGAAGTAGTCGTCGAGGCCCGCCTCGCGGCCGGCGGCGAGGTCGAGCTCGTTGGCGGCGAGGATCGCGTCCTCGCGCTCGACGAGGAGGGTGGCGATGCCCTCGAGGGCGGCGTTCTTGGCGTCGGTGGAGGCGCGGGCGAGGAGCCGCGAGGCGTCGCGGGCGGCCTCGGCCTGCTCGCGCACGCCGGCGATCGTGGTGGTCATAGGGGTAGTGTAGCCGCTTCCTGTTGTCTGTAAGGTCGTGGCGCGCGAGCCTTCAGAGAAGACGGCCAGGGACTCCACGGAGCCCGGAGCCAGGGTGCTATGCTGCTCGCACTCGACATCGGCAACACCTCCGTCCACATCGGACTGTATTCCGGGGATGAGCTTGCCTCGACGTGGCGGGTTGGGGTCGAAGCGGAACGTTCGGCCGACGAGTACGGCATCCTCATCCTGAACCTCCTCGCGACGAGTGACCTGACGGCCGAATCGGTCGATTCCTGCATCATCGGCTGCGCGGTACCGCCCCTCCTGCCCACTTTCCAGATGGTGTGCGCGCGCTACTTCGGCGTCGATGCGGTGGTGGTGGGGCACGGTCTGCGATCGGGCGTGCGCATCCTCTACGACAACCCCCGGCAGGTGGGCGCGGACCGCATCGTCGACGCGGTTGCGGCCATCGATCAGTACGGCGCCCCGGCGATCGTCGTCGACTTCGGCACGGCGACGGTCTTCGACGCGATCAACGCCGAGGGCGACTACCTCGGCGGGGCGATCGCGCCGGGCATCGGCATCGCCAGCGAGACGCTGTTCAGTCGCGCGGCGATGCTCTCGCGGGTCCAGCTCGAACGCCCGCCCCAGGCCATCGGCCGTAACACCACGCACGCGCTCCAGTCGGGCATCCTGCTGGGCTACGTGGGGCTGGTGGAGGGGATGGTGGCGCGCTTCCAGGAGGAACTGGGGGGCGGCGCGACCGTCATCGGCACGGGTGGCTGGGCAAGCGACATCGCTGCGGAGACCGACGTCCTCGACGTCGTCGATCACAACCTGACACTACGGGGGCTGCGCCTGCTTTATGACCGCAATGTTGGCTGAACCGTCCGCACCGTTTCGCGAGCGAGCGCTCGAGGGACGCACCGTCGTCCTGGGCGTCACGGGCAGCATCTCCGCCTACAAGGCGGCCGATCTCGCCAGCAAGCTGCGCCAGGCGGGCGCCGATGTGGAGGTGCTGATGACGGAGGCGGCGACGCGCTTCATCGCGCCCCTCACGTTCCAGTCCCTTACCGGCCGCGAGGCCATCGTCGACATGTTCGAGACGGACGAGGCGGAGGCGCACGTCGAAGTCGCGCGCCGCGCCGAGGTGTTCGTGATCGCACCCGCCACGGCCGATTGCCTCGCGCGGCTGGCCTACGGCGGGGGCGGCGACATGGTGACGCTGACGGCGCTGGCGACAACCGCCCCGATCGTGCTGGCGCCGGCCATGGACTCGCAGATGTGGTCGAACCCGGCGGTGGTGGCGAACGTTGCGGCGCTGGTCGAGCGCGGCGTGGAGGTGGTGGGGCCGGAGGAGGGGCGGCTGGCGAGCGGACGCACGGGCGCCGGACGCCTGGCCGAGACCTCGGCGGTGGTGGGCGCGGTGAAGGCCGCCATCGGGCGCCACGAGGGCGACCTGCGCGGGCGGCTCGTGGTGGTGACCGCCGGCGGCACGCAGGAGCCGCTCGACCCGGTGCGCTACATCGGAAACCGATCGAGCGGGCGCATGGGCTTCTCCATCGCGAAGGCGGCCCGCGACCGGGGCGCGCAGGTGGCGCTCGTGACGGGCCCCTCGACGCTGAACACGCCGTACGGGATAGAGCGCATCGACGTGAAGACGGTGGAGGAGATGCTGGCGGCGCTGGAACCGCTCACGGAGCGCTGCGACGCGCTCGTGATGGCGGCCGCCCCCGCCGACTTCCGTCCGACCGAGGCCGCCGGCCAGAAGATCAAGAAGGCGGCAATGAGCGACGACGCGATGAAGCTCGCGCTCACGGAGACGCCGGACATCATCGCGACGCTGCCCGGCGGCGGCGTGCGGGTGGCCTTCGCCGCCGAGACGGAGAACCTGCACACAAACGCAACCGCCAAGCTGGAGGCGAAACGCGCCGACTTCATCGTCGCGAACGACGTGACGGCAGCGGGGAGCGGCTTCGGCACGGACACGAACGAGGTCACGATCTTCCACCGCGAGGGCGAGTCGGAGCGCCTGCCGCTCCTGAGCAAGTACGCGGTCGCGCACGCGATCCTGGACCGGGTGGCGGCGCGGCTGTAGCGCGGCTGCAATTGGGTTGGCTTTGTCTTTGTAGCCGCCTTGACAACCCCAGGACACAGCCCAACACTGACAAGCGGATAGAGTCAGCTCCGAACGGTCCCCTTCATGGGGCGCCTTCTCGCGAATGCGGGATAGGAGCTGGCTCGCTTCGTGTCAGGGCCAGACGCGCCACGCCACTTCCTTGTCCTGGAGGTGGGCCGCGCGAAGGCCTGCACCCTCAGCGTTCCCACTGAGTGCCCGCGCAGCCACGCCCACCACATAGTCAGCGAGCTGAATCAGGTTGTGGCTCTCCGAACGCTGGTCCTTGAGCTTGCGAATCGCAGCATGCCTCCCTGCGCCCAAGTGCCTCCTGAGGTACACAGCAAGGTCGGTCCGCCCCTGCCGCGTACCGGCCCTGTCCATGATGACCGTCGCACCGGTGAGGTGTGGTCCCGCATCCTCACACAGCTCCTTCACGGCCAGCTGGTGGAGGGCGTCAGGAGAAGTTGCCTCCCCACGCTCCAGGAGCCGCGCCTTGTCCACGGCGAATACATGGACCCGAAACCCGTAGGGTCTCACGGCCTCAAGGAAGGAAGCCCGCACACGCCGGGAGTTGTGGCTGAAGTGGAACTCGAAGGTAGGCGGAAGAGAGAGCTGGTGCCTGAGATCGTCAACGCGACCTTCGCAGCGTAGCGCCTCTTCAGGGTCAACGAAGGTGACCATGGCAACGACAAACAACCGGCTCGATCCCCGGTCCAGTTTCAGGCCCGTATCACCCGACTCGTCAATAAATGCGAGCGCCCACAAACTCTATCAGCACTCGCCGTTCCCCCTTTCCGCTCATTGACGTAAGCTCGACCCATGACGCACTCCTCGGATGGCTTGCTGCGACGCTGCACCTGTATCGCGGGGTTCCGCCCGTAGCGGGCCCCGTCGGCAGCCAGCACCCGCCCAGCCCCGAGAGGTAGCGAACCCGATGTCCCTGCTCAGCGAAATCCGCGACGACATCCGCGCGACGATGGAACGCGACCCGGCCGCTACCAGCGCGATCGAGGTCGTCCTGTTCTACCCGGGCTTCCACGCGCGCCTGGCGCACCGGCTGGCGCACGGCCTGCACCGGCGGGGGCTGCCGCTCGCGCCGCGCGGGATCATGCAGGTGGTGCGCTTCATCACGGGCATCGAGATTCACCCCGGCGCCACCATCGGTCCGCGCTTCGTCATCGACCACGGCATGGGCATCGTCATCGGCGAGACGACCGAGATCGGGCCCGACGTGACCATCTACCAGGGGGTCACCCTGGGGGGCACGAGCACGCGCCGCACGAAGCGGCACCCCACGCTGATCGGCAACAACGTGGTGGGGGCGGGGGCGAAGGTCATCGGGGCGGTCGAGATCGGCGAGAGCGCGCGCATCGGCGCGGGCTCGGTCGTGATCACGAACGTGCCGCCGCGAGCGACGATCGTGGGCGTGCCCGGCCACATCGTCGCTTTCCACGACGACTCGAACGGCGTGATGCAGCGCCTGCCCGACCCCGAGTGGGACCGCCTGAACCAGCTCGATGAGCGCGTCGACGAGCTGCGGGAGCTGATCCAGCACCTCGAGGAGCACGTCGGCGGGCTGCACGACGACCACCACGCGGACGAGCCCTCGCCCGCGGAAGCGCCGCCGCGCGGCTGACCATGTTGAAGCTTCGCGACACCCTTAGCGGCGAGAAGCGGGAGCTCGCGCCCATCGCGGACGAGGTGCGGCTCTACGTCTGCGGGATTACCCCTTACAGCGAGTCCCACCTGGGGCACGCGCTCTTCTCGATCGTGTTCGACGTGCTCCGCCGCTACCTGGAGTGGCGCGGGTTCGGCGTTCGCCACATCCAGAACTTCACCGATATCGACGACAAGCTGATCGAGCGCTCGCACGAGACGGGCACGAGCGTGGCCGAGCTGGCGGAGCGCTTCTCCGAGTCGTACATGACCCAGCTCACGCGGCTGAACGTGCTGCCGGCGACGGAGTACCCGCGCGCGACGGAGGAGATCCCGAACATCGTCAGCTTCATCGAGGGGCTGGTCGAGAAGGGCGCCGCCTACGAGTCGGGCGGGGACGTCTACTACCGCGTCCGCGAGAAGGGGGACTACGGGAAGCTCTCGAAGCGGGACGTGGACGACCTCCGCAGCGGCGCGCGGGTCGACCTGGGCGAACTGAAGGACGACCCCCTCGACTTCGCGCTGTGGAAGGGCGCGAAGCCGGGCGAGCCCCACTGGGACAGCCCCTGGGGACCGGGTCGGCCGGGCTGGCACATCGAGTGCTCGGCGATGGCCACGAGCGCCCTGGGCGAGCAGATCGACATCCACGGGGGCGGGGCGGACCTGATCTTCCCCCACCACGAGAACGAGATCGCGCAGAGCGAGTCGTTCACGGGCAAGGCGCCCTTCGCCAGCTTCTGGATGCACAACGCCCTGCTGCAACTGGGCGACGAGAAGATGTCGAAATCGGTGGGGAATCTCGTCGGCATCGACGAGGTGCTGGACCAATACGGCGCGGACGCGCTGCGCATGTTCATCGTGACGAGCCACTACCGCAGCCCGCTGACCTACAGCGACGAAGCGCTCGACTCGGCGCGGGCGGGGGCGGAGCGGCTGCGGCAGGCGGCGTTCTCGAAGGGGGTCGGCAACGGCCACTCGTTCGACGCGACGGAGGCGCGCGAGCGCTTCACCGAGGCGATGGACGACGACCTGAACACGCCGCGCGCCCTGGCCACGCTGTTCGACCTGGCCCGCGGCATCAACCGCGCGCACGACAGGGGTCACGACGCGAGCGACGCGCAGGCGACGCTGCGGGAGCTGGCGGGGGTGCTCGGGTTCACGCTGCACGAGCCGCCGCACCGCAACGAGGACGCGGCCCCGTTCGTCGACCTGCTGGTGGAGCTGCGCTCCGAGCTGCGCACGGCGAAGCAGTACGCGCTCGCGGACCGGGTCCGTGACGGGCTCGTCGCCCAGGGCATCGAGCTGCAGGACGGCCCCGAGGGCACGGAGTGGTCGTTCCGTTGACGGCGAGCGCGGGGGAAGGACGCGGCCTGCGGGACTACCTCCGCCAGAAGGCGCGGGCCATGCGCGCGGCGGCCACGGCGAAGCCGAACCCCGAGCAGTGGCGCGAAACAGTCTCGGCGACGTGCGTGGCCGACGACGTGACGGGCGTGCGCAAGCTGCGCATGCGCGACTGGGAGATCATCGGCGACTCCGGGCCGGACTTTGGCGGCTGGAGCCTAGGGCCGAGCTCGCCGGAGCTGTTCTGCGGGGTCATCAGCACGTGCCTCACGCACACCTACCTGATCGCGGCCGCCTCGCTCGATGTCCCCCTGGACCGCGTCGAGGTGACGGTCAGCTCGACGAACAACGACGCACACTTCCTCGGCATCACCGGCGACGACCCGGATGTGCCCTACGACATCACGGCGCGGGTCTCGCTGGAAGCGGAGGACGCGACGGCCGAGCAGGTGGCCACGCTGCACGCCTACGCCGCCGAACGCTGCCCGCTCTCGAAGCTGGTGCGGGAGCCGAACACGGTCACGCTGGTCACGGGGTGAAGGTTGGGACGATGAAGCTGCTCTACGACGACACCACCGACTCTCTCTACATCGACCTTGAGGACGCTCCGAGCGTCGATTCGTTCGAGGTCGCCGACGGCGTCGTCCTCGACGTGAATGCGGAGGGCGGGGTCGCCGGCATCGACATCGACCACGCCTCGCGCCGCCTCGACCTCAACGCCCTCGCTGGCGTCGAGGGTCGGCCCAAGCCCGACGGGGGCGCTAGCGCAGCTCGCTGACCTGGCGACCGCGGACGAGGTCCCAGTCGATCTCGTAGCCGAGGCCGGGCTCCTCGGGGGCGTGCACGAGGCCGGCGGCGTCGACCTCGATGTCGCGCACGAGGCCGTACTTCTGGGCGGCGTCGGGCAGGAGCACCTCGAAGTACTCGCAGTTCTGTACGGCCATGATGACGTGCAGGTTGGCGACGTTGTTGAGCGAGTTGCCGCCGTGGTGGATCTCGCACTTCATGCGGAAGGCGTCGGCGAGGTTGGCGATCTTGAGGAGGGCGGTGATGCCCCCGGAGACGGCCACGTCGCCGCGCAGGATGTCGGTGGCCTGCTGCTGCACCCACTGCTGCATGCCGTAGAAGCCGGCGGGGGCGAACTCGGTGGCGAGGATGGGGATGTCGAGCTTCTGGCGCAGCTTCACGTAGCCGTAGATGTCCTCCTCGGCGAGGGGGTCCTCGTACCAGTAGTAGTCGAGTTCCTCGATGGCGCGGCCCACGCGGACGGCGTCCTCGTAGCTGTAGGCCCAGACGGAATCGAGCATGAGGCGCATGTCGGGGCCGACGGCCTCGCGGGCGGCGCGGCAGATGTCGATATCGACGAGGGGGCGGGTATCGGGGTGGATCTTGTAGGCGGTCCAGCCGCGGTCCTGGAACGACTTCGCCTCCTCGGCGTAGGCCTCGGGGGAGGGGAGGGCGGCGGAGCTGGCGTAGGCGGGCACGGAGCTGCGGCAGGAGCCGAGCAAGCGGTGCACGGGCAGGCCGGCGAGCTTCCCGGCGAGGTCCCAGAGGGCGACGTCGACGGCGCCGATGGCGCGGAAGGAGACGCCTCGCCGGCGCTTCCACATGGCGTGCCAGAAGCGCCCGACATCGAGCGGGTTCTCGCCCATGACGATGGGCTTGAGGAGGGTCAGCAGGGACTCGGCGTCGATGGTGGCGTCGCGGCTGGCGGAGCCGAGGAAGGCGTGGCCCTCGGCGCCTTCATCGGTACGGATGGTGAGGACGCCCATCTCGCGGTCGCCGCCGTAGGCGATGGCGGAGCCGGGGTAGGCGCCGTGGGGCACGGGCCAGGTGAAGGTGGTCAGGAAGACGTCATCGATCTTCATTTCGGCTCGCTCCGCTCGGTCGCTTCGACTGCTATCCGCGCTCGCTCCATGATCTCGCTCCGCTCGTTCGCTCGACTACAGGAGCGCTCGCGTGTGGCGACGCTCCCGTGTCCGATGGGATGGCCGAATCGTACGCGGGTCTCAGTAGGCGCTGCGGAGCGAGTCCGGGAGGTGGTCGAGGCCGGGGGCGCGGAGGATGGCAGCGAAGCGCGGGGGACCCTCGGGGTGGCGACCTTCCGGCCACACGAGGAGCTCGGAAATCGACCCGTTCGGCAGCTCGAACTCGTGGTACCAGGCGCTGTCGGTGGGGATGCCCATGGCCCAGCGCAGGATGCCGTCCGTCGTACCGGCGTGGGAGACGACGGCCACGGCCTCGCCGGCGTGGCTGGCGGCGATGTCGTCGCAGGCCGCCCCGACGCGCTCGGCGAAGACCTGGAGGGTCTCGCCGCCGGGGAACGAGGCGTCTTCCGCTCGCCAGGGCCACGCATGCTCCTGGTCCGCGGCTTCCGGACTCCACCCCTCCATCTCGTACTCGCGCAGACGATCGTCGACGCGAACGTCGAGGGCGGTTGCGCGGGCGAGGGGTTCGGCGGTCTCGCGGGCGCGGCGCATGGGGCTCGCGTAGACGGCTGCCAGCGACGCATCCGCGAGCCCCTCGGCGAGGGCCTCGGCCTGACGGCGTCCGAGCGGGGAGAGGGGCGTGTCGTGGTCGTAGGAGCCGTCGTCGGCGCGGGCCTGGCCGTGGCGGACGAGGTAGAGGCGGACGGGGTCGGTCACGATGGGGCCACCTTCAGAGATCCCTCCGCATCCCGCCGGCCGCGTTCACGACATAGATGAACGGCCGGGGAGTGTCGGCGAACAATGCCTGCATCTCGTGGAGCGAGCGAGCCAGTACCTCGACGTATTCTGCGCGGGTGAGGTTCTTTCGCCACCCGAGGATGAAGCAGCCAACGCTGTTCGCCCGGATGGCCTCCCGTTCGCCGGGCCGCCGCCGCATCCGTTTGTCGCGCGAGATAACGAGCCAGCCTTCCCGCCCCGCGACGGCCAGCCACTCACGGTCCGGTGTGTCGGGCGGGAAGCGCTCGTCGAGGAAGATGACCGCCTCATCGCTGATGCGCCGCAACTCCTGAGCCACAGCGCGGGGAATGGAGCGGTCGACGAAAATCACGCAACCAGGGAGTGCTCGAACTTGAGGGCGTCCCGCACCGCTTCCGGTGAGACCGCAAAGTCGCCAGCGATTTCGTCAACCGACTCTCCGGCGGCGCTGCGTTCGAGGAGAATCTCGGTGCGTACGCCCGTACCCGCCACCACCGGGAGCCCGAAACCGAAGTCAGGATCGATGACGACCTGCCGGGTGCGGCCCCCGGGCCACCAACGATGCACCCAGCCGTCCCGGTAGTCGACGCTGGCGAGGAAGCGATCGAGCACGTCGTCCCAGGCAGTCCGCCGTTTCCCACGGAGCACGCTGACGAGCACACCGTCATCGCCCTGGACGAACGCATCGCGCCCGTCGACCCTGAATCGATGGGAGAGGAGTGGGCGTTCCGACTCAAAGATCTGCTGGCAGCCGTCAACGATGTCGCGGATCTGCGGGAGCGAGAAGCCAAGCTCACGCAGGCCATGGATGGCTGCCACCTCGATGAGGTCGGCGAAGGATGCCGCCGCATCCGAAGGGGATTGCGCCTTTCCCACGGGGGGCTTGCTGACACGCTCCCCCGCAGGCGAGTCGTAGGCGTAACCGCGGGTCCAACGTTTTGATGTTCCGGTTCGGACGCGCGCGAGGCGGTCAGCCTCGGCAAAGCTATACCGGGGCGCCACGATCGACTCAGGGATGCCAACCTCGTGCACAGCGCCAATCGCCATCGTTCAACCCCCTACGAGGAGCGTAGCACAGGGATCTGCTACCCCCTGGGGAGGCCGAGGCCGCGGGTGGCCATGATGTTGCGCTGGATTTCGCTCGTGCCCGCCTCGACGGTGTTGGCGGCCGAGCGCAGGAAGACCTGGGCCTGGTCGAAGCCCACGCGGGAGGAGTCGCCCCGGAGCATCCCCGACATCCCGAGGATGTGCATGCCCGTCAGCTGGAGGCGCTGGTTGAGCTCGCTGCCGAAGAGCTTGCTCGCGCTGGCCTCGTGGTTGGGCACGAGCCCCTGCGCCTGCATGGTGGCGACGCGGTAGGCGAGGAACGTGCCCACGTTCACCTCGACGGCGCGCTCGGCGAGCTCGGTGCGGATGGTCTGGCGGTGGCGCCAGAGATCGCGGCGCTCCCGGACGAGCTTGGTGAAGCGCTCGATGGTGCGGCGCCCGCCGGCGTAACTGCCGATGCCGCTGCGCTCGAAGTCGAGGGCGACGGCGAGGTGGTACCAGCCGCGGTTCTCCTCGCCCACGCGCTGCTCGACTGGCACGCGCACGTCTTCGAAAAAGACCTCGTTGAAGCTGTGCTGGTCGCCGAGGTTGATCAGGGGGCGCACGGTGACGCCTGGGGACTTCATATCGAGCATGAGGAGGGAGATGCCCTTGTGCTTGGGGGCGTCCGGGTCGGTGCGGGCGGCGAGCCAGCCCCAGTCGGCGAGGTGGCCGCCGGAGGTCCAGATCTTCTGGCCGTTGATGACGTAGTCGTCGCCGTCGCGCACGGCGCTGGTCTGGAGAGAGGCGAGGTCGCTGCCGGCGCCGGGTTCGCTGTAGAGGGTGCACCACCACTGGTCGGCGTTGGTGATGGGCGGGATGTACTGCTTCTTCTGCTCCTCGGTGCCGTAGAGCATGAGCGAGGGGCCAACCCAGGCGACGCCCATGTTCATGACGGGGGCTCCCGCGTAGGCCATCTCCTCGTTGTAGACGAGCTGGCGCATGTGCGAGGCGCCGCCGCCGCCGTACTCCTCGGGCCAGGCCATGGCCAGCCAGCCGCGGTCGGCGAGCTTCTTCTGGAAGCCCATGGTGTAGTCGTACTCTTCCTCGTTCGTCTCGAAACCGCCGCGGCGGGCGCGCTCGAGGCGTTCCTCCTCGGGGGGAAGCTCATCGGCGATGAACTGGCGGACCTCGTCGCGGAAGGACTCGACGTCGGTTTCGTGCGTGAAGCGCATGGGAGGCTCCGGAAACAGGGTCCGGCGAGTCTAGCAGAGGGCGGGCAAGGGGCCCGCTGAGTCTACCCCCTGGGGAGGCCGAGGCCGCGGGTGGCGACGATGTTGCGCTGGATCTCGCTGGTGCCCGCGGCGATGGTGCCGGAGACGGACTGCAGGTAGCCCTGCGCCTGGTCGACCTCGACGCGCGAGGAATCGCCGCGGAGCTGGCCGGCCATCCCGAGGATGTGCATGCCCGTGCGGGCGATGCGCTGGCCGAGCTCGCTGCCGAAGAGCTTGCTGGCGCTGGCCTCGTGGTTGGGCACGAGGCCCTGCGCCTGCATCGTGGCGACGCGGTAGGCGAGGAAGGTGCCCACGTTCACCTCGACCATGCGGTCGGCGAGCTCGTGGCGGACGCCGCGGCGGTTCTCCCAGAACCGCGGGTTCTCGCCGGCGATGCGGGTGAGCCGCTCGACGTTGCGGCGGCCGACGGAGTAGGCGCCGATGCCGCTGCGTTCGAAATCGAGGGCCACGGCGAGGTGGTACCAGCCCCGGTTCTCCTCGCCCACGCGCTGCTCGACGGGGACGCGCACGTCTTCGAAGAAGACCTCGTTGAAGCTGTGCTGGTCGCCGAGGTTGATGAGCGGGCGCACGGTGATCCCGGGGGACTTCATGTCGAGCATCAGGAGGGAGATGCCCTTGTGCTTGGGGGCGTCGGGGTCGGTGCGGGCGGCCAGCCAGCCCCAGTCGGCGAGGTGGCCGCCGGAGGTCCAGATCTTCTGGCCGTTGA
>CAYMDV010000015.1:39509-68067 GCA_964389725.1 uncultured Anaerolineaceae bacterium
GCATGTGCGAGGCGCCGCCGCCGCCGTACTCCTCGGGCCAGGCCATGGCCAGCCAACCGCGCTCGGCGAGCTTCTGCTGGAAGCCCATGGTGTAGGCGTACTCTTCCTCGTTCGTCTCGAAGCCGCCGCTGCGGGACCGCGCGAGGCGCTCCTCCTCGGAGGGAAGCTCATCGGCGATGAACTGGCGGACCTCGTCGCGGAAGGACTCGACATCGGAATCGTGGGTGAAGCGCATGGGTTCGCTCCCTGGGGAAGTTGGGCGAGTCTAGCAGGCAAGGGGGCGGGCAGCCCGCCGAGGCCTTACCCGGCGCTGGTCTTCGGGCGGACGGCGCCCTGCTCGCGCAGGTCGGCGATGGTGACGACCTGGCCGGTGTAGTCGAGGGGCTGCTTCGCCATCCAGAGGACGGCATCGGACATGATGACGGGGTCCTCGAACTCGGAGCGGTCGACATCGCCGAGGGTGAAGGCGTAGCCCTCGGTCCAGACGCCGAGCTCAAGGCGGATGCAGTTCACGGCGACGGAGCCCTCAAGCTCGATGGCGAATCCTTCGGTCATGGCTTCGAGGGCGCGCTTCGTGGTGGTGTAGCTGATGCGGCGGAAGCCGGGGTTCACGGAGGCTCCCGAGGAGATGTTGATGACGCGCCCCTCGCCCGCCTCGCGCATGCGCGGGCAGAAGTAATAGGTGAGGTAGAAGGGGCCGTGGATGTTGATGTCGGTGGCCAGCCGCCAGCGCTTGGTCGAGTTCTCGAGGGTGGCGCCGGGGACGCCGATGGCGGCGTTGTTGACGAGCAGGTCGCAGCGGCCGAAGCGGCCGTAAACCTCGTCGGCGAGGGCGGCGACGGCCTCCTCGTCGCGCACGTCGAGGGG
This sequence comes from uncultured Anaerolineaceae bacterium, assembly GCA_964389725.1. GTDB lineage: Bacteria > Chloroflexota > Dehalococcoidia > Tepidiformales > Tepidiformaceae > UBA2991. The sequence goes on from CAYMDV010000015.1 coordinate 40,377, forward strand.
GGCGACGAGCACGTCGGCGCCCTGCGCGCGGGCGAGCTCGGCGGTCTCGTCGATGGTGCCGGGGAGCTTGGCGGGGGAGTCGGCGGTGGAGCGGGCGCTGACGACGAGGTCGTAGCCGTCGGCGGCGAGGTCGATAGCGAGCTGCTTGCCGATGCCGCGGCTGGCGCCGGTAATGAGCGCAACGGGTTTGGACACGGGTGCCTCCAGGCCGCCGGGCGGCGGCCCGGCGATCCTGCCGCACGGGCGGGGAGAGGGGAAGCGGGGCTAGCCGAGGCGGCCGAAGGCGGCGAGCTGGCGCAGGCGTTTGACCGTGAGCACGCCCTTCCAGGCGACCTCGGCCTGGGGCCAGGCCTCGGGGAACATGCCCCTCCAGCTCCAGTTGGGCGCCCAGGCTCCGTCCTCGCCCTGCGTCTCGATGACGTGGTCGAGGTGGCGGTCGATGTGCTCGCGGAAGGGGTGGTAGAGGGGCGAGGCGGGGCCGTCGACGAGGTCGAGGGGCTGGAGGCCGTAGCCTCCCCACCCGGCGGGGTCGGTCACGAGGGTGGCCTCGACGAAGTCGGGGAGGCGGGCCAGCACGGCCTCGCGGGCGGCGGTGGGGACGGCGGGGGTGGTGGCGAAGCGGATGTAGCACTCCAGCGCGTCCTTCTGGACGTCCGCCGGCTCCAGCTCGGCGGCGCGTTCGACCACGACCTCCCGCATCTCCTCGAGGAAGGCCCGCTCGACGTGCCGGGAGAAGGCGTGCAGCGTGGCGACGACGGAGGGGCGGGGGTTGTCGGCGTAGAAGCCCCAGCCCTCGTCGAACTCCTCGGACCAGTGCCACCAGGGGGCGTGCGGGGCGGCGTTGTCGTGCCGCGGCACGAGCGGCCACGAGCGCCAGCCGGGCACGTAGAGCGCGACGAGCCTGGCGACGGCGCGCGCGCTGATCGTGTCGGGACCGCCGCCGAGTTCGTCGAGGATCTCCAGGGCTCGGAGGGTGCACAGCACGGAGGAGGTATCGGCCTGGAAGTCGGCTTCGAGGCCGTGGAAGGCGCCGTCGGGGTTCTGGAGGGCGGCCAGCTCGGCGATGACGCCTGCCATGTCGCCGCCGAGGAGGTGGTGGCGGCAGAGGGCCTGGTCGAGGGGAAGGCCGCGCTCCAGCACGAAGGCGACGGCGCGGTCTCGGTTCTCGGGGGACAGCTGCTGGTCGGGCATCAGAACAGATATTCTAGCGAAGGGAGCGGCCGCCGTCGATCGTGATGACGGCGCCGGTGACGTAGCTGCTGGCATCGCTGGCGAGGTAGACGGCGGCGCCGGCCACGTCCTCGGGCGTGGCGAAGCGGCCGAGGGGCACATCGCCCTTGAGGCGGGGGCCATGGCGGCTCTCGAAGAGGGCGCCCGTGAGGTCGCTCTCCGTCCAGCCGGGGGCGAGGGCGTTGGCGCGGATGCCGCGATCGGCCCACTCGAGGGCGAACACCTTCGCCATGTGAATCAGGCCCGCCTTGGTGACGGCGTAGGCGCCCTGGCGCTCGTCGGGGTGGAGGCCGAGCATGGAGCTGACGTTGATGATGCTGCCCGGCCGCCCCGCCTCGAAGAGGCGCGTCGCCACCTCGAGGCTGCAGCACCAGGCGCCGCGCAGGTTCACCCCCATGAGCAGGTCGAGGTCCTCGGCGGTGGTGTGCTCGATGCGCTTGTAGAAGGGGCTGATGCCGGCGTTGTTCACGAGCACATCGACGAGCCCGAGGCGGCTTGCCTGCTCGACCAGGGCGGCGACGGCCTCGGGGTCGGAGACATCGCAGGGGATGGCGATGGCGTTGGGGCCGAGGCGCCTGGCCGCGTCGTCGAGGGCTTCCTTGCCGCGCGCGCTGATGACCACGCGGGCGCCGGCGCCCACGAACGCCTCGGCGATGGCGTAGCCGATCCCGCGGGATCCGCCCGTGACGATCGCGGTCTTGCCTTCGAGATCCATGGACGCCGCCTCCGCCGCCGGAGTGTACCGAGCGGGTACGATTCGCGCCGTGGCCACGCCCGGCGATGTCCGCGAGATCGCCCTGGCCCTGCCGGAGACGACGGAGAAGCCGTCGTACGGCACGCCCGGGTTCCGCGTGCGCGACCGGCTGTTCGCGCGGTTGCACCAGGACGGCGAGTCGCTGGTGCTGCGGATGGACAGGGACGAGCGCGAGGCGCTGGCGCAGGCGGAGCCGGACAAGTTCTTCTGGACGCCGCACTACGACCGGTACGAGTGGATCCAGGTGCGGCTGGCGGCAGTCGAGCGCGAGGAGCTCTCGGAGCTGCTGCGGGACTCGTGGCGGTTCAGGGCGCCGGCGGCGCTGCTGCGCCGTCTGGGGGAGGGTTAGCCGGTCCGGGGAGAGACCTCTCGTTCAAGCCGGTCGCCGAGGCGGTCGCGCTCCACGTCGAGGTCGTACTGGGCCTGCAGGTTCAACCAGAACCGCTCGGACACCCCGAAGTAGCGCGCGAGGCGCAAGGCCGTGTTGGCGGAGACGGCGCGGGTTCCGTGAACAATCTCGTTGATCCGCCGGGGAGGAACGCTGATGTCCTTGGCCAGCCGGTACTGGCTGAGCTCCAGGGGTCGCAGGAACTCCTCCAGGAGCACCTCTCCGGGGTGAACGGCGGCGAGCCTTCGGGTTGTCATGGTGTTCTCCAGTCAGGAGTGATAATCGACGATCTCGACGTCATAGGCGTGGCCCTCCTCCCAGCGGAAGCAGACGCGCCACTGACTATTGATACGAATGCTGAACTGGCCAAAGCGGTTGCCCTGCAGGCGCTCAAGCCGGTTTCCCGGCGGTACCCGAAGATCATCCACTCCCTCAGCAGAGGCCAGCATCCGCAACTTGCGAAGTGCCGCACGCTGCAACTCCGGTGACCACCTCCGTACCGGTTGCCGATCGAAGAGACGCTCGGTGTCCCGGTCGCGGAAGCTTCGGATCACCAAGGGAGCATAACGCGTCGCGTCAACATTCGCACCCGCCGGTCGCGCCTGCCCGCGGCAGCCGCTACCTTCCTCCGGTGGCAGCGACGATCGATACGGAACGCGCGGTGGCGCACCTGCGGCAGGCCGACGACGTGATGGACATGGTGATCGAGGCGGTGGGACCGCCGCGCCTGCGCGAGCCCTCGCCGACGGCGTTCCAGGCGCTGGCGCGGTCGATCATCTTCCAGCAGCTCAGCGGGAAGGCGGCCAGCACCATCCTGGGGCGCTTCGTGGGGCTGTTCCGCGAGGGTGCGACCGCGGAAGACGCGGTCGACGGGTACTTCCCCGAGCCCGCGCAGGTGCTCGCCCTCGACGACGAGGCGATGCGGTCGGCGGGGGTGTCGCGGCAGAAGGCGGCCGCGCTGCGCGACCTGGCGGGGCACTTCGCCGAGGGGAAGCTGAGCATCGAGCGCTTCGGGGAGTGGAGCGACGAGGAGGTGATCGCGCACTTGCTGCCCGTGCGCGGGATCGGGCGCTGGACGGCGCAGATGTTCCTGATGTTCCAGCTGCGGCGGCCGGATGTGCTCCCGACGGCGGACGTGGGGCTGAACCGGGCGATGATGCGGCTCTACGGGCTGGACGCGCCTCCCGGGCCGGACGAGATCGCGCGCATCGGGGCGCCCTGGCATCCGTGGGCGACGCTCGCGTGCTGGTACCTGTGGCGCAGCGAGGACGTGACCCTGCCCATCGGAGGGCCCGCGTGAGCATCCTCATCGACGAATCGACGCGCATCCTCGTGCTCGGCATCACGGGGCGGGAGGCGGTCTCCTTCACGCGCGACACGCTCGACTACGGGGGGCGGGTGGTGGCGGGGGTCACGCCCGGGCGGGGCGGTCGCGATGTGCACGGCGTGCCCGTTTACGACACCGTGCGGGAGGCGGTGGGGGCGCACGAGGTGAACGCCGCGGTCATCGCCGTGCCGCCCCGCGCCCTGCGCGACGCCGCCTTCGAGTGCATCGCCTACCGCATCCCCCTCGTCGTCATCGTGACGGAGCGCGTGCCGCGGCTGGATGCGGCGCAGGTGGTCGAGCTGGCGGCCCGCGAGGGTGTGCGCATCATCGGGCCGAACAGCATGGGGCTCATCTCGCCGGGGAAGACGAAGGTGGGGAGCGTGGGCGGTCCGGCGGCGGACACGGCGCGGAGCTTCGTGCCGGGGAACGTCGGCATCATGTCGCGCTCGGGCGGGATGACGACGGAGATCGCGAGCCTGCTGGCGCAGCACGGCCTCGGCGTCTCGACGGCCATCTCCATCGGCGGGGACCCGATCACGGGGTCGTCGTTCGCCAGCCTGCTGCCGCTCTTCGAGGCGGACCCGGAGACGGAGGCGGTCGTGACCTTCAGCGAGCCGGGCGGGGCGATGGAGGCGGAGCTGGTCGAGGTCATGCGGGAGCGGGGGACGGAACTGCGGGTCGTCAGCTTCATCGCGGGGAACTTCATGGCGGAGATGCCGGGCGTGCGCTTCGGTCACGCGGGCGCGCTGGTGCAGCGGGAGGAGGACAGCGCCGCCGCGAAGGCGTCGATGCTGCGGGAGGCGGGGGTGCGGGTGGCGGAGGCGCTGGCGGAGATACCGTCGCTGGTGCGGGGGTAGGGGTCAGGCGTTCCGCGGGGCACGCTCTTGTCGCGGTTGGCCGACAGGTGCTTATTCTTGACAAGGGACAGGGCCGTCAGCCACGATGAAGCGGAGAAGGACGACTACCGCATGGCCATGGAAGCCACCCCGCAGCCCGAGCAGTCAGACCCAATTCCCCAGGGAACGGAAATGGTGCGCCTGACGCAGCGCCTCTGGTGGATGCCCCCGAAGGGGACCATCGAGCGAGCGCACGAGGGCTACCTCTACTTCAAGAACGGTGGCCGCGGCTTCACCATGAGCGACATCGACGGCGCGTGCTAGATCACCGGTTCGCGCCCTCTGTCCTGAGCTACCTGTCGAACCTGGAGCCCGAAGACCGGGCTTTCATTCTGCAGTGCGTCTTCCAGATATGTAGAAGCCCGCAGGTAGACAACCGGACCACCTACGAAGTCGAGACTGGCGGATTCACCCAGAGAATCCGGGACTTCGGGGACTATTTCATCCTGTTCGATGTTGTCGAGGCGGAGGGGGAGAAATTCGTGGCCATCTACGAGATCGGTCGCTAGTCGACCAGGGGGAGGAGTTCGTCGGTGGGGGGGACGGGGCGGAGGCGCTGGCGGAGATACCGTCGCTGGTGCGGGGATAGGGGTCAGGCGGTTGCACGCCTCCCTTCATTTCCGGGACAATCGTCTACAAGATGACACGGGAAAGCACGCTCGAACTGTTGGGCGACCTGCGGGAAGCGGAGCGGGACGTTCGTGCCTACGGGGACGCCATCCGCGGATTTGATGCGGCTCACCCCAACCCTCACGTGGACTTCCCCGACAAGTGGGTGGGCGTTTACGGGAACGAGATCGTGACGGCCGACACACTCGATGGGTTGTTTGAGGAACTTGAGCGCCGAGCGATCCCCCGTATCAAGACCTTTGTCCGCTTCGTCGACCGTGACCCGGACGCGTTCTATTACCCCGGATGACCATTGAGGGTTGGTTCGATACCAGGGGACGGCCACTCTTCGAGGCGGAACTGCTCCTTCCCAGTCAGGGCATCCGCGTCACCCTGGAGTTTCTTGCGGACACAGGCTCCGACCGAACACTCCTGATGCCCTCCGCCACCGCCAAACTGCCGCTGGACCTTGAGCAGCTTGGCGCCTCGACTGGCCGGATCACGGGCGTGGGCGGCAACGTGCGGCTAGCTCGGATCCCCGCACAGATCTTGTTCTACGGTTCGAACGCCTATCTCTACGACCTTGATGTGGGCATCGTGGCAACCGGAGGGCAGCGCTCGCCTGTCGATGCGCTGCTGGGTCGGGACATTCTCGCGCACTGGTACCTTCACTGTGAGAGACGCACGAACCTGCTTCGCGCAGAGAACATCTCGGCCGACGAGGTCTTCCCGCTACCGGCAGGGGATAGCTGAGCCCGTTTCAGGCCGTGCCTCAGTCGACCAGGGGGAGGAGCTCGTCGGTGGGGGCAACGGGGCGGAGGGGGAGGACGGGGGCGGCTTGCTCCTCGGCGTGGTAGGAGCTGCGCACCAGGGGGCCCGACTCGACGTGGGCGAAGCCCATCTTCTTGGCGGCTCCGCCCAGCTCAGCGAACTCATCGGGGTGGTAGTAGCGGTCGATGGGGAGGTGGTCCTGGTCGGGGCGGAGGTACTGGCCCAGCGTGAGGATGTCGACATCGTGGGCGCGGAGGTCCTCGAAGACGGCGAGGAGCTCGTCCTTCGTCTCGCCGAGGCCGGCCATGAGGCCGCTCTTCGTGAGGCGTTCGGGGGCGGCGGCCTTCGCCCGCCGGAGCAGCTCAAGGGAGCGCTCGTACTTCGCCTTGGGGCGGACGCGGCCGTAGAGGCGAGGGACGGTCTCGGTGTTGTGGTTGAGGATCTCGGGGGCGGCGTCGAGCACGGTCTGGAGGGCGTCCCAGTTCCCCATGAAGTCGGGGATGAGCACCTCGATGGTGGTGCCGGGGGAGAGGCGGCGGGTCCAGCGGATGGTCTCGGCGAAGATGGCGGCGCCGCCGTCGGCCACGTCGTCGCGGTTCACGCTGGTGATGACGGCGTGGCGCAGGTCCATGCGCTGGATGGCGAAGGCGACGCGCTTCGGTTCGCCCAGGTCGAGCTCGCCCGGGCGCCCGGTCGTGACCGCGCAGAAGCCGCAGGAGCGGGTGCAGGTATCGCCGAGGATCATGAAGGTGGCCGTGCCGCGGTTCCAGCAGTCGCCGATGTTGGGGCAGCGCGCCTCCTCGCAGACGGTGTGGAGCTCCTGCTCGCGCATCAGGTCGCGCAGGCGCGCGTAGCCGCCCCCCACGGGGAAGCGAACGCGCAGCCAGTCGGGCTTGCGGCCGGTCATCGCGGTCATGGGAACAGGGTAGCGGGTCCGGTGGCGAGAGCGTAGCGAAGCGGGGCCTACAATCGCGCCATGCCAGGGCAGGACCTTGACCGGCTCTTCTCGCCGCGGGCGGTGGCGGTGGTTGGCGCCTCGACGAACGTCGACTCGCCGGGGCACGACTACGTGCGGGCGCTGCGCGAGTTCGGCTTCGAGGGCGAGGTCTACCCCATCAACCCGCGCGCCGACGAGATCGCCGGCTACCGCGCCTACCCCTCCCTCGGGGAGGTTCCCGGATCCGTCGACCTGGTCATCTGCTGCATCCCCGCGAACGGCGTGCCGGACGTGGTGGAGGACTGCGGGGAGGCGGGGATCCCCTTCCTGCACCTGTTCACGGGGCGGCTGAGCGAGACCGGGGACGCGGACGCGACGGCGCTGGAGGCGGAGATCGAGGCGAAGGCGCGAGCGCACGGCGTGCGCCTGCTCGGGCCGAACGGGATGGGTGTCTACCACCCCGCGGGACGCATCGCCTTCCGCCCCGACCTGCCCCGCGGCGGGGGCAGGGTGGCCTTCCTCAGCCAGAGCGGGAACAACGCAGTCGAGGTGGTCATCCGGGGGGCGGCGCGGGGGCTGGGCTTCGGGAAGGTGGCGAACTACGGGAACGGCCTCGACCTGACCCCCGGCGAGCTGCTTGCGTGGCTCGCCGACGACCCCGGGACGGCGGTCATCGGCGCCTACGTGGAGGGGGTGGCGGACGGGCGCGGGTTCTACGAGGGGCTGCGCCGGGCGGCGGAGCGAAAGCCGGTGGTTATCCAGAGGGGGGGGCGCTCGGCGGAGGGGGCGGGAGCGGCGGCATCGCACACGGCCGCGCTCGCGGGGGAGGCGGCGATCTGGTCGGGGATGCTGCGGCAGGCGGGGGCGATCGAGGCGCGCAGCCAGGAGCAGCTCCTGGACCTGCTCATCGGGGCGGCGCTGCTGGAGCGGCCGCGGGGACGGCGGGCGGCGGTGGCCGGTGGCGGCGGCGGACGCAGCGTGCAATCGGCGGACGCCTGCGCGGGGCAGGGGCTGGCGTTGCCGCCGTTGCCCGCGGACGTGCGCGAGCGGGTGGCGGAGCGCGCTCCGGCGCTGGCGGACTGGATCCGGAACCCGGTCGACCAGTCGATCCTGGCCGGCAGCGGGCTCTCGGCGAACGGCATGCTCGCGATGATGGCGGGCTCGGGCGCGTACGACCTGGGCATCGCGAACGTGGGCGAGGAGTGGTTCCTCGGGCGCCCCGAGGCGGAGTCGCGGCTGCGCCATGCCTGCACGCGCCTGCAGGAGGCGATCGCGGGGTCGCCCATCCCCATCGCGGTCGTGCTGGGGGCCACGGAGATGACGGTCGACTGGCAGCGAGCGCTCATCGACTCCGTGCGCGAGGAGCTGATCGGGGGAGGGCTGGCGGTGTTCCCGACGGTCGAGCGGGCGGCCTTCGCGCTGGGAAAGCTGGCGCCACGATGATCGCCGCCGCCCCGGCCCGCGCCACCGAGCCCGCCTTCCCGGACGTGGACATCGACGAGGAGTCGCTGCTGGCGCTGATCCCGCCCTACCGGGTCGTCCTCCACAACGACGACCACAACACGATGGAGCACGTGGTCGAGTCGCTGGTGCGCTGTGTGCCCTCGCTCACGGTCGAGGCGGCGGCGGCGATCATGGTCGAAGCGCACAACGAGGGGCAGGCGACGGTGATCGAGTGCCCCAAGGAAGCGGCGGAGCACTACCGCGAGGCGCTGGAGGGGTGCGGGCTGACGGCCACCATCGAGGCGGTGTAGGGCACGTGACCCAGTGCGATAACGTGTCCCGCCTACCGTTGGAGGATGCCGAAGACTCGCCAGCAGCAGACGCTCGAGCACCTGGAGTGGCTCCACCGGGAAGGCTGGCTCGAGGACTCGGACTACGAGACGGCCCGCAACGACGTCCTCGTGAACGGCGCGAGCCCCCAACGTGAGCCCGCCATGCGCGGAGTCCTCTGGAGCTACCTGAGGTGGAATTGGCGCGGTCTCGTGGGCGGCATGATCCTCAAAAGCGCCCTCGCGATAGGCCTGATGGCAGCGGTCATCGCCCTGCTGACGGCGACGGGCGCGCTGGACCTGGGCTTCTACCTCGAGGCGCTCTTCGAAAAGGACCAGGGGTAGCCGGGCGGGCGCCGCCTAGAGGCGGTCGTCGAGGGGGCGGTTGTCCTCGGGCTCGTCAGGGGCGTCGTCGAGGGGCGGAGGAGGCGGGGGCGGGCCGGGGCGGATATCGCCGAGGTTACTCAGGTCGGGGGGGCCGTCCTCGCCGAACTCCTTGAGGATGCGCCGCGCCACCTCGTCGAGCTGGTCGGGGCCCATGCCCATGCGCTCCATGGTCTGGCGGAGGAGGCTCTGGACCTCTTCGAGGTCGCCGCGGATGAGCGCCTCGGCCAGCTCGAGCTGGGTCTCGATGGCGACGAACTGCTCGCGCCGGTCGCTCTCGCTGGAGTTATCGAGGATGGTGGCGAGCAGGCGCGTGAAGAGCGTGCAGGTGCGCGCGATGCGGATGCGGTCGTCGTGGTGCGGGGGGAACTCCCCGGTGACGGCTACCTCGAGGCCGGTGCGCTTGTCGGTGGCGACGTACTGCTCGGGCATGCCCCAAGCATAGGGGAAGGGCGGATCACGTGCGGGAGGGCTTGCGATCGCCGGCGGGCCGCCAGGCGACGCCCTCGGCGAGGATGGCGGTCACGAGCTGGTTCAGGGAGACGCCTTCGTCCGCGGCGACTGCGGCCAGCTTCCCGTGGAGGCCAACCGGGAGCCGGACCTGGAACTTCCCGCTGTGCTCGGGGAAGTGGTCCTTGGGCGGGGGGACCTCCCAGCCATCCTCGATATGGCCGCCGATCCACAGCTCCATCGCCTCGCGGATCATCTGCGTAGCTTCCTCGGGCGTGTCGCCGTGACTCAGGCATCCTTCCAGTTCTTCGACGTAGGCGATCCATGCGGGGACGACCTCGTCCTCGTCGTAGTACATGCAGATCGTGTAGGGCAGCTTCAGATACTCCGCCACTTTCGCGGCGACTTCGGGATCATCGAGAGGGTCGTGAGGAACTCTCTCTCCAGGGGGAGCCTTCTCAGTTGCGGTCATCTCTAGTCACCTCATCAATAGCCTTTAGCGCGACGCGGACGTAGACACGGAGAACAGGGCGGCGATAGGGAATGACAACATCCCTGGTCAGGCTCGGGTGAGCGTATCGCCAGTGGCTCCCCACTATGTTCACAAGCTCGAACCCAGCCCATTCCAGCGCGGTCCGTAGCTGCTCCGGCGAGACATCGGTCTGGGAGCGGCGAAGCCGCTCGATCCGCCGCTCCCGCCTCGCCATTACCATGATACTACATACAGTACCGGTCGTGTCGCAACTGTTGGGTCAGGGGCGGGGACGGCCCACTGCGACCCGCGGGGCGCCGGCGGACTCGGCGGCGCGCAGGCAGAGCGCGAGCGACACCACATGGTCGTCGTGGCCGCGATCGTTCCCCCAGACGAGGCGACCGCCGGCCGCGAGGGACGCCTCGCAGGCGGCGAGCTCCTCGCGGCAGCGGCGGGCCTCGGGGCTGCCGTCGTCACGGGGAAGGGCGAGGCGCCCCGTGCGGGCGGCGGCGAGCAGCGCGAAGCCGAGGGCGCTCTTGGAGGCGGCCGTGAACACGACCTCGTCGAGGCGCGCGCCGAGCTGCGGTCGGAGCTGGGCCACGAGCGGGGCGCCCAACCCCGTGGCGTCGGCGCAGACGCGGTCGAAGCGCCAGCGGCGGTCGAGCGCGCGGACCTCGTCGAGGACGCGCGCGTAGGGCTCGCCGCGCCACTCGCGCTGCTTCACCACCCGGCAGGCGGACGTCGCCTCGCTCCCGCCGGCATCGAGGCGGGCGATGGTGAGGACGGTGGCGTCGGCGTCCTCCCCTTCGCCACCGAAGTCGAGACCGGCGACGTAGCGTTCGCCCGGCACGGGGGCGGGGAGGGGGTCGTGGGCGCCCTCGAGGGCGGCGAGCAGGTCGCGGGTCAGGAGGCGCCCGGCGACCTCGCCCGGCACGAGCTCGTACTGGCTCAGGAAGAGCGGGTGGGTCGCGCCCAGGCGCTCCTGCTCGGCCTCGACGTAGGCGCCGTAGGCGGGGAGCGCCGCCGCCACCTCGCGCCACGAGGCCTGGTGGTGATGGCGCGGGCCGTGCGGGGTGGCCGCGTCGCGGACGCGGTTGGCGGCAGCCGCGCGTTCGAGCAGGGTGCGCCCATCCCAGGCGGTCCCGAAGAGGATCGTGGGCGCGCCCGTGCTGGCAGCCATCGGCCGGAACTGGCGGTCGAACCAGTCCTCGTCGAGGTCCTGGGCCTCGTCCGCGATGAGCGCGAGGGAGGCGGTGTGCCCGGCGACGCTCGCCTGCGGGTTGGCGCTGAGCAGGACGGCCTTCGCCCGCCCGACGGCGATGGTGTCGCCCCGCGAGCGGGTGTGCCCCTCTGGCGGGAGGAGCGCGTCGGTGGCGGCGAGGGCCGCGCGGATGCGGTCGGCGCTGATGCGCGCCTGCGGGTCGAGCGTGGGCGCGCAGACGACGACCGTGCCTCCCTCGCGGGCGTGCGCGCGCAGCAGGAAGGCGACGAGCGCGGCGGCGATCTCGTTCTTCCCGGACTGCCGCGGCATCATCACGGTGAGGGGCGCGGCGGGGCCGGTCGCGATGGCTGCCAGGAGGCCGCGCAGGACGCGGGCCTGGTAGGCGCGCAGGGCGGGGCGCCGGGGCGGGGCGAGGAGCGGTTCGGGCACGGGGGGAGGGTGGCGCGGGGTCGGCGGAGGTGGGAGGGCGGGGCGCAACGGATGCGCCGATAGCTCAGACGCGGTCAGGGGCCTGGTGCACGCTCTGGAGGACACTGGTAGCCGGCCGGGACATCTCCTCGAGAATGAGCTGGCACACGGGTTGTCCGGGAAAGAGTTCGAGGGTGAACGGTCCTGCGTTGGTCATTTCGAGCTGGAGCCGCCCGCGAAAGGTGGCGTGAACGGTCGGCGCCGACTGGTGCACGGAGAGGCCAAGCCTTGCCAGGGTGCTCCGGCCTTCGACGCGCGCGGACAGGAAGTCCGGGAGATGTATCTCCTCACGCGTCCAGGCAAGCACAAACGCTCCCGGCTCCATCACGAACGGCTCGCCATCCTCCATCACGACTTCCTCGCTGAACTGGGGGATCGCCGCCATGACGGCGGCGGCGCCTCGCGTGTCCATCACGATGCGGGCAGCCGGCGCCCCCCGAGCCCGAGGAACCTTGAAGTCGCTGGCAAGCGTCAGGTCGACGGCTGAAGGAGAAACCGCCTCGGGCGCGGGACGGGGGCTAATGGTGAGCTGGCCGCTCTCGAGCAGCTCCCAGACTTGCCGGTCAGAGAGGACTGACACGGCGAGCGTGCGTCAGCTCTTCGGAGATGAGGATGCGCTGGCCAGAAGGCAGATCGACCAGCACGTGCGCCTCGTTATCCGGAGCCGTGGCGACCATCACCCCTCGGACGAACCCGCCTTCGACCCACTCGTTCGGGACGATGGCCAGTTCATCGCCTCCTACCGTTTCGATGATGCAGCCGGTCTCACTGCTGTGTATGGGCTGGACCTGCTTGCACTGCACCCATTTCCACTCGGGGGCAATGAACCGCGGTGACCTCGGGCGTTCTGCTGTTGCCATCAACATGGCCTCCTGCAATGGAACACTGTACAAGCATCCCGGGAGAACTTCCATTCGCATTCCGGTGGTGACAGGCCGCCCTCGGAGGTGGGCGGGGGCGAGCCGATGGTGGGCGCCATCACCAGACACCGGAGGTGCGATCCATGGCGCTGACGCTCACCGAGGCGGCGAAGCTCAGCAACGACACCCTGCTCGCCGGGGTCATCGAGACGATGGCCGAGGAGAGTCCCATCCTGCAGCGGCTGCCCTTCATCGAGATCACGGGCAACGGCCTCATCTACAACCGCGAGAACGCGGCGCCCGCCGCCGGCTTCTACGCCGTGGGCGACGACTGGGACGAGAGCACGCCCACCTTCACCAAGCAGACGGCCACGCTCAAGATCCTCGGGGGCGACGCGGACATCGATAACTTCCTCAAGGAGACGCGCTCCAACGTGCAGGACCTGGAGGCGGCCGTCCTCCAGCTCAAGGCGCGGGCCGTGCAGGCGCTCTTCGACAAGACCTTCGTGACCGGCAACGCGACCACCGATGCGGACAGCTTCAACGGCGTGGACCAGCTCTGCGTGAGCGGCCAGACGGTGGCCATGGGCACGAACGGGGCCACGCTCACGCTGGCCAAGCTCGACGAGCTCATCGACAAGGTGCGGCCGGGGAAGCCCCACATGCTGCTCATGAGCCGCCGCTCGCGCCGCAAGATGAACGAGCTGGCGCGGGCCGCGGGGACGTTCCTGGAGGCGGGCCGCGACGCCTTCGGGGGGATGGTGCAGTACTACGACGGCATCCCCATCGGCATCAACGACTACATCAGCGACGCGCAGACGCAGGGCACCAGCCGCGACGCCTCGACGGTGTACGCGATGCAGTTCGGCGAGGGCGCCCTGGCGGGGCTCTCGGCGCCGAGCGGCCTCTCCGTCGACCGCGTGGGGGCGCTGGAAGCGAAGGACGCGACGCGGCTGCGGGTGAAGTGGTACGCGGGTCTCGCGCTCTTCAACACGCTCGCCCTGGCGAAGCTGACGGGCGTGCGTCCGTAGCCCCGGCCCACCGGCCACCCCACCGGGAGGGCGCCCCCTGCGGGGCGCCCTTTCTGGTGTTTTCGGGTGGGGTAATTCGTCGACGTTGCTGGTACGTTTGAACCGATGACATTGGCCTCGTTCGGACGACTGCTGGCGCTGGGAGCCGTGGCGGCAGCTGTAGTAGTCGCGTGCGGGGGCGAATCCGAGCAACCGTCGCCCGCCCCCACGACCACGCCGACAGCTGCCACCGCGACGGCGACGGCTTCACCAGAAGCGACGGCGACGGCCTCCCCACCAGCCACGGCCACCCCAGCCGCTACAACCGCGCCTTCCCCCACGGCGACGCCCACGCCCACTCCCAGCACAGCCACGGGGTCACCCTCGCCCACCCCTGCCACGGCCCCAGCGACCCCCACACCGCCAGCCACGGCCACCTCCACTCCCACACAAGCGCCGGTATCCACCGAAACTTACCTGGTGCCCGTTCCGGAGGCGGTCGTCGTGGGCGAGGAGGTGGTTGTCCATGTCCGCACTGACGTGGGCGCGCCATCCAGCGTCCGGATCGGGCCCAGTGCCGGGAACACCGCCATCGCCATCAGCGACGATGCGTGCCCTTCGGCGCCGGCGACCCCCGAGGACGGGGGCCGCCCCTACCAGAGGCGCCATGAGCGGACCGTGAGGGCGGGAGACCTCTATCTGACAGGCTGTGCAGTGGGGACGACCAGGATTCAGATATACCAGGGGACGACGCTCCTGCAGAGCTACCCGGTGCGCGTAGTCGAGCGCACGCTCGCGGTGCTGTCGGACGGGGCAGCAGGCGAGCTGGTCCTCTCCTGGAGCGACGCGACGCAGGGGGCATCGACGGCCACTGGCTGGGAATACCGGATGAGGATCGGGCACCGCGAAGACGCTGAGCCCAGCACGGAGACTACTCGGGCCTGGGGGACCTGGACCAGCATCCCCGGCAACGGTGTCGTGCGGCGCCACAGGGTCACCGGCCTGAATGACGACTGGCCCTACGACTTCGAAGTGCGCCCCCTGATGCAATCAGGGCCCGGGCTTGCCTCGAACATCGGCGTGGGGGCTACCCCTTACGTCGGAAGGGACGGTATTCCCCGCCTGAACGTCCCTTACCTCACAGAGACCGGATTCGGCTTCGGAGGGGGTTTCCACGACCAGACCGTGGAAGGTGGCAGGACCTACCGTCTGGGTGACTCCGACATGGTGGCGACCATCCCCGTGGGGATGAACATGACCGTGGACCTCGTGGGCAACGACATCACGGCAGGGCTCATTTTCAGCCTCCTTGATGTTGTAGCCGGGAACCGGGTGACGCTCGGCTTTGACTTCAGGGAAGTCAGCCGCTCGATCGATTCCGACGGCGCCACGCCGGACCCCAACGACCTGTTCGACCAGATGGTTGCCTCCATCCGCCGGCAGCCCGAGCCGACCACCCTCCGCTACGACACCTACGACCTCACCGGCGCGGTCGAGGCGCCGGGGAGCTACGCCTTCCTCGCGGACGCGGACGACCCGGCGAGCGCCGTCACGACGTACGAGGGTCTGCGCAACGTCAGCGCCACCGCCCTCCTCATCCACACCTCCGACGCGGACGGCGTCTCGCGCGCGGGTGTCTACGACGCGGTCGAGGTGGGTGACCTCTTCGAGTGGCGCCAGGCGGACGACTGTTGGGTGCGCTACGTGGTGACGTCGCTGCCGACGGCGGCATCGGGGACAGCGGCGCGTACGTTTAAGGTGAGAGCTTTCACCGACTCCTACGCTGGCTGCAACGGGACAATTCTCGCCGACCGAGTCCGCAGCATCAGTTGGGCGCCGCCTGCCATCTCCTCGCGTGCCCTGACCGCGCCCGTCCGTCACGGGGCGTACCACCTCATCCCCGCTGGCTGGACCGGCCCGGTTGCTGACTCAGCGATTGCCCCGGTGCCGGACGATATTGCGGCGGTCCGCGACCACCGGGGCAGTCCCCACCCGTTCTGGCGGCCGGCGACGGTGCCAGAAGGGTGGTCGCTCGCGGGAGTCACCTGGGGAGGCGAGACCGACCCTCCCTACGGCTACTCGGCGTGGTACCAGAACGAACACGGCGAGACGGGGGTCGAGATTCTCGTGGGCTACTGGGGCGGTGAGCAGTACCCGTACCCGCTGTTGGTCTTTCGCGACACGACCTGGGAGCGAGAACTGCGCTTCATCGACGGCCACCACGCGATCGTTCAGTACAGTCCGCTCGGGCCAAGGCACGAGCCGCGACGCCTCCCTCGAGTTGAACTCTTCAACGCAGACACGCGGATGTTCTACCTCGTCATCGCGTGGGACCCGCGGCTTGCCGGCGCCGACCCGACCACCACGATCGAGATCGCCCGGAGCCTCATTGAGCCGCCAACCGCCGGCGAATAGCGCGTGAGGGTGCGCTGGCGCATCCTCTGATCCATGCGGGTCGTGCAGAAGTTCGGGGGGACGTCCGTCGCTGATGCGGAGCGAATCCGGCATGTGGCCGGGCAGGTCGCCGGGCGCGTGGGCGCGGGCGACGAGGTCGTCGTCGTTGTGTCGGCTATGGGGAACCGCACGGACGAGCTCATCGACCTCGCCCTCGAGGTCTCGCCCGACCCGGACCCGCGCGAGCTCGACCAGCTCCTCGCGACGGGCGAGCACATGTCGGCGGCGCTGCTGGCGATGGCCCTGCACGCGATGGACCAGGAGGCGGTGGGGCTGACGGGCAGCCAGGCGGGCATCTACTCGAGGGCGTCGCACGGGTCGGGGCGCATCCAGCGCATCGACGCGGACCGCATCGAGGAGGAGCTGCGCGCGGGGCGCATCCCCATCGTGGCCGGCTTCCAGGGCATCACCGAGGAGGCCGACTACGTGACCCTCGGGCGCGGCGCCAGCGACCTGACGGCGGTGGCGCTGGGCGTGGCCCTGGGCGCCGACCGCTGCGAGACCTACAAGGACGTCGAGGGCGTCTACACGGCCGACCCCCGCCTCGTCCCAGCCGCCCGCCGCCTCGCCGACGTTCACTACGAAGAGATGCTGGAGATGGCGACGCAGGGTTCGCAGGTGATGCACAACCGCGCCGTCGAACTGGCGGCGACGAACGAGCTACCCATCCTGGTCGCCTCGAGCATGGTCGACGCGCCAGGCACCCTTATCCATGGAGGCCCCCAGATGGAGGAACGCAACCGCGTCCGCGGCGTGGTGGACGACCACGACATCGCCAAGGTGACGCTGCGGCACGTGCCCGACCGGCACGGCATCGCCGCCCAGATCTTCGAGCCGCTCGCGGAGGCGGGCGTGAGCGTCGACACGATCGTGCAGAACGCGAGCGAGCGGAACCTGACGGACCTCACGTTCACGCTTGCGCGGGACGACCTGCGCCGCGCCGAGGGCCTGATGGAGCAGATCTGCGAGGCGATCGGGGCGGACGGCTACACGGCCGATACGAACCTGGGGAAGGTGAGCATCGTGGGGGCGGGCATTCAGACCGAGCCGGGCTACGCGGCCCGCATGTTCCGCGCGCTGGCCGACGCGGACGTGAACATCGACCTGATCACGACGAGCGAGATCCGCATCACCTGCATCGTCCACGAGGACCACATGGGGCAGGCGGTGAACGCCCTGCACGCGGCCTTCGGGCTCGAGGAGCCGAACCAGGTCTAGGGTCAGCGGGCCCACGTCGACCTTGACAGGCGGTGTAGGCTGAAGGCAGTTCACCTAAGGAGGTCGCACGTGTACCACGTCAAGACTCACCTCCTCCACGGAGTACTGATCGTGCAGTTCTAAGGCCCGCATCGCGCGGGCCGAAGCGGGAAGCTACCCGCCCGGAACGGGTGCAGGGTGGGAGCAGGACCCGCGACAAGTGACCAACAGGCCTCGGGAAACCGGGGCCTGTTTCGTTGTCCGGCTAACGCGCGGCCGGCGTTGGCCCTGCGGACGCAGCCGGTAGACTTTCGCCATGCGCATCGCCATCGCCTCGGACCACGCCGGCTACGAGTACAAGGAGGCGATCAAGGCGTTCCTCGCCGAGCGCGGCCACGAGGCCGTCGACTTCGGCACGGACTCGAACGAGTCGTGCGACTACCCCCTCTTCATCCGCCCCGCCGCGGAGGCCGTGGCCTCGGGCGATTGCGAGCGCGGGATCGTGCTGGGTGGCTCGGGGAACGGGGAGGCGATGGTCGCGAACCGGGTGGCGGGGGTCCGCTGCGCGCTCTGCTGGGACCGGGAGTCGGCGGAGATGGGGCGTCGCCACAACAACGCGAACGTGATCTCGATCGGCCAGCGCATGGTGTCGCCGGAGACGGCGCTGGCGATCGTGGCGACGTGGCTGGATACGCCGTTCGACGGCGGGCGCCACGCGCGCCGCATCGCGCAGATCGACCAGGAGAGCGCTCGCTCCGCTCGCTGAGGAGAGCGCCGCCCTGGCGGGCGGCTGAGGAGAGCGCTCCGCGCTGCGCGCGTTCGCTGAGGAGAGCGCGCGGCCAGGGCCGCGCTGAGTGGGGGCGAAGCAGTAGGCTCTAGCTATGCAAGACCGTTTCGTGGGCGACATCGGCGACTTCGGAAAGTACGGGCTCCTTCGGGCTCTAACGGGCATCTACCCTGAAGCCGAGCCCAAGCTGTCGCTGGGTGTCGTGTGGTACGTGCCCGAGGGCGAGGTTGGCTCTCCTCAGGCGGGCACTCACACCGATTACCTGTTTGGCGGAAGACTCAGAGCTTCCCTACGGGAGTGCGACCCGCGACTGTTTGCCGGTCTCAAGAACCTCCTGTGTGACGACAGCAGAAATCTGGGTGCTTTGGAGCAGAGCGGACTCCTGGGGGAGGCCGTGTACTACAGCGGAAAATTCTCCAAATCAACTGATTCCCGGCGGTTAGCGATCGAGGCAGCTAGGAAAGCCATGGAGTCGAGCGCAGTCGTCTTTCTCGACCCCGACAATGGCTTGGCGACCGATAGGATGGAGACGCATAGACAACGGTCGGTCGAGCATGTCCACCTCGAGGAGTTGAAGGCATTCACCGCGCCCGGCCGAACGATCGTGCTCTACCAGTGTTTCCTGCGCGGCCAGACTCGTCCGGACCAGATGCAACAGCAGATGGGCCGCTGGTACAGGAACCTCAAGACAAAGCTCTCCCTGGATTCTGGCCGTGAACCCCGAATTCTGGCTTTCAGACCCGGCAATCCTCGCGGATTCGTTGTGCTGCCAAGCGCGGAGCACGCTGAAACGTGCGACAGAAGGTTGTCCAACCTCGTCTCGTTGAACAGCCCCTGGCACGGGCACTTCTACCGCCACGAGGACCTGGCCAACTAGAGCCTCAAAGCCCGACTCAGCGCGGCGAGAGCCGCGCGCTCTCCTCAGGCGGGCGTAGTCCGCCGCTCTCTTCAGCGAGGCGCCGGAGGCGCGAGCGCTCCACTCAGCCGCGCAGCAGCGCGGCGCTCTGCTAGTCCAGGCGCTCGAAGATGGTGGCGATTCCCTGGCCGCCGCCGATGCAGAGGCTGACGAGGCCGTAGCGGCCGCCCGTGCGCTCGAGCTCGTGGATCAGCTTCACCGTGAGGATGGTGCCAGTGGCGCCCACGGGGTGGCCGAGGGCGATGGCGCCGCCGTTCGGGTTGGTCTTCTGCGGGTCCAGCGAGAGCTCGTTCGAGCAGGCGCAGGCGACGCTGGCGAAGGCTTCGTTCAGCTCGATCACGTCCATCTGGTCGAGGGACATATCGGCCTTGTCCAGCACCTTGTGCACGGCGGGGATGGGGCCGCTGCCCATGATCGACGGGTCCACGCCGGCCTCGGCGCGGGCCACCAGGCGCACGCGCGGCTTCACGCCGAGGGCGTCCGCCTTGGCCGCGCTCATCACGACCGTGGCGGCGGCGCCATCGTTGATGCCGCTGGCGTTGCCGGGGGTGACCATGCCGTCCTTCTTGAAGGCGGGGCGCAGCTTCGCGAGCTGGTCGGGCGTGCTTGCGCGGGGGAACTCGTCCGTATCGAAGACGCGCTCCTCGCGGCGCTCGCGCACAGTGATGGGGACGATCTGCTCCTTGAAGTAGCCGCTCTCGATGGCGTTCAGGGCGCGGCGCTGGCTCTCGGCGGAGAACTCGTCCTGGGCCGTGCGCGAGATCTCGTACTCCTCGGCCAGCTTCTCGGCGGTGATCCCCATGTGGGTGTCCTCGAAGGGGTCGCTGAGAAGCTTGACGATGCCGTCCTGGATCTCGTCGTGGCCCAGGCGGTAGCCGGAGCGCGCCTTGCGCAGGTAGAAGGGCAGGCGCGTCATGTTCTCGGCGCCGCCGGCGACGACGACGTCGGCGTCGCCCGTCTCGATGTAGCGGGCGGCGGTGTTGATGGCCTCGAGGCCGCTGCCGCAGAGGCGGTTGATGTTGACCGCGGGGGTCTCGACGGGGATGCCGGCGCGGATGCCGGAGACGCGCGAGAGGTAGGCGTCCTCGGCCACCTGGCCGACGATGCCCATGACGATCTGGTCGACCTCGCCCACCTCGACGCCGGCACGGTTGACGGCCTCGGCGATGACGGTGGAGCCGAGCTCGGAGGCGGGGGTGTTGGCGAGCGATCCGTTGAACGTGCCGATCGCGGTGCGGACGCCGCTGACGAGGACAACGTCTTCCATGGCGAAACCTTCCTTGGGAGCGGCGGGCAGTGCCGCCGGGAGTGTGCGCGCCATTGTAGCCCCTTCCCCCTTCCCGAGGGCGGACGCGCGCGAGTCTCCCGCCGCCCTCTAGGATGAGCGGGTGACTCGCTTCGCCGTTCGTGCCGCGGATAGTGACGACGCGCCGGAGCTGGCGGAGCTGCTGGCTGAGGCGTTCGCCGGATCGGACGCCTGCTTCCCGGAGCCCGAGCCGCCCTCGGCGGCGGACCTGGCCGTGCGCATGCAGACGGGCGAGGCGTTCCTGCTGGCGGAGCGTGGGGACTGGGTGGTGGGGACGGTGCGGCACACGGAGGACGAGGGCATCGCGAGCTTCGACCTGCTGGCCTCGGGCGAGGCGGGGGCGGGGCGGGCGCTCATCCGCGCGATCGAGGCGCGGGCGCAGGACGGAGGGCTACGCCTCGTGCGGGCGCGGCTCCCCGATGACCCGCGGCTGGCCGACTACTTCTCCGCACTCGGCTACCTGCCCATCGCCCGCGCCAACGAAGCGTTCCGGGGCGAGCCCCTGTCCGTGCTCACGGTGGAGCGGCGGCTGCCGCTGCTGACCGTGCGCGAGCAACGTCGCAGCGACGCGAGCGCCATCGAGGCGCTCGCGGGCGAGGACCCGTGGCCGTTCGAGCAGGGCCACCGCCCGGGCTGGTTCGTCGCCGCCGATGGGGACCGCGTGGTGGGGGTGATCCAGGCGCGGGACACGGGGGGCGGTCTGTCCGCCATCCGCGAGCCCGTGCTGGCGGCGGGGTACGAGGGGCGGGGGCTCGATGCGTGGATGGTCGAGCGCGCCGCCGACTACGCGGGCACGCACGGGTCGCACACGGCCGAGCTGCCCCTCACCGAGCGCACGGCGCCCCTCCAGCGGCTACTGGAAGACCGCGGCTGGGACCTGGAGCGGGGCAGCGACCGCTACGTGAAGCGGCTCGGCGGCCAGCTCCTGGAGGACGCCTTCACCGACTAGGTGGCGAGCCAGTCGGGGGTGTTGTCCCAGGAATCGAGGGCGGCGACCTCCGCGAGGGGCTTGCGGGTGAGGGGCCCGAAGCGGCCGCGCGGGTAGCCGAGGGGCACGCAGTAGACGACCTGCGCCTCGGCGGGGATGCCGAAGAGCTCGTGAACGCGCTCCTCGACGACGGCGTGGAGGGTGGTGATGGTGCCGCCGATGCCGATCGAGCGGGCGGCCAGCAACAGGTTCTGGACGGAGGGGATGACGGACTGGGCCGCGCCGGCGCCGCGCGCGGTGGCGCAGACGAGGACGAACGCGGGGGTGGCGCCGATCTCGCCGGCGAGGCGCATGGCCGACTGTCGCACGCCCTTTCCGGGGGGGATGTCCTCGGGGCCGCTGATGCCCTCGTCCTTGCGCTTGGCCCACCAGGCCTCGTGGTAGAGCTCGCCGAGGGCGGCGCGCTTCTCGGGGTCGGTCACGAGGAGGAAGCGCCAGGGCTGGGCGTTGCCGCCGTTGGGGGCCTGGCGGGCGGCATCGAGGATGTCGCGCAGGTCGCGCTCCTCGATGGGGTCGGGGCGGAAGCGGCGGATGGCGCGCATGGTGTACATGGCGTCGCCGAGGGTCATGGTCCAGCGGTCGGGTGGGGGAATGGGCACGTGGTACCTCCGTGGCGTGGTTGGGGTCAGCGTGCCACCGGGCGGCGGCGGGGGCCAGTGGGGGGTGGGGGGGCTGTTTACGAGGCTTCGTCCTGCGCTGCCTCGACGGCTTCGACCTGCTGGTCCCAGCGGGCCCGCCGTTCCTCATCTTGCTTGCGGCGTTCCTCCGCCGTGATCGTCTCGACGTGCAGGCGTTTGAAGCCGCTGCCAAAGTGCTCGAGGTGCTTCTCAATCTTCTCCACAGCGTCGGCTACGCGCTCATCGGGTGGTGTGCCGGCCAGTGCTCCTTCGAACTGCGAGACATCAAGGTCGTCAGACACGACAGGGCCAAAACGCGTCCCTCGCAAGTTTGCGTAGCTCAATTCGACACGGAAAGGAGGGAGCGGGTTGTCCTCGCTCATGAGATCCCAGCCGGGAGCCATCATCCTCTCGATACGCTGGCCCTGAGGCAGCAGGCCGACGCGCTGTCTACTACGCGCCATGACGAGCCGCACGTCACGCTCCGAAAAGTCCTCGGGCTCAGCGTCTACGAAGAACTCGACATCGCACGCTGGCCCCTGTCCAACGTTCTCGAGTACGAGGTTGATGAGGGAGGGGATAGTGGGATCCAGGCCCAGGTAGGCCACGATCTCCGGCTCAGTCCCTGCCTTGCGAAGGGCGCGGTTGTCCTCAGTCA
Source organism: uncultured Anaerolineaceae bacterium (assembly GCA_964389725.1). GTDB lineage: Bacteria > Chloroflexota > Dehalococcoidia > Tepidiformales > Tepidiformaceae > UBA2991. Next base: position 62,850 of record CAYMDV010000015.1, read on the forward strand.
GCCTCCAGTTCAGCCAGAGGGACGCAAGGGCTGACAACGCGATCACCACCGTAGCCGCCACGATCACTCCGTCCATAGACTTACGCCTCCTCGAACTGCTGCCGGACCTTGCCCGTCCCGACGAGTTGCGAGAGGAGGCGGTAGTTGTCGGACTCGTAGCGCAGCCGCCCGGCAACTATGGCTGGATGGATGCCCAGGGAGTTGGCGAAATAGATGACGTTCAGGGTGGCCGGCTCCAGCCAGATCGCGCTCCGCTGCCACTCCTCCTTCGGGATGAGTGCTTCTTGCGCCCACTCGTCGGCCTCGGCTTCACGGGCGTCGTCACCTGGCAGGTCCAGATCATCGACGAAGCCCTCGGGCCGGCCTTCGAGGTGGCGGCCGAGGTGCGCCAACTCGTGCAGGAGACAGAACCAGAAGTTGTCGATGCGGTCGTACCGGAGGGTGAGCCCGATAACGGGGGGCCTTCCCGGCAACCGAAACGCGGCGCCGTCGAGGTGGGTCCTGGGGAGGTGGCGCTCCACGCGGAGGGCGATCCCGTGGCCAGCAAGGAACTCCCGCGCCTGTACCGGTCCGTCTTCCGCCAGGCTCAGTTTCGCGACATCGCGCAGGAATGCGGGCGTGACCGTTCCAGGCTCGTACGGCGTGCTCGGTGGGTCGTCGTGCGCGGAGGCGAGCACCTGCCAGCACCAGGCGCGCAGGGCGTAGGGGTCGGTCTTCGCATTGATGCGCTGGTGGTCGTTCTTGCGGTACATCGGCACGGCGGCGAGGGCGTCGGGTCCACCGGCGCGGGCGAGCAGGCCGGCGACCAGCTCGTTGGCGCTCCCCCTCAGGTCGGAAACGTCGGGGATCCAGGAGCGCTTCGCCATCTCTTTCAGGGGAAAGCGGGTCGCGTCCAGTTCCTCGGGCGAGGCATCGTCGGCCGGCGCGGGCTTCTGCAGGAGCACGTCGGCGGGGATGCCGAGGTGCTCGTGCAGGGCGCGGGCCATAGACATCGTGATCGCTCGCTTCCCGGAGAGCACCTCGGACACTCGGGCGCGGGTCCCGATGTAGGGCACGAGGTCGCGCGGGGTCAGGTCCTGCTGGTCCATGCAGAACTCGATGGCGGCGACTGGATCGGGGTAGCCCATGGGGAAGTGCCGATCCTCATAGACCTCGACGAGGTCGGCGAGCACGTCGAGCTCCTCCACCTCGGGGGTTCCTTCGGGGGCGTCCATCAGCTCCGCGACGCGCGCCAGGGCGGCTTCGTAGTCGGCTTCAGTGCGAATGGGCTTCACGCTGACCATAGCTACACCTTCCGTGCATCGATGCGGTCGTACTCGGCGTGCGTCCCGATGAAGCGGACGTACACGATCCGGCGCGGATAGTTGATCTGGACGATCAGGCGGTAGTCGTTGCCCCTGATGTTGAAGACGGCCCGGTTGTCGCCAACGATGCTGGCTTTGGGGAGGCTCGCCTTCACACTGGCCGGCGAGTCCCAGTCTGCGCCCTTGACGATGCGGTACCAGGAGCGGAGCGGTTCCTCAGCGGTCGGGTGGCTCTCCCAGTAGTCTCGCAACGTTCGCTTGGCGAGGATGCGCACAGTTGAACCGCTTCGTTCCCATTATGGGACTTCTTCCTTCGTCCTTCAAATCGCTCCTTTCCTTTCGAGTGCAAGTGGGAAGCCAGCAATCCACGAGGACGACGCCGATGGAGGCGCCAGGGGTGGCGGCGGGGGCCGGCGACACCCCCGGGGTGACACGCGCCCCGCGCCTGCTTACCAGTCGGAAGGCGCCCCCATTCGGAAGCTGCGACCGAGCGCGTGCCAGCGCAGCGCGAACTCTCCCGGTGGCGTCTGGCGCTTCGGCCAGCGATCGAGGCACTGCTCGCGATGCTCGACGCCCACCGTCTCCACGATCCAGCGCTCGTAGTCGCCGATCCAGGCGCACGCCTCGGGCACCAGGAGGCTTGCCGCCTCGATTCCCTGCTCGGAGACCTCAGCGAGGGGGAAGGCGCCGAGACCCTGCTCACTCCACTGCTCGAGTGGAGCGGTGTCGCACGCGATCACTCGCGGGCGCACGTCGTATCGGCCGAGGACGATGCCCGCTCCGGACCCGCGCGAGTAGAACACCCCGGCCCCGCGCAGCCAGATACCTCCGCGGCCGTTGATTGAGCGGGTGTAGCCGACGGATCGCCCGCCCGGTCCCTGCCCCGCGATGCGCTCCAGTCCGTAGCGAACGAGCAGATTACCGCCGGGGTAGATCACATCCTGGCCCCAGCACCAGCACTGGTCGTTCATCAGCGCCCCGGCCGTCTCGGCCCAGCGTGCGTCGCCCGGGGGCGCCTGCAACGGTGTGTCGGTGTTGCTCAACGAAACAACCCGCCTGTGTTATCCGGTCTCAACCTGATACTGAGTATCAAGTAGCGATACGACGGAGGTCAACTCGCGTTCGGCACGAGGTGCGGGCGGCGTATCTGCGCGCGGCGGCGGATTCACAGGGGATAGTCGTTCAGCGCCTGCCGGGCGCCCACCCGCTACATGGCGCCGCGGACAAGGACGACGGCGACGGAGGCGATGTAGGCGGCCAGGAGGACGGCGCCCTCCAGGCGGTTGAGGTGCGTGTCCGTCCAGGAGAGGGCGAAGAGCAGGACCGTCGAGAGGGCGAGCGCCGGGACCTCGAAGTAGTACAGCGAGCTGTCGATGGAGAGGCTCGCCACGGCGCCGGTGAGGCCGAGGACGCCGAGCAGGTTGAAGATGTTGGAGCCGACGACGTTGGCGAGGGCGATGTCGTGGTTGCCGCGGAAGGCGGCGACGGCGGTGGTGACGACCTCGGGCAGGCTCGGGCCGATGGCGACGACGGTGACGCCGATGGCGACCTCGCTGATGCCGGCGCGCATCGCGATGCCGGAGGCGCCCTCGACGGCCAGCTCGGAGCCGAGGGCGAGCCCGCCGATGCCGACGAGCAGGAGCCCCGCCTCGCGGGCGATGCCGGAGCGCGCCAGGGGTTCGTGCGCCGCGGGGACGTGGTCGGCGGCGAGGGTCTCGGCGGCATTCGGCTGCAGCCAGAGGGAGAGGCCCATGAAGACGAGCAGGGCAACGAAGAGGATGGCGCCGGGGGCGTGCCCGATCGTGCCCGTCAGGCCGAGGGCCACGATGGCGACGGTCGCCGCCAGCAGGACGGGCATCTCCCAGCGGAGGAGGCGGGGGTGGACGTCCATGGGGCGGATGACGGCGGCGAGGCCGAGGACAAGGGCGACGTTCGTGATGTTGGAGCCGAAAACGTTGCCGACGGCGAGGTCGCCGGAGCCCTCGAGGCCGGCGACGAGGCTCACGACGAACTCGGGGGCGGAGGTGCCGAAGGCGACGACGGTGGCGCCGACGAGCAGGGGCGAGAGGCCGAAGGTCATCGCGAGGAGGGAGGCGGAACGCACGAGCAACCAGGCCCCGGCGAGGAGGATGCCGAGGCCGCCGAAGGTCAGGACGGCATCGAGGAGCACGGAGGAAGCCTAGGGGAAGGCCGGGTTCCCGGAAAACGGACCAGCGAGCGAGGGGGCTGGTCCTTACCTCGCCGGCAGTGGGTGCGGGGCAGTCACGTCAATCTCGACCATCTCGAACGTGGTCGAAATCGTTGGGGCAGGTTCGCCGAATTCAGCGTAGGACTCGAGGACATCCTCCGGAATGGGTGCGCTGTGATAGGCAATGGCGTCGTCGATGGACATCCTTGGCTCCGGGAGCGGCTCGCCATCCTCCAGCAGGGCCTCGATGTCTCTCTAGCTCCGCGCAGAGTGGAGGTCCGGAGCATCTTGGTCCATTGCTCGGCGAAACATCCGCAGGGAGCGTGCTCACTGTCACGACGGTCATGGCAATGAAGGCTGCCACCAGAAGCCAGCGCGACATCTGGGCCTCAATCCGGGGATAGCGTGGGACCGTCGCCACCGTCCCTACAGTCAGGGCGCCAACCAGAAAGAACGGCAGGAAGGGATAGAACATTCGAAACAGAAGGAATACGGACAGGAACAATCCGAGCGTGACCATGGTCAGGCCGTACCCGTAGAAGGTCCTAGGCGATCCGCAGCAGCCTCAGTCTCAGTCACGGAACCCCCGCCCCTTCTCCCCGTCAGCCGACTCAGGAATTGCCCTGCCCTCCAAGGCTACGGTACCGCGGAAGCGCTGGGGGGTGTCCTCAATGGCCAGCGGAAGGGTGCGCAAAACCTGCAGCCAGCAGTAGCCAGAACCCTATGGCCGGCAACCCGGAAACGCTCAGCAGCAATAGGCCTTCCCTCCACGGTTCCCTGGCTCGCCTGCGCACGAACAGCCGGCCCCTGATGGCCAGGACAGCCGCAGCCACCCAGCACAGGATCCCCAGGGCCATCAGCGGAAGCCAGAGCAGGTCCCTTACCAGGGCGCCGAGTACGAGCAGGCCGATCACACCAACGGCGAACAGCCCGATTGCAGCCCAGAAGTAATTCCTGTTGGTCATTCGTCCCGCGAACGCCACCCTATCACCCAGCCCGGGCGCCACGAAGAAGCGCCGGCCCGGGGGCCGGCGCTTCGTGACTCTGCCTGAGCCTGTGCGGGAAGCCCGCCTAGGCGTCGAAGTAGAGGGAGAACTCGTGGGGATGCGGGCGGATGTCGACCGCCTGCACTTCGGCCTCGCGCTTGTAGTCGATCCAGGTGCGGATCAGGTCCTCGTCGAAGACCTCGCCCTGGAGCAGGAAGTCGTGGTCTTCCTCAAGCGCGTCGAGGACGCCGCCGAGCGAGCCGGGGAGCACGGGGTAGCCGTGCTCGTGCGGGTCGATCTCGAAGAGGTCGACGTCGTCGACCGGGTCGCCCGGGTCGATGCGGTTGGCGATGCCGTCGAGCCCGGCCATGAGCAGGGCGGAGAAGCCGAGGTAGGGGTTGCAGGTCGGGTCCGGCGAGCGGAACTCGAGGCGCTTCGACCTGGGGTTGGCGGAGAGCATGGGGATGCGGATGCCGGCGCTGCGGTTGCGGGCGCTGTAGACGAGCACGTTGGGCGCCTCGTAGCCGGGCACGAGCCGCTTGTAGGAGTTCGTCGTGGGGGCGCAGAAGGCCATGAGGGCGGCGCCGTGCTTGATCAGGCCGCCGATGTAGTAGCGCGCCATCTCGGAGATCATCCCGTAGCCGTTCTCATCGAAGAACAGGTTGACCCCGTCCTTGCCCAGGGACTGGTGGACGTGCATGCCGTTGCCGTTGTCCTCGAAGACGGGCTTGGGCTTGAAG
>CAYMDV010000016.1:0-66956 GCA_964389725.1 uncultured Anaerolineaceae bacterium
CCGACCGCCAGGCGGCGACCACCGACGACGACGAGCGGGCGGAGATCCTGAAGGAGCTGCAGCGGCGCATCTTCACGCGGTACTGCTGCACCTTCCCGCTGCCCACGCAGACCACGAAGTATCTGGCGATCGGTTCGCGCCTGCAGGGTCTGCCGCCGCCGCCCGACGGCGACCAGACGGCTGCGTTCGGGATGTGGCGAGCGCACAACATCTGGCTGGACGGCTAGTCCCGACCAGCATCGCACCGGCCTCCCGAGGCCCCATCGACGCCGCCCCTCCGGGCGGCGTCTTGTTGCCCCTGACCCGGCGCAAGGGCTTGCCCAGACTAGCGCCGCCGGTACAATCCCCGGAACTCGCGCGGAGGCATGGGCCCCCGGGCGTGGTGCGGCATTCCCACGGCCGCACCGGACCATGAGTCCTGAGGAGGGACGACTTGAAAGAAGGCTATTGGGGCAAGTACTGGCGCCAGCGCGTTTCGCGCAGGCGCGTGCTGGCAGGCGGGGCGACCCTCGCCGCCGGTTCCGCAGCAATCCTCGCGGGCTGCGGCGACGACGACGATGACGACGATGGCGCTGCCCAGCCGGCAGCTACGCAGGCCGCCCAGCAGGCTGCTGCCGAAGCCACCGAGGCCGCCCAGGCTGCTGCCGAAGAGGACGCCACCCAGGCTGCCGCGGCTGCTGCCACCGACGCCGAGGACCGCTCGCGCTACGGCGGCACCCTGAACTGGACGGAGCGGGCCTACCCGACCGGCTTCGACCCGGCCATCACCATCACCTTCCCGTACGGCATGGCGCAGACCTACAGCCAGTTGATGGCGTTCTCGATCGTGAACGACCAGTTCTACCCCGATGCGGCGCAGAGCTGGGAGCAGGTCGACTCCGAGACGCTCGTCTTCAACCTGCGCGAAGGCGTGCACTACAACCCCGAGGCCGCCGACGGCCGCGCGGTGACCTCCGAGGACTGGGCCTTCAACCTGGCCCGCTACCCGGATGCCCGCGCCAACCGCGGCTCGAACGTGAACGAGCTCTTCTTCTCGTTCATGGACCCGGGTCTGGGCGCGACCTTCGACACGCCCGACAACCTGACCCTGACCATCAACCAGAACAAGGCGTTCGCCTCCAACCTGCGCGCCTTCGCAGCGGCCTCGCTCGTCGTGGCCGCGCCCGAGCGCATCATGGCGGAGGAATCGGGCGACCTCGGGCAGGTTACGGGCATCAACGCCGGCACCGGCCCCTACATGTTCAGCAGCGTTTCCGAGACCAACATCTCGCTGAAGCGCAACCCGAACTACTACGAGCATCCCGAGCAGGACCTGCCCGGGACCCGCTTCAACCACGACATGCCGTACATCGACGAGCAGGAAGCCGTCATCATCACCGATGGCGCCGCCGCGCAGGCCCGCTTCCTCGCCGGCGATGCCGACTACTACGGCGGGATCGACAAGATCACGGCCGAGCAGTGGGAAGGCCAGCCGAACGTCGACATCCACACGGGTCCGGCGATCGACGACGGCTCCCGCATGATCCAGCTGGCGGCGGCCAAGTGGACGCCGTATCCCGAGCTCTCCAGGGCCCTCTCCATGGCCATGGACTGGGACGGCTACATCGACGTGGTGCTCGGCGGCGAGGGCCGCCGCAGCGCGCCGGTGAGCCCCACGGCGTTCCCCAAGTACGCCCTCTCCCAGGAGGAGATCCGCGAGCACCAGGTCTACGACCCGCAGGGCGCGCGGCAGCTCTGGGAGGCCAACAACGGCCCCGAGATCTACCCCGAGTTCGACACCACCGTCGCGGCCTGGATCCCGGACTACAGCTACGTGCAGTTCATCGGCCAGAGCTTCGAGGACTCCCTCGGGGTGAAGGTGAACTACAACCCGCTCGAGCTGGCGACCTACATCGCCTCCGCCAACGGCCCCACCGGCACCAAGGACTGGCACTTCTTCATCGCGGGCAACAACGCGATCTCGACGATGCCGGACTGGAACGCGCTGGTCGCCTACACCCCCGACGGCTACGGCGCCATCTGGGGCGGCAACTGGTACAAGGGCGTCAACATCTCCGACCCGTGGGTCAACCCCGAGAATCCGAACTACGCCGAGAACGGCGGTTCGGAAGCGGGCGAGGCCGTACGCGCGGCGCTGGAGGTCACGCACCCCTACGCCAGGGAGTTGCAGGACTACGCCGACCGCCAGGCGGCGACCACCGACGACGACGAGCGGGCGGAGATCCTGAAGGAAATGCAGCGGCGCATCTTCACGCGCTACTGCTGCACCTTCCCGCTCCCGACCGGTACGACTTCGTACGTGGCCGTTGGGTCGCGTCTGAAGAACCTGCCTCCGGGGCCGGACAGCAACCAGACGGCTGCGTTCGGTATGTTCCGGGCGCACAACATGTGGCTCGAGGGCTAAAACTTCCAGCCAAGGGTCTCGACAAAGAGCTTCCGGGGGGGCAGACTCCCCGGAAGCTCTTTTGGGCTCCCGGCAAAGTCGGGAGTACCTTCGGCTCTCCTATCACGACAGGCGGTGAATCGTGCAGGCCTACATCGTCCAGCGACTGATTCTGATTCCGGTCACCATCGTCGCCGTCTCGATCCTGGTGTTCGTGTTCATGCGCGTCATCCCCGGGGATGCGGCGGCCGTTCGCTGCGGCGCATCCGGCGTGGCCGACCAGACCTGTATCGAGGGCCTGCGCCGGGAGCTGGGCCTCGACATCTGCGACAAGTCGCAGAACTTCTTCGGCGACGTGGCCTGTACGGCCGAGCAGTACTGGAAGTGGGCCTCCGAGATCTTCGAAGGCGACTTCGGCCAGCAGATCGTTCCGCCCAAGCCCATCGCGGATGAGCTCTGGTGGAGGCTCGGGAACACCCTCCAGCTGGGCATGCTGAGCATCGTGGTCAGCATGGGCGTCGGGATTCCGATCGGGATCCTGTCGGCGATTCGAGCGGGGAAGTTAAGCGACTACGCCGCGAGGCTCTTCGCAATCCTCGCGCTGAGCGTTCCCAACTTCTGGATCGGGACGCTGATCGTGGCCCTGCCGGCGTTCTTCTGGCAGCAGCGCTGGGTTCCGGACTGGACGGGCTGGGCCGATCCGGGGACGCACATGCGCATCCTCGTCATCGCGGCCCTCGTGCTGGGAATCTCCAGCGCGGGCTATCTCGCCCGTATCGCCCGCTCCTCGATGCTCGAGGTGATGCGCAGCGACTACGTGCGCACCGCGCGGGCGAAGGGTCTGCGAGAGACCATCATCATCGTGCGGCACACGTTCCGGCCCTCGATGATCACCGTCTTCACGATTGCGGGCCTGCAGTTCAGCGGCATCCTGGGCGGCTCGGTCATTATCGAGCAGCTCTTCACCATTCCCGGGCTGGGCGCCTGGATCGTCAACAACGTGGGCGACCGTGACTTCCAGGTCATCCAGGCGACGGCGCTCATCTTCGCCACCTGGTTCGTGATCATTCGCCTGCTGGTGGATGTGGGGTACACCTACATCGACCCGCGGATCCGGTACTAGGACGGGGGTCCGACCATGACTTCAGCAGCTCCTGTCCAGGATGACCTGGCCCTCCAGGGCCTCGCCGACCAGCGGACGCGCCTGGAGCGCGCGTGGGCGTTCACCACGCGGTTCCTCCGGCTGCAGCCCGGCGGGTCGATCGGCATCGTCATTATCCTCATCGTGGGGCTGGGGGCGGCGTTCGCGCCCGAGCTGAACACCGCCGGAGAGGGCCAGCGCGGCATCCGCAGCGTCTGGCGCGACGAGGGTCGCGAAATCTCAGGCGTCAACTTCGTCCTGCAGCCGCCGGGCCCGGACTGGTGGATGGGCACCAACCGCACGGGCCAGGATCTCTGGTCGCGGGTCGTATACGGAGCACGCCCGGCGCTCATGATCGGCATCGGCGCGGTGGGCGTGGCCATCGTCGTGGCCACGGCGCTTTCGCTGGCGATGGGCTTCCTCAAGGGATTCGTGGACGGCCTCCTCTTACGGATCATCGAGATCATCATCGCGGTGCCGGGGATCCTCTGGCTCATCCTCTTCACCACCGCTCTCGATCGCAGCATTCCCGTGCTCATCTTCGCGATCGCGTTCACGTTCTCACCACTCACCACGCTGGTGCTGCGGGGGAACGTGATCCAGGAGTCGGCCTCGACCTACGCCGAATCGGCGAGGGTGGTGGGCGCCTCCAGCGTGCGCATCATGTTCCGGCACATCCTGCCGAACCTGCTGCCGCTCGTGATCGTGAACGCCAGCATCATCATCCCGGCGGCCATCCTCGCGGAAGCGGGACTGTCGTTCCTCGGGCTGGGGCTGGATCCGCTGATCCCGTCCTGGGGCGCCGATATCGGGCCGAACGCGCGGGCCTACTTCCAGACCGCGTGGTGGCTCCCGGTGTTCCCGGGCATTGCCCTCTCGCTGACGGTGCTCGCCTTCAACTTCCTGGGCGACTCCCTGCGGGACGTGCTCGACCCGCGTCTGCGCGGCAGCGGGCTCGTCTAGAGCTCCGTCCGCACACGGCAACGGCATCGAACGCCGCCCTCCGGGGCGGCGTTCCCTTTGGGGCGTACGCTTACGCCACGGCAACATGACGGCAACGGCCCCCGGACAGGAAGAGCTCGGCCTCGGGCCCTACTCGGAACAGGGCTCGAGGCTCGCGCGGAGCGGGCGGGCGGCGGCCCGCTTCGCCCGGACGCAGCCGGGCGGCACGTTCGGCCTCATCGTCGTGCTCCTCGTGGTGGCGTCAGCGACCTTCGCGCCGTACCTGCACACGATCGGGGAAGGCGAGCGGGACGTCCGGCGCATCGCCCTGGCGGAGGGCCGGGAGCTGGACTCCACGGGCTACCTGCAGCCGCCGAACGGGGACTGGTGGTTCGGCACCAACAGCGCCGGGCAGGACGTGTGGTCGCGGGTGATCTACGGGGCGCGGCCCGCCCTCATCCTGGGCGTCGGCTCGGTCGCCATCGCGATGGTGGTCGCGATTGCGCTGTCGCTCGCGATGGGCCTCCTGAAAGGCTTCGTCGATGCCGTCCTGCTGCGCATCCTCGAGACGGGCATCGCCGTCCCCGGCATCCTCTGGCTGATCCTGTTCACGACGGCGATCGACCGGAGCCTGCCGGTGATCGTGGTGGCGATCGCGCTGGCGTTCGCGCCGATCACGACGCTGGTGCTGCGCGGGAACGTGCTCCAGGAGGCCTCCACGGCCTACGTGGAGGCGGCGCGGGTGGTGGGCGCCTCGAACCTGCGGATCATGCTCCGGCACATCCTGCCCAACATGCTGCCGCTGGCGATCGTGAACGCGAGCATCATCGTGCCGGCGGCGATCATGGCGGAGGCGGGGCTGTCGTTCCTCGGCTTCGGGCTGCCGCCGCCATCGCCCTCCTGGGGGGTCGATATCGGGCCGGCGGCGCGGGCGTACTTCTACACCGCCTGGTGGCTGCCGATCTTCCCGGGGCTGGCCCTCTCGCTGACGGTGCTGGCCTTCAACTTCCTGGGGGACTCGCTGCGGGACGTGCTCGACCCACGGCTGCGCGGCAGCGGGCTGGTGTAAGACGACCGGCGTGGTGGTTCCTGGCGCCACAGGCTGATCCGTTGACATGCAGCAAGTAACCCCCCCACTATCTAGGAGAAGCCATCAATCCGAGTGAGATCGCCATGACGAACGCGACAACGATTTCCTGTTCCCTCCCCGGCGAGCTGGCCGAGCGGGCACGTGAAGTGATGAAGCTCCAGGAGCAGTCCCCGGACGAGTTCCTGGAGGAAGCCGTCCGCAGGTACGTCGTCGCCTGCGAGTGGCGAGAGTTGTTCAGGTACGGCGAGGAGCGCGCCCGAGCGGTGGGAATCAAGCCCGAGGATGTGATGGACCTGGTCGAGGAGTACCGAGCCGAAACTAACGCCACGTGAGGGTCGTCCTCGACACGAACGTCATCGTCTCCGGGTTGAACTTTGAAGGGAACGAGCGCCAGGTTCTTATCCTGGCGGTCCAACGAAGGTTCGACCTGTTCCTGTCTCCCTTCATCTTCCAGGAGACCGGCCAGGTTCTTCGGCGCAAGTTCGACTGGACCGACGAACAAGTGGAGCGAGCCTTCTCGGCCCTTCAGCGCACGGGCAACGTCATTGACCCACCTGAGGTCGCGGGCGTCCTGGAGAGCGATCCGGACGACAACCGCATTCTTGACTGCGCCGCCGAGGTGTCCGCGGACTACCTCGTGACCGGCGACCGGCGCCACCTCCTGCCGCTCGGGGATCGTAACCACCGTGGCGTTCCTCGACGCGCTGGAGGGTGACTCCTAGGCGCGCTCGTTGGTGGCGGGGTCGACCTCGAAGGGGCTGTCGAGTCCGAGCTCCTTGCCCATCTCGCGGACGGCGGGCAGGACTTCCTCGCCCATGAGCCGGAGGCTGCGCATGGCGTCGTCGTGCGACATCGAGCCGTCGCCGTCCCAGAGGAAGATGCTCCCAGGCCGGAGGTACTCGAGGACGTTGCGGATCTTGGGGATGACCGTCTTGGGGGTGCCCGTGATGATCGACTGCGCCTCGAGGAGGCCCTGGTAGGTGTCGTCCACGTTCCGGTAGGACTCGGCGGCGTCGAGGGCGATGGGGCGGAGGTCGGGGTCGTTGGGGCGGGCCTGGCCGCGCGCCTCGGCCACCTGGCGAACGCCGCCGGTGGGGAGCAGGGCGCGGCGGTCGGTGAGGCCGGGCAGGTTCTGGAGGTGGCCCTTCACGTCGCCCCGGCTGCCTTCGAGGAAGATGTTGCCGGGGCCCGTCAGGAACTTGCGGCCGACCTCGTGGGCGAGCTCCTCCGTCTCATCGACGTGCACCTTGAAGAGGTAGCCGCGGTGCTGGGGGCCGGCTTCGTAGCCCATCTCCGCGGCGCACTCGTCGTAGTACTGGAACGAGAGGCGCGTGGGTTCGAGGCGAGTGGCGAGCATGACGTAGGGGTAGCGCCGCTGCGCCGCCCACTGCACCGTCCGCCTGCTGACCGCGCCGGGGATCATGATGAGGGGATGGGGCGCCTGGTAGGGACGCGCCCAGGGGTTCACATAGCGGTACTGGTAGTGCTCGCCCTCCCAGCGGAAGGGGCCGTCGCGGGTCCAGGCGGCCACGATCAGGTCGTGGGCCTCCTGGAAGCGCTCCCAGTTGTAGGGCGGGTTGGCATCGTGGGCGATGCTCTCGCGGCCCGTGCCGCGCACCCAGCCGGTCACCAGGCGGCCCTCCGAGATGAGGTCGATCATGGCCAGCTCTTCCGCCAGCCACAGGGGATCGTCCCAGATGGGGAGGATGTTCCCGATGAGGACGATCTTCGCGCGGTTCGTGATGCGGGCGAGGATGGAGGCCTCGACGTTGCAGGCGCTGCCCATGCAGAAGGGCGTGGCGTGGTGCTCGTTCAGGGCGAGGGCGTCGAAGCCCATCTCCTCGGCGTAGAGCTTCTCGTCCAGGTAGCGGTTGTACAGGTCGGCGCCGAGGACGGGGTCGTACTCGTCGTTGCTGGCGTCGAGGTCGACCAGGCGGCGGCCGGTGTTTCCCCACCAGCTCGCGCCGGGGTCCTGGTAGGGGCGTTCGGTGAAGTACCCGATGAGCATGGCGCGAATCGTACCCCGCGCTCAGCCCCGTGTGTGGTAGGCGCGCTCGAATTTGTACCAGCCGGAGCCGACGATGGAGAGGGCGCCCTCGCCGGAGACGCGTCCGGGGTAGGCCTCGGGGTCGGAGATCCAGGCCTGGAGGTTGGCGTTCGCCTCCTCCCAGGTGTCCGCCTCAAGCTCGTAGATGGTGAGGAAGCGGGAGACGACGGGGAAGTCGTCGTGGGGGTGCTCCAGCTCGTAGACGGTGCCGGAGATGAAGCCGGGGCAGTTAGCGATGTCCTCGATGTGGTTCCCGAGGTACCGCTCGCGGAACAGCTCCTCGGCCTCGGGTGTCGGGGGCTCGACGAGCCCCACCAGGATCATCTTCGCCATACGGAACCTCCTGCGGATAGCAGGAGGATAGCGGCCCGGCTCCCCGCTTGCCGCTCACGTGGGGCGGCGGGGACAATGCGGGACGTTGCCACCCTCTGACGACCGGCCGTTGCTCCTGCACGGGGGCGTGTTCTTCGAGAGCGAGACGCGCACCTTCGTGCGCGGCGACCTGCTGTGCGCGGACGGGCGCATCGCGGCGCTGGGGGAGGTGGAGGCGCCGGCGGGGACAGCGACGATCGACTGCGAGGGCGAGTACCTCATCCCGGGGCTGATCGACTGCCACGTCCACGTGAGCTCATCCGGAGACCCCGCGGAGCTGACGCCCGGACCGCGGCTGCCGCTCGCGCGACGCGCCTGGCGCACCGCCGAGCACGCGCGCGCGACGCTCGCGGGCGGGGTCACGACGGTGCGGGACCTGGGCGCGGCCGACCGGCTCAACGTGGCCCTGGCGGCGGCGGTCGAGGCGGGGGAGGTCGAGGGGCCGCGGGTGGTGGCGGTGGGCATGGGCGTCACGATGTCGGGCGGGCACGGCCACGGCTTCATCGCGCGCGAGGCGGACGGCCCCGACGAGGTGCGCAAGGCCGTGCGCGAGGAGATCCGCGAGGGCGCGACGGCGATCAAGCTGTTCGCCAGCGGGGGCGTGCTCACTCCGGGCGTGAACCCGCGGTCGCCCGCGTTCACCCGCGAGGAGCTGGCGGCGGGCGTGGAAGAGGCGACGAAGGCGTTCCGCACGGTGGCGGCGCACGCGCAATCGACGGAGGGCATCAAGAACGCGGTGGCGGCGGGCGTGAGCTCGATCGAACACGGCGTCTGGCTCGACGAGGAGGCGATCGCGATGATGATCGAGCGGGGCACCTACCTCGTGCCCACGCTCACGGCGCCGTACCACATCGCCAACGGCGCGGATGCGGGCATCCCCGCCTACGCGGTCGAGAAGGGCGAGCTCGTCCTGGACGACCACGTCGCGAGCTACGAGGCGGCGCTGGCCGCGGGCGTGCGCGTGGCGATGGGCACCGACCAGGGCACGCCCCTGAACCGTCCCGGCGAGAACGCCCAGGAAGCCGTCCGCATGGCCGAGCACGGCCTCTCCCCGGGGGCGGCCCTGCTGGCGGCGACCGGCTGGGCGGCGGACCTGCTGGGCCTGGCCGAGGAGACGGGCAGGCTGCGCGTGGGGCTGGCCGCCGATATCGTGAGACTGAGCGAGGATCCCCTCGCCGACATTCGCTCCCTGGCCCGACGCGAGGCGATCGCGGGCGTGGTCCGGGGCGGAGCGGTCACGGGGAACACGGGAGGAACCGAGTGAGCAAGCTGAGCGAAGCGCTCCAGCGCAAGCGGCGGGGCGAAAGCGCCCGCGTGATGGGATTCGGGACGCGCTCCGCGTCGAAGGACCGCGGGCTGCTGCTGGGGGTGCTGGGCGCCTCCACGAGCGAGGCCGCCGACGCCCTCGAGGCGGGCGCCGACTTCGTGGCCGTGAAGGCCACCGACGCCGATGCGGCCGTCGCGGCGCTGGAAGGCCTTGACGGGCTGCTGGGCGCACGGGTCACCAGGCTCAAAGCCGAAGGCGTCAAGACGCTGGAGGACGCTGGTACCGCCGAATTCGTCGTCGTGGACCAGGACAGGGCGGCCGCGGCCATCGTCGACAGCGATCTTGGGCTGGTGCTGGAAGCGAACGAGGCGTGGGAGGACGCGCCCCTGCGGGCGCTGGCGCCGCTCTCGCTCGACGCCGTGCTCGTGCGGGATCTGGTGGAAGAGGGTTTCACGGTGGAGCGTCGCATCTCGCTGACGCGCGTCGCAACACTCTGCGGGGCGCCCCTCATCGTGAGGGTAGGCGCGGACGTGTCGACCCTTGACCTCGGCGCGCTGCGCGAAAGTGGCGCAAGCGCAGTAATTCCCGCCGCCCGCGCATCCGCGCGCGAGCTGGCCGCCCTCATCGAGAAGCTCGAGGCGGTCCCCCTGCGCCCGCCCCACAAGGGCGCCGAGGGCGGGTTCGCGCTGGTGCCCTCCGCGGGATCGGGCGGCGATGGCGAGGAGTTCGAGGACGACGACTAGCCGTCCGCCTTCGCCCGACGCGCTCTCGCGGCTGCGGCGGGCGCTGGGGCGCTGGTACCGCGCCAACGGCCGGCACGACCTCCCCTGGCGGCTCACCCGCGACCCCTACGCGGTGCTGGTCTCGGAGGTGATGCTGCAGCAGACGCAGGTCGAGCGCGTGCGTCCCCGTTACGAGGCGTGGCTGGAGCGCTGGCCCACGGCGGCGAGCCTCGCGGCGGCGCCGGCGGCAGCGGTCATCCGGGAGTGGTCGGGGCTGGGCTACAACCGCCGGGCGGTGAACCTGCAGCGGGCCGCGCGCGAGGCGCTCGACCGCTTCGGGCGCATCCCGCTGGACGAGGCGAAGCTGCGAACGCTGCCGGGGGTGGGGCCGTACACCGCCGCGGCCGTCGCCTGCTTCGCGGGGGGGAGGCGGGCGGCCGCGCTCGATACGAACGTCGCGCGGGTGGTGGCCCGCGCCCTGCTGGGCCGGGCGACCGCGCGCGCTCCGTACGGACGCGATCTGGGGGAGGCGGCGGAAGCCTGGCTGCCGCGGCGGGGCGCGCGAGCGCACCAGCTCGCGGTCATGGACCTCGGGGCGATGGTCTGCCGGGCGGCCTCGCCCGACTGTGAGGCCTGTCCGCTCGCCAAGGGGTGCGCGTGGCTGGCGGCGGGGCGACCGGCGCCCCCGACGGCAGCGGTGAAGGGCGAGACCACCCCGTTCGAGGCGACGGCGCGGTTCGCGCGGGGGCGGATCGTGGCGATGCTGGCGGAAGGCTCCCCCCTGACCGCTGACGCGATCGCGGCGCGGCTGCCGCAGGAACACCGGGCTTCGTGCGGCCCCTACCTGGAGGCGCTCGCACGGGACGGGATCGTGGCCCTGCGGGAGGGGCGCTGGGGGCTGGCCGAGGACGCCTAGGGCAGGATGAGCATCGCATCGCCGAAGCTGTAGAAGCGGTAGCGCTCGCGCACGGCCTCGGCGTAGGCGGCGCGCATTAGCTCGTGCCCGGCGAAGGCGGAGACGAGCATCAGCAGCGTCGAGCGGGGCAGGTGGAAGTTCGTGAGGAGCGCATCGACCGCCCGGAATTCGTGCCCGGGCCGGATGAAGACGGCGGTCTCGCCCTCGGGATCGCCACCGCTGCCCGCGAAGGCGTGCTCGAGCGTTCGCACCACGGTCGTGCCGGTCGCGACCACGCGGCGGCCCTCGGCGCGGGCCGCCCGGATGGCGTCGGCGGTGGCGGGCGGGAGGCGGTAGCGCTCGGGTGGGAGCACGTGCTCGGCGGGGTCCTCGGTGCGCACGGGCCGGAACGTCCCCGGCCCCACCTCCAGCGTGAGGAAGGCGCGCTCGATGCCCGCCTCGTCGAGCCGCTCGAACAGCCCGGGCGTGAAGTGGAGGCCGGCGGTGGGGGCGGCGGCGCTGCGGGGCTCGCGCGCGTAGATGGTCTGGTAGCGCTCCGGGTCGCCGTCGTAGCCGTGGATGTAGGGCGGGAGGGGGACGGCCCCGGCGGTGGCGGGGTCGACGGGGCGGTCGAAGGTGACGGTGACGATCTCGTCCGCGCGACCCACAACCGTCGCGGTGAGGGGGCCGTCGGCGGCGTCGAGGCGGTACTGGCGGCCGTGGGTGGCGGCGCGGGCGGGGCGCAGGAGCGCGTCCCAGGAGCCATCCTCGTGTGCGCGCAGGAGGAGCACCTCGACCTTCCCCCCGGTGTCGGCGCGGACGCCGAGGAGGCGGGCCGCCATCACGCGCGTGTCGTTCAGGACGAGCAGGTCGCCGGGGCTGAGCAGCGCGGGGAGATCGCGCACGTGGTGGTGGGCGAGGGCGCCCGTGCCCTTCGAGACGACGAGCAGGCGGGCGGAATCGCGCGGCTCGACCGGCTGCTGGGCGATCAGCTCGGGCGGCAGGTCGTAGTCGAAGTCGGAGGTGCGCATCCGCGGAGCAGCCATAGTCGACACAATAGGGGGAAGCGCGTAACCGACGAGGAGCCGCCGGCTAGGGGTTGAGCATCTCCTCGATCCGCTCGACTGTCTCCTGGACGACCAGGACCGAGTCGTCCTGGTACTTGACCTGGGTCCTCCCGCCGCGTGTGGTCGTGATCTGCTTCACGCTCCCCGGGTTCACGAGGACAGCCTTGCCGTTGCTGACTCGCGTGAGCCGGAGAAGGGCATTCAAGGAAAGGCCCCTCGTGACAGTGGTGATCTGTTCACCGAGCGAACCGACCCGCTCATTGAGAGCGTGGAACCCCGCGTTCATTTCCTGAAGGCCGCTCTTGACGTCGGATGTCTGCTCACCGAGCGAACCGACCCGCTCATTGAGAGCCTGATACCCCGCGTTCATTTCCTGAAGGCCGCTCCTGACGTCGGATGTCTGCTCACCGAGCGAACCGACCCGCTCATTGAGAGCGTGGAACCCCGCGTTCACTTCCTGGCGGACTTCCCTCACTTCGGACGCGAGGTCACCGACACCGCCAGCAAGAGCTTCCGCTGCCTTCTTCGGCATCGCCCCTTCCTGGTAGAGCTGCCGGGCAAAGTCCTGCTCGTCGAAGTGTCGCTTGGGCAACGCCATGGCAGACACGGTACGCCACCAGCTCACGTCCACGCAACCGTACATTCACTGCCGGGCACAACCCTCATTACGAACGCCGATTGTGCCCGGATAGTAGTCCCGGCCGAAGGAGCCGGGCGCAGGAATTTCGCGGTAGCTCGTAGTCGAAGTCGGAGGTGCGCACGCTGGGAGCATTGCGGTTTCCGGGGTCGCGGTCTAGCGTACGCGGACTGGAGGCGGGACGTGGCCGAGTTCGAGCAGGGGGGTCCGCGCGCGCGGTTCGCCGGCGTCCGCCGGGACTACGCGCAGGTGGTGCAGGCGGAGGAAGTCTCGGTCGAGCAGGGGGCGGTGGCGCAGCTCGAGGCGGACGCGGTCAGCATGGAGCAGAGCGCCGTGGCCGCCATGCGCACGGAGCGCGCCACCCTGCGGGACAGCGCGGCGGCCGTCGTGGCGACGAAGTCGGCGGCGCTCGACCGGACGTACGTGGGCGTGCTCGCCTCCCCGGTCGTGCGGGGCGAGGTGCACACCTGGTTCGACCTGCGCACGGCCTTCGCGGTGGGGCTGGGGCTGGCGGTGGGGACGTTCGCCCTCAGCCTTGGGCGGGGGCTTCTGCGGAGCCTGCTGCGCTAGCGGCGTCGCTGTCGGTGCGAAGCTGCCCGCAGGCGGCGGCGATCTCGGCGCCCTTCTCGACTCGCACGGTCGCGTTCACCCCGGCCTCGGTCAGGATGCGGCGGAACTCGCGCACGCCCCGCCGCGAGGGGGCGGCGAAGGGCCCGGCGGTGGGGTTGAGGGGGATGAGGTTGACGTGCACCCCGGCCCCGCGCAGAAGCTTCCCGAGGGCCTGTGCCTGCTCCGGGCCGTCGTTGACGCCGTCGATGAGGGCGTACTCGATGGAGACGCGGCGGCCCGTCGCGCGGAAGTAGCGGCGGCCGGCCTCGAGCAGCTCGCGCACGGAGTTGGGGCGGGCGGTGGGGACGAGCCGCCGGCGCAGGGCGTCGTCGGGGGCGTGCAGGGAGATGGCGAGGCCGACCTGGAGGTCCTCCGCCGCAAGCCGGTCGATCGCGCGCGGGATTCCCACGGTGGAGACGGTCACGGCGCGCTGGGCGAGGGCGAAGGCGCGGGGGTCGGTGAGCAGGCGAACGGCGCGGATGGTCTCGTCGTAGTTGGCGAGGGGTTCTCCCATGCCCATGAAGACCACGTTCGTGACGTGCTCGCCACGGGGCGCGAGCAGCCGCTGGAAGTGGAGCACCTGGGCGACCACGTCCTCGGCGGGGATGTTGCGTTCGAAGCCCATCTGGCCCGTGGCGCAGAAGACGCAGCCCATGGCGCACCCCGCCTGCGTGGAGACGCAGACGGTCGAGCGGGGGTGGCGGCCGGCCTGCGGGTACTGCATGAGCACCGTCTCGACCGTGGAGCCGCCGGGCAGGGCGAGCAGCGCCTTCGTCGTCTCGCCGTCGTCGCTGGCGACCTCGCGCAGGGTGGAGGCGACTTCCAGCGTGAGGCCGGCTTTGCGCATGCCCGCGCGCAACTCGCCGGGAAGCTGGGTGATAGCGTCGAGGGAATCGAGGCCGCGGCGGTAGACGGCCTGCAGCACCTGGTCGGCACGATAGCGGGGAGCGCCGAGCGCCGTCAGGGCCTGCTCGAGTTCGCTCGGCGAGAGACGCAGGAGGCTGGTCATGCGAGGCCCACGGACGGCTCGAGGCGGCCGCGTTCGCCGTTCAGGAAGGCTTCGCCGGGGATGCGCCGGGAGCCGCTGCGCTGAACCTCGTCGAGGACGAGTGCACCCTCGCGGAAGGCGACGGCGGGCTTCCCCGCGACCGTCGTGATGGCGCCCGGCACGTACCCCTCGCCCGCATCGGCGACATGGGCGCGCCAGACGGCGAGGCGGTCGCCGCCGTAGGTCACGAAAGCGCCGGGCCAGGGGTCGTAGGCGCGCACGGCGCGATCGGCCTCGACGGCGGTCATGTCCGCGTGGAGGTGGCCGTCGCCCTTCTCCAGCAGGGGGCAGACCGTGACCGCGGATTCGTCCTGGGGCACCGCGCGCACGTCGCCGGCGAGCCACGCCGGGAGGGTTTCGACCAGAAGCGCGGCGCCCTCCTCCGCGAGGCGCGCTTCGAGGCCGCCGGTCGTGTCGTCGGGGGCGATGGGGAAGGGGCGGGCGGCGAGGACGGGGCCGGCGTCCATCTCGGGGACCAGCTCCATGATGGAGACGCCAGTCTCCCGGTCGCCCGCAAGGATGGCGGCGGCGACAGGCGAGGGGCCGCGCCAGCGCGGCAGGAGGGAGGGGTGGATGTTGACGACGGGCCGGCCGGGCAGGTCGAGCACGGCGCGCGGGAGGATGCGTCCGTAGGCGGCGACCACGATGAGGTCGGATTCGACGGCGGCGAGCCCGGCGACGGCCTCGGGTTCGCGCAAGGACGGCGGCTGGAAGACGGCGATGCCGAGGCGTTCGGCCTCCACCTTCGCGGCGGGGGCGCGCATGCGGCCGCCGCGACCGGCGCGCCGGTCGGGCTGGGTGACGGCGAGGCGCACGTCGTAGCCCGCCTCGACGAGCGCTCGCAGGGCGGGCAGCGCGAACTCGGGGGAGCCCATGAAGATCGTGCGGACCTCGGACGGGTTCATCGGGGTGTGAGTAGCACGGTGTCGCCACGCGCGGCGCCCGTGCGGGCGGCGGCGTTCCCCTCGCGCTCGGCGATGGCGAGGAAGCCGCTGGAGTCGAGGTGGCAGGCGAGCGCCCCGGGTGGGGCGTCGCTGAAGATGCGGACGGCACGCTCGATGCGGTGACCGTTTATGTCGAGCGAGAACGCCGGGGGGAGCTGCTCCTTGCGGATGGTGGTGACGAGGTTGCCGTAGCGATCGACGTGGACGACGGCGCCCCGCAGGCGGTCGCCCTCGGGGCGGGCGCGGAAGGGGGGCAGGAGGGTCAGGGCCTCGCAGGCGGGGCCGAGCGACTCGTGGTCGCCGGCCGTGGCGATGCGGGCGGCGGCGGGGCCGAACAGGTCACGTCCATGGAAGGTGTCGCTGACGGTTTCGAGGCGGGCCTCGGCGCTCTCGATGGCGCGCACGTCGAGCCCGGCGGGGACGGGGCAGGGAACGGGCGCGGAGGGGCGGTCGTCGGGCGGGGAGGCCGCGGAGAGGAGGCCGTTATCGGGGCCGACGAGGTAGCGGGCGGCGGCGGGGTCGCCGGGGGCGGGGACGCGCACGGCGATCGGGAGGCGTTCACTCCCGACACCGGGATCGACGACGGCGAGGACGACCGCGGGGGCGGGGAGGAAGGGCAGGGAGGTTTCGAGCAGCCAGGCGCCCTCGTCGATGGCGTAGGGCGAGACCTCGTGCGTGAGGTCGATGAGGGCCGCGCCGGGCGCGCGCGCGGCCAGGACGGCCTTCACCTGGCCCACGTAGGCATCGCGGAGGCCGAAGTCGGTCAGCAGGAAAATCGGGAGGGGGGCCATCAACCGAGACGCCACTGGTGCACGTTGAGGAAGCGGTCGGCGGGGGTGAAGAGCACGCCGAAGGGCGGCGAGCTCACCGTGGTGGAGCGGACGTAGCGGATGTGGGGGTAGGCGATGATGACGCTCGGCGACTCCCGCTGCCAGAGCTCCTGGAACTGCTCGTAGGCGTCGAGCCGTACGAGGGCACTGGTGGTCGTGCGGCCGCGCTCCAGGAGCGCGTCGATGATGATGCCGCCGTAGCTGGCCACGTTCCCGCCGGGGTGGACGGCCTGCGAGCTGTGCCAGGCGAGGTAGGGGTCGGGGTCGGCGCCCTGGTCCCAGCCCGCGAGGGCGGCGTCGTACGTGCGCGGGGCGATGAAGTCCCGGCTGAGGACCGTGAAGCTGGTGCTGGCGACGGTCGCGCGGATCCCGATCGGTTCGAGCTGGGTGGCCACCTCGCGGGCGAGGGCGAGGTGGCGCGGGTCGTTGTCGGTGCGGATGGTGAGGCGGAACTCGTTGCCCTGGCGCACGAGCACGCCCGTCGTGGGGCTCTTGTGCCAGCCCGCCTCGGCGAGAAGGGCAACCGCCGCCTCGGGGTCGCCGGGCGGGTTGTCGAGGGAGGGGTTGTAGGCCCAGGTGCCGGGGGGAATGGCCGAGGAGGAAGCCGTCGCGAGGCCAAGCATGGCCGCTTCCACCAGCGCCCCGCGGTCGAGCGCCAGGGAGACGGCGGTGCGGACGCGGGGGTCGCGGAAGTAGGCGGCCTGGTCGTTGTTCAGATAGAAGACGAGGGAGACGGCGCGCTGCAGGTCCTCGTGGGTGAAGCCCTCGATCGCGGCGATCTCGTCGATCTGGTCCCGGCTGAGGGGCTGGCGCAGGAAGACGCCGTCGATCTCGCCCTGCTCGAGGGCGTGCGTCACGGCGGCAAAGTCCGGGAGGAAGCGGACCGTGAACACGTCGATGTTGGGCCGCCCAAGGTGGTAGCGGGGATTGGCGCTCAGGACCGCCTCGATGTGGTTGACCGACTCGAGGCGGTAGGGACCGGCGCCGACGGGCCGCGCGTTGAAGGGCGCATCGAAGAGGCCGGCGCCATCGAGCCCCTGCAGCAGGTGCTCGGGGAGGATGCCCACCGTCGCGAAGCGCGCGAGGAAGGAGGCGTTGGCGGCGGGCAGCCGGATGATGACGGTGCGGAGGTCGGGCGTGCGCACCGCGACGCCCGTCCAGGCCTCGCGCAGGTGGGGGTCGCCGCGGAAATCGGGCGCGACGATCTGCTCGATCGTGAAGGCGACATCGAGGGAGCGCACGGGGGCGCCGTCGTGCCAGCGCAGCTCCGGGTGGAGGCGGAAGGTATAGGTCCTGCCGTCCTCGCTGATATCGGGCAGGGGGGCGAGGTCGGGCAGGAGGCGGCCGTCCTCGCCCGCGCGGAGGAGGCTCGCGAAGACCAGCCTCGAGAGGTCCTGGTCCACGGGGTTGTCTGCGGCGAAGAGGGGGTTGACGCGCTGCAGGGCGCCCACGACGCCCTCGACGTACACGTTCTGGCTGGGGGTGGCCACGGTGGTGGTGGGAGGGGGAGGGTCGCCCTCGGGGAGGCTGAGGAAGACTGCCACGACGACTGCCGCAACCGCACCCGCGAAGAGAATCGCCCCGGAGACGAGGGCGCGCCGCGACGTGGCAACCGCGCGAAGCATCAGGCGGTTAGCGCTGTGACTGGACGCTCAGGAACGACACGAAGAGGAACACGATGACCAGGATGATCGTGGCCTGGAAGAGGGTCTTCTCGAGGCCCCGCTTCGTGCGGTAGACGGAGTCGCCGGACATGCCGCCGAGGGCCGCGCCAAAGCCCGAGCCCTTGACCTGGAGCAGGACGGCGCCGATGAGCAGCGCGGAGACGATGATCTGGATAGCGTTCAGCATCAGCGGGTCAGGAGGACGGCCTCTTCGGAGGGCTTGCGCTCGGTCTCGAGCGCTCCGTTCTGTCGGCCATGGTACACGTCGAGTACCGCAGCGGCGAGCTTCTGGACGTCGTGCCGGTAGCGGTCGTCGCCGGAGACGACGTCCGCCTGGATTACGCGCACATGCTCGAACACGCGCGCGTCCGGGTGGTCGAGGGTGACGGGTTCGGCCTGCAGCTCGGCGGGCAGGGCGCGCACGTTGCTGTTCGCGATGACGGTATCGACGAGGCCGGCCACGGTGTGCCGCTCAATAGCCTCGATGAAGTCGGCCACGCCGAAGTCGTCCGTCTCGCCGTGCTCGGTGGCGACGTTGCAGACGAAGAGCCGGTGGGCGCCCGTGGAGAGCATGGCCTTGCGCAGGTCCTCGACGAGGAGGTTGGGGAGCACGCTCGTGTAGAGGCTGCCGGGGCCGACGACCACGAGGTCGGCATCGAGGATGGCGCGCACGGCATCGGGGTGCGCCTCGGCATCGGCGGGGTTGAGGAAGAGCTCGCGGATGCGGGCGCCATGCTCGGTGATGTTGTGCTCGCCGTGGACCAGCTCGTCGTCCTGGGTGCGGGCGGAGAGGGTTACATCGACGAGGGTGGAGGGGAGGATCGCGCCGCGCACGTTGAGGACGCGGCTGGCCTCGTGGATAGCGGTCTCGAAGTTCCCGGTCACGTTCGCCATGGCCACGATGAAGAGGTTCCCGAAGGAGTGCCCCTGGAGGCCGTCGCCGGTCCCGAAGCGGTACTGGAAGAGGCGCGACATGAGGGGCTCGGCCTCGGCCAGGGCGGCCACGCACTGGCGGATATCGCCAGGGGCGACAACGCCGAAGTCCTGGCGCAGGCGCCCCGAGGAGCCGCCGTCATCGGCCACGGTGACGATGGCGGTGAGGTTGCTGGTGTACTCCTTCAGCCCGCGCAGCAGCACGGAGAGGCCCGTCCCGCCGCCGATCGCGACGATGCGCGGTCCGCGGCTCAGCACGCGCTTCGTGTAGAGCGACTGGGCCATGCTCCCGTTCTGGGCGCCGGGCCGCACGACGGCGTAGAGGAGCGACTGGTTCAGTTTCCAGAAGGCGATGCCGACGCTCCCGAGCGCCACGGACACGAAGATCACGCCGCGGCCCCAGCGCGGGATCATCTGGAGCGTGAGGTAGTGGGCCACGCCGGGGAAGTCGTACGCGAGATAGGCCTCGCGGAACAGGTAGGCGGCGCCGAGGCTCAGCAGTGTCATCCCCACGACGAGGAGGAGCAGCCACCGCTTGATGTGCATCCCCGGATAGAGCCAGGTGAACAGGCTGTGATTGCGTATCCGGCGTGGCATGTCGCTTGCAGAGTGTACCAGCGAATCCCTCGCCACAAGCCGTTACAGACCGGTATTTTGGGAAATAGGCGAGAGCAGTTGTGGCTAGTCGTCGAGTTCGCGGGCGAGCAGGTCCTGGGCGACCTGCGGGTTGGCGCGGCCCTTCGTTTCCCGCATCACGCCGCCGAGGAGGCGCTTGATGGCGGCGGTCTTGCCGCCGCGGTAATCGGCCACGGCTTTCTCGTTCTCGGCGATGACCTGGCGCACGATGGCGACCAGCTCGTCGCTCTCGCTCACCTGCGCGAGACCGTCCTCCTCGACGATGGCGGCGGCGGCCCGCCCGCTCGCGACCATCTCCTCGAAGACCTGCTTCGCGACCTGCCCGGTAATGGTCCCGCCCTCGGCCAGCTCGATCAGCCCGGCGAGGGCGGCGGGGTCCACGGGGAAGGCCGCGACCTCGGCATCGTGCTCGTTCGCCCAGTGGCCGACTTCGCCCAGCACCCAGTTGGCGGAGAGCTTGGCGGCGCGGGCGGGGTCGAAGGGGAGGGCGGCGGCGAGGGCGTCGGCGTAGTCGGAGCGATCGCGCGCCTCGGCGAGGGTCGAGGCCTCGAAGTCGGACAGGCCGAGGCCGAGGTAGCGCTCGCGGCGGGCGGCGGGGAGCTCGGGCAGCTCCGCGCGGACGCCCTCGACAAAGTCGCGGCTGAGGGCGAGCGGCGGCAGGTCGGGCTCGGGGAAGTAGCGGTAGTCGTTCGCCTCTTCCTTGGAGCGCTGGGAGACGGTCGCCTGGCGGTCCTGGTCCCAGCCGCGCGTCTCCTGGGGGATGTCACCCCCCTCGCGCAGCACCTCCGCCTGCCGCGCCATCTCGAAGACGAGCGCCTCGTAGACGGCGCGGAAGCTGTTCATGTTCTTGACCTCGACCTTCGAGCCGAACGCTTCCTGGCCGCGGGGGCGCAGGCTGATGTTGGCATCGCAGCGGAAGTTGCCCTCCTCCATGTTGGCGTGGCTGGCGCCGATCGCGCGGAGGATGGCGCGCAGGCCGACGAGGTAGGCGCGCGCCTCCTCGGGCGAGCGGATATCCGGCTCGCTCACGATCTCCATGAGGGGCGTGCCCGAGCGGTTGATATCGATGAGGCTGTAGCCCTCGCCCGTGATGGGGTCGGTGCGGTGGAGGAGGCGGGCGGTGTCCTCCTCCATGTGTACGCGCGTGATACCGACACGCGTCCCCTCGCCCTCGACGTCGACATCGAGCCAGCCGTCGTGGCAGATGGGCAGGTCGAACTGGCTGACCTGGTAGCCCTTCATCAGGTCGGGGTAGGGGTAGTTCTTGCGGTCGAACTTGGAGAACCCGGAGATCTCGCAGTTGAGGGCGAGCCCGGTCTTGACGATCAGGCGGATGGCCTCCTCGTTGATGACCGGCAGAACCCCCGGCAGCCCCAGGCAGACCGGACAGACGTGCGTGTTCGGCTCCGCGCCGGCGTACTCGGCGCTGCACCCGCAGAACATCTTGCTGCGGGTAATCGGCTGGCAGTGAACCTCAAGCCCGATGACGGTCTCAAACTCGGTCGCGGCGGCGGTCATGGGGGCGATTATAGGTGGCTCGTGGTTGGCGGCCTGGGGCAGGTGGAGGAGCAGACCCTTCTGCAAGGCGGCGATCTAACAGAGGTTTACGCTCTATCCTTTTCTTAGCGATGGATTTCTTATAAGGTTACGTTGCAACCCTATACCACGGGTGAGTGGGGGAAATCATGCGAGGACACACGGTCCGCACCGTCTGGCGGCACGACCCAACGCTGTATGCCCCACCACGGTACCGCAAGGCCTGCGCCTACGAGACGTTCATCCCCGACCCGCTCAAGCTCGAGGATTTCACCCTCCCTGCCGAGGTTGCGGCAACCCTGTCGGAAGTGGAACGAAAAGTGCAGGCGCTCGACGGGATGCCCCCGAAGACCATGACGTCACTTTCGAGGCTGCTGTTGCGCACGGAGTCGATCGCCTCGTCAAAGGTCGAGGGGATGCAGGCAGACGCCAGGGCGTTGGCGCTGGCGGAGGTCCAGCGGCGGGCGGGGCGGGGAGTCGCGAGGCAAGTCTCCGAGATCATCGCCAACATCGATGCCATGGAAGAGGCGGTTCAGCGCACCGCCGACGCAGTACGGCTCTCGCCCGACGAAGTCTGCGGGATTCACGCGGTCTTGATGGAGCGAGACGTCACGAGGCGCTCTGCAGGAATACTGCGTGACGGCCAGAACTGGATCGGCGGCAACGACTACAACCCGTGCGGGGCCGACTACGTGCCCCCTCCCCCCGAGCTCGTCCCGGAGCTGCTGGAGAACCTCTGCGAGTTCTGCGAGTCGGAGGAGGCGCCTCCCCTGCTGCAGGCAGCGATCGCGCACGCACAGTTCGAAACCATCCACCCCTTCGACGACGGGAACGGGCGCACCGGACGTGCACTGGTCCAGACGCTGCTGCGCCGGCGGGGGCTGGCCCCCCACGTCGTCCCGCCGGTCAGCCTGGCCTTCTCCAACCTGCGCAACGCGTACATCAATGGGCTCATCGGCTTCCGGCAGGGCCGCGTCGCCGAGTGGGTCACATTCTTCGCATCGGCGACGGCGAGGGCGGCGGACCTCGCGATCCACTACCACGACCTCGTCGTCGACCTCCAGAACTTCTGGCGGGAGCGGCTTCGCGCCACCGGGAGTCCCAGGGCGGATGCCACAGCCTGGGCCGTCATCGACACGCTGCCGTCCTATCCGGCGCTCACCGTTGCCGATGCCGTGGAGGCGACAGGCCGGAGCCAGCCGGCTGTCAATCAGGCGTTCGCCCAACTGGAGAGCGCCGGCGTACTGACACCCCTCGGCCGGTCACGCCGGTATCGGGCCTGGGAGCCGACCGGCCTCCTCGACCTCATCGGCAATCTCGAGGCGGGGGAAACCTCGTAGGAGCCGGGTAGCAGGAGCAGCGCTAGCGCAGCTCGATGCCCGGCTCCCCCCGGCGGACGCGGCCGATGGGGTGGAGGGGTTCGCCGTCGGCGGCGAAGGCGGCTTCGAGCGCCTTCGCCTTGCGGGCGGGGCAGGCGAGGAGGAGCCCGCCCGACGTCTGCGGGTCGAAGGCGAGGGCGGCCAGCTCGGGCGGGACGCCCGGCGCGACCGTGAGGTTCTCGCCGACCCAGTCGCGGTTGCGGCCCTCGCCGCCGGTGTGCGCGTCCATGACAGCGGATTCGCGGGCGCCGGGGAGGAGGGGCAGGGCGGAGGCGTCGATGGTGGCGGCCACCCCCGAGCGCTCGACCATCTCCCAGAGGTGGCCCAGGAGGCCGAACCCGGTCACGTCGGTGGCGGCGCGCAGGCGGTGGGCGGCGGCAAGGTGGGCGGCGTGGCGGTTCAGGCGCAGCATCGAGGCGATAGCGCCCTCGAGCCAGGCGGGGTCGCCGCGACCGCTGCCCGTCGAGGAGAGGATGACGCCCGTCCCGAGCGGCTTCGTCAGGTAGAGCCGGTCGCCGTGGCGCAGGGCGGACTTCCGCAGCAGGCGGGAGGGGTTCACCAGGCCGAGCACGCTGAGGCCGTACTTGGGCTCGTCGTCCCAGACCGTGTGGCCACCCGCGACGACTCCGCCGGCCTCGGCGACCTTCTCGGCGCCGCCCCGAATGATCTCGGCGGCGACCTCCGGGGGCAGGTCCTCGGGGAAGGCGGCCACGTTCAGGGCGAGCACCACCTCGGCGCCCATCGCATAGACGTCGGACATGGCGTTGGCGGCAGCGATGGCGCCGTACTGCCAGGGGTCATCGACGAGCGGGGCGAAGAAGTCGAGCGTGGCGACCACGGCCGTGCGCGCGTTGATGCGGTAGACGGCGGCGTCGTCGGGCGTCCCCAGACCGGCGATGAGGTCGGGGTGCCGTTCGGGGTCGAACGCGGCGGTCAGCGGCGACAGAACCTGCGCCAGGGCCTCGGGGCCCGCCTTGGACGCTCAGCCGCCGCAGCCGGTCAGGTCGGTGAGCCGGATCTCATGTGCGGTCACGGGGAGATCGTAGCCCACGCGGGCGCAGCAGGATCGCCGCGTGCCAGAATGGCCCCGTGACCCCCGCTCCCGAAGCGATGATGGACGCCCTCGCCGGGCTCTACGGCGAGCCGCAATCGCGCCCCCACGGCGACGCCGTGGCGGAGCTCGTGCTGACGGTCCTCTCGCAGAACACGTCCGACAAGAACAGCGGCCGCGCGTTCGTGCAGCTCATGCGGCGCTACCCCGACTGGGACGCCATCGCGGAGGCCCCCCTGGAGGAGGTAATCGCGACCATCCAGACGGGCGGGCTGGCACAGCAGAAGGCGCCCCGCATCCAGCGCATCCTGGAGGCCGTGCGGGAGCGCGCGCCCGACTGGAACCTCGCGTTCCTGGAGGAGGAGCCGCTGGAGGAGGCGCGCACGTGGCTGCGGGGCCTGCCGGGTGTGGGTCCGAAGACGGCCGCGTGCGTGCTCCTGTTCGCGCTGGGGCGTCCTGCCCTGCCCGTCGATACGCACGTCGAGCGGGTGGCGAAACGCCTGGCCCTGGTCCCGCCGAAGACGACGCCGGAACAGGCGCACGAGCGGCTCGAGGCGCTGGTGCCACCGGAGTCGTACTACCGCTTCCACATGCTGCTCATCAAGCACGGGCGGCGCACGTGCGGGGCGCGGTCGCCGCGCTGCGAGGCGTGCCCGCTGGAGGCATCGTGCCCGGCCAGCGTTCTCCGGGAGGGATCGACCGGCTAGCGTGAGTCCTCGTGGCGGACGCCGCCGACCTCCGGCTCGCCGATGACGCCAACCTCGGGCTCGGGCTCAGGCGCAGCAGGAGCGGGCGGCGGGGCGGGAGCGGGGCGGGATCGCGGGGAGAGGCCCGGCAGGCGGTCGCGCAAGCCGGAAAGGTCAGGCAGGCGGAAGGGGAGGGGCGAAGGGGCGGAGGGATGGGCGGAGAGTTCGTGCGCGGGGCCGGGCACGGCGGTGAAGGGCAGGATTGGCCCCACGTCGTACTCGGCCGGGTCGAGGGACTCATCGGAGAAGAAGCGGTCGGCGATGAACCCGAGGAGCCACCCCGACACGGCGATGATGAGGCCGAGCACCCCGGTGATGAGGAAGTTCCGCTCGGGCACATCGACCATGGCCAGGACGATCGTCTGCAGGTCGACGATGAAGGCGTCGCCGGAACCGAAGCGGGTGAGCACCTCGCTGCCGCCGCGGGCGAGCAGGTAGCCGAGGGCGGAGGCGAGGAGGATGGGCGCCCCGAAGGCGGTGAAGCGGGCAAAGCCGCGGTTGAGCGCGAGGGTCGTCGTGCCCGTGAGGGCGGCGGCGATGAAGCTGGCCAGCGCGACCCACTGGGCGCGTCCGTGGGTGTTGCCGCTGAGGAAGCCGACGAGTTCGCGGATGAGAGTGGCGATCGAGAAGAGCTCGGTGGCCTGCTCACCGGTTTCGTCGAAGGCGTCCAGGCCGGTCTCGTAGACGAGATCCGCGGATCGGTCGAGGACGAGGGCGCGGATCGTCCCCTCGTCGGAGGTGAGCGCCTCCAGGCGGGTGAGGGTGACGGGGAGGGGGTAGCCGGGCAGCTCGAGGGCGGGCTCGCTGGAGATGCGCGCCTCCTCGCGGAGGGCGGGCAGGTTCTCCTCGAGCGTGCGGTCGACATCGGTGATGGAGCCGATGCCCGCGGCGAGGATGCCCCGCGCGCGGTCGGGCTCGGTGATCTCGTACACGCTCAGGGAGGCGATGAAGAGGAAGAGGGTGATGGCGAACAGGCCCGCCGCGAGGGAGGAGCCGCCGTGCTCGGCCTCGGCGTAGGCCTTTCCGAAGATGCGTTCGCTCACGGGGCCGCGGCGGGGGAAGGTCGACCGGCGGCTCAGCATCCGATCACCCTACACCCTGCACCACAATGGTCCCCGCGATGCGGTCGTGGAGGGCGCGGCGGTAGGGATCGAAGACGGCCCAGAGGAGTCCCGCCACGCAGATCAGGAAGCTGACCCCGACGAAGGCGCCGGCGGCGGCGGGCGTCCCCCGCAGGACGTACGCGAACACGGCCCCGAGGGCGAGGACGAGCACGTAGATGAGCATGCCGGTCACGCGCGCCACGGCGCCGAGCAGGCCCAGCGGCGCGCCGTCGGAGCGGACCACGTCGATACGCATGATGGCCGCGCCGGCGGTCTTCCCCCACATGGCGAGCCCGATGAGGAAGTAGAGGAGCCAGACGGCGGGAACGGCCCCGACGAGCGCCCAGAAGAGGCTCACGGAGTCCCCGGAGGCGTTCACCCGGTCGAAGTCGGAGGAGAGGAGCAGGTTGACCGAGCCGGCGATGACGAAGATCCCAGAGACGAAGAAGAGGACGACCGCATCGATGGCGACGGCGGCGATGCGGGCCTCGAAGGAGGCATAGCGGAGACGGCGCCTGGATGGGTGATCGAGCGCCGCTCCGGGGGCCGCCGCCGAACCTGCTGCCATGAGCAGGGCCATTGTATCGCCGTGGTGAAGGCGGGGGCGGCGAAACCCTAGACTGGGAGGATGGCATCCCTGCGCCCCGCCGGGCTGGACGCACGTCCCGTCGAGCCGCGCCCGTGGCGGCCGCTGGTCCTGCTGACGACGACGGCCGCGGGAACGGTGGCGCTGGCGCTCGCGATCTCGCTGAGCCTGTTCCTGGCGCGGGGGCCGCTGGGGAGCGACGAGTACTCCATCTGGCGGTGGGAGGCCTCCCACCTGGCCGGGTCCGTCTTCAGCCTGCTGGGCGTGGGCGCGGAGCTCGGCGAGGCGGAAGAGGCGGAGCGGCTGCAGACCTACTTCCGCCTGACCTCCGCGATCAGGGCGGAGCTGCAGGCGGAATCGCCCGACCGGGCGCTGCTGGAAGCGCTCGCGAACGAGCGCGCGCTCTACGAGAACGACGTTGAGCGCATCATCGAGGGGTACGTGACGGACGCGGTGGTGGAGGCGGGACTGCGGCGGCCGCTGCCCCTCTTCCGGGGCATGACGATGCTCTGGCCGGCGGTGGATATCGAGCTGACGAACCCGCCCCAGGTGCTCGTGCGCTCCCCCCGCGATGAGATCCGAGCGGCGGGCTACTCGCTCCTGCGGGCGGACCTGACGCTGGACGAGGTCGAGCGCATCGAGGCCCGCACGGACGACGCGGACATCGTGTCGGTGGTGGTACCCATCGGGGGGCTGGCGGTCTACCCGGCGATCATCCGCGACGACCGCTCCTACAACTCGATCCTGCGCACGGCCGCGCACGAGTGGGTCCACTTCTACCTCGCCTTCTACCCGCTGGGCCTCGCCTACGGCTCGCCCGAGGCCACGACACTGAACGAGACCGTGGCGAACGTGGCGGAGCGCGAGATCGCGCGCATCGCCTGGGGGTTGCACCCGGTCGACCTGCCCGCGGGCGCCGACGGCCGCGCCCCCGATCGGGAGCCGCCTTCGCTCATCTTCAGCGTGGAGATGCGCGACCTGCGCCTGGCGGTCGACGATCTGCTGGCGGAGGGGCGCGTGGCCGAGGCGGAGGCGCTGATGGAGGAGCGGCGGTTGCACATGGCCGAGCACGGCATCGCCATCCGCAAGATCAACCAGGCCTACTTCGCCTTCTACGGGTCGTACGCGACCCTGCCGCAGTCCTCGGACCCCATCGGCCCGAAGGTCGAGCGCCTGTGGGAGGAGACGGGCGATCTGGCCCTGTTCTTCGCGCTCGTGCGGGAGGTGCGGAGCGAAGCGGAGCTGGACGCGGTGCTCTCGCGGCTGGGGGTGGATCCGGCGACGCTGGTGGTGGAGTAACGGGTCGGGGCACGCCCCTGGCGACGACCCGATCGCACGCCTGATCGCGTCTGCGTTCGCTCATGGGGCCGTGATAGGATCGCGGCCACCACAGCACGGGAGGAAGGCCGTAGCCGACCAGGGGTTGCAAGCGAACATTCGCGTCGCCCCGGGGCTCTGTGCGCGCCACGCGACGAGCCCGTGCAGTCTGGCAGAACGGCCTCAACGCAACCCGTCAGGAAAGGCAACATGACCAACAATCAGCACTGGTGGCCGGAGCAGGTGAGCCTCAAGCCGCTCCGCCAGAACTCTTCACTCTCCGACCCGATGGGCGGGGACTTCGACTACGGCGAGGCTGTCGAGTCGCTCGATGTCGAGGCCCTTCGGCGCGACATCGAAGAGGTGATGACGACCTCGCAGGAGTGGTGGCCCGCGGACTACGGCCACTACGGACCCCTCTTCATCCGCATGACGTGGCACGCCGCGGGCACCTACCGCATCCACGACGGCCGCGGCGGCGGCGGCTCGGGCCACCAGCGCTTCGCGCCCCTCAACAGCTGGCCCGATAACGCCAACCTCGACAAGGCGCGCCGCCTGCTCTGGCCGATCAAGCAGAAGTACGGCCGCAGCCTCTCCTGGGCCGACCTGCTCATCTTCGCGGGCGATTGCGCCCTCGAGTCGATGGGCTTCAAGACCTTCGGGTTCGGCTTCGGCCGCCCCGACGTGTGGGAAGCGGACGAGACCGACTGGGGCGAGGAGAGCGAGTGGCTCGGCGACGAGCGCCACGACGCCGACGGCGACCTGCAGGGAGCCCTCGGCGCCGACCACATGGGCCTCATCTACGTGAACCCGGAGGGCCCCAATGCCAACCCGGACCCCATGGCCGCGGCTCGCTACATCCGCCAGACGTTCAAGCGCATGGCCATGAACGACGAGGAGACGGCCGCGCTGATCGCGGGCGGACACACCTTCGGCAAGGCCCACGGCGCCTCCCTCGAGGCGCACGTCGGCCCCGAGCCGGAGGGCGCCGGCATCGAGGAGCAGGGCTTCGGCTGGACGAGCGCCTACGCCAGCGGCATGGCCAACGACACCATCACCAGCGGCCTCGAGGGGGCGTGGACCAACAACCCCGTCCAGTGGGATAACAACTTCCTCGAGAACCTGTACGGGCACGAGTGGGAGCTGACCAAGAGCCCCGCCGGCAAGTCCCAGTACCAGCCGACGAACGCGGGCTCCGTGGCGACCGTCATCGACGCGCACGACCCCGATACGAAGCACGCCCCCATGATGCTCACGACCGACCTCTCGCTGCGGCAGGACCCCGACTACGGGAGCATCACGCAGCGCTGGCGGGAGAACCCGGAAGAACTCGCCGACGCGTTCGCGCGCGCCTGGTTCAAGCTGATCCACCGCGATATGGGTCCGCGCAGCCGCTACCGCGGCCCGCTCGTGCCCGACGAGGTGCTTATCTGGCAGGACCCCGTCCCCGATGTCGACCACGAGCTGGTCGACGATGCCGACATCGCCGGCCTGAAGGCCGCGGTGCTGGGCTCGGGCCTGTCGGTCTCGCAGCTGGTCTCGGCGGCGTGGGCCTCGGCCTCGTCGTTCCGGGGCACGGACAAGCGCGGCGGCGCCAACGGCGCGCGCGTGCGCCTCGCCCCCCAGAAGGACTGGGAAGCCAACGACCCGGCCCAGCTCGCGACCGTCCTCTCGACGCTCGAGGGCATCCAGGCGGACTTCAACGGCTCGTCGGGCGGCAAGCAGATCTCCCTCGCGGACCTGATCGTCCTGGCCGGTGGCGCGGCCATCGAACAGGCCGCGTCCGCGGGCGGCCACGACGTGCAGGTGCCCTTCGCCCCCGGGCGCACGGACGCCTCGCAGGAGTGGACCGACGAAGAGTCCTTCGCGGTCCTCGAACCGACCGCCGACGGGTTCCGCAACTACCTCCAGGACGGGCAGGACGGCCGCGCGGAGGACCTGCTCGTCGAGCGGGCCTCCATGCTGACGCTGACGGCCCCGGAGATGACCGCCCTCATCGGCGGCCTGCGCGCCCTCAACGCGAATACGGGAGGCTCGTCGCACGGCGTGCTCACCGACCGCCCGGGCACGCTCTCGAACGACTTCTTCGTGAACCTCCTCGACGTGGCCACCGAGTGGCAGCAGGCCGGGGACGTCTTCGAAGGCCGCGATCGCGACAGCGGCAACCTGAAGTGGACGGGGACGCGGGTGGACCTCGTGTTCGGCTCGAACTCCGAGCTCCGCGCCCTCGCCGAGGTCTACGGCTCGGACGACGGCCAGGCCCAGTTCGTAGGCGACTTCGTGGCCGCCTGGAACAAGGTCATGAACCTCGACCGCTTCGACCTGAAGTAGCCGGCGGGAACGCCTTCACATTCAAGGGGGTCAGCTCTTCCGGGCTGACCCCCTTCGTGTTGCCCGGCGCTCAGCCGGCGGCGACGGCCTCGCGGGCGTGCAGCACCCAGCCCTCGTAGCCCGCCTCCGCGACCTCGTTGCACTTCGTGCGGTACACGTCGAGCCCGCCCGCGTAGGGCATGAACACGCGCGGCTTGCCGGGGATGTTCGCCCCCAGGTACCAGGAGTCGGCGAGCATGTAGAGCGTCCGGCTCGCGGTCTCGTTCACGTGGTCGACCCACTCGGTCTCGGCCTCCAGCTCCGCCTCGGCGAGCTCGATCCCGTGCTCGACCATGTAGGCGACGAAGTCCGAGACGAACTCGACGTGCTGCTCGATGGTGGGCGGCATGTTGCTCAGCACCGAGGGGCTGCCCGGGCCGGTGATCATGAACATGTTGGGGAACCCCGCGGGCGAGAGCCCCAGGTACGCCTTCGGGCCCTCCGCCCACTTCTCCTTGAGCGCCTGGCCGCCCCGGCCGCGGATGTCCATGCGGTTGAAGGCGCCTGTCATGCCGTCGTAGCCGGTGGCGAACACGATGACGTCGAGCTCGTACTCGCCGTCGCGCGTGCGGATGCCGGTCGGCGTGATCTCCTCGATGGGCGCGTGGCGGATATCGACCAGGTCGACGTTGTCGCGGTTGTAGGTCTCGTAGTAGTTGGTGTCGATGAGCGCCCGCTTCGACGCGAAGGGGTGGTCGCGGGGCATCAGCTTCTCGGCCGTCTCCGGGTCGTCCACGGCCTCGCGGATCTTTGAGCGGATGAACTCGGCGGCGGTGTCGTTCGCGCGCCGGTCGAAGGTGATGTCGCCGAAGGTCGTCAGGAGGAAGCGGAAGCCGCCCTCCTCCCACGCGGCCTCGTAGATCGCCAGCCGCTCCTCATCGTCGAAGTCCAGCGCGGAACGCTCGGCCTCGTCGTAGGGCGTGCCGCCCCGCGACCAGCGCGTCTTCTCGAAGATCTCGTCGTAGCGCCCCTTCACCTCGTCGAGGAACTCGGGCGTGACCGTGCCGTGGCGGGCGGGAATCGTGTACTGGGGGGTGCGCTGGAAGACCGTCAGGTGGCCGGCCTGCCGCGCGATCACGGGGATCGACTGGACGCCGCTCGAGCCGGTTCCGATGACGCCCACGCGCTTGCCGGAGAAGTCGACCCCTTCGTGCGGCCAGGAGCCGGTGTGGTGCCACTCGCCCTCGAAGCTCTCGAGACCCTCGATCTGGGGCATCTGGCCCGCGGAGATGCACCCCACGCCCGTGATGAAGTAGCGCGCGAGCACGCGGTCGCCCTGGTCCGTCTCGATCTCCCAGCGCTCCAGGTCCTCGCGGAAGTGCGCGGCCGTCACGCGCGTCTCGAACTGGATGTCGCGGCGCAGGTCGAAGCGGTCGGCGACGTGGCTCAGGTAGCGCAGGATCTCGGGCTGCTCGGGATACTTGCCGCTCCAGGTCCACTCCTGGGCCAGGTCCTCATCGAAGGAGAAGCAGTACAGGTAGGACTCGGAGTCGCAGCGGGCGCCGGGGTAGCGGTTCCAGTACCAGGTGCCGCCCACCTCGTCGCCGGCCTCGAAGACGCGGGCGGAGAGGCCGAGCACGTCACGCAGCCGGTAGAGCATGTACATCCCGGAGAAGCCTGCCCCGACCACGACGGCGTCGAGCTCCACGGTGGCGGTGGTGTTGGTGGTGGTGGTCATGCGTACCTCCCTCGCCGGGCCTGATCAGTGGCGGCGGACGCGGCGGCTACGATACGCCCCCGGCAGCCCCCCTGGACCGCTCGTAAATGGTCGCGCGGACGGCCTTCACGACCTGCTGGAACCCGCTCTCGCTGCCGGGCAGCATCAGCAGGGTGAAGAAGCCGTGGGTCTGGCCCGCGTGGCGCTTGAAGTTGACGGGCACGCCGGCCTCGCGGAGGCGATCGGCGTACGCCTCGCCCTCATCGCGGAGGACGTCGTACTCGGCCGTCAGCACGACCGCCGGGGGAAGCCCGGAGAGGTCGGCCGCGCGCAGGGGCGAAGCATCAGGTTCGCTGCGGCGGTCCCGGTCGGGGACGTAGTGGTCCCAGAACCAGGCCATCCCCTCGGTGGTCAGCAGGAGCTGGTTGGCTGGGTCGGTGTACGACGAGCGCTCGAAGTCGGCGTCCGTCACCGGGTAGATGAGGATCTGCCCCGCGATCGGCGGTCCCCCGCGATCGCGCGCCCGCAGCGCCATCACGGCCGCGAGGTTGCCGCCCGCGCTATCCCCGGCGACGAACAGGGGCGCCCCCGGCCGCGCGAGCTCATCGACGCGCCCCCCGGCCCACTCCAGCGCCGCCCAGGAGTCGTCGACGGCGACGGGGTAGCGGTGCTCGGGCGCGAGGCGGTACTCGACCAGGACGACGGCGCAGGAGGTGCGCTCCGCGAGCTTGCGCCCGACGGTGTCGGTCTCGTCGATCGACCCGATGACCCACCCGCCCCCGTGGTAGTAAACGATCACGCCGGCAGGCCGCTCGAGCGGCACGAGCACGCGCAGCGGCACTTCGCCGTCCGGCACGGTCAGGCTGTGCTCCTCCACGCGAAACATGTCCGGGGCGGGACCGGCCAGTTCGGCCATGCCGGCAAAGAGCGCCCTGGCTTCCTCGGCGCTGCTCTCGTGCAGGGGTTTGCCGCCGCCGGCCGCCATCTGTTCGAGCAGCTCGACGGTCGCGAAATCGAGGGTCATACCGGGCTCCCGGGGCCGCTCTCAGGCCCGCCGGGGCGCATCCTACGACCCATGGAGTCAGTTTGCCCTGCGTGGCCGGGAGGTTGGCTGGGGACGGAGGAGTCGAACCCCCACATACGGATCCAGAATCCGCTGTCCTACCATTAGACGAGTCCCCAACGTCCCTACGAGCCTAGCACGGTCGGGCGGGAGCGCTCCAGAGGTGGGGCTAGCCGAGCAGCGTGTGAACGGCCGCGAAGGCGCCGATGAGCACGCCACCCTGGATGAGCAGGGCGCGATAGAGGGCCGCTTCCGTCACGAGGCCGCCGGTTCCCTTCGTCACGCCATCCTCCAGCGCCCTCAGGGAACGGGCGCGAGGGCTTCGTCGATGACGGTGAAGCTGGTCCGGGCCAGCTCCTCGCCATCGACGAGCACCTGCACGGTGTAGGGACCGGCGCGCTCGAAGCGGGGCGCGAGGTTGGCCGCCAGCAGCAGGCGCCGGTCGTCATCGAGGGGCGTGCCGGCGGGGAGGTCCTGGCCGAAATCGCCCTCCGCTTCGACAAGGTCGGCGGGGAAGCCGTCGGGAGCCACGCGGAAGCTGTAGTGGTGGCGCCGAAGGGCCTCGATGCCGCCCACGACAAGGCTCGCGGCCACGCCCAGGTGGTGCTCGAAGGGGAAGCCCTCACCGGTGGTGAGGCAACGCCAGCCGCGTCCGAGGATGAGGATACGGTCGCCCTGGACCTGGGCGCCGTCGGCGAGGGTGAGGAATTCGCACTGCATCGCCAGCTCACCTCCTGCCTGTCGTTCAAGCGTACGACTGCCACGACGGAGCCGCATGTAAGGGGTTAAGGTTCGGTAATACCCGCCGGGAGCGTCCGGGAGGGCGTCGGAGGGGTTGCCATCGCCCCCGCGATCCCTGTAACGATCGGCGGGCCGGCGGCGGCTGGAGGGGCTGCGATGCACGGACGGTTCGAACGCATCGGCGGGCTGCTCACCGAGGAGAGCGCGGACGGGCATGTGATCACGTACATGCGCATCGGGTACGAGGGGGAGGGGCCGTTCCACGAGAGCACGCGGCCGATCGCCCTGGGCATGGACGACGGCTCGCCGCAGCCGCTCGGTCCGAGCCACGAGCAGGTGGCGGAGCGCCTCGTGCGGCAGGCGAATTACGGGCTGCTCCTCCTGACCGAACGGGACATCCCGAAGTACGCGCGCGAGTTCTTCTTCGCCGCGATTAACAAGCCCCTGATCCCGCGCGAATTCGCGGTGCCCCTGCGCGTGCAGGACACGCTCGAGGCGCTGCTGGCGCTGGACGAACTCGTCTCCGGGGGTCCATCACGGCCCCTGGAGGACCTGTAGCGGCGGCTTCGCCCCCTAGAGCGTGCTCGTTCCGCCGTCGACGCCGAGCGTCTTGCCGGTCACGTAGCTGGAGCGCTCGCTCGTGAAGAACAGGACCAGCTCGGCGACCTCCTCGGGCTGAGCCGTGCGTCCCAGCGGCAGGTTCCGGAAGCCGTCGTCGCCGCCACGGGCGCGATGCACCCGCGCCAGCATGGGCGTCTCGATGGGGCCCGGGGCGACGGCGTTCACGCGAATGCCGTGGGGACCGAACTCGACCGCGAAGCAGCGCGTCAGCATGACCACGCCGGTCTTGGAGA
The DNA here is from genome assembly GCA_964389725.1 of uncultured Anaerolineaceae bacterium. Lineage (GTDB taxonomy): Bacteria > Chloroflexota > Dehalococcoidia > Tepidiformales > Tepidiformaceae > UBA2991. Next base: position 33,631 of record CAYMDV010000016.1, read on the forward strand.
CGCAGTAGTCGGTCATGTTGGGCGAGGGGTTGTAGGCGGCCGTCGAGGCGAAGTTGACGATCGTGCCGCCGTGTCCCTCAGCCACCATCTGGCGGGCCCCTTCGCGCGCGATGAGCATCGCCCCCGTCAGGTTCACGTCGATGACCTTCTGCCAGAACTCCGTGGGCCGGTTCAGGCTGGAGCCCGCCTCGGTCGGGTGGAGGAAGGGGTCGGTGTCGTCGTCCCCCTCCAGGTAGTTCGCGTAGGAGATGCCCGCGGCGGCCACGACCGAGTCGAGCTTCCCGAACCGGCCGGCGGCCGCGGCCACGGCCTTGACGACATCCTGCTCGTTGGAGGTATCGGTGTGGACGAAGTGGGCCTCGCCCCCGAGGTCCTCGATCTGCGCGACCGTCTGCTCGCCGCCCTCGTCGTTCACGTCCGCGATGGCGACGGCCGCCCCCTCGCGGGCGAACATGAGCGATGTGGCCCGGCCCATGCCCGACCCACCGCCGGTGATGATCGCAACCCTGCCTTCGAGTTCTCCTGCCATGGTTCGCCTCCTTCGGCGTTGTGGCGCCCGCTGCCGGGCGCGGTGCTCAGACCGTGTCGATACCGCCGTCCACGCCAAGGGTCTTGCCGGTGACGTAGCTGGAGCGGTCGCTGGTGAAGAAGAGGACCGCCTCGGCGACCTCCTCGGGCTGGGCCGTTCGCTGCAGGGGCACCATCCCCCACGGGTCGCCCCCGGGAACCTGCGCCCGATGCACGCGCGCCAGCATGGGCGTCTCGATGGGGCCGGGGGCGACGGCGTTCACGCGGATGCCGTGGGGGCCGAACTCGACCGCGAAGCAGCGCGTCAGCATCACCACCCCCACCTTGGAGACGCAGTAGTCCGTGAGGATGGGGGAGGGGTTGTAGGCGTTGATCGAGGCGAAGTTGACGATCGTGCCGCCGTGGCCCTCGTTCACCATCTGGCGGGCCGCCTCGCGAGCACACAGCATGGCGCCCGTGAGGTTCACGTCGATGACCTTCTGCCACGCCGACGTGGGCTTGTTCAGGTTGGAGCCCATCTCGGGGTGGAGGAACGGGTCGGTGTCGTCGTCGCCCTCCACGTACTTCGCGTAGGAGATCCCGGCCGCCGTGACCATCGAGTCGAGCTTCCCGAACCGTTCGGCCGTGCGGGCGACCGCGTTGACCACGTCCACCTCGCTGGAGACATCGGTGTGGACGAAGAGGGCCTCGCCCCCGAGGTCCTCGATCTGGGCGGCCGTCTGTTCCCCGCCCTCGTCGTTGACGTCGGCGATGGTGACGGCCGAGCCCTCGCGGGCCAGCAGCAGCGACGCCGAGCGCCCCATGCCCGAACCGCCGCCGGTCACGATCGATACCCGTCCTTCAAGCTCTCCTGCCATAGCTGCCTCCTCTGGTTGGCCCGAACGCGCGGGCGGGTCGCCGCTAGATCGTGTTGGTTCCGCCGTCGACCCCGAGCGTCTTGCCGGTGACGTAGCTGGAACGGTCGCTGGTGAAGAAGAGGACCGCCTCGGCGACCTCCTCGGGCTGGGCGGTGCGCTGCAGGGGCAGGTTCCCGCCCGAGGAGGAGCCGCCCGACGCCCTGTTCACGCGCGCCAGCATGGGCGTCTCGATGGGGCCCGGGGCGACCGCGTTCACGCGGATGCCGTGGGGGCCGAACTCGACGGCGAAGCAGCGCGTCAGCATGACCACGCCGGTCTTGGAGACGCAGTAGTCCATCAGCGTGGGGGAGGGGTTGTAGGCGAGGATCGAGGCGAAGTTGACGATCGTGCCGCCGTGGCCCTCGTTCACCATTTGCCGGGCCGCCTCGCGCGCGCAGAGCATCGCCCCCGTGAGGTTCACATCGATGACCTTCTGCCACTCCTCCGTGGGCTTGTTCAGGCTGGCTCCCGCCTCGGGGTGGAGGAAGGGGTCGGTGTCGTCGTCGCCCTCCACGTACTTCGCGTACGAGATCCCGGCCGCCGTGACCATCGAGTCGAGCTTCCCGAACCTGTTCGCCGTGCGCGCGACGGCGTTGACGACGTCCTCCTCGCTGGAGACATCGGTGTGGACGAAGAGGGCCTCGCCGCCGAGGTCCTCGATCTGGGCGGCCGTCTGCTCCCCGCCCTCGTCGTTGACGTCGGCGATGGTGACGGCCGCGCCCTCGCGCGCGAGCAGCAGCGAGGTCGCCCGGCCCATCCCGGAGCCGCCCCCGGTCACGACCGACACCCGTCCTTCAAGCTCTCCTGCCAAGCCTTCCTCCTCTGGTCGGTCCGACCGAGCGGGCTGAGCCGCCGCTAGACCGTGTTGGTGCCGCCGTCGACCCCGAGGGTCTTGCCGGTGACGTAGCTGGAGCGGTCGCTGGTGAAGAAGAGGACCGCCTCGGCGACCTCCTCGGGCTGGGCCGTTCGCTGCAGGGGCACCATCCCCCACGGGTCGCCCCCGGGAACCTGCGCCCGATGCACGCGCGCCAGCATGGGCGTCTCGATGGGGCCGGGGGCGACGGCGTTCACGCGGATGCCGTGGGGGCCGAACTCGACGGCGAAGCAGCGCGTCAGCATCACCACGCCGACCTTCGCGACGCAGTAGTCCATGATCCCCGGCGAGGGGCCGTAGGCCGCGATCGAGGAGAAGTTGACGATCGTGCCGCCGTGGCCCTCGGCCACCATCTGGCGGGCCGCCTCGCGTGCGCAGAGCATGACCCCCGTCAGGTTCACGTCGATGACCTTCTGCCAGCGCTCGGTGGGCTTGTTGAGGATGGTCGACGTCTCCGGGTGGAGGAAGGGGTCGGTGGACTCGTCGCCCTCGACGTAGTTGGCGTAGGAGATGCCGGCGGCCGTCACCATCGAGTCCAGCCGCCCGAACTTCTCGACGGTCTGGGAGACGAGGTTGAGCACGTCCTGCTCGCTGGAGGTATCGGTGTGGACGAAGAGGGCGTTCCCGCCGCTGTCCTCGATCTGGGCCGCGACCGCCTCGCCGCCCTCGTCGTTCACATCGGCGATGGCGACGGCGGCGCCCTCGCGGGCGAACATGATGGCCGTCGAGCGGCCCATGCCCGACCCGCCCCCGGTGATGATGGAAACCTTGCCTTCGAGCTCTCCCGCCATGCTTCTCTCCTTCGCTGTCCCTGGTGCGGTAGTGTGACGCCGTAGCGCCGGCGGGCGCAGCCTACGCCATTGGCGCGAGCTTCTCAGCACCCCGTGGAGCAGCGATGACGGCAACCATCTACGACACGCCCGACGAGGCCCTGGAGGGGATCGGCGACGGCGCCACCGTCATGGTCGGCGGGTTCGTCTCGGCCAGCTCGCCCACGAACCTGATCTTCGCCCTGAAGCGGCGCGGCACCCGCAACCTGACCGCCATCGCGACCAACATCGGCTTCGGCGACCGCCTCGACGAGCTCTGCGAGCACCGCCAGATCGCGAAGGCCATCGCCAGCTTCGCGGTGCGCGCCTCCTCCTCCCGCGCCAGCCGCTTCGAGGAGCAGTACCGCGCCGGCGAGGTCGACCTGGAGCTGGTCCCGCAGGGCACCCTCGCCGAGCGCATCCGCGCGGGGGGCGCCGGCATCGGCGGCTTCCTGACGCGCACCGGCCTCGGGACGCAGGTGGCGGAGGGGAAGGAGGTGCTCGCCTGGCAGGGCGAGGAGTACCTGCTGGAGCGCCCCCTGCACGCCGACGTGGCCATCCTCAAGGCCCACCGCGCCGACCGCCTGGGAAACCTCAGCTACCGCATGGCGGGGCGCAACTTCAACGCCGTCATGGCCACCGCCGCCGACCTCGTCATCGCGGAGGTCGAGGAGATCGTGGAGACGGGCGAGCTGCCCCCGGACGCGATCCACACGCCCGCCGTCTACGTCGACCGCATCGTGCGCTGCGACCCCGTGGAGGTGCGCTGGGATGGCCGCTGAGCACAGGCCGCGGCTCACGCGGGAGCTGGTCGCGATACGGGTGGCGCAGGAGCTGGCGCCGGGCAGCACCGTCAACCTCGGGGTCGGACTGCCGACGCTCGTGGGCGCGTTCGCGCCGCCCGAGGCCAACATCCTGCTGCAGTCGGAGAACGGCATCCTCGGCTACGGCGGCTTCAGCGAGGGGGACTACGACCAGGACCTCATCAACGCCGGCGGCCAGCCCGTCACCCTCAACCCCGGCGCCAGCTTCTTCGATAGCGCTGCCTCCTTCGCGATGATCCGCGGCGGGCACATCGATACGGCCGTGCTCGGCGGCCTGCAGGTCTCCGAGCGGGGCGACCTCGCGAACTGGTCGGTGCCGGAGCGGGGCGGAGGCAGCATCGGCGGGGCGATGGACCTGGCGGTGGGGGCGCGGCGCCTGATCGTGGCCATGGAGCACACGACGAAGGACGGCCGGGCGCGCATCCTGCGGGAGTGCACCTACCCGCTCACGGGCCGGGGCTGCGTCGACCTGATCGTGACCGACCTCGCGGTCATCGAGGTGGGGCCGGAGGGGCTCACGCTGGTCGAGGTCGCGCCCGGGTGGACGCCGGGGGAGGTGGCCACCCTCACGGACGCGCCCCTGGCCCCGGCGGACGACCTCCGGGAGATGGCGCTGTAGCCCTGCCGAGGGGCCACTCGCGCCTGCGATAGGCCTTGCGCGGCTGGGTATAGTGCCCCCACACGCTGAACCCCGCCTGGAGAGAGACAATGGCTGACGAGCGGACGGCGCTGCTGGCGCACCTGATGCGACGAGCAGGGGTGGGCGCCACGCAGGACGAACTGGAGGCGCTCGCCGGGCGCCCCTACGAGGATGTGGTGGAGGACCTGCTCCACCCGCAACGCTTCCCCGAACCCGACGACGACGTGCTCTTCCGCTACTACCCGCAGATGACCGCGCCCGATACCACCACCGCCTCGGCGGGGCGCTGGGTCTACCGCATGGTGAACACGCGGCGCCCGCTCGAGGAGAAGATGGCGCTCTTCTGGCACCACGTCTTCGCGACCGCCTGGTTCAAGGGCGAGCACATGCTCTCCATGGGCGACCAGATCCAGACGTTCCGCGAACACGGGCTGGGCAAGATGCGCGACCTCCTGATCGCCCTCTCCCGCGACCCGGCCATGATCTACTGGCTCGATAACTGCGAGAACCACGCCGACGCCCCCAACGAGAACTACGGGCGCGAGCTGCTGGAGCTGTTCTCCATGGGCATCGGCTCCTACGACGAGACGGACGTGAAGATGGCCGGCCGCGCCTTCACCGGCTGGACGTTCGAGCAGCCCATCCCCCTCTACCCCCACGGCGCCTACCCGGCGCGCTTCGTCTACCGCCCCGAGGACCACGACGACAGCGAGAAGACGTTCCTGGGCCACACCGGCCCCTTCAACGGCGAGGACGTCATCGACATCATCGTCGGACAGGAGGCGACGGCGCGCTTCATCGCCCGGCACCTCTACAACTTCTTCGTGGCCGACGAGCCCCAGGTCGCCGCCTGGAGCGTGCAGGAACCGAACAACCCCGACGCCATCGACACGCTGGCGTCGGTCTTCCTGGAAACGGAGGGAGACCTCCGCGCGGTGATGCGCAGGCTGCTCAACGCCGACTTCTTCAAGCAGGCGCAATTCGCCAAGGTGAAGTCGCCGGCGGAGTTCGTGGCGGGCGTGCTCAAGCTTTCGGGCACCCTCGGGGACGCAACGCCCCTGATGGGCGCCCTCCAGGGGGCCATGGGCGCCATGGGCCAGAAGCTGATGGACCCGCCCAGCGTGGAGGGGTGGCACACCGGCAAGGAATGGATCGACGGGGGCACGCTCATGGAGCGCGTCAACTTCGCCGTCCAGCAGGTGGGCGACCCGCACGCGCCGGGCACGCGCGCGGTCGCGTCGCGGCTCGCGAACGGCGACTCCCCGGCGGCGGAAACGCTCGTCGAAGGATGCCTCGAGGCGGCCGGGCCGCTGGAGGCAAGCGCGGAGACGCGCGAGGCCCTGCTCGCGGGCGCCGGCCCCGGCGCCGGCGAGCACGACGAGCGGGTCGCGAAAATGCTCACGCTCGTGGTGGCGACACCCGAGTACCAGTTCGCCTAGGAGGCTGGTGATGGCAGGCAACGGCACGAGCGATCCGGTCCTGGTGATCGTCCAGCTGACCGGCGGGCTCGACTTCATGAACACCCTCATCCCCTACACGGAGGGGACGTACTACGACTCCCGCCCGCACGTGGGCATTCCCCAGGACCAGGTGCTGCCCCTCTCCGAGGACAGCCCGCTGGGGTTCCACCCGGCGGCCTCGCGGCTGAAGGGCCTGTTCGAGGCGGGGGACGTGGCGGTCGTGCAGGGCATCGGCTACCCCAACTCGAGCCGCTCGCACTTCCGCGGCATGGACATCTGGCACACCTGCGAGCCCGACATCATCTCGACCGAGGGCTGGATCGCGAAGCTCGTGCGCGAGCTCGATCCGGGCAGCGAGAACCCCCTCACCGCCGTCAGCTTCGGGCGCGGGCTGCCCCGCGCCTGCGCCGCCCCCGGCGTGACCGTGACCTCCGTGGGGGACCTCGATAACTACGGGCTCATGACGAGCATCGAGCGGGAGCAGGAGCGCGAGGCCAGCCTCGACCTGTTCCGGCGCATGTACACCCCCGCCGTGGGCGCGGGCCTCGTGCGCGACTACCTCGGCCGCACCGGCCGCGACGTGCTCTCCGGGGCGGACGTGCTGGCGGAGGTTCCCGGGCAGTACTCGACGACGGTGGAGTGGGGCACGAACCCCATCGCCTCCGCCCTGCGGGACGTATCGCGCGTACACACCGCCGGCCTCGGGACGCGCGTCTTCTACACGCAGCACGCCGGCTACGACTACCACTCGCACCAGCCGGGCAACCACGACCGGCTGCTGGGCGAACTCTGCGGAGCCCTCTCCGACTTCCTCACGGACCTGCGCAACCACAACGCCGCCGACAACGTCTCCGTCCTCGTCTTCACCGAGTTCGGGAGGCGCATCCGCGACAACGGCTCGGGGACCGACCACGGCTCCGGCGGCGGCGCCTACATCCTCGGGGAGCGCGTCCAGGGCGGGCTCTACGCCGAGTACCCCTCGGTGAAGCCGCAGGACTGGCTGAACGGCGAGGACCTCAAGCACACGATCGACTTCCGCGGCATCTACGGCACCATGCTGGAGCAGTGGATGGGCGTGGAGGCCTCGCCCATCGTGGGCGGCGACTTCGAGCAGATCTCGCCGTTCACCACGGCGGCGGCCTGAGGGCCCGGCCATGACGAAGGCGCACGCGCTGCTGCGGGCGGGCTTCCCCTACCTGAGGACGGTGGGGATGCGCCGCGTGACCTCCTACCCGACCGACCTCGCCCTGGGCGACGACGGCGTCCTCTTTGTCGTCTGCCGCACGGAGGTGGCGGCCCACATCCGGCGCCTCTCCCAGCAGGACGAGGACCTGGGGGCGATCAGCGCCGGATTCCTCTGGCCCCAGTGCATCGTGCGCGGCCCCGACGGCAACTTTTACGTCTCGGACGAGGGCACGCACACCATCACCGTCGTGACGGCCGAGGGCGAGGTGGTGCGGACCTGGGGCGAGCACGGCTCCGCGCCGGGCCAGCTCAACCGGCCCTCCGGCCTCGCCTTCGACGCCGAGGGACGGCTGCTCGTCGCGGACACGGGCAACCACCGCATCCAGCGCTTCACGCCCGAGGGCGGCCACCTCGACGGGTGGGGCGGCCACGGCTCCGAGCCGGGCCAGTTCGACATGCCCTGGGGGCTGGCCGTCGACGAGGAGGGCGACGTCTTCGTCGCCGACTGGCGCAACGACCGCGTCCAGAAGCTGACGGCGGAGGGCGAGCCGCTGCTCGTGCTCGGCGGGAGCGGCGACGGCAACGGCGAGTTCAACCGGCCATCCGGCGTGACGGTCGACGAGCACGGCGACATCTACGTGGCCGACCGCGGGAACAACCGCGTGCAGCTCTTCGCGCACACGGGGCGCTACGTGCAGCAGTTCCGCGGCGACGCCACCCTCTCGGCGATCGGGCGGCGCTACGTCCTCGCCAACCACAAGACGCTGCGGCTGCGGGAGATGGCCAACCTCGAGGAGCAGCGCCTGCTGCGCGCGCCCTGCTCGGTGCGGGTGGACGGGGACCTGCTGTACGTCCCCGACCTGGGATCGCACCGGGTGCAGGTCTACCAGAAGGAGGCGTACGTCCTGGAGCCGGACGAGATCATGCCGCCCCTCAACGCGCCCACGCTCTTCACCACCTGATCGCGATGGCGGTCATGATCGGGTTCGCCGAGCGCCGCCGCGAACTGCTGGAGGCGGAGCTGCAGCGCATGGCGGCGGAGCTCCCGATGCTGGGGGTCGAGCGCTCGTACCTCACGGGCGACCTCGCGCGGGGCGAGTTGGAAGTGGGGAGCGCGCTGGACCTGGTCCTCGTGCGCGAAACCGACGAGCCCTTCCGCCGCCGGCCCGACTTCTTCGTCTCGCACCTGCAACCCCGCGTGGCGACGCGCTTCTGGGTGTACACGCCCGACGAGTTCGAGGAGCTGGGGGAACGCGACCCCGTGCTCCGGCGGGCGCTAGCCGACAATGCCTGAGACCCCCCGCAGCGGCCCGGACGAGGCCGCGCGCTGGCTCGCGCAGGCCCGCCACGACCTCGCCGACGGGCGCCTGGTGGCGGAGGCCGGGCGGCACGCCCTTGCCTGCTTCCTCGCGCAGCAGTGCGCCGAAAAGGCCGTGACCGCGTTCCTGCTGGGGCAGGGGGCGGAGGCGGTGTGGGGTGGAGCGCTCGCCGACCTCTGCGAGGACGCCGTCGCCTTCGACCCCACCTTCGAGGCGGTCCGCCCGATGGCCATCCTGCTGGATAAGCACGCCCTCGGCGCGCGCTACCCCACCGCCCTCCCCGGGGGCGTCCCCGCCGAGGCCCACGACGCCACGGACTCATCGCGCGCCCTGGAGATCGCGGCGGAGGTGTTCGGCTTCGTGGAGGGGCGGTCGAGGGCCACAGCCTGAGCCAAGAGTATTACACTGGCGGTATTACCGACTGAGTAATACCCAGGCGGCACTACCAGGGGAGCCTCCCATGGACAGCATGACGATCACGAGCAAAGGGCAGGTCACCATCCCCAAGGCGCTTCGCGACCGGATGGGCCTGCGGGGCGGGGACAAGGTGAAGTTCCACGAGGAAGACGGAAGGGTCGTCCTTGAGAAGGATGTCGAGGAGAGCCCGTTCGACAAGTGGGTGGGCATCCTCGGACCGCGAGACCAAACGCCCGATGAGATCGTCGAGGAGATGCGAGGCCGGTGATCTCCGCTCTCGACACGAACATTCTGCTCGACCTCGTCATCGAGAACGCTCCCGACAGGGAGACGACAAGAGTGTTGCTGGCGGATGCCCAACAGCAGGGCGGCCTGATCATCGTCGACGCCGTCTATGCGGAACTGGCGGGAGAGTTCAAGGACCGCAACCTCATCGATCGATTCCTGGACGACACTGGAGTCAGTCTCGAGCCCTCGAGTCGTGAGGCGCTCCACCGTGCAGGCGAAGCGTGGGTGGCGTACGCCCGCCAGCGGCCACGGTCGCTGGTGTGCCCGCAGTGCGGGACGGCGCAGTCGGTGCGCTGCGACAGGTGCGGGGAGTCCATCCGGCCACGCCAGCATCTTGTCGCCGACTTCCTGATCGGAGCACACGCCCTCGTACACGCCGACCGGCTCCTCACTCGCGACCGCGGGTTCTACGCGAGGTACTTCCCCGAACTTCCGATGGCCTGAACCCCTACCGCAGCTTGCGATAGAACGCGCGGACATCCTCGATGAAGAGGTCGGGGACCTCGGCGGGGGCGAAGTGGCCGCCGCGAGGGTGTTCCGTCCAGTGGATGACGTTGGCCGCGGCCTCGGCGGCGGCGCGGGGCACGAACACCATCTCCTTCGGGTAGACCGGCATCCCGAATGGCACCTGCCGGGCGGCCTCGGGGTCGGGGACGCCCTGCGGGGGCGTGCGGAACGTGTGCCAGTACCAGCGCGCCGTCGTCACGAAGCTCTCCGTGAACCAGAAGATGCTGACCGTATCGAGCAGGAACTGGCGCGAGAACGCCTCCTCGACGCTGCCCTCGTTGTCGCTCCAGTTGCGGCGCCGCTCGACCAGCCACGAGGCGAGGCCCGCGGGCGAGTCGTGGAGGGCGAAGGCGAGCGTCTGCGGGTCCGTCGTGTGGACGGCGATGTGCGCGAGGGCGGTCGGCCAGCGCTCGTTCATGACGTCCCAGCGGTGGCGCTCCTCGGGGGCGAAGTCCTCGCGGCTGGTGCGCATGGCAGGCCCCATGAGCGTCCCCACGAGCTGCTGCGTGCTGCCCGGCTCGGGCACGTTCTCCGGGGCGGAGGTGGCGGGCAGGGAGGGCAGGGTCACGTAGACCCCGAGGACGCGGTCGGGATAGCGCGCGCCGAGCGTGGCCGACATCATCGCGCCGAAGTCGCCCCCGGCGGCGGCGTAGCGCTCGTACCCGAGGACGTCCGTCATCAGCTCCGCCCACAGGTCCACGCCCTTGCTCGTCTGCAGGCCGTCCACCCGCAGGGGCGTGGAGAAGCCGAAGCCGGGAAGGGAGGGCACGACCACGTCGAAGGCGTCGGCGGGGTCGCCGCCGAAGGCGGCGGGGTCGGTCAGGGGGCGGATGACCTGCTCGTAGTCCCAGAACGTCCAGGGCCAGCCGTGGGTGAGGATGAGGGGCATGGGGTTCGGGCCCTTGCCCTTCTCGTGGATGAAGTGCAGGGGCACGCCGTCGAAGTCAACCTGGTAGTTCTCGAAGGCGTTGATGCGGGCCTCCGTCTCGCGCCAGTCGAACTCGTGGCGCCAGGAGTGCAGGAACGACTCGAGGTAGTCGCGGTTCATGCCGAAGCGCCAGTCGTCGTTGGCGAAGTCGGGGGCGAAACGCGTGTTGTCGAGGCGGCGGTGCAGGTCTTCGATGGCCTCGTCGGGGATGGCGACGGTGAAGGGCTCGGGCTGTGGCATGGGGAGGGCCTCCGTTTGGGGTTCGCGCGCGCACCTTACAGGGGCGGGGGCGCGGGTGGGGAGGCCGGCGGCGACTGCTAGTCGCGGCGGTGCTCGAGCACCTCGCGCACCCCGCAGTCGGCGACTTCGTACACACGGGTGGCCACACGCTCGACGAGGCCGGGATCGTGGCTGGCGCAGAGGAGGGTCCCGTCGTACCGCTCGAGCGCCTCGATGAGCTTGCGGCGCGTCGTCCGGTCGAGGTGGTTGGTGGGCTCGTCGAGGAGGAGGACGTTGGAGGGCTGCAGCAGGAGCTTGGCGAGGGCCACACGGCTGCGTTCGCCGCCCGAGAGCACGGCCACCCGCTTGAAGACCGCATCGCCCCGGAAGAGGAACTGGCCGAGGGTGGAGCGCAGCCGCACCTCGGGCTGCGCCGGGGCGGCGGCGGCAACCTCCTCCAGCACCGTCCGGTCGGGGTCGAGGGCTTCGTCCTGGTGCTGGTCGTAGTACGCCACCACGGCGCGCCCCGCCCACTCCACCGCGCCCTCGCTGGGGGACAGGCTGCCGGCCGCGATCTTCAGGAGGGTGCTCTTCCCGCTGCCATTGGGCCCCACCAGGACCACCTTCTGCGAACGCTCGACGTGGAGGTCGATATCGAGCAGCACCAGGTTCTCCCCGTACGCGTGGGAAACACCGCTGCAGGCGAGCACGTCGCGCTCGGTGCGGCCCGTCGCCTCGAGCTCGAACGAGACGGCCGCCTCCTTCCTGGTGCGCGAGACGCGCTCGATCTTCGAGATCTGGCGCTCGCGGCTCTGCACCGCGCTCGCCTTCGTGGCCTTCGCCCGGAACCGCTCGATGAAGCGCTCCTGCCGGGCGATCTCCCGCTCCTGCCGGGCGGCGGCGCGATCGCGGGCCTTCAGCTGCTCCGCCTTCTGCCGCTGGTAGTCGCTGTAGTTACCCGTATACGACTGCACCGCGCCGTCGCGCAGGTCGAGGACGCGACCGACGACCCGGTCCAGGAAGTCGCCGTCGTGGGTCACGATCAGGAGCGCCCCGGCGTACTCGGCCAGCTCACCGGCGAGCCACTCCCGCGAGTCGCTATCGAGGTGGTTGGTGGGCTCGTCGAGGAGCAGGTTCTCGGGGCGGCGGACCAGCGCCTGGGCAAGGGCGACGCGCATCTGCCAGCCGCCGCTGAAGTCGCCGCAGGGCCTCGCACGATCCTCCGTGCTGAACCCGAGCCCATCGAGCACGCGCCCGATGCGCGCCTCGATGCGGTAGCCGTCGACCGCCTCGAAGTCCTCGAAGAGCCGCGCCTGGCGCTCGATCAGCCCGTCGAGGGCGCCGTCGCTCGCCTGCTCGATCGCCCGCGCGACCTCTTCGAGCTCAAGCTCGATGGCCAGCGCATCGGGGAAGGCGCGCCACATCTCGGTGACCAGCGTCTCCCCGGAGTCGAGCCCGGTCTCCTGGCGGAGGTAGCCCAGACGCCCGCCCCGGCTCCCCGCCTCACCCGCGTCCGCCTCCAGCACACCCGCGAGCAGCTTGAGGACGGTCGACTTGCCGGCCCCGTTCGGCCCCACGAGCCCCACCCGCTCGCCATCGCTGACGGCGAACGAGAGGTCGTGCAGCACATCGCGCGGCCCGAAGGACTTGGCAGCGCCGTCGGCATAGAGCATGAATCGTTCGCCTCGATGGGAGGGCGGCCGCCGGCAGCCCCGTGCGTAGTCGAGCCTAGCGCAGCACGCGCATCCAGCCGAACCGGGCGGCTAAACCTCCGCCAGCTCGACCACCCGGCCTTCGAGGCGGCTGCGGTGCGTGGCCTCGACGACGACGGCCGGGGTAATTCAGGGTTGCCCCCGCCTAGACTGGCCCCATGAAGCGACCGCGAGCTCGGTGGCTGTTCCTGGTTCCGGTCCTGCTGTGCGGCGCGTTGGCCTGCGGCGGCGAGCCGGCCGCGAAGCCTTCCCCCACCGCAACGCCCGAGCCGGCGAGCGCCACGGCCAGCCCCGCTCCCCAGGAGACAGCAACACCAACGGCCACGCCCTCACCGTTGGCCTCGCCCACACCCAGGCCGACGGCCACCCCGAACCCAGTTGCACGTCCATCGGAAACACCCGCTGTGACGGCCACCCCAACGCGCACGTACCCGGTCATCCGGCTGCGCGAGGTTGCGAGCGAGGCGCTGTTCGATGTCCACCTCGATGCCGGCGAGCCCGTCACGGAACCAGGCACGTACGTGCTCGATGTCCAGTCGGGATCCGTAAGAGGCATCCTGGACGAGGAACCTGGCGTGCTATCCGCTCCGAATGAGCGGCACCTCCTGTTGGAGCGATTCCTGCTGGAAGACGGCGCACGGGTTCCGGTTCTGTATGACCCCATCTCGGGGAGGGCGTTCACCTGGAACGACCGGTCGCTCCACCTGGTAGCGGGCCCCGGGACGAACTCGGGACCATGGGTTGTATTTCGCCTGGGCAGCCACGGCCCGTTCGTTGCCCTCGACGGTGACCTAGAGGTCACAAGGTGGTTCGAGATCCCTGCAAGAAGCGCGTCGGAGGCCCGAGCGTCGGGACCGGCCCAGGTATGGGCGCACCCCACAGAGGAACGGCTGCTTCTGTACAGCGAGGGAGCATTCCACGTCGTGGGGCTATCGGACGGAATACCCGTATCCATACGCGCGCCCGGCCCGCTGCGGGGCTCCTACGCCCGGAACTGGTCGTTGGAGTTCGGGGTGACCATCTTCTCGTCGGGTGATGGCTTCGGCCTGATTGGTCGGGGTCGGGATGAGACGTGCCGTGTGGTGCGGTACGACTGGACCGGGGCAGCGCTCTCGGACGTCACCATCGCATGCGCCTTCGACGTTGAGACCGGCGCTCCATGGGAAGGACCCCACCTCTCCCCCGACGGCAGGCTGGTCGCCGCCAACACGCTGGCGGATCAATTCTGCGTCTGCCCGGGGTTCTTTAGGCGGCTCACGGCTACCTCGGTCTTCAGTGCAACGACCGGAGAGGAGCTGTTCAGAGTCAGAGGAGCAACCTGGGACATACTTGTTCTCGGTGCCTCTCTCTACGTCGGCGCCTCGACCTTCTGGCTCCCCGATAGCTCCGGGCTCGTGATAGACACGATTCACGGCAGGCGGCTAGTGAGCGCCAGTGGAGAGTGGCTGGGCCTGCCGGTCGCCTCGCCTCTCCAGGGGGCCCTTGTACCAAGCCCCGAGGAACCTCCGCTCTTCCTCCTGGACCCGACGACGGTCGTCGACGAAAACGGGACCGTGCTTGCCACCGTGAGTGTCGAAATCGACTCGCCCGCGCCGGAGGCGCCCCCGAACGTCTTCATCGACGTGGTAGGCCGTTGGGGAACCACGAACCGCGATGTGCTCTTCTCCGCACACCTCAGTGGACCTACGTCGTTCGCGGTGCTTCGTCCCCTCCTGCCACCAGTCATCGAGCGCGCACCGATCGAGGAACGCATGCTGCTTCGGGTCGCCGCTCATGGGGAGTGCCTGGAAGTGCGAGAAGAGCCCCTGGCAGATTCACCTGCGCTCACCTGTCTCCCCGGAGGGTCGTTCGTCGAGGCGGTCGAGCACAGACAGGACCTGGGTGACAAGGGCACCTTCTGGGTTTCTGGCCCCCACACCGCGAACAGCGCTGCCGACTGCGAACGCGAGTCCTGGTGCACCTGGATCTACATCCGGACTGATGACGGCACGCAAGGCTGGGCCCTCAGCGACCACCTGCGCTGGGCGACGGGGGAGCCGCCCCCGGACTCAGACGGCTAAACCTCCGACAGCTCGACCACCCGGCCTTCGAGGCGGCTGCGGTGCGTGGCCTCGATCAGGCGCATGTACTCGACCCCGTCGGGGAAGCTGGTGAGCGTGACGGGCGCCCCCCGCCGGATGGAGTCGACGAAGTCCTGCTCGACGCGCCACTCGCCGGCCGTGCCGGGGTCGGGGTCGAGAGGGGCGGGCTCCTCGCCGAGGGGGGCGAACGTCATGCTGTCGGGACGCCAGTGGAGCGTTCCCGCCGACCCGTAGACGGAGATGCCGTTCGCCTCGGCGGGCGCGGCGTGGAGCTGCGTGCCGAAGCGGCAGGTCACGCGCCCGCCGCGCTCCAGCTCGGCGAAGACGCCGAGGCTGTCGGGTACCTCGATCGCGGCGCGCTCGCCCGTCTCGGCGTTCGTGCGCTCCCCGACGAAGGTCGCGCCGTGGGCGAGGATCGAGCGGACCGGGCCGAACCAGCGCCCGATGATCTCGGTGTAGATGCCGTACGACATCACGTTCATGCCGGAGAGGTCGGTGCGCTCGCGCCAGTGGAGGGGCGCGTCGGGGTCGAGCGAGCCGCCGTTGAGCACGGTCACGTGCACCTCGCGCACGTCGCCGAGGGAGCCGTCCTCGAGCAGGCGGCGGACGGTCTTCCAGCTCTTGAAGTCGAAGGGGGCGGGCACGAGCTGGGCGACGAGCTCGGGGCGGGCCTCGGAGGCCGCGAGCATGTCGCGGGCTTCGCTCGCGTTCATGCCCATGCGCGCCTCGCAGAGGACGTGCTTCCCCGCCTCGAGGGCGGCCACGGTCAGATCGCGGTGCATGTACGGCCAGGTGCCGATGCAGACCGCGTCGATGTCGTCCGCGGCGAGGAGGGTGGCGGTGTCGGGCTCGACCCGCGGGATGCCGTACGCCTCGGCGATGGCGCGGCCGCTGGCCTCGCTGCGGTTGCAGACGGAGACCAGCTCCACCTCGCCCGTCTCCAGGAAGCCGGGGATGTGGCGCAGCTTCATGTTGCCGCCGGCGCCGATGAGGCCGATTCGCAGGGGCGCTTCGTTCGAGGTCATGGGGTGCTCCTTGTGGAAAGTGTATGGATCAATTCGATCGGCCCGAAACGAACACTTTCGGGCCGAAGGCGGCGTCAGCGGCCCTGCCAGCGGGCGGGGCGCTTCTCGGAGAAGGCGCGCGGGCCTTCCTTCGCGTCTTCGGAGTTGAGGACCGCGCGGCTGACCCACTCGCCGGTGCGGTAGGACTCGTCGATCATGAGCTGCCGCCACTGCTGGGCCATGAACTTCGAGCCCTCGACCGACAGGGGCGCGTTCTCCGCGATCATCCCGGCGATGGCCTCCGCCCGCGGCATCAGCTCCCCCGGCTCCAGCACCTCGCGCACGAGCCCCATGCGGAGGGCGTCGTCGGGCTCGACGCGGTCGCCCGTCAGCAGGATGTACATGGCATCGCTGAAGGGGATGAGGCGGGCGAGGTGGTGGATGGCGTAGCCCGCGAGGATGCCGCGCTTCACCTCGAACAGGCCGAACCACGCCTCCGTCGAGCAGATGCGGATATCGCAGTCGAGGGCGCGTTCGAGGCCGCCCGCGATGCAGAGCCCGTTGATGGCGGCGACGAACGGCTTGGGCGACCGGGAGAAGGGCAGGGTCGTGGCGGGGTCGAAACTGCGCGTGGGGGCGGCGGAGTCACCCCGGTCGACGTTGCGCTGGTTCATCTCCTTCAGGTCCGCCCCGGCGCTGAAGGCGCGGCCCGCGCCGGTGAGGATCCCGGCCCGCATCTCGGGGTCGGCGTTGAAGTCGCGGAGGGCCTCGGCGAGGTCGCGCATCATCGTCCCGCCGAGGGCGTTCAGGCGCTCCGGGCGGTTCATGGTGAAGACGGCGAAACGGTCGCGTTTCTCGTAGAGCAGGTCGGGCATGGGTAGCCTCCAGTGCTGGGTCGCGTAGTCTCGCACGGACACACACGAGAAGTGACAGGGAGGACGCAATGTCCGACGAACCGGGCCTCTTCGAGGTCATGTACAGCTGCCGGGCGATGCGGCGAATCAAGCCGGATCCGGTGCCGGAAGAGCTGCTGATCAAGCTGGTCGAATCGGGCAACCAGGCCCCGACCGGATCGAACGTGCAGAACGTGCGCTGGGTGGTCGTGCGCGACCCCGAGACGAAGCGCCAGCTCGCCGAGGAGAACCGCACGCACATCACCGCCTACATGGCCGCCGACCGCGTCGAGGAGCTGCCCCACCAGTCGAAGGCGAAGCGCGACCGCATGCGCGAGGCCGTCGTCTGGCAGATGGAGCACATGCACGAGATCCCCGCCCTCGTGATCTGCTGTCTCGAGTTCGATGAGCCCCAGAGCGACGCCGCGCGGGCGGGCGGCGGCGGGTACATCTGGCCGGCCGTCCAGAACGTGCTGCTGGCGGCGCGCGCCCTCGGGCTCGGCGCCACCCCCACCACCCTCCCCCTGCGCGACCGCGACCGCGTGAAGGAGATCCTCGGGCTGCCCGAGACGGTCGAGGCCTACGCCCTGCTCCCCGTGGGCTATCCCATGGGCAACTTCGGCCCGGTCACGCGCCTGCCCGTGGCGGAGACCCTGCACTGGGACCAGTGGTAGCCACCCGCTTCACCCCCACCGGGTGACTCGCGACCGGCGCCCCGTTACGATGCCGCCCTATGCCTCTAGGGGATGAAAAGCGGCTCGAACGGCGCCAGCGAATCCTGAAGGCCTCCCGGGAGTTCCTGGGGCGGGTCGGGTACGCGAACGTCACCATGAAGGGCCTCGCCGAGGCCGCCGGGGTGACGGCGCCAACGCTCTACAACACCTTCGGCAGCAAGGACGAGCTCCTCTACGAGGCCGTACTCGAGCAGTACGGGGCGATGCTGGAGGAGGCGGGACCCGCCTCCGGGGTGCGCGCGCTGGACCGCCTCATCGGCGTGCTGGAGGATGCCGCCCGGGTGATGATGCGCGAGCCCGATTATGCGAAGACGCTCATGGAGTCGTTCAGGACGCGACCGAACGCGCGGCCCCTGGGAAGGGCGCTGCGGCTGGAGGGGCTGCAGGCGCTGGTCGAGGCGACGGAGGAGATGCGGTCGGACGGCGAACTCCACGAGTGGGTCGACCCGACCCTGCTGGCCATGCAGATCAGCAGCATGCGCCGGGGGGTGGCGAGGGACTGGCTGGCGGCGATCGTCGGCCCCCACGAGCTGGCGGACATGACCATCGTCTCCGCCTGCCTCATCCTCGCGGGGGCGGCCACCGAGGAGACCGCCGCGCACTGCCGCGAGATGGCCCGCGAACGGCACGCGCGCCTTACCGCAAGCGCCGAGCTGGCGGCGGAGGCGGCGGGCGGGGGGCGCTAACAGGCCGCGAGCCCGGCGCTGGTAGGATCGTCCCGAGATGGCGCTTGGGGATGAGAAGCGGCTCGAGCGGCGAAAGCGGCTGCTCGCCTCGGCGCGAGACCTGCTGGCGCGGGTGGGCTACGAGAACGTCACGATGACGGCGCTGGCCGAGGCCAGCGGGGTGACGAGGCCGACGCTCTACCACACGTTCGGGACCAAGGCCGACCTGCTCTACGAGGCGGTCCTGGAGGCCTACGACGAGATGCTGGAGGCGGCGGGCCCGAGCGCCGGCGTGCGCGGGCTCGATCGCGTCCTCGCGATCCTGACGGCGACGGCGGAGACGATCGCCGGCAACCCCGACTACGCGCGCACCCTGCTGGAGTCGATCGGCAGCCGGGCGGCGGCGCGACCGCTGGGCAAGGCGATCCGTTCCGGCGGCCTGCGTGCGCTGGAAGAGGCGCTGGAGGAGATGCGCGAGGATGGCGCGATCGAGGCGTGGGTCGATGTTGAGTCGCTGGGCAGGCGTCTGGCGGCGCTGCAGCGGGGCACCAACTCGGAGTGGATGGCGGGGGGCACCGCGCACGGGGAGCTGACCGACGTGATTGTGTTCTCGGCCTGCCTCATGCTCGCCGGCGCCGCCACGCCCGACACCGCGGAGCGCTGCCGGCGCATCGCCCGCGAGCGCCAGGAACGGCTCTCGCAGGGGGCGCTGGAAGCAGCGGGAGCGCCCTCCCGGAGGCGTTGACAAGCCCCCCTCGGCGGGCGTAATTTTACAACTGTCCAGAAGCCCGGAGGAGCGCCCATGGCATCCGACTTCGACTTCTTCGCCCCCGAGTTCCAGGCGGACGTGCACCCGCACTTCGCGCGCATGCGCGAGGAGTGCCCCATGGCGAAGGCCGAGGAGCCGTTCGACTGGTACGCGGTGACGCGCGAGAAGGACGTGCGGGCGCTGCTCCACGACTGGAAGAACTGGACGAGCGAGCTGGGCCCGGGCCTCTCCCGCGAGGGCGGCGGCGGCGTGCTCGTGAGCGTGGACCCCCCGCAGCACACCTTCGACCGGCGCATCGTGAACCGCGCCTTCACCCCCGCCAGCCTGCTCGCCATGGAGCCCGAGATCACGGTCCTCATCGACGAGATCATCGATGGCTTCGTGGACCGGGGTGAGGGCGACTTCATGGAACTGCTGGCGGTGCCGGTGCCGCTCATCGTGATCGCCTGGCTGCTCGGGCTCGACCCCGACCTCGTCCAGCAGATGCGCCCGCGGGCGGATGGCGTCATCGCGGCGAATGCGCTCGAGCAGGAGGAGATGGCGCGCCAGATGCGCGCCGCCGCCGCCGCGGAAGGCCGCGAAGAGCGCAGTGGCGCCACGCGCGGCCAGGAGGAGGTGCAGTACTTCCTCGGGAAGATCGCGGAGCGGCGCGCCATGCACGCCGCCGGCGAGGAGATGCCGCCGGACACGCTCACCGCGCTCGTCACGACCGAGCTGAACGGCCGCACGCTGCGCGACGACGAAATCGTCGGGTTCATGGGCTTCCTCTTCATCGCCGGCAGCGCCACGACGACCCAGCTCATCGGCAACATGATCTACCGCCTCCTCCAGCACCCCGACCAGCTGGAACTGGTGAAGCACAACCCCGACCTCTACGAGACGTGCGTCGAGGAGAGCCTGCGCTACGACGCCCCCGTCAACGGCCTCTTCCGCACGGCCGTGGAGGACACGGAGTTCCTGGGGGTGGAGGTGCCGAAGGACACGAAGGTGCTCTGCATGTTCGGCTCGGCCAACCTCGACCCCGAGATGTGGGAGGACCCGGAGACGTTCGACGTGACGCGCGACTACGAGCAGCTCAAGCTGCACTACGCCTTCGGGCAGGGCATCCACTACTGCATGGGCGCCCCCCTGGCGCGCGTCGAGGCGAAGGTCGCCCTGAAGCTGGTGCTGGAGCGAATGCCCAACCTGCGGCTCACGGGCGAACCCGAGGAGATCACCGCCCCCGTGCTCCACGGCGTCGAAACCCTGCCGGTGGCGTGGGACCCGCCCGCGAGCAACTGACCGGTTCATCCGGTAGAACGGAGCAGGCGATGCAGAAACTGGTAATCGAGCGGCGGCTGTGCCTCAAGTCGGGGCAGTGCTCCTACCTGCAGCCGGACCTGTTCGTGCGGGACGAGGAGAACTGGCCGGTGGTCACCGACGAGCACCCCGAGGGAGACCAGCTCGAGCTGGCCACCGACGCCATCGAGATGTGCCCGGCGCAGGCCATCAGCCTGGTCGAGGACGAGGGGGACTAGCGATGGCGCTCGTCCTCCCCGAATCCGTCAAGCAAGACGTCAACAACGCCTTCGCCGACGGCCACCCCATCGTGGTCGCGGGCGTGACCGTCGACGGCGAGCCGACGATCAGCTTCCGGGGCACGGCCCAGACGCTGGGGGATTCCGCCCTCGCGTTCTGGACGCGCGATGCCGCGGGAAGCACGCTCGTGGCCTCCCTGGAGACCCACCCGATCGTGGCGCTCGTCTACTCGAACATGGCCGAGCGCCGCTTCTACCAGTTCCACGGCAAGGCGCGCCTGAACGACGACCCCGAGGTCGACCGCACCGTCTACGACAACTCGCACCCCATCGAGCGGGAGCGCGATCCGGAGCGCCGGGGCAAGGCGATCGTGGTCGACCTCATCTGGGCGCGGGGCCGGGGCGTCGACGGACCCTTCCTGCTCGAGGCCGGCGACTAGACCACCGCGCGCTGGAGGCCAGCCATGCCGTATCCCCACGTCTTCAGCCCCATCACGATCAACGGGCTCGAGATCAAGAACCGCATCATCCGCTCGGCGCACGGCACGGGCCTCGCCGCGGGCGGCCTGCAGGTCCTCGTCGACTACCACGAGGCGCGGGCGAAGGGCGGGGTCGGCCTGTCCATCCTCGAGGTCGCCACCGTGCACCCCACGACGGCCTCGTCGCTGCTCGCCTTCCGCCCCGAGATCGTGAGCGACTACGAGCAGCTCGCCGAGGCCTCCCACCGGCACGGGATGAAGCTGTTCCAGCAGCTCTGGCACGCCGGCAACAACGCCACGACCCTCACCGGCGACCCCCCCTGGGCGCCCTCACGCGTGATGGGCGCCCTCTCGACGGTCCTCCCCCTGCCCATGACGAAGGCGATGATCGACGAGATCGTGGAGGCCTACGCGCGGGCCGCCCGCCACTGCAAGCAGGGCGGCCTCGACGGGGTCGAGATCCACGGGGCGCACGGCTACCTGCTCACCCAGTTCATGTCGCCCGTGACGAACCAGCGCGAGGACGACTACGGCGGCTCCTTCGAGAACCGCATGCGCTTCCCCCGCGAGGTGATCGCGGCCGTCCGCGCCGAGGTGGGCGACGACTACCCCCTGGGCATCCGCCTGACCGCCTCCGAGGGCGTGACCGACGGCATCGGGCCGCAGGAGAACCTCGAAATCGCCCTGGCCCTGGAGGAGGACGGCGTCCTCGATTTCTACGACGTCTCGGTGGGCAGCTACTACAGCTTCGACCAGTTCATCGGGGGCATGCACGAGCCGCACGGCTACGAGCTGGAGCGCAGCACCGTCGCGACGCGGGCGCTCTCGAAGCCGACCATCGTGACGGGCCGCGTGATCACCGTGCAGGAGGCGGAGGACATCATCGCCGGCGGCCAGGCCGACATGGTCTCGATGGTGCGCGCGACGCTCGCGGACCCCGACATCGTGCGCAAGGCGGAGGAGGGGCGCGAGGCCGACACGCGGCCCTGCATCGGCTGCAACCAGGGCTGCATCGGGGGGCGGACGGGACCGCTCATGCGCTTCGGCTGCACGGTGAACGTGGGCGCGGGCCAGGAAGGGCGCTTCGGCGACGACCGCATCGAGCCCGCCGAGGAGCCGAAGCGCGTCTTCGTCGTGGGCGGCGGCCCGGCGGGGATGGAGGCGGCGCGCGTGGCGGCCCTCCGCGGCCACCAGGTGACCCTCTTCGAGGCGACGGACCGGCTCGGCGGCCAGATCCAGGTCGCGCGCCAGCTCCCCCACCGCGAGGAGATCGGCGGCATCGTCGACTGGCTCGAGGGCCAGCTCCGCACCCTCGAGGTCGACGTCCGCCTCAACACGCTCGTCGACGCCAGCCAGTGGGACCGCTGGCACCGGTCCTTCGACTGGCTCGAGCACGAGCGCCCGGACACGGTCATCGTGGCCACGGGCTCGACCCCTCGCGTGGACGGCTTCCAGCAGCTCCGCCCCACGGAGCCGCCCGCAGGACTGCACCTGCCCCACGTCTGGTCGTACTACCAGGTCGCGGACGGCACCGCGGAGCTGGGGACGGCGGCGGTCGTGCTGGACGACGTGGGCCACTACCCCGCCATCGGCGTCGCCGAGAAGCTGCTGGACGAGGGCCTGCCCGTGACGTTCGTGACGCGCCACTACTCGCTCGGGTCGGCGGTGGCGGGAGCGCTCATGCAGGAGCCCGCCCTGCGCCGCCTGACCGGCCACCCGAGCGGCTTCCGCATCATCCCGCGGGCGCACCTGGCCGAGGTGACCGAGACGGACGTGCTCATCCGCAACCTCGACGCGGACGTGGAGGAGCGCGTGGAGGCGGACATGGTCGTGCTCATGTCGGGGAACGTGCCCAACACGGAGTTCGCCGAGCTGGTCGACGACTACGAGGGCGACGTGAAGGTCGTGGGCGATGCGCTCGCGCCGCGCTGGCTGGAGATGGCCATCCACTCCGGCCACTACGCCGCCCTCGAGGTAATCGAATGAACGGCTTCGGGCGGCTGCTGGCGGGACTCTTCGGACTGGCCCTGCTTGGCGGGGCAGCCTGGATGGCCTTGCGCGCCCTCACCGGCGCTGGCAGCGCCCAGGCGCCGGCGCGACGGCGCACGCCACCAGTGCGCCCGCAGCCGGCAACCGCCATCGCCGAGCCCCCCGCTCCAGCGACCTCGTGGAAGACGGCAACGGCGCCCGAGCAGCAGGGCTCCTGGCTGTTCGACCGCTGGCCCCGATTCGCGTGCGCGCACCCCTGGGTCGTGATCGCCGGCGCGGTGGCCTTCGTCCTTGTCTGCGGCGTGCTGTGGGCGACCATGCGGGGCGAGTTCGGCACGGGCAGCTTCACCCTCCCGGGCACCGAGTCGCAGGAGCTCAGCGACCTCCTCACGGAACGCTTCCCGACAGCCGCAGGCGACACCACCGAGATCGTCGTCCGCGCCCCCGCGGGCATCGCCAGCCCCGACGTGCGGGCGGAGGTCGAGGAGCTGGTCAGGCAGGCGGCCGAGCTGCCGCAGGTGCTGGGGGTCACCTCCCCCTACGAGGAACCAGGACGCATCTCGCCCGACGGCACCATTGCCCGGATCACGGCGCAGTACGACGTGGGCGCCAACGAGGTCGACGAGCACAGCATCGAGGAGCTCTTCAGCTGGCGCGAGCGGGTCTCTCGGGAGGACCTGCAGGTCGAGCTCGGCGGCATCGTCGCCACCGCCGGCGAACGCGAACCGCCGGGGAGCTCGGAACTCGTGGGGCTCGCGGCGGCAGCGGTAATCCTGCTGATCGCCTTCGGCACCGTGACCGCGGCGGGGCTGCCCATCTTCACCGCCCTGCTGGCCCTCATCCCCGCCTTCTTCCTGATCGGAGTCGGGGCCGGGTTCGTGAACTTCGCCAGCTTCACGCCGCAGTTCGCCGCCATGATCGGCATCGGCGTCGGCATCGACTACGCCCTCCTCGTGGTCACCCGCTTCCGCGAGGCCCTGACGACCGAGGAGTCGGTCACCGAGGCGGTCGTCAAGGCAGCGGGCACGGCCGGGCACTCGGTGCTGTTCGCCGGGTGCAGCGTCGTCATCGCCCTGATGGGCCTGTGGGCCATGGGAATCCCGCTCCTCTCGCTCACCGCCATGGGGCCGGCGATCGCGGTCGGGCTGGCGGCGCTCGTCGCGCTGTTCGTGCTGCCCGCGATCCTCGGGCTCGTCGGCCACGGCGTGAACCGCCTGCGGGTCCCCGGCATCCGCGTCGCCGCCGTCCAGAACCAGAGCGGCATGGGCTACTGGCTGGCGCGCACGATCCAGCGCGCCCCCTGGCTCTGGCTCGTCGTGGCGACAGCGGCGCTGCTGGTGCTGGCCTACCCGGCGCTCGATGTGCGCCTGGGCGCCAGCGACGCCGGCAGCAACCCCACCTCCCTCAGCTCCCGCCGTTCGTACGACCTGCTGGCCGAGGGCTTCGGCCCCGGCTACAACGGCCGCATGATCGTCGGCGCCGCCATCGAGAACGAGGAACAGGCGGCCGCCTTCGAAGCGCTTCCCCGGGCCCTGGACGCGGAACCGAACATCGTCAACGTCTCGCCCGCGGTCTTCAACGAGGACCGCACGGCGGCCCTCATCGTCCTCGTCCCGGGAAGCGCCCCGCAGGATGAGGAGACCGACGACCTCGTGCACCACCTCCGCGACTCCCTGCCCGACCTCATGGC
The DNA here is from genome assembly GCA_964389725.1 of uncultured Anaerolineaceae bacterium. Lineage (GTDB taxonomy): Bacteria > Chloroflexota > Dehalococcoidia > Tepidiformales > Tepidiformaceae > UBA2991. Next base: position 58,058 of record CAYMDV010000016.1, read on the forward strand.
CCACACCGAGGGGAGCGTGCTCGTCGGCGGGACGACCGCCATCTTCATCGACATCGGCGAGCGCGTGCGGGATCGGATGCCGGTCTTCTTCGTGGCGGTGATCGGCGCGAGCTTCCTCCTGCTGATGGTCGTGTTCCGGTCGCTGCTCGTGCCGATCAAGGCGGCGCTGATGAACGTGCTCGCGGCGGGCGCGGCCTTCGGCATCCTCGTGGCCATCTTCCAGTGGGGCTGGGGCGCCGACCTGATCGGCCTGGAGGGAACGGGGCCCATCGAGTCGTTCCTGCCCATGATGATGTTCGCGGTGCTCTTCGGGCTGTCCATGGACTACGAGGTCTTCCTCGTGAGCCGCGTGCGCGAGGAGTACCTGGAGACGGGTGACAACGCCGAGGCGGTGGCGCGGGGACTGGCCGCCACCAGCCGTGTCATCTCCGCCGCCGCCGCGATCATGGTGGCCGTGTTCCTCAGCTTCGCGCTCAGCGACCAGCGCGTGGTGAAGGAGTTCGGCATCGGCCTCGCGATCGCAATCTTCCTCGATGCCACGCTCATCCGGCTGGTGCTCGTACCGGCGGCGATGCAGCTCATGAGCGACGCCAACTGGTGGCTCCCGGGCTGGCTGAGCCGCATGCTGCCAGGCCTCGGGCTCGCCGACACGAGCACCCGCGAGCGGCTTCCCGAGGGAGCGGCCGGCGGGGAGTAGCACCGGGCCTGGCGCGCCTCCGTATACTCGCCGCATGAGCGAAGAACCCGCCCGCACCGCCCTCACCATCGTCTCCGATTTCGTCTGACCCTGGTGCTACATCGGCCTCGGCGAGGTCGACAAGCTGAAGCGCGACTACGAGGGCGTCGAGGTGCAGTTCGCCCCGTACCTGCTCGACGCCAGCGTACCGGCGGAGGGGCGGCCCCAGCCGCCGTCGTCGAACCTGAAGAGCGAGCCGCGCGTGTACATGGAAGCGCGGGGCGAGGCGCTGGGCCTCCGCTTCAGCGAGGGACGCACGATGCGGTCGAGCTCGATGCTCTCGCTGCAGGCGGCGGAGTTCGCGGCGGACCACGGCGACTGCGCGGAGGTCTTCCACCGGCGGGTCTTCGATGCGTACTTCGACGAACTCCAGGACATCGGCGACCTCGACACGATCGTGCGGCTCGGGGAGGAGTCGGGGCTGCCCGGAGACGAGCTGCGGCAAGCGCTCCAGGACAAGGTCTACCAGGAGCAGGTGGAGGAGGCCGTCGAAGGCGCGCGCATGGCCGGCGTGCGCTCCGTGCCGACGTTCATCTTCGACGAGCAGTACGCGGTGGTGGGGGCGCAGGAGTACGAGACGTTCCAGGCGGTGATGAAGGAGCTCGGCCGCGAGCCACGGACCGAAGGAGAGCAGGCATGAGCGACGAGACACCGAGCGTCCTCCACACCGCGGGGGGCAGCGACCGCCCCGACTGGCCGGCCATGGAGAGCGCCGTCCGCCAGCTCGCCACGAACTACGCCCTCGGCACCGACGCCATCGGCCGCGACGAGCCCGAGGCGGGCCGCGCCCTCTACCACCAGACCTTCACGCCCGACGCCGACATCTCCATCTCGGGGAACCCGGACACGCAGCGGACCGGTCCCGACGAGTGGGTCGGCTTCGTCGAGGGCACGTTCCGGGGGATGGGCCACGTCGCCACGCAGCACCTCATCGGGAGCTGCAACATCGTGCCCGCCGAGGACGGCCAGAGCGCCGACATGTCGACGTACATGCACGCCTCGCACCTCCAGCCCAACGGCGACGTCTTCCTCGTCATGCTGACGTACATCGACCACGCCGTGCGCACCGACGACGGCTGGCGCATCGCGAAGCGCACCCTCTACCCCCTCGCGAGCTGGGTACAGAAGGCCCCCGAGGCGTAGGGCCCGGCAGGGACAGCGTGACCCACAGGGAATGGCTTTCGCGGTAGGCTCCGGCTGCCCGCGCACGCTCGCGGGCGGAGGAGGAATCATGCCCTCGGAGCTGTTCGAGAAAGGGCTGGCCATCCGGCGCGAGGTGCTCGGCGACGAGTACGTCGACCGCTCGCTGGCGCAGGCCGACGAGTTCACCATGCCCCTGCAGGAGCTAGTGACGGAGCACGCGTGGGGCGCGATCTGGGGGCGCGAGGGCCTCTCGCGCCGCGATCGCAGCCTGCTCAACCTGGCGATGCTGACCGCCCTGAACCGCCCCCACGAGCTGCGCCTGCACGTTCGCGGGGCGCTCAACAACGGCCTCTCCCGCGAGGAGATCCGCGAGGTACTGCTGCAGGCGGCCGTCTACTGCGGGGCGCCGGCCGCGCTCGACGGCTTCCGCGTCGCGCGGGAGGTCTTCGCGGAGGTCGACGGCGATGCCTGAGGCGGGAGCGATCGCGCGGGTCGGCTTCGTGGGGCTGGGCAACATGGGGTGGCCCATGGCGCACCTGCTCGCGCCCCACTTCGAGCTGACCGTGCTCGACGCGCGCACCGACGTGGCCGAGTCGTTCGCGGCGGAGCACGGAGTCACCGCCACGACGAGTCTGGCGGCGCTGGCGGCGGCCAGCGACGCCGTCATCACGATGCTCCCCAACGGCGACGACGTGCGCGAGGTCGCCCTGGGCGGGGAGAACGGCGGGGGGCTGGTCGCGGGGATGGCCGCCGGGAGCGTGCTCATCGACATGAGCAGCTCGGCGCCCCTGGGCACCCGCCAGCTCTCCGAGGACCTCCAGCCGCACGGCGTCCCGCTCGTCGATGCGCCCGTCTCGGGCGGGGTGGCCGGGGCGCGGGCCGGCTCGCTCGCCATCATGGTCGGCGGCGACCCGGCCCAGGTCGAGCGCTGCCGCCCGGTGCTGGAGCCCCTCGGAAAGGCCATCTACGTCATGGGCGGTTCGGGCACGGGCCACGCCATGAAGGCGCTCAATAACTACTGCTCGGCGGCGGGGCTGGCGGCTGCCTGCGAGGCGCTCCTCGTGGGCGACCGCGTGGGGCTCGACCCGGCCCAGATGATCGATGTCCTGAACGCCTCCTCGGGCCGCAACGCGGCCACCGAGGGCAAGGTCGCCCAGGAGATCCTGAACCGGAACTTCGGCCTCGGCTTCACCGTGGGCCTGATGGCCAAGGACGTCGGCATCGCCGCCGGTATCGCGGAGGGGCTCGGCCTGGAGGCCCCCATCCTCACCCAGACCCGCAACCTCTGGCGCGAGGCGGAAGCGCTCCTCGGGGGCGGGGCCGACAGCACCGCCGTCGTCAGGCTCTGGGAAGAGTGGAACGGCCGCGAGCTCGGGGCGGGGCCGGAGTAGCCCGCTTCAGCCGTCGCTCAGGTACGCCTCGTCCAGCCAGCCCCGCACGGTCTCGTCGACCTGCTCCGGCCCGGCGACGTTGACGACGTGGTAGAAGCTGCGGCCGGTATCGACGACCTTCCGGGTGATGCGCGGGTCCTCGACCCGGCGCGGCAGCATCAGGCAGAGCGCGACCCAGCGCTTCATGGGCCGGAGCTGGGCGAACGTCCGCTTCCGTTTGAAGAAGATGCCCACGGCCAGCGGCTCGACGTGGATGTCGTCGTACCGCGCGAGGTGGTCGCGCACCGCCTCGAAGACCGGCCACTCGTGGGCCGGTCCGGTCGCGAAGTACTCCTCGAGGGTGAGGGCGGGCGCACAGTCGTGCTGCTGGCGCCTGCGCCCGAACTGGCGGTCGCAGTCGGGGCAACGCCAGCGGTCCGGGGGAGGTTGCTTCGTGGCCATCTGATGTACTACATTTCCACTACAGTGCCAGAGATCGCCGTCTTTGAGTTCGAGTGGGACGACGAGAACCTGGACAAGATCGCACAGCGGGTAGACCCCGAAGAGATAGACGGCATGTTGGATGAACGCTTCATCACCATACGGAACAGCCGCTCGCGAACAGGAGAGTACATCCTCGTGGGACGCGGCAAGGGAGGGGCTGCCTGGGCGGTCAGCATCGTACGAACAGCGGTCAACGGACGGTGGAGGCCCATCAACGCCGAGCCGCCCACAGGAGTTGAGCGAGCCCAGGCGAGAAAGGCAGGGATTCTGTAGTGGAAGACGAGGTACAAGTCCACGAGCCGCGCCCAAGAAAGTCTGCCGTCTTCTCGGTGCGCTTTCCCGGCGATGAGTTGTGGGAGGTTCGCCGAGCCGCACAGGAGGCGGACGTCTCCGTCGGCGAGTTCATCCGCCGGGCGGCGCTCGACCGGGCGCGGGCACGCGAGGCGCCGGCGGCGGTCGCGGGCGCGATGGGCCGAGCGCTCTCCGACATCTACCAGGCCTACACCGCCGCCGGTTCGCCATCGGGCGATTCGCTCGACGACCTGGTGGACTGGCTGGAAGCCCCCCAGGCCTCGGAATAGCCGCAGCCGCTACCGATTCTTGATGGGCGCGCCCAGGATCTCGGCGGGGGCCTCCCCGCCGGCCGCGCGGATGGCCTCGGCGATCGCTTCCGCTTCGCCCTGGTTGTTGAAGACGCGCTCGTTCACCGCGCGGGCGTGGGAGCGGGCTGGACGATCGATGGCCCCGTTGAAGTGAGGCATCACGTAGCGCGCGAGCAGCTCGTAGTGGTTGCGCATGCGCTCGGGCGGGGCGAACTCGTTCCCCATGAGGAGGATGCCGCCGAAGCCCTCGCCGCTCGCTTCCCAGAGCCGCTCGAGGCCCGCCGTGACCTCCTCGGGCGTCCCGAAGAGCGCGCCCGCGTTGTCGACGCACCAGTCGGCGTAGTCCTCGGGCGCGCCGTCGTAAGCCGGCGCCGGACGCCCGAGCGTACCGGCGAAGTACTCGAAGTCGAACTCGTGCAGGCCGAGCGAGATGTCGCGGCAGGCCTGCTCGCGGCTCTCGGCCACGTAGATGCGAGTCATGATCCGGTAGTTGCGGCGGTCGAGGGTGTGGCCGTACTCGGTGGCCGCGTCCGAGGCGGTGTCCCAGATGCTCTTGAGGCCGGGGCCGATGGGCCTGAAGGACCCGCCGGAGAGGATGCCGACACCGTGCTTGCCGGCCACGCGCGCGCTCCCGGGCGAGGAGGTGGCGGTGACGAACACGGGGATGCCCTCCTCGCGGTAGGGCTGGAGCTGGCAGGCGGCGTTCTTGAGGCTGAACCAGCCAGGACTGTCGTGGGTCACCTCCTCGCCCCGGAGGAGGCGCATGATGACGCCCAGGCCCTCATCGAGGCGGGGCCGCATCTGCGTGGCGTGGAGCCCGAGCTGGGCCGTATCGGGGGCGGTGGCGCCGGGGCCGACGCCGAGGATGACGCGTCCGCGCGTGAGGTGGTCGAGGAGGAGGATGCGCTCCGCGATCATGTAGGGGTTGTGGTAGCCGACGGAGAGGACGCCGGTGCCGAGCTTGATGGACTTCGTCTCCTGGGCGACGTGGGCGATGAAGACCTCGGGACTGGAGATGGGCTCCCAGCCGCCGGAGTGGTGCTCGCCGATAAAGACCTCGTCGTACCCGAGCTCGTCGAGCCACTGGATGGTGCCGACATCGCGCTGGATCGTCAGGGGCATGTTGTCGCGCACGGGGTGGTAGGGGGCCATGAAGAGGCCGAACTTGAGGCGCCAGGGAAGCTTCATCGTTGTCTCCATCGGCGGGAAAGGATACGCGACAAGCGCGCCCGGCACGCTCGCCTACACTGGAAGGCGTGACGCGCAGGGTGTTGATGTGCGAGCCGGCGCACTACCGCATCGCCTACGAGATCAACCCGTGGATGCGGCGCGCGAACGCCGTCCAGTCGGAGCGCGCCAACGCCCAGTGGCAAGGGCTTCGCGAGACGCTGATGGCCCTCGGCGTGGAAGTCGAGCTGGTCGAGCAGGGGAGCGACACCCCCGACATGACCTTCACCGCCAACGCCGGGATCGCCGTGGGTGATCGCTTCATCCCCGCGAACTTCCGCTTCCCCGAGCGCCAGCTGGAGGAGGCGCGCTTCACCCGCTGGTTCGAAGCGCACGGCTACCGCATCGAGACCGTCCACGAGGCCCACTTCTGGGAAGGCGAGGGCGACGTGCTCCCGGGCGACGGCGTCGTCTTCGCGGGCTACCGCTTCCGCACGGAGTTCCGGGCGCTCGACCACGTCGACGAGCTGCTCGGGTGCGAAACGGTGCGGCTGGAACTGACCGACCCCCGCTTCTACCACCTCGATACGTGCCTCGCCCCGCTGGGCGGCGGGCGTGCCCTCTTCTACCCGCCCGCCTTCACGGCGGACTCGCGGGCGGCGCTGGAGCAGCACATCCCGACGCTGATCGCCGTGAGCGAGCACGACGCCGGCCGCTTCGCCTGCAACGCCGTCCTCGCCGGCGGGACGGTCGTGCTGAACGCCGGCTGCATAGAGACCGTGCGCACACTCCGGGACCACGGATTCGCGGTCGTCGAGACGCCGATGGACGAGTTCATCAAGGCGGGCGGCAGCGCGAAGTGCCTGGTCCTGACGCTGGACGCCTTCGCGGAGGGCGGCGGGCGGGAGCGACCGTGAGCACGGTCTACACCATCGGCTTCACGCGGAAGACGGCCGAGGTGTTCTTCACGCTCCTGCGGGCATCGGGCGTGGAAGTCCTCGTCGACATCCGCCTGCACAACCGCTCGCAGCTGGCGGGCTTCGCGAAGCGCGAAGACCTCGCCTGGTTCGCGCGGGAGCTGGCGGGCATCGAGTACCTGCACCTCCCCGAGCTGGCGCCCACGCAGGAGCTCCTGGACGCCTTCAAGAAGCACGGCGGCTCGTGGGAGGACTACGCACAGGGGTTCGCCGCGCTCATGGACACGCGCGGGGCCTACGCGGCGTTCGACCGCGACCTGCTGCGTCGCAACCCCTGCTTCCTCTGCAGCGAGGCCTCGCCGGAGCGGTGCCACCGGCGTCTGGTTGCGGAGGCGTTCGCGGCGCGGGAGCCGGGGCTGCAAGTGGTGCACCTGGAGTAGGCGGGGGCCCGGAAAGTCGAACGTGCGTGCTATGGGTGCTATGATTGCTCGGTGCTGCCTTGGGCAGAGGGGAACTCATGACAACAGACGCAGCCAATCGGTACCGAGACCTGGTGGCGCAGGCCCTCGAGGCAGCTGGCGCGGTCGACGACCAGGAACTGAAGCGGATCGCGTTCGAGCACGTGCTCGACCACCTGCTGGGGAATGGGGAAGGCCATCCGCCTGCGGAAGCCCCACGTGCCCCCAGCGTGTCCCAGACCCCCGCACCGGAGCCCATCGACTCGGCGCTCGCGACCGAACAGCAGCGCATCGATGCGGTCGCCCGGTACTTCCAAATTGAGCCATCACAGGTTGGGGAGCTCTTCGACCTGAGCGGGGAGGAGCCGCTGGTGACGGTCCACTCGCGGAAGCTCCCGAAGTCGAAGGCAGAGGCGGTCCGCTCCCTCGCCCTGCTCGTCGGCGGTGTCCGGACGGCAGTCCAGCTAGAGACACGAGCCCTGCACATTCGGCAGGTGGCGGACAGCTACGGCAAGTACGATGCCAACAACTTCATGAAGACCCTGGCGGACATGGACACCGTCGCCGTGGTGGGACGAACGGGGTCACCCAACCGGCAGGTTCGCATGAAGGTCACCGGCGCGGAGGCCGCGAGACCGCTGGCCCACAAGCTCGTCGCCTGATGAGCACCCCCTCCCTCCTCCTGGACCTCGAAGGTCTCCACGCCGAGACAGGACCGAGCCACGCTCTCTTGCGTAATGGGCACCTGCAGGACGGCATCAGGAAGGCGGCGGAGCGGCTCATGAACCGCGTCTCCGAACTGGCAGATCACCCCGATACTCGCAGACGACGGGGAGCAGACCTCATCAATCGGGTGTTCTCGGAGCAGAACCCCATCCTGACATTCAACCCGCACGAGTCGCTGGACGACTGGACCATGGAGGACCTGGACAGCCACAACGGGTACCGCTACCTGGCTCTCGGCCTGACGCTCGCCATACGCAACGTGCTGACGCATGCAGACGAGCACCCGCTGACCGACCTGGAAGCACTCGAGTGGATGGCCTTCATCAGCGCCATGCACCGCCGACTCGACGGCGCACAGCAATTCGTGGCAACGCCGGAGGCGGAGGCTTCAACGGGAACCTAATTGGCCCCCCGCGGGGTCCAGCCGCGCGAGGAGGGCCGTCAGCAGGTCGAGGCGGGGGGTGGGGACGCCGAGGGCGCGGGCGTGGCGGGCCGGCTCCGCGAAGATGGCGTCGACCTCGATCGCGCGGCCCTCGAGGAAGTCGATGAGGGTGCTGGGCCGGTAGGGACCCATCACGTCGGTGAGGGCGAACATGCGCTCGATCACGGCCTCCCCGTCGATGCGCTCGGGGCTGGCGGCGGCGGCCAGGGCGGCATTCCCGGCGGCCACGACCTCCTCCATGAGCGCTCGCGCCTCCTCCCGCAAAGCCGGGTCGGTGACGACGACCTCGGTGGTGACGCCCCCGGCCGCGACCGTGAGCCCGTTGAAGGGCACGTTCCAGCAGAGCTTCTCCCAGCGCGCGCGGAGGAGGGAGGGCGCGCCCGACACCTCGACGATCGCGTTCCCCCAGAGGTCGAGGGCCCGGTCGAGCTCGGCGGGGTCGTCGCGCAGGTGGGCGATGGTCACCTGGCCGTATTCGTAGTGGTGCACGACCCCCGGCTCGCCCCGGTTGATGCAGGTGAAGCCGAGCCCGCCGAAGAGGCGCTCCGTGCCGAGGGCGCCGGCCAGCGCCTCCTCGATGCCGAGGCCGTTCATGATGGCGAGCACGCGCGTCTCGGGGCCGAGGCAGGGGCGGATGAGGGCGGGCGCGTCGTCGAGGGAGGTGGTCTTCAGGCCGCAGAGTACCCAGTCGACGGGGCCGATGGCGGCGGGGTCGCGGGCGATGGTCGGCGAGTCGAGGGCGAAGTCGCCGTGGTGCGACTCGATGCGCAGACCGCGTGCGGCGACCGCGTCGTAGTCGCGGCGGAGGAGGAAGCGCACGTCGTGCCCGGCCTG
>CAYMDV010000017.1:0-64235 GCA_964389725.1 uncultured Anaerolineaceae bacterium
CACGCTCGCGGCCACCGCGCGGGCGACCACGACCACCGCGGTCACGGCCGCCACGCTCGCCACGGCCACCGCGCTCGCGGCCACCGCCGCCGCCACGGCCACCGCGGCCCCGGGGAATGCTCGTATCGGGGGGCTCGGGCTCGCTTTCCCGGGGCCCGTCGGCGCGGCGTTCGACCCGCACGAGGGCATCGCGGGCGCCTCGCCCGAACAGGCGACCCCCACGCTGACCCTCGTCGAGCACGGTGATCTCGACTTCATCGACGGAGGCGTTGACCTTGGCTAGTGCGGCTCTAAGCGCGTCGTCGACGGTTTTTCCGCTTGCTTCGGCGTGTTCCATGAGTAGATGACCTCAATTCGCGGGAGGGCCTGGAGCGCGTGCGGCTCTCACCCTCCGAAGATACGGTTGCCGCCGCCTCGATCGGGGCGGGCGGCTTTGGCGGCGCCACCAGAGGCGGCACGTTGAGCGCGGGGAATCCGTAGGTGACCACGTTGAAGCCCACGCTCACGATGGAGGTGACAACCCAGTAGAGACTCACCCCACTGGGGAAGCTGAAGGAGAAGAACATGAACATGATGGGCAGCATCCATTGCATCATCTGCTGCTGGGTGCGCGCCCGGTCGTCGGTGGCGACGGTGACCGTCGTCTTCGATTGCGCCCACGTGGAGATGCCCACGAGAGCGACGATGACGTAGTTGGGCTCGGCGAGGTTCATCCCCAGGAAGCTCTCCTCCAGGGGGATGGCTTGCTGGATGTAGCCCCACGAGTAGAGGTGGCCGGAGAGGTTATCGAGGGCTTCGGGCGAGATCGCGAGGGTCTGGCGGACGGCGTAGAAGAGCGCGATCAGCACGGGGAACTGCAGGACGAGCGGCCCCAGGCACCCGAGCGGATTGACCCCCGCCTCGCGGTAGGCCTTCATCATCTCTTCCTGCCGCCGCTTGGGGTCGGTGAAGCGCTTCTGGATGTCCTGCACGAGCGGCTGCAGCGCCTGCATCGCGCGCGTTTGCTGGAGCTGGCGCAGGGTCAGGGGGAAGGTGACCAGCCGCACGATCACGGTGAAGGCGATGACGGCCAGCCCGAAGCTGCCCCACAGCGCCTCGTTGAGCACCACGAGCAGGTTGATCATCGGGTCGAGCAGCCCGACCGTGAACGTCTTCGTGAACCCGAAGGTCGCGATCACGAAGACGAGCGCGACCACGCCGATGAGGATGAGGCCGAGGCCGGCTCGCTGGGGCACCGCGCGGATCATGGCAGGCCCCGCACTTCGCGCTCAAAGACCGTGAGCGTCTCGGGGTCTGCGCGGTAGAGCTTGCCCTCGGTGCCGAGCACCCAGGCCGCATCTCCCATACCTACCAAATCCGCCCGTATCTTCCCGGCTCCATCGATTTTGACAGTATTGAGCAGGGACCCGTCCGCCAACCTCACGAAATGCACCGTCCCACCCTCGTCGCCCACGATCAGCGTCCCGTCGATGATGACGCCCTGCGCCTTGACCTTGTCCTCTGCCTGGTAGATCGGCCGCGCACGGCCCGTCTCCAGGTCCATGGCATAGACGAATCCCTCGAAATCGCCGAAGTAGGCGTGGCCATCGTTCAGCACCGGCCGCGTCCAGACCCAGCCCTCCGCATCGAACGGGCTCGTTCGGGCCTCGCCTGTCTCCGCGTCCACGAGCCACACCTCGGACCCCAGCGTCGGCACGAACAGCACGCCGTCGCCTATGAAGGTCAGCGAGGCGATGGCGCCTCCCGCATCGAAGGGTTCCGCCCAGAGCTCGGCTCCCGTGGAGAGGTCGAAGGCGTACAGGTTGCCGTCCATCGTGCCGACGTAGAGTATCCCTGCCTCAATCACTGGTTGAGACCAGATTTCCCCACCGAGCCGACGTCCGTCTGCCGGCCAGCCCACGACCGCGCCACCATCCTCGACGCGACGCACGTAGAGCCGCGACTCGGTCGTCCCGAAGGCGAACACATCGCCCGCCAGGACGGCCCCGCCCACGATGCTGCCGTTCACGTCCTCGCGATGCCAGCTCCCCTGGCCGGGCACGTACCGGCCGGCGGTCGTGAGCGCCACGATCTGTCCTGAGAACCCGGCGAGGATGATGCGCTCGCCCGCGAACAGGGGCGGGCCGTAGACAGCCTCGAGATCAATGTCCTCCTCGGCGGAGATATCGTCATCCGGGAAGGTCCAGACCCACTGACCGCCGAGCTCGTCCAGGCCGACGGCCACGAACTCTTCGCGATCCAGGAACATGTACACGGTTTCGCCATCGAAGACAGGCTCAGCCCACCCGCGGGGCTCGGAGAAGCCGACGCAGGCGCTGGAGAGGATGGCGACCACCGCGATCAAGAGAAAAGGCAGTTTGCGGCGCGTCACAGACCGCATCGTAGCAGCAAGGGGGTTCACGGTCAGCGTCGGGCCGCCCCGTTTCACGTGAAACGGGCCAGTCGCGCGCCCGGAGGGACCAACCACGGCGTCCCCACGAACCAGTTCCGATCATACGCCCAAGCGCCTTAGCGCTTCTTTCGCCGCAGATCCGTCCCTCCTCCTGCCAACTCGACCGTTTCACGTGAAACAGACCCCTAGAGCCGGCAGTGACCGCCCTGTCAGCGTCCCCACTCGGACGGCCCCCTCCAGGGGCCTCCTACCTCCGAACCCGCGTCTCCACCACCACTCCCCCGCCTCCGGGACGCTTGAGCCGGCGGGGGAAAGCACATCCCTTCAGACCCTCCCGTGTTTTACGTGAAACAGCCCATCGCCCGACGCAGCGGGCCTGCGGAACCCCTGACCGCCCCCTCTCCACCCTGTTGGCCACCTCTCACCCGCGATCCGCAAGCCGTCACGGCGTCACTCTCGCCTGTCTCCGGCACCTCGCAAGGCGTCGCCACCCTCCACGACCCCACCACAGGGCCTCTCGCAAGGGCCAGCCATCGCTGAGAGCCGTTTCCCTGGACGATCGCGCCTGCGCCATCACCGCAACAACGCGGTAAGCGCCGCCTCGGAGGCACGAAGACCCCCCAATACCGCCTTACGGCCTTTCCAGAGGGGCATCAGGGGCCCAGGGTGCCGTCCGGGCCGACCGCCGGCCGTCCAGACAGGCCCAGACAGACACCTACCGTGACCTCCCGGCCGTATTCGGGGGTCTCCACGACTTGGGCACCGCTGTCGGGGCCGCTTGTGAGAGTTTCACGTGAAACATCGGGCCCACCCTTCCGCCCGGCGTCTAACCGGCCGTGCCCTCCCCTCGCCCGGCCCGGGGGATCCTGCACCTTTAGCGTGCGTTGTGGCGGGTTACGCGCGCGTCCCGGCGTGTTTCACGTGAAACACTGCTAGTCAGGGACGGGATCGTAGCCGTAGCCGCCCCCCGGACGGCACCGGCCGAGCCTCTTCGCGGTCAGCCAGGTGCCTCGCACGACGCCGTGCCGGAGGAGGGCTTCCTCCCCGTACCTCGAGCAGCTTGGCTCGAACCGGCAGTTCCCCATGAACAGGCCCGCAAGCGTGACCTGGTAGACCCGGATCGCCCCGATGATCACCCATCTCATCCATGCCCCTCCTCCTCCACGAGCCCCGCGCGCCCGAACACGGCCCGCACGTCTTTCTGGATCGCCTCGAAGTCCGCGGTGAGCACCGCGCGACGGGCGAGGACGACGATGTCGTACCCGGCCCGGAGGGCGACCGGCCGGATCGCCTCGCGGAGGCGCCGGCGGGCCCGGTTGCGTACGACGGCCCGAAGGTCCAGCCGTTTGCCGACGGCGAACCCCACACGGGCCGCCCCTTCGCCGCGCTCGACAAAGCGCACCGCCAGCACACGTCCTGGTAGGAACTCTCCGGATGCGAACACATGTTCGAAGTCTGCGCGCCGCCGCAACGGCTTCACTGCGCGCTCCCGCCTAGACGACCGTCAGCCGCCTCCGGCCCCTCGCTCGTCGCGCCTTCAGGATCGCCCGGCCCGTGCGCGACGCCATCCGCCGGCGAAAGCCGTGGCGGCGGCGGCGTGGGCGGCGATGCGGCTGGTACGTACGTTTCGGCGACATGGCCTCGTCCTCGGCCTCGTACAGTACGACCCAATCCCTCTAGCCGCCAGCCCCTTCCCCGTACAGGGCCCGGTACCAGGCGTAGTGCTCCATCACCAGCTGCACGTACGTCCGCGTCTCCTCGAACACGATGGCCTCGACGAAGTCGGCGGGCGGCCAGGACGCATTTGCGGCCCAGCGCTCCACGTTCCCTGGACCACCGTTGTACGCCGCCAGCGCCTGGTGCACATCGCCGAACTCCCGCAGCTGCACCCCCAGGTAATAGGACCCGAACTGGACCGCGGTGGCCGGGCGGAAGAGATTGCCCAGCGCAGTGGGCCCGAGACCGAGCTGGTCCGCGATCCACGCGGCTGTGGGCGCGATGACCTGCGTCAGGCCGACGGCGTTCGCGATGGAGATGGCCGTCGGGTCCCAGCGGCTCTCCTGGTGGATGAGCGCCGCCAGCAACAGCGGGTCGATGCCGTTCGCGCTCCCGTGCTCCTCGAGCAGGGCCGCATGCGCCAGCGGGTACCGCAGCCTCGCCAACTCGTCCGGGAGCGCTTCGCTCCTGATACCGAGCGTCTCCTGGAGCCGCTCCGCCACCGCCGTCACCTGGTCGGGAAGGCCCGCCTCGGTGGCCGTGCGGGCCAGCGAGAGCAGCACCCAGGGGTCGCTGGTGCGTTCCGCCGCCCCCGCGACCGTTTCCGCCGCCCGCCCCCGCAATCCCACCAGCGCCAGCTCCGGCGCCTCGGCCGCGGCCTCCACCATCGCCCCGGGCCGGTACGTCGCCAGCCACGCCGAGAGCGCCTCCCAGTCGGGCGCGGGCGCGGGCGCCAGCGCCCGGTACGACCCGTCCCCGCCCGCCTCCAGCTCCAGCGCGCGGCGCGCCTCCAGCCCGTGGAAGGCGCGGGGCTGCAGCGCCAGCGCCTCGAGCCAGGCGCGCTGGGCACCGTCGAGGTCGCCGCCGTCCGCGAGGGCGCGTCCCAGCCAGTACTGCGTGCGTGCCTCCTTGCTGTCGCTCACCCGCCACGCCTCGACCGCCCCCGCGAGGTCCCCGGTCCGCAACCGTGTCAAACCGCTCCGGAACGCCGCCTCCGCCGCGAACTCCGCGCCCGCCTCCAGCGCCACGGCGTCGTAGCGCGCGGCTGCGTCCTCGTAGTGGCCGGCGCTCTCAAGCGCGCGGGCCGCCCAGAAGCGCGCCCGGTGCGCGAAGATGCCGGCCTCCGGGTTCGCCGCCACCGCGTCGTAGAACGGCACCGACTCCACGTGGTAGCCCTCGTCGTCGTAGGCCGCCGCCAGGAAGTACATGCGGTACGCGAGCGCGTCCCCCGGCAGCTCCGGTTCCTCGATGGCGGGCGTGAGCACCGCCCGCACCTGCGCGTACGCGCGATGCCGGTAGTACACGAGACCCTCGTCGCCGGGATCGACCTCGTAGCCCGCGTCGCGCAGGTCGCGCACGGAGAAGAGGGCCTCGTCGGTGAAGGGGCTCTCGGCGATGATCGCGCGCAGCTGCGCCTCGAACAGGTCGTAGTCTTCGAGCAGGAAGCCGACCGCCGCGAGCTCGTGGCGCACGACGGGATCGGCCGTGAGCGCGGCCAGTTCGCCCAGCCAGCGCCGCCGCCCCTCCAGGTCGCCGGCCACGCGCGCGAGGTCCGCCCGCTGGCGCAGGATGGGCAGGCGCAGCTGCCCGCCCAGCCCCGGAGTCGCCAGCAGCGACCCCCAGACCGTCTCCGCGCGCTCCACATCGCCGAGCCCGGCGAGCGCGCGGGCGTACTCCGACACGATCGCGGGGCCGAGCGCGAGCCCACTGCCGAGCACCGCGTGCGGACGCAGCACCGCGGCCGCCGCCTCGAAGCCGCGCGCCTCGTTCAATCGCAGGCCCAGCAGGTAGACCGCACGCGCCTCCTCGGGCGTGCCGTGGTCGGCCGCGACCACCGCCCGCGAGAGGAGCGCGAGGGAGGCGCCCGCGTCGCCCCGCTCGTAGACGGCCACGGCCTCGCCCAGCCGCGCCGTCGAGCGGTCCGCGGGCTCGGTGGCGTACGTCGCGACGTGTGCGAAGGCGGCAGCAGCCTCGGCGTGGCGCCCCTGGCGAAGCAACGCCTGCGCCTCCGCCAGCGCGACCGCCGGAAGCGGCGTCGGCTCGGCGGTCGGGGTGGGGGTGGCGGCGGGAGGGGTTGGGGAAGGCGTTGGGGGAGGCTGGTCCTCGCTGGAGCAGGCCGCCAGCGCCAGGACGGCGACCAGCACGGCGGCCAGCCTCACCCACCACGCGCCTGGCCGTGGGCGGGGGCCGGGCCGGTTGCGTCTGGCCTCCACCCTGTCGATGCTAGGGCCGTCTCCACGGGCGGGTCAAAGGGACCGGCCCGGGAAAGGAAACTGCTTGACCATCAACGGCTCCCTTGCCGAGGCCACGAAGGCCCTCAACGCCTGGATCGAGCTCGACCTCGAGGCCCTCGCGAACAACGCCCGCGTCCTGCGCGAAACCGCCGGCGAGGCGACCGTCATCGCCGTGGTGAAGGCGAACGCCTACGGCCACGGCGCCGCCATCGTCGGGCCCGCGCTCGAAGCGGCCGGCATCGAGCGCTTCGCCGTCGTCTACCTGCCCGAGGGCGTGGCCCTGCGCGAGGCAGGGGTCACGCGGCCGGTCCTCGTCCTTGGCCACTCCTTCCCCGAGGACGCCGCAACCGCCGTCGCCCACGACATCACGCTCACGGTCGACACGCCCGACCAGGCCGAGGCCGTCTCGGCGGCGGCGCTCGCCACCGGGAAGGCGCCCGTGCCCGTCCACGTGAAGGTCGATAGCGGCATGCACCGCTTCGGGCTGCTGCCGGACGAGGCGGCCGCCCTCGCGGAGCGCGTGCGCGACCTCGAGGGGACATCGCTGGAAGCCCTCTGGACCCACCTCGCCAACGCCGACCACGAGGACGACTCCTTCACCACGCAGCAGGCGGCCGTCGTCGAGGAGGCCGTGCGGCGGGTGGGGTCGGTGCCGATGCGGCACATCGCCAACACCGCCACCACGATCCGCCATCCCGAGTTTCGCTACGACGCCGTGCGCAACGGGCTCGGCCTCTATGGCGCCCTCCCCGACCACACCCCCAACCCGGGCCTCCGCCGCGTCCTCAGCATGAAGGCGCGGATCGCCCGCGTCTTCGACGTGCCCCCAGGCGAAGGCGTCAGCTACGGCCTTACCTGGCGCGCGGAACGCCCCTCGCGCGTGGCCCTCGTGCCCATCGGCTACGCCGACGGCTACCACCGCGCCCTGAGCAACCGCGGGCACGTGCTCGCCGGCGGCCGGCGCTGCCCGATCGTGGGACGCATCTCCATGGACCAGTTTTCGATAGACGTGACCGACGTCCCCGGCGTGGCCCGGGGCGACGAAGCGGTCCTCATCGGCGAGCAGGGCGGCGAAACGATCACCGCCGCCGAGGTCGCCGCCGCCATCGACACCATCAACTACGAGGTGCTCGCCGGCCTCAACCGGCGCCTGCCCCGCATCGCCCACCGCAACGGCATCGTCGAAGCGGGCGCCTAGGGGCCAAGCTTCACCCCTGGGGTGAATACCAGGGCTGGCTCCAGACCCAATGGTAGGGTAACCTTCACCCAAGGGATGAAGGACGACCAGCGTTGGACGTGTACTTCGGAAGCCGCGCCCTCGAACGCCGGTACCAATCCCAGAAGGAGGCGACGAAGAAGTACGGCCCCAACCTTGCGCGCCGGTACGCCCAGCGCGTCACCGCGCTCTACGACGCCGAAGACTGGAGCTCGATAGTGGGGATTCGCTCACTGCGCGCTCACCCCCTCCGGGACAACCGGGCGGGGCAGTGGGCCATCACCCTCCAGGGGCGGTGGCGCCTGGTTGTCGAAGTCGGGGACGACGAGAAGTCGGTCACGATCCGGGAGGTCTCGAATCACTATGACGACTAGCACAACCGAACGAATCTGGCCCGATATCGCGATACCGCCCGGCGAGCTTCTCGGCGAGGAGCTTGAGGTGCGCGGTATGACCCAACAGGAACTTGCCCGCCGCATGGGCCGGCCGGCCCAGATGGTGAATGAGCTCATCCGCGGGAAGAAGGCCCTCACGCCGGAGACCGCCCTCGGCCTGGAGAAGGTTCTCGGGATCCCCGCCGGTTTCTGGACCAACTCCGAGAGCAGCTATCAGCTCATCAAGAGCCGCCTTGAGGAGCGCGAGCGGCTTGAGGCCGAGGCCGGCGAGTGGCTCCAACACTTCCCCGTCGCCGAGCTCGTCCGCCGTGGGTTGATTGCTACAACCCCCCGGGCGCCGCGGTGGGAGAGGGCCCACGCCCTCCTCCAGTTCCTTGGGTTCGGCAGCTTCGCCCAGTGGGAAGCGCAGACCGCGACCGTCTCCGGCCTGCGGGTCACCAATGCCGGCAGGGCCTCGCGGGGGCCACTGGCGGCCTGGCTACGGGAGGGGGAACTCGACGGCCACCGGCGGGATGCCGAACCGTATAGCGAAGCTCGCTTCCGCGAGGCGCTGAACGCGCTCCGTGCCTTCACGACCACGGACCTCGAGACGTTCCGGACGGAGATGGCAGCTCGCTGCTCCGCCGCAGGGGTCGTCGTTTCGTTCATCAGGGAGTACCCCAGAGCGAACGCCACGGGCGCGGCACGCTGGCTCGGAGCGGACAAGGGCCAGATCCAGCTCAGCCTGCGCCACAAGACAGCCGACATGGTCTGGTTCAGCTTCTATCACGAGGCAGAACACCTGCTCGGGAGACGCTTCCGGGGCGCCCGAGTCGATGGTATGGAGGGAATCTTGCAGGACGACGGCGAGGAAGCCGCCTGCGACGCCTTCGCGCGTGACATGCTCATTCCCTTCGATGCCTGGCAGGGGTTCACCTATCCCGAGTACTTCCCAGAGGGCGAGGTGCGCAGGTTCGCCGCCGAGATCGGCATCCACCCGGGGATCGTGGTCGGGCGACTCCAGCGCGAGCGCCACATCGCCCACAACCAACTGAACCACCTCAAGATGCGACTCCAGTGGGACGACTGACCTAGGGGCGGCGGCGGACGAGCACGCTGACGCGCGGGATCGGGGGCAGGGCGAAGGGGCCCAGCTCCACGAGGTCGATGGCGTCGAAGCCGCACTCCGTCAGGAGGGCGGCGAGCCGGCCCCAGCCGCGCAGGTCGACCTCCGCCAGGCCGCCCCCCACGAGGCGGCGGTGGAGGCGGTCGAGGGGCGCCCAGCGCACCGGCGCGAACTCGACCAGCAGCCCCGCCCCGCCCGGCGCCAGCACGCGCGACAGCTCCTCGGCGAAGGCGTGCACAGCATCGTCATCGAGCCCGCGCAGGACGTGCAGGGCCGTGATCGCATCGAACGAGCCGTCGCGGAAGGGGAGGCGCTCGGGCCAGGCGAGCACGTCGAGCGGGTCGCTCGAGGCGGATACGTCCATGACGACGGGGCGGGCGGGCGATCCCGCGCGAGCCGCCAGCAGCTCCGCGAAGGCGCCCCCGCCGAAGCCGACATCGAGGTAGGTACGGGCGCGCTCGAGCTGGAGCAGCTCGATCATGGCGTTGGCGCGGGGGAAGAGGGCCGCGCGACCCGCCTGCGAGTCAAGCGCGCGCGCGACCACGCCGCGCGCGCCGGCGCGCCAGCGGTCGCGGGCGCTGATGGCCTCCCGGCGACGACGAATCACAGGTCGTAGGTTAGGCGGATGCGGCGATTGGCGCGCCCCGCCCGCTCGGCGATGTCGTGCAGGGCGGCCGCCTCCGCGGCGAGCGTCTCCGCCTCCGCGCGCCGCACGAAGACGGCCGCGCGCTCGTCCCCGGCGAGCGCTTCCCCCAGGGCTGCGAGGCTCGCAGCGAGCGGGGGGGCATCCTGCCAGGCGCGCTCGAGGTTGGCCTCGTCCTCGGCGTCGTCGGGGTGGCGTTCGTAGAAGGTCGTGAGGGGGCCCAGCCGCACGCCCAGGTCGGCGGCGCGCTCGGCGAGGGCGATCAGGGGATGGCGCGCGCCGAACCCGCGAACGGCCGCAAACGACATGAAGGCCACCAGCGCCGCCCCTTCGCCCGGAAGCGCGGCGGCCCCGCCCTCGCCCTCCACCTCGACCGTGAGCCGCATTCGCCTAGTACCCGTTCCGCCCGTCGACCCAGCGCATGGGGTCGACGAGGGTGCCGTGGACGGAGATTTCCCAGTGCAGGTGGGGCGCCGTAGAGAGGCCGGAGTTCCCCACGAAGGCGATGAGCTGGCCCTTCTCCACCTCCTGCCCCTCGGCCACGGCGTAGGCGCTCAGGTGGGCGTAGCCGGAGAGCACGCCGCCGCCGTGGTCGAGGATGACCGTGTTCCCGCGGATGGCGAGCTGCCGGGCCAGCACCACGCGGCCGCTGTTGGTGGCGTGCACGGGCGTGCCCTCATCCGCGCCGAAGTCGGTGCCGCCGTGGTTGCCACCCACGGGACCGTCGTTGAAGGAGCGGCGCTCGCCGAAGTGGCTCGAGATGCCGCCCTCGGTGGGGATCCGCCAGCGCCCCTCCCACAGCTTCTCCGGCGTCTCCAGCGCGTACGCCTCGGCCAGGAGCAGGTTCTCGCGCTCACGCTCATCGGAGTCGAGCACGGGGTCGCCCGCGCCCTCGACGTAGTAGATCTGCGCGACATCCCACTGCGTCTCACTCACGCTGACCTCGTGCTCGAAGCTGCCCGCGGTGCCATTCGCGAGGGTCAGCCGGACGTACAGCGTGTGGATTCCCGGGGTGTCGTGGACGCCGATGCCGATGTACGTGTACTTGCTGAAGTCGCCCTGCGTGAGGGGGAAGACCCGCCCGAGGAGCTCGACTTCGCCCTCCGCCACGCTGCCCGTGACAGAGACGAGGATGGCGCTCCCCTGGGCGACCTCGTCGGCCGAGACGAGGAGCTCGGGCGCCACGATCCTGACCTCCTCCTCGGCGATCCCGACGCGCTCGGGCGTCGCCTCCACCGCCACGGGCGTCACCGTCGTCACCTCCACCCCGCGTTCCCCCTCGCCGCAGGCCACCGCCAGCAGGGCGAGCGCGGCGAACGCGATGGCCAGACCCAGGCGTGCACGCATCCTGCCCCAAGGGTGCGACACCCTTCCCCCACCGTCGACCACCCCGCGGTCGCGGCGTCCTGCTACCATCGCGCCCATGTCTGTCTCACACGCCGAGGAGAACGCCTCCGCCCTGCGCCGCACCGCTGCCTTCGACTTCATCGAGGGGCTGAACCGCACCAAGGAGACCCTGCGCGAACAGGGCTTCGAGATCGCCACCACGCTCGATGCGGGCGGCGCCCTCGGGGGCGCCTGCACCATCCTCGGCGTCTGCGATGGCGACCTGCTGCGGGGCGCCGCCGAGGCCGGGCCGGAAGCGCTCGTGCTGCTCCCCTGCAGCGTCTCCGTGCGCGAGACGCCCGACGGCATCGCGGTCGAAGCGGTCGACCCCACGGCCACGCTGGGCGGGGTGGGGAACGAAGCGCTGGCGGAGCTCGCTTCGGGGGCGCGTGACCGCCTCGCGAAGGCGCTCGACCGGCTGCCCCCGGGACGGCGCGTCGAGCCGCCCAAGGTGCAGCGTCCCGAGCGCAACCGCGCCTGAGAACGGACCAACCGGAGAAGCGGGAGAAGCTGGTCGGGGTGCCCGGATTTGAACCGGGGACCTCTTCGTCCCGAACGAAGCACTCTACCTGGCTGAGCTACACCCCGAACGAACTACCAGAATAGCGCCGCCGCCCCTACCCGTCGCCCCCACTCCCACCGCCCGCCTACACTACGCCCACGGGCCGGGCGGGCCCGGGGAGGCAGGCATGAGCGACGGCACGGATGCAGCGCGTTTCGAGGGCAAGGTCGCGGTGGTCACCGGCGGAGCGGGCGGCATCGGCCGCGCGACCTGCGTGCGGCTCGCGCAGGAGGGCGCCCGCGTCGTCGCCGTCGACCTGCCGGGGAGCGACCTCGCGGGCGCCGTGGCGGCCATCGAGGAGGCGGGCGGCGAGGGCCTCGCCGTCCCCACCGACGTCACCCGCTTCGCCGACCACGAACGCTACGTGGCGGAGACGGTCGAGCGCTTCGGCGGCATCGACGCGTTCTTCAACAACGCCGGCATCGAGGGCGTCGTCACGCCCCTGACCGACTACCCCGAGGACGTCTTCGACAAGGTGCTCGACGTGAACGTGAAGGGCGTCTGGCTGGGCATGAAAGCAGTCGCTCCGGCGATGCGGGCGCGGGGCGGGGGCGCCATCGTCAACACCGCCTCGACGGCGGGCCTGGGGGGAACGCCCCACCTCATCGCCTACGGCGCGAGCAAACACGCCGTCATCGGCATGACGCGCACGGCCGCGCTGGAGTTCGCGCGCGACAACATCCGCGTGAACGCCATCTGCCCGGCGCCCATCGAGACGCGCATGATGCGTTCCATCGAGCGGGGCGGCGATCCCGACGACCCCGAAGGCCGCCACCGCGACATCGCGCGCGGCCTGCCTCTGCAGCGCTACGGCGAGCCCCACGAGGTCGCCGCCCTGGCCACGTTCCTCCTGAGCGACGAGTCATCCTTCATGACGGGCGCCTACTACCAGGTCGACGGCGGCTCGAAGGCGCGCTAGCGCGCTATTGGCCGTCTTCGTCCTCTGGCGCACGGTCGATGGTGATCTTCCAGATCACGCCGAATTCGGGGTCGGACACGTAGAGGGTCCCATCCTCAGCCAGGGCGAGTCCGTCCTGCTCACTCACCATCCTCCTCGAACGAGATGCGCCAGATAGCGCCGAGACTCGAGAGGAGCAGGCTTCCATCGGGGGCAATAGCGATGTCGTAAGGACTCGCGAATCGGTGCGGGGAGACCGCGTCGGGTTCGACCACGATCGCGACCGTGCCATCGGGCGAGACTCTCACGACACGGTCTTGGTTGCTGTCGACGACGTAGAGCGTGCCGTCCCCGGCCACGGCCATGCCCCGGATGCCCCGCGTGAAGATCCCGCCGTGTATGGCTTGGGCGCCCTGGAATACCGTTGACACATCGCCGCCCGGCGTAACCCGCACGATCGTGGCCAGCTCGTTGCGCCTGGCTGTGACATAGGCATCGCCCTCGTCGCTCACCGCGATCCCATGGATGAACTGGAGTGCTTCTTCATCGCCGATGAGGGTCGAAACTTCCCCGCTCGCGGAGAGCCGGAACAAACGGCCGGGGAACGATTGGGCGATGAGCAAGTTGCCGTCGCCGTCGAAGGCAAGGGCTTCAGGGCGGACGATCTCGAAGGGGCCGGGAAGCGCGAGGGTCGTCACGTCGCCATCGGGCGAAATCGTGCGGATCCGGTCGTTCCCGTAGTCCGCAACGTAGATAGAGCCATCAGACGCGAGGGCGATCCCACGGACCCCGCGGAACTGCGCCTCTTCCCGGGGGCCATCCCGGTACCCCACCCCGTTGGCCCCGGCGAGGGTTGTCACGGTGCCATCCGGAGAGACGCTTCGGATGGCTCCAGCGGAGACCACCACGTCCCCCGAGGTATCCAGCTCCAAAAACGCCGGGAGGAATGCCAGGTGCCTGGCGTAGTACTCGACCCGCACCCCCTGCACCCGGGGAACGGGCTCCCCGCCGGCCAGGGCAATTTCACTGGCGAAGGAACCGCTCGGGTCGGGCGCAATGGCACGGAGCACGCTTCCCGCCTGATCCTCCACCACGAGCCCGCCGCCGGGTAACACGGCGAGCGAGCCCGGGAAACTCAGGGCTGCAGCTTCCCGGGAGCCATCGAGATAGCCATCGTCACCGCTCCCGGCTATCGCCTCGAGAGTGCCCTCGGCGGTGAGCCGGAGGATTTGGTGCCGTCCCGCGTTCGAGATCAGGATCTCGCCGTCGTCGGTCAGCGCAAGCCCGGTCGGCGCCGCCAGCACGCCGCCATGGCCGGGAGGCGTGTCCTGGAAGAGGGTGGTGACCACACCGTCCGTGTCGACCTTGCGGATGGTCGTAAAGGCGGAGCCCTCACCCGAAACGTAGCTGCGGTCGACCACATACACGCTGCCGGCGCCATCCACGACGATGTCCTCCAGCCAATTGAACTGGGCCTGCTCCCCAGGGCCGTCGACATGCCCAAGCCCGCTCCCGCCGGCGACACTGGTTACCC
Organism: uncultured Anaerolineaceae bacterium; assembly: GCA_964389725.1. Classification (GTDB taxonomy): domain Bacteria; phylum Chloroflexota; class Dehalococcoidia; order Tepidiformales; family Tepidiformaceae; genus UBA2991. The sequence continues at coordinate 14,082 of CAYMDV010000017.1, forward strand.
ACCCCGCCGGCGTAAGACGTCTGATCCGGTCCTGCTCAATGATGTACAGGTCACCCTCGGGACCAGCCGCCAGGCCCTTGATTGCGCTGAAACGAGCCTCTCCGGCAGGCGCATCGGGAGGCACCTGGAACGGGTAGTCCTCGGAACCGCCCCCTGCGACCACCCTGCTCGCCCTCCCGTCCGACGAGAGCCTGTAGATGAGCCCGTTCCAGGCACCCGCCACGTAGATGCTCCCCTCCGCATCCACGGCGACGGCGACGGGCGACGGCAGATACCCCCGCTGGCCGCCTGCGAGGGTGCTCACCGTGCCGTCCGGGGCAACGCGTCGAACCGCATCGTTCGCCCGGTCTGCCACGATCACGGAGCCATCGGGTGCGACGTCAAGATCCAGGTCGCCGATGCTCCGCTCCAGGGTCCTACCGAAGCGCACAGCGGTGCCTCGTCCATCTTGATAGCCCCAGTCGCCAGGACGCCCGGCGAGCACCCTGACTTGTTCCTGCGGCAGGGGAACCTCGAGGCTGATGTCCCCGAAGCGGTAGCGTCCGTCGGAGCTCAGCCCGTCATCCAGCAGCAAGCGGATCGTTCCCAGGACGCGCCAGTCGCCACCCGCCGGGCGTGCGCTGACATAAATGCGTGCGCTGTCGCCGACGTCCTGCCAGACCCGCACCTCGACCGTCGCCGGCGTGGCGCGGTTGGCCAGCGGTACCCCGAGGGCGATGTCGCCGTAGCGGTAGCGCCCGGTCGAGCTGACGCCGTCGTCGAGCGGGAGTGGAATAGTCCCGAGGGTCTGCCACAGGCCGGTCGCGGGGCGGGCACTGATGTAGATATCGAGCTCGTCCCCCACGTCCTGCCAGACCCGCACCTCGACCGTCGCGGTCGGCCCGCTGCCCTGCGCGTCCGCCCCGGCCACCGCCGCGAGCGCAAGCACGAAGGTGAGGGAACCGAGCACCACCCGTCGCACACCACCACGCCGCATCGCACGACCCTAACAGAGGCCACCGGGAATTACCCTACCCACCTCCACCCCCTCGCGGGCAGGCCATCTATCATGGCGCGTGGCCATCGAAGAGCCCCTGATGCCGCGCGCTAGCGGCTACTCGCCGTCGTCGAAGGTGATCTTCCAGATCACGGCTAGCCAGACCCGCACCTCGACCGTCGCCGTGGCCCCACCCTGCGCCTCCGCCCCCGTCAACGCCGCGAGCGCCAGCACGGAGGCAAACGCGTGGGCGCCCAGCCTCCTCATCGCCTGCTCCCGGTCGCGCGCCACCTGTTCACTCGTCGCCTTCTTCGAAGGTAATCCGGAAGATGGCGTTCGCGTTCCAGTCGGACACGTAAAGCGTTCCATCCGGAGCCAGGAGCAGCCCGGACGGGCTGCGCAGCCCGTGCCCCAGGTCCGCGACGACCGCAAGCTCGCCATCAGGCGCAAGCCTGAGGATGCGGGAGTAGCCCGAGTCGGCGATGTAGAGCTCGCCATCAGGGCCGGCAGCGAGGTCTCCGAAGAAACCGGAGAGCGCTCCCCCTTCGAAGTAGTCCGGCGTGCGCAGGACCGTCGAGACGAAGCCGCTGTTGTCCATCTTGCGTATGGCCTCGTTGCTGTCGGTGAAGAACACATTCCCTTCGCTATCGACCGCAAGCCCCGTGGGATGGGCGAACCGGGCCAGTTCGGCCCGCCCGTCCCGGCTGCGGGGATTGCCGACGCCGGCCTGTGCCGGGTTTCCGGCAATCGTGGTGACCTGACCGTCAGGCCCCAGGCGCCGGATCAGGGCGTTCTCGGTATCGGCAATGAGCAGGCCCCCTTCGCCGTCGAAGGCAATCGCTCGCGGCCTGAGGAAGAGGGCCCGGGAGGCAGGCCCATCTCGGTAGCCGTCCTCGCCGCCGGCGACGGTGGTGACCACGCAGTCGCGGGTGATCCGGCGGATCGCACTCGTGCCGAATTCAGCAACGTAGATGGCCCCGACGGCATCCACCGCCACGGCCGTTGGGGCGTTGAACTGGGCCGTGTCGCATGGCCCGTCGCGGCTGCCTGCTTCACCCGTGCCGGCCAGCGTCGACACGGTGCCGTCGGGGGCAATGGCGTGAATGGCATTGGTGGCGCGGCCGGCAACGATCAGGTTTCCCGAGCCATCCAGCGCCATGCCCTCGGGGACGGAGAACAGCGCACCCTGGTCCACGTCGCCCATCGACCCGAACACCTCCACCAGCACACCCGGCATGTGGGGAAGCGGGTCGTGGCTCGCCAGGGGAATAGCCTCTTCCTCGCCGCTGCGAGCCAGGGTGACCCTGCGGAGAACGCTCCCGGACTGGTCGGCCACGATGAGCGCGCCGTCGGGCGAGAGCGCCATGCTCGCGGGGAGGCTGAACACCGCCGACCCGCGGGACCCGTCAAAAGAGCCCTTCTCGCCGGTGCCCGCCACGGCCAGAAGCTCGCCACCGACAGTCAACCTGACAATCTGGTGGCGTCCGCTGTTGGCGAGATAGAGCGTGCCGTCACCCGTGACCACGATGCCCGTGGGGTACGCGAGGGTCCCCCCCACCCCGGGGGGGCGGTCCGTGTAGAGGGTCGTCACATTGCCTGATGGGTCAATCTTCCGGATTGCGGAGGCCGCCCCACCCGGCCCCACTGTGCCCCTCGTGTCATCAAGCACATACAGGTTCCCGCTATCGTCGACGGCAAGGTCGATGAGATGGCGGAAGATCGCCTCCGGCCCGGGTCCGTCCCGCAGGCCCCAGCCGATCCCCCCGGCGACAGTCGAGACCGTGCCCGAGGGCGACAGGCGCCTGACACGGTGGCGCTGCTCGAGGATGTACAGGTCGCCGAACCGATCCAAGGCGAGGGCCCGGGGGTACTGGAACCGCGCCTCGAGGGCGGGACCGTCCCGGACCTCGAGGCGCCCGCCTTCGCCGTGGTCACTCCCCGCGACCGTCGTCACCACCCCGTCGGGCGAGATCTGACGGATGCGGTGGTTATTCGTGTCGGCAACGTAGATAGTGCCACCCCCATCCACCACTACATCCGAGGGAGAGTCGAACCTTGCTTCCGCTCCCGGCCCATCCAACAGGCCGCCGGAGCTACCTCCGGCGACGGTTGTCACCGTCCCATCGGGCGCGATGCGGCGGACGGCGTCGTTTTCGCGATCGGCAACGAACACGGCGCCATGGCGATCGACAGCCAGCCCCGGGAAGCCCTGTCCAAACAACCCGCCAAACTCGACCGCCGCCCCCACTCCATCTTCGAACCCAAAGACCCCCGCCCGACCCGCCAGCGTCGAGACCTCTTCGGGCGGCAGGGGGACATCGAGGCTGATGTCGCCGAACTGGAACGTGCCGCTGGAGCTGAAGCCGTCGTCCAGCAGTATTCGGATGGTCCCAAGCACGCCCCAGTCCCCACCCGCCGGGCGCGCGCTGATGCGGATGTCTTCCAGGTCCTCGAGGTGCTGCCAGACGCGCACCTCGACCGCCGCCGTCGTCCCGCCGCCCTGCGCCCCCGCCCCGGCCACCGCCGCGAGCGCCAGCACGGCGGCAAGGGACACCAGCATCACCCCCAACACACCACCACGCCGCATCGCACGACCCTAACAGAGGCCACCGGGAATTACCCTACCCGTCAGGGGAGATCGACGTGCCAGAGCCTGGTGAACTCGCCCACCAGCAAGTCGCCCTCGGACGTCAGGACGAGCGCAGCGGGGTAGAACCCCGAGACGCCGGGGAACGAGTCCCCATCGACCACGATGGCGACATCCCCATCCGCAGAGATCCGCACGACCCTTCGGTAGTCGCCGTCGGCGATGTAGACCGTGCCATCGCTCGCCACCGCCAGGTCTTCCACCCGCCCGGAGAGCACTCCGCCGTAGTGTCCCGGTCCCTGCTCGAGGATGACGGTGCTGCCACCGGCCTGACTGATACGCCCGACCGTATTCGCGAGCGAGCCGCCTGTCATGAAGTGAATACGTCCGCTCGCATCCACGTCGATGGCGCCAAGGGACCCCCCGGGGCGAGCGGCTGTCGACAGCTGTCCGTCCTCGAGACGCAAGATGCCCTGGCTAGTCTCCGCAATCAGCAGGTTGCCACTCCCGTCCACAGCCAGGCCAACGATGGCGTGCCCTCTCATCCCCAGCGGGTGCAGCACCGTCGTGACGTTGCCATCAGGATCCACTCGGCGGATGGCCTCGTTCCCGCTGTCGAGCACGTACACGTTCCCGTCGGCGTCGACCGCCACGTGCGAGGGGTTCGAGAACTGCGCTTCCTCGGCGGGGCCATCAAGGAATCCCGCCTCCCCGTCTCCCGCCAGGATCGTGACGGTCCCATCGGGGGCGAGCAGGCGGATGTCGTGGAAGTACCGGCCGGGTCCGACGATGTTCCCGTCGGGCGCCAGCGCGAACCCGCTGCCGTAGAACGTGTCCGAGGGCACAAGGGCCGTGACGGTGCTACCGACGGCGCGGGGCACCCCTTCGAACGTCGCCAGGGGCACGGCGCCCGCCGGCAGCCCATCGCGGGCGAGCTCCACCGCGCGCACCACCGTCGTGGCCTGGTCGGCGACGAAGAGGACGCCATCGGGCGAGAGCGCAAGCGACCCCGGCAGATTGAAGCGCGCGGCGTCGCGGGTCCCGTCGAGCGAACCCTTCTCGCCCGTTCCCGCCACCGCTTCGAGATCGCCGGCGCGGGTCAGGCGGACGATCTGGTGGAGGCCCGTGTTGGAAAGGTACACGCCGCCATCGCCCGCCGGCGCGATACCCGCCGGATAGCCAAGCGACCCGCCGAGGTTGAGCCCCTCGCTGCGCAGGACGGTGTGAACCGTCCCGCTCGTGTCGATGAGGCGGACAGCGGAGTACTCCTCCTGGTCGTTCCCTCGGTCGTTGATGTCCACGACGAAGACGTTGCCGGCATCATCGATGGTGATCGCCTGCAACGAGAAGAACTTGGCGCTTTCGCGCGGGCCGTCCACGTAGCCGCTGCGCTCGCCTCCGGCGAAGGTCGAGACCTGGCCCGCCGGCGAGAGCCTCCGGATGCGTGGCCCCTCGATGATGTAGAGGTCGCCGAGCGGGCCCAGCGCCACCCCCCGCGGGTTGACGATCCCCGCCTCCTCGGCCGGTCCGTCGACGTACGCCCACTCGCCCGTCCCGGCAACCGTGGTCACGATTCCTTCCGGGCTGATCGCGCGTATCCGGTGGTTGCGCTCGTCCGCCACGTAGATGGTTCCCTGCGCATCGACCGCGACTCCCCGGGGGTGATAGAAGCGCGCTTCCTCTGCTTGGCCGTCCTGGTAGCCACTGCCCCTGGCGATGGTCGTGACCGTCCCGTCGGGCGCAACCCGGCGGATGGCGTCGTTGTAGTAGTCCGCAACGACCACGCTCCCATCGGGGGCGGCGGCCAGCCCCAGCGCCCAGGGGTGGTGCCGGCTAAAGGAGCCGAAGGCCCCGAACCTCGCGACGGAGCCCCGCCCGTCGCTGAGCCCAAGCGAGCCCGGGGTGCCCGCAAGCGTCGAGACTGGTTCGCCCGGAACGGGGACGTTGAGGCTGATGTCGCCGAAGCGGAAGGTGCCGCTGCTGCTGAAGCCGTCGTCGAGCGGGAGGGGGATCGTGCCCAGGATTCTCCAGTCGCCATCGGCCGGCCGGGCGCTAATGAAGATGCTGGCGCTGTCCTCAACGTCCTGCCAGACGCGCACCTCAACGGTGGCCGGAAGGGCTCGGCCCGGGAGGGGCACGTCGAGGGAGATATCGCCGTACTGGTACCGGCCCGTCGAGCTGGTGCCGTCGTCCAGCGGGAGCGGGATCGTGCCCAGGGTGCGCCAGTCGCCGTCGGCCGGCCGGGCGCTGATGTAGATGTCGAGTTCGTTCCCGACGTTCTGCCAGACGCGCACCTCGACAGTGGCGGTGTCGCCCTCCTGCGCGGAGCCCGGCGCCGCCGCGACCAGGGCGAGGAGCGCGGCGAGCACCCCCGCCGTCAGCGTCCAGGCGCCGGGACCCCATCGCCTGCGGGCCCCGTTCGTCACTCTGGGAACGTCGCTCTGTGGAGCGTATCGAACGCCGCTACGAGAACGTCACCCTGCGAGGTCAGGGCGATTGCTCCGGGCGAATTGCCGAATTGGAACGAGCTCTGGTCTCCGAGGACCGCGACCTCCCCGTCCGTGCTAACCCGGATGACCCGCCGGAAGGTCAGGTCGACCACGTACGCAGTGCCGTCGCTCTCGACGGCGATTCCCCTCGTCTCGCGCGAGAGCGCGGCACCGTATTTCCCGGGACCTTCGTCCAGCAGCGTGGACACCGAGCCGTTTGCATCGACTCTCCCGACCCAGGAACCCTCCCGGAACCGGGAGACGAAGTAGACCTGGCCCTCCCCGTCCACGTCCATGCCGGCCACCGTTCCGAGGACCGTCGCGACAACCGAGAACGCTCCGTCGGGCGTAAGGCGCCATATGTCGGTGCCCCCCGTGAACGTCCCCGGCTCGTAGGGAACCAGGAAGTTGGGCCGGGTACCGTAAAGGTTACCGTCGCCGTCCACCGTGAGCTTGATGTCTCTGTCCAGTGACAGGCTTTCGGGCGTGACCACCGTCGAGACCTCGCCATCGGTGGCAATGCGGCGGATGGCGTTGTTCCCCGTATCCGCCACGTAGATGACACCATCGGCGTCCACGGCCACGGCCCGCGGGAAGGAGAATTGCGCCGCCGCGGAGGGGCCGTTGACGAATCCCTCCTCGCCCGTCCCGGCCAGCGTCCGCACGAGGCCACTCGGCCCGAGTCGCTCGATCGTGTGGGAGAACGCACGTGGCATAACCACCACGCCCGACGGAGTGACTTCCATGTCGACCGCCACGAGGTTGCCGATCTGCTCAACCCTGCTGGTCGTGACGCCCTCCACCCGGGGCAACGGATCGAGCTCCGCGAGCGGCACGGTCGTCGTGGGAAGGCCGCGGCGACCCAGCTGGATGGCGCGTACGACGGTCCCTCCCTGGTCGGCCACGAACAGGACGCCGCTGCTCGAGAGTGCGAGCGACCCCGGCCGGTCGAACGTCGCGTCCGCCCGGGAGCCATCGGCGTTGCCCGCTGCGCCGGAGCCGGCCACGCCCTCCACCTGGCCTCCGCGCGTGATGCGAACGACCTGGTTCAACCCGGTGTTGGAGAGGTAGACCGCCCCGCTGCCCGCCGCCACCAGGCCGAAGGGCGAGGCGAGCGCCCCGCCGAAGACCGGCTGGCTGCTCCGGTAGATTGTGCGGACCCTCCCGGAGGTATCGATCACGCGGACGATGGCCGCCGGGCTACCGCTCTCGGAGGCCCAGTCGTTCACCTCGAGCGTGTAGACGTTGCCCGCGTCGTCGACCGTAATACCGCGCAGGAGTCTGAACTCGGCCGAGAGCCTCGGGCCATCGCGGTCCCCGAACGAGTCACCGCCGGCAAAGGTGGTCACTTCGCCCGCCGGCGAGAGGCGCCTGATCTTGGTGTTCTGGAGGATATAGAGGTCGCCCTCCGGACCCAGCGCGAGCCCGAATACGTTCGCGAAGAGCGCCTCGGCGGCGGGACCGTCGCGGGACTCGAGGTTGTTGGACTGCTCGGCGCCCGCGACGGTGCTGACGATCCTGTTGGGCGTGATTTTGCGGATGAGCCTGTTGCCGTCGTCGGCAACGTAGATGTTGCCCTCGGCGTCCACCGCCACCGCGCTCGGGCGGTTGAACCGCGCAAGGGCGCCGGCGCCGGCGCCGTCGACGTAGCCCTGCGCCCCGTCACCTGCGATCGTCGTCACCGTCCCATCGGGCGCCACCCGCCGGATCACATGGTTTTCGCGGTCCGCAACGACCACGTTCCCGTCTGGATCGGCCGCCAGGGCGAGGGACCAGGGCTCGGCGAAGAGCCCACCCCGCCCGAATCGCGCGTTCACGCCCTGGCCGTCACGCGCGCCGTACTCGCCTGCACGGCCCGCCAGCGTCGAGACCTCTTCGGTGGGCACCGGTACGTCGAGATTGATATCGCCGAACTGGAACGTACCACTGCTGCTGAAGCCGTCATCGAGCAACAGTCGGATCGTTCCCAGAACGCGCCAATCGCCACCCGCCGGGCGTGCGCTGATGTAGACGCGGGCCCGGTCCTGCACCTGCTGCCAGACCCGCACCTCAACCGTGGCCGGTATGGCTCGGCCAGGCAGGGGCACACCGAGGTCGATGTCGCCGTAGTCGAACACCCCGCTCTCGGTCGTCTCCTCGAGCGGCAGCGGGATCGTCCCCAGGATGCGCCAGTCGCCACCGGCCGGGCGCGCGCTGATGCGGATGTCCTCGAGGTTCCCGACGTTCTGCCAGACGCGCACCTCGACCGTCGCCGTGGCCCCACCCTGGGCAGCCGTGCCGGCAAGCACGACAACGCCCGCGAGGGCCGCCACCAACACGATCACCAGCCGCAATGGCCAGGACTCCGTACCCGCCACAAGGAACTCCGCACGTCGCATCGGCGAAGGGTAGCAGGCCACGCGCGGAATTACCCCCACCCCCGCCACCCCCGCTCCGGCTGCCGCCATCTATCATGGGCGCGTGGCCATCGACGAGCCCCTGATGCCGCCCGCCCCCTCGCGACGCCGGTTGGTCGCGCCGTTGGCGGCGATCGGGCTTGTGCTGGCGCTGCTTGTCGGGGGCGGGATCGCGGCCTTCGTCGTGTCGCAGTCGGCCAGCAGCGACGCGCCCCCCGAGGCGGCGCCCTTCGTCACGCCCGCGCCCGCCCTTCCCGTCGCCATCTTCGACGTGCGCGAGGCGAACGGCGCGGAGGTCACGCTCCTGCCCGCCAACATCGAGGCCGAGGCGTTCACGGCGACGCTGCCGGCCGGGGTCACGCTTGAGGCGCTCGTCCCGGGCACGCCCGACCAGCTCGAGGCGGGGCAGTGGCTGGTCTTCGTGGGCGAACGAGACCCGGTACGAAACTACGTGATCCGCCAGGTGATCGCCATCCGCGAGCCGGTCGACCAGGGCGACGGCTCGGCGCGCTCGCCCGCGGGCTTCACCGGAGCGGAGCTGGTGACCGACCCCGCCCACCGAACCGTGCTCTGGGGCGCCATCGAGTCCGTCACCTACTACCCCGAGGACGGCGGCGCGACCGTCACCCTGGCCGGTCCGGACGGCCCCATCGACGTACAGATGCTCGCGGGCGTGCCCCTCGTCTTCGTCGGGCCGTACGACGGCGCCATCACCGACGGCGACCGCATCGCCACGCGCGCCCCCGCCGGAACCAGTCCCGCCGGCGCCGAGGCCATCCTCGTCTCCCCCCAGGGCGCCCGCTAGTCGGGCGACAGTCGTCTGGTCTGGTGCGCCGGACCCGGGGCGGGAGGGAGTGACCCGCCGCCACACGCCGTCGCGAAGAGCGAGACCGAGGCGAGCAGCGGGAGGAAAGCTCGGGCCCGACGCACCATGACCTTCACCCTAGCGACCAGATCCCCGAATTACCCCGTCCGTTTCCAGGTATTCCCACCGATCTCGCCCTGCCACTCAGCGGGGCGCCAGCCCCGCGCTCTCCTCAGCGAAGCGCCGCAGGCGCAAGCGCTCTCCTCAGCAGGGCGGTAGTCCTGCGCTCTCCTCAGCCGCGCGCCAGCGCGGCGCTCTACTCCGTCCGCAGGACGGCCGCGTCGGAGGTGCGCGCGAGCGCGCGCACCGTCGCCACCAGCGCCACCGCGAAGACCGCCGCCACCGCCGCCGCCCCCACGATGACCACCGTCCACTCCGTCTGCAGCACGAAACCCGGTTCGACGGGCAGGCCCGCCTCCGTCACATCGAGGAAGGAGAGCATGCGCCGCCCCACGAACTGCCCCACGACGACGCCCGCGGCCACGCCCACCACCCCCACGATCGCGTACTCCAGGCCGAGCACGGCCAGCACCTGGCGGCGCGTCAGCCCGATCGCGCCCAGCACGGCGAACTCGATCCGGCGGCGCTGTACCGCCATCCACAGCGAGACCAGCAGCGCCACCGCCACCAGCACCAGCGTCGCCACGAAGGAGACGGAGAGGATGCCCGTGCCGCTGGCCGCGATGAGCGGGTTCGAGCGCACCGAGGCGAGCGTCCCCTCCTGGTCGATCACGCGCCGCAGGCCGAGCCGCTCGAGCCGCTCCAACAGGGGGCCGCGGTCGGCGCCGGGCGCGAGGTCGAGCCACACCTCGTTCACGCGGGAGAGGTCGCCCGGGGCGGTCGAGACCATGTAGCCCCAGCGCAGGAGCTGGTCGCGGTTCACGACGATCGAGGGGCCTTCCAGCGTCGAGAGCGTGGGGAAGCGTTCGTACACGCCACGCACGACGACCGGCACGACGATCCCGTCGATCTCGATCAGCTCCTCGTCGCCGAGCTCCAGGCGGTTCTGCTCGAGGAACCCTTCGCTCGCGAGGATCGGCAGGGGGATGCTGCGGTCGGCGGGGAAGAGGCCGCGGCGCTCGCCGGTGGTGCCCCGCCGGAAGCCCAGCCGCGCCGCCTGGGAGCCGCCCTGCACCTCTTCGCTGGAGAGCTGCAGGTTGTCGGTGATGCGCTGGGCGCTCGGGATGGCCTCCCAGCGCACCACCCCCTCGAAGCCTTCGAGCAGGCTCAGGGAGCCGTCCGCGTCCACCGTCGAGAGGTCGTCGATGTAGACCGGCTCATCGCTCGGATTGAACTGGTTGGCGGGCTCCGTGAGGATGAGCGCGACCAGCGAGAGCGGCTCCTGCAGGGGGCGGAACTGCTCGTCGTGGACGACGGCCCGCATCTCCTGCCACCCGCGGAACTCGAGCTTGCCGAAGGGCAGCAGGTCGTGCCGCCCGGTGGCGTCGCGCACGCGCGCCCAGAGGGTCACGCTGGCGCGCGGCAGTTCCGGATTCACCCACACCGAGAGCTCGGTCGAGCCCGGCGCGATGGGCACCCCCGCGAGGATGTCGCCGCTATCGACGCGGTCGAGGATGGTTTCGAGGGGCAGCTCGGCGAAGTCCTCGCGCCACCAGAGCAGGTCGCCCGAGTCGCCCCCGATCCCGAGCACCGCCACCGGCGCCCCGGCGCTGTTCGGGGTCGCAATCGCGCCCTCCAGCCGCATCACGGCGGAGGCCCCGTCGACCCCCTCGAACTCGGCCAGCTCGGTCTCGAGCTTCACCGGGTCGGAGGGCAGGAAGGTGACGTCGCTGGCGCCCGCGCGCAGCTCCGCCCCCGCGGCGAAACGGGCGCGGTCCTCGTAGGAGCGCTCGGTGGTGCTGGTGTAGCTGGCCGCGAACATGCCCACGGCCACGGCCATCATCAGGAGCAGGGCGAGCTGCGTGTACGGTCCCGGGCGGCGCACCAGCTGCCAGAGGCCCATCGCCACGGCCACCCCCGCGACGCGGCTGGTCAGCCGCACGACCACGCGCAGCACGACCGGGTAGAGCCGCGCCAGCACGGCCGCCGCGGCCGCGATGATCAGCGCCGGCGAGGCCAGCAGGAGCGGGTCGCTGGAGACGCCGCCCGTGGCGGAAGGCGTGTAGACCGAGTCGCGCTCGTTCAGCTCCCACAGGGCCAGCAGGGCGAACCCCACGAGCACCAGATCGAGGTAGTAGCGCTGGATGAAGCCGGCGGCGGGACGCGCCAGCGCGCGACGCTGTCCCTGCGGGCCGCGCCGCGCCACCACGAACGCCGGCGCCGTGAGCGCGAGAATCGAGAGGGCCGCGCCGAGGGCCGCCAGCGGGAAGGCCATCGGTTCGAACGAGACGGGCAGGGCCCCGTCGGCCACATCGCTGAAGACGGGCGTGAAGCCGAGGAGGGCGGTCACGCCGGCGGCGATGAAGGGCGCCACCAGGATCGCGGGCAGGGCCAGCGCCAGCCCCTCGAGCGCGTAGAGCGCCACGATCTGACCCGTGCTCGACCCGCGCCCGCGCAGGAGGGAGATCTGCTCCCCCTGGCGCTCGACCACGGCCACGGAGATGAGGGCCACGTAGAAGAGCGCGATGGCCGCGATCTGGATGAGCAGGATCGTCAGGGGCGCGCGCTGGAAGTCGGCGCTGCGGCCGAACGAATCGAGGGTCACCGTCAGGGGGCTGATGGCGTAGCCGTTATAGGAGCGCAGGTCGTGGTTGAGCCCCTGGATATCGGCCCGCGCCCGCTCGAAGTTCCCCTGGTCGAGCTGGTCCACGTCGGCGAAGACGGTCCAGTTCAGGGTCAGGGGGTGGCCGGGGTAGTGCGTCGCCAGGTCGCCCAGCACGGCATCGACGTGCGCGACCAGGGGCACGACGAGGCCGGAGTCGGCGAGCGGGGCGGTGGGCATGATGTAGCGGTCGCTGACGAACCCCCAGAACGAGGAGTCCGGGTCGTCGACGGTGATGATGCCGGTGAGGACGGCGGGGATGGCGTAGCGCGTGCGCACCTTCAGGTCGCAGGGAAGCTGCGGCGTCAGCCCCTCGGGGATGATGCGGTCGCAGTTGTCGAACTCTTCGATCAGGAAGAACGTATCGCCCGGCTGCAGTCGCGCGACGGAGACGGCCAGGGGGCCCATCGCGACCTCCAGCGGTCCGCCCGGGCCGGTGGGGACGGGCAGGCGGCCCTCCTGCAGGGAGACGTGCGCCTCGAACCCTTCGACTGCGTAGACGACGCCGAGCGTCGTGCCCTCCCGCGGCTCCTCGCCCGTACGCCCGACCGTGAGGTGGGCGGACCGAGCGACGACGGAGCGGTCGAGGGAGAACCAGCCGAGCCGCTCGTCGATGCGGGCCTCGACCGCCTCGCGCACGGCCAGTGAGTCGGGCGAACCGAGCTGCTGCGCCTCGATGCCGGTGCGGATGGTGGGCTCGCCCCGGAGCTCATCGCGCACGGTGAACTTGAGGCCGAGATCGGCCATGGCGCGCGCGTAGATAGGCGCGCTCGCCAGCAGCGTGGAGGCCACGAGCACGCCCAGGGCGAGCACGGCGAGCATGCGCCAGCTCGATGCGCCGTGGCGCAGCAGCAACCCCCAGAGGACGGCAAGGCTCCCCATGCGCGCACAAGGGTAGCGGTCCCCGCCCCCCCGCGCGCTCCCCCGGGCCACTCAGCCGTGCGACAGCGGCGCGTCGCTCGCCTCAGGCGGGCCTCGCCCGCCGCTCTCCTGTACGCTGCCCCGACGCGCATGAACAGCTTCGCTTCCCTCCTCCGGATCGTCGTGCAGCGCAGCCTCGCCAACTGGCGCCTGCTTGCGACCGTCATCTTCGGGATGGTCCTCGCCTCCGCCCTCATGTCCAGCGTGATCCTCTATTCCGACGCCGTGCGCGACCTCGGCCTCAGCTTCACCCTCCGCCAGCAGGACCCCCTCGAGCTCGACCTCGAGGTCGTCAGCAACAGCCAGCCGGGCGAGGCCGAGATCTACGCCGAGCGCCGCGCCACCACCTTCAGGCTCCTCCGCCGCTACGCGGGCAGCCTCATCGAGCACATCCACATCTACGGGCGCTCCTCCACGTTCTTCCTGACTGAACCCGGCCTACCCGTCGACCACGAGGACGACCTGCGCGCGCGCGCCCACTTCCTCTTCTTCTCCGATATCGGCCAGCACGTCAGCCTCGTCGAGGGCGGCCCCGCCGCCGGCTCGCCCCCCACCACCGACCCGAGCCAGCGCCCCTCCATCGAGGTCTGGATGAGCGCCACCGCCGCCGGCCAGCTCGGCGTCCGCCCCGGCGATACCTTCGACCTGTACCCCTTCTGGCGGGACGACGTCGACCCCGTCGAGGTCACGATCGCGGGCGTGGTGGAGCCGAACGACGCCACCGACGAGTACTGGTTCGGCGGGTCCGAACGCCTCGTCGTCGATGGCACGCGCTGGCCCACGTACCCCTTCATCATCGATGAGCGCACGTTCACGGAGGTGCTCGCGCCCTACCTGCCGTCCATCGACGGCACCTTCGAGACCTACGCCTTCGTCGATTCCGGGCGCGTGAACAGCCGCAACGCGGAGGTAATCGAGCGCAACCTGCGAGCCCTCGAACGGGCCGTGCGCGCCGAGCTCCAGCTCTCGGTGCTCAACTCCGAGCTCCCCGACGTGATCGGCGAGTACCAGGAGAAGCTGTTCTTCACGCGCCTGCCGCTCTTCGCGCTGATGCTGCTCATCGTCGGCATCGCCCTCTACTACCTGGTGCTGGTGGCGACCATGCTGGTCGAACGCCAGGCGGGCGAGATCGCGCTCCTCAAGAGCCGCGGCGCCGGCATCGGCCAGATCATGACCGTCTACCTCATCGAGGGGAGCGCGCTGACCGTATTCGCGGTGGTCCTCGGACCGCTGCTCGCGGGCCTCGTCATCCGCCTGCTCGGCCCCACGCCGCCCTTCGCCGACCTGAGCCAGGGCGAGCTGCTGCAGGTCACCCTCACGGCCGAGGCCTTCGGCATGGCCGCGCTGGGGGCGGTGCTGGCCCTCCTCGCCCTGCTCTGGCCCGCCTACCGCGCCTCCGGCTCGAGCATGGTCCACTTCAAGCAGAGCCTTGCGCGGCCCGCGAAGCAGCCCCTCTTCCTGCGCTACTACCTCGATCTCGTGCTCGTGGGCGTGGGCGCCTTCCTCTTCTATCAGCTCCGCCAGCGCGGCTCGCTCGTGACCGAGAGCCTCTTCGGCGATCTCTCCGCCGATCCCCTGCTGCTCGTCTCGCCCGCGCTCTTCATGCTCATGATGGCGCTCATCTTCCTGCGCCTCTTCCCGCTGGTGCTGCGCGTCGTCTCCTGGGCCGTTCGCGGCCTCAGCGGGGCGACCATCCTGCTCGGCCTGTGGCGCATGGTGCGAAGCCCCCTCCACTACAGCCGCCTCATCCTGCTGCTGCTGCTCGCCACCTCCGTGGGGATGTTCGCCGCCGGCTTCCGCGCCACCCTCGATCGCAGCTTCGAGGACCGCGCCGCCTACGAGGCCGGCGCCCCCGCCCGCCTCGTCGACCTGCGCGCCCCCACGGGCCTCGCCCCGGGGCGGCTGGAGGAGCGCATCAACGCGATCGAGGGGCTCGATGAGGCCAGCGCCGTCGCCCGCCTCGAGGTCGCCTACGCACCCCTCACTGGGCGCTCCGTACCCGCCGATCTGCTCGGCGTGGGCGATACCTTCGCCGACGTGGCCTACTGGCGCGACGACTTCGGGGGCGACCTGCCCTCCATGCTCGCCACCCTCCAGCCCGAGGACGAGGTGGCCCTGCCCGACGGCGCCATCGTGCCGCCCGGCTCCCGCGCCCTCGGCCTCTGGACGCGCATCTCTTTGCCCGACAGCGCCGCCCGCCCCGGCATCCGCGTGCGCGACGAGAACGGCCGCCTCTTCGAGTACCTGTTCGTCAGCGAGGCCATCGATGAGGACGACGGCTGGCTCCTCTACGTCGTCGACCTGACCCGGCCCTTCAACCCCCGCAACCGCCCGCCCGACCTCGACGCGCCCCTGGAGGTCGAGTCGATCTTCCTGAGCATCCGCCGCTTCGCCGCCGCCCCCGGGCGCGTCGCGGCCGTCATCGATGACCTGCTCGCCTACCCCGAGGGCGGGGGCCGCGACGACGCCGTCGTGATCGAGGACTTCGAATCGCTCGACCGCTACGAGTCGATCACGGGCGCCTCCGGCTCCGCGGAGACGACCGTCACGCGCGCCGACGTGGACGCGAGCGGGGGCCGCTACGCCGCCCAGATCACGTTCAACTACGACAACTCCGCCACGAGCGCCGTGGGGCTGCGGCTGCGCCGATCGCCCGAGCCCCTGCGCGTGCTCGCCAGCGAGTCGTTCCTGCAGGAGAGCGGCACGGCCCCGGGCGACACCTTCCGCCTGCGCGTGAACCGCCAGGTGATCGAGGCCGAGATCACGGGCTCGTTCTCCCTCTTCCCCGGCTTCTACCCCGGCCACCGCGACCACCTCCTCGTGGCCGACCTCGAGGCCCTGCGGGGCGCCGGCGCGGGCCTGCCGCGCGTGGCCGGCGGCATCCAGGCGAACGAGGTCTGGCTGGGCAGCGTCGAGGGTGTCGAGCTGACGCCCGAGTGGCTCGACGCACACGACGTGCGCGCCCGCGAGGTCTACGACGAAGCCTCCATCTTCGCCCTCAAGTCCTCCGATCCGCTGGTGGCGGCCAGCTGGGAGGGCATCCTCTTCCTCTCCTTCGGGGCGGTGCTGCTGCTGACCGCGCTCGGCTTCATCGTCTTCTCCTACCTGGCCGCGCAGACACGCTCGCTGGAGTTCGCCATCCTCCGCACGATGGGCTTCTCCGGGCGCCAGATCGTGGGCGTCGTCGCCTTCGAGCAGCTCTTCGTGATCGTCGCCGGGGTAGCCGCCGGCACGGCCCTCGGCTTCCCCCTGGGACGCCTCATGATCGGCGCCCTCGCCCTCACCGAGGACGGCAGCGACGTGGTGCCGCCCCTGCTCTCGCAGGTAAGCTGGGAAACCGTGCTCTCCGTTTACGGCCTGCTGGCCCTCGTCTTCATCGCCACCGTGGCCGCCCTTGCCCGGCTCTACTCACGGCTGGCCCTGCACCGCGCCCTGCGCATCGGCGAGCTCTAGGACACCCCATGACCACCACTCCCGACACCGACACCGCTCCTCCCTACATCGTCTGCGAGGACCTCTTCAAGATTCACAAGAGCGACGAGCTCGAGGTGGTCGCCCTGCGCGGGCTCGACCTGAAGGTCCGCGGCGGCGAGCTCATGGCCATCGTGGGCGCCTCCGGCTCGGGCAAGAGCACGCTGCTGAACATCCTCGCCGGGCTCGATCAGCCCAGCGCCGGCCGCGCCTTCGTGGGCGAACGCGACCTGCTCACCATGACCGAGGCGGAGATGGTCGCCTACCGCCGCAAGAGCGTCGGCTTCATCTGGCAGCAGACCGGCCGCAACCTCGTCCCCTACCTGACCGCCACCCAGAACGTCGAGCTGCCCCTCATGCTCGACGGCGCCGATGCCCGGACCGCCCGCGAGCGCGCCGATGAGCTCCTCGAGGCCGTCAACCTCACCCACCGGCGCGACCACCACCCCGAGCAACTCTCGGGCGGCGAGCAGCAGCGCGTCTCCATCGCCGTCGCCCTCGCCAACCGCCCGCCCCTGCTCCTCGCGGACGAGCCCACGGGCGAGCTCGACGCCATCGGCGCGGACACCGTCTACGAGGTCCTCGGCGACCTGAACTCGCGCTACGGCGTCACCATCATCATCGTCACCCACGACCCCGAGATCGCCGCGCGCGTGGACCGCGTCGTCGCCATCCGCGACGGGCGCACGAGCATGGAGATCTTCCGGCGCGTGGAGCAGACCGGCGGCGTCACCCACGTCGTCCACGACGAGTACGTGCTGGTCGATTCGGCCGGCCGCCTGCAGGTGCCGCGCGAGTTCCTCGACCGCCTCAGCATCAGCGAGCGGGCCAAGCTCTTCCTGGGCGAAGGGCGCGTCGAGGTGCTGCCCGATACCATCCGCCGCGTCCCCGTGGAGGAAATCTGATGGCCGGCGCGTCCGTCGAACTGCGCAACGTCTCCCGCCGCTTCCAGCTCGGCTCGGAGGAGGTCTGGGCCGTGCGCGACATCAGCCTCTCGGTCGAGCCGGGCGATTTCCTCGCCCTCATCGGGCGCTCGGGCTCGGGCAAGACGACCCTCCTGAACACGATCGCCGGGCTCGACC
Organism: uncultured Anaerolineaceae bacterium; assembly: GCA_964389725.1. Lineage (GTDB taxonomy): Bacteria > Chloroflexota > Dehalococcoidia > Tepidiformales > Tepidiformaceae > UBA2991. The sequence continues at coordinate 31,591 of CAYMDV010000017.1, forward strand.
GCCCCACCTCCGGCGAGGTCGAGATCGACGGCGTGCGCGTCGACACGATGAGCGAATCCGACCTGATCGGGCTGCGGCGCCAGAAGCTGGGCTTCATCTTCCAGTCGTTCGGGCTGCTGCCCCTGCTCTCCGCCCAGGAGAACGTGGAGCTGCCCCTGCGCATCGCCGGCATCCACCGCGACCGCCCCTCCCGCGCCCGCGAGGTGCTGGAGTTGGTCGGCCTCGAGCGGCGCGCCCACCACCGCCCCTACGAGCTCTCCGGCGGCGAGCAGCAGCGCGTCGCCATCGCCCGCGCGCTCGTGACGGAGCCCACGCTCGTGCTCGCCGACGAGCCCACGGGCGAGCTCGACTCGGCCACCGCCACCGCCGTCTTCACCCTCATCCGCGATATCTGCCGCGAACGCGGCGTCTCCATCATCACCTGCACGCACGACCGCCTCGTGATGGAGATGGCGAGCCGCGTGGAGGAGCTGGAGGACGGCCACCTCGTGACCGGCCACCGGGGCGATGTCTGGGGCCGCGTGCAGTCGCGCGAGCGCACCCCCTTCGAGGCGCCCGCGGGCGAGGACCAGGCGAGCCAGTCCCTCCCCTCCCTCATCGGCGCCGACACGCGCAACTTCGGCGTCGCCGGCGCCGAACCCGAGCCCGAACCGGAATCCGAGGAGCCCGCAGAGGTCGAGGAAGTCCCCGAGGATCGCTGGGCCCGCCCCACGTAGCGCCCTGACGAGGCCTACCCCACCCGCCGACCAGCCCCCACCCGGCCCCACTCAGCCGGGCGCCAGCCCGGCGCTCTCCTCAGCGAAGGCGCATCGCGAGCGCGCAGCAGTCGAGCGCAGAATTGCGCGCCGAGCGCTCTCCTCAGGCGGGTAAAGCCCGCCGCTCTCCTCAGCGAGCACCGCGAGCGCTCTCCTCGTACACTGCCCCCATGCCCGTGTTCCCTTCCATCGAGTGGTTCCAGGAGGCCGCCGACCGCCTCAACGCCTCCGACAGCTTCGAGCGCCTCGGCAACTGCGACGCCGCCGTCGGCGTGCAGGTGGGCGAGCGCTGCTTCGCCATCACCTTCGACGCCTTCGCCATCACGAACGTCGCCGAGGTGCCCTGCGATGCCCCCGGCGACCTCGACTTCGTCCTCCTGCAGTCGCCCCGGGCCTGGCGGGCCATGCTGGAGAACATCAAGGCGAACGGCGGCGCCGACGCCCTCTACACCCTCAACTCGCTCGATCTCTCCCACTCGGACGGCCTCGCGACGGGCGAGGACTACACCCGCCGCGACCTCTTCTACCGCTACAACCAGACCTTCCAGGAATACTTCGACATGGCCGCCGCCATGGAGACCACGTTCGCCTGAGTCACCCCTGGCGCCGAGCGCGGCGATGCCAGCGGCGCCCCCGACCCGACCCCGTGTGCCGTCCGCCCCTGGCCGCGGGCGCGGCGACGGCGATGGCGTCGGCGCCCTCCTCGATCAGCGGGTGGAGCACCGTCATCGCGTGCGCCACCTCCCCGGAGACCTCGTTCGCCAGCTCCACCGTGAGCCGCGCGAAGGGGAAGGGGCGGTGCAGCCGCCGCCACGTGGAGGTCCACTCCTCCAGCTCCCAGGCAGGGCCGAGCTCGCCCAGGAGGTCGGCCGCGTTGGCGGCCAGCAGCTCGACCCAGGCGTCGTTCGCCTCGACGGGGCCCTCGAAGTGCAGCCCCGCCTCGACCACGCCCCGCCCCATCTGCGGCTGCAGCTCGAAGTGCACGTTCCGGTCGCCGAAGTGGAACTGCAGCATCGTCCAGCGCACGCGGCGCTCCGGCTGGGGGATGGTGTCCGGGAGGCGCGCCAGGATCTGGTCCTCGCAGAAGAACACGAACTCGCGCGCCTTCAGGGAGCCGTCCCGCTTCGGCATCGTCCCAACTGTAAGCGAATGTGACCGCCCGGCGGGCTACACTGCCGCTGCGTGAACACCCCACCCGACGCCACCGACACCACCACCTCCCCCGCGAGCAGCGGCGCCCCCGGCGGCGCCACGATCGTCGCCGAGGCGGGCGATATCGCCGAGGCGCGCATCTGGATCGACGCCCTCCGCGACGAGGAGATCGACGCCGCCTACGTGGAGCGCGGGCCCGGGGGCGCCCTGGGCGGGGCGAGCGTCTTCGGCAGCTCCTACGCCGTGATCGTGCCCCGCGATCGCATCGGCGATGCCCGCAACGTCATCGCCGAGCTGGGGGGTGGCGGGGCGCTCGTCGCCTACCGCACCCAGGAGGAGGAGCGCCGGCGCTCGCGGCGCGCGTTCCTCACGGTCGCCGGGGGCGTGGGGCTCGTCGCGGCGATCGCGGTCGTGCTGCGCTTCGCCTTCGGCTAGGCGGCCCGGCTGGGGCGAGTCAGTCCCCGAGGACGAGCGAGAGCACCTCGGCGCGCGTGCCCCGCGTCATCGCCAGCGTGAGCCGGTCGCCGCGCCGCAGGACGGTGTCGCCCGTGGGCGCCGAGAGGCGTCCCGCGTGTTCCAGCGTCAGCACCCGCACGCCCGCGGGCAGGCCCGCCTGGGCGAGGGTCTTGTGCTCCACCGGGGCGCCCGCCGCCACCGTCAGCTCGATCGTGCTGATCTCCTCGTCGACGGGCGTGAGGGGGCGGACCTGCTGCTCCACGGCGCGGCGGTAGGCGCGCACCAGCCCGCGCGGGTCGATCGCGCCCAGCACGGGCCCGTCGGCGCCGTCGATGACGGGGAGCCAGCGGCGCTCGTGGGTGGCGAGGCGGTCGAGCGCTTCGTCGAGGGGCATGTCGGCGAGGACGACGGTTGGGATATCGGCCGCGAACGGCCCGACCAACACCTCCTGGTTCGGCGCCGCCCGCAGGGTCTCGCCGAGAAGTTCCCCGACCAGCTTCCCGCGCTGGTCGATGAGCACGCCTTCGTCGCTGCCCGCCCGCTCGAGCGTGGCCAGCGCCTCGCGCACGGTGGCGGAATCGCGCACGGTGGCGAGGGGCACCACCGCCCGCTGCGCCGGTAAGGCGTCCAGCAGGGGGAAGGCGAAGCGGTGGCGGTGGGCCATCGAGTCGGCGCGGGTGGCCACCTGGCTGCGGTAGATGCTGGTGTTCCCCACGAGCAGGGTGGCCACCGCCACGGCCACCATGGCGGGCGCCAGCAGGGAGAGGTTCCCCGTCATCTCCGCCACCATCAGCATCATCGCGAGGGGCGCGTGGGCGATGCTGCCGAAGACCGCGATCATGCCGATGATGACCAGCGGGGCGGGGTTCTCGGGGAAGCCGGGCAGATCGTGGAAGAGCCGCCAGAAGAGCGCCCCCAGCATCCCCCCGGCGACCATCCCGGGGGCGAAGATGCCGCCCGAGGCGCCCGACCCCACGGTGAGCGCGGCCGCCACGATGCGCAGCAGGGGCAGGGCGATGATCAGCCAGAGGGAGTAGTCCATCACGTCCTCGGGGGTGATGGAGCGCTGCACCCAGCCGTACCCGATGTGGATCGCCTCGGGGGCGAACATGCCGATGCAGCCGACGAGCACGCCGCCGATGGCGGGCTTCACCCAGCGCGGGGCCGTGAGCCGCTGGAAGAACTCCTGCGCGCCCTCGAAGCCGCGGGCGTAGAGGATGCCCAGCAGCCCGCAGGCGATCCCCAGCGCGAGGTAGTAGGGCAGCTCCTCGGGGTTCCCGAAGGAGAAGCCCGCCGTCCCTTCGAAGATGGGCGTGTAGTCGTACCAGGCGCCGTAGACGGCGAAGGCGACGATCGAGGAGATGAGGGAGAGCAGGATCGCGTCCGCCTCGAAGTCATCGCGGTAGAGCGCCTCGGCGGCCATCATCGCGCCGCCCAGGGGGGCGCGGAAGATGGCGCCCACGCCCGCCCCCATGCCCGCCACCATCGCCCGCCGACGCTCGACCGCATCGAGCCGCAGCCAGTCCGCGATGACGGACCCGATGCCCCCCGAGATCTGCGCCGCCGGGCCCTCTCTGCCGGCCGCCCCCCCGCTCCCGATCGTGATCGCCGAGGCGACCAGCTTCACGGGGATGACGCGCAGGCGGATGCGCCCGCCGCGCTGGTGGAACGCGTCGATGACCTGGTCGGCGCCCGCGCCCTCCGCCTCGGGCGCGATCGAGTAGACGAGCAGGCCGGAGACGAGCGCGCCCAGCCCCACGACGAGCGGCAACGCCCAGACGCGCGTGGGGCCCGAGGGCTCGCCGCCGCCTTCGCCCAGCGGGTGCGGGGGGGAGTAGCCCGTGAGCTCGGTGAGGATGTACCTGGTGGAGAACTCGATCGCTTCGAAGAAGAGGATCGCGCCGATGCCGGCCACCAGCCCGATGAGGGCGCCCAGCCAGAGGGCGCGGATGACGTCCTGCCTCGTGACTCGCCCGAGGCGGCGCCGCAGGCGACCGGTCCGCCTCCGCCAGCGCCGCCCGCCGGGCCTCATTCGCACGGATTCAATCGTACGCCTCTGCCCGGGGCGGGCCAGCGCTCATCCGCAACGCTCCAAAAGACACAGGGCGCGACCCCCGCAATGGGGATCGCGCCCTGCCAGGCTCCGGTTGGGGGGAGCTGCCTAGGCCTCTTCCTCGTCCCCTCCCCCCATGAACCGGCGTACGACCACGAAAGCGAGGCCGAGCAGGACGATGGGGAAGGCGATGTACTTGATGGGGCCTGATCGCAGCCGTTCCAGCATGCCTAATACTCCTCCGGCATAGGCGCGGCGGCGGCGGCCAGGTCGGGCACCTCCGCCACAAGCGATTCCGTCGTGAGCACCATAGCACTTACGGAGGCGGCGTTCTCCAGGGCGGAGCGCACCACCTTCACGGGGTCGACGATGCCGAGCTCGAACATATCGCCCCAGCGGTCGGCGGCGGCGTCCCAGCCCTCGTTCGCGTTCTCGCGCCGCTTGATGCGGTTGACGATGACGGAGCCCTCGAGCCCCGCGTTGTCGGCGATCATCCAGGTCGGCTCCTCGAGCGCCTCGGCCAGCAGCATCGCGCCGGTGCGCTCGTCGCCCTCCAGCCCATCGGCGAGTTCCTCGACGGCCTTCTGGGCGCGGATCAGGGAGACGCCGCCACCGGGGACGACGCCTTCCTCGACGGCGGCGCGGGTGGCGCTGAGAGCGTCCTCCACGCGCGCCTTCTTCTCCTTCAGCTCGATCTCGGTGGCGGCGCCGACCTTGATGACGGCGACACCGCCGGCGAGCTTCGCGAGCCGCTCCTGGAGCTTCTCGCGGTCGAAGTCGCTGGTGATGTCCTCGATCTGGGCCTTGAGCTGCTTGATGCGGGCCTGGATGGCCTCATCGCTCGCCTGGCCCTCGATGATCGTGGCCGCCTCGCGGCTGGCCACCACGCGGCGCGCGCGGCCGAGGTCGGCCAGCGTCGCGGTCTGCAGCTGGCGGCCGGTCTTCTCGGTGATCAGCTCGCCGCCGGTGAGGATGGCGATGTCCTCGAGGATGGCCATGCGCCGGTCGCCGAAGCTGGGGGCGCGCAGCGGCAGCACGTTCATCGTGCCGCGCATCTTGTTCACCGTGAGCGTGGCCAGGGCCTCGCCCTCGATATCGCCCGAGATGATGACCAGGTTCTGGGTCACCTGCAGCGTCTGCTCGAGGATGGGGAGCAGGTCCTGCATGGACGAGATGGTCTTGTCGGTGATGAGGATGTAGGGGTTCTCGATGACGGCTTCCTGGCGGTCCACGTTCGTGACGAACTGGGCCGACTGCCAGCCGCGGTCGAGCTGCAGGCCGTCCACGAACTCGGTCTCGAACTTGATTCCGCGGGACTCCTCGACGGTGATGACGCCGTCCTTGCCGACCATCTCCATCACGTCCGCGATGATCTCGCCGATCTCGCTGTCGTTCCCGGAGATGGAGGCGACGTGCTGGATCTGCTGCTTGCTGAGCACCGGCTCGGCGCGGTCGCGCAGGTTCTCGATGGCGACCCCGAGGGCGGCCTCGATGCCGCGGCGGATGGCCATCTGGTGGGAACCCGAGGCGACCACCTTCACGCCCCCGCGCACGATCGCCTGGGCGAGCACGGTGGCCGTGGTGGTGCCGTCGCCGGCGATGTCGTTGGTCTTGGTGGCAACCTGCTTCACCAGCTGGGTGCCCATGTTCTCGAAGGAATCCACGAGCTCGATCTCGCGGGCCACGGTCACGCCGTCCTTGGTGATGACGGGCGGGCCGTAGTTCTTCTCGATGACGACGTTGCGGCCGCGGGGGCCGAGCGTCACCTTCACGGCGTCGGCGAGGGCGTCCACGCCCTCCTTCAGCTGGCGCCGCGCAGCTTCATCAAAGAGCAGATGCTTGGGGGCCATGTATCAGGGTCCTTCCCGTGCGCTCCCTTAGGAGACGAGCTTGCAGAGGATGTCCTTCTCGTTGAGGACGATGTAGTCGATGCCGTCGAGCTTGACGTCGGTGCCGGCGTACTTGGCGTAGAGGATGCGATCGCCGGCGGACAGATCGATGGTGATGCGGTTGCCGTGGTCGTCCATCTTGCCGGGGCCCACGGAGATGACCTCGCCCTGCTGCGGCTTCTCCTTCACGGTGTCGGGAATGATGATGCCGCTGGCGGTTTCTTCTTCCTGCTTCAGGGCGGTCACAACGATGCGGTCGGCCAGGGGCACGAGTTCGGTCTTGGTGGCGGTCTTTGCGGGCACGGATTTCCTCCAAACGCTTTCTTCTGAATTGAGCGTGCCGCGCATGCTAGCACTCTCCCGCCGAGAGTGCCAGCCAGCCCCCGGCGCGGCCCCGCCCTCCAAATTTCACCTTCGCGTGAAGGTGTGGTAGCGTCAGGGGCTCAAGGAGTTGCGGATTGGGGATCATTCTTCGCCTGTGGGGCTACGCCATCCCGTACTGGAAGATGCTCGCCATCGGGCTGGTTTCCATGCTCGGGGCCGCGCTTTTCGGCATGGGTTCCGCCTTCCTCGCCCAGATCGCCGTCGATATCGGACTCAATCCGGTGCTCGAGGGAGACTCCATTAAATTCACGGGCGACCGTGGGACGCTCATCCTGGCGGCCGTCCTCGTGATCGGCTTCGCCATCGCCCGCGGCATCTCCGCCTTCTCCCAGACGTACATCAGCGAGAGCCTCGGCCAGCGCATCGCCTACGACCTTCGCAACCAGATCTACGACACCGTCCAGCGCCTCAGCTACGCCTACCACGACAAGGTGCAGACCGGCCAGATCATGTCCCGCGCCACGCAGGACGTGGAGGCCATCCGCATGTTCATGTCGATGGCCTCGCTGCGGCTCCTGATGATCCTGATCATGATCGTCGTGGGCGTGGGCGGGATGTTCTGGTTCCACTGGCAGCTCGCCCTCGTGAGCTGCATCACCCTGCCCTTCATCGCCTGGCGCTCCTGGGCCGTGCAACGCGTGATGCGCCCCCTCTGGGTCGAGATTCAGCAGAGCGAGGCGCGCATGACGGAGGTCGCCGATGAGGGCCTCGGCGGCATCCGCGTCGTCAAGGCCTTCAGCCGCGAGCCCGTGGAGGCGGCCAAGTTCGGGCGCGCCGCCGAGGAGCAGCGCAACCTGCAGCTCACCCAGGCCACGCTCATGGCGCGCCACGCGCCCATGCTGCAGGGCGTCTCCGGCATCCAGGTGGCGGCCACGGTGGGCATGGGCGCCTGGTTCATCACCCAGGGAACCCTCGCCGCCGGCGAGCTCATCCTCTTCCTCGTGGCCCTGCAGCTCCTGCAGATGCCCGTGCGCATGCTCGGCTTCATGATCACCTCCTTCTCCCGCGCCATCGCCGCCGGCACCCGCGTCTTCGAGATCCTCGACGCCCGCTCGGCCGTGCAGGAGCGCGAAGGGGCCACGCCCCTCGAGAACCCCAGCGGCCACGTCCGCTTCCGCGATGTCTCCTTCGGCTACGACAACGTCAGCGCCGTCCTCAGCGATATCGATATCGATGCCCCGCCCGGGAAGATCATCGCCCTGCTCGGCCCCACCGGCAGCGGCAAATCGACCATCGTGAACCTCCTGCCCCGCTTCTACGACGTAACCGAGGGCTCGATCTCGATTGACGGGGTCGACATCCGCAACTTCCAGATCGAATCGCTGCGGACGAACATCGGCTCCGTCCAGCAGGACGTCTTCCTCTTCGTGGGCACCATCCGCGACAACATCGCCTACGGGCGCCCCGAGGCCACGCAGGAGGAGATCGAGGCCGCCGCCAAGGCCGCCCGCATCCACGACTTCATCATGAGCCTGCCCTACGGCTACGACGAGTGGGTGGGCGAGCGCGGCGTCACCCTCTCCGGCGGCCAGCGCCAGCGCGTCGCCATCGCGCGCACGCTCCTGCTGGATCCGCGCGTCCTCATCTTCGATGACTCCACGGCGAGCGTGGACACGCAGACCGAGTTCCTCATCCAGCAGGCGCTCGCCACCCTCATGGAGGGCCGCACCACCTTCGTCATCGCCCAGCGGCTGCGCACCGTGATGCGCGCCGACGAGATCCTCGTGCTCGACCGGGGCAAGATCGTCCAGCGCGGCACCCACGACGAGCTCCTTGACGAAGACGGCCTCTACCGCTCCATCTACGACCTTGAGTTGCGCGATCAAGAGGAGGCGCTGGGCGACATCGCCAGCGCGGCCCAGGAAGCGCCGGCCACCGTGGGCGAACCCGCGGGCGGCAGCGGAGGCGCCTCCTAATGGGCATGTGGGGCGGCGGCATGGCGGGGGGCTACAGCTCCGGCATCGGCGGCCAGCGCGGGGGCATGCGCGGCGCGCGCGGCTCCGATGGCTGGGACGAGGAGTACCTCGGCAAGCCCTACGACGCCGAAGTCGTCCGCAAGATGATCCCCTTGCTGCGGCACCGCCGGCGGGCCCTGCTCATCGCCTTCGCCTGCATGCTCCTCGTCTCCGTCTCCATCTACGTGCCCGCCTTCTTCATCGCCAAGGCCACGGAAGACGCGCTCACGGGCAACGCCGGGCGCATCCCCGTATGGGCGGGCAGCCTCGCCGTGCTCGGCGTCGCCGGCTGGATCGCGGGGATGACCCAGCAGCTCATCATGGCGCGCGTCGGCACGCAGCTCCTCTTCGAGCTTCGCTCCAGCATGTACGAGCACATGCAGGGCCTCTCCCTCTCGTTCTACGACGAGATGGAGGTGGGCCGCATGATCTCCCGCCTCACCAGCGACGTGACCGTGATGCAGGAGCTCCTCAGCACGGGCTCGCTCACCTTCGCCGCCGATATCGTCGGCATCGCCATCGCCATCACCCTGCTGTTGAACGCGGACTGGGAGCTGGCGCTCTACACCCTCGCGGTGGTGCCGCCCCTCATCTTCGTGCTCACCATCTGGGCCCGCTACGCCCGCGAGGCGTTCATCAACGTCCGCATCCGCATCAGCCAGCTCTACGGCAACCTCGGCGAGAGCCTCGCCGGCGTCCGCACCGTGCAGTCCCTCAACCGCGAGGAAGAGAACGCCAAGCGGTTCGACGTGATGAACCAGGAGAACCGCAACGCCAACATCTGGGCGGGCACGCTGACGGCGGTGGTCGTACCCCTCATCGAGCTCTGCATCGCCATCTCCACGGCGGCCGTGCTCATCGCCGCCGGCTTCCGCGCCCTTGGCTCCGGCTCACTCCCGAGCGGCGAGGCGGCCACCATCGTGGGCGCCATCGTCCTCTTCATCCTCCTCATCCTCCGCTTCTTCGAGCCCATCCGGGACCTGGTGATGCAGTACACGATGCTGCAGCGCGCCATGGCCGGCGGCCAGCGCATCTTCGAGGTCCTCGAGACCGTGCCCCGCATCCGCGATCGCGATGACGCGCTCGAGCTCAACGAGGTGGAGGGCCGCGTCGACTTCGACAACGTCCAGTTCCACTACGTCGAGGGCGTGCCCGTGCTCCAGGACTTCGACCTCCACGTCGAGCCGGGCGAAACGATCGCCCTCGTGGGCCACACGGGCTCGGGGAAGACGACCGTCACCACCCTCATCAGCCGCGGCTACGACGTCTCCGACGGCTCCATCAAGATCGACGGGCACGACGTGCGCGATATCAAGCGGCGCTCGCTCACGCAGTTCATGGGCGTTGTTTTGCAGACCCCGTACCTCTTCAGCGGCACCATCCGCGACAACATCGAGTACGGGAAGCCGGGCGCCACGGACGAGGAGATCGAGGAGGCCTCGGTCGCCGTGGGCGCGCACGACTTTATCTCGCGCCTGCCCGGCGGCTACGACCACGAGCTGCATCAGCGCGGCCAGAACATCTCCGTGGGCCAGCGCCAGCTCCTCAGCTTCGCCCGCGCCGTGCTCGCGGCACCCCGCATCCTCATCCTCGACGAGGCGACAGCCTACGTGGACACGCAGACCGAGGTGATCATCCAGCGCGCCCTGCGCAACCTCCTCCAGAACCGCACCTCGTTCGTCATCGCCCACCGCCTCTCCACCATCCGCGAGGCCAGCCGCATCGTCGTCCTCGAGAACGGCCGCATGGTCGAGATCGGCACACACGACGAGCTGCTCACGAAGGACGGCGTCTACGCACGCCTCTACAAGATGACCTACGAGCAGGAGCAGGACGCCTCGCTGGGCGAGGACGAGGCGGTCATCCGCCGCCGTCGCGGCGATGTCGGCGACACCGCGCCCCAGCCCGCCGGCGGCAACTAGCGCCGTTCGGAAACCCGTCCGGATTCGTGCGGAACCGCGTTCGTATGCCGATGGCTCCCTGCGTCGCCCATCACCCCATGCGGAAACCACCACACTTCCGGTCCCAGGACCCGCACAGATCCCGCACCCCCGGCGCCACGGTCAGCGCCCACACGTACTGGGGTTTCCCGCTCAATCGACCCACTCCCGCGCGGCTCACCACCATCACCATCCCTATCAACCCACATCCGGCTAGGATCGAGCCTGATGTTCGATAGCGTTCGGATCACGGTGGAAGGCGGAACCGGTGGGGACGGCTCAGCGACGTTCCACCGGGAGAAGTTCGTGCCCCTGGGCGGTCCCGATGGTGGAGACGGCGGCAGGGGAGGGCGCGTCTACCTGCGAGCCGTGGATGACGTGTACACGCTGGAGCGGTTCCGCAGCAAGCGGCGCTTCCGGGCAGGGAACGGTGGCCGCGGCGGTCCGAAGCTGCAGGCCGGGCCCCAGGGCGACGACCTGACGCTCGACGTACCCGCCGGCACGGTCGCCTTCGAGGAGGAGACGGGTGAGCCGCTGGCGGACCTCGCGGAGACGGGCGCGACGGCGCTTGTCGCCTGGGGTGGCCGCGGCGGCTGGGGCAACAAGCGCTTCGCGACGAGCACGAACCAGGCTCCCCACTACGCCCAGCGCGGGCACGCCGGCGAGTCCGTCTCCCTCCGCCTCGACCTGCGCCTGCTCGCCGATGTGGGCCTGCTCGGGCTCCCCAACGCGGGCAAGTCGACCCTGCTCGCGGCCGTCTCCCACGCCAGGCCCAAGATCGCCGCGTACCCGTTCACCACGCTGGAACCGATGCTCGGGGTTGTCAGCGTGGGCTACGAGCGCTTCACCCTCGCCGACCTGCCCGGCCTCATCGAGGGCGCCAGCGAGGGGTACGGCCTCGGCTTCGAGTTCCTGAAGCACGTGCGCCGCTGCCGCGTCCTCCTGCACGTCGTCGACTGCAGCTCCATCGACCCCGTCACCGACTACGAGCTCATCGAGTCGGAGGTGCGCGCCTACGACGACGCCCTCTCGGCTATCCCGCGCGTTATCGCCGTCACCAAGTCCGATCTCGACGAGGAGATCGCGCAGGACGCCGCGGCCACGCTCGAGGCGCACGTGGGAGCGCCGGTCGGCGTGATCTCGGCGGTGGCGGAGCAGGGCACGGATGCGCTCGTCGCCCAGCTCATGGCCCTCGTCGCGACCGAGCGGGAGCTGGCTGCCGCGCGGCGCCCCGAGGTGTTGCCCGTGGTGCGGCCGCAGCCCGAGGAGCGCTTCACCGTGGCCAGGCGGGGCCCCGGCCTGTTCGTCGTCGAGGGGCAGCGCGTGGTCACGTTCGTCGAGATGATGGACCTGGAGATGGACGGCGCGCGCGACGAGGTCGAGCGGCGCCTGCAACGCTGGGGCGTGGCCCGCGCCCTCCGCCGCGAAGGCGTGGTTGAGGGCGATACCGTGCGCTTCGGCGAGGTCGACCTCGCCTGGCGGGAGTGAACGCGGGCGCGCGCTAGAATGGCCTCCCGCCCAAAGGAGGCCCTGCTATGTCCGAGACCGTGCGCTACGAGACCGACGGCGCCGTCGGCATCATCACCCTCAACCGCCCCGACGCGCTCAACGCGATGAGTGGCGAGCTGCTCGACGCGCTCGTCGCGCGCGGCCAGGAGGCAGCCGACGACGAAGCCGTCCGGTGCGTGGTGGTGACGGGCGCGGGTCGCGCCTTCTGCTCGGGGGGCGACCTGCGCGGCATCGGCGTCGGCGATGAACTGGACCCGCTGGCGAGCACGGCCCAGCTGCGCCGCTTCGAGGAGATATCGCGCCTCCTCGCGGAGATGCCCAAGCCCACCATCGCGGCCGTCAACGGGGCCGCCGCGGGCGCGGGCTTCTCCCTCGCGCTGGCCGCCGATTTCCGCCTCGCGGGCGCGGGCGCCCGCTTCATGACCGCCTTCGGGCGCGTCGGCCTCACGGGCGATTTCGGCGGGAGCTGGCAGCTCGAGCGCATCGTGGGCGTGGCCAGGGCGAAGGAGCTCTACCTGCTCGGGAACCAGATCGACGCCCCCACCGCCCACCGCCTCGGCGTCGTCAACCGCGTCGTCCCCGACGCCGCCCTGCGCGACGAGGCGATGGCGCTCGCCACGAAGCTCGCCGCCGGCCCCACCGCCGCCTACGCGCGCATGAAGCGCAACTTCGCCTACGGTGCCACCCACACCTTCGCGGAGACCCTCACGTTCGAGGCGGGCAACATGATCGCCGCCTCGAAGACGGAAGACTTCAAGAACGCCGCCGCCGCCTTCCTCGAGCGCCGCGAGCCGGAGTTCCAGGGGCGCTAGTACGGAGCCTGCAGGCCCGGGAACATCGGGAAGTGCTTCAGGTTGTGGGTCCAGAGCTCGGCGCCGAGATGCTCGGTGGTCGCGGCGATTACATAGTCGACCGGATCAATCCCGGGGTGGGACCGCACGTAACGCCTGGCAAGGTCGCCAGCACGGTCCGCAAGCGCGGAGTCCACGTTGACCCACTCAAGGCTGTCGAAGAGGCGCTGGGTCGCGTGCGTCTCGGCTGGCCGCATGCCGGTAAGGACTTCAACCCGGCTCAACACGGAAGCGGCGACGCCCTCGCCGTTCGCAATGGCCAGCTCAAGGAGCGACAGGGCTCGCTCATCACGCCGAAGGACCTGGATGAGCACCGACGTATCGACGACGATCGTCATTCGCTACCCAGGCGGCGAGCCATGCCCCGACGCAAGCGCTCCACGTACTCTTCCCCGTCGAAGTCGCGGTCCTTCCAGGCGCCGAAACTCTCGTGGAGCGCCTGCAGGCGTTCTTCAGTGGACGGGCCATCCGCGAAGCTGCCCTCGATGGCCCGTCGGACGAGCTCGGCGAAGCTGAGGCCCGTGCGCCGGGCCTCCTCGCAGAGGCGGGCGTACTGCTCGTCGGTTAGCGTGACCTGGGCTCGATGACTCACGCTTAAAACCTACAACGAGTGGCTCGGGACTGTAAACAGGGCTACAGCCGGTCGAATGCCTCCAGGATCGGGTTGAAGCGGCCCTCCACCATCGCCTTCTGTGGCTTGTGCGTGACGATGTAGGGCGCGTCCGCCTTGATCGCGTCGAGCACCCGCTGGCCCACGATCATCGGGTCGATCGGGTCCGGCGGCATCGCCCCGGCGCGCGCCTCGAAGTCCCCCGGGCCACCCATGTCCTCGGGGCGGTTGCGGTCGGACTCCATGATCCGCGTCCGCACCCCGCCCGGGCAGAGCACGGAAGCGCTGACCTTTGTTTCCGCCAGGTCCAGCCGCAGCGACTCCGTGAGCGCCACCACCCCCGACTTGGCGACGTTGTAGGGCGCGATGCCGGCGTGCGCCACCAGCCCCGCGATCGAGGCCGTGCTCACGATGTGCCCTTCCTCGTCCTGGTCGACCATCCGCTTCAGGAAGGCCTGGATCCCGTAGATCACGCCCAGCAGGTCCACCCCGATGACCCAGTCCCAGTCCTGGTCGGTGAGCAGGTGGGAGGGGCCCATGGAGACGACGCCGGCGTTGTTGCAGAGCACGTGCACGCCGCCCATCTCCGCAAAGGCGCGGTCGGCCAGGTTGCCCACCGAGGCGCGGTCGGACACGTCCGTCTGGACGGCGATGGCGCGAACGCCCTTCGCCTCGATCTCGGCGACCGTGTTCGCGGCGGTCTCCATGTCCACGTCGGCGATCACAACGTTCATGCCCTCGCCGGCGAAGGTGAGCGCCATCGCCCGGCCGATGCCGCCGGCGCCGCCGGTCACCACTGCTGTCTTGCCCCGAAACTCGTTCACGAAGTACCTCCGATTGCGGGGCGCAGTCTAGCGGAGTGGCAGGGGCGAGGCGGTCCCGTTTTGGTATCGTGCAGTCTGTGAATTAGGAGAGGGTAGACGTATGAGTGGAACCTCCTGGTGGCCAGCGACAAGGCGCTGCGCGATCTTGGCGGTGGCGGCGCTCCTGGCGGCCGTCCTCGCCTCCTGTGGCGGCGGCGAGGAGGACCCTGCCCCTCCGCCACCTACGACCCCTGCGGAAGCGACCACCCCCACGGAGGCCCCCACTGAGGCTGCGACCCCCGCCGGCCCGCCGGCCCTCCACATCGGGGCGGTGCTGCCCGAGACGGGCTCCCTGGCCTTCCTCGGCGTGCCCATCATCGCCGCGGTGCGCCTCGCCGTGGAGGACGTGAACGCGCAGGGCGGGCGGGTCACGCTCACCCTCGGTGATTCCGCCACGAACCCCGCGGCCGGCCTCGAGAGCGCCCGCCGGCTGCTCGGCGAGGGCGCCCACGTCATCGTCGGGGCGGGGGCGTCGTCCGTCTCGCAGGCCATGGTGCAGACGCTCTTCGACGAGCAGATCCCGCAGTGCTCCCCCTCCAACACCTCCCCCGTCTTCACCGACCAGGAGAACGCCGCCTACTACTTCCGCACCATCCCGCCCGATACGGCCATGGCCCCCCTCATCGCCGACGTGGTCGTGGCCCGCGGCCACTCGCGCGTCGCCATCATCGGCCGGGCGGACGCCTGGGGGAACGCCCTCGAATCGCTGCTCGTCGAGGAGTTCGACAAGCTCGGGGCGGAGACCCATTCCGTGCTCTACGACCCTGAGACCGCCTCCTACAGCGCCGAGGTGGCGGCCGTCGTCAACTACAACCCGGAAATCGTCATCAACCTCGGGTTCAGCAGCGATGGCGCCGAGACGGTGCGCCAGCTAATCGAGTCCGGCGTCGGCCCGGAGCGGCAGTTCGCCGCCACCGGCCTCTACAGCCCCACCCTCTGGGAGCTGGTCGACGCCTCCAACCCGTCCGTGCTCGACGGCATGCTCGGCATCTCCCAGACCGCCAAGGGCGCCGACACCTTCAAGGACCGGCTTCGCGCCGAGGCGGGCGACTACCTCGCCTACGGCGCCGAGGGCTACGACTGCGTCATCCTCATGGCCCTGGCCGCGCGCATCGTGGGCGATCCCGCCGACGGTGAGGCGATGATGGAGGCGATCGCCGGGCTCACGCACGACGGCGTCGAGTGCACCAGCTACGGCGAGTGCGCCGCCCTCATCGACGAGGGGCAGGACATCGACTACAGCGGTGTGAGCGGTCCCATCAACCTCAGCCCCGAGGGCGACCCGACCGTCGCCGTCTACAGCATCCACACCTGGGAGGACGGCGGGAACCCCGTCACGCTCAGCACAGAGACGGTCGACCTCGCCGCCGAGTAGCGGGCGAGCCGCCTTTACCTTCGGCATCTGGCACGGGAGCGGGGGCGGGCCATAATGGCCCGAGGGGAGGTCGCGGTGGCTTCTGGACAGACGGCCGGGGTGGGTGCGGGGCGGCGCTTGCTGCCCGGCGGACGCGCGTGGTGGGTCTACCTGGGCCTGGCCGTCCTGATTGCGGCCCCGTTCCTCGTCTTCACCGTCGGCGGCGTCGAGGTCGACCCGCGCGACACGCTCATGGGCGCGGGGGGGCCGTTCATCGCCTTCGCCGCGGGCGTGCTCTCGTTCCTCTCGCCCTGCGTCCTGCCGATCGTCCCCATCTACCTCACCAACCTCGCCGGCGCGACTGTCGAGGGCGGTGAGATCCGCGCCGGCCGCGGCAAGACGTTCACCCATGCGCTCGCCTTCGTCATCGGGCTGGGGGCCGTCTTCATGGCGCTGGGCGCGAGCGCCGGCCTTTTCGGCGTCGCCCTGCTCGACTACCAGCCCGAGCTTGAGACGGCCGCGGGCGTGCTCCTGATCGTCCTCGGCTCGCTCCTCATCCCCTCGTTCGGGCAGAAGCCACCGCTGGTGGCGGCGCTCGCGCTGGCGGTCGTGGCCGCGGCCTTCTTCGGCATCGTCGAGCTGGCCGAACTGCGCGATGAGCCCTGGCGCATGGCGCTGCTCGGGCTGGCCGGGCTCGTGGCCTGGGCGAAGTTCTCCGGCTACATCCAGTTCAACCTCCTGCAGCGCACCTTCAAGACCGACTTCGGCGGCTCCCGCAGCGTCGGCTACACCCGCTCGGCGATGGTGGGCGGCGCCTTCGCCGTCGGCTGGTCGCCCTGCGTGGGACCGGTGCTCGGCTTCATCCTGACGCTCGCCGCCACCTCCGGCGATGCGCTCACGGGCACCTACCTGCTGGCTTTCTACTCGGCCGGGCTGGGCATCCCCTTCCTGCTGGCCGGCCTCGCCGTCGGCGACGCCGCCCGGGCGGTGCGCAAGATGCAGCGCTTCATGCCCGCCGTCGAGATCGCGAGCGCGGCCATGCTCATCGCCCTCGGCGCGCTCCTCCTGGCGGGCACCGTCACGAACCTGAACGAGTACTTCGACCTCGGCATCGCGGAGATCAACGAGGGCCTGTAGGGCGAGCCGAGGGCTGTTGATCTTGCGTGGGCGTTCGCCGCCTGCCTAAGGTGGAGCGGAGAGGCTGAGGGAAATGCCGCAGGATCGGTCCCAGACGACGAACAGCCGTGCCGAGCGCAGGATGGGTCCTGCGCGCGAGAAAGCGCTTGAGCGCATCGCTGAGCTCCTCAAGGAACTGAACGAGCCAGCGTTCAAAGAGCTCGAGCGGCAGTAAGCCCTGCCTCGTCGCCTCCGCCACCTCACGCCTCTCGATGTCGAAGTGACGGCCCAGTTTCTGGCGCTTCGGTTCTTTGCTAGCTACGGTGATGAGCTGCCTTCCTACCGTGCCAACCTCGTCCGGCCAGACGCCCTTGAGTCGGCACTGGGGCTCACCGAGATGCCGTACTACCGGGGTGTCTTCGAGAAGGCCGGGGCGTTGCTGCGATCGATGGTCAAGAACCATCCCTTTGTCGACGGGAACAAGCGGCTTGGGCTCACCGCCACCTTCGTTTTTCTCGCGATGAATGGGCGCCTTCTGGTGGTGCCCAATGAGGAGATGGTTGAGTTTGCGAAGGAGCTCGCTGGCAGTCAGATGAAGTGGCGTACAGTGGCGCGCTGGCTGCGGGCACGTACTGTCTCCCTGGAGTGGGGCGAGGCGGGTAGCACGCCGGTCGCCTACGTAGAGGAGCAAATAGAGTCGCTGGAGAGCCGGTTGCTGCTGGCGGAGCGTGTGTTGGACCTTGCGGTCAACCTTCCCCGCTACCTGCGGGCGCTCGAAGAAGAGGAGGCCGGTCCAGACCGCTAGCTCTGTCCCGCGCCGACGACAAGACGTCGCATGGTCAACGCGCATGAAGCCCTCAGGCGGCGGGGACGGGGCGGTAGCGGACGGGCATCTTCACGATGCCCCCCACGTGCAGGCTGTCCTGCCGGTACGGCGCGCCCACCAGCTCCATCTCCGGGAGCAGCCGCAGCAGCTCCTTGAAGATGCCCCGCAGCTCCCACCGCGCCAGGTTCGCCCCCAGGCAGAAGTGCGCCCCGAAGCCCCCGAAGGAGAGGTGGTCGTTCGGGTCACGGGTGATGTCGAAGCGGTACGGGTCCTCCCAGGCGGCCTCGTCCCGGTTCGCCGAGGGGTACCACATCGCGACGGTCTCGCCCGCGCGGATGGTGTGGCCGCGCAGCTCGAAGTCCTCCGTGGCCACCCGCGCGAACTGGATGACGGGCGAGGTCCACCGCAGGATCTCCTCGACCGCCGTGCGCAGCAGCTCCGGGTTCGCGACGAGCCGGTCGCGCTCCTCCGGGTGCTCCAGCAGGGCGAGCACGCCCCCCGTCGTCGCATTCCGCGTCGTCTCCAGCCCGCCGGCCACGAGCAGGTTGATGTAGGAGTTGATCTCGTCGTCCTCGAGCTTGCGGCCGTCCAGCTCCGCGCGCAGGAGCACATCGACGAGGTCGTCGCTCGGGGCGCCCGCGGCCTTGCGCGCCTCGATGAAGGCGAAGCCGTACTCCGTCGCGGCCTTGTTCGCCTTCTGCCGCTCCTCGTGCAGCTCCTCGGGCGTGAGCCCGGACAGGGCGAGTTCGCGGTCGGAGCCGAACTGGACCTCGCGGATATCGAACAGCTCGTCCCAGTCCTCGCGCGGGAAGCCGAGCATCTCGAAGATGGCGGCCATCGGCAGCTTCACCGCCAGGTCGTGCACGAAGTCGCACTCGCCCTGCTCGGCCACGGCGTTCACGAGCTGCCGCGCGAAGCCGCTCACGTACTGCTCGGCCAGCTCGGCGATGTGGTCCTCCAGCAGGCGCATGGCGCGCGGGGTGAAGCTGCGGTTCGTGAGGTTGCGGTAGGCGGCGTGCTCGGGGTCGTCCATGTCGATGAAGCTGAGCGTGTAGTGGCGCCGCGCCCGCTCAGGGCCGAAGCGCGCGATCAGCTCCTCCTTGCGGCGCCGCGAGAACTCCTCCTGCGTGCTCGGGAAGATGCGTAGCCGGTCGGAGCTGATGAAGATGTCGGAGCGCTTCGAGATGGTGAGCGTGTCCTCGTAGGTCGTCAGCGCCCAGAAGGGGTCGACATCGGGCCGGTCGTACCAGTAGACGGGAGCCTCGCGCCGCAGCAGGTCCCACTCCGCCCAGGGGTAGCCCCGCTCGACGTAGCGCTGCGTATCGGTGATGGAGAGGGTGTCGAGGCTCAGGGCCTCGCCGTCGCGGGTGGGAATGCCGCTCGTCATGACGCCACCTCCAGGCTGATGGCCTGCCGCGGGCAGACGCGCATGGCCACGTCGACGCGGTCGCGCAGCTCCTCCGGCACGACCTCGACGAGCACCTGGCTCTTGTCGTCCTCGTCCACCTGGAACACCTGCGGGACGGTTTCCTCGCAGCGAGCATGCCCCTCGCAGAGCGTGTGGTTGACCACCGGCTTCATCGCGCCCTCCCCGGCCCGGCGCGGGCCACCCCCCTTGTAGGGGTTCGGAAAGGGCGAGGCAAGGCCCCGGCGAAGGTAAAGAACCACCGCGAGGGCCGTGGCGCCCCCCCGGCTAGACTGGTGCCGAGGAATCGAGACATGGAAGAAATCTTCGGCGAACTGGAACGCTTCGGCTCTGAGTTCATCTATCCCAACCGCTGGATCATCCTCCCCATCGTGATCGTGCTGATCGCGGGGGCGCTTGCCGCCGTCTGGCGCCTGCGCCTCTACCAGCCCCTCCTGGACCACAAGTACATCACCGCGGGCGTCGGCATCCCCCTGCTGGCGATCGCCATCCCCCTGGGCTGGTACCTGCTCTCGCCGCTGTGGGAACGCAGCTTCCTCGAGGAGGCTGCCCCCGAGTTCGACCGCAGCGCCGTCGCCGTCACCACCGAGGACGCGACCGCCACCCCGCCGCCGGCCACCGCCGCGGCCACCACGCAGACTGCCTCCACGTCCGAGGCCGGAGCGTCCGCCGCGGGAACTCCCGCCAACGAAGCGGCGGACGCCTCCGGTGGCGCCACGGCCGACAGCGCCGGCGAGGCGACCGGGGACGAGGGGGGCGCCACGCTCGTCGCCTTCGGCGAGTGGCAGGGCTCCGACGAGTTCCACTTCGCCGAGGGCCAGGCGCTCATCATCGAGACCGAGCCGGGCGTCTACATCCTGCGCGTCGAGAACTTCTCCGTGCGCAACGGGCCCGACCTCTTCGTCTACCTCTCCCGCAACCCCGACGGCTGGGAGGAGGAGGGCGCCATCAACCTCGGCGACCTGAAGGCCACCGACGGCGCCTTCAACTACGAGATCCCGTCGAACGTCGACATCGACGAGTTCAAGAGCGCGGTCGTCTGGTGCCGGCGCTTCGCCGTCCTCTTCGGGCACGCCACCCTGCAGGTGGTCACGGAGTAGGGGCTAGGCAGAACCCCCGTCCGCTACCAGGGAGTGCGGCAGCGGCGAGCGAGGCGGCGGCCACCGTCAGCCGGGAACCGATCGTCAGAGGCGTTCGCGGAAGGGCCGGTTCGAGTTCCGCCGGCCCTACACGCCCACCGGGACCGGGGGCGCCAGCTGGAAGCAGCGCTGGAACGTCCGCGCTTGCTCCACCTCGCCGAGCAGCAGCTCGCCGCACTCGTGCGGGTCGGCGCCGCGGAAGAAACGGAAGAAGCCGTCCGTGCTCGTGCGGAAGCGCAGGTCCGCGGGATGGCCCCCGCGCTGGGGCAGCAGCCTCCCGTCGACGATCTCGAACGTCCAGGCGCTGCAGTCCTCGCAGTCGTCGATTTCGAGCATCAGCGAGACGTGGACGCCCTCGGCCAGTTCCGGCTCGAACGCGAACGTCGGGATCATTCGCACAGCAAAATCCGTCGGGACGTTGTCTCCGACGGATTGGCGGGTAAAGCGGTTGGCGTAGGTCATCCCCCACTCGACCAATGAAAGAAGGATGGGTCGTACGGCCCATCCTTTCTCGGTCAGTGTGTACTCGACGCGCGGGGGAAGGCCGCGTTCGTAATGGCGATGGACGAGGCCCTCGGCCTCCAGCTTCTTCAGGCGGTCGGCGAGCACGTTGGGCGAAAGGCCCGAACAGTTCTGGAGGATATCGGTGTAGCGCCGCAGGCCGGTCATCAGGTCGCGCAGCACGAGCAGCGTCCAGCGGTCCCCCAGCACGTCGAGCGTCTGCGCAATGAGGCAGGGGTGCCCGTAGGTGCGGGTGGTGCCGCCGTTTCCGTTCGATCGCGCCATAAAACTGTGTTCCCCAAAGGTAAAGACCGGGAGAGGGACCCGGGAACCCCCGCTTGACGCTTCCGCTGCTACTGCTAGACTTGTACCAGAACTTCGGAAACCGTAGTAACGGAGGTTCTTCTTTAGGAGCGTAGGGGTTCAGCCCCGCGACGTCAACCACGGAGGTTTGGTCATGAACAAGCGCAGCACCACCAAGATGTCCTCGAAGGCCCAGCATTTCCACCGCTGGCGCATCGACGAGCCGAACGGGCCCCTCAGCCTCGGCCGTTGCTTCGAGTGTGGCGCCGTGAAGGAGTTCAAGAACTGGCTCTCCGAGGGCGACTTCATCACCAACGAGGAACACCGCATGAGCCGGGCGGCCTAGCCGCCCCGGACGAGACTCCCGGCGTTTTCCTCCTTTCCGCCGGGACCGAAAAGCCGCCCGCAAACGCGGGCGGCTTTCGTCTGTGCGGCGCGCCTGTCGTCGGGCGCTACTGCTGCAGGTCGCGCAGGTGGTCGTCGCGGCCGGCCACGATCCAGAAGTCCCCGTTCTGCACGGTCTCGTCCAGGTCGGGGTTAAAGGTCACCGAGTTGTCCCGCAGCCGGGCCAGCAGGAACACGTTGTAGCGCCCCGCGATGTCGAGCTCGCCGATGGCGTGGCCCGTGGCCGAGTAGGGCGCCCGCACGCGCGCGATGCCCTGCGCCCCGCCCAGGGCCATGTAGTCGGTGATGTCGCTGCTGCCGAGGGTGTGCGCGAGGCGCTCCGCCGACTCCCGCTCCGGGTTCACGACCGAGTCCGCGCCCGCCAGCTCGAGGGCGCGCGTGTGCTCGTCCGAGCTCGCCTTGGCGACGACGTGGTTCAGCCGTAGCCGCTGCTTCAGCGTGAGCGTCACGAGCACGCTCGTCGCCACATCGCTGCCGATCGCCACCACCACCGAGTCGTAGTTGTGGAGCGAGAGCGACTCGAGGAACTCCACGTCCTCGACGTTGCCCTCGGCCGCCAGCAGCACCGTCTCCACGATCTCGTTCACCTGGGCGCCGTCGCGGTCGACGCCGAGCACGTCGATGCCGAGCGAGGCGAGCTCGCGTGCGAGCTGCGTGCCGAAGCGTCCGAGGCCGAGGATGGCAACGTTCATCGTCTCCCCCTGCCGCCGATGCTAGCCCCGCGCCTCCCCGCCGTCGACCGGCGCCCTCAGGCGCTCAGGTGGGTGAGCCCCTCGCGGATCTTCTCGAAGGCGCTGCCGGGCGCCGGCGCGAAGCGTCCGGGCGCGCCGGCCGGCACCTGCGCGGCCCGCGCTTCCGCGGCCTCGCGCTCGAGTCGGGCGCGGGCGGCGACGTAGCGCTCGCGCACCTCCGCCGCGCTCTCCCCCGGCAGGTCGTCCACCGTGAGGTCGTCGTGGGCGGCGAGCAGCGTCTCGCGCAGGAGCTCGGCCAGCTCCCCCTCGGTCGCGTCGCCGCCCGGCGGGCGCTCCGTCGTCGCCCCGATGGCGGGCTCGTCCCGCCCATCCGTGTCGTTCTGCTGTGCGCTCTCGCCGCCGATGACTGGTTCGGTGCTCATTGCCTTCCCCCAGGAAACAGGTTGCGCGCGAGGCTCGCCGGTGCGGGCGCGAGCGCCAAGCCCCCGGTGTCGCGGGCGGCGTGCTGTTTGCGGGTGAGGGTGCGTGGGGCGATACTCGCTAGGTCGCCACCGTACCGTGGCGTCACACGGCCCCCGGCAGGTGGGGTCGACCCCCTGCCCAGGTGGCGCAACTGGCAGCGCGGCTGATTTGTAATCAGCAGGTTAGGGGTTCGAGTCCCCTCCTGGGCTCACCAGGTGGAGGGGTGGCCGAGTGGTTAAAGGCAGCAGACTGTAAATCTGCCCCGCAGAGCGGTACGCAGGTTCGAATCCTGCCCCCTCCACCAGCTTTGACTCGCCGGCGATAGCCGGCAGGCCGCCTGCCATGAACGCGACGGCCCGTAGACAGCCAGGGAGGCGCCCATGGAAGCCGCGATGACAACGGACGACACCGAAGCGGCACTGGAACTGCTTCGGGATGCGGCGGCTCCTGCCGAAGAGGCGCGGGCCCTGCCCTTCGCCGCCTATACGGACGAAGGGCTTTATGCGCTCGAAGTGGAGCGCGTGTTCCATGGCGACTGGGTGGCGGTCTGCGCGGAGGCGGCGCTGGCGGATCCGGGCGATTACCTCGCCTTCGACATCGGCGGCGAGCCACTGTCGTTGATTCGCGGGGCCGACGGGGAGCTGCGGGCGCTGTCGAACGTGTGCCGGCATCGCGGCACGCTCATGCTCGACCCCGGCGTCGACTGTCTCGAGAAGGGCACGATCACGTGCCCCTATCACGCCTGGAGCTACAGCGACTCGGGCGCCTTCCGGGGCGCGCCCTACACCCGCGGACTCACGATCAATGGCGAGGAGCACAGCCTGCCCGCCTTCCGCACCGAGGTCTGGATGGGTGTCGTGTTCGTGTGCCTGTCGGCCGATGCCCCGCCGCTCGCCGAGCGCCTCGCGGCGATCGCCCCCCACCTGGCCGAGTTCGACATGGAGTCCTTTGCGGTCCCGGGACCGCTCGCCGCCCCCGAGGTCTGGGGCGCCAACTGGAAGCTCGTCGTCGAGAACGGCATGGAGAGCTACCACCTGTTCAAGGTGCACGAGCAGACCCTGGAGAAGGTGACGCCCACCCGCGGCGCCTACTACATCGAAGGCTCGGCGCCGTGGGCGCTGACCGGCGGGGAGATCGTGCAGGGTGAGGGCGGGCTTGTCGGGAAGCTGCTGTCGAGCCTCTTCGGCGGCGGCACGGGCGGCGACCACTACGTGCTTGTCTCGATCCCGCCCTCGTTCGTGGGCGTGGCCACCCAGGACTCGTGGGACTGGATCATCGTCCATCCCGTCAGTCCGACATCGACTCGCGTGTTCCAGGGCACGCTGCTGCGATCGGCGCCCGACCAGGTAACGCAGGCCATCTCCGACGGCTACGCGAGCGCGTTCCTGGAAGAGGACCGCGCGATCTGCGAGCGGGCCCAGACGGGCATGGCCGCGAAAATCTCCAGGGGAGGGCGGCTGGTCCCCCTCGAGCGCGTGGTCGTCGATTTCCATCACTACCTGGCCTGGCGTCTGCTGGGACAGAGCCCCCCGGCGAGACACGTGGAGGCGAGGACGTGACCTTCGATCGGCGGCAGACACGCGGGGCGGGCGGCCGCATTCGCTGGGTCACGCTGGGCGCCCTCGTGGTCGTGGTGACCGCGGTCGTGTTCGACTTCCAGTGGCTCTGGGGCTTGCTGTTCCTGGTCTGGGCCGCCCCGAGTCTGGTCACGGGCGTGACCTTCCTGGTGGAACCGATCCGCCGGGACGAAAACCCCTGGCTCTTCTGGATCATCACCACGATGTGGCTCGGCCTGAGCCTGGCGCTCATCGCCATCGAGCTCGGGGAGCTGGCCACCTAGCCCATACCCGCAAGGGGGGGCCAAGTGCGCGCGCCGGAGTCGCCTCCGTCTGGCTCAACCGCAACGGTGCGTCTCGCGGGGAAGCCGACCCCGTGCCCGACCTCGAAGTGCGCTCGCTTTCGGAGCTGGTTCGCCGGTTGACCCCACAACGCGAGCGTGCCTGACGCAATCTGCCGGGATATACTGTCCGTACAGATTGTCCAGGAGGAGATGCGCCGTGCCCGTACGACTGGATGTCAGGCTGGACGACGAGCACCGCCGCCGGTTGAACGAGCTCGTGGCCGAGGCGGGAGCCCCCATCTCGGATGTCGTGCGCGCTCTGATCGACGAGGCGTACGAGGACGCCATGCGGCGGCGGCGGAAGGAAGCTGTCGAGCGGCTGATCCGGCGGGAAGTGGAAACGCCCCCCGATCCGGCAACCATCTCTCGCCAGTTGGAGGAGGCTCATGAGCCCGGCGGCCTTCCTTGATGCCAACGTGCCCATCTATGCCGCCGGCGCTGAGCACCCCTGCAGGGAGCCCTGTGGACGTATCCTCAGATTGGCGGCTGACTACCCCCGATCGTTTGTGACGGATGTTGAGGTCCTGCAGGAGCTGCTGCATCGGTACCGCTCCCTGGGGCGTTGGGATCTCGGCAAGCAGACGCTTGCAGACTTCGCCGAACTGATGCACGACCGCATGGAACCGGTGCAGGCAGACGACCTCGGTGTTGCCGTAGCGATGGCGGATAGCCACCCCCACGCCAGTGCGCGGGACCTCGTCCACGCGGCCGTCATGGCCCGCCTTGGAGTCGACATGATTGTCACGGCCGACAGCGACTTCGATAGCCTGCCCGGCGTTCGTCGACTTGATCCGGCCGATGTTGACACCTGGCGCGCGAGTCTCCTCTAGGACGCCCCCCAGAACCTGGAAGTGTGCGCGCACCGGCCGCGGCGGGTGGTGGGTGCTCACCGCCGCGGCCGGTCGCGCTCGTTACAGCCGGTGCCGTGCGAGGGGAGCCGTCACTGGCTGTAGCCGGAAGAAGAGGAACCCTCGGGCGCGAGCTCGACCGCCTGCGCCGTGAGGTGCTCCAGCAGGAAGTCCTGGTACGCCTGCAGCGACCCCAGCCGCTCCTCCAGCGTCCCGAACTCCTCCAGCAGCGCCACCAGGTCCCCGGCGATGCCGCCGAAGTCGACCTCGGCGTTCTCGACCTGCGGGGTGAGGGCGCTGTAGCGATCGGAGGCGAGGGCCACGATGGCGCCGAAGCGCAGGTGCCGGTCGCCCGCGTCGAAGGGCGCGCCCGGGTCGCCCGCCACGCCCGAGGACTGCGTCAGGGTGTCGCCCGAGAACGGGTCCACCCAGCGCACCTCGACGTTGCCGAGGGTGGCCGCGCCGTCGCGGCTGTCGCGGTGCAGGACCAGCTCGTAGAACACGGTCGTGGCCGCGCCCGAGGGCAGCTCGGCGAACTCGCGGCGGTTCTGGTCGAAGGTGTGGTCCGGCGTGATGCGGTTCTCGTAGCCGACGATGCGCCAGGAGCTCACCACCCGCGGATCCCAGGTCACCTGCGCGCGGGCCTGGTCGGCGAACGGCGTGGAGAGGGCGAGCCAGCTCTCGCGGCTGAAGGTCGCGCGCGCCTGGTCGGTGTCGTCGAGGTAGCGGTACCAGCCGTTCCCGTGCTGGGCGAGCTGCTCGAGGAGCACGTCGTTGTAGTTCTCGATGCCCACCCCGATGGTGATCAGCCGCAGCGGGTTGCGGTAGTCGCGGTCGGGCGAGGAATCGAGGATGGCGAACGGGTCCGTCGCGTCCACGTTGGCCACGCCGTCCGACAGCAGGATGACGTAGTGGAAGGCGTCCGGGCGCTCGCGGCGGGCCTCGTCGGCGAGCCGCACGCCGAGGTTGAGCCCCGCCTGCACGTTCGTCGAGTTGTGCGGGGTCAGCTGGCTGATCGACCACTCCACGTCGCCGTCATCGGGGTGGCTGTGCGCGACGGTGTACTGCGAGAGCACGTCCGTGGTGAAGTGCACGACGGCCATGCGGTCGCGGGCGCCGAGGCTGTTGCGGATGGCCTCCGCCGCCTCGCGGGCGATGGCGACGCGGTTCCCCGCGGACATCGAGCCGGAGGCGTCCAGCACGAGGGTCACGTTGAGGGGCGTGTCGTCGCGCAGCTCGGGCGCCTGGAAGGCGACGCGGGCGAGGTGCCGCCCGCCCCCGAGGGGGTGCTCCAGCACGTCCGTGGTGATGGCGAAGCTGTCGTCGCGCTGTGGCAGGTCGTAGTCGTAGGCGAAGGCGTTCACCCACTCCTCCGCGCGCACCGAGTCGGGCTCGACGGCGTAACCGTTCTGCGCCCACGTCAGCGCGAGGAAATACGACGTGCGGTCGGTATCGAGGCTGAAGGTCGAGACGGCGTCCGTGGCGGTCTCGACGTACGGGGTGCGCCCGTAGTTCTCGAAGGTCGTGGCCAGGGGACCCTGCCGCTGCTGGGCGGCATACGCGGAGTCGGCCGCGGACTGCTCCACCACGCGCGACCGCTGGGCTGCCTGCGTGGCCGCCGCCTCCTGGGCCGGAGCCGCCTGGGCCTCCTCGGCTGCAGCGGCCTGGGTGGCCGCCGCCTCCTGCACGACCCGTGATCGCTGGGCCGCCTGCGTGGCGGCGGGAGCCGCCGCGTCGTCGTCATCG
Source organism: uncultured Anaerolineaceae bacterium (assembly GCA_964389725.1). Lineage (GTDB taxonomy): Bacteria > Chloroflexota > Dehalococcoidia > Tepidiformales > Tepidiformaceae > UBA2991. Next base: position 58,726 of record CAYMDV010000017.1, read on the forward strand.
TCGTTGCCGCCGGCGCAGGCGGCGATCGTCACGGCAAGGACGGCGATGGCCGCCGTGGCCGCGAGCATCCTGAGCATCCGCTTCGTGGGTCGCATATGAGCCTCCTTTGTTCTTCGCGTTGGGGCGCCGGGGCGCCCCGCCCTGGTGGCGAGCCGGATTACCGGCTGTACCCCGAGGAAGGCGCCCGCTCGGCGGCCGCTGCGACGAGCCGCTCGAGCAGGAAGCTGAAGTCGTGGTAGGCCTGCACCGACCCGAAACTGGCCTCCAGGGCCTCAAGCCGGGTCTGCAGGGACGAGAGGTCGGCATGGATGCCGCCGAAATCGACGGGGGCGTTCTCGACCTGGGGCGAGAGGGCGCTGTAGCGGTCCGCGGCCAGCCCCACGATGGCGGCCAGGCGCAGGTGGCGGTCACCCTCGCCGAAGGCGGCGTCGGTGCGGCCCGTGAGCTGCGCCGTCTGGCTGACTGACTGGCCCGTTGACGGCTCGACCCAGCGCACCTCGACGCTTCCCAGCACCTCGGAGGGGTCGACGCCGTCGTGCAGCTCCAGCTCGTAGAGGACCGTCGTGGCCGTGCCCGAGGGCAGCTCGGCGAACTCACGGCGGTCCTGGGTGAAGGTGTGGTCGGGCGTGATGCGGTTCTCGTAGCCGACGATGCGCCAGGCCTTCACCACCTGCGGGTCCCAGGTCACCTGCGCCCGCGCCTGGTCGGCGAAGGGCGTGGAGAGCGCCAGCCAGCTCTCGCGGGCGAAGGTCTGCTTCGCCTGCTCGGTCGTATCGAGGTAGCGGTACCAGCCGTTCCCGTACTGGGCGAGTTGCTCGAGGAGGACGTCGTTGTAGTTCTCGACGCCCACGCCGATGGTGATGAGGCGCAGCGGGTTGCGGCTGTCCGTGTCGGGCGCCCCCTCGAGGATGGCGAAGGGGTCGGTGGCGTCCACGTTCGCGACGCCGTCGGACATGAGGATGATGTAGTTGTAGGCGTCGGGGCGCGCCTCCCGGGCCGCGTCCGCGAGCTGCACGCCGAGGTTGAGCCCCGCCTGCACGTTCGTCGAGTTGTGCGGCGCGAGGTTCCCGATGGAGCCCACGACGTCCTCGTCGTCGGGGGCGCTGTGCTCGACCGTGTACCGGTCGATGATGTGGTCGGTGAAGTGCACGACGGCGATGCGGTCGTCGTCGTCGAGGCTCTGGCGGATGGCTTCCGCCGCCGCCCGCGCGACGGCGACGCGGTTCCCCCAGGACATCGAGCCGGAGGCATCCAGCACGAGGGTCACGTTCAGGGGCGCGTCGTCCCGCAGATCAGGCGCCTGCATGGCCACCCGCGCGAGGTGCGCCGTGGCCTCGGTGGGGTGCATCACGAGGTCGCTCGTAATGGCGAAGCGGTCATCGCGACCCGGACCCGCGTAGGCGTAGTCGAAGGCGTTGACCCACTCCTCCGCGCGCACGGAGTCCGGCTCCACGTCGTAGCCGCTCCGCACCCAGGTGAGGGCGAGGAAGTAGGACGTGCGGTCCGTATCGAGGCTGAAGGTCGAGATGGCGTCCGTGGCCGTATCCACGAAGCCGGCGCGCTCGTAGTCCTCGAAGGTGGTGGCGGGAGGCCGCTGCTGCTCCGGGGGCGCCTCCGCCTCGGGGGCGTCGCCGCCCTGGCCCCGCTGGGGACCTGGCCCAGTGTTGGCCGCCTCTGGCGGGGAGGCGTCTTCCATGGAGTCGTCGGCCATATCCATGTCGGCATCCATGTCGTCTGCCATCTCGTCCATGTCGCCGGCCATGTCCATGTCGTCGGCCATGTCATCGACGGGCTCGGCCGGGTCCTCGGCCGCTGCCTCCTCGGCTGCGGGAGCTTCGGTGGCGGCGGCCTCGGGCTCCGGCTCCTCGACGACGGCGACTGCCTCGGGTTCCGGGGTGGGCGCGGTCGTCGCCGCCGCCGCCACTTCTTCCTGCTGGGCGGCCTGCGTGGTCTCGGCCTCGGCCTCCGGGGGAGCCGCTTCCTGCGCGGCCGCAGCGACGGTGGCTTCGGCCTCAGCCGCCACCTCTTCCTGCACCGCGGCCGCGGCCTCGGTCGCGGCGACCGTCGCGGCGGGCGCGACCTCCCGCACCCGGGCGCTGTCGCTGGCGGCGGCCACGGGCGCGGCGGCATCGTCGTCGTCGCCCGCGCCGTCACCGCCCCCGATCGCCAGGGCCCAGATCCCGATGCCCACGCCAGCAACCAGGACGGCCGCCGCCGCTGCCGGAATCCAGGGCATCTCGCCGATGGCGGCGACCCCTCCACGCAAGGAAGCGAAGCGCGGCGGCTGCTGTTTTCCCAGGCGGCCTTCCAGCCGCTCCCACAGATCGTCCGGGGCCTGCAGCTCTCGCGCCTCCTCGGCGAAGTGCGAGCGCAGGCGTTCTTCCATCTCCCGATCCGGTACGTCGTTACGCGCCATTGCCGGCCACCTCCATCACGCCCGACTGCTCCAGCAGCTCCCGCATCTGGCGTAACGCCCGGTGGAGCCGCGATTTGACTGTTCCCTCCCGTACCCCGGCGGAGCGCGCCACCTGCGGGACCGTCAGGTCCGCGAAGTAGCGCAGCACCACCACCTGGCGGTGCTCCGGGGAGAGCTGCTCCAGCGCCTGCCGCAGCACCTCCCGGTCTTCGCTCGTCTCGATCGATTCGCCCGCCCGCGCGGGCGCCTCCAGCGGCGGCGAGTCCTCCAGCGGCACCGTCGTCAGCGAACGCCGGCGGCGCTCGGCCAGCACGGCGTTCACGAGGATGCGCATCAGCCAGGGCTTCAGCGGGCGCCCCCGCCGGAAGGTGCGGATGCCGCGCCAGGCCAGCAGGAACGCCTCCTGCACGTGCTCCTCGGCGATGGCCGCGTTCCCCGTCATCAGGTAGGCGGTCCCGAAGAGGGGGTTCTTGTACTGCTCGACCACGTGGCGGAAGGCGTCGCGGTCGCCGTCCTGGCAGCGCAGAACGGCTTCGTCGTCGGTCATGTGAGCGTCTCTTTCCGCGTGCCCGCCGGCGTGGTCTTCAAGCAGCACGTTCAGTGGTGCCAGTACCATCCTGTAGACCGATACGCGCAATAGCCCCGGATCGTTCCCTCGGGCCGGGCAAGTTCGTCCGGGAGGGGGCGGAGCAAACGGCAGGCGCGGCAGATCGAAAGCGCTACTTTAGATTTGCATGATATTTGAAAGCAGGGCTTTCGATTTGACGTCCCCGTGGCAGCCCGGGCGGCACATGGGCGCCTCGGGGACGCGAGGTTGTCGCCGCCGGGGGCTCAGGTGGTGGGGAGTGCGGGCTGCTCGACCTCGACGCGGTCGGCGAAGCCAAACTTCTCGGCGAGGTCCTGCGTGATGTAGGCGGCCTGTTCGCTGGCGCCACGCACAACGACGGACGTGGACTTCCGTTCGTCCACGAGGGCGACGAGGAGGGCGCCGATGAAGGAAGGGCTCATGAAGACGCCGCTCGCGTCGATGGTGACGGAACGCTGCTGGGCCCCGCCCAGTTCTGCATCGACGAGCGCACGTGCGCGTGAGCGGGTCGCGAAGGACAGGCCGTGTTGGGCGAGCACGATCGACACCTGGGCCTCCCTCGTTGAGATTGGTCGATTATAGCGAGCCGGTGGGTACCGGGAGGTAAGCTGAAGCAAGCGTTCCACGGAAGGCAAACCCCTCAATGACCTGGAACCGGGATCCCCGCCTGACGACATGGCCGGCCTGCGAGACGATGTGCAGCACGTTGTCGCGGTACTTGTCGACCGCCTCCGCGATGTAGGCGAGCCCGTTGCCCCGATACCGATCGCCCGTTCCACTCACACCAGCCTCAAACCCCCGAATGATTGCGTCGCTGTCTGACATGTCGCCGTGGTGTTCCCGGAGGGTGCTGGCGAAGCCCGGCCCGAAATCGGCAACCGCGATTTGAACGCCGGGAGTGCCACTTCGACTGCCGGTATGGGTTTGTGCCACCGCGTAGCAGTCGGCCCCGTGTTCCCGAGCATTCGCGGTGAGCTCGGTAGCGATCGTCCACAGGTCGTCGGCGAATCCCCCTGAGAGCCCCGCGAGGCCGAGTGCCTTGGTGAGGCTATCTCCCGCGCCCTCCACCTCATCGTCGGTCGTGACGCGCGACACGGTGAGGCATGGTTCAATTTCGGCCGTCAAGTCAATGTCGATGTCTTCATCCACGGCCCAGTCTCGGCGCTCAAGCTCCGGGAGAAACCCGACCTGCGCCAGGTACGTCCTCACGTCTCGCTTCTCGGGGAGATAGACCGTGGTGTCGAGCGAAGATGCGTCTGCTCGCAGACATGTGGCGAGAATTGCCACCACGCCAAGTGGGGATATCCACTCCACACCTGTCAGGTCGATCTCAAGCCGCTTCCTCGCACGGTGGGCTGCGTTGAGGAAAGCCAGATCCTGCGGCTCCTTGATCTGCGCCGGTCCGAGTAACTTCATTGCCGCTTCTCAGCATACTGCCCACCCGTTGACGCGCGCGCCGCGCTCTGCCACGGTTCGGGGCGCCGCGCTCCGGTGCGGCCAGCACTACCCTTGGAGGCTTACAGATGGCCGGCGCTCAGGACCACGAAACCGTTTCCGGTTACCCACTCGACGAGGAGCAGCTCGAATCGCTCCTCACCAACGCCAGGGAGTGCGCGCTCAACTGGAGCACGCGCGATGGCTGGCCCGTCGGCGTCATCCACGCCTACGTGTGGCACGAAGGGCGCTTCTGGATCACCTGCGCCGTGCACCGCCACCGCGTCGCCGCCATCCGCCGCGACCCGCGCGTCTCCGTCATCGTGAGCAGCGCCGCCTGCGCGCCCGATTCGGGCGCCCCGGGGGGCCAGGCGACGGCCAAGGGTCGCTGCATCATCCACGATGACCAGGAGACGAAGGACTGGTTCTACCCGGCCCTCGCCAACAAGATTAGCCCCGACGCGGAGGCCGCGGCCGCGTTCGTCGAGCGCCTCGATTCGCCCCTGCGGGTCATCCTCGAGGTGATTCCCGAGAAGTGGATCCTCTTCGACGGCGGCAAGATGGCGAAGGACACGGCGGGCACGCTCACCGACGAGGAGCGCGGTCCCCTGCTGAGCGCCGATGCCGAGCGTATGCCGAAGGAGCTGGCGAAGCGCGGTCTGGCCTAGGGGAGCCACACCTCAAGGGGAAGCGACAAGCCCCTGTTCCCAGCGACAGGTTGGCGGGGTGTGTGATGCCCGCCCGTCCAGGGGCCTGGCGGCCCGGCGCGCCTTCCGCCGACCCCCACTCCCCCACAACGAAAATCCCGCTACTATCAAGTACGCACACGCGGACTTGGCCCTCATAGCTCAGTTGGCAGAGCGCGTTCTTGGTAAGAACGAGGTCTCCAGTTCAAATCTGGATGAGGGCTCCAGGGCGAGGCGCTCCCGGGTAACCCAGGGATGCGGCGACGCCACTACCCGCGCGGAGGATTCGCGATGGCGAAGGAGAAGTTCGAGCGCACGAAGCCGCACGTCAACGTGGGCACGATCGGGCACGTCGATCATGGCAAGACGACGCTGACGGCGGCGATCA
>CAYMDV010000018.1:0-45515 GCA_964389725.1 uncultured Anaerolineaceae bacterium
GGAGGGCGCCGGCGCAGGCGCCGCTGGCCGCGCCGCGGGCGCGACCCGCGCCGGCTCCCGGACCGTGCGCCTGTCGCCGCTTCGGTAAGGCTGCACCAGCTCCTCCGGGATCTCCCCCAGGAAGCGTGACGGCGGATTCGTGAGCGGCCGCCCTCCCAGGTAGCGCCGGTAGGCGCGCGTCAGGTAGACCACGTCCTCCGCCCGCGTGATGCCCACGTAGGCCAGGCGCCGCTCCTCCTCTAGCTGCCGGGGGTCGTCGAACGAGCGGATGTGGGGTAGGACCCCCTCCTCCATCCCCACCAGGAACACCACCGGGAACTCCAGCCCCTTGGCCGCGTGCAGCGTGATCAGGGTGATCGCCTCCGCCGCCCCCTCCATCTCGTCCACGTCCGCCACCAGCGCCACGTCCTGCAGGAAGCTCGCGAGGTCGGCCGCCTCCCCGCCCGTCGTGTCCTCGTACTGCGCCATCACCGTGCGCAGCTGCAGCACGTTCTCCAGCCGCTCCTCCCCGCCCTCGTCACGATCGCGCAGGTAGGCCACGTAGCCGCTCTCCTCGAGCACGTAGTCGAGCAGCTCCGCCAGGGGACGGTCGCGCTGACCCCGCATCGCCTCGACCGCGTGCACGAAGCGCCGCACGGACGTCGCCGCCCGCGCCGCGATGCCCGGCACCGGCTCCCCCCGCGCGACCGCCTCGCAGGCGTCCCAGACCGCCAGCCCCGTCGAGCCCGCGTACTCCGAGAGCCGCCCGATGGTCGTATCGCCGATGCCCCGGGCGGGCACGTTGATGATGCGCAGCAGGCTCGCTTCATCGAGCCGGTTGTGGACGAGCCGCAGGTACGCGACCAGGTCCTTGATCTCGCGCCGCTGGTAGAAGCGCACGCCCCCGATCAGCCGGTAGGGGATGCGCCGCCGCACGAGCGCGTCCTCGATCGGCCGCGACTGCGCGTTCGTCCGGTACAGCACCGCCACCGACCCCAGCGGCCGCCCCGTCGTCGCGAGGCGCTCCACCTCCCGCGCCACGAACTCGGCCTCCTCCTCGTCGTTGTAGGCCTCGTACTGGATGAGCGCCTGCCCGTCCTTGCGCTCGGTCCAGAGGGCGCGCTCGATGTGGCTGCGGTTGTTCTCGATGACCGCGCTGGCCGCGTCCAGGATCGGCTGCGTGGAGCGGTAGTTCTGCTCCAGCAGGTACGGGGTCGCATCGGGGAAGTCGCGCTGGAAATACTGGGTGTTCCGCGGATCCGCTGCCCGCCACGAGTAGATGCTCTGGTCGGGGTCGCCCACCACGCAGATGTTCCCGTGCACCGAGGCCAACTGCCGCGCGAGCGCGTACTGGGCCGGGTTCGTGTCCTGGAACTCGTCGACGAGCACGTGCAGGTACTGCCCCGCCCGCCGCTCCAGCGCCTCCTCCGATTCCCGGAACAGCCGCACCGTCTCCGTCAGCAGGTCGTCGAAATCGAGCGCGGAGGCCTCGCGCAAACCCTTCTGGTAACCCTCGTAGGCGCGCGCCACGATCTCCTGGAAGTAGCTCTCCGTCTGCCCCTTGAAGTGGTCGGCGCCGCGCATCTCGCTCTTCGCGCTCGAGATCGCCGAGAGCACCGAGCGCGGCGTGAACTGGCGCGTATCGACGTGCAGCCGCTCCAGCACGCGCTTCATGAGCGCCGTCTGGTCCGCGTCGTCGTAGATCACGTAGTCGGGCGAGAGGCCGATGTCCTCCCCGTGGATGCGCAGCCAGCGCGCGCACATCGAGTGGAACGTGCCCAGGTGGAGCTTGGCCGCATCCTCCCCCAGCATCCCCTCCGCCCGCGCCCGCATCTCCCGCGCCGCCTTGTTCGTGAAGGTCACCGCGAGGATGCGCCAGGGCGCGACCCGCTGCTCCCCCACGAGCCACGCGATGCGGTGCGTGATCACCCGCGTCTTACCGCTCCCCGGCCCCGCCAGGATGAGCTGGGCGCCCTCCGGATGTTCGGCAGCGGCGCGTTGCTCGGGGTTCAACCCCTCGATGGCGGAGGACGAAGGTTGGGTGGAAGTCACGCGCTCTATCGTATCGGCTCCACCCCTCCCGCGCCCGCACTCCGATCACGAACCTGAACAGTTTCCGTCGCGCGTCTACGCACCGATGCTGTAACCTCAGATCGGCGGCGCGACGCGTGTCGAGTGCGTGCCCGCAAGGCAGGGAAAGCGCAATGTTCGACTGGCCCGGCGGTTCGTGGGAAGCGACCCTGCGCCTCGTGCTCACGGTGATCGCCGTCTACTACGCGATCATCTGGGTCGCCCTCGTTTTCTGGGTCTTCCGCGACATCCGCCAGCGCACGCGCGACCCCGTGATGCAGCTCATCTCCATCGTGCTCGTGCTGGGCGGTTCCCTCCCGGGCCACTGGATCTACCTCATCCTGCGCCCCAGCCAGACGCTCACCGAGCTCTACGAGCGTTCCCTCGAGGAGGAGGCCATCCTCCAGGACCTCGACGACCAGAAGGCCTGCCCCACGTGCCGCCGCCGCGTGCGCGACGACTTCCTCGTCTGCCCCTTCTGCCTGGCCGAGCTGAAGGAACCCTGCGAGGCCTGCTCCAAACCCCTCGACTTCGGCTGGCTGGTCTGCCCCTACTGCGGCCACGAAAAGGCCCCCTCCCTCTCGCCCGGCCTCATGCCCAACGGCATGGAAGGCGCCGACCCCGACACCGGCATCGGCGGCCTCGTCCGCCGCTCCACCTCCCTCGTCCGCCGCCGCGACGGCTAGCAGGCAGCGTTTTGGAGCAGTTGGCAGCCACAACTCACACCATGACGCTGCCAGCCGCCATGATCGCCCGGGGGTTCTGGCTTTATGTCTGGCGAATTACGTCTCCAGTTGGCGAACTGCTCTATGTGGGCCGCACCGGGGACAACTCATCGCCAAACGCTGGAGCCCCGTTCACACGTATGGGCCAGCACTTGGGGAGCAACAAATTCCAGAACATGGTTCGCCAACACTTGGAGAAGCGTGGGACCAGCCCGGAGGAATGCGACAATTTCGAGTTGATAGCCTACGGCCCCATCTTCTCCGAGGCTCCCAACAAGGACTGGGATGTTCATGTTGAGCGACGCAACGTGGTGGCTGCCCTAGAGAGAGCGCTAGCCGAGGGCTTGGCAGATGCGGGATACGACGTGCTCAACACAGTCAAGGTCAAGCACGACCTTGACACCGACCTCTGGTCCATCGTGAGCAAGGCCTTTGCTGTTCACTTCCGGCGCTTGGAGGCTGCTGCCAAGCAGTAGAGCGACTGACCGCAACGAGCCGCCGCGACGGCTAGGGCCTAGCCCAGCGCCCCCGACACCCGCTCCACCAGCCCCGCCTCCGATAGCAGCTCCGACATCCGCTCCAGCTTCCGCTCCCCGTGGAACCGCGTCCGGTCGAAGATGCCCTCCAGCGCGATCACCGTGTTCTCCGTGTCCGTCCGCGAGAGCATGACCGGTACGCCCCGCGCCGAGGCCGCGTCGTAGAGGTACTCGCTGGGGCGGCGGCCGCCCGTCAGGATCAGGCAGGCCGGCTCCGTCACCAGCGCCGCCAGGTGCTGGTCCGTCTTGTCGAAGCGCACCACCACCGCCTTCGATTCGAAGCGGCTCAGGTACGGCTGCCCCGCGTCAGACCCAATGGGCGCGATCACGAGGTGGTCGCAGGTCAGATCAAGCCCGTCCCCCTCGACCAGCGTCTCCGCGCGCAGGGTCGCCTGCGCTTCCGACACGCTGAAGCCCGCCAGCGTGCGGTCCTCGGCCAGCGCCACCAGCGGCGCGCCCCCGCACTCGTCCGGCGCATCCGCCAGCACCGAAGCCGCCACGTCCACCGCCACGACGGCGAGCGGCGCCACTTCGGCCACGCGCGCCTCCTCGGGCAGGCCGCGCGTCACGAGGATCGTCGCGTCCGCTCGCTCAAGCGGTTCGTCCAGCTCCGCCACCACGACCTCGTCGTCGTTGGGTGGGGGAATCACGTTCGCCGCGACTGGCGTCGAGGCGCTTCCCGGCGCGAACTCGAGCGTCGAGTACCAGTGCGCGTCGGCGGCGGCGTTACCGCCGTCGCCTTCGCCGCGGACCAGCCAGACGCGCCGTCCGGCGTAGGCCAGCGACCTCGCCACGGTGGCCGCGACGCCGGTCTTGCCGGCGCCGGGTGAATCGGAGATCACGGTAAGCAGGGGCATCGCGCCCGATTCTGCGCGTCACCCCCGCCTACCGGCAAGCGGCCACGCCCTCGACCGGTACACTGTCGCCGTCGCGACCCGCAGATCGCGGCCACCAGAGGGGGAGCCATGAAGGTCGCCGATGCCGTAGCCGAGATCCTGAAGCGGGAGGGCGTGGAGTTCCTCGTCGCCTACCCCGTGAACCCCATCATCGAAGCCGCCGCCCGCGCCGACGTGCGCACCATCATCGTGCGCCAGGAGCGCGTCGGCCTGCACATGGCCGATGCCTTCAGCCGGGTCAACTCCGGCGACCGCATCGGCGTCTTTGCCATGCAGCACGGCCCCGGCGCCGAGAACGCCTTCGGCGGCGTCGCCCAGGCCTACGGCGATTCCGTCCCCATCCTCGTGATGCCCGGCGGCTACGCCCGCCGCATCACGAATACCGCCCCCAACTTCAACTCGTTCCTCAACTTCCAGCACGTCACCAAGTGGACCGAGCAGGTCACCCTCGGCTCCACCGTCCCCGACGTGATGCGGCGCGCCTTCACCCAGGTCCGCAACGGCCGCCCCCGCCCCGTCCTCATCGAGATCCCCGGCGACGTCTTCCAGGAGGACGTGCCCGACGACTTCGCCTACGAGCCCGCCCCCACCCTCCGCTCCGGCCCCGATCCCGAGGCCGTCAAGTCCGTCGCCGAGGTGCTCCGCAACGCCGAGCGTCCCGTCATCTACGCCGGCCAGGGCGTCCACTACGCGAAGGCCTGGGACGAGCTGCGCCAGCTCGCCGAGCTCCTCCAGATTCCCGTCACGACGAGCCTCCAGGGCAAGAGCGCCTTCCCCGAGGACCATCCCCTCTCCCTCGGCTCGGGCGGCCGCGCCATCCCCCGCACCGTCCACGAGTTCCTCCAGGACGCCGACGTCATCTTCGGCATCGGTTGCAGCTTCGCCGCCACCGGCTTCGGCGTGGCCATGCCGAAGGGCAAGACCATCATCCACGCCACCCTCGACCCGGCAGACGTGAACAAGGACGTCGCCTCCGACCACGCCCTCATCGGCGACGCCAAGCTGACCCTCGACGCCCTCCTCTGCGAGCTCGACGGCGCCGGCGCCTCCCGCGACGGCGTGACCGAGCGCATCGCGACGACGAAGGCAGAGTGGATCGAGGAGTGGAAGCCCAAGCTCACCGACGCCTCCTCGCCCCTCTCCCCCTACCGCGTCATCTGGGATCTGCTCCACACCGTCGACGTCGACAACACGATCATCACGCACGACGCCGGCAGCCCCCGCGACCAGCTCTCGCCCTTCTGGGAGAGCCGAACCCCCCTCAGCTACATCGGCTGGGGCAAAACAACCCAGCTCGGCACGGGTCTCGGCTACGCCATGGGCGCGAAGCTCGCCCGCCCCGACCAGCTCTGCATCAACGTCTGGGGCGATGCCGCCATCGGCTTCACCGGCATGGACTTCGAGACCGCCGTGCGCGAGCGCATCCCCATCCTCTCCATCCTCCTCAACAACTTCTCCATGGCGATCGAGCTCCCCATCATGCAGGCCGCCACCGAGAAGTTCCGCAGCACCGACATCAGCGGCAACTACGCCGACATGGCGAAGGCCTTCGGCGGTTACGGCGAGCGCGTCACCGACGCCGCCGAGATCGTCCCCGCCATCAAGCGCGGCATCGCCCAGACCGAGGCCGGCAACCCCGCCCTCCTGGAGTTCATCACGCAGAAGGAAATCGAAATCTCGAAGTTCTAGGGAACGCGACCGCTACGTCACCAGCGCCGCCACCGCCACCGCAATGGTCGCGATGCCGATGTTGAGGGCCGCCACGAAGGTAATGATGCTGACCTGGACATTCGCCAACTCGGCTCGAACGATGGCCAGTTCTGCCTGCAGGATGTCGCGCGTGACGAAGGGGCTCAGTATCTCCACAACCGCATCAGCAGCAGGCTCGTCCATGCCGCCTTCGCGGAGCCGGTGGTAGGCCTCTCGCGAATCGAAGGTGGAAGCGGCCACGCGGATCCTCCCGGTTCCACCAGCCTACCGAGGGAGGATAGTTGTCGCAACTGTTGATTGGGCGCTACGTGCCCTCCAGCCGCAGGTCCCGCACGACTGCGATCTCCCGGCAGTCCGTGAAGAACGGGCAACGCACGCACTCGTTCCAGACCTTCTGGGGGAAGTCCATCACGTTCGCGAGGACGAACCCCTGCCGCTCGAAGAACCCCGGCTGGTAGGTCAGCGCGAACACCCGCTCGATGCCCATCTCCCGGCCCTCGTCGACGCACGCATCGACGATCGCCGCGCCCACGCCCTTGCCGTGCTGGTCCTCGCGCACGGCCAGCGAGCGGATCTCGGCGATGTCCGGCCCCATGATGTGGAGCGAGCCGCAGCCCACGACCTCGCCGCCCTCGCGGGCGATCTTGAAGTCGCGGATCGCCTCGTGGATCTCGCCGAGGGGGCGTTCGAGCATCTCGCCACGCTGCGCCCAGTCATCGATGAGGGCGTGGATGGCGTCGGCATCGCTCAGGTGGGCGGGTTCGACACAGACCATTGGGGAAACCTCCTGCTACGCGGGACGGAACGGTTGCAGCGGCTCAGGCGCGCGGCCTGGCCGTCGTTCCGCCGCGCACCAGGGCGGCGAACACGCCGCCCTGGGGGGCTCCTTCGGATACTGGTCGCTGCAGCATCGTGCTGCGAGTGTAGGCCGCCCTTCGCCTTACACGCTCCCCCGCCGCGCTCGTGTAGGCTCCCACCCGACAATTTCGCCTCACGGAGGAAGGTATGCGCGTCTCGATCATCGGCCAGGCGGCGTTCGGCGAGGCCGTGCTCAAGCGGCTGATCGAGGACGGCGTGGAGATCGTCGCCGCCTCCGCCCCCGAGCCCCGCGAAGGCGCCCGCCCCGACGCCCTCTGGGTGGCCGCCGAGGAAGCCGGCCTGGCCCCCATCGACACCGCCGCCCTCAAGGGCGAGGACGGGCTGGCCGCCTGGAGAGCCGCCGGCGCCGAGCTCGGTGTGATGGCCTTCGTCACCGAGATCCTGCCCGGGGAGGCGCTCGCCGCGCCGGAGCAGGGCACCATCCAGTACCACCCCAGCCTCCTTCCCCTCCACCGCGGCTCCTCCGCCATGAACTGGCCCATCATCTTCGGCAGAACCGAGACCGGCCTCAGCATCTTCTGGCCCGATGACGGCGTCGATACCGGCCCCATCCTCCTCCAGAAGACCTGCGAGATCGGCCCCGACGACACCCTCGGCTCGCTCTACTTCGAGCGCCTCTTCCCCATGGGCGTCGATGCCATGGCCGAGGCGGTGAAGCTCGTCGAGGCCGGCGACGCCCCCCGCATCGACCAGGACCACGCCCTCTCGACCTACGAGCCGCCCTGCGGCGAAGACCACGCCCGCATCCCCTGGCACGAGCCCGCCCAGCAGGTCTACGACCGCATCCGCGGCTGCAACCCCCAGCCCGGCGCCTGGACCACGCGCCGCGGCGGCGAGCGCCTCGGCGTGTTCGATTGCCGCCTCTCCCTCGAGAACGTTCCCGGCATGCCCGGCGCCGTCCTCGCCATCGAGGAGGACGGCATCGACGTGCGCCTCAACGGGGGCGTGCTGCACGTGAAGCGCGTCCAGCCCCAGGGCGCCCGCAAGCTCAACGCGGGCGAGTGGGCCGCGGAGGTTGGGTTGAACGTCGGCGCCCGCTTCCGCTAGGGCTGCTCTGGCTCGACCGCTTCCCCTGGCTCGACCGGCTCCTCCGGCTCGACCGGCTCCGGCGGACCCTCATCGAAGGGCAGGGTTGGCGCCGTCGGGCCGCTCCCCGACCGGCCCGGCGCCCGCACCGCGGGTCCATCGGTCAGATTCACGAGGACCGTATCCCGGAGCGGGGCGAGGAGGCCCTGCCACGCCGTCAGCCGCAACGTGTAGACGCGCGGCGGGAACTCCTCGTCCTCCACCTCGATCTTGCCGAGCAGGTCGTTCAGGACGTTCTCCTCGCCGGAGGCAATCACCATCCAGTCGTCCTCCTGCGGGTTGGCGCCCGGTGCGATCTCCAGGACCCACTCCGTCAGGCGCCCCACGTTCACGCTCCCGACGACGTCCGTGCCTTCGCCCACGTTGCCGCTGCTAAAGGGGAAGAAGAGGTCCACGGCGATGAAGCCCTCGCTCGGTTCCTCCGGCATCAGGGGGATGTACGCATAGAAGTTCTCGGGCGGGTTTTCCACGAGTCTGATGGCGAGATCCGCCTCCCACTCGGGCAGCTTCACGAACCCCTGGAGTTCCCGGTAGCGCTGCGGCGTCTTGGCCGAGGCGAGCAGCCCGTTGCGGGTGTCGATCACCGCCGGCTCGCAGACATCCTCGTACTCCACGTCCGTCCGCACCCACGCCTCCACCACCTGGTCGCAGCCGCCCGCCAGGTGGCGATCGGTGGCGGGCGTCGCGAAAGCGGTCCGCTCGACGTTGCGGGGCTGCAGCTCCTCGAAGTCCTCGATCTCCTCGATGCGCTCCTCTTCCAGTAGGTATTCGTGGTAGGCCCCCATCCAGTGCTTGTAGAGCCAGAGGGTGGTGCGGGCCGCGGCGTACTCCCCCGAGGCGCCGTCGATCACGAGCTCGTTCGTGGCGTTCCCCACCCACACGGCCGTGGCCGCGTGCCGCGAGTAGCCGTTCATCCACGTCTCCAGCGTGTCCGCGGCGTCGAGCGGGCCCTGCTGCGTGCCCGTCTTGATCCCCGAGGGCAGCTTCTCCCCGTTCACGAACGCGTCCAGCCGGATGTCCTCGTTGCTCGTCCCGCACCCCCAGATGACGAAGCGCGCGGTGCAGTCCGACATGATCGAGTGCAGCAGCCAGACGCTGCCCGCGTCCACCGTCCGGATTCGCTGCGGCCCCTCGTGCCGGAAGATCACGCGGTTGTTGATGTCGCGCACCTCCAGCACCGTCACCGGGTCGAGGGGGCGCGTGCCCGGCAGGCGCAGGTGCCCGCGCTGGAAGGCCAGCCGTTGCTGGAGCGCGTTCTCGTAGTCGATGCCCTCGTCGAAGGCGGTGTTGTTCAGGGCATCGGTGGAGACCGTGGTGGCGAGGTGGGGCACCCCGACCATCACCCCCATGTTCGCGATCGTGGCGTTCATGTAGGCCATGTCGACCGCGCGGATGTTGGCCCCGCCCGTCGCGATCGAGGCCCCGTAGTCGATGTCGAGGTGCGACACGAAGGTCGGGTCGAACTCCTGGTGGACGGTGGTGATGCCGAGCAGCTTGGCCATCGTGATCACGTTGGGGATGCCCGCTTCCTGCGCGGCCCGGTAGGCGGCCACGTTCTGGGAACCGCCCAGCGCCGCCCGCGCCGAGATCAGCCCCTCCGTGCGCGGCCGCGGCCGCGGGTTCAGGACCTCGATGTCCGTGCCCTCGATCACCAGCGGGTCCGTGTCCCAGAGGATGCTCATCGGCGCCTTGTTCGCATACTCGAACCAGGCCAGGTAGACCGCCGGCTTGAAGGCCGACCCCGGCTGGTTGATCTCCACCAGCTGGTCGACGTTGCCGGCCACGCGCGGGTCCGCCGTGAACGAAGGATCGCGGTTGGGGGCGTAGACGAGGAGCTCCCCGCTCTCCGGGTCGATCGTGACGATGGCCGCGTTGTGGCACTCGCAGCCCAGTTCCTCCAGCCCCCGCTCGATCGCCGCCTTCGCCATCTCCAGGGCCGCCTGCGTCGCGTCCCAGTCGAGCGTCGTGCGCACGGTCCAGCCCGCGCTGTGGACGCTCGTGAGGCAGTCGGGCACGTTCTCCAGCTTCGGCAGCAGGCCCGCCTCGCACATCCGCACCAGCCGCGGCTCCACCTGGTTGTCGATGAAGGCGGAGGCGTCCTGGGCGGCGGTCGTGGCCGCGGGGAACACGTAGAGGGTCTCATCCTTCGCGCTCTCCGCCTCCGAGAAGGTGATCCACCCGTGCGTCACCATCAGGTCGATGACGTCCTCCTGGCGCGCCTTCGCCGGCCCGCCCACCGTCATCCGCCCCTGCCCATCGAGGATGCAGTTGTCGTCGTCGTCGCGGTGGCAGTTCAGGCGCGGGTGGTACAGCGTCGGGAACTGGGGGATCCCCGCCAGCATCGCCGACTCCGCCAGGGACAGGTCGGCTGCGTTCTTGCGGAAGTAGCCCTCCGCCGCCGCCTGCACGCCCACGTAGCGGTCGGCATACGAGATCTGGTTCAGGTACCACGTCAGGATCTGCTCCTTCGTGTAGTCCTGCTCCAGCTCGATCGCGTAGGCGATCTCCCGCAGCTTGCGGTCCACCGTGCGTTCCGCCACGCACGGGTCGTCCGGGTCGGTGAAGCTCCCGCAGATGTAGACGTTCTTGATCAGCTGCTGCGTGATCGAGGAGCCACCCGTGCCCGTCCCGATGCCCCCGCCCAGGTAGTTCTCCCAGGCCGCACGCGCGAGGCCCCGGTAGTTCACCCCGGGATGCGTCCAGAAGGCGTTGTCCTCCGTGGAGACGGTCGCGTCGATCATGCTCTGCGAGATGTCGTCCAGCGCCACCGGGTGCAGGAGCTGCTGGGCGGGGTTCGTGAGCACGCCCAGCTCCACATCTCCCGTGCGGTCGAAGATGCGCGTGATCCCCACCTGCCGCTCGATCAGCAGGTCCTCGATGGCCACGTAGTCCCGCGCGTAGTGCTGGTAGACGGCGTACACGCTCCCCGCCCCCGCCGCCAGCACCGCCGAGAAGAGGAAGCCGACCACCAGCAGGCCGATCGCCCAGATGGGAAACCTGCGCTGCTGGCTGCGCGCGCGGCGCGCCCGCAGGCGTCGGCGGATGACGATCTGGCTAGACATCGTTCGGAGCGCAATCGGCCGGGGCGAAAAGGGGGAGGCACGAGAGACGGGGGCAACGCCTCATCACGATCGAGCCTAGCAAAGCGCCCGGTTGCGGGCACGTGCGCGAACCCCTGTGTACGATCGCGCCCATGCCCATCTCCCGCGACCAGGTGGTCCACGTCGGCAGGCTCGCCCGCCTCGGCCTCACCGATGCCGAGATCGACCGCCTCACCACCCAGCTCTCCGATATTCTCGACCACTTCGAGGCCCTTGCCGCCGTCGATACCGATGGCGTCGAGCCCACCGCCCACCCGCTCCCCCTCCAGAACGTCATGCGCACGGACTCCGTCGCGCCCTCCCTGCGGCGTGACGACGCCCTCAGCAACGCGCCCGAGGTCGAGGACGGCCTCATCCGCGTGCGCGCGGTCCTCGAATGAGCGAGCTCTGGGAGCTGACGGCGCACGAGGCCCAGGCGGGGCTGCGTGCGCGCGAGTTCTCCGCCATCGAGCTGACGGAGTCCGTCCTCGCCCGCGTCGATGCCGTCGAGGGTCGCGTCAACGCCTACATCACCCGCACCGACGAGGTCGCGCGCGAGCAGGCCCGCGAGGCCGACGCGCGTTTCGCCGCGGGCACGGCCACCCCCCTCACCGGCATTCCCTTCGCCGTGAAGGACCTGATCGTCACGAAGGGTGTCCGCACGACCGCCGGCTCGCGCATGCTCGGCGACTTCGTCCCGCCCTACGACAGCCACGTCTACGAGCAGCTCAAGCGCGCCGGCGCCGTCATGGTGGGCAAGGCGAACATGGACGAGTTCGCGATGGGCTCCAGCACCGAGCACTCCGCCTTCGGCCCCACCGGCAACCCCTGGGACCCCGATCGCGTGCCCGGCGGCAGCTCCGGGGGCTCCGCCGCCGCCGTCGCCGCGGGCGAGTGCCTCGCCGCCCTCGGCAGCGATACCGGCGGCAGCATCCGCCAGCCCGCCGCCCTCTGCGGCGTCGTCGGCCTCGACCCCACCTACGGGCGCGTCAGCCGCTACGGCATCATCGCCTTCGGCAGCTCCCTCGACCAGGTCGGCCCCATCGGCCGCGATGTCGAGGACGTGGCCACCATCCTCGACGGCATCGGCAGCCACGACCCGCGCGATTCCACCAGCGATCCCTCCCCCCGGCCGGACATGCGCCACTACCTCGGCCGCGATATCGCCGGGAAGCGCATCGGCGTGCCCCGCGAGTACTTCATCGAGGGCATGGAGCCGGGCGTGCGCGCCCGCATCGACGAAGCCCTCGCGCGCCTCGAGTCCCTCGGCTGCGAGGTCGACACCGACCTCTCCCTGCCCATGACCGAGCACGCCCTCGCCGTCTACTACCTCATCGCCCCCAGCGAGGCGAGCTCCAACCTCGCCCGCTACGACGGCGTCAAGTACGGCCTCAGCGAGCGCGGCGGCAGCGGCATGTGGGAGAACATGGAGCAGACCCGCGAGCAGGGCTTCGGCGACGAGGTGAAGCGCCGCATCATGCTCGGCGTCTACGCCCTCAGCGCCGGCTACTACGACCAGTTCTACCTGAAGGCGCAGCAGGTCCGGACCCTCATCACCGAGGAGTTCCGCGAGGCCTTCACCCGCTACGACGCGCTCGTGACGCCGACCACGCCGGAGGTCGCCTTCCGCCGCGGCGAGAAGCTCGGCGACCCCTACGCCATGTATCTGAACGACATCTACACGCTGCCCAGCGCGGTCGCCGGGCTGCCCGCCCTCAGCCTCCCCTGCGGCCTCAGCGAGGGCCTGCCCGTCGGCCTTCAGGTCATCGGCGACGTGGGCGCCGAGGGCACGATCCTGCAGATCGGCCACGCCTTCGAGCAGTCCCTCGGCGAGTCCAACCGCCTCGCCCCCCTCTAGCCCTGAAAGCCGCCGAACTCCGCCGGGAAGGGCCTCCCCCTGATCCCCACCAGCAGCATGGGCGTTTCGACCAACTGGTGATGCGTGGTGTCGGGAATCAGTCCGAGAGCCTGGAGCGCGGTCGCTCCAAGGATGTACATGTCCTCGTGTCCGAAAATCACGGGCGCCGTCATCTCCACGTCCCCCACCCGGAACCGGATCTCCCCGACGGGGTAGGTCGCGGCATCATTGTTCGCCAGCATGAACTCGCGCTCGTACACCGGAGAGATACCCAGGTCTTCCCTCAGGAACGAAGCGGGCAGCGCGGAATGGGCGGCGCCGGTATCGACGAGCATGGCCCTCTTGTGGAACACGCGATCCTCGGGGTTGGCCACCCTGACATCCACCTCGAAAACCCCCACGGTTCCCTCCTATCGCGCGATAGCTTCACTCTAGCACACGTTGCCTCGCCCCCGCGTCCCCGAGAACCCTTGACCGTAATCCCCGCCATCCCCAGAGTCCGGATCGTGGACCGCAACCTGACTGCCACCTGCCTCCCCACTGCCGCTGCGGCGGCCGCGCATGCGCGCAGGTAGGATGCGAGCGGTTCCAGAACGCACAGGACAGAAGGCCGCCCGCGGGGCGGCTCTTTCGTATCCGCCACCCGCGGGGGGCGGAAGGAACGGGTCTGTGGACGACGCTTCCCCCGGCGCCGAACGCTTCATCTCGGAGAGCCTCGCCTCCGTGCCCGCCAGCGGCATCCGCAAGTTCTTCGACCTGCTCAGCACGATCGACGACGTCATCTCCCTCGGCGTCGGTGAACCGGATTATGTAACGCCCGAGCCCATCAGCCGTGCCGCCATCGAGAGCATCGAGCAGGGCGAGACCCACTACACCTCCAACTACGGCCTGATGGAGCTGCGCGAGGCCCTCAGCGAGGAGATCCACCGCCTCTACGGCGTCTCCTACGACCCCGCCACCGAGATCGTCGTCACCAGCGGTTCCAGCGAGGCCTTCGATATCGCCCTTCGCGCCCTCATCGACGACGGCGACGAGGTCCTCTGCCCCGATCCCAGCTACGTCGCCTACGAGCCCGCCGTCATCATGGCCAAGGGCCGCTTCCGCCCCGTCCCCACCACCGCCGAGCACGAGTTCCGCCTCCTCGGCAGCGACGTCTCCGAGCGCATCACCGAGCGCACGAAGGCGCTGCTCTTCGGCTATCCCGCCAACCCCACGGGCGCGACCATGGACCACGCCAGCCTCGAGGCCGTCGCCGAGGTCGCCGCCGCCAACGACCTCGCCGTCATCAGCGACGAGCTCTACGCGCGCCTCACCTACGAGGGCGAGCACACCTGCTTCCCCTCCATCGAGGGGATGCGCGACCGCACCATCCTCATCGGCGGCTTCAGCAAGACCTACGCGATGACGGGCTGGCGCATCGGCTGGCTGGCCGCCCCCGCCCCGCTCGCCGAGGCGGCCATGAAAGTCCACCAGTACGTCATGATGTCCGCCCCCACGGCCGCCCAGTACGCCGCCCTCGCCGCCCTCCAGCACGGCGAGAGCTTCGTCCAGGAGATGCTCGCCGAGTACGACCGCCGCCGCCGCCTCATGGTCGATGGCCTGCACGCCGTCGGCCTCCCCGCCTTCCGTCCCCGCGGCGCCTTCTACGCCTTCCCCGATATCCGCCCCACGGGCATGGACAGCACCACCTTCAGCGAACGCCTCCTCGCCGAGGAGCGCGTCGCGGTCGTGCCCGGCGTGGCCTTCGGCGCCAGCGGCGAAGGCTTCGTGCGCGCCTGCTACGCCAGCGGCTACGAGCAGATCGAGCGCGCCCTCGAGCGCATCGGTCGCTTCGTCCAGCGCAACCGCTAACCCGCCGTGGACCCCCACCTCCACCTCGCCGGCTGGGCCGGCCGCCGCATCACCGTCGAGGTCGACCGCCCCCTTGGCAGCACCCACCCCCGCGAGGACGACATCGTCTACGGGGTCAACTACGGCTTCGTGCCCGGCACCCTCGCCCCCGACGGCCACCCCCTCGACGTGTACGTCCTCGACGCCAGCCAGCCCCTCGACCACTGCGAGGCGACCGTCATCGCCATCGTCCGCCGCCGCGACGACATCGAGGACAAGCTCGTGGCCGTCCTCGACCCGGCCACGGCGTGGGATGCCCCCGCGATCCTCGCAGCCGTCGACTTCCAGGAGCGCTTCTTCGACTCCTTCGTGGAACTGCCCTGACGTTCACCCGAGCCCGTGCTAGACTCGCGCGGCTAACCCCCGCGGAGGGGGCGCATTTCTGTGCGCCCGCTATCGCGACCCTGGTGAAGGACGGAAAACGATGGATCTAAGCCTCAGCGAAGAGCAAAACCTGATCCGCGACTCTGCGCGCGACTTCCTCGAGAACGAGTGCCCCGAAGAGCACGTGCGGGCCATGGAAGAGGACGAGGCCGGCTACAGCGCCGACCTCTGGAAGAAGATGGCCGACCTCGGCTGGCAGGGCCTCATGGTCCCTGAGGAGAACGGCGGATCCGGGTTTACCTACCTCGACCTCTGCGTCCTCGTCGAGGAGTTCGGCCGCGCGCTCGTGCCCGGTCCCTTCATCCCCAACGCCACCTGCGCCGCCTGGCTCGTCATCGCCGGCAGCGATGCGCAGAAGGCCAAGTATCTCCCCGGCATCGCCAGCGGGACCGCCATCCACACCTACGCCGTCACCGAAGAGACAGGCCGCTGGGATCGCGGTGGCCTCACCCTCACCGCCACCCAAGATGGCGACGGCTACGTCCTCAACGGGTCCAAGCTCTTCGTCCCCGACGCGAACGTGGCCGACTACCTGCACGTCCTCGCCAACACCCCCGACGGCGGCCTCGCCGACTTCATCGTCGCCCGTGACCAGGGCGGCGTGGAGGTGAACCTCCTCAAGACTATCGCCAGCGACAAGCAGGCCGAAGTCGTCCTGAGCAACGTCAGCGTGAGCGCCGACGACGTCATCGCCGTCGACGACGACACCGCCGGCCGCGCCCGCAACATCGCGGTGAATCTCGAGAACGCCTACCTCGTCGGTCTCGCCCAGAAGGACTTCGAGATCGCGGTCAACTACGCCAAGGAGCGCGTCCAGTTCGGCCGCCCCATCGGCTCCTTCCAGGCGATCCAGCACAAGGCCGCCGACATGGTCACCGATGTCGACGGCATGCGCTTCATCACCTACAAGGCCGCCTGGGCGACCAGCGAGAACGCAGAGTCCCAGGACATGGACACCGCCATGGCCAAGGCCTGGTGCAGCGATGCCAGCCGCCGCGTGGTCGCCCACGGCCAGCAGATCCACGGCGGCATCGGCTTCACCAAGGACTACATCATCCAGCTCTACTTCCGCCGCCAGAAGCGCGCCGAGCTCTTCTGGGGCGACGCCGACTTCCACCGCGAGCGCGTCGCGGAGATGCTGGAGATCTAGCGTCCCCGTTCGGGCAACACATCACGAGGCCCCGCCATTCGGCGGGGCCTCCGTGTTACTCCAGCGGATCGATGACGGTCAGGAAGGGGAACCGCTGGAAGTCCCGGTCCTTCGTGCAGATCTGGCTAACCCCGTGCTCGCGCATGAGCACGGCCGTGTGCAGGTCGTGCAGCACGCTCCCCTGGAGGGCGGGTAACTCGGCCAGCGTCTGCGCGAGGACGGCCTGGTGGCGCGGGGTGGCTGTCAGCAAGAGGAACCCGGGCGATGCAAGCAGGGCATCAAGGAACCGCATCGCCGGCTCGACCTGCCACGGCCTCGGGAAGACGCGCGCGTGCGTCGCGTTCTTCAGGAACTCGTAGCACACGTTCCACGTCAGGAACGTGGGCGATGGGTCCCGCCGCCAGCGTTCCAGCTGCATCCGGCAGGGGTCGTGGAACTCGGAGTCTGCGTTGGCTGCGTAGAGCAGCACATTCGTATCGACCGCGAGCACCTAGCGGCCATCCCCCTGGCCGGGGGTCGCGGGGCCGGCGTCGTAGGGCTCGATCTCTTCCGCTACCGCCCGCATGCGGGGCTCGGGCGTGCCGTACAGCTCCTCGTCCCGCTCCCGGTCCATGGCTTCGTACAGGGCCTCCCGATCGGCGAGATCCACGAGGGGCTTGCCCATGTTGTGCAGGGGCAGGGGCGGCAGCTCGCCGGCCACGGGGGCGGGCGCCTCGCCTTCCGCCAGGATCCGCCGGATCCCGGCCTCTACGAGCGCTCCCATGGTCGTGTTCCGGCGGGCGGCTTCTTCCTTCAGCCGTTCCATGATCGCATCCTCAATGTTGATGGTCGTCTTTTTCATATGGACAACCATACACCATTGCCAATCCCGTTACAAGCACTCCCCCTGGTTGGGGCTGAAGGGCTAGTGGGGATGAGGGTGGCCGTGCGAGTGGCCGCCGGGCCCGTGGCTGTGCCCGTGATGCGTCAGGTCGTCGGCGCCGCCGCCAGCGAGGTCGCCCCCGCCTTCACCGTCGCCGTCGCCGCCGTCTTCCCAGGGCGCGGGGCCATCGCCGACGCCCGCCTCCGCCCGCCCGACGACCGCGAAGTTGCCGATCACCTTCTGGGCCTGCGCATCGCAGGCGGGACAGGGCGTGAGCTGGAGGGCATCGCCCATGGGCATGCGCTTCTCGAAGCGCTCGCCGCACGCTGGACACTGGTATTCGTAGAGAGCCATGCCGCGATGGTGGGCAGCCGGGGCCGCTCGGTCAACCCGCCCCCGAGTTGCGCTCCCGTTCGCGGTGCCGGATCGGCGCGCGGCCGCGCGGAAGCGGTCGAAGTTGCCGTCGGGACGGGCTGGCCCCCATCCCGGCGCTCCGGCATGCTTGCCCCATGGTCCGCATCAACCGCGTCTACACCCGCGCCGGCGACGACGGCACGACTGCCCTCGCAGGCGGCCAGCGCGTCCCCAAGGAGAGCCTCCGCATCGAGGCCTACGGCACCGTCGATGAGCTCAACAGCGCCATCGGCATCGCCGTCGCCGGCGGGCTCGAAGGCCCCATGGACGAGCCCTTCGCCGTCATCCAGCAGGTCCTCTTCAACCTCGGCGCCGAGCTGGCCACCCCGCGCGAGCCCGAGGAGGAGGCCACCGGCCCCCGCGTCGAGAGCCGCCACGTCGAGCAGCTCGAGGCGTGGATCGACGACTGGAACGAGGAGCTCGAGCCCCTCACCAGCTTCGTCCTGCCCGGGGGCGACCCCACCGCCGCCCACCTCCACCTCGCCCGCACCATCTGCCGCCGCGCCGAGCGGATCACCTTCGCCCTCAGCCGCGAGGAGCACGTGGGCGAGTTCGTCGCGCCCTACCTGAACCGCCTCAGCGACCTGCTCTTCGTCGCCTCACGCCTGCAGAACCAGCTCGGCGGCCACGGCGACGTGCTCTGGGACTCACGCCGCTTCTAACCGCTACCGCCGCAGCCGCACGATGTTGCCCTCCGCGAACACCCCGCGCGTGCTGATGCCGAGGCGCTCGTAGGCGGCCCGCGGCACCCCCAGGTCGGCCGCGTACATCTCGCCCACGTTCTTCGCGCAGGCGGGCAGCACCTGACCGGTCTTCGGCAGGTCGAACACGAGGGTCGTGCCGGCGTTGATCGAGGGAATGCTGACGGTGCCGGTATCGGCGTTCACGCCCGTCGGGATGTCGAGGGCCAGCATCGGGCGCCGTGCCGCGCTCGCGATCTGCGTGACTGCCGCCGCCAGCCCCTTGGGCGCCCCCTCGAGCCCGTACCCGACGAGCGCATCGACGATCAGGTCGGCGCGCTGCAGGTGGTCCTCGGCGGTGTGCTCGCTGGTGTCGCTGTCGCGCGGTTCGGCGATGCCCGATTCCGCCAGGATGTGCAGGTGGCGGCGCGTCACGAAGCTCATCTGGTTCTCCACCTCGCCCAGCAGCGGCTCCGCCTGCACGCCCCAGTTATCGAGGTGCCGCACCGCGCACAGCCCCGCCGCTCCCACATGCCCCCCGCCCGCCAGGACCACCACCCGCTGACCCTTGGCGCTTCCCCCCAGCATCTCCAGGATCAGCTGGGCCGTCGCCTGACCCGCGTTCTCGACCGCCTGCAGGATGTCGTAGTGAAACACTTCCTGGGCGGAGCGCTGGATCTCGCGCATCTGCCCGGGGGTCACGGTGGGAGTGTCCTTCAGCTTCCGCTGGGGAAAGCCGCCGGGGTCCTGCTTCACCGCCATGGCCGCCCGATGCTACGCCTGCGGATGCGTGGCGGTCACGCGCGCGGTGATACCCCCGCGCGCATGGAAGTCGCCGATGACGGTCGCCCGCCGCGGCGCGATCGCCGCCACCACGTCGTCAAGGATCACGTTCACCACGTCCTCGTAGAAGATCCCCCGCTCGCGGAAGGCCTGCAGGTAGAACTTGAAGCTGCGCAGCTCGATGCAGCGCGCGTCCGGCACGTAGATCACCGTGATCGTCCCGAAGTCCGGCTGGCCCGTCATCGGGCACACGCTCGTGAACTCCGGCGCATCGAAGCGGATCTCGTAGTCGCGCTCCGGATGCTGGTTCTCGAAGGAGTCGATCGTGCCGTCGGTGGCGTACTCGTTCGCGCCCATGCGGTCAGCGTGCGACCGCGAGCCTGAGCGCGCAAGCTCCGGTCAGCGCGCGCCTCGCAGCCAGGACGGGAGCGTGATGGGGCTGAAGTCCGTGTCGGTGTCGTACACGTCGACTCCCTCCAGGCGCTTCATCGTGTTCACCACGACGTAGGTCAGCGGCGTCGCGACCACCTCGTAGAGGGTCTTGATCAGCCATGCCCGCCAGACGAACGCCCACAGCGCCTCGCCGTTGGGGATGGTGGTCGTCCCGAAGAACGCAATCGTGAGGAACACGGCCGAGTCGATCCCCTGCCCGACCACCGTCGATCCGATGGTGCGCGTCCAGAGGTAGCGCCCCTGCGTGGCCCGCTTCAGGCGAGCGAGCACGTACGAGTTCGCGAACTCCCCCACGAGGAACGCGAGGAAGCTGCCACCCACGATCCGCCACGTCTGCCCGAGGATCGTTTCGTACGCCTCCTGGTCGGCCCAGAACGGCGCCGCGGGGATCTCCTGGGCGACGAAGATCGCCAGCACCACCATCGCGTTCGCGAAGAACCCGGACCAGATGACCCGCCGCGCCACGGAATAGCCGTACACCTCGGTGAGGATGTCGCCGATGATGTAGGAGACCGGGAAGACGATGATGGCGGCGGGCTGGAAGTAATCGAACAGGCCGCCCACCAGCCCGGAGATGTCCACCACCTTGATGGCGATGATGTTCGAGACGATGAGGGCGCCCGTGAAGATCACGGCCACCGGCATCAGGTAGCGGAAGTGGCGCTCGCCCGACTCGGTCATCATCGTCTGGCTCATGGGCCGCGGAGTCTAGCAGCCTCAGGCCCTCCCACCGCGCTACCATGACCGCATGACCGCGCCCGGCGAGCCCCGCTTCCGCCCCGGCGACGTGGTTATCCACCGCATCCCGCTTGTCGCCGAGAACGGCGAATACGCCCCCGTCATCGTCGACGTGAAGCCGATGGTCGTGGTCGAGGACACTGCCGAGCGTGTCGCGCTCTGGCTGCCGGCGGGCACGCCCACCAAGCTCTCACTGCCCATCGACCGGGACCAGCCCATCCCGTGGCTCGAAGGCGAGTGGGAGCTGGTCGACAGCGCCTGGGAGCGCTGGAACGCGCTCTTCCTCATGGTGCCGGGCCAGTGGCGGGCAACGTGGGTCTGGTGGACGCCCGAGTGGGACTTCCTCGGCTGGTACGTCAACCTCCAGGAGCCCATCCGGCGCACCCCCCTCGGCTTCGATACACGCGACCTCTGGCTCGACGTCGTCGCGGACGCCGACCGCCACTGGCGCTGGAAGGACGAGGATCACCTGGAGCGCGTGCTCGCTCGCGGCCTCATCTCCGAGCCCGTCGCCGAGCGCGTCCGGGCCGAGGGGGAGGTGGCCATCGCCGACATCGAACGCGGGGCCTGGCCCTTCACCGACGACATGCGCGACTGGCGCCCCGACCCCTCCTGGCCCATCCCCACCCACGCCCACATCCCCGAGGCAGACCTGCTCGCCATCCACGACGAGCCCCACTGGACCAACCCGAAGCGACTCTAGCCCGACTCTCTACGAGCGCGGCAGGCCCAGGCCGCGCGTCGCGATGATGTTGCGGTTCACCTCGCTGGTGCCGCCCGCCACCGTGTAGCTGGGACCGGCCAGGGCCCAGCGCTCGATGCGGCCCTGCAGGGGCGCGTACGGGCTTTCCGGCTCGAGCTGCCCCTCCATGCCGAGCACGCGCATGCCCGTCTGGCCCATCTGCCGCTGGAGCTCGGTGCCGAACACCTTCGAGATGGAGGCCTCGTAGTTGGGGTTCTCCCCCTCGCTCTGCATCTGCGCCACGCGATAGCAGAGCCAGCGCCCCAGCTCGAAGTCGATGGAGCGCGAGGCCAGCTCGTGCCGGATCGGGTGCGACGCCTTCCCCCCGTCCCGCTCGCGCACGTAGTCGATGAGCGCCTCCAGCGTGGAGCGCGTCATGACGATGCGGTTGATGGAGCTGCGTTCCTGGTCGAGCGTGGCCGCGGCCACGTACCAGCCCCGGTTCTCCTCGCCGATGCGGTTGTCGATGGGGATACGCACGTCGTCGAAGAAGACCTCGTTGAAGTGGGCCGCGTCCATCATGTTCACCAGCGGGCGCACGCTCACCCCCGGCGACTCGATATCGAGGATGAAGTAGCTGATGCCGCGGTGCTTGGGCGCGTCCGGGTCGGTGCGGGCGAGGAGGATGCCCCACTTCGCGCCCGTCGCCCAGCTCGTCCAGATCTTCTGGCCGTTCAGGACGTACTCGTCGCCGTCGCGGATGGCGCTCGTCTGCAGCGAGGCCAGGTCGGAGCCCGCACCCGGCTCGGAGAAGAGCTGGCAAAAGCGGGAGGTGCCATCGCGCAGGCCCGGCAGCCAACGGTCCTGCTGCTCCTCCGTGCCCTCGCGCATCAGCGCCGGGCCCGCCAGCCAGATGCCCTGGTCGTAGGCCCCGGGCGCCCCGCGCGAGCTCATCTCCTCCATGTAGACGGTCTGCGTGACGAAGTCCGCGCCGCCGCCGCCGAACTCCTTCGGCCAGCCCAGCGTGAGCCAGCCGCGATCGGCCAGCTGCCCCCGGAACTGCTTCGCGAAGGCGGCCTCCTCCTCCGTCCACTCCTCCCGGTCGCTGCGCATGTTCCAGACCTCGGACGGCAGCTCGGCGTCGAGGAACTCGCGGATCTCCGCGCGGAAGGCGGCCTGCTCGGGGGAGTCACGGAAGAGCATCTGCTACCCGCCGTTCAATTCGCTCAGCACCTCGAGGGCGAACGGCGCATGCGACTCGAAGTCGCGCGGCTCCGTGTGGACGCCCCGAACGACGCCGCCGGCATCGATCACGAAGGTCGCGCGGTTGTGGAACCCGAAGTCCTCGTTGAAGACCTCGTAGTCCCGCCCCGCCTGGTTCTTCGGGAAATCCGAGACGAGAGGGAACTCCAGCCCGAGCTTCTCCTGGAACTCGCCAACGGCGGCGAAGGAGTCAACGCACACGCCCAGACCCTGGGCGTTGGCCTCCGCGAACGCATCCGTGTGCGTCCGGAAGGCGATCATCTCCGACGTTCACCCACCCGTGAAGGCGAGCGGATAGAACGCCAGGACGATGTTCTTCCCCGGGAACGAATCGAGCGTGACCTGCTCCCGGTCCTTGTTCATCAGCGTGAATGCGGGGGCGCGGTCGCCTGGTGCTGGTGGCATTGGCTTCTCCTTGTCGCTAGTAGCCTCGGAAGTTTGGCTCGCGCTTCTCCGTGAAGGCGCGGGGACCCTCTTTCGCGTCCTCCGTGGACTGCGCGAGGGTCATCGCCATCTGGGCGAAGTCGAGGTGTTCGTCGAAGGTCAGGTTGGCGGAGCGATAGACCAGCTTCTTCGCGAGCTGGATGGCCGTGGCCGGGCCGCGTGCGATCTTCTGGGCGAACTCGCGCGTGCGATCCAGCAGCTCCTCGGGGGGATGCACGGCGCTCACGTAGCCGATGCGCAGCGCTTCCTGCGCATCGAACAGTTCACCGCTCCAGATCAGCTCGAGCGCCTTGGCCGTACCCACGATGCGGGGCAGGCTCCAGGCGCCGCCGTCGCCGGGGATGAGGCCCATGCGCACGTAGCCCATGCCGAAGCGCGCCCGCTCGCTGGCGAAACGGATGTCGGCCATCGAGGCCATGTCCATCCCCGCCCCCACGGCCGCCCCGTTGACCGCCGCGATGTACGGCTTCTCCAGCTGGATGAGGGCACGGGGGATGGGGTGGACGCGGTTGCGCAGGCTGTGGCGCCGCTCCGCCACCGTGTCCTGCGTCTGCAGGACGCCTTCGCCCACCACCTCGTGGGCGACGTCCATGCCGCTGCAGAACCCGCGGCCTGCGCCCGTCAGGATGATGGCGCGCACGTCGCCGTCGGCGTCCGAGCGCTCGATGGCATCGCGCCACTCCGTCAGCATCAGGTCATCGAAGGCGTTGAGGCGTTCGGGCCGGCTGAGCGTGATGGTCGCGACGCCATCCGCCACGTCGTACTGGATGTGCTGGTAGTCCACGGCCGCGATTGTACGCAGGGCCACGCTAGGTGGCTCGTGAGCCTAATCCAACCGACCCATCAAGGCACGACGATATACTGGCTTCAACCCATCGGAGCGCGACCGAGTGGCCAACGATCTGTCTGAATTGTCCACGCCATACCTGCCGCCGCCCCAGTCCCCTGGAGGCGGTGGTCGACGAGTTGCGACAGTGGCGGAAGCACGGGCACTGGTGGGAGCCCGAGTCGGAGGACCGTCTGGACCGCCTGACGGTACCCGGCGACACCAGACGGGACTGGGAGCGTGCGTTCGGCGAACTTGCCAACGTCATCTTCGGTGGCCTGAAAATCGAGGCCATCAAGGCCGCGCTCACCGAAGACGCCATCCCGTTCGAGCCCGATGAAGGGCCGCTGCCCCTCCTCCGCAAGATCGTGGAGAGCCGGGAAGCTGACGGGACGGTGGAGAAGCTGCGGGGGCTCAGCGTCGTCCTGGCGCTGCGGCCGGAGTCAGCGCAGGGAACGCGCCCTGAGACCGATGCGGCGTGGGAGGAGGCTCGGGGCTTTGAGTCCCCCGCGGTCCATTTCGAGGCAGTCGCCGCGCAGGTCGGCCTGGAGCTGAGGGCCATCTTCCGCTCCCTCGACCATCGCTACCGCTACCACATGGCCAAGTACGGCTACATCACCCGGTCCCCGGGGGAAGCCTCCGCACACCCGCTCCCTCGCGACCTCCCCGCGGAACTGTCCCGCTGAGGCTCGCGCTACACTAGCTGCGTGGTCGCAGCCGCCCTTCCCGATGGCCTGAAGAAGCAGCTCGAGGCGCTCCCCGCGAGGCCCGGCGTCTACCTCATGCGCAACGCGAAGGGCGACGTCATCTACGTGGGGAAGGCCGCCCGCCTCAAGGACCGCGTTCGCTCCTACTTCGGGTCGCCCCGCAGCCTCGAGCCCAAAACGCGGGCCCTGCGCGCCGAAATCGAGGACTTCGAGTACATCGTCTGCGCGAACGCAGGCGAGGCGCTCATCCTCGAGGCGACCCTGATCAAGCGGCACCAGCCCTTCTTCAACATCCGCCTGAAGGACGACAAGCGCTATCCCTACCTCAAGATCGACGTGCAGAACCCCTGGCCGCGCGTCTACATCACGCGCCGCATCGAGAAGGACGGCGCCCGCTACTTCGGGCCCTACGCCAGCGCCGGCTCCGTCCGCGCCAGCCTCGACCTGCTGAAGAAGCTCTTCCCCTACCGCTCCTGCACCAAGGAGATCACGGGGAAGGACCCGCGCCCCTGCCTCGACTACTACATCAAGCGCTGTATCGCGCCCTGCACGGCCTACTGCACGACCGAGGAGTACGCCGAGGTCATCGACCAGATCATCCTCTTCCTCGAGGGGAAGGCTTCGGACGTGCTGGACCGGCTGGGCGAGCAGATGGACGCCGCCGCCGAGGCCCTCGACTACGAGCGCGCGGCCATGCTGCGCGACCAGATCCGCGCCATCGAGCGCACCGTCGAGCGCCAGATGCTCTCCACCACGAAGAAGGAGGACCTCGACGTCTACGGCCTCGCCCGCGAGGGCGATCGCGCCTGCGTACAGGTCTTCTTCGTGCGGGGAACGCAGATGACGGGCCGCGACCACTTCGTGCTGGAGGGCGTCACGGGCGAGTCCGACGAGGCCGTGCTCGGGAGCCTGCTGCAGCAGTACTACGAGAGCGCCCAGTCGATCCCGAAGCTGGTGGTCGTGCCGGTCGAGCCCGAGGGACGCGCGGAGCTCGAGGCCATGCTGGGGGAGAAGCGCGGCGCGAACGTCGAGATCCGCGTGGCCCGGCGGGGGGAGAAGCGCCAGCTCCTGCAGATGGCCACGGAGAACGCCGCCGAAGCCCTCGACGTGCTCAAGGTGCGCTGGCTCAGCGACCAGACGAAGACGGCGACCGCCCTCGAAGAGCTGCGCGAGGAACTCGCCCTTCCCGAAACCCCCCACCGCATCGAGTGCTACGACAACTCCAACACCCAGGGCGCGAGCCCCGTCTCCAGCATGGTCGTGTTCCTCGATGGGCAGCCCGCCCCCCGCCAGTACCGCAAGTTCCGCATCAAGACGGTCGAGGGCGCGGACGACTTCGCGACCATGCAGGAGGTGCTCCGCCGGCGCTTCAAGCGCGCCGCCAAGCGCATCGAGCAGCAGACCCTCGAGAGCGGCTCGAACGGCGATGCTCCCCCGGCGGACGACGACAGCTGGGACCTGCCCGATCTCGTCATCGTCGATGGGGGGAAGGGACAGCTGAGCGCCGCCGTCGAGGTGATGCGCGAGCTGGGCGTGTACGACATCCCCACGGTCGGGCTGGCGAAACGCCACGAGGAGCTGTTCGCACCGGATGAAGAGGCGCCCATCATCCTGCCGCGCGGGTCGGAGGCGCTCTACCTGGTGCAGCGCGTCCGCGACGAGGCCCACCGCTTCGCCATCACGTATCACCGCCAGGTTCGCCGCAAGGCCGCCACCGCCAGCGTCCTCGATTCCATCCCGGGCGTGGGGCCGAAGCGCAAGCGCGCGCTCCTGCGCAAGTTCGGCTCGCTGAAAGCCGTGCGCGCGGCGGACATCGATGAGATCGCCAGCACCGCCGGCTACACCCGCTCCCTCGCGGAGAAGGTCAAGGAGTACGTCTAGGGTGGCCGGGGCGCACAACGGCGTCCTCGGCGTGGACGTGGGTGGCACGTTCACCGACTTCGTCGCCATAGGCGAGGACGGCATCCGCACCTGGAAGCGCCTCTCGACGCCCGCCGCACCGGATGAGGCCGTGCTCGCGGGGGCGGGCGACCTGGCCGGCCGGCGGCTGGCCCACGGCAGCACGGTCGCGACCAACGCCCTGCTCGAGCGCCGCGGCCCGCGCACCGTGCTCGTCACCACCGAGGGGTTCCGCGACCTGCTCGTCATCCGGAGGCAGGAACGCCCGAGCCTGTACGACCTCGAACCGCAACGAACGCCCCACGTGGTCGCCCGCGGAGACGTGATCACCGTGCGCGAGCGGGTCGGGGCGGACGGGGCGGTGGTCACGCCCCTCGCTGACGGGGAGGTGGCGCGCGTCGTCGAGGAGGCGCGGGCGCTGGGAGCGGAGGCGGTCGCGATCTGCCTCCTGTTCTCCTACCTGCGGCCCGAGCACGAGGCGCGCCTGGCGCAGGCCCTGCGCGAAGCAGGGTTCGCCGTGAGCGCCTCCCACGAGGTGCTCCCCGAGCACCGCGAGTACGAGCGCGCCAGCACGACCGCCATCAACGCCTTCCTGCAGCCGACGACGCGGCGCTACCTTGGCGGCATCGACGCGCACGCCGCGGGGCTCCGGGTGATGCACTCCGCCGGGGGCCTCACGGACGCGGCCACGGCAGGGGAGCGCCCCGTCTCGATGGTCACGAGCGGCCCGGCGGGGGGCGTCCTCGGGGCGCTGGCCGTGGCGCGGGCGGCGGGTCACGGCCAGATCATCACCTTCGACATGGGCGGCACGAGCACCGACGTATCGCTCTGCCCCGGCGAACCCCGTTACCGCTCCGCCACCCAGGTCGATGGGCTCGCCGTACACACCCCCATGGTCGACATCGTGACGGTGGGGGCGGGCGGGGGCTCCATCGCACGGCTCGATGCGGGTGGCGCGCTGGCGGTCGGCCCGGAGAGCGCGGGCGCCGACCCCGGTCCCGCCTGCTACGGCCGGGGAACCCTCCCCACCGTCTCCGATGCGAACCTCGTGCTGGGGCGGCTGCGGCCGGAGGCGCCCCTCGGTGGCAGCGTGCTCCCCGACCTGGGGCGGGCGCGTGAGGCGCTCGCCACCCTTGGCGAAGCCGAGGACGCTGCCGCCGCGGTAGTCGAGGTCGCGAACGCGACGATGGCGCGGGCCCTGCGACGCGTCAGCCTGGAACGGGGCTACGACCCCGCCGGATTCACGCTTGTCGCCTTTGGCGGAGCCGGTCCGCTGCACGCCTGCGAGCTGGCCGCCGAGCTCGGGATCGGCCGCGTGCTCGTTCCGCGGCACGCAGGTGTGCTCTCCGCCATCGGCATCGCCGCCGCGCCGGAAGTCATCGAGCGGGGGCAGGGACTACTGCTCACCCTCGGCGAGGATGCCGCCGAGCCCATCGCCACGACTGGCGCTGCGCTGGAGGAGCAGGCAGTCGCGGACCTGCAGGCCGCCGGCGGGGCCCTCGCCGCGCTCACCTGGGCGGCGGACGCTCGCTACCGGGGCCAGGCGCACGAGCTCCGCGTCGCCTTCGAGACACCGACCCCGGAAGCCATCAGCAAGGCGTTCCACGCAGCACACGAGCGCGAGTACGGTTTCGCCACCCCCGAGCGGGCAGTGGAGCTGGTGGCGCTTCGCTGCCGCGCGGAGGGCGACGCGCGCCCGCTGCCCGAGGCGGCTGCCGAGGTCAGCTCTGAGGCAGGCGAGCCCGAACCGATCACCCTTGCCGGCGGGGTGCACGCGGCGTGCGTGGCCCGCGCCTCCCTCGCCGTGGGAGCGACGCTCCAGGGTCCGGCGATCATCACGCAGCCGGACGCGACCACCTACATCCCCGACGGGTGGAGGGCGGCTGTCGATGGGGCGGGGAACCTGGTGGTGACGCCCTCATGAGCGATGACCCGGCCCGCCTGGCCGTCTGGAATGCGCTCCTCGCTTCGGCGGCGGAGGAGATGGGGGTGACCCTCTGGCGGACGGGGCATTCCCCCAACATCCGCGAACGGCGCGACTACTCCTGCGCCGTGTTCGATGCACACGGCGAGATGGTCGCGCAGGCCGCACACATCCCCGTGCACCTGGGCGCCATGCCCGAGTCGATAGCCGCCGTCTCGACACTCGCTCCGTGGCAGGAGGGCGACGTCGCCATCGTCAACGACCCCTACCTGGGCGGCACCCACCTCCCCGACGTGACGCTGGTGGCGCCCGTGTTCGCCGGCGGCGAGCTCATCGGGTTCGTGGCGAACCGCGCGCACCATGCGGATATCGGGGGCATGTCCGCGGGCTCGATGCCGGTCGCCACCGAGCTGTACCAGGAAGGGGTCATCATCCCGCCGCTCAAGCTGCGCGAGGGCGGGCGGCTGAACGAGGCGCTCTTCGCGCTCATCCTGCGGAACGTGCGCACGCCCGCCGAGCGCCGCGGCGACTTCGATGCGCAGGCGGGGGCCCTGCGCACGGGCGCCTCCCGGCTCGAGGCGCTGGCGGCGCGGTACGGCAACGCCGAGCTGGCCCGCTGGATGGGCGCCCTCACCGGCTACGCCGAGCGCCTCACCCGCGCCGCCCTGTCCGAGGTTCCGGACGGCGAGTACGTGGCCGAGGACGTGATGGAGGGCGCCGAGGGCACGCTCCTGCCCATCCGCGTCCGCGTAGCTGTCGCGGGCGACGAGGTGACGGTCGACTTCAGCGGGTCGGCGGAGGAGCAGGCGGCCTCGATCAACGCCGTGGCGGCGGTGACGCGCTCGGCGGTGGCCTACTGCGTGCGCTGCCTGCTACCGCCGGATGCGCCGTCGAACGAGGGCGGGTTCCGGCCGATCCGGTTCATCCTGCCGGAAGCGTCGATCGTGAACGCGCGTCCCCAGCGGGCCGTCTCCGCGGGCAACGTCGAGACCTCGCAGCGCATCACCGACGTCGTGCTGGCGGCGTTCGCGCAGGCCCTTCCCGACCGCATCCCGGCGGCGAGCGCGGGCACGATGAGCAACTTCACCTTTGGCGGCGTGCGCCCCGACGGCCAGCCCTTCGCCTACTACGAGACGGTTCCCGGCGGTGCGGGGGCGGGGCCCGGCGGCGGAGGCGAGAGCGGCGTGCAGACGCACATGACGAACACCGCCAACACCCCCGCGGAGTCGATCGAGAACGCGTTCCCGGTGCGTGTGCGCCGCTTCGAGCTGCGAGACGGGAGCGGTGGCGAGGGACTGCACCGGGGCGGCGACGGCGTCGTGCGCGAGATCGAGTTCCTCACCGGGGCGGACGTGTCCCTCATCGGCGATCGGCGCGCGGTGGGGCCGCCGGGGGCGGAGGGAGGCAAAGCAGGCTCGCACGCGGACAACACCCTCGTCCGCGGAGACGGGGAGGGGCAACCGCTGGCCGGTCAGCAGCAGCTCCGGGTCGACCCCGGGGACCGCATCGAGGTGCGCACGCCCGGCGGGGGAGGCTGGGGGAAAGCCGCCGGCGCCTGATCATCGACGCGCCCGGCGCTGATCCCCTATCGTGGAAGGCACCATGCCCGACCGCATCGATCGCGAGATCGAGGAGATCCTCGCCCGTCTCGGCGAGGACGCTCCGAAGCCCGGCGAGAAGCCTCCAAAGCGCGGCGAGGAGCCGATCTCGCTCGAGGAACGGCGCCGCCAGCGCAGGCCGGCGATGTCGTCCCGGGCAGTCGCAGCATTCGGGTTCTCGTTCTCCGGTCCTTCGCGGGTCTCGCTCCTCTTCACGGGCGCGGGGGTCATGGTCGTGGGGCTCATCCTCTCTTCCTTCTACGGACCGCTGATCTGGCTGGCGTTTGGCGGCGTCGTCCTCTTCCTGGCCGCGTTCATCTGGTCGTTCGTGCGACCGCGGAGCGTCGGCGTCAAGAGTGCTCCCGCCGCGAAGGGCGCCCACTGGCGCGGACGTTACGTCGAGTACGAGCCCCCGCCACCCGGTCTGCTGGCGCGCATCAAGCGTGCGCTCCGCGGGCGCTAACCCCACGCGCAGGCTTCCCCGATGAAACACTTCCTTGTTTTGGTTGCGGTCGTTGCCCTGCTCGTCGTTGCGTGCGGCGATACCGGACCCGACGTGCCGGCGGGGACTCCCACGTCCCCACCCGCCGATGCGGCCAGCCCAACCGAAGCGACAACGGAGCCGCCGGCCGAGGCTCCCACCACAGACCCGGCCGAGCAGGCGCTCGACCACGACATCGAGCGGGCCATCGAGCACCTACAGGTGCTCTCCATCGCCATCGGGCCGCGGGTGTCGGGCACGAGCGAGTCCCGCGAGACGGTCGCCTACATCTCCAACGCCTTCCGCGAGGCGGGGTACGCCGTCGAGGTGATGGAGTTCGACTACGAGACCCGCTTCCGTCCGGCGACGGTGACCGTGAACGGGGAGACGATCGAGGGCGTGGCCCTGAACGGGACCGTGAGTCCGCCCCAATCCGCCGCGGGACCGGCCTACGGCGAGGGCTCGCCGGAGGGAGCGTCGATCGGGAGGTCGATCGTGGTGGACGCGCGAACGGCCAACCGCTCCGACGATGCCGGCATGTATACCAGCGCAGCCTTGCGGGACGCAGCAGGGGTCATCATCGTGAACCACCAGCGGTGGCCCTTCTACGGCTTTGCCATCCCGTCGCGGAGCGCGATACCGGTCGTGCTGGTGCAGCACACGGAGGCCGAGCGTTTCGAGCGGGCCGTTGCAGACGGGGCCACCATCGAGGTGACCGTGGGGCCCGCGCGCCCCACGGCCGCGAACGTGATCGCAAGGCCCTCCGAGGGGGCGCGGTGCGACATCCTGGCGGGCGGGCACCACGACTCCGTTGCGGGATCGCCAGGCGCCATCGACAACGCCAGCGGTGTCGCCATCGTCCTCGAGCTGGCCCGCCTGTTCGCCACCGACGGACTCGACGAGGGGCTGTGCTTCGTCACATTCGGGGCGGAGGAATCGGGGCTGTTCGGGAGCGCGGCGCTGGCCCGGCAGTGGGAGGAGTCGGGCGAGCTGCCGGAGATCATGCTCAACTTCGACGTGACCGCGCGGGGCGACGCCGTCGAGCTCATCGGGAGCGTGCAGCTCATCCAGCGGGCCCTCCATCTGCTCGAACCGCGGGGCATCCCCGCCTACGCCTCCTCCCTGCCCCAGGGCTACGGCAGCGACCACTCGAGCTTCGTGAACGTGGGCGTGCCCGCCCTCTTCTTCTCCGACGGCGACATTTCGCTGATCCACACGCCGGCGGACGTTTTCGCGGAGGTGGAACCGGTTGCACTCGATCGGATCGGCGACGCGGCGGCGATCGTGCTGGCCCAGTTGCTCGCAGAGATTGCCGGGGGGCGATAGCGAACCTAGCATGGCGACGGTGGCCACCCGAACACTTGCCGCGCTGTGCCTTCTTGCGATCATCGTCGCGGGCTGCGGCGGCGATGGCGACACGGCGGCGCCCGACGCCAACCCCACCCTGACCGACCCCGCCAGCGTTCCCACCGCGATTCCCGACCAGGAACGGCCGCCCTTCCGCATCGGCGATGAGGAGGTGGCGCCACCGGGCGCGTCGGCCGTCCCCACGGTCGCCGCCGCCCAGCCTTCGCAGACCATCTACACGGTGCAGGAGGGGGATACCTGTGGCGCCATCGCCGCGAATTTCCGCATCTCCATCAACGAGCTGCTGGCGGCGAACCCCCGCATCAACGAAGACTGCACGAACCTGCAGGTCGACTGGGACGTCAACATCCCCGCGCCCGACCCACGGTCGGTGGACCCCGAGTCGGACTCAGCGTCCGAACCCGAGACGCCCGCGGGCCTGCGCACCTACATCGTGCTGCCCGGCGACACGTGCGCCGCTATCGCGCAGGACCACGACATCCCGCTGCCGACCTTCCTGGTGGCGAACGGGCTCGACGAGGAGTCGTGCATCACGCTGCAGGTGGGGCAGGAAGTGATCATCCCGGAGTAGGGCCGCGGAGCTCGGCAAGGACCTCGTCCGTGTGCTCCCCCAGGCGCGGGGCGGGACGGCGCAGCTCCCAGGGGGTCGCGTTGAGGACGTAGGGGGCGCCGGGCATGAGCGCCTCGCCCTCGAAGCCCTCGCCGGTGGTGGCGACGAAGTGGCCACGGTCGTGCAGGTGGGGGTCGTCGACGGCCTCGTCGGGGGAGCGGACGGTGCCCCAGGGGAGTCCGCAGGCCTGGGCGCCGCGGTACACGTCCTCGGCGTCGAGGGCGGTGATGAAGCGGGAGACCTCCTCGAAGATCTCCTTCGCCTCGGGGGTTCCGCGGGCGGCCATGCGGTTCATAGGGTCGTCGAAGCGGGACTCGTCGAAGTTCGCCCCGAAGCCGTGGGACTGCATCCAGAGTTTGAGCTTCCCCCAGGACTCGTTGCTGCGCCCGATGTTGAAGACGAGCACGTCCTTGCCGTCGCGAGCGCGGTGGATCCAGGGCTCGGTGCGGATGGTGGCGGCGTGGCGGCCGGTCTGGCGGATGATGTTCGTCTGCGTGTAGAGCCAGTGGGGGAGGCCGACCTCCGTCGTCGAGGAGAGGGCCTCGTGCATGGAGCAGTCGAGGTACTGGCCTTCGCCGGTGGCGTCGCGGGCCACGAGGGCGGTGAGGATGCCCATGGCGGCGTAGTGGGCGCCGGTGTTGAAGGCCTGGTCGCCCTTGCCGTGGATGGGTGGGGCGCCGGGGGCGTCGGTGGGGTCGTAGCCGTTCATGTTCATGGGGCCGCCGGCAGCCAGCGCGACCATGTCCGTGACCCGGTAGTCCGCCCAGGGACCGTCCTGGCCGAAGGGGGTCAGGGCGCAGTGGATGAGCCCCGGGTTCGTGGCGGCGAGGGTGGCGTAGTCGAGGGCGAGGGCGGCGAGGCGGCCGGGGGGCAGGGACTCCAGGAAGATGTCGGCGCGGGCGAGGAGGGCGCGGGCGAGGTCGCGGTCGGACTCGGAGCCGTCGAGATCGAGGATGGCGGAGCGCTTGTTCGTGTTGTGGTACCAGAAGTTCAGCGACCGGTTCGGGCCGGGCTCGTCGTTGACGAAGGGGCCGACGCGGCGCGCCTCCGAGCCCTCGGGCGGCTCGATCTTGACGACGTCGGCGCCGAGGTCGGCGAGGAGCTTGCCGGCGTACTGCCCCAGCTCGCCGCATATCTCGACGACGCGCAGACCTTCCAGGGGACCGCTCACATGAACACCCCCGCTTCCGCGTACTCGTCGATCTCGGCCTCGGTGAGGTTGAGGGTTTCGGCCAGTATCTCGCGGGTGTGCTCGCCGATGAGGGGGGCGGCGCGGCGCAGCGATCCGGGGGTGGCGGAGAGGCGCGGGGCGACGCCGTCGTGGCGGGTTTCGCCCATCTCCGGGTGGGGGAGGGTCTGCCACCAGTCGCGGGCGGCGAGCTGGGGGTCGCGTTCGACCCGATCCCCGGGCTTCTGGCAGACGGACGCGGGTACCCCGGCAGCCTGCAGGAGGGCCATCAGCTCGTAGTCGTCGCGGTCGCTGGTCCAGGCGGCGATGCGCTCGTCGAGGGCGTCCTGGTTGGCGAGACGGGCGGCGTTCGACCCGAAGCGTTCGTCGCGGGCCCAGGGGGGGTCGTCCATGGCGCGGACGAGGGCCTCCCACTCGGGCTCGCCGGTGGCGGCGATGGCGATCCAGCGGTCCTCGCCGAGGCAGGGGTAGGTGTTGTGGGGGGCGACGGCGGGCTCCCAGGCGCGGTTGCCGGGGGGCAGCTCCTCGCGACGCCAGCTGCGGCCGTTGACGGTCCCATCGAGGACGGCGGGGCCGTTGAGGACGGTGGCGGCCTCGACCTGGGAGAGATCGAGGTGCTGGCCCTCGCCGGTGCGGGCGCGGTGGTGGAGGGCGGCGAGGATGGCGATGGTGGCGGAGTAGCCGGCGGTGTGGTCCATGTAGCTGTAGCCCCAGCCGGCGGGGGGCTTGCCGGGCAGTCCGGAGGTGAGGGTGAGCCCGCCGAGGGCCTGGGCAGTGGGTCCCCAGGTGGTGTGGTCGCGATCGCGGCCGGTGTGGCCGAAGCCGGAGATGGAGCAGTAGATGATGCGTTCGTTGATGGCGCGCATCTCGGGGTAGTCGAGCTCCCAGGAGGCGAGGGTTCCGGCGGAGAAGTTCTCGATGACGACATCGGAGACGGCGATGAGGCGGCGCAGCAGGTCCATGCCGAAGGGGTGGCGGACGTTGAGGAGGATGCTGCGCTTGTTGCGGTTGATGTAGTTGAAGAAGCCGGAGTTGTTGAGCGTGGGGGCGTCGCCGACGATGGGGCGTCCGAGGCGGATGGGGTCGACGGCCTGCTCGTGCTCGACCTTGATGACATCGGCGCCGAAATCGGCGAGGAAGCGGGTGGCGGTGGGTCCGGCGATGATCCAGGTGAGGTCGATGACACGGACGCCGTCGAGGGGGAGGCCGGGCATGGTGGGGGATGATACGCGGGCGCGCCGGGCCTCCGCCTCGACAGCAATCCGGGCGCTGCGGTCCCACCCGGCCCGTCCGTGCTACGACTCGTCACCGTAGTCCAGACCCAGCGGCAGCCTTTGGGGGAGGGTGGGGGCGGGGTCGGGGAGGGGGAAGGGGTGGGTGGCGCTGTGGGGGTGGGGGGCTAGTCAACCTCCCCGAAGGTCGGCGTGACGGCTGTTACAGTTCTCCCGTGGCTACTTGGCGAACCATGTCCCGAACGTGGTTCATAGCTTCCTGGCTATTCCCGCCCATATGTGGCAAGTCACTCGTTATCTCGATAAGTTCCATGAGTTCCGTCGCCAACCGTTGAGCCTTGGGCCGGTCACCAGTCATCTGTTGTCGATGCATCTCCATCCCCACTTCGTACACCCACGGCACTTCTTCGCGCACAAAGCTCAGCGCTACAGGAAAGGCATAGGTGCCTCTTCCTGAGCGAGAGCGCATCATGTCGATAACCATCCCAGGAGGCGGCCCTTCGTGCCGATGCCTTCTCCGGCGCGATATGGACAGCTCCTCCTGCATTCTTACTAGGTGCCCCTCAAGGCGCTGAATATCCATGTCAGATAGCGTGTTCCTGATGCTGGACAGCTCTGAAAGTATGTCCGCCAAAGAGCGTTGTTCTGGGTTTTCACTTTGTCGAAGATGTTGAAGATCCAACGACATCGAAATCGGCGTTTCTACCTGTGCATCTTTCGCTTCGAAGGACTTGATCTGCTCCACGATCGACGCTATAGCACTGGCAAAATTGTCCAAATTCGTGTGGTCGATAAATATCGTCCTTTGTCCGTAGACATCGAAAGGAATCCTCTCACCTGCCTTCGCAATCTGCACGAAAGGACGTCTTATCGCATGCCGGATGGCAAGTTCATAGAAGACGTTGGGGTTTTTGTCAGTTAGGTCTGCAACGACAAGATCGTCCTCGGTAACGTGTTGAATAACTTGGCTAGTAATGTTCCCCGGCTCATCGATCTCGTCCGCGCGGACGGGGTTGGAGTAGCCACACTCCCCAACGGCGGGCCGAATAACATGCTTCAGAATCTGGTCAGATCGAGTCCGGACTTCGGACTCTGGCTCGTCGATGGGTGCGATGACGAAGCAGGTCTTTGGGGTCTTGTCGGACAAGGGGCATCTCCAAGGCGGATCGCTGCGATGGGCGCAGTATTCCGGTAATTGTTAGGTCGCGTACACTCTAGCACGTTTATGACTGTCCATGGCCAGCTAGCCACAAGCACCGCCCAGGTCACATTGGTGGCTCCAACTCCAGCGCAGGGCCTGATATGTCCGAGCCCCCTGTCCTCACCCTGATGGGGTGGGGTGACGCTTGTCGCGCGCAGTCGCTATACTGGTGCTCGTGACAACTGAGGAGCGCATCAGCAGGCTCGAGGGCGCGTACGAGCAGGTCAACGAGCGCCTGGGCGAGATTCGGGAGGAGCTCTCCCGGATCAACGCGCGCTTCGACACGGTGGACGCTCGCTTCGACGCCGTGATCGGGTCGACGGACAATCGCTTCGATGGCCTTGGCGAGTCGATGAATAGGCGCTTCGACGCCATGAACGAGTCGACAAACCGACGTTTCGATGCCCAGAACCGCATGATGCTGGCCGGGATCGGGTTGTTCCTCGCCGCAGTCGTGGGTCTCTCGTTCGTCTGACGGGCTGCTAGCGCCCCCCTGCCCCAGCCCGTACGATCGCGGTCCCAATATCAAACGTGAGGACTGAGCATGTCTGAGACCGCTACCCTGAAGGTGGGCGACGAGGCCCCCGATTTCGAGCTTCCCCAGAACCCCATGGGCGACCCGGGTCCGTTCAAGCTGAGCGACCATCGCGGGTCGACCGTGGTCATCAACTTCGTGCCGGCGGCGTTCTCGCCGGTGTGCAGCAACCAGCTCCCGATGATCGAGGAGCAGCTGGGGAGCCTCGAGGGGGCCGTCACGGTGGCCGTCTCGACGGATAACACGTGGTCGCTGGCGGCGTGGGCGCAGCAGACGGGGGTGAGCTACCCGGTGCTGAGCGACTTCAACCCGATCGGGGCGACGGCGGAGGCGTACGGGGTCCTGCTGCCGGGGATGAACATGGCGAACCGCGTGGTCGTCGTGGTCGACGGCGAGGGCAAGGTGGCGCACATCGAGACGGCGCCGGCGGTGGTGGAGCTCCCGGACTACGGTCCGGTGCTGGCCTGCGTCGCCGGCTAGCCGGCGAGGAGAGCGCGCGGCGTTGCCGCGCTGAGGAGAGCGTCGCGCTACCGCGCGACTGAGGAGAGCGCTCGCGCCCGGCTTCGCCGGGGCTTCGCTGAGGAGAGCGCCGCGCTGCCGCGCGGCTGAGTGGGGGGTGCGAGCGTAGGTTGCGGTGGTCGGTGGTCGGTGGTCGGTGGTCGGTGGTCGGTGTTCCTTGTGCCGCAATTGGCACAACATCCTCATCGGCCTCTTCATCCGGCGGGATGGCGAGCGTGAGGGTGACCTTATTCTCACCGTCGATCGTCGCTTCTTCCAGTAACAGGTTGAGGAGTTCGCGACGCTCCTCGTCGGGCAGGTCGTCGAGACTGCCGCCAACGCGACCCGTCCACTCCACGACCCGCTCCAGCGCGAGGCGCTGGTCAGCGTGCGCCGACGCTCGCGCCCGGTACTCCTCCAGCCTCGCCCGCAGGCGTTCCAGCCGCTCGCCGATGAAGCGGCGCTGGTGGTCGAGTTGCTCTTCGGTGATCTTGCCCATCACGTAGAGGCGGATGGCGCGGTCCTCCTCCGCCTGGACACCGGCCAGCTCCCGTTCCGTGCGCGCGACCTCGCCGGCCACGTCGCCATCATCGTCGCCGTCCAGCGCGGCGAGCCCGGCCACGATCAGGTTCGGATGCTCCAGCACGTGCCTGACCTCGTCCCAGACCAGGTTCTCGAGTCGCTCCGCGCGGATCATCGGACGCTCGCGACAGCGCAGCGAGTGCGGCGCCTTCATCCCGTAGCACTGGTAGTAGCGCCTGGGCGGATCGAATTCGTAGCGGTAGGTCTTCCCGCCACGCCTGGCGGTCTGGCCCCGTTTCGCGATGGGACCCATGAGCATCCCGCACTCGCTGCAGCGGACGAGGTGCTGCAGCAGGTGGAACACCTTCGTGTTGCGAGGGGAGTGGGTCCGCCGCCGTGCCCGGACTGCCTGCGCATGCTCCCATGTCTCGTCGTCCACCAGC
Source organism: uncultured Anaerolineaceae bacterium (assembly GCA_964389725.1). Classification (GTDB taxonomy): domain Bacteria; phylum Chloroflexota; class Dehalococcoidia; order Tepidiformales; family Tepidiformaceae; genus UBA2991. The sequence continues at coordinate 37,596 of CAYMDV010000018.1, forward strand.
GGGGGGAAGGGCACGTCGATCCAGGTGTCGCGGGGCTGCTCGTGGATGCGCGTGCCGTCGTCGGTTGCGATGTGGCGGGCCTTGCCGTACCACCAGGTGCCCTTGTAGGTCTCGTTGCGGAGCATGCGGTTGACGGCGGGCGCGTGCCAGCGTGCGGCGGACCTCCCCGTGGGGACGCCCTCGCTGTTGAGTTGCTCGGCGATCGCGAGCCCGCCCAGGCCCTCATGGACGTACTGCCTGAAGATGCGGCGCACCACCTCGGCCTCGTGCTCGACGATCTCGGGCCTGCCCTCCCCGGTGATGCGGTAGCCGTAGGGCACCGTGTTGACGGGGATGCGCCCCTGCCTGGCCGTGCCGCGCTTGCCCATCGAGGCGCGCTCCCGGAAGTTGTCGAGCTCGATCTTGCCGATCGCGGCCATGAGCCCAAACGTCTTCATGTCGATCGCGTCCATCACCGCCTCTATCTCGATGCGGTGCGCCTCGACCACCTCCATGAGGGCGGCGGCGGGGTACATGCCGCGGCTGAGGCGGTCGGACTTCCAGCAGACGATGGTGTCGAAGCGCCCGGCCTTCGCGTCGGCGAGCATGCGCTGGAACTCGGGACGCTTCTTGGACCAGCCGCGACCGACCTCCTGGTAGCGGGCGGTGACGGTGTAGCCACGCTCCCCGCAGTAGGCCTCCATGTCGCCGACCTGCTCGGCGAGGGAGGTCTTGTCGTCCTCGGCCTGGCTCTTGTCGGAGACGCGCGCGTAGATGGCGGCACGGTGAGTCTCGGCCTGCTGGCGTGGTGGTCTGGTTCGTGGCATGGCTGCCTCCTCGAAATACAACACGACCCGCCTCCTGCGGGGGCGGGTCAGCGAGCGGTAGCATGCGGCTCGCGTCACCTGTATCCGCAGGCGGCGCCACGGCCCGGGGTGTTGACGCACCGCCGGGCCACCTCGTCCCCGGCAGCGTAGCGGGGCCGGAGCGAGCGGGTCAACGCCGCGCCCGCGCCGGCGATGCCACGCACCGTCCTACCGGCCCTCGCACTCCTCCTCCCCCTCCAACGACGTGGCGCGGGTCGCGTGTTCGAGCAGGATCGTGGCGATGCGCCGCAGGCGCGCCTCCGCGTCGGGGGCGGGGCGGACCTGAATGGCGACCACGCGCGGCTCCGGGCCGCCCCGGTTGCCGCGTCCGCCGCGCTTCGGCTGCCGCGTCGCTTCCATCTCGTCCTCTCCCGCCACGGGCGCGCCGCTCGCAGGCGGAGCGCCGGGCAGCACGTCAAAGCGTGGCGGAGGGCGGCACCGAAGACAGTCCCCTGCGGGGGTGTTTCACGCGTGAACGGAGCCTGTAAGGGGGTTACACGCAGCAGCAAGGGCGCGGCCGGGCGAGGGCTACGGCTGTGTGACCAGCGTCCTCGCGCGTTCGTGAAGCTGGTCGCCGGTGTGCAGGAAGGCGACCCAGTACCCGGAGGCCGCGAAGAGCCCATTGCGCCGCACCCGCCGAGAGCCGCGAGGAGCCGGCTGCAGAGCCTCAGGAGAACCCCCGGAGCAGGGCAGTGTGCGGGCAGGAGGGCGCGGGGTGGGGCGAGGGCTACGCCCGTTCGAGCAGGGTCGCCGTGGGCAGCAGGTGCTCGAGCCCGAGGCGGCGGGCCAGGTCCTGCAGCGCGAGCAGGTGGTCGGTGTTGGGGCGCACGCCCTTGCGCCAGCGCCAGAGGTTGAGGCGGGAGGTGCCCAGTTCGCGGGCCATCGCTCCCCAGCTCAGCCCCGAGGCCTCCTTGAAGCGGATCAGCGCCGCGGCGAAGTCATCGGGGAAGTCGTAGCTCGCCCGTTGCCGGCGCATGAGTTCAGGCCTCGGCGCCGGGGAAGTCCTCGCCGAACAGGATGGCGAGGCCGCCGGGAATGCGTCCGGCGAGGACGATCAGCTCGTGGTAGGGACCGCCGCTGGGCTTGGTGCCGCGCCGCCAGCGCAGCACCTGCTTGGTCTCCATGCCCAGCGCCTCGGAGAACTGGTCCCAGGTGAGGCCGCTCGCCCGCTTGAGCAGGTCGAGGCGGCCGGGGAAGTCCGGGGGCAGGCGGCCGCTGCCGCAGGGCAGGGCCCGTCCGGCGAGCACGGGCTGGCCGCGGTGGCGCGGCAGGCGGGGCGCGGAGCGCCTGGTCGGGGGTTGTGGGAGGGCCTGTTCGCGCTCCATGGGGTGCTCCTGATAGTTTATTTCTGTACCAGCCCGTACTGTATGCTAGGATAGAGCACGTCGTCAAGAACTATAGTTCTAAACTGGGGCGCGGCGGGACCGAAGGAAGCAACCACCATGACCACCAGCGACGGCGACCCCCGCAGTGGCCTCGGCGACAGCATCCGCGAGGCGCGCAGGAGCGTGGGACTCACCCAGGCCGACCTCGCCGAGCGCGTCGGCGTTTCGGCGCACACCGTCTGGGCGTGGGAGGGGGGACGCATGAAGCCCACCCACGCGCACCTCGTCGAGATCGCCTTCCACACCGACACGAGCCCGCTTGAGCTGGAGGCGCGCGAGCGCCTCAACTCGGAGTTGCTGCTGGAGACCGAGGTCTCCTTTCACGACGCCGTGAACGGCCTCCCCGACGAGGACATCGAGGAGATCCGGGAGTTCATCCGCTTCGTGCGCTCGCGCCGCCGCCGCCAGGGGCGAGCGGAGGAGTGAACCGCGCGCGGCGGCGGGCGCTGACGCTGCGCCGCAGGTTCGGGCTGCGTGGGCGGGTGGACGCCGAGGCGGTGGCCAACGCGCTCGGGCTGGAGGTCTGGCTGCGGGACTTCCAGGTGCAGAAGGAAGTGCAGGTCGACGGCCAGATCGCGGTGGCGAGGCGGCTCAGCCCGGAGTGGCGGCGCTGGGTGACCGCCCACGCCATCGCGCACCGGCTCATGCATCCCGGCAATCACCTCGAGCTGCGGGCTCACACGGAGTTGCCGCGGCCCTGGGAGCGGGAAGCGGAGGAGTTCGCGCACGCGCTGCTCGTCGACGAGGAGGAGGCGCTCGACGCGGGCTTCACCTACGCCTGGGAGGTGGCCGAGTACTTCGGCGTGCCCCCCGAGCTCGTCCACGTGCAGGCGCGCCTGGCGGCCGAGTACGCGTAAGGCACGGGAGGACGTACCGGCGTGGCGGCTTCAGAGGACCAGCGGTGGGAGCGCGGCGGAAGGGCAGGCCAGACCCGGCAGGGCTACGAGCCTTCCCGTCCAGTTGCCTGCGTGGCCTCCCACTCCTGCCGGCGCCGCTCAAGATCTTCGTCCCTGGGGTCGAGGAATGCATCGAGCGCCTCGGCCGCCTCGCGCCCCTGGCCGAGCGCGACGTGCGCCGCGATCTGCTGGTAGTGCGTCTCGAGGTCCCACACGTCGAGTTCGGCGGCCTTGTCGAAGTCCCGGGCAGCGTCGGCCGTCCGCCCCGACAGCAGCAGGGTGATACCGCGCGCGCAGCGCACGGTGGGGTCGAGCGGGTAGGCGGCGACGGCGCGGTCATGGTCGCTGAGCGCCTCCTCGTACTCGCCCAGCAGGCGGTGGATGATGGCCCGCCTGACTATCCCGTCGGCGCCGAGCCGGCCGGCGGTGATCTCCTCGGAGAGGTCTGCGATCGCCTCCCGAGCTTGCTTGATGAACTCCGGTGGCGGGGGGCCGCCCGTGGTTGTCGAGGTGTCCGTCATGTACTCGCTCCTTGCAACTGGGCTCCCGGTCGATGGGGCGGCGGGATTTTAGCACGCATGTTCGCCAGGGCGTCAAGCGGTTGACTCCGAGGCCCGCGAGCGTACACCGTAGCCTCGCGCTTGACCGCAGGAGATCGGTGCATCGTGACGCTGCGCGCGCTACGATGGACAGGCGCTGGAGCGAGACGAGCATGACGACGATCGAGGCGAGGAGCGAGACGGGGCTGCTGACTGCGGCCGACCTGCTGCGGCTCGACGCCGAGGGCGTGCGTGGCGAGCTGATCCGGGGGGTGCTCTGCAAGACCATGGCGGCGGGACAGCGGCACGGCAAGATAGTTATGAACCTCGCCATTGCGATGGGCGTCCTCATCAAGCAGGAGGGGCTCGGCACGCTCGTCGGCTCGGACTCGGGCGTGTGGCTGGAGCACGACCCCGACACGGTGCGCGAGCCCGACATCGCCTTCACGTCCGCGGAGCGCTTGCCGCTGGGCGAGGATGTCGCGGGCTACGCGGAGGTGGTCCCCGATCTCGTGGTGGAGGTGGCGTCGCCCAGCGACAGCCGCCGCGCGGCGTACGACAAGGCTCATATGTGGCTGGGCCACGGCGTGCGGCTCGTCTGGGTCGTGCACCCGGAGGCACGCGCGGTCGATGTCTACCGGCCCGATCACGCCACGGTGACGATCAGCGGCGAGGGGGCGCTCGACGGACTCGATGTGCTGCCCGGCTTCTCCTGCACTCTCGATGCGGTCTTCGGTCCGGAGCGGGCGACGTGATTTCCCTTGCCCGGCCCTTCCCCCTGTGATGGGTCGGGGCTGAGCCAGAAGCCGGGGGACGAAGATGGGGTCGCGATGCGACCCCATGTACTCGCTCCTCGCAGCCAGGTGCGCGATGGGTAGGTGGAGCAGCATCGTAGCGCGCATGTTCGATGACGCGTCAAGGACGGAACTGAGAGGCGTCCTTGTGTCCAGGCTGCGGGGAATTGCAGCGCGACCGGTCGGCGGCGGTCGTCAGTACGGGGGCCTTCGACGCAGCTTCTGTGCGCCGCGTCGTGCCGTTGACGCGCTGGCGAGCTCCTCACGCAGCCGGCCTGCCGAAGATGGAGCGACCGCGGACTGCATGCGATGTCCCCTTTGATGCAGGGTGCTAGACTAATACCTGCGACGAGACTTGGGGGAGGGGATCAGGATGCTGCATGACACTAGTCCCACTAAGTCAAGACGTAAAGACGTCGCGCTGACGGTCATTAGGGGCGCTGGCCGACTTCTCGTAGGTTTCATCGGTGTGGCCCTCTATCTCGCCCTGTTTCTGTGGTCGCCGTGGAGGCCAAATTTACGACTAGACCAACGGTTCAGACGTGCTTCGGGTGAGCGTGCATTAGAGCGCGAGCAGCAGGATGCGCTGCCAGTCCTCTAATGGTAGTGCGGGTTCTCCCCGCTAATCGAAAATATCAGTGATCGCGCGACGATCGCTTCGGCGGCTTCCCGGTATCCACTATTGACTTCTTCTTCTGTTTCAGCGTATGGCTCGGCAGCATTCGTGGCAGCCTGGACGGGAACTTCGCAGACCCAGTGACATACCCACTCGCCTCCGGGGCCGTAGATCGGCCGACCTTGGTCATCCTAGGTACTGGTGCCTGCAATGAAGACCAGCATCGTGTAGCAGAAGAATGGAGGGATTATGCGATCGTGTACTTCTGTTGTGGTGCTCGTTGCGGAGCATTTGTTCGCTGCGAAGGCAGGTGATGTGCTTCCGAGGATGGGGGTGGTTCCGAGGATAAGGGCCGCGATGAGCGCGAGCGGGGTTGTGAGGATGGTCAAGCGGTTCATGGTGTGGCTCCTTCGTCTCGGTACTGCTGCGAGCCGCAAATTCCGTTTTGAGGTAGGCAGACAGGTCCCAACTGAGGAGTAGCCGTCAGTCGAGACCCACACCGGACCTTGTGAGCCTCGGGGCGTCTGAGAGCGTTTGAGCGGTCCTGAACGTGGGCGCGGAGAGCCGCCACAGACTTTCGGGACCCACCAGATCAAGCCGCCTAGCGGGAAGTGCGCACCCCAAGGTGCGGATCGAGGCGAGTGAAGGCAACGGCCTGCACGAGGACTCCGCCGCCGACTTCCTGCAGGTCCGCAGCCTCGCGATCGAGCGGCCGATCGAGCGGCTCGGCGAGTTGGACGCGTCGCTGGTCGAGGAGATCGGTGGCCGACATCGACTACCGGCCGTGATCAGGCTCGCGCACCCGCCGCCGGGTCCGGCAGCCAGGTCTTACCCTCCGCGTTCGGCGCCTTCCAGGCCCGGCCCAGCGGTCCCTCCCGGTCGATCGCCCCCTGGTGCGAGACCCAGAGGGGCAGGTCGACGCGGGTACGGTGCATCTCCTCGCGGGCGACGCGCAGGAAGTGGTGGGCGGCGAGGTCGCCGTCGAAGACCAGGAGCACCGCCGGCCGCAGGCCGTGGTCGTCGGCGGGGCGCTGCAGGGCGTAGTAGCGCAGGTAGGGAGCGAGCCGGCCGGCCATGGTGGAGGGCCTGACGGCGCGGCGCTCCCACTCCAGGAAGAAGGGCCGCGACCGCCCCTCGCGGCGCAGGACGCCGAAGGCGTCGGGGTGGACGGAGTGGACGGTCCCTCCCTCCCGGTAGTACCTGGACGCCCGGTGGGGCGGGTCGAGCTGGGCGACCTGCCAGCCGCGCGTGCGCGCCTGCCCGGCGAGCAGGGCGGCGAAGCGGTGCACGCCCGTGGTGTGCTCGAGGGTGCGCAGCAGCTGGCGGCTGCGCCTGCCGGAGACGTTGCGCCAGCCGGGGGACGCGCCGGGATGCAGCGGGCGTGCGCTCCAGCGCCTGCGCGCGAGGTTGGGGGCGGCACGGTCGCGGCGGGCGAGCAGGGCCAGCCCGCGGTCGCTGAGGGCCAGGCGGCCGGAGACGCGGACCATGAGGCCGGCGTCCTCGAGGCCGCCGGTCAGCTGGGAGACGCGCGAGGCCGAGACCCCCAGCAGCCCGCCCAGGTGCGCGGGCGCGATCCAGGGCCAGTCCGAGAGCAGATCGAGCGCGCGCTTCTGCGCCGGGGGGAGCAGCGAGGGGAGCAGCCAGGCCGGGGCCGCGGCCGGCTCCATCTCGCGCGGATCGCGCGGGACGGCGACCCGCGCCAGCGGTTCCTCGCCGGGCCAGGCGCCGCCGGAGGGGACGTGCGCGAGGACCTCCGTGAGCGAGAGCGGGGGCGAGCCCGAGGCCGTGCGCCAGACGCGCGCGTCGCGGCCGGAGGCCGCCGCGTCGCCTTCGAGCGCGAGGAAGGCGGGGGCGGGCGCTCGCGCCATCAGCCGCGCCGTGTGGCGCAGCCGCACCGCGTCGGGGACGAGCAGCAGGTAGGCGGCCGGCCGCGGCCCCTCGCGCAGCCGCCAGAGGCGCTTGCCGAAAGCCGTGCGATCGGCCGTGCGGCCTTCCCGCACGACGAAGAGGCTGCGCCCGTCCGGGAGTGCGATGGCGGCGTCCATCGGCATCGCCCGGTACCAGCGGAACCGCAGCGGCCAGGCCGCGTCGGCGATCGCGGCGGCCAGGCGGTAGATCACGCCCGCGCCGTCGAGGCGCTCCAGCAGGAGCCGCCGCCAGTGCGCCGAGAGCGGGCGCGAGTGCAGCAGCTCGCCCAGGCCCACGCCCTCCATGCCCGCGAGGCGGCGCAGGCCGGCGACGGTGAGGTGGTAGCGCTGCGTCGGGGCGATCAGCTCGGAGGCGTGGGGGAGGGAGACGACGAGTCCCGCTTCGCCCAGCTTCTCCATGACCTTATAGACGGCGCCCCGCGACCAGCCGGAGACGGCGGCCGCCTCCAGCCGGTCGAGGAAGGGCGCCTCGCCGAGCAGGCGCAGCAGGTCGCGCTCCACCCTCATGCCGAGTCCTCCCCGGAGCCGCCGGTGGGCGGCTGGAAGTGCTTGCTGCGCGGGCCCCTGCCGGAGGGCTTCCCGGAGGTGGCGTCGCCTCCGCGGCCGTCGCCCGGCCTGGCTTCGGCATCGACCTCCTTCCTGCGCTCCTCTCGCCGCTTGCGCTCCTTCGCCTGCTTCTTGCGCTCATCGAGCCACGCATCGATGCGGCGCCGTCCCTCCGCCCGGCGGGCGGCGACCTCCTCCTCCGTGAGCAGGTAGGAGGCCGCCCCGGCGCGGATGCGGGCAGCCGTCTCCGGGCTCCCGCCGTCGGGCCTGCGCACCGCCATCGAGAAGGTGGGAGTGCGCTCGCTCCCGACGGTCGCGCGCACGTAGGCGTGGTGCACGGGCAGGGAGACGATGTCCTCCTCGGAGACGCG
>CAYMDV010000019.1:0-43561 GCA_964389725.1 uncultured Anaerolineaceae bacterium
GTGGGCACGATCGGGCACGTCGATCATGGCAAGACGACGCTGACGGCGGCGATCACGAAGGTGCTGGGGCTGAAGGGCGAAGCCGAGTACCGGGAGTTCGATTCGATCGACAACGCGCCGGAAGAACGCGCGCGCGGCATCACGATCGCGATTGCGCACGTGGAGTACGAGACGGACAACCGCCACTACGCGCACGTCGATTGCCCCGGCCACGCCGACTACATCAAGAACATGATCACGGGCGCGGCGCAGATGGACGGCGCGATCCTGGTCGTGGCCGCTCCCGATGGCCCCATGCCGCAGACGCGCGAGCACATTCTCCTGGCGCGCCAGGTCGAGGTGCCCGCGATCGTGGTCTACCTGAACAAGGTGGACATGATGGAGGACGAAGAGCTCCTCGAACTCGTGGAGCTGGAGCTGCGCGAGCTGCTGTCGAGCTACGAGTTCCCCGGGGACGACATTCCGATCGTGCGTGGTTCGGCGCTGCAGGCGCTGGAGTCGGCGTCGGAGGACCCGTCGGCGTCGGAGTACGAGTCGATCATGGAGCTGATGACGGCGGTGGACGACTACATCCCGCAGCCGCAGCGAGCGCTGGACCAGCCCTTCCTGATGCCGATCGAGGACGTGTTCGGGATCAAGGGACGGGGGACGGTGGTGACGGGCCGCATCGAGCGCGGTCGCATCCAGGTAGGGGAGGAAGTGGAGATCGTGGGGCTGGAGGACACGCGCACGACGGTCGTGACCGGCGTGGAGATGTTCAAGAAGCTCCTGGACGAAGGAGAGGCGGGCGACAACGTCGGCTGCCTGCTGCGGGGGATGGACCGGGAAGACGTGCAGCGCGGACAGGTGCTGGCGCTGCCGGGGTCGATCAACCCGCACACGAACTTCGAGGCGCAGGTGTACGTGCTGAGCAAGGACGAGGGAGGGCGGCACACGCCGTTCTTCAACGGGTACCGGCCGCAGTTCTACGTGCGCACGACAGACGTGACGGGGTCGATCGGGCTGCCGGAAGGCACGGAGATGGTGATGCCCGGGGACAACATCACGATGAAGGTAGAGCTGATTCAGCCGGTGGCGGTTGAGGAAGGTCTGCGCTTTGCGATACGTGAGGGCGGGCGCACGGTAGGCGCCGGCGTCGTCACCAAGGTGCTCGAGTAGAGAGCCGGAAGGAACGACGATGGCGCGCCAGCAGATACGCATAAAGCTCAAGGCCTACGATCACCAGCTGATCGACGATTCCGCGCGCCAGATCGTCGAGGCTGCCGAGCGCACCGGCGCGGCCGTCGCCGGCCCGGTGCCCCTCCCGACCTCCATCGAGAAGTTCACGGTGATCCGCAGCCCCCACGTCTTCAAGGACTCCCGCGAGCAGTTCGAGATCCGCACCCACAAGCGGCTCATCGACATCCTCGACCCGACCTCCAAGACCGTCGACACGCTCATGCGGCTGCAACTCGCCAGCGGCGTCGACATCGAGATCAAGCTGTAGCGCCATGACTGTCGAAGGACTCCTCGGCCGCAAACTCGGAATGCTCCAGGTCTTCGATGACGAGGGCCGGCTCCGCGGCGCCACCGCTCTCCAGGTCGGTCCCTGCTGGGTCACCCAGGTTCGCACCGACGAGAAGGACGGCTACGCCGCCGTGCAGCTCGGCTTCGGCGAGAAGAAGAAGCTCACGAGCCCCGCCTCGGGCCACCTTGCCGCTTCGGGCGCGCCCAACCTCCGCCACCTGGCCGAGTTCCGCGCGACCGGCGAGGTCAGCCTCGGCGACCAGATCGGCGTCGAGATCTTCGAGCAGGGCCAGCTCGTCGATGTGACCGGTACCTCCAAGGGCCGCGGCTTCCAGGGCGGCGTCAAGCGCCACCACTTCCGCGGCGGCCCCAAGACCCATGGCCAGAGCGACCGTCACCGGGCGCCCGGCTCCATCGGCGCCGGCACGACGCCGGGCCGCGTCTTCAAGGGCACGCGCATGCCCGGCCACATGGGCGCCGCGCGCAACACCGTGCGCAACCTCGAGGTCGTCGGCCGCAACGAGGAGCGCGGTGTCATCTTCGTCGCCGGCTCCGTGCCCGGGCCCAACGGCGGCCTCGTGCGCGTGCGCCACGCCCGCGCCGTCGCCGGATCGCGAGGCCGGGCATGAACCTCTCCGTCGTCGACCGCCGGGGCCGCAAGCGCCGCGAGATCGAAGTTGCCGATGAGGTCTTCGGCATCGAGCCGAACCGCGCCGTCATGCACCAGGCCTACGTCGCCCAGCGCGCCAACGCGCGCCTCGGAACGCACAGCACAAAGGGCCGCGGCGAAGTGCGCGGCTCGACCGCCAAGATCCGCCGCCAGAAGGGGATGGGCGCCGCCCGCAAGGGCTCGAACCGCGCCTCCATTCGCATTGGCGGCGGCATCGCCTTCGGGCCCAAGCCCCGCAGCCACGCGAAGGCCCTCCCGAAGCAGATGCGCCGTCTCGCCATCCGTTCCGCGCTCAGCAGCCACGCCGCCAGCGGCGGCCTCATCGTCGTCCCCGCCATCGCCGAGGGCGAGACCAAGACGAGTGAGGTCGCGGCCGCACTCAACGCCCTCGGGGTCGAGCGCCGCGCCCTCATCGTCAGCGGTGAGCACGACGCCACCCTCGTCCGGGCCGCCCGCAACATCGCCCACGTCCGCGCCCTGCCCTCCGCGCAGCTCAACGTCGTCGACCTCGTCGATGCCCACCACGTGGTCATGACCGAGGACGCCGTCCGCCGCGCCGAGGAACTCTGGGGCGGCGAGAACCTGAAGCCCGCCCGCGGCCGCCGGGAGGCCAGCTAATGCCAAGCGAACTGCACCCCTATGCGGTCCTCCTGCGCCCCCTCATCACCGAGAAGAGCACCGCCCTCGCCGGTCAGGACAAGTACGTCTTCGAGGTTGACCTGCGCGCCAACAAGCCGCAGATCCGCGAGGCCGTCGAGCTCGCCTTCGATGTGCGCGTGCGCGATGTCAACACCATGGTCGTGAAGGGCAAGAACCGCCGCTTCGGCCGCAACGTCACCAAGCAGCCCGACTGGAAGAAGGCGATCGTCACCCTCCAGCCGGGCGACACCATTGAACTCTTCGAGGGGATTTAGGCGTGCCGATCAAGCAGTTCAACCCGACATCCCCCGGTCGCCGCAATGCCAGCGGCCACACCTTCGAGGAGATCACGAAGAAGCGCCCCGAGAAGTCCCTCGTCGAGTCGCTCCGCAAGCGCAACGCCGGCCGTAACAACCAGGGGCGCATCAGCGTTCGCCACCGCGGCGGCGGCAACAAGCGCCTCTACCGCCGCATCGACTGGAAGCGTGAGAAGCACGGCATCCCCGCGAAGGTCGCGGCCATCGAGTACGACCCCAACCGCACCTCCCGTATCGCCCTCCTGCACTACGCCGACGGCGAGAAGCGCTACATCCTCGCGCCCAACGGCCTGCAGGTCGGCACCACCCTCACGAGCGGCCCCGATGCGGAGCTGCGCACGGGCAACGCCCTGCCGCTGGCCAACATGCCGACCGGCACCCAGATCCACAACATCGAGCTCACCCCCGGCCGCGGCGGCCAGCTCGTCCGTACCGCCGGCGCCTCCGCGCAGCTCATGGCCAAGGAAGGCGAATACGCCCTCCTGCGCCTGCCCAGCTCCGAGATGCGCCGCGTGCGCATCGAGTGCATGGCCACCATCGGCCAGGTCGGCAACGTCGAGCACTCCCTCATCAAGCTCGGCAAGGCCGGTCGTAGCCGCCACCGCCGCCGCCGCCCGCAGGTGCGCGGCTCTGTCATGAACCCGGTCGATCATCCCCACGGCGGCGGCGAGGGCCGCGCGCCCGTGGGCATGCCCGGCCCCAAGACGCCGTGGGGCAAGCCAACCCTCGGCCACCGTACCCGGCGCAACAAGCGTACGGGCAAGTTCATCGTCCGCAGGCGGGGGAGGTAGCCAGTGTCACGCTCCACCAAGAAGGGCCCCTTCGTGCACCCGTCCCTCTACAAGAAGGTCGTGCAGGCACGGAACACCCGCAGCCGCGAGGTCATCCGCACCTGGTCTCGCGCCTCCACCATCCTCCCCGACATGATCGGGCTCACGATCGCCGTCCATAACGGTCGCCGCCACGTGCCCGTCTTCGTCACCGAGAACATGGTCGGCCACAAGCTCGGCGAGTTCGCCCCCACCCGCACGTTCCGTGGCCACATTGGCCGGAGCGACCGCAGCTCGAGGGTGAGCTAGTCATGGAAGTCCAGGCCAGCGCTCGCAACGTCAACGGCTCCGCCCGCAAGGTGCGGCTCATCCTCGATCGCCTGCCCGGCCTCTCCGTCGACCAGGCGCTCGCGCTGCTGCGCTACGTGCCCTCCCCTCACGCTCGAGACGTCTCCAAGGTTGTCCTCAGCGCCGCCTCCAACGCCGAGAACAACCTCAACCTCGATGTCGACGAGCTGTTCATCAAGCGCGCCTTCGCCGATGAGGGCGTCACCGTCAAGCGCTTCAAGGCGCGCTCGCGCGGACGCGCGGCCCCCCGCCTGCGGCGCCACAGCCACATCACCGTCGTACTAGACGAGCGCGAGGGATAGGAACGTGGGTCAAAAGGTAAATCCGCACGGCTTCCGCCTCGGCGTCATCTACGACTGGGAATCCAAGTGGTTCGCCGAAAAGGAATACAAGGACCGTCTCGCCGACGACATCGAGCTGCGCGAGCACATCTACGGCAAGGACGGCCGCGGCGGCCTCCTGCCCGATGCCGGCATCAGCCGCATCGAGATCGACCGGAACGCCAACCTCGTCACCGTCACCGTGCACACGGCCAAGCCGGGCATCGTCATCGGCCGCGGCGGCGCCCGCGTCGAGGAGCTTCGCAACTCGCTCGAGCAGCTCACGGGTGGGCGCGTGCGCGTCAACATCCAGGAGATTCGCACTCCCGAGCTCGACGCCTACCTCGTCGCCCGCTCCGTCGCCGATCAGCTCGAGCGCCGCGTCGCCTTCCGGCGCGCCGTCAAGCAGGCCGTGCAGCGCACCATGCAGCGCGGCGCCGAGGGCGTGCGCATCGCCGTGGCCGGGCGCCTTGGCGGCGCCGAGATGTCCCGCCGCGAGACCGAGACCGCCGGCCGCGTCCCCCGCCACACGCTCCGCGCCGATATCGACTACGGCCTCGCGGAGGCCCACACCACCTTCGGCCGCATCGGCGTGAAGGCCTGGATCTACAAGGGCGACATCCTCCCCGCAGAGGTCGAGGAAGAGCTTGCAGAGCCAATCGAGATCGAGGAGCCGGCCCCCGTCGCCGCCCCCGAGGCTCCCGAGACCCCGGAGGCCACCGCTGCCACCGCGCCGGTCCCCGCCGAAGCTGTCCGCGGACCCCAGCACATGCCTATCTCCGTCGAGCAGCAGGAAGCCGTTGCCCGCCAGAGCGAAGAAGGGGATGCCTGATGCTGCAGCCACGGCGCGTCAAGTACCGCAAGCACCACCGCGGCCGCATGAAGGGCAAGGCCACCAGCGGCAACGTCGTCTCCTTCGGCGAGTACGGCCTGCAGGCGCAGGCGCCCGCCTGGATCGATTCCCGCCAGATCGAGGCCGCCCGCCGCGCCATGACCCACGAGATGCGCCGCGGCGGCAAGGTCTGGATCCGCATCTTCCCCGACAAGCCCGTCACCGCGAAGCCGGCCGAGACCCGCATGGGCTCGGGTAAGGGCAACCCGGAGAAGTGGGTCGCCGTCGTCAAGCCCAACCGCATCCTCTTCGAGATCGCCGGCGTCCCCGAGGAAGTCGCGCGCGAGGCCCTGCGCCTCGCCGCCCATAAGCTCCCCATCCCCACGAAAGTCGTCGAGCGCGACGAGTTGGTGATCTAGCCATGCCCAACCAGAAGGCCACCGCCGTTCGTGAGTGGGATGACGCCCGCCTCGACAACGAGATCAACGAGGCCTACCGCGCCCTCTTCACCCTGCGCTTCCAGCAGGCCACCCGCCAGCTGCAGAACTACCGCGCCCTGCGGGAGGCCAAGCGCACCATCGCCAGGCTCCGCACCATCAAGCGCGAGCGTCAGCTCGCCCAACTCGAGGACTCCGAATGAGCGCTCGCACCCTCCAGGGCGTCGTCGTCAGCGACAAGATGGACAAGACCGTCGTCGTCAACGTCGCGCGCCGCAAGCAGCACCCCCTCTACCGCAAGGTGATCAACCGTAGCCGCCGCTTCAAGGCGCACGACGCTGCCAACGAGTGCAACGTGGGCGATATCGTCCGCATCCTCGAGACGAGCCCCATCTCGAAGGACAAGCGCTGGCGGGTCATCGAGATCCTCGAGCGAGGCGATGTCGCCGAGCTCTCCCCCGAGGAGATCGGCCGCGGGCTCGAGGAAGAGGTCCAGGCCTCGCCCACCGCCATGGCCGAAGCCGAGGGCGCCGGCGAGGACGCCGCCAGTGGGGAGGACGCCTCGTGATCCAGCAGGAATCCCGCCTCAAGGTCGCCGATAACTCGGGCGCGCGCTCCATCCTCTGCATCCGCGTGCTTGGTGGCACCCGCCGCCGCTACGCCCGCCCGGGCGACATCATCGTCGCCTCCGTCAAGACCGCCCAGCCCAACTCGCCCGTGAAGAAGGGCGAGGTTGTCCGCGCCGTTGTCGTGCGAACGGCCAAGGAATATGGCCGTCCGGACGGCTCCTACATCCGCTTCGATGAGAACGCCGCCGTTCTCCTCGCCACCGACGACGAGAATCCCAGGGGCACCCGCATCTTCGGCCCCGTCGCCCGCGAGCTCCGCGATCACAACTTCATGAAGATCGTCTCGCTCGCCCCCGAGGTGCTCTGATGCCATCAAAGATTCGCCGCGGCGACCGGGTGGTGGTCATCAGCGGGCGCAGCAAGGGCGCGCGCGGCGTCGTGCGCGCCATCGATCACAAGAAGCAGCGGATCACCATCGAGGGCGTCAACATGATCAAGCGCCACCAGCGGGCGCGCACCATGCAGCAGCAGTCCTCCATCATCGAGCGTGAGGGCCCCGTGCACATCAGCAACGTGCAGCTGCTCGACCCCACCACCGACGAGCCCACGCGCGTCACCTTCCGCCGTCGCGACGACGGCACCATGGTGCGCGTCAGCAAGCGCACCGGGGAGGACGTCGAATGACCCAGGCAACCCTCCCCCGGCTGCGCGTCCACTACGAGGGCGAAGTCGTCCCCCAGCTGCGCGAGCATTACAGCTACGGCAATCCCATGGAGGTGCCGGGGCTTTCCAAGGTCGTGCTCAACATCGGCATGGGCGAGGCCCTCACCGACGCCAACAGCCTCGACCGCGCCGCCGAGGACCTCCAGACGATCAGCGGCCAGAAGCCCGTCATCCAGCGGGCGAAACGCTCGATCGCCAACTTCCGCCTGCGCGAAGGCAACCCGGTCGGCGTCTCCGTGACCCTGCGGGGCGCCCGCATGTACGAGTTCCTCGATCGCCTCATCAGCGCTGCCCTGCCTTCCATCCGCGATTTCCAGGGGCTCAGCCCCAACGCCTTCGACGGGCGTGGCAACTACAGCATCGGGCTGCGCGAACAGCTCGTCTTCCCCGAGATCGACTACGACCGCGTCGACAAGGTGCGTGGCCTCCAGGTCACCATCGTCACGACCGCCCGCACGGATGACGAGGGCCGGCGTTTGCTGGAGCTCCTCGGCATGCCCTTCGCCCGGAATTAGAGGGGGGAGCCAATGGCGAAGAAAAGCCAGATTGCGCGCGACGAGAAGCGCCGCGCCATGTACCAGAAGTATCGCCACCGCCGCGAGGAGCTGAAGGCTCAGCGCCGCGCTGCCAAGGGCAACCCCACGGAGCTGGCCCGCATCCAGTTCGAGCTGGCCAAGCTTCCATCCAACAGCAGCCCCACGCGCCTGAAGAACCGCTGCATCGTCACCGGTCGCTCGCGCGCCTACATTCGCCGGTTCGGGCTCTCGCGCATCACGTTCCGCGAGATGGCTCACAAGGGCTACCTGCCCGGCGTCACCAAGTCCAGCTGGTAGTGGCCGGGCCAGCAACGGAGGCAACGAACCGATGACCATGACCGACCCGATCGCGGACATGCTGACCCGTATCCGCAACGCCGTCAGCTCGCGCCACGATGCCGTGACCATCCCCTCCTCCAAGGTCAAGGTCGCTATCGCCGAGGTGCTCAAGACCGAGGGGTTCATCCGCGACTTCGACGTGCAAAAGGAGCCGGACCAGCCCCAGGCCACCATGAAGGTCGACCTCAGCTACGGCGGCCGCAAGCAGCCCGTCATCAACGGGCTCCAGCGCGTCAGCAAGCCTGGCCTGCGCGTCTACGTGCAGCGCCGTGAGATCCCGCGCGTCTACGGCGGCCTCGGCGTCGCCATCATCTCCACGCCCAAGGGCGTCATGACCGGGCAGGAGGCCCGCCGCCAGCAAGTTGGCGGCGAGGTCCTCTGCTACGTCTGGTAGGAGCCGAAATGTCCCGCATCGGCAAGCAGCCCGTTCCCGTCGCCGACGGTGTCCAGATCACCGTCGCCGAGGGCAACGAGATCACCGTCAAGGGTCCGAAGGGCCAGCTCCAGCGCACCTTCCCCGGCGATATCCGCTTCGTCGTCGAGGATGGGCAGGTCGTCGTCACGCGGCCCAGCGATGCGAGCGCCCACCGCGCCCTCCACGGCCTCTCTCGCTCGCTCCTGAACAATATGGTCCTGGGCGTCACCGATGGCTTCACCAAGACCCTCGAGGTCCAGGGCGTGGGCTACCGCGCCCAGCTCGAGGGCTCCAACCTGCGCCTCGCCGTGGGCTTCTCCCACCCCGTCATCGTCGAGCCACCCGAGGGCATCTCCTTTGCCGTGGAAGGGCCACGCATCAACGTCAGCGGTATCGATAAGGAGCAGGTGGGCCAGGTGGCCGCCGATGTCCGCAAGGTCCGCCCGCCCGAGCCCTACAAGGGCAAGGGCATCCGCTACCTCGGCGAGCGCGTTCGCCGCAAGGCCGGCAAGGCCGGAAAGGTGGGCATCTGATGGCCCGCGCCAACCGCTACCACGCCCGCCTGCGCCGCCACCAGCGCGTGCGCAAGAACCTCTCCGGCACGGCTGCTCGCCCCCGCCTCAACGTCTTCCGCAGCGCCTCGCACATCTACGCGCAGGTCATCGATGACAAGCGCGGCCACACCATCGCCGCCGCCAGCGACCTCGACTCCACCCTTGCGGGAGAGGTCACCGGCAAGCCCAAGGCCGAGCGCGCCGCTGTCGTCGGCGCCGCCATCGCCTCTCGCGCGAAGGAGCACGGCGTGGAAGAGGTCGTGTTCGACCGCGGCGGCTACAAGTACCACGGCCGCGTGAAGGCCCTCGCCGAGGCCGCGCGCGAAGCCGGATTGGGATTCTGATGGGTAACTTCGATAACTCCGGGGACGAACTCAACGAGAAAGTCATCTACATCAACCGCGTGGCCAAGGTGGTCAAGGGCGGGCGGCGCTTCAGCTTCACCGCCCTCATGGTCGTGGGCGATGGCCACGGGCAGGTCGGCATCGGCCTGGGCCGCGCCAACGAGGTGCCCGAGGCCATCCGCAAGGGCGCCGCTATCGCCCGCAAGGAGATGTTCTCCGTGCCCCTCAAGGGCGGCACCCTGCCCCACGAGTACACCGCCAACTTCGGCGCCGCCAAGGTCCTCATGAAGCCCGCCAGCAGCGGCACCGGCGTCATTGCCGGCGGCGCCGTCCGCGCCATCATGGAGGCCGCCGGCGTCACCGACGTGCTGACCAAGTCGCTCGGCAGCCGCAACCCCGTCAACGTCGCCCGCGCGACCGTGCAGGGTCTCGCCACCCTTCGCGATCCCGATGTCGCCCGTGAGCGCCGCCTCGAGATCATCGCCGCCCAGGCGGCCGGGGAGGCGACATAAATGGGCAAAGTGGCGATCACCTGGCGCAAGAGCGCCATCGGCTACAACCAGCGCCAGAAGGACACCATCCGCAAGCTCGGCCTTCGCCGCCTCAACCAGACCGTCGAGCACGACGACAGCCCCACCCTGCGCGGCATGATCGCCAGGGTTGGTCATCTCGTCGACGTGCGTGATGGGGAAGCAGGGGACGCCTCGTGAGCATCCATGCCAATGACCTCGCCCCGCCCCGGGGCGCCACCCGTTCGCGCAAGCGCCTCGCACGCGGCAACAGCGGCGGCGGCGGCACCTACGCGGGCAAAGGCCTGAAGGGCCAGAACTCCCGCAGCGGTGGTGGCGTTCGCCCCGGCTTCGAAGGCGGCCAGATGCCCCTTATCCGCCGCCTCGCCACCCTCCGCGGCTTCAACAACCGCTGGCGAGTGGCCTACCAGCCCGTCAACCTCGATACGCTCGAGGCGCGCTTCGAGGCCGGCGCCGAGGTGACGCCCGAATCGCTGCGCGCGGCCGGCGTGCTCCGCCACCTGCGCGAGCCCGTGAAGGTCCTCGCCCGCGGCGAGCTCAGCAAGCCGCTCACCGTGAGTGTCCACAAGGTCAGCGCAGCCGCCCGCGCCCGCATCGAGGCGGCCGGCGGCACCGTTGCCCTCATCGACGACGCCGGCGACGAAACCGCGGGCGAACCGCAGGCCGAAGCCGAAGCCGAAGCAGAGGAGTAGGGACCCCGAACCGTGTCGTTCATGGGCGAGACCACCACCGTCCCGGGCACCAACCGCCCGCGCCTGCTCCAGGCCATGGTCGACGCCTTCCGACAGGCGGACGTGCGGCAGAAGCTGCTGTTCACCATCGGCATGCTCATCATCTTCCGCTTCGTCGCCCACGTTCCCGTCCCCAACGTCGACCGCGACGCCCTCGCGCAGGCCTTCGATGGCAACGCCGTCCTCGACTTTCTCAGCATCTTCTCCGGCGGCGCCCTCCAGAACCTGAGCGTCGCCGCCCTCGGCGTCTACCCCTACATCACCGCCTCGATCATCATGCAGATCGTCACCCCCCTCTCCTCACGCCTGCGCGCGCTCCAGGAGGAAGGGGAGCAGGGACGGCGCCGCATCCAGGTGTACACCCACTGGCTGGCGGTTCCCCTCGCGTTCGTGCAGGGCTACGGCCAGATCGTCTTCATCAACAACCAGAGCGGCGCCGTCGTCCGCGATTTCGGCTTCCAGAACGACTTCATCGGGACGATCGCCACGCTCTTCACCCTCTGCGCGGGCACCATGTTCCTGGTCTGGCTGGGTGAGCTCATCACCGAGCACGGCATCGGCAACGGCGTCTCCCTCATCATCTTCGGCGGCATCGTCGCCGTGCTCCCCGGCCTCATTCCCAACATCTCCACCAGCTCGATCATCGCCGTGGCCGGCATCGTAGTCTTCGCCATCGTCCTCATCTTCTTCATCGTCTTCTTCCAGGAGGCCCAGCGGAGAGTGCCCGTGCAGTACGCCCGCTCCTCCTTTAGAGGGGGACGCATGTACCGCCAGCAGGGCCAGAGCTTCATCCCCCTGCGCGTGAACATGGCGGGCATGATCCCGCTCATCTTCGCCTTCTCCATCGTCATCCTCCCCGCCGTTGTGGCCGGCTACTTCTCCGGCGCGGGCGGCTGGGTCGAGACCGTCGCCGACTTCTTCGTCAACCAGTTCCAGGGAGGACGCGGCGGAGGCGGCACGGGCATCTACTGGCTTGTGCTCTTCGTGCTCGTCGTGGGGTTCGCCTTCTTCTATACGATTGTCCAATACAATCAACAGAACATCGCCAAGAACCTCCAGCGGCAGGGAGCGTTCATCCCCGGCATTCGTCCCGGGCCGCCCACCGAGGCCTACCTCCTGCGCGTCGTCACGCGCATCACCTGGGGCGGCGCGCTCTTCCTCGGCGCGGTTGCCGTGGCGCCCTTCTTCATCGGCCTCGCCACCGATGTGCAGGCGCTCACCATCTCCAGTGCCGGATTCCTCATCGTCGTGGCCGTCGTCCTCGACACCATGAAACAGCTTGAGGCCCAGCTCCTCATGCGGAACTACGAAGGGTTCATCCGCTAGCCATGTTCGTTGTGCTTCTCGGTCCCCCAGGCGCCGGCAAGGGTACCCAGGCCCAGCGCCTCACCACCTCCACCGGCCTCCTCCACCTCTCCACCGGCGATATGTTCCGCGAGAACGTGCGCGAGGGCACCGAGCTGGGCACCCTTGCGAAGAGCTACATGGATCGTGGCGAGCTCGTCCCCGACGAGGTCACCATCAAGATGCTGCTCGAGCGCATCGCCCGCCCCGACGCCGCCGAGGGCGCCATGTTCGATGGCTTCCCCCGCAACGTGGTGCAGGCCGCCGCCCTCGACGAAGCCCTCCAGGGCCGCGGCGACTCCATCGCCCACGCCCTCCTCATCGCCGTCTCCGACGACGAGCTGGTAGCGCGCCTCGGCGGGCGCTGGCTCTGCCGCGACTGCGGCGCCGTCTACCACGAGCGCAACGACCCCCCCAGGAAAGCGGGCGTCTGCGACACGTGCCCCGGCGAGCTCTACCAGCGCGACGACGACCGCCCCGACGTGGTTCGCACGCGCCTGGAGAAAATGAAGCCCCCCGCCGACCTCATCGGCCACTACCGCGATGCGGGCGTCCTCCGCGAGATCGACGGCGAGCGCGACCTTGACGCCGTGACCGCCGACCTGCAGGAAGCGATCAGGTAGTCCGTCATGCCAATCACGCTTAAGTCAGAGGCCGAGATGGATGCCATGCGCGAAGCAGGGCGCCTCGTCGGCCAGACCCTCGCCGGCATCCGCGAGATGGTCCGTCCGGGCTTCAACCTCCTCGAGGCCGAGGCCTTCGTCGCCGAGCAGTTCAAACGCCACGGCGCCACGGAGACGTTCCGCGGGTACGACCCCGCTGGCAAGCCACCGTACCCCTCCAACGTCTGCGCCAGCGTGAACGACGAGCTCGTCCACGGCATCCCCACCGACCGCGTTCTGCAGGAAGGCGACATCGTCACCTTCGATCTTGGCGCGACCTACAAGGGGTTCGTCGGCGATTCCGCCATCACCGTGCCCGTTGGCGAGATCAGCGCCGAGGCGAAGCGCCTCCTGGAGGTGACCGAGGGCGCCCTCTGGGCGGGCATCGAGGCCATGGGCACGGGCAGCCATCTGAACGATGTCTCTGCCGCCATCGAGGACGCCATCCCCGCCGAGTACGCCATCGTGCGCGAGTACACCGGCCACGGCGTCGGCCGCACCATGCACGAGGAGCCCCAGGTTCCCAACTACCGGCGCCGCTTCCGCGGACCGCCCCTCAAGCCCGGGCTCGTCCTCGCCCTCGAACCGATGGTCAACATCGGCACGCGCTTCACCCGCGAGCTGGACGACCGTTGGACCGTGGCCACCGAGGACGGTAGCCTGTGTTGTCACTTCGAACACACCATCGCCATCCGGAAAGGCCAGCGCCCCGAGGTGCTGACCCTGCCGTGAGCACGCTTCCGGATGGACACAAGAGAGTTGGTAGGCGACCATGAAGGTTCGGGCCTCGGTCAAACGGCGTTGCGATAAGTGCAAGGTGATCCGCCGGCGCGGACGCGTCATGGTCATCTGCGAGAACCCGAGATGTAAGCAGCGGCAGGGCTAACCATGGCGAGGATCTCAGGCGTCGACATCCCCAACGAGAAGCGCATCGAAATCTCGCTGCGCTACATCTACGGCATCGGGCCCACCCGCGCCGCCCAGCTCTGCGAAGTGACGCGTGTCGACCCCGGTACGCGCACCGGGGAGCTCACCGATGAAGAGCTCGTCCGCATTCGTGACTACATCGAGAAGAACTTCCTCGTCGAGGGTGACCTCCGGCGCGACGTGCGCCAGAACATCCAGCGCCTCGTCGAGATCAACTGCTATCGCGGTCAGCGCCACCGCCGCAATCTTCCCGTCCATGGGCAGCGCACGCGCACCAACGCCCGCCAGCGCCGCGGCGCCCGCAAGACCGTCGCCGGCCGCCGTCGCGCCGCCACGAAGAAGTAACCGGAGAACGAGCGAATGCCCGAGGGAACCCGCCGATCCAGGCGCCGTGAGCGCAAGTCCGTACCCCGTGGCCGCGCCTACGTGAAGAGTTCGTTCAACAACACGATCGTGACGCTTACCGACCCCAACGGGAACGTCGTCGCCCAGGCGACTGCCGGCCAGACCGGTTTCAAGGGCTCGCGCAAGAGCACGCCCTTCGCCGCCCAGCTCGCCGGCGAAGCCGCCGCCCGGCGCGCCCAGGAGCACGGCATGCAGACCGTCGAGGTCTTCGTGCGCGGCGCCGGCAGCGGCCGCGAGGCCGCCATCCGCGCCCTCCAGGCCACCGGCCTCGATGTGACCGCCATCCGCGATGTCACCCCCATCCCCCACAACGGCTGTCGCGCGCCCAAGCGCAGGCGCGTGTAGCCATGGCGCGATATACCGGCCCCGTCTGCCGTATCTGCCGCCGCCGTGGAGACAAGCTCTACCTGAAGGGTGAGCGCTGCTACTCCCCCAAGTGCGCCTTCGAGCGCCGCCCCAACCCGCCCGGGCCCCGTCCCGCGCGCCGCCGCAAGGTCAGCGACCGCGGCCTCCAGCTGCGCGAGAAGCAGCGCGCCCGCGCCACCTACGGCGTCCTCGAGCGCCAGTTCCTGCGCTACTACAAGGAGGCCGTACGCCGCCCCGGCGTTTCTGGCCTCAACCTCGTGCGCATCCTCGAGAGCCGCCTCGATAACGCCGTCTACCGCGCCGGCTTCGCCGATTCGCGCGCGCAGGCTCGCCAGATTGTCCGTCACGGGCTCATCACCCTGAACGGCCGCAAGACCGATGTCCCCTCCGCCCAGTTGCGCGATGGCGACATCATCGCCTTCACCCAGCGGGGTACCCGCAGCGAGCACTACAAGGTGCTCCAGGAGACTATCGCCGCCAAGACACCCCCCGCCTGGCTCGTGGTCGATCCCGGCGCCCTCACCGCGCGCGTCGCGGGCCCGCTCGAGATCGTTCCGGGCGAGACTCACCGGTTCAACGAAAACGTCGTCATCGAGTACTACTCTCGCTAGGCAGGTCAGCAGGTTTCATGACACTCGAAGCACCCCTCGATCCGCTCGACATGCCCCCGGCGCCCACCCCGGCGCCGGTACCCGAGCTCACCATCGAGAACGAGGAAGACGGCTACGCCCGGCTTGTCGCCGAGCCCCTTGATCCGGGCTATGGCACCACGCTCGGCAACGCCCTGCGCCGCATCCTCCTCAGCTCCCTCGAAGGCGCCGCCATCACCTCCGTGCGCATCGACCAGGTGCAGCACGAGTTCTCCACCATCGAAGGAATGCAGGAAGACTGCACCGAGTTCCTCCTCAACGTGAAGGAGATCCGGCTCAAGGCGCTCAGCAACCGCCCCGGCACCCTCACCCTCGATGCCGAGGGCGCTGGTGAGATCACCGCCAGCGATCTCCAGGTGCCCGCCGACTTCGAGGTCGTGAATCCTGACCTCCACCTCGCCACCCTCGATGGCCCCGAGGCCCGCATCAACGCCGAGTTCCACGCCCAGCTGAAGCGCGGCTACACGCCCGCCACCGAGGTAGAGGGCATGCCCATCGGCGTGATCCCCGTCGATGCCGTCTTCTCCCCCGTGCGCAAGGTCAACTTCCACGTCGAGAAGGTCCGCGTGGGCCAGGCCACCGACTTCGATCGCATGGTCCTCGAGCTGTGGACCGACGGCACCGTCGCGCCCGTCGATGCCGTCGGCCAGGCCGCCGCCATCCTCATCGACCAGTTCGGGCTCTTCAACACGATGGGTGGTGGCGTTGCTCCCCCGTCCGTCCCCTCCGCCCCCACCACCAGCCTTCCCCTCACGCCCGAGCGCTACCACGAGCCCATCGAGGCCCTGCAGCTTTCCGTGCGTGCCTATAACTGCCTCCGCCGCAGCGGGCTCATGACCATCGGCCAGGTGCTCGAGCGCACCGAGGAGGAGCTCCTCGCCCTCCGCAACTTCGGCCACAAGTCCTACGACGAGCTGCGCGACCGCCTGATCGAAATGAACTACGTCGATGGCAGCCAGCCCGGCCTCGTCATCGTCCCCGATTTCGCCCCGCCGGCCGCCCCCGAGCCCGCTCCCGCCCCCACCGTCATGCTCGATGAAGAGGACGACGAGGAGAGCCTGGGCGCACTCGGCAAGGCCCTCCGCGAAGCCCTGCGCGAAGTGGGCGAGGACGACCTCCTCGGCGCGGACGACGAGGAATAGCCATGAGACACCGTAAGGCCGGCCGCCACCTCGGTCGCGATAGTGCCCACCGCAAGGCCCTCTACCGCAACCTCGTGACCGACCTGCTCCGCTACGAGCGCATCACCACCACCGATGCCAAGGCGCGCGAGATTCGCCCCATCGCCGAGAAGATGATCACGCTTGGCCGCCGTGGCGACCTCCATGCTCGCCGCCAGGTCCTGCGCTACATCTACGACCGCTACGTCGTCGACAGGGTCTTCAGCGACATCGCCCCGCGCATGGCCGACCGCCCCGGCGGCTACCTCCGCATCACCCGCCTCGAGCCTCGCAAGGGCGACGGCGCGAAGATGGCCGTCATCGAGACCGTCGACTACAACGAGGTGATGACGGCTCCTCCCGCGTCCGAGGAAGACGCGCCCGAAGCCACCCCAGCCCTCGACGAGCCGGAAGCGGCACTCGAGGTCGAAGACGACGACATCGCGGAGGTGGATGAGGCCGCAGACGAGGTCGAGGCCCCTGAGGCTGTCGCCGAGTCGGACCCGACCGACGAAGTCGCCGAAGACGACGCTGCCGATGAGGCCGCTCCCGAAGCAGAGGACGAAAAGAAGTAGCTGTGTCCGAGACGACCCGCTTCGCCGCCACCGTCAGCTACGACGGACGAGAGTTCGCCGGCTCCCAGCGTCAGCTTCACGCGCGCACGGTGCAGGGCGAGCTGGAGAATGCGGCCGAGCGTCTCTTTGGCGCCGCCACCCGGGTCGAGCTGGCCGGCCGCACGGATTCCGGCGTGCACGCCCTCGGACAGGTCGCCGCCTTCTCCGCCGCCACCGCCCTCGAGCCCGGAACCGTCGAGCGCGCGCTCAACGCCCATCTGCCCGAAGACGTGGCCGTGCGCGAAGTGCGTGAGGTTCCCGCCGCCTTCGACCCGCGCCGCTGGGCGCGCCGTCGCTGGTACCGCTATTCGCTGCTGACCGCTGCCGTGCGCCTGCCCCTGCAGCGCCGCACGACCTGGCGCGTCGGCCCCCAGCTCGATCTCAACGCCATGAAGGACGCCGCCCGCGCCCTGCTCGGTCGCCGCGACTTCAGCGCCTGCGCCGGCCCCCTCGAGGAAGGCCGCTCGCCCATGCGCACCGTCGAGGCTGCCACCTTCTCGCAGGCCGGCTGCCTGCTCGCTTTCGATATCGAAGCCGACGCCTTCCTCCCGCAGATGGTCCGCCGCATCGTCGGTGGGCTCGTGCGGGTCGGGCGGGGCGCCCTGAGCGCCACCGAATTCGACAACGCCGTCGCCGCCGCCGAGCCCGCCACGGTGGGCCCGCCCGCGCCGCCGCACGGTCTCAGCCTGCAGCGCGTCTGGTACGACGAGGGGTACGCAACATGACATCCACCGTGCGCCGCAAGGCGTCCGACATCACCAAGAGCTGGCACGTCATCGATGCCGCCGACCGCCCCCTCGGGCGAGTCGCCACCGAAGTGGCCACGCTCCTGCGCGGCAAGCACAAGCCCACCTACGAGCCCCACCTCGACGACGGCGATTTCGTCATCATCGTCAACGCCGCCAGGGTGAAGCTCAGCGGCCGCAAGGCCGAGCAGAAGGCCTACTACCGCCACTCCGGCTATCCCGGCAACCTGCGCAAGCGCACCTATGCCGAGCAGATGGCCATCCGCCCGGAGTGGGTCCTGGAGCGGACCGTGCGGGGCATGCTCCCCAAGGGCCCCCTGGGGAAGCGCATCCGCCGCCACCTCAAGGTCTACGCCGGCCCCGAACACCCCCACCAGTCGCAGATCGCCGGTTCCGAGCGGGCCGCTGAGGCGGCCGCCACCGCGGAGGCCGAGGCCCTGCAGGCCGCTATCGAGAATCCCCGAAAGCCGCCGCGCCTGCGTCCCCTCTCCGTGCCCGAGACCCCAACGCCCCGCCCCACGCGCCGCGAGAAGGTCGCCGCCTGGCTCGCCGAGCTCGAGGAGGCCCGCGCCGCCGCTGAGGCCGACGCCGCCGCCATGGCCGAAGCCGAAGCCGAAGCTGAGGTCGAGGCCGAGGAAGCCGACCTGCCCGAGGACGAAGCCGATACCGACGCCGAGGCCGTCGTCGACGGCGAAACCACCGCCGAGGCTGATACCGAGGCCGACACCGAGTCCGAAGAGACCGAGGAGAACTGATGGCCGAGCAGTACTACTACGGCACCGGACGCCGCAAGACCGCTATCGCGCGCGTGCGCCTCTACCCGGGAGGCGGCGCCATCATCGTCAACGGCAAGCCTATCGAGGATGTCTTCGACCGGGACATGCACCGCGACGAGATCATGCTTCCCCTCAAGCGCGTCGGCGCCGAGGGCAAGTTCAGCGCGCAGGTGAAGTGCGAGGGTGGCGGCGTCTCCGGCTGGGCCGGCGCCATCCGCCTGGGCATCGCCCGCGCCCTCGTCGAGGCCGATCCCGCGCTCAAGATCACGCTCAAGCGCGCCCCCAGCCTCCTCACCCGCGATGCCCGCGTGAAGGAGCGCAAGAAGCCCGGCCTCAAGCGCGCTCGCAAGGCGCCGCAGTACACCAAGCGCTAGCCCGCACCGCCCGCCACTCGCTGCGTGGTGCAGGCGCCCCTTCCTGCAGGGGAATCGTGGTTCACCTTCACCGCGATGCCACTGTATGCTCCGCCGTAGCGCCGCCTGATATCCTCCTCTGCGGTAGGTGTGTGTATTCGGACAGGCTGGCGCAGGATGCCATCAGGTGAGTAGGACCCCCAGCATGAGGCTTACGGTGCTTTCCTACCCACCGCCCCCCGGTAGGTCCGGATGACCGATACCCTCGCCCGAATCTGCGCCCAACGCCCCTGGCTGACCATCGCCCTCTGGGGGCTGCTGGGAATCGTCGGCCTCGTGCTCATCAACCAGCTCCTCGGGAGTGCCACCACTACCGAGCTCTCCCTCACCACGGAAGTCGAGGCCACGAGAGCCGCGAACCTGCTCGAGCGCCTGCGCGGCCCCGAGCCCGTCACCGAAGTCGTGGTCGTCCAGTCCGAGTCCCTCACAGTCGATGACCCCGCCTTCCGCGAGAAGGTCGAGTCGGTCTTCGCGGAGGTCTCTGCCCTCGGCCCCGAGGTCATCTCCCGGGGAAGGCACTACTACCAGGGCAACGACCAGTCGCTCGTCTCCGCCGACCGCCGCACCGCCATCATCCCCTTCGTCCTGACCGGCAACCTGGAGGAGGCCACCGACAGCGTCGTCGAGGTGGTTCACGTCGTCGAGGACGCCAACACCGGCGATGGCTTCCGCGTCCTCACGGCTGGGACCGCCAGCATCGCCCACGAGTCCAACGAGCTCGCCCAGGAGGACCTCGAGCAGGGTGAGCGCTTCGGCATTCCTATCGCCCTGCTTGTGCTGCTCGTGCTCTTCGGCGCCGCCGTCGCCGCGCTCGTGCCTCTCGCCCTCGCGGGCGCAGCCATCGTCGTCTCCCTTGGCCTGACGGCGCTCATCGGCCAGGCGCTCGACCTGATCTTCTTCATTGAGTTGATGATCATCATGATCGGCCTGGCCGTCGGCATCGACTACTCGCTCATCATCATCTCCCGCTTCCGGGAGGAGATGGACCGCGGCAAGGACAAAGTCGAGGCCACGATCCGGGCCGGTGCAACGGCCGGACGCACGGTGCTCTTCAGCGGCCTCACCGTGGTCGTGGCCCTCTGCGGGATGCTCATCGTCCCGGCCTCCTTCTTCCAGTCGATCGGGCTCGGCGCCATCATCGTCGTCCTCGTCGCCCTGGCTGCGACGCTGACCCTGCTGCCGGCCGTGCTCGCCATCCTCGGCTCCAACGTGAACCGCCTCTCCCTCCCCTTCCTCCGCCGCCCCACCGCCACCGGCGACGATGAGCAGGACCACGGCTTCTGGGAGATGGTCACCCGTGTCGTCGTGCGTTTTCCCATCATCAGCGTGATCGCCATTGGCGCGCCCATGCTCGCCGCCGCCTACTTCTACTTCGAGATCGATACCGGCCTGAACGGCGTCGACGTCTTCCCCGAGGGCGCCCAGACCCGGGACGCGTTCTTCGTGTTGGAGGAGGAGTTCTCCTTCGGGCTCGTGACGCCCGCCGAGATCGTTATCGATGGCGCCATCAACTCCCCGGCAGTGAAGGAGGCCATCGGGAACCTGGAGGAGGCAATCGCGAACGACGCGCGCTTCACCGTCCTCCGCGCCGAGCAGCTCCTCAGCCCCGACGAGCTGGCCGGGCTCCGGGCCGTGGGCTTCCAGCTCCTTCCCTCCGGGCTCGTCGTCAATCCCGCCGGCGATCTTGCCCTCCTCTCCGTCGCCCTCCCCGGCGAGCCCAGCGCCCGCCCCGCCGTCGAGGCGCTGGAGGACATCCGCGAGACCCTTGTCCCCACCGCCTTCGCCGGCGCCCCCGCCGAGGTCTCCGTGGGCGGACGCAGCGCCCTCACCGCCGATATCTTCGGCGTCGTCGATACCTTCACGCCCATCGTCTTCGCCTTCGTGCTCGGCGTGAGCTTCCTCATCCTGATGCTGGTCTTCCGCTCCATCGTGATCCCCATCAAGGCCATCGTCATGAACCTGCTCTCGGTCGGGGCGGCCTACGGCCTGCTGGTGCTGGTCTTCCAGAAGAGCGGAGGCATCCTCGGGTTCCAGCACGCCGAGTCGATCGACGCCTGGATCCCCCTCTTCCTCTTCTCCATCCTCTTCGGCCTCTCCATGGACTACCACGTCTTCCTGCTCAGCCGCATCCGTGAGCGCTACGACGAGACGGGGGACAACGCCGGCGCGGTCGCCTATGGGCTGCGCTCGACGGCGGGGCTCATTACCGGCGCCGCCCTCATCATGGTGGTCGTGTTCGGAGCCTTCGCGTCCGGTAAGACGATCATCAACCAGCAGGTCGGGTTCGGACTGGCGGTCGCCATCCTCCTCGATGCGACCCTCGTCCGCTCCGTCCTCGTCCCTGCCAGCATGGAATTGCTGGGAGGCCGGAACTGGTACCTCCCCTCCTGGCTGAACTGGCTTCCCGACCTGCGCATTGAGGCTGAGGAACCGCCGCTCGCGGAGAGGGACACGTCGTGACGATCCCTACCGACTACCTGCCCGGTCTCGAGCGAGGTCGTGCCGTCAATCCCGAGCTCGCCGAGCGGTACGTCGCCCACGCCGTCATCGGGGACCCCGAGGCGGATGCCCTCATTGAGGAGCTCTCCGCCTTCCAGCCCGATGAGGCCTTCGCCTTCCTCCAGGCCGGCATGGACCAGGAGTGGGATGCCCTCGCCGGGGCCCCTCCCATCGTGGAGGAGTTCTTCCGCAAGCTGGAAACCCCGCCCGACTGGGTCGATCTCGAAGCCTTCCAGCCTGGTGTCCGCGTCTTCCACAAGCACTCGAACGTGCTGCTCGCGGGCATGCTCGGCGGCGTTCTCGTCGAAGGCTTCTCGACGAACATCGCCAAGTCCTTCTTCATCACCGGCCGCCTCCGCGACCAGGGCGTCCGCCGCCTGCAGCAGAACAACCGCCACATGATCGAGCTCTTCTTCCCCGGGGGGCTCAACCGCCAGGGTGATGGCTGGAAGCTCTCGACGCGCATCCGGCTGGTGCATGCCCAGGTCCGCCGCCTGCTGGCCCATTCCGAGGATTGGGACGGGGAGGCCTGGGGCGTCCCCCTCAGCGCTGCCCACGTCGGGTTCGCCATTACCGCCTTCTCCGCGCGCCTGCTGAAGCACATGAATAGCCTTGGCGCCCGCTGCAGCGAGGAGGAGCGCGCCAGCTTCCTGCAGATCTGGCGCTACAGCGGCCATCTCATGGGCATCCCCGATACCATCCTCTTTGAGGCGGAGGAAGACGCCCTTGAGCTCTTCCGCATCGGCGGCCTCTGTGAGCCCACGCCGAGCATCGAGTCGGTCGTGCTCGCCAACTCGCTCGTCAATTCCGCGCCCCTGGTGGCGGGGATTACCTCGTCCGATGAGCGCCGGAACCTCTCGGCGTACGTCTACCACGTCTCCCGCGCCCTCATCGGGAACGATCTGGCCAACCAGCTCAACTTCCCCCCCGAGCCGGCGGGGTTCGCGACCTCGTTCGGCGTGCTCGCCTGGTTCCGGCTGAACCAGGCGTGGGAGACATTCATGCACCGGCTCTTCCCCAACCGCGCCCGTAACAGCGACTTCGCCAAGTTCAGCCAGATCTTCGATGTCACCAACTACGACGACGAAGGCATCACCTACCGGCTGCCGACCCACGTCTACGCAGAGCGCTCCGAGTGGTGGTAGGGCGCGATGCTCCCCGCCCTGCGTGACCTCCACGCCAACCTCGTCTGGCTGCACGACCAGATAAAGGCCGTCCTCGCCGAGCTCGATCCTGCCCAGCTCGACTGGAAGCCCGACCCCGCCGCCAACTCCATCGCCCAGCTCGTCGCCCACACCGCCGATTCCCAGTGCTACTGGATCGGCGAGGTCGTCGGCGGCGAAGCCACCGGCCGCGACCGCGATGCCGCCTTTGCCGTTTCCGGCCTCGGTCCGGAAGCGCTCGCCGCCCTCCGCCCTCGCCCGCAGCGAGCGCGCCCTGGAAGCCGTCACCCCCGCCGACCTCGAGCGCCGGTCCCTCGAAGGACCGGCGGGTCCCGTGACCGTCATGGGACCGCTCGCACACGCGCTCGAGCACACCGCCATCCACGCCGGCCACATCGAGCTCATGCGCGACCTGCTCCTGAGGAGCGGCGAGCGCCGGGAAGCCCCCCGCCGTACCTCCCCGCCCCGCTAGACTGCCCCCACCCCACCGCCACCCGGAGGCCCCGATGGAATCGCTGTACGTCCAGACCGCCGACCTGCGCATGCACTACCTGCAGGAGGGCACCGGCGACCCCGTCATCTTCCTCCACGGCTTTCCCGAGACCTCCTACGAGTGGCGCAAGCAGTTCCCCGCCCTCGCCGGCGACTACGCCCTCTTTGCCCCCGATACCCGCGGTTTTGGCGGCACCGACAAACCCGGCGTCCGCGTCAACCGCACGATGCTCGCCCAGGACATCGTCAACTTCATGGACGCGCTCGATATCGAGCGCGCCTCCGTCGTTGCCCACGACTGGGGCGGCATCATCGCCTTCAAGCTCGCCATCGACTGGCCCGAGCGCGTCAGCCGCCTCGCCATGCTCGATACGCTCTGCACCGTCTGGGCGCCCGCCGGCGCTCACGGCTACTGGTTCAAGGCCGAGCCCCTCCCCGAGGAGTTCTTCGCTGCCCACCACCGCGGCTTTATCGAGAGCATCTTCACGGGCGGCTCCGAGCCTCCCCTCCCCGGCCGTCCCCAGTCCCCCTGGCCCAGCGCGCGGCCCAACCCCAACGCCACCCCCTGGGCCACCCCCGAGGACGTCGACCAGTACGCCCGCGCCTTCGCCGACCCCGGCAGCCACTTCCACGCCATCTCCTACTACCGCTACGGCCTCCCCTTCCACCGCGTCATCGAGGACGCCGCCGCCCCCCGTGGCGAGCGCTATGAATCCCTCAGCGAGCCTGACGTCGCCGCCATGTGGCTCCACCCCGATGGGCTCGAGCAGCACCCCAACTTCGGCGACTCCTTCGACTACGGCCCCGAGGACCGGCACAAGACCTTCGAGGCGCCCGTCCTCTGGATGTTCGGGCAGTACATGGCCGGACGCATCGGCACCGAGGGCGCCGACCGCGAGCACGCCATCCCCCGCGGTAACCCCTTCGTCGATCAGTTCAGCCGCTACTTTCCGGATCTCCGCGTCCGCCGCGTGAACGCCGGCCACTTCTTCCCCGAGGAGGCCCCGGAGGTCACCAACGAGACGCTTCAGGCCTTCCTCGCCGGCGCCATCTAGCGATATGCCGGCTGGAGCATATTGCGCCGCGTTCCCCATCCCGTAACATCCGAGCCACACTATTGGCCCGCCCGGTTACGCGGAGAAGGGGTACCCATCCATGGCTGATTCCAACGGCAACGGCGCCATCGAGACCGGCTACAACGGCAAGATGCTGGTCGTCGACCTCTCGAGCGGCGAGATCAACGTCGAGCATCCCGACGAGTCGCTCTATCGCGAGTACCTTGGCGGCTACGGCATCGGGGCGCGCATGCTCTGGGACCGTGTCCCCGCCGGCGTCGATCCCCTCGCCCCCGAGAACATGCTGGGAATGCTCCCCGGCCTCCTCACCGGCACCCCCCTCTTCGGCCAGCGCTGGCAGGTGGTCTGCAAGAGCCCCCTCACCGGCGGCTGGGGCGATGCCAACTGCGGCGGCGATTTCGGCGGCGTCCTCAAGCTCGCCGGCTGGGACGGCGTCGTCTTCTTCGGCAAGGCCGACCGCCCCACCTACCTCCTCATCGAGGACGACAAGGTCGAGCTACGTGACGCCGGCGACCTCTGGGGCACCGGCGCCATCGAGAGCGAGATGGAGCTCAAGGGCCGCCACGGCAAGCGCGCCAGCGTCGCCAACATCGGCCAGGCGGGCGAGACCCTCTCCCTCATCAGCGGCGTCTGCAACGACCACGGCCGCCTCGCCGCCCGCTCGGGCGTCGGCGCCGTCATGGGCTCCAAGAACCTGAAGGCCGTCGTCGCCGTCGCCGAGCGCAAGATCATTTCCCAGACGCCGGAGACCATCAAGATGCTCCGCGCCAACCTGGACGACATGGTCAAGCCGCTCAAGGACTTCTTCTCGAACTTCGGCACCACCGGCATCACCGCCGGAAGCGCCCTCAACGGCGACTCCCCCGTCAAGAACTGGGGCGGCGTCGGCGTTGTCGATTTCCCCCAGGAGGTCGCCAGCCAGATCGACGGCGGCTCCGCCATCAACCCCAAGATGGAGAAGAAGTACGGCTGCTGGCACTGCCCCATCGCCTGCGGCGCCGAGTCCGTCGAGTCCACCAACGAGAAGTACCCGTATCCGCATCACACCCACCGCCCCGAGTACGAGGCCATGGCCTCCTACGGGACGATGAACCTGATGAACGACCCCGACGCCCTCATCTACCTGAACCACCTCTGCAACGAGTACGGGTTCGACGTGATCAGCGCGGGCGTCACCGCCTCCTTCGCCATCGAGTGTTACGAAGCCGGCATCCTCACCAAGGAGGACACCGACGGCCTCGAGCTCACCTGGGGCAACGCTGAGGCGATCGTCGAGCTCACGAAGATGATGGGCGAGCGCCGCGGCATCGGCGATGTCCTCGCCGATGGCGTCAAGGTCGCCGCCGAGAAGATCGGCGCCGGCTCCGATGCCTACGGCATGCACATCGGCGGCCAGGAACTCCCGATGCACGACCCCAAGCTCCAGCCGGAGTTCCACACCACCTACAAGCTCGACCCCACCCCGGGTCGCCACACCCAGTACGAAGGCAACCGCCGCGTCGGCACCATCCCGCCCGCTCCCCAGGACTCGAAGGACTACGACGGTCGTGGCGAGCACCACAAGGCGGCGAGCGAGTACATGCACGTCGTGAACGCCGGCGGTATGTGCCAGTTCATCATGATGACGGCCAACACGGCCAACATCCCCGACTGGTTCAACGCCGTCACGGGCTGGGACATGGACATCGACGAGGCCATGAAGGTCGGCGAGCGCATCGCCAACCTGCGCATGGCCTACGAGGTCCGCGAGGGCGGCAACCCCCGCCAGCGCCCCGTCCCCACCCGCGTCACCGGCGAGACCAACGAGGCCACCCACACCGGGCCGCTCGAGGGCGTCAACCTCGATACCGAGCGCCTCGAGGTGGACTTCCTCAACGCCTGCGACTGGGACGCCGAGACCTGCAAGCCCTCTGCCTCCAAGCTGGCATCGCTGGGCCTGCCCGAGGTCGCCGAAGCGCTCCACGCCTAGGCGCCACCAGCCTCAACGAACCGAAGGGCGGCCCCCGGGCCGCCCTTCGCGATCCCGGGGACTCGCTGACCATTTGCCAATAGGGGTACCCTTGGCGGCCAGCATGAGCGCGACCAGCACCGCCACCTACCCCACTGCCATTGCCGGCGACGGCCTTGAGCTGCGCCCCTGGGATGAGGGTCTGCTGGAGCAGCTCGCGCAGTGGGGCGAGCGCGGCTTCCCCTACCACGCCTTTGATCTCGGCCACCTGCGCGACCCCGTGCGCGCCCGCGCCGAGCTCCGGCGCGCCCACGAGGCCGGTCCCCACCGCCACTTCGTTGCCTGCGAGGGCGATACCGCCGTCGGTCGCGTCTCCGTCAACCTGCACGACCGGGCGGGCCTCTACCTGTGGGCCGTGCACGTGCCCCCCGAGCACGAGGGCCGTGGCGTCTGCCGCCGCATGATGGCCGCCCTCATGGAGTGGCTCGAGCGCGAGTACCCGGGCCCGGACTTCGTCCTCACCACCAACACCTTCGCCGAATACGCCCACCGCGCCTACGACGCCCTCGGCTTCCGCGTCGCCGAGACCCGCTGGCACTACGACCGCCCCCTCGCCGAGCAGCTCTGGCGCGTCCCCCGCGAGCGTCGCAAGGCCATCGAGAAGCACCTGCGGTTCCACAACGGCCGTTGGGAGGTGCGCACCCACCTCATGGCGCGCCCGCAGGGCAAGCCTCCCCGCTAGCCCGAGGGCGGCTCGATTCCCAACCGCCGGTCGTTCTCCAGCCACGCCTGGTCCGCGAGCGCCATCAGCCCCCCGCTCAGGAGGGTGTGCCCTCCCGCCAGGACCGGCGCCGCCGCTGCCGCCAGCGCTGCCGTCAGGTCGCGCAGCCACGGGTCCGCGATCTTCCCCGGGGCGAGCAGGTCGCTCTGGAAGCGGTCCTCGCGCCCGGCCCGCGACCCCGCGTGCGCCAGCAGCACGCGCGTGTCCAGCACGACCCCGTCCGCCAGCGACGCCAGCTCCTCGGCGAACCGCTCGATGCCAAGCTCGTCCAGCAGGCGCCCCACCAGCGACCGCGCCGTGTGCCCGTCCGCGGCGCTCGCCAGCCCGCGCTCCTCGCTCACGACCCGCACGCGGCAGGCCGTCTCCCGCTCGAGGTGCGCCCAGGTCGCGCTCCCGACCCTTCCCGCCACCAGGATCTCGGCGTCCCGGTCGCACAGGAGGGGCATGAGCGCCCGGAACGGCGCAAGCGGCAGGGATGCTTCGGGGGGAAGCGCCTCCCGGATCGCCCCCGGCGTCGCCTCGCTCAGCGCGAGCACCGCCAGGTCCGCCGGTGTGTCCAGGTCGAAGGCCGTCCGCACCGATCGTGGCAACGCGGTCACCTCGCAGCCTGCCTCGTCCCGCAACTTCCGCGGGAGCACGTTGTCCCGCTCGAACGCTCCGACCCGCGCCAGTGCCCCCGCCGGCGACCAGGTCGTCAGGTCGCCGGAGTAGAAGTTGTTCGTGACGGCCACGTTTCCGCCGCCCGCCAGCGCCTCCCGCACGGCCGCGAAGTCCTCCCCCGTCAGCAGCGGGAGCGCCCCCGCTCCCATCACCGCCACCGCCTCTGCCCCCAGCCGCTCGACCAGACCCAGCACCCGTTCCCGCAGGGCGAACGCCCTCCCCGGCTCGTCCCGGTCGACCACGTAGGCGGCGCCGCTGGCGACGGCAGGGTCGTCCGTCGCCAGCACTACCGCTGCGAATCCGCCTGCCCGAGCCGCGCGGGCGCTCACGCCCGCTGCCGCCAGCCGCGCGCGTGCCACCAGCTGCTCGGCCTCGCCGGTCCCGGCGCCGCCGTGCAGCAGGATCAGGGCCGCCTCGCTTCCCATCCCGCTAGCCTAGCGCTTGACGAATGAGAACAAGCGTTCCACAGTAGGGATCGGCAGCTTGCGAGGGATGGATCTGGTGGCTGTTCCGCATAACCCCGGTGCCCCCACCAAGACTTCCTTAAGGCCTCGCCCGGAAGCCTGTAGCGAAGGGAGTTCGTACCATTAGCATCTTCGCCCCAGGCCTTAACTGCGGGCGATGCAGAGGTCACCAGCCATGAAAGTCGTGTTTTTCGAGGACGTTGAGGGAACCGCCCTGGTGGGCGACGTGAAGGTCGTCAAGAACGGCTTCGCCCGCAACTTCCTGCTGCCCCGGGGCATCGCCGGACCCGCCACCCCTCCCAACCTCCAGCGCGCCAACTCTCTCGCCGAGAAGGAAGCCCGCCGCCAGGCCAAGCTCGATAGCGAAGCCGAGGTCCAGAGGGAGCGGCTCGACGGCTACACCGTCAGCTTCGAGGCCCGCGTCGGCGAGACCGGCCGCCTCTACGGCTCCGTTACCAGCCGCGACATCGCCGCGAAGCTCCTCGAAGCCACCGGCATCGAGGTCGACTCCCGCGTCGTCCTCCTCCCCGAGCCAATCCGCGAGCTTGGCGAGCAGAACGTGACCATTCGCTTCACGCGCAACGTCAGCGCCGAGATCAAGGTAGTCGTCGAGCCCGACGAGGACTCGAAGGAAGTCGTCGAGCAGCTCCTGGCGAAGGAAGCGGAGGAGGCTGCTGCTGCCGCCGCCGCCGCCGAGGCCGCCGCTGCTGCCGCCGCCGAAGCCGAAGAAGCAGCAGCCGCCGAGGCCGAAGAAGCGGCCGAAGCGTCCACCGAAGCGGACGCGGACGGCTAGCGGGAAGGGGGGGCGGAACAGCGGGGAACGGTACACGCCTGTAGCCACAGCGCCAGCGCGTCCCCGCTGATCCGGTCGATATGACCCTCCCGGCAGCCCCCTTCCTGGAGCGCCTTCCCCCACACGATATCGAGGCCGAGGAGGCCGTCATCGCGGCCCTCCTCGTCGATCCCGAGGCCATCTCCAGGGTCTCGCCCATCCTCAAGCCCGCCGACTTCTTCCGGGAGAAGAACGCCTGGGTCTACGAGGCCGCCACCGAGCTCTGGGAACGTGACGAGTCCATCAACCAGATCACCATTGCCCACGAGCTAGACCGCCGCGAGCGCCTCGAGGAGATCGGCGGCCAGAGCTACCTCGGCGATATCATCCGCCAGCTCCCCACCAGCGTCGGCGTCGAGTTCTATGCCACCCTCGTCCAGCGTGACAGCACGTACCGCGGCCTCATCAACGCCGCCACCGGCATCATGCAGCTCGCCTACGAGGCGCCCGCCGATATCGAGTCCGTCTTCTCCCGCTCCGAGGAGCTGATCCAGCGCCTCCGCGGCGGCGAGAGCTTCCGCGACTTCGTCCACATCCGCGAGGTGCTGGAGACCTACCTCGATGAGGACGCCGAGGCCGCCGAGCGCCGCGAGATCGCAGCTATCGAGGCCGGCTTCAGCGACCTCGACCATCTTCTCGGTGGTCTCAAGCGCGAGGACCTCATCATCGTCGGCGCGCGACCCAGCGTCGGGAAGTCGAGCTTCGCCCTCGGCATCGCCCGCAACGCCGCCCTCAACCAGGGCGCGAACGTCGCTTTCTTCTCCCTCGAGATGTCGGCCGAGCAGCTCGCCGTGCGCCTCCTCGCGGGCGAGTCCGGTGTGGACAGCACGCGCCTCCGCCTCGGGGGCCAGACCGAGCTCGAGGAGCGCCGCATCATCCGCGCCACCGGCGAGCTCGCGGGCGCCAACATCTGGTTCGACGATTCCCCCACCCTCAGCGTTGCCGAGTTGCGCTCCAAGGTTCGCCGCCTTGACAATTCGCAGGGCGTCGACCTCGTCATCGTCGACTACCTCCAGCTCATGCAGTCGGACGCAAGCTGGAACGGCCGCGAGAACCGCGTCCAGGAGATCAGCTTTATCTCGCGTACCCTCAAGGGCATCGCGCGCGAGCTGAACGTGCCCGTCATCGCCCTTGCCCAGCTCTCCCGCGCCATCGAGCAGCGCCACCCCCGCATCCCCATGCTCTCCGACCTGCGCGACTCCGGCTCCATCGAGCAGGACGCCGACGTCGTCGTCTTCCTCAGCCGCGAGGAGCTCTACATCTCCCGCGAGCAGTGGATGGCCGAGCACCCCGAGCTGCCCGAGACCGCCTACCCCCAGGGCGTCGCCAAGGTCATCGTCGCGAAGCACCGCAACGGCCCCACGGGCGAGGTCGAGCTGCGCTTCCGCCAGCGCCTCGCCAAGTTCGAGGACTGGGTCCTCCAGCCCGACGACGACGAAGACCTGCCGCCCGAGGAGATCGGGCCGTGAGCGACGACGCCCCCTTCGAGGGCTTCCCCGGCATCGGCAGGGCCACCGCCATCCCCAACACCTTCTTCTCCGCGGTGCTGCCCGTCATGCGCGAACCCGGCGCCCTGCTCGCCTTCCTCTGGGTCGCCCGCCTCGTGCAGGAGCAGCAGGGCGAAGCCCGCTTCCTCAGCGCCGACCAGGTCTGGGCCCTCCCCGACGCCGCCTCTACCTTCGAGGCGCTGGCCGAAGGCCGCGACGGCCTCGATCGCGGGCTCGCCGCCTGCGTCGAGCTCGGCGCCCTGCTCGCCCTCGACCTTGCCGGCGGGGGCCGCCAGGAGACCGTCTACTTCGTGAACAACCCCGCCTCCCGCCGCGCCGTCGCCCGTGCGCGCGGCGGCGACCTCGAGCTCCGCCCCGGCGCCATCGCCTACGAACCGCAACCCGTGAGGCGCCCCAACATCTTCCATCTCTACGAGGAGCACGTCGGCACCATCACCCCGCTCGTCGCCGAACGCCTTCTCGCCGCCGCCGAGGAGTATCCGCAGCAGCTCGTCGAGTCCGCCTTCCGCGAGGCCGCCGAACGCAACATCCGCAACTGGAAGTACATCGAGCGCATGCTCCAGAACTGGTCCGAGGGGAACCAGCACTATGAAGCGTCTGGACGAGATCCTGTCGAGCTCCGCCGTCGAAGATTCCTCGGCGACGGAGCTGCAGGACCCGCTTCCCGCCCCCGCTGACGACCCCGGCGAGGACGGCTGCCCCCGCTGTGGCGGCGCCGGATTCGTGCGGCGTCCGCGCGATCTCGACGATCCCCGTTTCGGCCGCGCGGAACCCTGTTCCTGCATCCTCGACGAGACCGGCGAGGTGCGGCGCTCGCGCCTCGAGCGCATCAGCAACCTCGGCGCCCTCACCCGCTTCACCTTCGAGGCCCTCGCGGGAGACCCCACCGCCGCTGCGACGCAGGTCCGCGCCTACGCCGACGACCCCGACGGCTGGCTCGTCCTGAAGGGCCCCAGCGGCTCCGGCAAGACCCACCTCGCCGCCGCCATCGCCAACGAGCGCATCGACCGCGGCGAGCCCGTTCTCTTCATGTTCACCCCCGACCTCCTCGATGGCCTGCGCGCCTCCTACGAGCCCGCCGAGGGCGAGCCCGGCTTCGATGTCCTCTTCGAGCAGGTCCGCAACGCCCCCCTCCTCATCCTCGACGACATCGACGCCGCCGCCTCCAGCGAGTGGGCGCGGGAGAAGCTGTTCCAGCTCGTGAACGCGCGCTACAACGCCGCCCTCCCCACGGTCTGTACGTGCCACTCCCTCACCGATGCGCTCGATGAGCGTCTCTCGCGCCGCCTTGCCTCCGGCGCCGTGCTCGACCTCGACGGCGCCGAGCCCGGCGCCCGCTACCGCCAGATCGGCGGCATGACGCGCGAGCGCCTCGAGGACTTCGGCTTCCGCAACTTCAACACCCGCTTGCCCAACTACCGATCCGCGGAGAACGAGTCCCTCCAGACCGTCTGGGAGAGCGCACACCGCTTCGCCGACGAACCCGAGGGCTGGATGCTCATCCTCGGCGAGAGCGGCACCGGCAAGACCCACCTCGCCGCCGCCGTCGCGAACACGGTCCTGCGGAACGGCGGCGACGTCTTCTTCGCCGTCGTCCCCGACCTCCTCGACCACCTCCGCGCCTCCTTCGCTCCGGGCCGCGGCGACCCCGGCTACGACGAGCTTTTCAACGACATCCGCAACGCCGGCCTCCTCGTCCTCGACGACCTCGGCCCCCACACGAGCTCCTCCTGGGCGGTCGAGAAGCTCTTCCAGATCGCGAACTACCGCGCCTCCTCGCGCCTCCCCACCATCATCACCGCCGCCCTCTCCCTCGATGAGCTCCGCGAAGCCCACCCCCGTGTCGCCGTGCGCGCCCTCGACCCGAAGTTGAGCCAGCACGTCGCCATCCTCGCCCGCCCCTACAACCTCCCGCCCCGCACCGCTGGCGGCCGCCGGCGCTAGCCCCGCGCGCGCTCCAGGCCCCGCTTCCCCAGCCACGCTTCCAGCGCCCAGTGCGTCGTGTCGAACGCCAGCTCGTCCCAGGGGATCGTGTCCGGTGCGAACCACCCGATCTCGCTCGTCTCCGACCCCGCCGACCCCTCCCCCAGCGCCCGCGCCTCGTACACGATGACCACCACCCCCGCATGCGTGCGCGTGTAGACGCCCAGCAGCGAGAGCTCATCGACCTCCAGGTTCGCCTCCTCGCGCGTCTCCCGCGCGGCCGCCTCCTCCGCCGTCTCCCCCACGTCCATGAACCCGCCCGGGAACACCCAGAATCCCAGTTGCGGTTCGATCGCGCGCCGCACCAGGAGCAGGGCGCCGTCCTCCCGCACCGGGATCGTGCCCGCCACCGGCCGCGGGTTCAGGTAGTGCACGAACCCGCAGCCATCGCACACGAGCCGCAGCATCGTGTCCCCCCGCGGGACGCGCTCGATCAGGCCGCGCCCGCATTGCATGCAGAAGCGGCCGGTGGCGTGCGGGTGGCTCGTCACGAGCCGCGCATCGTCGCGGGCGCGCGCTCCATCCCCAGCGACTCCGGCCCCTCGATCCACTCCTCGCCGTCCACCCACACTTCCTTCTTCCAGACGGGCACTTGCCGCTTGATCTCGTTCACCAGCCAGTGGCCCGCCTCGAACGTCGCCGCGCGATGCCCCGCGCTCACTGCCACCAGCAGGCTCGTCTCGCCGATCTCCAGCCGCCCCGTGCGGTGGAACACGGCGCTGTCCGTGAGGTCGAAGCGCTTGATCGCCTTCTCCGCCAGCTCCCGCATGGTCTTCTCCGCCATCGAGGGGTAGGCGTCGTACACGAGGTGATCGACCGCCCGGCCCTTGTTGGTGTTGCGAACGACCCCCAGGAACAGGTCGACCGCACCGGATTCGTCGCGCCGCACGGCTGCGATCGCCTCCTCTGGATCGAGCCGCTCCGGGGTCACGCGGATCAGCATTGCTAGCCTCCCGATACCGGCGGAATCAGCGCGAGCGTCGCGCCCGCCGGCACTGGCGCGTCCTCCTCGGCGTACTCTTCGTCGACCGCATACAGCAGCGTCTCCGTGAACTCGGAGATTTGCGGGTGCGCCGCCACCAGCCGGTCGCGCACGGAGGCCACGGTGTCCCCGGCCACGTGCGCCAGCGAGAGCTCGCGCGCCCCCACGGCGTCGGCCAGCGAAGCGAAGAACAGCACCGTGATCGCCATCCCCCCGATTGTAGCGTGTAGCGCCCATGTCCCCAGCCGGCGGTATCCTCTCGCCCGTGGCCACCCTCGTCGCCCGCGCCCTCGACCTGCTCTATCCGCCCCGCTGCGTCGCCTGCGCCGCCTTCGGACGTAACCTGTGCGAGGACTGCTGCGGCCGCCTCGTCCCCGCCGGCGGTCCCGGGCGCTGCCCCCGCTGCAACGTCGCCCGCGAGGGCGGCGGCCGCTGCCGGGACTGCTCCGGGTGGCGGGATCTCGACGGCGCCCGCGCCGCCG
This sequence comes from uncultured Anaerolineaceae bacterium, assembly GCA_964389725.1. Taxonomy (GTDB): domain Bacteria; phylum Chloroflexota; class Dehalococcoidia; order Tepidiformales; family Tepidiformaceae; genus UBA2991. Next base: position 33,514 of record CAYMDV010000019.1, read on the forward strand.
TCGAGATGAGCGGTCCCGCCCGCCGCGTCGTGCATGGCCTCAAGTTCAGCGGCATCCGCGACCTCGCCGAGGACATGGCCGAGGCCCTCATCCCCGTCGTCGAGGCCCTCGCCCTCGACGACGTCTACGCCATCCCTCTCCACCACCGCCGGCGGCTGCGGCGCGGCTTCAACCAGGCGGAGGTCCTCCTCGACCGCCTTGGGTGGCCCACCGGCCCCGGGACCCTCGAACGGGTCTGTGCAACCGCCAGCCAGGTCGGGCTCAGCGCCGGCGAGCGCCGCGAGAACGTCGCCGGCGCCTTCCGCTACCGCGGCCCCGGCCTGCGGGGCGCCACCGTCGCCGTCCTCGACGATGTGGTTACGACGGGCGCCACCGCCTCCGAATGCGCGCGGGTCCTCCGGCAGCACGGCGCCGGCCGCGTCTACGCGCTCGCCTACGCCCGCGCCCCCTACCGCTCTCCCACCTCCGGCCGCTCCGGCGACTGAGCCTTCTCCAGCTCCCACACGACCACGATGGGCAGCCCTTCGACCGCCGCCTCCAGGAGGCCCGGTCGCTGGTCGCCGAATCCGAGGGTTGCGAGCTCATCCTTCCCCCACAGCGGCTCCCGGCACTGCAAGACCGCCAACCCGGCCTCGCGGAACGCCGCCAGGTACTCGGAGAGCTGGTGAACATGGTTCCGCACGAAGCCGAACTCGCCCTGGCCGCGCGGGTATCTCGCATGGTTCCCGAGCATCGCCATGAAGGGATGCACGTCCGAGATGACGACGCGCCCTCCCGGTCGAACGACGCGGGCCAGCTCGTGGATGGCAGGGGCGAGCTCCGCGACGTGCGTGAGCGCCAGCGTGCAGACGGCGAGGTCGACCGACTCCGCCGGCAGCGGCAGGTCCGTGAGGTCGCCCTCCGCGAAGCGAGCATCCGGGACCTTCCGCCTGGCCTCCACGAGCATCTCCGGGGTTGCGTCGATCCCCGTGATCGAGTGACCACGCGATGCCAGGTACCGTGTCCACCGTCCCGTTCCGCAGGCGGCATCCAGCGCCTCCCCGGTCGGGCAGGCGTCGAGGATCTCCCGCACGACTGGCTCCTCGGCCATGAAGATCGGGTTGTCCGGACGGTCGTAGCCCCCCGCCCACTCCCCATACCCCGCCCGCATCTCGCGCTCCCGCTCGTCGACCGGAACAGACCACGGGCGCTCCGCGCGGCGTTCCACGATCTCGGCGATGCTCTCCGCCCGCGCCCTCACGACCTCAGGGTGGAGACCCCACGACCGCACGATCGCCAGCCCCTCGAACCCCAGGACGAAGTCGCCGAACGTCGGATGGTCGGTCATGCTGCTCCTCCCCCCGGTTCTGGGGTGGAAACACCGTAGGCACCACGCACGCTACCGGCGAGGGCCGCGAGCCGGTTCCCCGGACGTTGTCGCTACAATGGGATGCCGATGGCTCTTCCCGCCCAACCGCCCCTGTCCCCCGATGCGTCGACCGCCGCGGACTCGCTCGCTCGCATCCGCACCGCGATCCATGCCGCGGTCGTTGGCCAGGACGCCCTCATCGATCGCCTCCTCATCGGCCTGCTCGTGTCCGGGCACGTCCTCGTCGAGGGTGTTCCCGGGCTCGCCAAGAGCCTCACCGTCACGAGCCTCGCGAACGCCCTCGACATTCCCGGCGTGCGTATCCAGTTCACCCCCGACCTGCTGCCCGCCGACCTCATCGGGACCGAGGTGCTGAACCCCGCCGAGGGCAACTTCGCCATCCGCAAGGGCCCGATCTTCGCCAGCATCGTCCTCGCCGACGAGATCAACCGGGCCCCCGCGAAGGTCCAGTCCGCCCTCCTCGAGGCGATGCAGGAGCGCCAGGTCACCATCGGCGGCCAGACCCTTCCCCTGCCCGACCCCTTCTTCGTCATGGCCACCCAGAACCCCATCGAGCAGGAGGGCACCTACCCCCTCCCCGAGGCCCAGCTCGACCGCTTCCTCCTCAAGGTCCGCGTCGACTACCCCACCCGCCAGCAGGAACGCGAGGTGCTCGATCTCGGGCTCGACGGCGGCGAACCCGCCCCCGTTGGCGCCGTTGCCAGCCGCGATGACCTGCTCGCCGCTCGCGACGCCCTCGCCAGCGTCTCCCTCGACGACGCCCTGAAGGACTACTGCGTACAGATCGTCCAGGCCACCCGCCGCCCCGCCGCCTACCGCCTCCCCGAACTGCGCACGCTCATCGCCTACGGCGCCTCCCCCCGCGCGACCATCGCCCTCGCCCGCACTGCCCGCGCCCGCGCCCTCCTCGAAGGCCGCGCCTACACCATGCCCGACGACGTGAAGGCCCTCGCCCACGATGTCCTCCGCCACCGCATCGTCACCACCTACGAGGCAGACGCCGAGGAGATTACGACCGACGACCTCATCGACCGCGTCCTCGAAGCCATCGAGGTGCCCTGAGGGCCGCCATGCCTGCGTGGTGGCGGTGGCGCTGGCGCCCCGGGCGCGACCCCTCCCGTCCCGCGCCCGACGACGCCCCCAACGGCGATGGCGACGGCGCCACCGAGCTCATCCGCCGCGTCCGCGCCATCGAGATTCGCGCCCGCCGCCTCGTGGATGACCTTTTCCTCGGTGAGTACCACGCCGTCTTCCGCGGGCGCGGCATCGAGTTCGATGAGCTCCGCCCCTACGTCGTCGGCGATGACGTGCGCTCGATCGACTGGAAGTCGTACGCGCGTACTGGCGAGCCCCTCGTGCGCCGCTACCGCGAGGACCGTGACCTGACCGTGCTCTTCGCCGTCGACGTGAGCGCCTCCCAGACGGCGGGCGCGTCGGAGCAGTCGAAGGCCAGCCTCGCCGCCGAGCTCTGCGCCGTCTTCGCCCTCGCTGCCATCCGCAACAACGACCGCGCCGGCCTCCTGCTTTTCGCCAGCGGACCGGAGCGCTACCTGCGCCCCGCCGGCGGCAGCATCCACGTACTCCGCCTCGTGCGCGAGGTGCTCTCCGCCCGCCCCGCCACCCGCGGCACCGACCTCGGCGCGGCCCTCGAGTACCTCACCGGCGTGCAGCGCCGCCGCGCCACCCTCTTCATCATCTCCGACTTCCTCACCGAGGGGTACGCGCGCGCCCTGCGGGCCGCCGCCCGGCGTTTCGACATCATCGCTATTCGCATCCGCGAACCCCTGGACGAGGAGTTGCCCGCCGCCGGCCTCGTGCGGCTCGCCGGGGCCGAGGATGGCACGGTGTACGAGGTCGACAGCGACGACCCGGCCGTGCGCGAGGCCTACGCCGCCCGCGTGCGCGCCATCGATGAGGAGCGCGCCCGCCTCTTCGGCGAACTCGGCATCGACGACATCGCCATCGTCACCGGCGAGGACTACGTGCGCGCCCTCCTCGCCTTCTTCCGCCGCCGCGCCCGGTCGTCCGTCGCGTGAGGCGCCTCGCCTTCCTCTGCGCGCTCCTGGCAGCGCTCGCGGTCCCGGCGTCCCTCGCCGCCCAGGACCCCGAGGTCTCCCTCTCGCGTTCGTGGGCAGCCGTCGGCGAGCCCGTCGTCCTGACCATCGTCCTCAACACCGGCGCCGATGCCGTCGTCGAGATCGACTCGGCTGCGGAGTCGTGGGGCGAAGTGCGCGTCGTGCGCGTCCTCTCGCAGGCGGCCCTCCCCGTCGATGGGGGCCTGCACCACCGCATCGAGGTGCTGGTCGCCCCCTTCGCCCCCGGCGCCGTCGCCTTCCGGCCCGCCGTCACCGTCACGACCGACGCTGGCTCCACCTCCGTCGACCTCCCCGCCCTCACCCTCGAAGTGCCCTCCGTCCTCGCCCCCGACGACCCCCTCGTCCTCTCCGAGCTGCCTCCCCCTGTGGCCATCGAAGGGGCGCAGTCGCCCATGTTCTGGCCTGCCATCGGCCTGGGAGCCGCGGCGGCGGCCATTGTCGCCACCCTGGCCCTGGCGTTCGGTCTGCGCTGGTGGCGAAACCGCCCCCGCACCGTCGAGGAGCCCCCCGAGCCGCCCCCCGCCCCCGTCGACGTGCTGGCGACCGCAGCCGCCCTCCTCGACACCGACGCCGCCGGCGCCTATCGCGCCATCTCCGTTGCCGTCCGCCACATCCTCGGCGAGCGCTACGACTTCCCCGCCCCCTCCCTCACCACCACGGAGCTCGAGACGCGCATGGCCGAGGTCGGCGTGGGCGGCTGGGAGGAGCGCATGGCCCGCGAGCTCCTGCGCGAGTGCGATGCCGTCGTCTACGCCGGGTACGTCCCCGCCATCGAGCGTCGCGTGGGCGATCTCAGGGTCGCCCGCGAGATCGTCGGAGGGACCGGCTGATGCACTTCGCCGACCCCTGGCTGCTGTTGCTCGCGCTCCTCGCCGTGCCACTCGCGGTTGTGCGCTGGCGGCGAACCCCGCCGTCCGTCGCCGTGCCCTTCGCCCTCGGCCTCGACGCCGCGCCTACGAGCTGGCGCGTCCGCGCCCGGCGGGTCTTGCCAGTCCTGCGCATCCTCGCCATCCTGCTGCTCGTTGCCGGGCTGGCTCGCCCGCGGCTGGGCGAAGCCGAAGCGCTTGTCCCCGCCGAGGGCATCGACATCGCCCTCTCCATCGATGTCTCCAGCAGCATGGCGGCCAGCTACTTCGGCGTGGATGAGACGCGCCTCACCTCCGTGAAGGAGGTCATCCGCGACTTTGTCGCCGGCCGCGATAACGACCGCATCGGCCTCGTCATCTTCCAGCGCGAGGCCCTCCCTCTCGCCCCCCTCACCCTCGACCACGAAGCCCTCGACTCCATCATCGCCGACCTCAGCTCCGACACCCTGCCCGTCGATGGAACCGGCATCGGCGTGGGCATCGCCAGCGCCCTCTCCATGCTGGAGGACTCGAACGCCGCCAGCCGCATCGTCATTCTGCTGACCGACGGCCGCCACAACGCCGATTCCATCAGCCCCAGCGAGGCCGCCGAGATCGCCGCCGCCCTCCGCATTCGCGTCTACACCATCGGCGTCGTCGACGAGAACGGGAACCGCCCCGATCCCTTCGCGGGCCTCGATGCCGACCTCCTGAGCCGCATCTCCGAGCACACGGGCGCCCGCTACTTCGAGGCCGCCAGCGCCGAGGATCTCGCGCAGGTCTACGACGAAATCGCCTCCCTGGAGACGAGCCGCGTCGGTGGAGAGGCGTTCGCGCGTCACAGCGAGCTCGGCCTCTGGCTGGTCGCCGCCGGCGCCGCCATCCTGCTCGGGGAGCTCGCCCTCGGGCGCACCTGGCTGCGGAGGACGCCCGCATGAGCGACCTCAGCTTCGGCCGACCCCTCTGGCTCTTGCTGATCCCCGCCGGGATCGCGCTCCTGCCCTTCGCCTGGGTTATCGCGACCCGCGCCTTCGCCGCCGCCTCCCTTCTGACCCGCGAGCCGCCGCGACCACGCTGGGGCGTGACCGTCGTGCTCGTGCTTGCCGTGGCGGTGGCCGCCCTCGCCGCCGCCCAGCCCCGCTGGGGCGAGCGCAGCGCGACCGTCCAGGCCGGGGGCGCCCAGCTCGTCGCCGTCCTCGACGTCTCCCGCAGCATGGGCGCGACCGACGTTGCCCCCTCCCGCCTCGCCGCTGCCCGCACCGCCCTTGCCGAGACCCTCGATCGCCTCCGCGGCGACCGCGTCGCCCTCGTCGTCTTCGCCGGCGATGCGCGCCTGCGCTTCCCCCTGACCCGCGACCTGAGCGCCGCCACCACCGTCATCGAGACCATCGAGGGGGGAACCCTGTTCCTTGAACGCGGCACCAGCGCCGCCTCGGGCCTTGCCCTTGCGCGCGATCTCTTCGACGACGAGACCTCGGGCGGGCGCCTCGTGCTTCTCATTTCCGATGGCGAGGACCTCGGCGCCGACCCTGCCGCCAGCGCCGCCTCCCTCGCCGATGCCGGCATCGACCTGCTCGTTGCGGGCATCGGCACCCCCGCCGGCGGCCCCGTCCCCATCCGCGACCCCATCTCCCGCGAGCTCCGCCCCCTCACGACCCGCGCCGGCGAGCCCGTCATTACCCGCCTCGACGAAGGCAACCTCCGCGCCATCGCGGCCGCCGGCGATGGCCGCTACCTCGGCTCGAACCCCGCCGCCATCCCCGGCGCCGTCCGTTCCCGCCTCGCCGCCCTCGACCAGGCCGCCTACGCCTCGACGACCATCTCTCTCCCCATCGAGCGCTTCCAGTGGTTCGCCGCCGCCGCCCTCGCCCTTGCCGTACTCGCGACCGCCATCGAGTGGCGCGCCTTCGTGCGCTGGCGGCGAGCGTCCGGGCTCGCGATGGCTGTTTTGCTGGCACTCACCCTCGCCGCCTGCGCCACCGCCGCCTACACCCTCAACGAGCGCGCCCTTGAGGCGCTGGAGGAGGGCGACCTCGAGACCGCCATCGAGCTCCTCTACGAAGCGCAGGCCGAGGACCCCCAGGATGGCCGCATTGCCCTCAACCTCGCTGCCGTGCTCCACCAGGCGGGTCGCTACGAGGAGGCCATCCCCGTCGCCCGTCGCGCCATCGGCAACCGCGACGCCGCCACGGCCGCCGCCGCCCACTCGAGCCTCGGCCACCATCTCTTCGCCCTCGGCGAGCTCGAGGAGGCGCTCGAAGCCTTCGCCGAAGGCCTCCTGCTGACCCCCGGGGACGAGGTAATGCGCCGCGACTACGAGGTCGTCTACGCCCTCCTCCACCCCCCGCCCCCGCCCGAGGAGCAGACCGCGCCCGCCGAGCCCCCGGAGTCGGAAGGCGGCGAGGAACCCCCGCAGCAGGAGCAGCAGCCCACCCCCTCGGAGCAGGGCGACCCCGGCCCCGGCGGCGATGGCGGCCAGCAGGCGATGTCGCGCGAGGTCCTCGAGGAACGCCTCGCCGCCATCGACCAGGAGGTCGCGGAGCTGCGCGAGGAGGCGGGCGAGGTGCTGAGCGCGCGCGAGGCGCTCGCTATTCTGGAACTGCTCGAAGAGCGAAACCGCATCGCCGCGCAGAATCCCGTTCGCGGCACCTGGACGGATCCCAGTGACTACTAATGGGGTCCGGCCGCACGAGGAGCGCCCCTCATGAGCGAGACCGCGCCCGGGTTCGCCGAGGTCATGGGGCAGTTTGCCTTCGACGCTCCCTGGTACGGGCTGCTGCTACTCGTCGCGGCCTTCTACGCGGTCGCGTGGCTGCGCGTCCGCGCCGGCCGGCCCCGCGTGCCGCCCGGGTGGCGAGAGCTGGGCGCCTTCATGCTGGGGCTGGTCCTCATCTTCGTGGCCACCCAGTCCCCCCTCGAGCACTACGGTAACCAGCTCCTCTGGGCCGACTTCGGCGGGATGCTGCTCCTCACGATGATCGCCCCGCCCCTCCTCCTGCTCGGCTCGCCCCTTACCCTCGCCTTCCGCGTCAGCGGCCCCCGTGGACGCGCCCGCCTGCGCCGCCTCTATCGCGGCCGCACGGCCCGCATCGTCGCCATGCCCATCGCCTCGTGGCTCGCCTTCGCCGTGGTGACCTACGCCTGGCAGTTCACGGGACTCACCGAAGAGGCCGCCGCCAACGTCTTCGTGGCCGATGTGCAGCAGCTCTCGCTCCTCGCAGTCTCCCTGCTTTTCTGGTGGCCCGCCCTCTGCGCCGACCCCGTTCCCTGGCGCATGAGCCACCCCCTCCGCGTCCTCTACGTCGCCGTCGAGATGACCCACAAGGCCCTCTTCGGGGCTATGTTCCTCAGCCTCAACACCCCTATCCACGAGAACTTCGCGGCGAACGCGCCCGCCTGGGCCCCCTCCGCCATGACCGACCAGGGAGTCGCCATCCTCGTCCTCTGGGTCGGGGGGAGCCTCGTCTTCCTCGCCGCCCTCGCCGCCATCGCCGTCGGCTGGATCCGCTACGAGGCCCGCCAGTCCCGGCGCATCGACCGCCGCCTCGAAGCCGAGCGTGAGGCCAGGCGCCAGCGCGCCCGCGCCCTCGGCGGCGCCTTCGAACGCTCCTGAGTCCTGGGCCGGTCCGTCCCGGCTAGATGCCGAGCTCGCCCCAGAGCTCCGTCGCCTGCTGCCGCAGCTCCCCGCGGAAGTCGGGGTGGGCGACGCTGATGAGCTCGTCCGCCCGCTGCCGGTGGTTCTTGTCGAGCAGCCGCGCGACGCCGTACTCCGTCACGACCGTGTCCGCCAGGTAGCGCGGGATCGTCACGAGCGTCCCCGCCTCGTGTTTCGCCACGACCTTCGAGAGCGAGCCCTCCAGCGCCGTCGAGCGCAGCACCGTGATCGCGCGCCCATCGGGGCAGAGCGCCGCGCTGATGTGCGTATCCGGCTGCCCGCCCGTCCCGTTGATCATCTGGCCGCCGTAGCGGTCCTCGCTCGCGATCTGCCCCAGCAGGTCGATCGCGACCGCGCTATTGATCGAGGTCATCTGGCGGTTCTGCGACATCAGCGCCGGATTCAGCAGGTAGTTCGGGTCGTACACCTCGAACGCCGGGTTGTCCCGGATGATCCCGAGGTCCACCCCGTCGCAGCCCGTCCAGGCAACGGCCACGCAGCGGTCCTTGTGGATGGTCTTGCGCGAGTTATCGATGTTGCCCTTCGCCCACAGCTGGGCCAGCCCCGGCGAGCCCAGCTCCGTGTGTACGCCCAGGTGGTGGGCGTTATCGAAGGCGCCCGCCTTGAACATGAGCGAGCTGGGCGTGCCCACGCCCACCTGGATCGTGTCCCCGTCCCGGATCAGGGGCGCCAGGTTCTCGGCGATCCCCTGCGCCTCGTCGTCCACCTCCGTCAGCCCGAACGCCTGCCGCACGATCTTCGGCGGGAGCATGTGGTACATCCCCTCCGCGAGCGCCACCTGGTCCAGGCTCGCCTGCGAGAGCAGCTCCAGCAGCTCCGCGCGGTTCTCCTCCGGCGAGAGCGTCTCCACCCGCTCCCGCACGGCATCCACGTTCGCGGGCGGGAGCATCCCCTCGATGAGCGCCGCGAACTCGCTTACGTGCACCCAGAGATCGCCGTGCCCCGGCGTGAGGTTCGGATCGATCACCCCGATCGTCGTGCGGCAGCGCTTCGTGTACGCCTTGCGCGTCCACATGTGCACGCCGAACTGCACGTAGCCCGCCTCGTTCGGCTCGCTCACCGAGGTGACCTGCACGTCGGGCAGGCGAGCCTCCTCCCGGCCCGCGTCGTACGCCTTCATGCCGAGCATGAACGTGTTCGGCAGGTAGGTCGCGACCTTGGCGTCGTGGGCCGGTCGCATCGGTTCACCGATGAACAGCTCGATCTCGCGTTCGCCGTTCTGGCCCGGACCGAACAATCGCGGCTCCGTTGGCGCCAGCGCGCGGATGTCCACGCGGTTGAGCTGCTCGACGCGATCCGCCAGCGCCGCGCCCAGCTGCCCCGGCGTGAGCACGCCCATCACCACGAGGTCGCCATCGCCGATCAGCGCCATGGCGTCCTCAACGCTGCAGAGGCGCTCCTTGTAGGCCTCCCGCCAGTCTCCCGAGTGCGTCATGGCCCTGCTCCTAGGTGAAGTTGAAGTTGAACCCCCGGGGATCCTCGAACGCCTGGGGCTCGGGTTTCTTGTACTGGATCTCGATCTCGTCTGTCTCTTCGTTGTGCCGCACGGGGAACGATGCCACCGGCCGGAACGCCGGCAGCGACTTCGCCGCCCCGTCCCGCACGTCGAACTTCGCCCCGTGCCGGGGGCAGTCGATCTCGTATCCCACCAGCCGTCCCTGCCCCAGGGGGCCGTTGTCGTGCGAGCAGCGGTTCTCGATGGCGAAATAGCCATCCAGCAGGTGCACGAGCACGATCGAGTCGTCCTCGATCTCGATGATCGCGCTCTCGCCTGGCTTCAGCATGTTGGCCGGGCCCACCGGCGTGAAGGGGACTTCGCTCTCGCTCTGCTCGCTCATCGGCCTGCGTTCCTTCCGTTGACGGCACACGAGCCGCGACCCATGGGCCGCGGCTCGCCGGTGTGGTCTCGCGCCGGTCCCTAGCGGTCCGGCCCGTAGACGTAGTCGTCGATCGTCTTGTGCATGTGGCGGATGCGCCGCTCGCGGTAGTTGATGAGCAGCCCCTTGTAGGAGCGCGAGTTCATCCCCTTCTGCACGCGCGGCAGGTTGTACGAGTCCTGGTC
>CAYMDV010000020.1:0-296 GCA_964389725.1 uncultured Anaerolineaceae bacterium
GCACGGCCGTGTCGGGATCGGGGATGAGGATCATGTCCGACCGCTGGATGCCCTGGAAGCCGCGGATGCTGGACCCGTCGAACCCGAGCCCTTCCTCGAACGTATCCGTGCTCCACTCGCTGGGGGTCACGGAGAAGTGCTGCCAGGCGCCAAGCAGGTCCGTGAACTTCACATCGATGATCTGGACGCCTTCGTCGGCGATCAGCTGTTGGACTTCTTCGGGGGGCGTCATGAGATACCTCTCGCGTCGGTGCTGGCGCGCCCGCGGGGGCGCAAGGAGTGGCGATGGATCTGCG
>CAYMDV010000020.1:306-37925 GCA_964389725.1 uncultured Anaerolineaceae bacterium
GGTAGGGGCAATGCGTCCCGGGGCGGTGGCGATGAAGTTCGTGTTACGGGCGGATGACGCGTTCCCCTAGAGGGCGACATCCCCCCGCTCGCCCGTGCGTACGCGGATCGCCTCCTCCACGGGAATGACGAAGATCTTGCCGTCGCCGATGTTGCCGGTACCGGCAGCTTCGATGATGGCGTTGATGGCGGTCTCGACGGCGTCGTCGCTGACGACCATCTCGAGCTTCATCTTGGGGAGCAGGTCGACCACGATGGTCTCGCCGCCGCGGCCCTGGTGGGCGATGCCGCGCTGAGCCCCGCGGCCGGTGACGGAGATGATGTTCAGGCCGTGGATGCCGTGCTCCTCGAGGGCGCTCTTCACCTCGTGCATCCGCTCCGGCCGGATGATGGCCTCGATTTTCTTCATGACTGGCCCCCGCTTTCGGCCGCCTGCTCGCGGGCGGGCGGCCCCGGTTCGATGATACCGACCGGGATGGCAATACCGGCCTCATCGCTCTGGTACGCGCGCTCGCCGTGCTGGGTCACGTCGATGCCGACCTCCTCTTCCTGCTCGTCGACGCGCACGCCCATGGTCACATCGAGCACCTTGAGGATGATGAAGGTCGCGACGAAGGAGTAGGCGCTGACGGCGCCGATTCCGACGAGCTGGTCCCAGAGGAGGCGCCACTCGCCGTGGATGAGGCCCTCGCGGAACTCGGGCGCGCCCACGGTGGCGGTCGCGAAGAGACCCGTCGCGATCGCCCCCCAGAGGCCGCCGACGCCGTGCACGGCGATGACGTCGAGGGAGTCGTCGAAGTGGATGCGCTCGCGGAAGCGCACGGCGAAGTAGCAGAACAGCCCCGCGCCGAAGCCGATCGCGAGCGCCTCCATCGGTTCGACGTAGCCGGAGGCGGGCGTGACGGCGACAAGGCCGGCGACGGCGCCGGAGGCGGCGCCGACGACGCTCGGTTTCCCGGACACCTTCCAGCTGACGAGCGTCCAGGTGAGGGCGGCCATGGCGGCGGCCACGTTCGTGTTGACGAAGGCGTAGACGGCCTGGCCGCTGGCTCCCACGGCGCTGCCGGCGTTGAAGCCGAACCAGCCGAACCAGAGCATGGCCGCGCCCAGCACGACCATCGTGATGTCGTGCGGCTCCATCGGTTCGGAGCCGTAGCCGCGGCGGCGGCCGAAGATGAAGACGGCAGCGAGGGCGGCGACGCCGGCGTTGATGTGGATGGCGAGGCCGCCGGCAAAGTCGAGGCCGTTGATGCCGATGTCCTCGGGCACGCCCGGTCCGGAGAAGTGGTTGAGCCAGCCGTTCACGCCGAACACCCAGTGGGCGATGGGCGCGTAGACAATGAGCGACCAGAGGGCGATGAAGAGCAGGAACGGCCCGAAGCGGGCGCGCTCGGCGAAGGCGCCCGTGATGAGCGCGGGCGTGATGATGGCGAACATCATCTGGAAGGCCATGAAGAGCAGGTCGGGCACGCCGCCGGAGCCGGAATCGACGCCGACGCCGCGTAGGCCGAAGTGATCGAGGTTGCCGATCAGCCCGAGGCCCTGGTCGGGGCCGAAGGCGAGCGAGTAGCCGACGACGACCCAGAGCACGCCCACCACGCCGATGGTGATGAAGGAGTGCATGATGGTGCCGATGACGTTCTTGCTGCGGGTGAGTCCCCCATAGAAGAACGCCAGCCCGGGTGTCATGAAGAGCACCAGGGCGGATGCGGCAAGCATCCAGGCCGTGTTGCCAGCGTCGATTTGAAAGTCGGACACGCGCACCCCCCGCAGCCCCGCGCACACGCGGGCGGGGCCAGCATCCGATTAAGTGCGGCGTATCTTGCCCATCGCGTGTTTCAACGATGTTTCGCGCGCGGCGATCGGAAGCCCGACGCGGGGGAACGTGGTAGCTTCGGGTGGTGACCGCAACCCCGGGCGACGCCGGCGCCGACACCCTTCCCGCTGGCCTGCAGCTGCTGACCGAGACGTTCGGTTTCTCGGAGCGGGCGCGGCCCCTGCTCGGCTTCGGGCACTACGCCACCGTCATCGACACGGGCGGGCCGCAGGCGCTCGCCCTGGCCACGGACACGATCGGCACGAAGGCGTTGGTCGCGCAGGCCATGGGGAAGTACGACACGGCCGGCATCGACTGCGTCGCCATGAACGCGAACGACATCGTCTGCGTGGGCGCGGAGCCGATCGCGATGGTCGACTGCGTGCTCGTGGAGGAGATGGAGGACGCGTTCCTGGCGGAGATCGCGGTGGGCCTGCGCGAGGGCGCGCGGCGGGCGCGCATCTCCATCCCGGGAGGCGAGACGGCGCGCGTGCCGGAGATGCTGCGCGGCGCTGTTCCGGGCCGGGCCTTCGACCTCGGGGGCACCTGCGCGGGGCTCGTCGAGCGCGACCGCATCCTCACGGGCGCGGGCGTGGAAGCGGGCGACGCGCTCGTCGGCTTCGCCTCCTCGGGCATCCACAGCAACGGGCTGACGCTCGCGCGGCGCACCTTCCGGGAGGCTGGCTGGGAGCTGGGGCGGCACGTCGAGGAGTTCGGGCGGACGCTCGGCGAGGAGCTGCTGGAGCCGACGGCGATGTACGTCGACCTGGCGATGGCGCTCCTGCGCGAGCTCGACGTTCGGGCGCTGTTCCACCTGACGGGGGGCGGCTTCCTCAACCTGCGCCGCCTCGAAGCGGAGGCCGGGTTCGACATCGACGTGCTCCCGCCCGTCCCGGCCATCTTCAACGTCATCCAACGCCTCGCGGGGCTCGACGCCGCGACCATGTACGCCGAGTACAACATGGGCGCGGGCTTCTGCGCGGTCGTGCCGGAGGCGGAAGCCGAGCGCGCCCTCGCGCTCGGGGCGGCCTGCGGCATCGAGGGGTGGCGGCTGGGCACGGCCACGGCATCGGCCGCCCGCGAGGTCGCCATCCATGCGGGGGCGGTCCACCTGCGGGGCGGGGCGGAGGGGTTCGGGGCGGGCTAGGCGGAACGGCGGGAGCTGCAGGCGAAGCAGGCGCACGTCTGGTAGTCACGGACGAGGTGGACCAGCCCATGCACGACCTCTTCCTCCTGGTCGAAGCCCGAAGCCAGTGTCTTGAGCACGGTGTCGTCTCCGGACTCGTACGCGCGGTAGACCCAGTGAGCGACGAAGTCCGCGAGCTGCACGAGCCTGCTCGCCTTGCTATCCACGAAGAGCGGGACCTCGGCGTAGGCGGAGAGCGGCCCGATGGCGGCGCCCGTCGACGCCCCGCGCTCGCGCCACCCCAGCATGGCGGACTGGATGGCGGACTCCAGACGACTCTGGTCGGCGATCACCACGCACCTGTGCCGATCCCCTTGCGACGCAAGGCGTCCCAACATCCCGTTGCAGCGGGCGAAGAACTCCTCGTAGGCACGCTCGTAGGGGTTGTAGTGGGGAAACGAAGCACGGTGCAGGACCACCGCAAAGAGCACAGGCGGACGTTGAAAGTTCGGGAGTCCCCCCACCAAGAGGTCGGCGACCTCCTGCATCAGCTCTTGGCGCCGCTCTCGGGAGAGCCCGTTCCAGCGGCCACTACCCTGGCGCACCTGCGGCGTGTGCAGCTCCTCGGTCCGATAGAGAGCGGGCAGTGGGGAGAACAGGTCGTCTACTGCGCGCGCCAGAGGATGGGCATCCTATTCGTGGACAGCCAGTCCACCAAGCGTGAAGTGCCCTGCGCTGGGCGAGCCAGACTCGTCTGCATAGAGCAGATACATGCGCACCCGCTGAGGAGGGGAAGGTCGGACGACGGGCGAAATGCCTGGCCACCGCGCAATCGGTCGGAAGCACTCGCCGCCCGCAACATTAATGTTGGGCATCGGCAAGGACGTGTCAAGCCTTACTGGAGCGGCGGCTAGTTGGCGGCTTCGCGGGGTGGGGGTGGGGAGCGGCGGATCGACCAGCGGCGGAAGCGTTCCTCCATGCGGGCGTGGCCCTGGCGCGCGATCATCTCCTCGCGCAGGCGCATGAAGTCCTCGCGCGTGCGGCCCCCGATCTGGCTCGCGTGGCAGAGCACCGCCTCCAGGCGCGTCTCCCAGTGTTCCGACACGTCGACGGTGTAGTCGGGGTCCTCGCTGCCGGCGAAGAGGACCTCGTTGACCTGGTGCGAGGGGAGGCCGTCCTCCTCGTCGCGCGGGTAGTACAGGCGATCGCGCACGAGCGGGTAGACGGCGTCGGCGGTGAGGACGCCGACGTTGCGGTGGTCGCGGTGGTTGAAGCCGCGGCGGAAGGCGTCCCAGGTCACGATCACGTCGGGGCGGTGGATGCGGATGAGGCGCACGATCTGGCCGCGCAGCTCCTCCTCGTCGATGGTGTGGCCATCGGGGTGGCCGAGGAAGACGCACTCCTTCACGCCCAGGGCGCGGCAGGCGGCGCGCTGCTCCTCCTCGCGGATGGCGGCCAGCTTCTCGGGGTGCATCTCCGGGTCGTGCGTGCCTTTGTCCCCCCCGGTCACGACGACGTAGACGACCTCGACGCCCTCTGCGCACCACTTCGCGACGGTTCCCCCGCAGACGAACTCGGCGTCATCGGGGTGGGCCATCACGACCATCGCGCGCTCGAGCTGGAGGGCGTTGGGGTCGGGCTCGGGTTCGGGCTGGTTGCCGGCGAACCAGCGGCCGGCGGAGCGGAGGGCGTCTGCGAGGCTCATCCGACTGCTTCCTTCGAAGGGTGGGCGGCGAGGGCGTTCGCATAGAGGTCGTCCATGCGCCGGGCGATCTCGTCCCAGCGGAAGCGCTGGACGGATTCGCGGGCGGAGCGCGCGAAGTTCGCCCGCAGTTCGGGGTTGCGGATGAGCACCTCGAGCTTCTCCGCGAAGGGCTCGGGGCAGCGCCAGGGGATCAGGTAGCCGTTCACCCCGTCGGTCACGGTCGAGACCAGCCCCCCGACGCGCGAGGCGACGACGGGCGTGCCGCAGGCCATCGCCTCGACGGCGACCAGGCCGAAGCTCTCGTAGTAGCTCGGCACCACGCAGACATCGGCGGCGCTGTACCAGGCGGGCAGCTCCTCGTGGGGGACGGCGCCGCTGAAGCGGACGCGCCCATCGAGGCCGGCCGCATCGGCCTGCGCCTCCAGCTCGTCGCGAAGCTCGTGGCCCTGCTCGCCGCCGACGACGAGCAGGAGGATGTCGGGCTCATCGAGCTCGGCCACGGCATCGATGAGGATGTCGACGCCCTTCAACTTCTCCAGGCGCCCGACCCAGAGCAGCACGGGGCGCTCCGGCTCGATGCCGAGGGCGCGGCGGGACTCCGCGGGGTCGCGCGGGGCGAACAGGTCGGTATCGATGCCGCAGGGGATGCTGACCATGCGGGCGGGGTCGGCGGCGTAGTAGCGCTCGAGCAGGTCGTGCTCGTGACCGCTGGCGGTAATGATGGCGTCGGCGGAGGCGGCGAGCTCGCGCTCGCGCCGGATGCGCTCGCCCGGCTCCTCCTCGGAGACGCGCGCGCGGTTCTTCACCTCGCCCAGGGTGTGGAACATCACGAGGTGGGGCGCGCCCTGCGCCCGCGCGAAGGGCTCGCCCGCGGCGATGCCCTGCCAGTAGTGGCTGTGGACGAGGTCGTACGTGACGCCCTCGGCGGCGGCGAAGCGCGACAGCTCCTCGGTGAAGGCGGGCACGTAGGGCGCCAGCAGCTCCTTCTCGAGGAGCGCGGGCGGTCCGGCGGGGAGCTGCACGAGGCGGAGGTTGGGCGCGAGCGGCGTGACCTCGGGAACCTCGCCCTCGCGGCGGGTGAAGATATCGACCTGGCGCCCGAGGCGGGCAAGCTCGCGGGAGAGCTCGTGAACGTAGACGTTCATGCCGCCCGTCTGGCGCCCGCCAAGCGGGGCGAGGGGGTTGGTGTGGTAGGAGACCTGCGCGACTCGCATGAGCGTCTGGATAGCGTAGCGCCTATCGGACCTTCGGCGCTTGATCCGGGGAATTGCCAGTCGAGGAACGCTTGAGGCCAATCATCAGATCGTCATCCATCAGGTCACGCAGAGCAGACGCATCGTCCAATGAGAGCCCAGGTCGCAGTCCTGTGCCCCGGAACGTGGGGAACTCAGGTGGTCGTCCCTCCTTGCTTGTCTTGCCCTTGGCCATGCAATCAAGGTTGGCCACCGCACCCGGTATGTCAACTTTCCCCAGATTATCAACCCCGGGAGAGGCGGAGGCGCACGATGTCGCGCGGGTGGCCGCCGAGGTGGCGCTTGTACGGCTCCTCGCCCCGCAGGAAATCGACGGCCTCGCGGCCGCGCTCGATGGCATCGCGCACGAGGAGCGCCTTCGAGAGCAGGCCGACGGCCAGGTTCGAGAGGGACGGGTCGAAGCCGCTGTTGTAGAGCATCGTCGCGCCACCCCCTTCGAGGGCGAAGATGCGGGCGGCGGGGCGGCCATCGAAGGTGAGCGTGGCGATGCGCGCGAGCCCGTGCGCGCCCAGGCCTGGGGCGAGGTCGCGGAAGAAGGCCTCGCGTTCGTCCGTGAGGAAGGCGGCTTTCGCCTCGCGGCTGTCGCGCATCATCGCGAGCAGCCCCTCGACCGCCTCCCCTTCCTCCCCCGGCGGGGGCTCCGGGGCGAACCCGACCTCCCCCGCCCGCTCGAGGTTGCGCAGCTTGCGGCGCAGCTCGTGGCGGTGTTTCTTCGGCAGGGCGGCAACGTAGCCCTCCCAGGTGCCTGGCAGGTCGACCGTGGGGGTGACCGCCTCGTGCTCCTCGACGGCGCCCCAGCCGTACCGCTCGGCGGCGGCGAGGAGCGCGGGGCGGAGGGGGCCGGCGGGCGGAAGCCCCCAGGCCTCGAAGCCCGGGGCGAGGTCCTCCATGAGCCACTCGATGAGGGCAGCGGCCGCCCCCGCCTCCCCACCCGGAGCGACGAGCGCGCCCGCGTGGTCGCTCAGGTCGGGGTCGCCGAGGAAGCGGGGCATCGCGCCACCGACATCGAGGGGGATGACCCCGACGAGCGGGGCCTCGCCTTCCTCGCCGCCGGGGGCGCGCAGGGCGAGATACACGGGGTAGGCCTCGGCGCCGCAGTGGCGCAGCCAGGCCTCGTGCCAGACGGGGTGGGCGAAGGGCATCGCCCCGGGGGTGGCGGCGTGGAGGGCCGCCCACTCCGGGGCGAGGTTCTCGAAGGGCTCGGAGGTGATGAGCGGCAGCGGGCCTTCATCGAAGGCAGGCTCGGCCGCGTCCGCCCGCTCGGGCATGGCGGCTAGGACGAGCCGTGGACGAGGGCGAGGAACTCGGAGCGGGTCACGCTGGAGCGCTTGAACTGCCCCCGCATCGCGCTCGTGACCAGGCGGCTGCCGGGCTTGCGTACGCCCCGCATGGTCATGCAGAGGTGCTCGGCCTCGACGACGACGGCGACGCCATCGGCCTCAAGGGCT
This sequence comes from uncultured Anaerolineaceae bacterium, assembly GCA_964389725.1. Taxonomy (GTDB): domain Bacteria; phylum Chloroflexota; class Dehalococcoidia; order Tepidiformales; family Tepidiformaceae; genus UBA2991. The sequence continues at coordinate 7,654 of CAYMDV010000020.1, forward strand.
TCCATGATGGTCTCGGCGACCTGGCTCGTGAGGCGCTCCTGGATCTGCGGGCGGCGGGCGTAGGCCTCGACGACGCGCGCGAGCTTGCTGATGCCCACGACGCGACCATCGGGCAGGTAGCCCACGTGGGCCTCGCCGTGGAAGGGGAGCAGGTGGTGCTCGCACATGCTGTAGAAGGGGATGTTGCGCAGGATGACCATCTCGTCGTGCGCAACCTCGAAGCCGACCTTGAGGTAGTCGACCGGGTCCTCGTCGAGCCCCTGGAAGACCTCGGCGTACATTTCGGCGATACGGCGGGGTGTATCGACCAGCCCCTCGCGGGAGGGGTCGTCGCCCACCGCCTCCAGCATCTCGACGACGGCCGCGCGGATGCGCGCCTCGTCGACTCCGGATTCAAACGCGATCGCCATGGCCACGGATCGTAGCAGCGCGGGGAGGAGAGCGCTCGCTGGGGAGGAGAGCGCTCGCTTCGCTCGCTGAGGAGAGCGCCGCGCGTTGCGCGGCTGAGGAGAGCGCTCGGCGCTACGCGCCATCGCTGAGGAGAGCGCGCGGCCTTGCCGCGCTGAGTGGCCGGGACATGATGCCCCGGGCGCAATTGGCTCCACTGGAACTACCAACCCGGCGGCGTGGCCGCTACGGGAAGCCGCGCTCCAGCTCGCACCTGGAGCGCGGCTCTTTCTCTGTGTGCCATAGAACCAGACGGCTAGGGTTCGCGGCGCTGCCGGCGGAGGGTCGTGAGCATGCGGCTGACCTCCTCAATCAGGGCACGGAGGGTTGCGGTGTCCTCGCGGGGGAACCACCCGAAGTCCTCTCAGAGGGTGAGAAGCGTCTCGGTCTCGGCCAGGGAACCCTGCGCGATTGCGAAGAACTGGGCCTTGTCCCGCTGGCCCTCGCGGGACCAGCCCTCGGCGACGTTTGCGGCAACCGACACCCCTGCCCGTGTGATCTGCGAGCGCATCCCGTACCGCTCTTCGGACGGGAGGAGCGGGGCCAGGCGGTACACCTCCCGAGCGGTGTCCATCGCTTTCTGCCAGACCGCCGCCCGCCGGTAGTTCACTCGCTTGCCCCCGATAAGGCCGCCCCTACTCTTCTACCACAACCATTGAACCGGGGCATCAGGCTCGGGAAGCGCCCCACTCAGCGCGGCGACAGCCGCGCGCTCTCCTCAGGCGGGCGGAGCCCGCCGCTCTCCTCAGCGATGGCGCGAAGCGCCGAGCGCTCTTCTCAGCGAGCGAAGCGAGCGCTCTCCTACGACTCCAGCCAGAGCACGTCGCCGTGCAGATCGGAGGCGTGCTCGCGGGAGGCGAAGACCTCGTACTCGGCCTTGCTGGCGCCGATGGTCGTGTTACCGCCGTGGCCGGGCCAGACCGTTGTCTCGTCGGGGAGGGCGTAGAGGCGGGTGGTGATGGACGCGACCTCCTGCTGGAAGAGCTCGTTCGAGCGGGAGTGGCCGGGACCGCCCGGGAAGAGGGTGTCGCCGACGAAGGCGTGGGCGCCGTGGATGAAGGCGATGCTGGCGGGGGTGTGGCCGGGGATCGAGACGACGTCGAACGTGAGGTTGCCGACCGTGACGGTGTCGCCGTCGCTGATGGCTTCGTCGAGCGTGCCCTCGGGGATCCAGGGCTCGTTGGGGTCAGCGATGAGGCGGCAGCCGTAGCGCTCCTTGAGCGCGGCGATGCTGGCGGTGTGGTCCCCGTGCGAGTGCGTGAGCAGGATGGTGGATGGTTCGACGCCGGCGAACTCGACGGCGGCGATGCTCTTCTCGACCTCGTCGGGGGCGTCGATGAAGGCGGCCTCGCCGGAGGCCTCGTCGATCACGATGTAGATGTTGTTGCCGAATCCGGCGGGACCGGCGCGCACGATGCCAAGGTCGCCATCGACCAGCTTCTCCATAGCGTCCTCCCTGTCGTCGGTAGTGGCGCCAAGGGTACCGGGGCGGGGCGGTCAGCGGGGGGCGGAGAACTCCGCCCGTTCGCTGGCTGCTCCGGCACCACGCGCGAGGAGCGTGACAGCCAGCTGATTCAGGCTGACCCCCTGCCGCTCAGCCTCCTCGACCAGCTCCCCGTGAAGGTAGGGTGGCATCCTGACAAGCACCTTGCCGCTGTAAGAGACGGTCGGTCGGGGCTCAGGGATCGGGTCGCCTGCTTCAAGGGCATCGTCGATCCACGCCTCCATGGCTCGATCGATGTTGCTGAGAAGCTCCTCGCGCGTGCGTCCCTGGGCAATACAGCCCCGTAGCTCTTTCACCTCGGCCACCCAGCCGGCGTCCCCGTCCTCGCTCTCACTCCAGACGATCTCGATGTGGTACGGGCGTTTAAGGTAGCTCTGAGTCGTCGAGGCGTTCATTCCAGTACCTCCTCTATCGCACGAATGGCCTTCGAAACATAGGCTGGCAGTAGCGGCGTACGCGGATCGATCACGAGCCGCTCACCGGGTAAGTCCGCGTGGTGATAGACCCAGTGGTCACCCTTCCCGAACCGCCTCGTGAACCCTGCCGCGAGAAGGAGCCGGTGAAGGTCTTGCGGCCGGACACTCCGGCGACTCTTCTTCAGGCGCTCCACCCGCTCGGCAGGATCCACAAAGGGGATGATAGCGTATACGCTATCATCCCCTCAAGCGGTCTAGCCGCCCTCCGGTGGGGTGGGCTTGCCGGAGGCGTTGCTGGTCAGGCGGCCGGCGGCGAGGCCGACGAAGACGCCCAGGACCGTCTCGGAGACGTGCGTGAGGGTGTTGCGCACGCCCGCATCGCCATCGACCACGCCGAGGGCGATGAGACCCAGCAGCGAGACGAGGAGCACGAGGGCGAGCACGGAGACGACGTTGACGATGTTGCGGCCGACCGCGATGGGGGCGCTCGTCATGCGCGCGCCACCCGGCCGGTCGCCACCTCGATGGCGCAGTCGGTGCGCGGCCGCAGCAGGCCGTGCAGGGCGAGGCCGGCAGCGGCGCGCAGCAGCACCGTCAGCGTCCTCGCATAGCTCGAGAGAAACGTTCGCATTCCAATCCTCCTCGGAAGGTGTGGGGCGGATGGTCGCCGCGAGTCGCGGGATGACCGAGGGGGGTGTGTCGCTCGAGGGCGGTGGAGATGCGCTGCGTGCTAAGGTCGCGCGACGCCCTCGGCGGGCGACCCAGGAGGACAACGGTGAACAACCTGACGATCGGCGCCCACATCCTCGCGCGCGACGCGAGCGCAATCATCGACGGCATCGCCGCGGCGGACCGCGCGGGCCTGGACACGGCCTGGCTCACGAGCGGCGGTCCCGCCCCCGACCCGCTGGCGGTGTTCGCGGCGGCCGCGGGGGAGACGGAGCGGATCGGGTTCGGGACGTCGATCATCCCCACCTTCCCCCGCCACCCGCTGGCGGTGGTGCAGGGCGCGGTGGTCGTCGATCAGCTGGCGCCGGGGCGGCTGAAGCTGGGCGTCGGGCCGAGCCACAAGCCGGCCGTGGAGGGCATGTACCGTTTCGACTTCGTGCGGCCCCTGCAGCACCTGCGCGAGTACCTCACGATCCTGAAGGCGATCCTCCAGGAGGGGTCGGTTGAGTTCCACGGCGAGCGGCTGCACGCGGAGGCGCAGCTGCAGGCGCCGACGCAGGTGCAGGTGATGGCCTCGGCCCTGCGGCCCAACGCCTACCGCCTCTGCGGGGAGCTGGCCGACGGGGCGATCTCGTGGGTGAGCCCGCTCTCGCACCAGCAGCGGGTGGCCATCCCCGCCATGGAGGAAGGCGCACGGGAAGCGGGCAGGGAGCGGCCCGCCCTCGTCTCGCACACGCCCGTGGTGGTCTCCGAGGACGCGGATGCGGTCTGGGAGGCGGCGGCGGCGCAGCTGGGCTTCTACCCGCGGCTGCCGTACTACTCGGCCATGTGGCAGGACGCGGGATTCCCCGAAGCCGAGGACGGCACGTTCTCGCGGGCGATGTCGGATGCGCTCGTCATCCAGGGGTCGGAAGAAGCCGTCGCCGAGCGCATCCGCGCGCTGCCCTCGTTCGGGGTAGACGAGATGCTGGCGGGCGTGATCGGGCTCGAGAGCGACCCCGCCGCCGCGGATCGCACGATCGAGCTGCTGGGAGCGCTCGCGCAGGGGGACTAGCAGGGGGCCGCCTTCCAGCCTCGAAACGCCCGCCGGGCTGTTGGCCTGCGTATAGTTTCGACCGGTACAAGAAGTGCCGTGCCCCAGGCGGGAGGGTCCCGGGCGTGCGGGATCCTCGTGTCGGCGCATGGCGTCGCGCGGAGGGCAGTTCTGGACGAGCCGCTGCAGGTCGGGCAGTTCGCCATCGTCGGCCACGAGCCGCAGGAACGTGGCGCCACCATCGGCATCGCCGAGGGGAACGGCACGGGCGGGGATCGCTGCGAGCTGTTCGTGCTGGCGGAGGGCACCACGCCCGCCGCCAACGACTACGCCGGGCACCTCGTTTCGCAGGCGGTGCGCTCCTGGACGATGCTCAACCTGAGCCTGACGGGCGCCCTCATCGCCATCTTCGGCGAGGCCCAGCGCTCCGCCATGGAGTGGAACACGCGCAGCATTACGCAGCATCGCGTGGGGCTCGGCCTGGCCTGCCTCGCCCGCCAGGGCGACCGCGTCGTGCTGGCCACTCGCGGACCGGCCAGCATCGTCCATGCCTCCGACGCGGCCCTGACGGTCTACGAGCCGGAGGGGGAGCACGCGGAGCCGATGAACGGCCTGGAGCCGGGCCAGCCGCAGCTGACGTCCCTCTCCCTGGCCCCCGGGGATCGCGTGCTGCTGGCGACGACGAACGTCACCGACGCGCTGGGCGAGGACGGGCTCACGCAGGTGCTCACCCGCACGCTGCCCGAGATCCTGCCCGGCCTCTACCGGCGCATCACCCACCTGCGGGACGCCGCCGTGCTCCTCATCGGGATGCCGGACGGGGGCGAGGCGCTGCTGCCCCCGCAACCGCCGGCTCCCCCGCTCCCCGAAACGGACGAGCCGGCTCCGAGCGCCGAGGGACCGGTCATCGGCGGCACGGCGACCCCGACGGGCAAATCCGGGTCGGCCGAGTTCCAGTCGAGCCTGTTCGTGCAGGAAGGCCCCGAGGCATCAGCCCTGGAGGTCGCCCGCCAACGGCTGCGGGAGGTCGATGCGCGGTCCCGGGTCGACACCAGCCTGTCCGAGGTGACACCCATGGAGCGCCCCCTGGAGGCGCCCTTCCTGCGCCGCGCCGTGGGGGACGACGGACGCGCGGCGCGCCCGTCCTCGGCCGCCGACCGGGCGGCGGCGGGCGGCAGTTTCTTCCGCGAGCTCACGCACGTGCGGCAGCCTGCGCCGTCCGTCGGCTCCCACGCGACGGACGCGACGCCCGTCAGCGATCTGGCGGCGGACCGGCGCATGGAGCTTGCCGCCACCACCAGCGTGCCCACCTCGGGACGGCTGCAGACGCCGCCCTCGGCAGGGGCTGCCGTGGTGCGGCCCCGCCGCAGCATGGGCGGCGGCGGACGGCGCAACGGCGGCCTCGAGGCGACCGTCAGCGGGGGGTTCTCGCCGCCGGCCTGGTCGATCCTGGTGGTGGCGGCGCTCATCCTCATCGCCATCGTGGGCTGGGCGACGCTCCCCGGCCTCTTCCAGGACGACGCATCGACCCGCCTCACCGAGCTCATCGCCGAGGCGGAGGGCGACCTCGCCACCGCCGGCTCCGTGGACCAGGCGGGCGAGCGCCGCGAAGCCCTGACGCGGGCGCGGGGAGTCCTGCTGGAAGCGAGGACGCTGGAGGGCGGGGGCGCCCTGGCCGACCTGCTGCTCCAACAGACGGAGCGCGAGCTCGCCGCCCTCGACGCGATCGTGGCCCCGTCCGATATCCGCGCCATCGCCGACCTGCGTGGCTTCGGCGAGGCGCCCATCACCGTGCGCCAGCTCGTCGTAAGCGATGCGAACGCCTACGTGCTCGATTCGGGGGGCGAACAGGTCATCTCGATCAGCCTCACCAGCGGACGGAAGGTGACGGTCTACGACATCGGCGAGGAGACGCCGCTGGCTCCCGCCGCCATCACCTTCGCGGATGTCTCCCGGCCCGGCGGCTCCGCCCTCCTGATCGCGGACGCGGGCGGGGGGCTCTGGGCCTGGAGCCCCACCGGCTTCATCTCCGAGGTCGACTTCGCGCGCCCGGCGGGGCTCACAATCACGGACCTGGCCTTCACCGAGGGCTCGCTCTACGTGCTCGATGCGCCCGCCGGGACGATCTTCCGCTTCGATGCGAGCCCGGGCGGGTTCGCGCTCGCCCCCACCATCGCCCACCAGGGAGCGGACCTCATGGACGCCCGGCGCCTGGCCGTCACCGACAGCGCGCTCCTGACGGCCGCCGAGGACGGGACCGTGCGGCGCTACAGCGGCCAACTCACGCTCGTGCTCGCCCAGGACGGCATCGACACGCCCCTGGGGGCGGCGGCCACGCCCTACCCGACGGGCCTCGCGAACGAGATCGCGATCCTCGATGCGAGCGCCGACCGCATTGTCATCCTCGGGGAGGACGGCACCTTCGCGCGGCAGTACCGCCACGAGGACCTGGCCAACCTGACGGCCTTCACCATGCGCAACGGCTTTGGCTACGTGATCAGCGGGGAGCAGCTCCGGCGGATCACGTTCTAGCGGGCCAGCGCGCCCGCCACAGGTAAGCGAGCGCGCCACAGGCGACACCCACGTTGAGCGACTCGACGCGGCTATCCATGGGCAGGGCCACGCGGAAGTCGCTCACCTCGGTCAGCAGGCGGCCGACGCCGCGCTCCTCGCCGCCAAGCACGAGGGCCGTGCGGTCGGGCCAGTCGAAGGTGGTCGCGTCCTCGGCGCCCTCCCCGGGGGAGGCGGCGACGACCCAGTAGCCCGCCTCCTTGAGCTGGGCCAGGGCGCGGGCGAGGTTCAGGGGCGGGGCCACGGGCGCGAGGAAGCTGAGGCCCGCGCTGGCGCGGTGCACCCCCGGCGTGAGGGCCGCCCCCCGCCGTGGCGGGAGGACCACCACCTCCGCCCCCGTGGCGACGGCCACGCGCAGCACAGCGCCCGTGTTCTGGGGGTCGGTGACGCCGTCGAGCACGATGGCGAGCGAGGGCGGGTCCACCTGGCGCGGGATCGAGACCATCGGCAGCTTGCGCAGCCGCACGAGCACGCCCTGGTGCACGCCCCCGCCCGTCAGCTCCGCGAGGCGCTCCGGCTCGACCGCCTCGACGGGCAGGTCCTGCGCCTGCGCCTGCTCGACGAGGGCGGCGACGCGCCGGTTGGAGGCGCCCTCGGCGTACAGGAGGCGGCGGGCGAGCCCCTGCCGCAGCGCCAGCTCGCAGGCGTGCACGCCGAAGGCGAGGTCGTCGGGGGTGGCCCTCGGCTTGGGACGCTGGCGGGGCATGGCTTGCTCGCTCCTTTCCCGGACAGGCTCCTGTACGGGACGCACAGGCCCGGGCTGGCCTACACTCAGATGAACCTTGCCACCAGCTTCGCTTCGTGTCTCGCGACCGGGGCGGAACCGGGCCGGGATTGCCGCAATCGATCATGAACGGGGTCCAACCCGCCAGGAGCCTCACTCAATGTCCATCGCCGTGACCGGGGGTTGATCGGGCGCTTTGTGTTGAGACGCGCGACCCGAGTCCTGGCCGCCCTGGCCGTCCTCACCGCCGTGCTCGCGGCGCAGCCTGTGCGCGCGCCCCTCGAGCCCGTCGCTGAAAGCTGGGTGAGCGTGCGCTTCGCCGACGGGGTGGAGGCGCCGGCATCGCTGGAAGCGCACGGCTACCGCCAGCTGCCCGTTCCCGAGGGAACGACGGCCGCCGCGTACAGCGCCTGGCTCGAGGAGCAGCCGGGGGTCCTCAGCGCCGCTCCCGATGCGGTCGTGAGCGCGGCCGCCGGGCCCAACGACTTCTACTACCGCACCCAGCAGGGCTACCTCGAACCGATCGGCGCGCCCGAGGCATGGGACATCACGAATGACGCCGAGGAGATCGTCGTGGCGGTGCTCGATACGGGCATCGACCTGCGCCACTCGGACCTCAGACGGAACCTCTGGCAGAACCCCGACGACGCCGACAACGACGGCATCGACGACGACGGCAACGGCTGCATCGACGACCGCTACGGCTGCCGCTTCGTGAACCTCACGCCGAAGCGGATCCAGGAGTGCGGGTACACCTCGAGCACGCCCACGGGGGACGTGGCGGACGACCACGGGACGCCGGACAAGCTGGGCTCCCACGGCACGGCCGTGGCGGGGATCATCGGCGCCCGCGGGAACAACATCACGGGCATCACGGGGGTGGCCTGGCGGGTGCGCCTGATGACGCTGAAGGTGCTCGACTGCGGCCCCAACGGGGACGCTCCCGAGGGGGAGATGTCGAACGTGGCGCGCGCCATCGACTACGCCCGGCGCATGGGCGCCGACATCATCAACCTGAGCCTCGCGAGCGCGGCCGGCGACCCGAACGCGGACATTCCCGCCCTGCGCACGGCGATCGAGGAGGCGCTCGCCGATGGCCTCATCATCGTGGCCGCGGCGGGCAACCACGGCGCCGGCGGGGTGGGCTTCCCCGCCGCCTACGCGCAGTACGCGAACGTGATCGGCGTGGGGGCGAGCGATCCTGCCAACGACAACGCCTGGGCGCCCTTCAGCTCCTTCGGCGGCGGCGTGGACGTGGCGGCGCCGGGGACGGACATCGTGAGCACCGTCCGTTCCGACCTGCTGACGACGCCCTACGGCCGCCTGCCAGATGCGACCAGCTACGCCGCCCCCATCGTCACGGGCGCCTTCGCCCTGGCCATGGCGCGCAACCCGGGCCTCACGATGGAGGAGTACATCGCCATCGTGCAGGATTCGGCCACGGAGCCGATTCCCGCCTCGCACGGCGGCAACTGGGCCGGCGCCGGCGTGATCGACCTGCGAGGTGCGCTCGACCGCGTCCCCATGACCGTGAGCGGCGCGGTCCTGCAGGAGTGGGTGCAGCCGCGGGAAGGCACGTCCGTGCGCGCCCTCATCGACGGCGTGGAGTGTGGCGCCACGGTGACGGAGACGGTGGCGGGAGTCGCGCGCTACTCGCTGCGCATCGCGGGGGCGAACGAGGTCCAGGGCTGCGGCACCCTCGGCCGCGAGGTCGAGATCCGGGTGGGCGACCTGCCGGCACGGGATCCCCTCCCGTGGGGAGCGCAGAACGCAGTCCTCCAGCTGGAGGAGTACGCCGTGAACGGCATTGCCCCGGCGCCGGGCCCGGTGTTCGTGCAGGAGCTGGGCGCGGGCTGGAGCCAGGCCGCCCACCTCGGGCCGACGGCATCCCTGCCCGCGGCCACCGCCGCCTTCCCCGAAAGCTGGTCAGCCGTCGCCGTCTGGGACGCCACGGCGGAGGGCGGCGGCGCCATCCGCCTCTACCACCGCGAGGCGCCCGCCTTCGCCCAGACGCTGCTGGAGCTGGAGCGGTTCCAGGCCTTCTGGGTCTACGCCGAGGGCGGCGTCATCATCACACTGACCCCCGCCGCCCCCGGCGCACGGGCGATCGAGCTGGCGGCAGGCTGGAACGCCATCGTCTACACGGGCGAGGCGCGCCCGGTGGGGGAGGCGCTGGCGACGATCGACGGGCTCTACGACCAGGTCTTCCACTACGACAACGTGACCGAGCAATGGAGCTCCTACCTGCCCGGCTCGGCGGCGCAGCTCAACGACTTCGGCGGCCTCCACCCCTACCGGGTGTACTGGATCCGCATGAGCGAGGCGGGAACGCTCATCCTCGAGTAGGGCGCGACAGGCGCGGCTTCGGGTTGAAGGGGGCGGCTCGCAAGCTGGGGGCATGCCCGAGACCCGCTGCGGCGCCCCCACGCGCGCCGGCTCCGCCTGCCGCTTCCCCGCCGACCAGTGCCCGCACGAGGCGCACGCCCGCGCCCGCGAGGAGCTCCCCGGCCCGGAACGGCCGCCCTCGCCCGCGGGCGTCATCCGCGAGCGCGACCTGCGGGCGCTCGGCTGGTGGCTCATCGAGGAGGCCCTGGCGGGCCGCATCACGCCCCCGACGGTCTCGGCGGTGAACCGCATGATGCACACGCTCCTGCAGCTCGGCCCCGCCCCCGAGGCGGAGGAGCTGGCCCTGCAGGAGGTGGCCCTGCGCGGCCTGCTGATGCACGGGGTTCCGCCCCGCACGCCGGAGGAATGGACGCGCGCGGGGGAGATCTTCGACGACGAGGCGCTTGCCGAGTTCCGGCGCTGGGGAGCCCCGGAAGGCGCGGGCGAGTCCGCCGGTTAGGGGGAGCCGTCCCCGTCCTGGGGCGTGGGGGTGGGCGTCGGCGTGGGCGTGGGCGTGGGCGTTGGAGTCGGCGTCGGCGTCGGCGTCGGCGTCGGGGTCTCCTCCGGCTCGCCCTCGGGGTCGAGGGGCTCGGGGTCGCCCTGCTCGCCCGTCGTGACCGTCGCCTCGGGAGTGGGCGTGGGCTCGTCGCCGGGATCGAGGGGCTCGGGATCGCCCTGCTCGCCCGTCGAGATGACCGCCTCCTGGGTGGCCTCGGGCGTCGGCGTCGCGGCCGGCTCGGGGGTGGAGGTGGGGGCGGGTTCGGGCGTGGGCGTCGCGTCCGGGTCGGGGGTGGGGGTCGCCTCCGTCACGGGCTTGGGGTCGACGGGGGTGACGGCGCCGCCGCGCGCCGCGGCGGCGACCTGGTAGGCCTCTTCGACCACCTCGGCGGCGACGGTCTCGAGCTCTTCATCCGTCTCGCTGAGGACAACCTCGGCCGCCTCCGCGAGGCCGTCCACCTTGGCCTGCTGGAGCGGGTCGAAGGCCTCTTCCTCGGCCAGCTCGCGGATATCGGCGAGCTCGGCCTTGAGGCTCTGGATGTGGCCGCTGGTGAGCTGCTGGCGGGCGACGAGGGTCTGGATCTCGTCGATGCGGGTCTGCGCCTGGCGGATCTCGACGTTGATGCGCTCGTCGCCGCTGGCGAAGCGCACCTCGGCCTGCTCGGTGGCGCGCTTGAAGCCGTAGTTCCACTCGCCCGGCACGGACTCGCCGGCGGTGACGAAGCCGAAGGTGATCGCGCCGAGCGCTCCCGCCACCGCCAGCACCGCCACCGAGGCGAAGGCGGCGCCGAACTGGCCGAAGCGGGAGGGCGCGGGCAGGGCATCGAGCCGGTTGCCGCCGATGACGGGCTCGCCCGTGGCGGCCGCGGCCAGCACCTTCGCCTTGAGCGAGCCCTCGAAGAAGTAGCTCGCCTCTTCCTGCTCGAAGGCGCCGCCGATGATCTCGCCCGTGGAGAGCAGCGGCCGCAGCCACTCCTGCGTCTCCTGTGGGTAGCGCGCGAGGATCTCGGCGATGGCCGTGCCCTCCTCGTAGAGGGCGAGCGCCTCGGCGAAGGTCTCGGCCTGCGGGTCAGGCGTGCGGTCGAAGAGCTTCAGCAGCCACTTCATTCCTCAGCAACCATTCCCTTCAGCCTGGCGATGGCCTTGTGCTGGAGCACCTTCACGTTGTTCTGCGTCTTGTTGAGCACGTTCGCCGTCTCGGCCACGGTGAGGCCGGCGCCGAAGCGCAAGGCGATCACGTCCCGCTGCGCCGGCGGCAGCCGGGAGGTGGCTTCGCGAACCACCTCGATAGTCGCCTGCTGCTCGTAGGCGGCGGCGTGGTCCTGGCGATCGTCGGGGATCGTCTCGGAGAGCTGGGCGGGCGTCCCCCGGCGCCGCTGCCGGCGCACATGCGAGACCACCTCGTTGCGGGCGATGCGGAAGACCCAGGCCCCGAAGGGCAGTCCCCGCCACTCGAAGCGCTTGAGGTTGGCGACGAGCCGCAGGAAGACCTCCTCGGTCACGTCCTCGGCGTCCTGCGTGGAGCGCACCCGTCCGGCCACGTAGCGATAGACCCGCGGGAAGTAGAAGGTATAGAGCGTGCTCAGGGCGTCCTGGTCGCCAGCCTGCGCTTCCTCGACGACTTTCCGTTCGTCGAAGTCGGGGGCCAGATCGCTCGCTGCCGTCGATTCCACACGCATTCCCGTCGCGCGCCGGCCCTCCGGCACGCCCCCACCACTGCACGCGAGCATAGTGAGCCGCCGCGGTAGAGCGCAACATACCCCCCATAACGCCCGCTGCCGCCAAAGGTTAATGTGCGTGCACGCGGGCCTTCCCATTCATTGACTGGCCTCAAGCCGCGCCCGTAGCATTCGGGGAGCACCCAGGCCGCAGGAGAAGCATGGCCAAGTTCATCTTCGTAACCGGCGGCGTGGTCAGCGGCGTCGGCAAGGGCATCACAACCGCCAGCATCGGGCGCCTGCTGAAATCCCGCGGAATCTCCGTCACCGTTCAAAAGCTCGACCCCTACCTCAACGTCGACCCCGGCACCATGTCGCCCTACCAGCACGGCGAGGTGTTCGTGACGGCCGACGGGGCCGAGACGGACCTCGATCTCGGCCACTACGAGCGCTTCCTCGACCAGGATCTCTCCGCCGCCAGCTCCGTCACGAGCGGCCAGGTGTACCGCGCCGTGCTCGATCGCGAGCGCCACGGCGACTACCTCGGGGGCACGATCCAGGCTGTTCCCCACCTCACGAACGAGATCAAGGCGCGCATCTACGCCGCCGCCGAGGCCAGCAGCGCGGAGGTCATCATCTGCGAGGTGGGCGGCACCGTGGGCGACATCGAGGGCCAGACCTTCATCGAGGCGATGCGCCAGATCCGCCACGACGTGCCCCACGACGACTTCCTCAGCGTGCACGTCACCTTCCTGCCCCACATCGGCGCGACGGGCGAGCTGAAGACGAAGCCGACGCAGCACTCGGTGAGCGAGCTGCGCTCCATGGGCATCCAGCCCGACGCCATCCTCGCCCGCAGCGACCACCCCGTGCCGGGCGACATCTGCGCGAAGATCGCCGACTTCTGCGACGTCGATCCGCGCGCCGTCATCGCCCTGGAGACGGTCGATTCGATCTACGAGGTGCCCCTCATCCTCGAGGGCCGCGGGCTCGGCGAGTTCGTGCTCGAGCGGCTCGGGCTGAAGCCACGGCGCCACGACCTGACCGCCTGGGAGGCGATGGTCGATCGCCAGCGCGAACCGGAGCGCGACCTGCAGGTCGCCATCGTGGGGAAGTACGTGGAGCTGCAGGACGCCTACCTCTCGGTGAAGGAGGCGCTCGTGCACGCGGGCATCGCGCACGACGCCGAGGTCAACATCCGCTGGGTGCACGCCGAGGACCTGGAGACGCACGCCGCCGAGAGCATCCTCGCGGGGACCGACGCCATCGTCGTGCCGGGCGGCTTCGGCGAGCGGGGCTGGGAGGGGAAGATCGCCGCCGCCCGCCACGCCCGCGAGCAACGCATCCCCTACCTCGGACTCTGCCTGGGCCTGCAGGTGATGGTGACCGAGTTCGCGCGCAACGTCTGCGGCTGGGAGGGGGCCAACTCGACGGAGTTCGACCCCGAGTCGCCGTGGCCGGTGATCAGCCTGCTCGAGGAGCAGGAGGGGATCGAGGCCAAGGGCGGCACCATGCGGCTGGGGTGGTATCCCTGCCGCCTGCGCCCGGGGACGGTCGCCGCCACGGCCTACGACGAGGGCCTCATCAACGAGCGCCACCGCCACCGCTGGGAGCTGAACAACCGCTTCCGCGCGCAGATGGAGGAGGCGGGGCTGACCGTGGCAGGCGCCTCGCCCGACGGCGCGCTGGCGGAGATCGCGGAGGTGGCGGACCATCCCTTCATGCTGGGAACGCAGTTCCACCCCGAGCTGCAGAGCCGCCCCAACCGCCCCCACCCGCTCTTCCACGCCTTCGTGGCCGCCGGACTGGCCCGCAGCGCCCCCGCCGCCACGACCACCGCCCCCGCCATCGCCGCCGGCTAGTGGACGCCTGGCGCATCGTTCACATCCTCGCCCTGCTCTGGATGGGAGCGGGACTGGGCGCGACCTACCCGCTGATCGTGCGCGCCTGGCTCGCGAAGGACGTGCAGTTCCAGATGTACGCCCTCGTCGAAGCGGCCCGCAACGAGACGCGCGTGCTCCTGCCGGGGGCCATGCTCTCGGGCGCGACCGGCTTCTTCTGGGGCGTGGCCGAGTACGACTTCACCCGCGACGGCTGGCTGGCGGCGCTGACGGGGCTGTTCGTCCTGTTCTGGCTCGTCTGCCTGCCGCTCATGGGGTTCGGGCTGCGACGGGCGCGCACGGCCGCGCTGATCGCCGCCAAGGAGGGGGAGGTCACGGAAGAGCTGCGCGAGATCCTCGACGACCGCGTCCCCCTGGTGTTCGGCACGATCCTCGTCCTGAGCGTCCCGCTGATGGCCTGGCTGGCGATTTTCAAGCCGTTCTAGCGGGTGGTCGGTGGTTGGTGGTTGGTGGTCGGTCCCCACCCCTCGGCCCCACTCAGCGGCGCGATAGCGACGCGCTTTCCTCAGCGATGGCGCGTAGCGCCGAGCGCTCTCCTCAGGCGGCGAAGCCGCCGCTCTCCTAGTCTCCCGGCAGCGCGGCGCGCTCCTCCTGGACGCGCGCCCACTCGGCCTCCGGGTCCTCGGAGCCGAGGCGTTCGGCGGCGGTGCGGCGGGAGCGGATGCCTGCCTCGACCAGCGCGCGCTCGTCGGCGACCTGGCGGGAGCGGTCGGCGGGGAGGACGGGTCCCCAGAGGGCTTCGGCCTGGAGGCCGTCGATGGCCAGGCCCTCGTAGCGCGCGAGCAGCCGCAGGGCGAGCATCGCGCGGCGCTCGTAGACGGGCGTGCGGATGAGCCGCTTGCGCGCCACTTTGCGCGCCACGGGGTCGAGCTCGACGTTGAGGGCGACGCCGCTGAGGCCCGCGGGGTTCTGCCCGAAGGCCGTGCGGGGCGATTCCCCCAGGTCGTGCAGGGTGCGGTAGACGAGGTCGATGTAGTCGCGGTGGAGGGCGGCGCCGCCGCCCTGCAGCAGGTCGAGCAGGTAGGCGCGGGCGCGCTCGGGCACCTCCCAGACAGCGCCCGGCTCGACGGCGATGTCCTCGGAACCGGCGACGCCCTCGAGGACGGCGATGGGGTTCCCGGAGAGCTCCAGGATCTGGCTGAGCTGGCTGAAGGCGCGGTTCAGCTCGCGGCTGGGCTCGGCCAGCGCGCCCACGTCGCTCGATCCCCACGGCTGCTTCGGCTCGCTCACGTTGGGGAAGACGACGAAGGGGATGAACCCGTACGGGTTCGCCTCGCGGCGCTCCAGCTCGGTGCCCCGCCACAGCTCGAACGTCGCCGCCGTCCAGCGCTCCGTCACGAGGTGCTCGACGGCGGAGGGCGAGAGCGGCAGGCTCGCCGTGGCGGGCGGCGCTCCGGAGGCCGCGTACTGGGAGGCAACGGCCTCCACGCGCGAGGCGTCGTCGGGGGCGCGCCAGACGTAGATGCCCTGCACGTCGGGTGCGGAGATGCGCACGCGCCCCTCCTCCACGTCCCAGGTGACCTTGTAGGCGGCGTCGCCGAGGACGGCGCAATCGAGCTCCGTCTCGAAGTCGAGCCGTTCGAGCCCGTTCGCCGCCTCGACCGCGCGCCAGGCTTGCTCGGCGGTTCGGGCGCGCTCGGCGGCGGCGCGGTCGAGCAGGTCGCGGGGGCGGACCTGGAGGGCGTGCCCTTCGAACAGGTAGCTCGTGACCTTGTCGACGAACGCCTTGGCGTAGTTGAGGACGAGGCGGCGTTCGCCGCGACGGGCGCGTCCGGGCCACTGGTCGCCCTCGTAGAAGGCGAGGTGCTCGCGGTAGCAGCGCAGGCGGTCCTGGTCGAGGGCGCGGAGCTGGAGGGGGAAGGGGGTATCGGGCACAGGCGGACTCCGGGGCGAAGGATTCCGCGAACCGTGGCCCCCGCCCGCGCGATCGCGAAGCCCCCGCTGGCAGCGCCGCCTTGCCGCCCCCCGCCGGCGCTCGCTACAGTGCCCGGGTGACCACCCCCAGCCTCCCCGAGATCGTGGACCAGCCCGAGGTCGACGAAGAGCTCGAGCAGCCCTGCCACCTGATCCTGCTCGACGACGACCTGCACACGTACCAGTACGTGATCCGCATGCTCGGCGACCTCTTCGGGTACTCGCGGGAGAAGGCGTTCGGCATCGCCTCGGTGGTCGATAGCCAGGGCCAGGCGATCCTGATGACGGGCTCGAAGGACGAGTGCCTGCTGAAGCAGGACCAGATCCACGCCTACGGCCCGGACCCGCTGATGGAACTCTGCCAGGGAAGCATGTCGGCCGTCATCGAGCCGGCGGCGTAGCCGAAGGGATACGCCCAGCGGTTACCATGTCCCTGGAGAAAGCCATGCTGCAACCGACTGAAGTCGAGGCTCGCGCCGGCCACCGCATTTGGCTGCGCTATTCGGACGGCACCGCCGGTGAGGTGGACCTGTCGCGCCTGGCCGGAAAGGGCGTGTTCGCGGCGTGGAACGAGCCGGGATGCTTCGAGCAGGTCCACATTGCACCACACCGGGCCATCGCCTGGAGCGACGAGCTCGAGCTGTGTGCAGACGCTCTCTACATGGAACTGACCGGCAAGTCTCTCGACGAACTACCCGCTGAAGCGGCGGTCGATGCCTGAAGTCTGCCGCTTCTATGGCATCGTCATCCGCATGTACGCCCATGACCACTCCCCTCCCCACTTCCATGCCGTGTACGGCGAACACGAGGCGTTGGTAGAGATCGAGAACCTCGAGATTGTGCGTGGCGCCCTTCCCGCCCGAGCCCGGAGGCTTGTACTGGAGTGGGCATCGCTTCGCCGTCCAGAACTCCAGGAAGCGTGGCAGCGGGCTCGCAACCTCGAACCCCCCGGCAAGATCGCGCCACTGGAGTAACGCTCGGCGCTAACCGGTGCCCCGCCATACCGGTAGCCCCCAACACCTCCCGCCTATACTGAGCGCATGAACGGCGCCCTCATCGTCAGCGGCCAGGCGGACCTGCTGGCCCTCGTGCCCGAGCTGGACGAGGCGGGGCTGGCGACGACCGTGCTCGATCCGGACCGCCTGGGGGAGGTCGAGCGTGACTTCGCGGGGGTGCTCCTGCTCGACCTGCGCGACCTCTCCAGCGCCGCCATCGACCGGCTGGCGGCCGCCTCGGGCGAGCACGAGCTCGTCCTCCTGCACGTCTGCGGGACCGACCAGCTCGATCGCATGCCCTTCGATTCCCCCGCCGACGACTTCATCGTGCTGCCCGCCGCGCCCGGCGAGCTGCGCCGCCGCGTCGAACGCGCCCTGTACCGGCGCCACGGCATCGATACGGAGAACTTCGTGCGCTGCGGCGTCCTCACCATCGACCTCGCCAACTACCGCGTGACGGTCGCGGGCGAGCCCGTGGTGCTCACCTTCAAGGAGTACGAGCTGCTGCGGTACCTGGCGATGAACGCGGGCCGGGTCTCCACGCGCGAGCAGCTCCTGAACCGCGTCTGGGGCTACGACTACTTCGGCGGCGCGCGCACGGTCGATGTCCACATCCGGCGCATCCGCTCGAAGATCGAGATCCACGGGCACACCTTCATCGAGACCGTCCGCAACGTGGGCTACCGGCTCGTCGCCTCCGGGTAGCGCCCGCGATCCCGGGGTGACAGCTACCGCTTCGCGCTTGCGGGAAGCCCCGCCACCGTGCCCGCCATGACGACCCTCTCCGCCATCCGCGACCGCGTGCGCAGCGATCTGCGCGACCTCGACACCGACGCCGCCCGCTGGAGCGACGCCGAGCTGACCCGCCACCTCACACGCGCCCTCGCCGATGTGAGCCTGGCCGCGCCCCTGGAGGGGACCACGACCATCGCCACGACCGCCGGCAGCCGCGAGATCTCGACGAGCGTGCTCCCCGGGTTCCTCGAGCTTGCGTCGGTGGAGTATCCCGCCGGCTCTTTTCCGCCCCGCCGCGTCCCCTTCTCCGTGTGGGCGGGCACGATCACGCTGGACCTGGACTCCCCGCCGAAGGGCGAGCGGGCGCGCCTGCGCTACCTCGCGCGGCACACCCTCGACGACGCAGGCTCGACGCTGCCGGAGGCGCTCGAGGAGGTGCTGGCGACGGGCGCGGCGGGGTACGCGGCCATCGCCCGGGCCGCCTCCGCCATCGACCGGCTGAACGCGGGCGAGGACGTGGCGGAGCGCTTCCGCGCCTGGGGCGAGGCGCGGCTGCGGACCTTCCGCGCGCAACTGCGCGAACACGGTCGCCCCCGCCCCGTCCGCAGCGGGCGGCTCTCCCCGACCGGCTGAGCGGGAGGGGCGCTTCTCCCGCACGGGGTGGTACGCTCGCCCTGTGAGCGACGATCCCAGCGTCTCCCACCAGCAGGATCCGCCCGAGCGGGCCGCCCCTTCGGCCTGGGCCTACCGGGGCTCGATCGCGGCGCTCGTGATCGGGTCGTTCCTGGCCCTGTTCCTCGTGCTGCGGCCGCCCGAGAGCGAGAGCAGCGCCGAGCGCGTGCGCCCGGCGGAGACGCCCACGGCCACGGCGGAACCGACCTCGACGCCGGAGCCCACGCCCACCCCGCGGCGGGTCATCAGCACGCCCGTCCCCACGCCGGAGCCGACGCCCACGCCCGCGCCCACGGAAGCTCCCACCCCGGAACCAACCCAGCCGCCCCAGGCCGCCGAGGCCTTCGAGTACACGATCGTCGCGGGCGATACGCTCCTGGACATCGCCATCAGCTTCGACGTTACCCTCGACGAGATCCTCGACCTGAATCCCGGCCTCGATCCGGAGACCCTGCAGATCGGACAGATCATCCTGGTGCCGCGCCCATGATGGAATCACGAGACGACAGGCTGCGGAGAGCGCGCCGCTCCCTCTGGCGAACGGCCCTCATCTGGATGCCACTCTTCATCGCCGCGATCGGCGGGGCCATCTACTTCTTCATCGCGGAGGCGGCCACCGATAGGGGGAACGGCTGGGTGTTGCCCTGCGTTCTCACCGTGTTCGGCGCCCTCTTCGGCTTCCAGGGGATCCAGGCCGTCCGCGATCTGCGCGGCGGCACCGAGATCGTGGCCGGCTTCATCACGCGGCGCTGGTCGAAGTTCGACCTGGGGATGCGCACCAGCTACCTGCGCATCGACCGCGACCGCATCATCCGCATCGACCGGGTGCAGTGGCTGACCGTCGACAAGGACGACTACGTCGAGCTCGAGTACTTCCCGGCATCCATGGTCGGCGTGACGATCGAGAAGAAGGAGCCACCGGAAGGGCGTGACCTGCCGGCTGCCCCCGCCGAGCCGCCGCCCCCGGAACCGGACCCGCTCCTCATCGAGCGCGAGTGACCGCGCCCGGCCATCCATGACGGACCGCGACAGCGACGGCTACCGCACCATCCACGACCTCGCCGGGGATGAGCGCCCCCGCGAGAAGCTGCTCGAGCACGGGCCGGCGGTCCTCAGCGATGCCGAGCTGATCGCGATCATCGCTGGGTCGGGAACGCGGGGCGAGAACGTCATCGACCTCGCCCGCAACCTCCTCGACCTGCACGGCGGCCTCGGTGGGCTGCTGCGCGCCGATGCGAAGTCGCTGCAGCGGACGCGCGGGCTCGGGCCGGCGAAAGCGGCGCAGCTCGCCGCCGCCATCGAGCTGGGGCGGCGCATGCCCCGCGTCGACGCCGAGGCCCGCCCGCTGCTGACCTCCCCCGAGGCGGTCTACGGCTACCTGCGCGGCCGCCTGCAGGGGCGCTCGCGGGAAGAGCTGCACATCCTCTGCGCCGACTCGGGCGGTCGCCTGGTGGGAACGCCGGCGGTCGTGCCGGGCAGCGTCCATTCCGTGCCCCTGCGCATGGTGGACATCTTCCGGGAGGCGATCGTGCTCGATGCCAGCGCCGTCGTCCTCGCCCACAACCACCCCTCGGGCCGCGCCACCCCGAGCCCCCGCGACATCGAGCTCACGCGCGAGATCGCCAGGCTCGCCGCGTCGCTCGACCTGCGGTTGAGCGACCACGTGGTCATCGCCGGTGATCGCTTCGTGAGCATGAAGCGCGAAGGCCTGCTTGGCGCCTGAGCGGCTGGGCCGCGGGAGGGCGCGCGCGCTTCTTCTGGCGGCATTGCTCGGCGTGGCGATCCTCCAGGCCGGCTGTGCCGTGGCGATCGATCCCGCCCCGACACCCACGGCCTCTCCACCCACCCCGACTCCTTCCACGCCGGCGGCCACACCGAGCCCCACGCCAGACTCCACGCCGTCACCAACCGCACCGCCGACCCCCACCCCTGCCCCCACGCCTCCCCCGACGCCCTCCCCACCACCCGCGCGCATCGTGCTCGCCGCGGTGGGCGACGTGATGCTGGCCCGGAGCCTCGCCTGGAAGCTGGAGAACGAGGGCCCGGAGGCGCCCTTCGCAGCCGTGCGCGAGATCCTCGCGGGAGCGGACATCGCCGTGGCGAACCTCGAGTGCGCGGTCGGAGTTACGGGCACGCCCGCGCCCAAGGCCTACACGTTCCAGGCGCCGCCGGTCGCCGCGGAGGCGCTCGCCCTCGCCGGCATCGACCTTGTCTCCCTCGCCAACAACCACTCCCTCGACTACGGACCGGAGTCGCTGGCGGAGACGCTGGCGTTGCTGGCCGGCCAGGGCGTCCTCAGTACGGGCGCGGGGGCGAACCGGGCCGCCGCCCACGCTCCCGCGACGATCGAGCGCGAGGGCCTCAGGATCGCCTTCCTCGCCTACGTCGGGGTGCCCCGCGAGCGGGGCGGCTACGACCCGAGCGCGTGGGCGGCCACGGACGGCGCGCCCGGCGTCGCCTGGCTCGACATCCCGGCGATGCAGGCGGACATCGAGGCGGCCGGCGGCAGCGCCGACCTCGTCGTCGTCCTGCTCCACTTCGGCCTGGAGTGGGAGCTGGAACCGAGCGACGCGCAGCGCGAGCAGGCGCGGGCCGCCATCGATGCGGGCGCAACGCTCGTGCTGGGCTCGGGGCCGCACGTCCTCCAGGAGGTCGAGGCCTACGGGGACGGGCTGATCGCCTACAGCCTCGGGAACTTCGTGTTCGATGGGTTCTGGGACCCGGCGAACGACTCCGCCATCCTCCTGGTCGAGCTGACCGCGGCAAGCGTCGCCGGCCACGAACTCGTCCCCGTCACGATCGTCGATGGCGTCCCCCTGCTGACCGTTCCCGAAGACAGCGCTCCCTGAGGCTTCCCGTATCGTGCGCGCCATGGCCTACCGGCTCGCCGCTTTCGACATCGACGGCACCCTGTTGGGGCCGAGCGGCAGCCTCTCGCCGGGGGTGATCGGGGCGGTCGAGGGGCTCGCGGCGAGGGGGATCGTGGTGGCGGTCGCGACCGCGCGCCCGCACGAGCTCGCCCTTCCCCCGATCGAGCCGATCGCGGGCTCGCTCAGCGCGGTGGTCTCGGCGGCGGGGGCGGACATTCGCCGCCCGGACGGCGAGCCCCTCAGCCAGACGTTCCTCCCGCCCGAGGCCGCGCGCGCCATCGCCGCCCTCTGCGACGAGCAGGACTGGCGCTCCTCCACGGGGACGGCGGACGGGGCCTTCCAGCGGATCCCCGACGCGGTCGCGGCGGGCAGCCGCGCGACAATCGTGGAGAACCTCTCGGGCACCCCCCTCGACCATGCGCTCGTGGTCGCCCCCTGGACGGGCGCCGCTCACCCCGCCTTCCCCGCCCTGCAGGCGCTCGTGCAGCGCTGGGACCTGCGCGCCGAACGCGCCCTCACGAGCTCGGGGCACGAGCTCATCGCCATCACCCACCGCGATGCGGGCAAGGGGCCGGCGTTGGTCCGCCTCTGCGAGGCGTTCGGCGTGGCCACGGCGGAGTCCGTGGCCTTCGGCGACACGGAGGTGGACCGGCCAATGCTCGAAGCCGCCGGCCTCGGGGTCGCCATGGGCGATGCACCCGCGGCCATGCGGGCGGCCGCCGACATGGTCACCGGGACGGCCGGCGAGGACGGCGTGGTGACGGCCATCGCGCGCATCTGGGGCGAGCCGTAGGGAAGCCTTCGGACAACCGGGGTTCCCGACGGTGGTTGTGTACTGATACGATGTGGTCCGGCACGAGCGCCGTTCCGCGGGGTTCGCGGACATCACCCGGGGGCCGACGCTGGAACAGCCACAGGAACGGGAATCGATATGGACCGTCAGCAGGCCGGCGCGGGAAATCTACTTCGTCATCTTCGTGTCCCTGTTCCTGGCGGGAACGGGGCTGGTCGCCGTCCGCGCCTTCGGGGAGGGCGGCTCGCTCATCGACGCCACCATCGGGGTATGGTCGGACGCGGCACCGCTGACCATCACGGCGGCCGCGGCCGCCCTGGCGCTCACTGAGATCGGGAGGAGCATCGTGGTCATCGCACAGCGACTACAGGAAGGCCTGGAGCGCGTCCGTCGGCAACGCCGGCAGGAGGGGCTGGCGGAAGCGGATGCTGCCTGGCGGACGTGGAACGAGCGGCGCCTCCAGGCGGAAGCGCGCGGCGAGGCCTTCACCGAGCCGCCACCGGAGTTCTCCGACTAGGGTGGGGCACTCAGCGAGCGCTCGCCTCATCCGCGCGCCACTCCCCGCTCTTCCCGCCCCGCTTCTCCAGCAGACGCACGCCCTCGATCCGCATACCCCGGTCGACCGCCTTGCACATGTCGTAGACCGTCAGCGCGGCGACGCCGACGGCCGTCAGCGCCTCCATCTCGACGCCCGTGCGGCCCTCGGTGCGAACCCGCGCCTCGACGCGCAGCCGCGAGTCGCCGGCGGGGTCGAGGGTGATGGCGATACCGGAGATAGGCAGGGGATGGCACATCGGGATGAGCTCGCTGGTGCGCTTGGCCGCCTGGATGCCGGCCACGCGCGCCACGGCAAGCACATCGCCCTTGGGGAGGCCGCCCTCCTGGATGAGGGCCAGCGTCTCGGGGAGCATGGCCACGAACCCCTCCGCCACCGCCTCGCGCGCCGTCACGGCTTTCCCCGAGACATCGACCATGCGCGCGCCGCCGCGCTCATCGAGGTGGGAGAGGCGTGGTTCCCCGGCCATGGAGGCAGTATAGGGCGTCGCGCCGCAGCGCCCTCGCCCGCGGATGGGCGGTACGAACGCCGCCGCGCATAATCGCAGCCATGCCGAACGCCGACTCTCTCGACGCCCTCCCCTACCGCCACGTCCTCCCCCACACCACCGCCCTCTCCCCCGCCGGGCGCCTGAGCATCGGCGGCTGCGACCTGCGCGACCTCACCGAGACCTACGGCTCGCCCCTGTACGTCTTCGACGAGCAGGACTTCCGCGAGACGGCGCAGGAGTTCCGGCGCGAGTTCGAATCGCGCTGGCCCGAGGTGTCGGTGCTGTATGCGGCCAAGGCGTACCTCAGCCTGCCCCTGGCCGGCATCGTGGAGGAGGAGGGGCTGGGCATGGACGTGGTCAGCGGGGGCGAGCTCGCGATCGCGCGGGTGGCGGGCTTCCCCTCCTCGCGGCTCTACTTCCACGGGAACAACAAGAGCGCCGTCGAGCTCGGCGCGGCGGTCACGGGCGAGCCCGTGGGGCGCGTCGTCGTCGACAACTTCCACGAGCTGGCCGAGCTGGACCGCATCGCGGGCGAGCAGGGGGCGCTCCAGCCCATCCTCCTGCGCGTCTCCCCCAACGTGGACCCCCACACCCACGAGAAGACGACAACGGGCGTGCTCGATTCGAAGTTCGGGTTCGCCATCGCCAACGGCGACGCCGAGCGCGCCGTGGCGGCGGCCATGGCCGCTCCCAACATCGACCTGCGGGGGCTGCACGTGCACCTCGGCTCGCCCATCTTCGAGATCGAGCCGTACGAGCAGGCGAGCGACGTGATGTGCGCCTTCGCCGCCCAGATGGGCGATACGCACGGGTTCGTGTTCCACGAGTACAGCCCCGGCGGCGGCTTCGCCCTGGCCTACACGCGCGAGCAGCGCGCCCCCGCCATCGCCGAGTACGCCGAGCGCGTGGCCCGCTCGATGGAGCGCGCCCTCGCCGAGCACCGCCTCGACAAGCCTTCGCTCCACATCGAGCCGGGGCGCTCGCTCATCGGGCGGGCGATGGTCGCCGTCTACACCGTCGGCGCGCGCAAGGAGATCCCCGGCGTGCGCACCTACGTCTCCGTCGATGGGGGCATGGCCGATAACATCCGCCCGGCGATGTACGGCTCCGGCTACGAGGCCGTGCCCGTCGACCGCCCCCTGGAGGAGCCCGTCGAGACCGTCACGGTCGCGGGGAAGTACTGCGAGAGCGGCGACATCCTCGTGCGCGACGCGGAGCTGCCGCGGCTGGAGGCGGGCGAGCTCGTGGCCCTGCCGGCGAGCGGCGGCTACAACCTGGCGATGTCGAGCAATTACAACATGGCCCTGCGCCCGCCCGTCGTGGCCGTACGCGAGGGCGAGGCGCGCCTGCTGCAGCGCCGCGAGACGATCGAGGACCTGGTCGCCCGGGACGTGCGGTAGCGGCTACCCGGCCACCCCGAAGTGCTCCCGCAGGACCGCGCGGCGGTAGGCGAAGATGTCGTGCAGGCGGGGGCGCACGGCGAGTAACGCGACGATGTCGCCGAGGGGGCCGAAGGGGACGGCGTAGTGGACGGTGTCCCGCACCTCCGTGCCGCCCTCTACCTCTCGGAAGTCGTGCTGGTGGTGCCAGAGGGCGTACGGACCGATGCGCTGGTCATCGACGAAGCGCACGCGGTCCTCGACGTGCGTGATCTCGGTCGCCCAGGGGAGAGGGATGCCGAGGAGGGGTCGCACGGTGTAGGTGATGATGAGCCCCGGGTACATCTCCGCGGGCGGCTCGGAGGTAAGGCGCAGGTCGAGCCAGGGCGGGGTGATGAGGGGCAGGTTGCGCGGGCTCGAGAAGAACGCCCACGCCTCGTCGAGCGATACCGGCACGACCTGCCTCGCGGTCAGGCGATGGATGGCCATCGCTAGCCCCGCAGGATCGAGCGCAGCGCTCCCTCGACCTCGGGCTGCGAGAACTCGAATCCATCCTCCGCGAGCCGCTCGGGGACGACCCGCTGGCTCGCGAAGAGAAGCGCGTCCGCCAGCTCGCCCAGGGCAAGGCGCATGGCGAATTGCGGCACCATCAGGAAGGCCGGGCGGCGCAGCACTCGCCCCAGCGAGCGCGTCAGGTCCGCGTTCGTGATGGTCACGGGGGCGACCACGTTCACGGGGCCGGTCACGTCGCTATCGAGCAGGTGGGTGGTGGCAGCGACGGCATCGGCGAGGGTGATCCAGGGCATCCACTGGCGGCCGCTCCCGAGCCTGCCGCCGGCGCCCAGGCGGAAGGGCAGCGCGAGTCGCCTGAAGGCGGGCGCCTCCCGGTCGAAGACGACGCCGTAGCGGGCCATGGCCGTGGGAATGCCGGCCGCGTTCGCCTTCTCCGCCTCCGCCTCCCAGTCGGCGGTCATGTCGGCGAGGAAGCCCTCGCCCCGGCCGGACCCCTCCGTGAGGGTGTCGTCGCCGCGGTCGCCGTAGAAGCCGACGGCCGAGGCGGTGACGAGGCGGCGGGGCTTCGGGTCGAGCCCCGCCAGGTGCTCGACGAGCAGGCGCGTGGTCTCGATACGGCTCGAACGAAGCTCGGCCTTGCGGGCGGGCGTCCAGCGGCCCTCCCCGACGGAGGCGCCGCTGAGGTGAACGACGGCGTCACAGCCCTCGAAAGCGCCGTCGCGGACCCAGCCCTCGTCCGGAGCCCAGTCCACGCCGGCTACGCCGAAGGCGCCGCGGGCGATGCGCACGACTCCGTCGCCGCGCGCCTCAAGGGCGCCCGCGACCGCCCGTCCGACCAGTCCCGTACTTCCCGTGATGGCAACCTTCAACGCAAGCCTCCGGGGGCTGTCTCACCCCCTCGATCCACCTTACCGGCAGGCCACGGAAGGGACACAAGCAGCGCCGGCCATCCCTGCCAGCTGGCATACGTAGCCCTTACGAGCCGGAGCGTGGCTGCACGCCCAGGCCTAGTCGTTCCCCTGTTCCGGTGGATTGTGCCCGTTCTCCGGGAATGCCCGCGCCAGGATTCCCTCGATGCGACCCAGACGATCGCCTATGTGGTCCAAACGGTCGTCTATGCGGTCCAAACGGTCGTCCATGCGGTCGAGCCGGTCGTCCATGCGGTCCAGGCGGTCGTCCATGCGGTCGAGCCGGTCGTTCACCTTCGCGAAACCGACGTCCATCCGAATCTGAAGCGTGCTGATGGCGTGGCCCAACTCGGCAGCCTGCATCTGAGCGCCCGCTCTCGCAGCGGCGACTGACGCCTCCACATAGCGTTCGGCGAACTGTTTGGGATCGAATGGCGGGAGGTCGGGCAGGGCCACCGAGAACCTCGACAAGCGTTTCTCCTAGCTTACCTTGCCGCTAGCAAGTTGCACCACTGCCTTTCGTGAAATTGTTGGCAGTTTTCGTGCGGATGCCCGGGGCGGCTGCCTCGTACGGCCTGCCGGCCCCCTACTGCGACGGGCCGCCGGAGGCGCGGGGCTGGACCTGCGCCTTGATCGCCTCTCCTGACTCCAACTCCGCGACCCGCAGCTCGTAGGTCTTCTGGAGGTTCAGCCAGAACTCCGGTGTCGTGCCAAAGAAGCGAGCCAGGCGGAGGGCCGTATCTGCGGTCACGCCGCGTTGCCCCTTGAGGATGGCGGTCACGCGGCTCACGGGCACCCCCAGGTCGCCCGCGAGCGCCTTCACCGTCAGCCCCAGGTCATCCAGCTCTTCCGCCAGGATCTCTCCAGGGTGCACCGGCTGACTTCCGTTCCGCACGCTTGATCACCTTTCCCCTGCTAGCCCTCCTCCGGGACGAGGGCGAACAGGAACTCGACCTCGACGGGCACGCCGAGCGGCAGCGAGGACATCCCCACCGCAGCCCGGGCGTGCCGGCCTGCCTCGCCGAACACCTCGACGAGCAGATCCGAGGCCCCGTTGACAACCGCGGGATGCTGCGTGAAGTCGGCCGGGGCGGCGACGTAACCGGCCACCCGCACCACGCCCGCGATGCGGTCGAGCGACCCCAGGGCGGCGCGCGCCGCGGCCAGCCCGTTGAGGGCGCACTGCCGCGCGAGGACGTAGCCCTCCTCGACCGTCACGTCGAGGCCGCAGTGGCGGGAATCTGGCCGGAGACGGCCAGCATGTCGCCGTGGCGGCGGGCGGGCACGTACGACCCGGCCGGCGCCGCCGGCTCCGGCAACTCGATTCCCAGCTCTCGCAAGCGTTCTTCAGCGCTCATCTCGCACTTCCTCCCTTAAACGGGCGGCGGGCCCGGCGCTCGGCAGGGATTACCGCCCGTTTCCACCTTACCGAGGCGGATCGGGTGGTGCGTGCAGAGGCGGTGAAGGGCGGGTGCGGGCGGCCCCTACAGGGAAAGGAGTTTGCTCGTCACGGAATCGAGCTCCTCGGGGCTGTACGTCTCGACGACGATGCGAGCGCCGCCGCCACGCTGCGACGTGACCGTCACGCGGGTGCCCAGGGCGCGGCGCAGGTTCGTCTCCAGGTCGCGCAGGGGCGTCTCGGGGGCGGCGCCGGGGGCCGGCACGGAGGGGCGGGGGGTGCGGGGCGAGAGAGCGCGGCGCACGGCCGCCTCGGTCTCGCGCACGCTCAGGCCGCGACGCACGGTCTCGCGCCAGACCTCGAGGCGGGCTGACCCTTCGGGCATGCCCAGGAGGGCGCGCGCGTGGCCCTCGCGGATCTCCCCGGCGACGAGGCTCCGGCGGATCTCCTGCTCGAGCTGGAGCAGCCGCACGGCGTTGGCCACGGCCGCACGGCTGCGGCCGACGCGCTTCGCCACCTCTTCCTGCGTGAGCCCGTAATCGCCCAGTAGACGGCGGTAGGCGAGCGCCTCCTCGATCGGGTTCAGGTCGGCGCGCTGGATGTTCTCGACGAGCGCCAGCTCGAGCAGCTCCGAGCCGTCCACCTCGCGCACGACCACCGGGACCGTGGGCAGGTCTGCGAGGCGGGCCGCCTGCAGGCGGCGCTCGCCGGCGATGAGGCGATAGCCGCCCGCATCCTCCAGGCTGACCACGAGCGGCTGGAGGATGCCGTGCTCGCGGATCGAGTCCGCCAGCTCGCGCAGCTGGTCGGGCGGGAAGTTCGTGCGCGGCTGCTCCGGGTTGGGCGCGATCAGGTCGATGTCGATTTCCTGGGGCTTGCCGGGAGCAGCGGGAGCCTCCTCGCCGCCGCCGGGCAGGAGGGCGTCGAGCCCCCGTCCGAGTCCTCGTCGTGGCTGCGTCATGCGCTTACCCCCGCGCGCTCGGTGAGCTCGCTCGCCAGCCTGCGATAGGCGGTGGCGGCGCGGCTCGCCGGCCGGTACCGAAAGATCGACTGTCCGTGGCTCGGCGCCTCGGCAAGGCCGACGGCGCGCGGAATCACGGTGTTAAACGTCTGCCTGGGGAAGTGCATCATCACGTCGGCTGCCACCTCGCGGGCCAGCCGCGTGCGCCGGTCGAGCATCGTCAGCACGAGCCCGAGGGTGCGCAGCTCCGGGTTGAGGCTGCCGCGCACCAGCGTGAGCGTCTCCATGAGCCGCGCCAGGCCTTCCATCGGCAGGTACTCGCACTGCACGGGAATGACGACGCTGGTGGCCGCCGTGAGGGCGTTCACCGTGAGGATGCTGAGCGAGGGCGGACAGTCGATGAAGATCCAGTCGTAGTCGTCCGCCACGGTGGCGAGCGCGTTCTTGAGCCGCTGCTCGCGCGCGATCGCCGGGGCCAGCTCCACCTCCGCGCCCGAGAGCTCGCGCGTGGCCGGGAGCAGGTCGAACTTCTCCTCCTCCAGGGAGACGATGCAGTCGCGCGGTTCCGCCTCCTGCATGAGGGTCTCGTAGATCGAGGGGCCGTCCACCTGCGCCAGGCCGGCGGCGCTCGTGGCGTTCGCCTGCGCGTCCAGGTCGATCAGCAGGACGCGCTCGCCCTTGCGCGCGAGTGCGGCCGCGAGCGAAACGGCAGTGGTCGTCTTGCCCACGCCGCCCTTCTGGTTCACGAAGGCGATCGTCTCACGCGCCATTCGCAACTCCCCGGCCTACCCGCGCCTCGACTTCCTCGCGCGCCGGCATCTCCATGAGCCCGGTCCGTTCGACCGCCAGCGATCCCATTGCACTCGCGAATGTACACGATACGAACAAGTCACCCGTCTCCACGAGCCGCACCGTGAGGGCGGCCGTGAAGGCATCACCGGCCCCCGTCACGTCGACCACGTTGGTGGCGTACGGGGGGATGTCGCTGCGGGACCCCTTGCGGTAGAGCCAGGCGCCACGGGCGCCGCGGGTCACGATGGTGGGGCCGCGGAGGGAGAGCGCCGTCGCCAGCGCGGGGGGATCCTCCGTGTCCTCATCGCTGAAGACGGCGATGGCGCCGAACGGCTGCAGGGGACGCGCCTGGCGGGCGGCGAAGCCGGCGCGGCGCACGGCGCGGCCCGGCATGGCCCAGCGCAGGACGCCCTGGACGGCGGCGACCCGCACGGGCGCTTCGATGGGCGGGAACTCCTCGAGCTCATCCAGCACGGGCGCGGCGATGACGGCGTCCGCCTTGAGGCGCGCGGGCAGGTCGCCGGCGGCGATCGGCTCGCCCGCCTGGTGCAGGGTCTGGCGGCGCAGACCACCGTCCGGGTAGGTGTTCTCGAAGCGCGGCGCGCCCTCGGCGGGGAGGGCCTTCAGCTTCAGGCCCTCGAAGACGCTACGGTCGTAGTCCCGGGGCACGCGGCTGACGAGCGTGACGTCCGCCCCCAGCGCGCTCGCGACGCGAGCGCTGTAGAGCGCGGGCCCGCCCGCCGTCCAGGTGCACTCCGGCGTCAGGTCCTCGGTCACGTTCCCAACGACCACGATTCTCGGCGCGGACGGCTGGCTCATCTCTCTGCTAGTCCTCCAACAGGCTGATGACGACCTTGCGGCTGTCCCCTTCGCCGGTGCTGTTCGTCTCGACCTCGGGGTCGTCGACGAGGGCGAGGTGAACGAGGCGGCGTTCGGCGGCCGACATCGGTTCGAGGGTGATCGGGTCGCCGTCCTCGCGCACGCGCTCGGCCATGCGCTCGGCCAGCGAGATCAGCTGCTGCTCGCGGCGGTGGCGATACTCCTCCACGTCGATCGTGACGGAGCCCCGCCCCGGATAGCGGCGCGTCATCACCAGGTTCACGACGTACTGGAAGGCCATGAGGCTTTCGCCCCGCCGCCCGATGAGCATCCCCAGGTCTTCCCCGGAGATATCGATGACCGCACGGGCGCTGCCGAGGCCATCGCCCGGGGTGACTGGCTCGCGGATGTTGATGTCGGCGTCGATCTCGAGGATCTGGAGGATGGAATCGACCACCTCGGCGGCCAGATCGACCTCCTCGGCGTTGATGTCCGGCTCGATGTTCTCCTCGTTGCGGCGCCGGCGGGGACGGTCGCGGTCGCGACGGGGGCCGCCGCTGCCGCCGGAGGGGCGTCGCTGGCCGCCACCGCTGCCACCGCTGCCACCGGAGGGGCGTCGCTGGCCACCGCCGCTGCCACCAGCCGAGCGGGGTGGGGGGCCTCCGCGGCC
>CAYMDV010000021.1:0-35357 GCA_964389725.1 uncultured Anaerolineaceae bacterium
GGTCGATGCCGCCGGCGCGCTCCAGCAGCGCCCGCGCCGGCGCCAGCCGCGCCACCGCGTTCGCCAGCGGCGCGACCGGGCTGGTGAGGGCGCTCAGCGTGCGGATGCGCGCGAAGGCGCGGTCGCGAAGGGGCGCCCCGTGCGCCGCGCTCGTCTGCGCCTGCACCTCGTACTTCAGCTTCGCGAAGTCCACGCCCGAGGGGCACTCCGTCTTGCACGCCTTGCACTCGACGCACAGGTCCAGCGCCTCGTGCATGCGCTCGCTGGTCAGGTCCTCCAGTGGCAGCGCCCCGTTGAGCGCCTGCCGCAGCAGGTTCGCCCGCCCCCGCGTCGAGTGCTCCTCGTCCCCCGTCACCATGAAGGAGGGGCACATCCCCCCGTCGAGCTTGCGGCAGGCGCCCTGCCCGTTGCACTGCTCCGCCGCCCGCGCCAGCCCCCCCTCGACCCCGAAGTCGAGCTCCGTGCGCACCTCCGCGTTCACCGTCGAAGGGCTCAGGCGCAGGTTGTCGGCGAAGGGCGGGGTCTCGACGATCTTCCCCGGGTTCAGCAGCCCCTGCGGGTCCCAGAGCGCCTTCAGCTCGCGGAAGGCGCGCGTGAGCTGCGGGCCAAACATGCGCTCCGTGAACACCCCCCGCACGATCCCGTCCCCGTGCTCCCCGCTGAGCGAACCCCCGAACTCCAGCACGAGGTCCGCCACCTCCTCCGCCAGCCCCTCCGCCTGCGCCAGCCCCTCCCCGTCCTTCAGATCGACGATCGGGCGGATGTGCAGGCAGCCGACGCTCGCGTGTCCGTAGTACGCCGGCCGCAGCCCCCGCGCCTTCACCAGCGCGTCGAAGCGCGCTACGTACTCCGCCAGCCGCTCCGGCGCGACCGCCGTGTCCTCCACGAACGAGGCCGGCTTGGCGTCCCCCCGCAGGCTCATCAGCAGCCCCAGACCGGCCTCGCGCATGCGCCACATGCGCTGCTGCTCCGCCGGCTCCCGCGCGACCACCGCCGCGAACGCCCCCTCCTCCCCCACGAGGTCCGCCCGCAGCGCCTCGATCTTCCCCGCTACCTCCTCCGCCCGCTCCCCCGCGAACTCGACCAGCAGCAGCGCCCCCGGCTCCCCCTCCACGAACTCGACCAGGCTGCGGAACCCCGCGCTCTCGCGGCAGCGTTCGATGATCGTGTCGTCCACCAGCTCGACCGCCGAGGGGCGGTGCGCGTTCGCCCGCACCGTCGCTGCCGCCGCCTCGACCACCGTGCGGAAGTGCAGCGCCGTCAGCATCTTCGCCGGCGGGATGGGCACCACCCGCACGGTCGCTTCCGTCACCGTCGCGAGCGTCCCCTCCGACCCCACCACCACCTTCGCGAGGTTGAGCGCCCCCTCCTCGCTGACCTCGTCGAGGTTGTAGCCTGAGACCCGCCGCAGGATCTTGGGGAAGCGCTTCTCCACTTCCGCCCGGTGCTCCCGCGCGATCGCTCGCACCCCCCGGTAGATGTCGCCCTCGAGCCCCTCGCGCTCCGCCCGCGCCGACGCCGCCTCCCCGCTCAGCTCCTCCAGTGTCGCCCTCGACCCGTCCGCCAGCACGACCTCCAGCGCGACCACGTTGTCGACCGTCTTCCCGTACACGGCCGAGTGCGCCCCGCACGAGTTGTTGCCGACGCCCCCGCCGATCGTCGCCCGGTTCGCCGTCGAGGGGTCGATCGGGTACTGCAACCCGTGCGGACGCAGCGCCTTGTTCAGCTCCGCCAGCACGACCCCCGGCTGCACCCGCGCCGTCCCCTCCTCCGCGTCGATCGCGAGCACGCCCGCCAGGTGCCGGGTGAAGTCGAGCACGATGGCGTGGTTCACCGTCTGCCCCGAGAGGCTCGTGCCACCGCCCCGGGGAAGCACGGGCACGCCATGATCCCCCGCCACCCGCATCACGTGCCCCACGTCCGCCGCCGAGCGCGGGTAGACGACCGCCACAGGCTCCATCTCGTAAATGGAGGCGTCCGTCGCGTACAGCAGCCGCCGGTAGCGCTCCACCTCGACGTCGCCCCCGCCCCCCGACAGCCCCGCCGCCAGATCGCGCGCCAGCGGCGCCAGTGCCTCCTCGCCCCCGTGCAACAGCTCCCGCGCGCGCTCGACCGTCGCGAACGTGGAGGGCGTTCGCCCCTCCACGATTCGCCCCGGGGCCGTGCCGGCGGTTGTCATGCCCTCAGGCCGGGTCGAACTCGATCCAGAGCTCCCACGGATCGAGGCTGATCGCGATCGGCTTCGGCGTCGTGCCCGGCTTGAAGCGCGGGTTGCGCATCACGTCCATCAACATGCGGCTGCCGATCACCGTCTCTGTCTGTGCCAGCTGGTAGCCCACGCAGAAATGCTTCCCCAGCCCGAAGCCGAGGTGGCTCGCCTGGCCGTTCTCGTGATACCCCGCCCGCAGCGCCCTCCCCACGTACAGGTCGGGCCGCATCACGTCGAACTTGTCCGGGTTGTCGAACACGCGCTCGTCCCGGTTCCCCCCGTAGATGGAGAGGTTCACGTACGCCCCCTCGGGGATGGTCACCCCGTACTCGGGGAAGGGGATGTCGTGGATCGCGCGCCGCGCCTGCCCGCCGGAGGGGGGATGCACTCGCATCATCTCCGTGAACGCCCGGTCCAGCAGCGAGGGGTCGTCCCGCACCAGCTCCCACTGCTCAGGGTTCGCCAGCAGCTGGTACCAGAGGTTCGCGATCGCCTTGTCCGTCGTCTCCGCGCCCGCCACCAGCAGCAGGCTCGCGAACGACTTGATCTCCTGGAACGTCATCCGGTGCCCGTCCACCTCCGCCACGCACAGCCGCGAGATCAGGTCCTCCCCCGGGTTCTTGCTGCGTTCCTGCAGGAGCGGCTCCAGGTAGTCGTGGTACTCCTGGTTCGCCTTGATCCCCGCCGCGCGGATCTCCGGCGGCCCGCCGATGCCGTTCATCATCGCCGGGTACCACTCGTGGAACATGTCGTGCGCGTCCTGCGGCAGGGCGAGCACGTCCAGGATCACGTTCAGCGGCAGGCGCGTGGCGAAGTCGTCGACGATGTCGATCTCGCCCGTCTTCGCCGCCTCCTCGGCCATGCGCCGCGCGTGCTTCTCCGTGTACTTCTCGATGAGCGCCTGCGAGTTCCGCTCGATGATCGGCAGCAGCGCCTCCAGTTTCCGACCCACGAACTCGGGCGCGACGATGTTGCGCAGCTTGTTGTGCTGCTCCCCGTCGTACTCCATCAGCGTCGGCCCGAACACCGCCCCGATGCCGAGCGCGTTCGGCTGCGCCGAGTAGTGCTCCAGGTCCCGGAAGGCCGCGCAGACGTCGTCGTAGCGCGAGATCATCCAGTTGTCCGTGATCGGGTTGTAGTAGACCGGGTAGTGGTCGCGCAGCAGCTTCAGCGTCGGGTACGGGTTATCCGCGTACTCCTGGCTGAAGAAGATCTCCGGATCGAGCTCCGGCTTGGTCATCGTCATCGAGCGTCCTCCTGCCGCGGCGAGCCCGCCGCCAGCAGTCTCGCGCGCCATGGTAGCCGGTTGCCCGGCAGGTTGGGCGTCGTGAAGCGGCGGGCGGGGCCGTGTCGCGCGCTGCCCCCTGGCCGTGGCAGCGGGCGGGAAGAACTTGCACCGACGTATAGAGCGTCGCTGATAGGGAGTATCGTTATAAACAGGAGGTGCCTTGTGTCTGGTCGCACGGGACTCGTCCTGCTCTCCCTGTTGCCCATCGTGGTCGTCCTCGTCGCCGGCGTGGTTCTGCTTGTCGTCCGGTCGGGAGGCGACGAGGAGGAACGCACCCCGGGCCTGACGGCCGAGGCCGCGCTGGTCTCGCCGGAGGGCGATCCCATGGGCATGGTCAGGTTCCTGCAGACCGGGGGCGGCGTCCTCGTCCTCGCCGAGGTGAACGGGCTCGCGCCGGGTGGCCACGCTTTCATCATCCACGAGGCCGGAGCCTGTACCCCCGACTTCGACGCGGCCGGCGACCACTTCGATCCCGCTGACGCGGACCACGGGTTCGTCCACGGGGCCTGGCAGGGCGATGACTCCGGTGAAGCACACGGCGGCGACCTGCCCAACATCTACGCCGCCTCCGACGGGTCCGCCCGCGCCGACTTCTTTACCGACGGCGTCACCCTGGACACCGGCCCGCGCCACTCCCTCTTCGACGACGACGGCTCCGCCATCATCGTGTACGAACGGCCGGACACCTACGGGGAAGGTGAGGCGGATACGGGCGAGCGCATCGCCTGCGGCGTCATCCGGCGTCAGTAGCCGTTGCCCGCCCTCGGGGGCGGGATACGGTGCGCCACGGGCCCCCATCGCGTAGCGTTCGGGAAACCGCCCAGGAGCCCCCGAATGCCCGTCGATCCGAACCGCGAGACCTGGAAGCCAGGCATGCCCTGGGAGCACGCCATCGAGGACATCGAGTACATCCGCGCGCTCGGCCGCGAGATGGGCGGCCCCGAGCGCATCGAACGCCAGCACGCCGGCGGGCGCTACACCGTCCGCGAGCGCATCGAGAAGATGGTCGACCCCGGCAGCTTCGTCGAGGCCGGCCCCATGGTCGGCGCCGCCGAGTACGACGACGCCGGCAACCTCATCGGCTTCACCCCTGGCGCCTACGTCATGGGCCTCGCCGAGCTCGACGGCCGCCCCGTCGCCATCGGCGGCGACGACTTCACCAT
The DNA here is from genome assembly GCA_964389725.1 of uncultured Anaerolineaceae bacterium. GTDB lineage: Bacteria > Chloroflexota > Dehalococcoidia > Tepidiformales > Tepidiformaceae > UBA2991. The sequence continues at coordinate 4,661 of CAYMDV010000021.1, forward strand.
CTCCGGCGGCAGCCCCCACAACGTGCGCAAGCACCCCCGCCAATTCATGCAGCCCCTCGCCCTCCAGTACGGCCTCCCCTACGTTCAGCTCGTCGAGGGCGTCGGCCACAGCTCCAAGGCCGACGAGGCCGAGGGCCATATGGGCCTGCCCGCCGGCGACATGTGGCACCGCGCCATCGAGATGCTGCGCACCGTTCCCGTCGCCGCCGGCATCATGGGATCAGTGGCGGGCGCGCCCGCCGCCTTCGCCCTCATGTCGCACTTCACCGTCATGGTGAAGGGCCAGTCCCAGATCTTCCCCTCGGGACCGCCCGTCGTCCGCCGCGCCATCGGCGAGGACCTCGACAAGGAGGCCCTCGGCGGGGCGAAGATGCACGTCCACGAGAGCGGCCAGGTCGATAACGAGGCCGAGTCCGAGGAAGACGCCTTCGACCAGATCAAGCGCTTCCTCTCCTACCTCCCCAACACCACCGGCGAGGTCGCCCCCCGCGTCGAGACCGGCGATCCCCCCGACCGCCGCCCCGAGGCCCTGCTCAACATCATCCCGCCCAACCGCAAGCGCGGCTACGACGCCCGTGAGCTCCTCGCCCACGTGGTCGATAACGGCGAGTTCTTCGAGATGCGCCGCCCCTACGCGGGCGCCATCATCACCGCCTTCGCCCGCCTCGATGGCTACCCCGTGGGCGTGCTCGCCAGCGACCCCATGAAGCTCGCCGGGGCTATGGACGGCGACGTGGCCGACAAGTACACCCACTTCGTCGATCTCTGCGACACCTTCAACCTGCCCCTCCTCATCTTCCTCGATATGCCCGGCTTCATGCTCGGCTCCCACGCCGAGCGCAAGGCGACGATGCGCCGGGGCGTACGCGCCCTCATCGCCAGCGCCGAGGCGGACGTGCCCAAGATCGAGTTCAACGTGCGCAAGTCCTACGGCGTCGCCGCCGACGCCCCCAACAGCGTGGGCCTCCCCAACGGCCTCAACCTGCGCTTCGGCTGGCCCGCGGGCGAATGGGGCGGTATCCCCATCGAGGGCGGCGTGGCCGCCGCCTACCGCCGCGAGATCGAGGCCGCCACCGACCCCGACGCCCACCGCGAGGCCATCGAGGAGCGCCTCCTCCGCCTCCGCTCCCCCTTCCGCGCCGCCCACCGCGGCGACGTCATCGACCTGATCGACCCGCGCGACACGCGCCGCCTCGCCTGCACCTTCGTGAAGCTCGCGCAGCCCGCCCTCGCGCGCCTCGCCAGCCGCCCCAAGCGCGCCGTCCGCCCGTAAGCGGTTGTGGCATCATGGTTGCCGGGAATCGCCATGATCGTGACCGTTACCGTCCGCGCCAGATACTGCGATGGAACCCTCCAGCCGCTCGAACCCCTTGAGGTCGTGGATATCGAGGAGGGCGCCGAGGTCGGCGTCACGGTCCGTGGAATCCTCCCGCCCGGTCGCGATTCCGACCCCGACGACACCTGGGCCGAACTTGAGCGTTCAATCCGTGAGCGCCGGAACAGTCCCTGGATCACGACGGCCACCTACTGCGGCGGCGTCTTCACGCCCTGCACACCCCTCGATTTCGAAGATGAAGAAGTAGTCAGGCTCACGATAGGCAAGGTTCCGCCGGGCGAAGGCGAGGCGGACGAACTCATCCAGATCAGCTACGAGCATCGGGTCAATAGTTCACGCACGCCCTTGGCTCCGTAGCCGTTCGTGCGCTACCTCGTCGATACGGACTGGGCCGTTCACTCCCGCCGAGGCCACGTAGCGGTGAGGCGACGCCTCGTCGAACTGCAGCCGCAGGGACTGGGATTGAGCATTGTGTCGCTGGCCGAGCTCTACGAGGGCGTGGAGCGGTCGCGGAGCCCGGCCACCGAGGAGGCGGCTGTGCGGGACTTGCTCGCACGCGTGCAGGTCGTCGACCTTGATGACGAGACCGCTCGCATCTTCGGGAGAGAGAGGGCTCGCCTTCGCGCAGCAGGCAACCCCGTCGGAGCCCTCGATCTGCTGATCGGCGCGACGGCCCTCAGGCACAACCTCACGCTACTCACGAACAACCGCCGCCACTTTGAGCGCATCGACGGCCTGACAATCGAGTCTGCCTGAGCCGCCGGGCCCGTTAGGCGGGAACAGCCTCCCGCGCCTTCGTGAACGCCAGGTGCAGCTCGTACAGCCCCAGCATGATCCCCGGCTGGTGCTTGAAGTCGTTCTTCGCCGGATCCAGCTTCAGCTCGTCGATGCGGTCCAGCATCACGTCCACGGCGATGTTCTGCTCCAGCCTCGAGAGGCCCGCTCCCGGGCAGCCCCGCGGCCGGATCGAGAACGTCAGGTGCTTGCCCGGGCTCTTGCGGTCCAGCCGGATCTCATCCGGCGCCTCGCACAGCTCCGGGTCGCGGTTGGCCGCCGCCCAGCGCAGGTGCAGCAGCGACCCCGCCGGGATCTTGACCCCGCGGATCTCCGTATCGCGCGCGACCATCCGCCCCGAGAGCCCCTGCGTGGGCGCGTAGAGGCGCAAAGCCTCCTCCACGAAGAAGCGCACCTTCGACCGGTCCGCCCGCAGCTCCTCGACGATCTCCGGGTGCTGCGCCAGCAGCATCGCCTCCGAGGTCAGCGCGTACTGCGTCGTCTCGTTGCCGCCGATGTGCATCCCCGAGACCACGCTGATGATGTCGCCGTCGGCCAGGGGCGCGCCCTGGTACTCGACCTCCGTCAGGAACGTGATCATGTCGTCCTTGGGGTTGCGCCGCTTCTCGTCGATCTGCTCCTGGATGTAGCGGTTGAACGCCACCAGCGCCTTCGCGTTGTCTTCCTCGTCGGGGTCCTCCATCTGGCTCTTCGGCCCGAAGCCGTAGACGAAGCGGCGCACCTGCGCCTCCTCCCACTTCTTCGTCATCGGCATGTCCTCGAGCGGGAACCCCAGGATCGTCGAGATCACGGCCTGCGGCAGCGGCGCCGCGAACTCCGTGACGAACTCGACCTCGCCCTTGTCGATCCAGTTGTCCATCAGGCGGTTGGCGTGCGCCGTGATCATCTCCCGGTGCTGGAGCGCCCCCGAGGCGCCCACCCACGGCTCCGTCAGCGTCTCGCGGTGCAGCTTGTGCGTCTCGATGTCCGGCCGCAGCCGGTCCCGCGCCGTCACCACGTCCCCGAAGCCCTCGTCCTCGAAGATCTCGTCGTGGATCTTGCTCGTGCCCGAGGAGCCCGGTCCCTGGCGGGTGGGGAACAGGTCCGGATCGCGCACCACCTTGCGGATGTCCTCGTACTTCGTCAGCACGTAGGCATCCGAGCCCGGCTCGTAGCCCTGGCCCGGCAGGCGCAGCACAGGCGCCTCGTCCTGGAGGATCTTGTAGGAGTCGTACCAGTGCTCCTGCGAGCCCGGCGCGAAGAGGTCCACCTCTTCCACGCTCATCGGGCATGCCGCCTGGGGCATCGCTTCGAAGTCTTCTCGGTTCGCGGCCATCGTGGGTTCCCCTGCTGGAAAGTGCCGCGATTATAGCGGTTATGACACCCCGCCGGACCCCGCTCCGCTATCGCGCCGAGCCCCCCGAGACCGTCAGCAGCGCCCCCGTTGTGAAGCTCGAGGCCTCCGAGGCGAAGTAGAGCGCCGCCCCCACGATCTCCTCCGCCTGGCCGCCCCGCGCCAGCAGGATCGTGCTCGCCGCCCGCTCGTTGAACGCCTCCATGTCCCACGCCTTCGAGATATCCGTCAGGAACGGCCCCGGGATGATGCAGTTCACCCGCACCTTGGGCGCGAACGTGCGCGCGAACCCCAGCGTCAGGTTGTTCAGCCCCGCCTTCGCCGCCCCGTAGGCGAGCGCGTTCGGCCCCGGGCTCTGCGAGGCCGTGCTCGAGACCATGACCACCGATCCCCCCTCCCCCTCCGCCATGCGCGTCGCGATGTTCGCTGTCAGCCGGAACGGTCCCTTCAGGTTCACGTCCAGCACCTTGTCGTAGAGCGCCTCGCTCACGTTGCTGACGTGGTCGTACAGGGGCGAGAGACCCGCGTTGTTGACCAGCACGTCCACCTTCCCGAACTCGGCGTAGGCCGTGTCCGCCAGCGCATCGAGCTGGTCCCACTCGCCCACGTGGCAGGCCACCGGGAGCGCCCGCCGGCCCGTCTCCGCCCGCACCTCCTCGGCCAGCGCCTCGCACGACTCCAGCTTGCGGCTCGCGATGACCACGTCGGCCCCGGCCCGCGCGAAGCTGCGCACCATCGCCGCCCCCAGCCCCCGGCTCCCGCCCGTGACGAGCGCCACCTTCCCGCTCAGGTCGAACAGCTCTGCGGCTTCGCTCATGGCGCCCCCTTCCGGCCCGGCGGCATGATACGGCCCTCCCTCAGCCGTGGTGGGACGGCAGGTCGCGCCAGGACACGCGCCGCCGCGGCACCAGCGGCCGCACCTCGTCCCAGCGCCGGAACACCGTCACCGCCCCCGCCATGAACGCGCGCGTCACGTCCTCGCGAAGTTCCTCGCCAGGCGCGCCCGCTCGCCCCCCCTGTTCCTTCCAGTAGGCATCCGCCCACTCAGACACCATCTCCGCGAGGCGTTCGCCCGCATCGTCGTTCGTGCTGCCCTCAGCCATCGCTCTGCCCCTGTTGTCGGCCTTGCGCGGAGTCTACGGCGGTACCCCCCTCGCGACTCGCGCCTCCCCCGCCTCGGGAATGCTTGCTATCGCCCGGCGGATCGCAGAGAATCCCGGAATCTCGCGGGGCGCCCATCGGGCCGCACCCGCGGCTTTGGGGGGGTGGCGCGCCAGGGAGAGAGGGCCGGGAACGGCCCGTCGATGCCAGGGCGCACTGCACATGACCGGCTACATCATCCGCCGTCTGCTCGCTGTTCCCCTCATGATGCTGGCCATCTCCTTCATCCTGTTCATGTTGCTCTTCGTGCGCCCCGGCAGCGCCGCCTTCGCCGCGTCCGGTTTCGTTGGCGACAACGACCCCAAGGCCGTCGAGCGCTTCGAGGAACGCTACGGGCTCAACCGCCCCTGGTACGTCCAGTACGGCGATTGGCTCTGGAAGGCCCTCCAGGGCGACCTCGGCGTTCGCCTCACACCTCCGCAGGATCCTGTCAGGGATAAGATCTGGGAGCGCCTGCCGAACACCGTCGAGGTGGGGCTCCTCACCGTGGCCCTCTCCGCGATCTTTGGGATAACCATCGGCGTCCTCTCGGCCGTTCGGCGCAACAGCATCCTGGACTACGCCCTGCGGACCGTGGCCATCGCCGGCATTTCCATCCCGAATTTCTGGCTCGCCATCCTCGTCCTCACCTTACCCGCCATCTGGTGGCAATGGACGCCTTTCGCAAGCGTCTGGGTGTCATTCACCGACAATCCCATCGATAACCTTGCCATCGTTATCTGGCCTGCCGTCACCCTTGCCCTCGCCAGCGCCGCGGGCACCGCCCGCCTCGTTCGCACCTCCATGCTCGAGGTCTTCTACTCCGACTACGTGCGCACGGCCCGAGCCAAGGGGCTGCAGGAGCGGCGTGTCATCTGGAGCCATGTGTTCCGGAACTCCCTTATTCCCGTCATCACCCTCATCGGCTTGCAGTTCGGCGCCGTCCTTGGCGGCGTGGTCATCGCCGAGGTCATCTTCGGCATCCCCGGGCTCGGCAGCCTCACGCTGGCAGGCGTGCTGGCGCAGGACTACCCGCTCGTGCTCGGCACGATCTGCATATTCGCGCTGCTCTTCGTCCTCGTCACACTGGCGGTCGACTTGCTCTACACCGTCGTCGACCCAAGGATTCAGTACTAGGCCATGTCGCTCGATTCTTCTGCTCAGGCCACCGACACCCCCCTCTCCGATGCGGCAGCTGCGCTTGAATACGGAATCCCGCCAAAGCAGCGCTTCAACCCGTTCAGGTGGATGAAGCGGGAACCGCTTGGCGCTCTCGGACTGGCGCTCATCATTGTCGTGTCCGTCGGCGCTGCCTTTGCCCCCTTCCTCAACACCTTCCCCGACCCCAGGGAGCAAGGACTCGGGCCGCCCCTCGAGGGACCCAGCGCTGACCACTGGTTCGGAACCGATCGCTTCGGCAAGGACGTGTGGACGCGCGTGCTCCATGGCGGACGCATCTCCCTCAAGATCGGCGTCGCCACCGTCCTCATCGGGACCGTCGCGGGCACCCTCGTCGCCCTGCTCACCGCGTTTACCGGTGGCGCTATCGACTTCGTCGTAGGACGGCTTGTCGACGTCATCATCGCCATCCCCAGCATCCTGCTCGCACTGGTGCTCTATACTTCTGTTGGACAAGATTTGCCCGACTTACCGGTCTTGCCCCGACAGGAATTCGTCCTGGTGATCGCGATCGCGTCCTTCTTCATGCCCGGTACCTACCGGATCATGCGGGGCATGGTGCTCGAGCTGCGGGAGCAGCAGTACGTCGAGGCGGCGCGCGTGGTGGGGGCGGCCAACTTCCGCATCATGTGGCGCCACATCGCCCCCAATATGGCCGGGCTCATGATCGTCATCACGAGCATCTCGCTCCCTGCCGCCATTCTCGCCGAGGCCAGCCTCAGCTTCCTCGGTGTCGGCGTCGAAGCGGGCACCCCCTCGTGGGGCGCCGATCTCTCCGGCACCACCCGCACCTACTTCATCGCCGGTCCGTGGCTCGCCATCTTCCCCGGCCTCGCGTTGGCCATCACCGTCTTCGGCTTCAACGTCTTCGGAGATTCCCTCCGCGACACCCTCGACCCCAGGCTGCGCGGCCGAATTTAGGAAGCCTCCCGTTGCCCAACGGGAGCGTTTTGCCTAAACCAGAAGTGATGTAGGCTCCTCCCTTCGCGGCGTCTTGCATGGCGCGTCGCTGCAGACCCAAAACAGGGAGGGAAAGCGTTTTATGCGCGATAACGAGAACTACTGGAACAGGCTCAGGAGCCGGCCCCTCAGCCGCCGGCGCTTCCTGGTTGGAAGTGGTGTGGCTGCTGCAGGCTCTGCCGCCATCCTCGCCGGCTGTGGCGACGATGACGATGACGACGACGGCGCTGCCGCTCCGGCCGCCACCGCAGCCGCCACCGAGGCTGCCGCCGCCGAGGCCACCGAGGCTGCCGCTGATGAGGCCGCCGCTGAGGCCACCGCCGCCGCGGCCACCGAGGCCGCCGCTGCTGCCGATGCGGACGACGCCAAGCGTGGCGGCACGCTGCGCCTCTGGAAGGCCGGGGAAGATGCCGGGCTCGACCCGGGCATCTACCACATCAACAACACCGAGGTCATCTACTCCACGATGACCCAGCCCTACACCTACCAGCCGACGAAGAACGTCTTCGCCATGGACGGGATGGTCGGCTACGAGCAGGTCGATCCCACCACGTTGGTGTGGAGCATCCGCCCCGATATGAAGTTCCACAACGGCGACCCGGTGAACTCCGAGGCCGTCGCCTTCAGCTTCGGGCGTCTGACCAAGCTGTACGACCTCATCAACCCGCACACGACCCGCACGGGCTTCGTGTTCGTGGATGACTTCGAGGCCACGGACGAGCTGACGGTCACGGAGCACTGGAGCCGCCCGAACGCGGACGCGACCGTGTACCGCGCCCGCCATTACTACTCCTTCGTCAACCCTCGCATCGTCGAGGAGCAGGGCTCCCTCGAGGGCGAGTGGACCGCTCCCGACGGCTCCACGGAGAACGTGAACAGCGTCCAGACGCTGCCCGAAGGCTCTGGCAGCGGGCCCTACAAGCTGGTCCGCCGCGATGCCACCGGCACGCGCACCGAGCGCTGGCCGGACTACCACAAGCACACCCCGGCCGATGACGGGTTCGTCGAGGACGGTCCCTACATCGATGCCTGGGAGACCCGCATCATCCCGGATCGGGGCTCGGCCAAGGCCGCGTTCCTCGCCGGCGACCTCGACGTCTACGCCGCCATCGATCCCCTGGAGCTGCCTGAGTTCGAGGGTGTGGACCACGCCAACGTGGTTGAGCTGCCCGCGGGTGGCGCCGCCTTCCTCGGCATGGACGGTGGCAAATTCCACGACAAGCGCGCCCGCCAGGCCCTGCAGAAGTCGCTCGACTACGAGCGCATCATCAGGACGATCTGGACGGCGGGCGGGAAGCTCGCGGCGCCCATCTCCGACCTGATCGCCGCCTACCAGAAGCTCTCGCAGGAAGAGCTGGCGGACTGGTACCGCTGGGACCCGCAGGAGGCCCGCGCCCTCTGGGAGGCCGCCGACTTCGCCGTTCCCGTGGAGAAGATCAAGCTCTTCGGCGCCGTCGAGGATCCGCTGCTCTCGGACGTGACCCAGCTCTATGCGGGCATGATCCAGGAGGCGCTCGGAATCGAGACCGAAGTGGAGCTCGTGGACCAGAACACCTGGGCCGCCCGCGCCACCGATGTCTCCACCGACGTGAAGGACTGGGAGCTGCTGAGCTACGGCAACGGCTCGGCTGGGGGCACCACGGGCGTCCCCAACGACACCCACCTCATCCACTTCGACCCGCGAGGCTACGGCCTCAACGCCTTCAACCACTGGGCGGGCTCACCCCGGCCGGACCTGGCGGCGGACTCCGAGGTGCTCGTCGGCATGCTCGCCGCCCAGGAGGCGGAGACCGACCCCGAGGCCCGCGCCGAGCTCCTCACCGATGTGCAGCGCTGGATCCTCGATAACCACTACTGCAACTGGCGGATGCCCATCAGCTCCGTCTCCTACTACGGCTTCAACAAGCGCCTGCAGGACTTCGGCCAGGACGACTGGCTGAACTTCTACGATCGCCGGCGCGAGTCCATGTGGATTAACGAAGCCTAGCGTTCCGTCCGCGGGCGCTCCTCGCGCCCGGCCAGCACGCAGCAGGCCCGCCCTCCGGGGCGGGCCTTTTGCTTGTCCTGCTCGACGCCGTTTCCCACGCGATTGACAGGCAGCGTATATTCGCTTGAAACATTGGCCAGGGGAGACCTGTGACATGCGCGATAACGAGAACTACTGGAAGAGGTTGAGGAGCAGGCCGCTTAGCCGCCGGAGCTTCCTGGTGGGGAGCGGTGTGGCTGCTGCAGGCTCCGCCGCCATCCTCGCCGGCTGTGGCGATGATGACGATGACGACGACGGCGCTGCCGCTCCGGCCGCCACCGCAGCCGCCACCGAGGCTGCCGCCGCCGAGGCCACCGAGGCTGCCGCTGATGAGGCCGCCGCTGAGGCCACCGCCGCCGCGGCCACCGAGGCCGCCGCTGCTGCCGATGCGGACGACGCCAAGCGTGGCGGCACGCTGCGCCTCTGGAAGGCCGGGGAAGATGCCGGGCTCGACCCGGGCATCTACCACATCAACAACACCGAGGTCATCTACTCCACGATGACCCAGCCCTACACCTACCAGCCGACGAAGAACGTCTTCGCCATGGACGGGATGGTCGGCTACGAGCAGGTCGATCCCACCACGTTGGTGTGGAGCATCCGCCCCGATATGAAGTTCCACAACGGCGACCCGGTGAACTCCGAGGCCGTCGCCTTCAGCTTCGGGCGTCTGACCAAGCTGTACGACCTCATCAACCCGCACACGACCCGCACGGGCTTCGTGTTCGTGGATGACTTCGAGGCCACGGACGAGCTGACGGTCACGGAGCACTGGAGCCGCCCGAACGCGGACGCGACCGTGTACCGCGCCCGCCATTACTACTCCTTCGTCAACCCTCGCATCGTCGAGGAGCAGGGCTCCCTCGAGGGCGAGTGGACCGCTCCCGACGGCTCCACGGAGAACGTGAACAGCGTCCAGACGCTGCCCGAAGGCTCTGGCAGCGGGCCCTACAAGCTGGTCCGCCGCGATGCCACCGGCACGCGCACCGAGCGCTGGCCGGACTACCACAAGCACACCCCGGCCGATGACGGGTTCGTCGAGGACGGTCCCTACATCGATGCCTGGGAGACCCGCATCATCCCGGATCGGGGCTCGGCCAAGGCCGCGTTCCTCGCCGGCGACCTCGACGTCTACGCCGCCATCGATCCCCTGGAGCTGCCTGAGTTCGAGGGTGTGGACCACGCCAACGTGGTTGAGCTGCCCGCGGGTGGCGCCGCCTTCCTCGGCATGGACGGTGGCAAATTCCACGACAAGCGCGCCCGCCAGGCCCTGCAGAAGTCGCTCGACTACGAGCGCATCATCAGGACGATCTGGTCCTCGGGCGGGAAGCTCGCGGCGCCCGTCTCCGACCTTATCGCCGCCTACCAGAAGCTCTCGCAGGAAGATCTGGCGACCTGGTTCCGCTGGGACCCGCAGGAGGCCCGCGCCCTCTGGGCGGCCGCCGACTTCGTCGTGCCCGTCGAGACCATCAAGCTCTTCGGCGGAGTCGAGGATCCGCTGCTCTCGAACCAGGTCCAGCTCTACGCGGGCATGATCGAGGAGGCGCTCGGCGTCGAGACGGTGACCGAGTTCGTCGACAGCAACACCTGGGCCGCGCGCGCCACGGACATCTCCACGGACGTAAAGGACTGGGAGCTGCTCGCCTACGGCACCGGTGCGGCCGGGGGCACCACGGGCGTCCCCAACGACAGCCACCTCATCAACTACGACCCGCGAGGCTACGGCCTCAACGCCTTCAACCACTGGGCGGGCTCGCCCCGGCCGGAGGTCGCGGCGGACTCCGAGGTGCTCATTGGCATGCTCTCCGCCCAGGAGGCAGAGACCGACCCCGAGGCTCGAGCCGAGCTCCTCACCGAGGTGCAGCGCTGGATCCTCGACAACCACTACTGCAACTGGAAGATGCCCATCAGCGCCGTCTCCTACTACGGCTTCCATTCGCGCCTGCAGGACTTCGGCCCGGACAACTGGCTGAACTTCTACGACCGTCGGCGCGAGTCCATGTGGCTCCAGGACGCCTAAGGTTCCGCCCGCGGGCGCTCCTCGCGCCCGGCCAGCACGCAGCAGGCCCGCCCTCCGGGGCGGGCCTGTTCCTTCCCCCCTGCTCCCGCTCGCGCGTGCGCCCTCGCGCCGGGGCGGTAGCATCGTCGGGGTGAGCCGTTTGCTCCTGCTGCTCCCCGCGCTCGCGATCGCGCTGGCGGTCGCCTGTGGTGGCGACCCCGAGCCGCCGCCCACCCCCGCGACCACGCCCTCCCCCTCCCCCACCTCCCCGACCCCCTCCGCCCCCAGCGCGGACGAATGCCCCTACGCCGCTCACACCGACCCCTCGGGCAACGTCGACATCATCAATGCTCCCCCTGACTTCTGCCGTGATTGGCCCAACCAGGACTGGTCCCGGCACACCGTGCCCTTCGGGCAGATCATCCGCGGCTGCAGTGCCCGCGATTGCATCATCGCCCTCGACGCGCCGGGCGCTGTCTCTACCGATGGCCCCTACGGCGTCGCCCGCTTCGCCCCCGTGGCAGAAGTCGATTACGGCGACGAGATGCCCATCGCCGTGCTCCGCATCGGCGAGGTGGCGCGCGGGTACCCCATCCACATCCTCACCCACCACGAGATCGTGAACGACGAGGTCGCCGGCGTGCCCGTCGTCGCCTCCTTCTGCCCCCTCTGCAACACCGCCCTCGCCTTCGACCGCCGCGTCGATGGCGCCGTCCTCGATTTCGGCGTTTCCGGCAATCTGCGCTTCTCCGACCTCATCATGTGGGACCGCCAGACGGAGACGTGGTGGCAGCAGGCCACGGGCGAAGGCATCGTCGGCCGCCACGCCGGCGTCTTCCTCGAGCCGCTCAGCATGAGCGTCATCTCCTTCGCCGACTTCCGCCGCGCCTTCCCCGCGGCCGATGTCCTCACCGAGGACACCGGCTTCCGTTTCATCTACGGCAGCAATCCGTACGTGAACTACGACAGCGCCACGTCGCCGCCCGTCGCCACCCGCATTGTCAACCGGGGCATCCCCCCGCTCACCCGCGTTGTCGGCCTCCTCGCCGGCGACAACGCCATCGCCGTGCCCTACCCCACCCTGCAGGAAGTCGGCATCGCCACCGTCGACCTCGCCGGAACCACGGTCGTCGTCCTCTGGGCGCCTGGCACCCGCTCCCCCCTCGACCAGTACGACATTGCCGCCTCGCGCGATATCGGCAGCGCCGCCGCCTACCTCCCAGAAGCCGGTGGCCGCCCCCTCACCCTCGCCCCCGACCCCGACAACCCCGGCCACTTCCTCGATGCCGAGACCGGCTCCCGCTGGGACGTGACCGGCCTCGCCGTCGCCGGTCCCCTCGAGGGCTCCCGCCTCCCCACCGTCGACCATGGCACGCCGTTCTGGTTCGCCTGGGCCGCGTTCAACCCCCAGTCCGCCATCTGGGAGGAGCCTTCCCCCTGAGGTGATCCCGGCGCGCCCCGCGGACCGGTAGGCTAGCGCCGTTGCACCGGGCGGCGAGACTGCCCGCGCCCGAGGAGATCCGCATGAAGTTCGGCCTGACGTACTGGCCCACGCACTACAACGCGAGCGTCGTCACCGTCGCCCGCGAGGCTGAGAGGGTTGGCTTCGAATCCCTGTTCATCCCCGAGCACTCGCACATACCCGTGGATACGGTGTTCCCCCTCGCCCCCGAGGTGCCGATGCTCTACAAGAGCATGTTCGACCCCTTCGTCTCCCTGGCCGCCGCTGCCGCCGTCACGGAGAACCTCAGGTTGGGCACAGCGATCGCGCTCATCCCCCAGCGCGACCCCATCCACACCGCCAAGGAGGTCGCCACCCTCGACCAGATCTCCAACGGACGCGTCGTCCTCGGCATCGGTGGGGGCTGGAACGAGCAGGAGATGGAGGCGCACGGCACCGACCCCTCGACGCGCTTCCGCCTCCTGCGCGAGAAAGTCGAAGCGATTAAGACGCTGTGGACGGAGGAGGTCGCCGAGTACCACGGCCGCCACGTTGATATCCCGCCGACCTGGCAGTGGCCCAAGCCTGTCCAGGACCCCCACCCGCCCATCCTCGTGGGCGGCGCCGGCCCCAACGTCCTCAACCGCGTCGTTAGCTACGGAGATGGCTGGCTCCCCTCGGTCAGCACGGCCTTCAACGAGGATCTGCGCGGCCGCGTCACCCCGGTCGAGGAGTTCCCGGAGGACGTCGCCGAGCTCCACCGCCTTGCCGAAGAGCGTGGCAAGCCCCGCCCCCAGGTCCAGTGCGGCATCGAGATCACCAGCCGTATCCCCCTCGCACAGCTCGAGGAGATGGGTGTCACCCGCCTCGTCGTGAACGTCGCCGGCCCAATCTCCGAAGAAGAGGTCCGCCCCGCTCTCGAGGACTCCCGCGAGCGCATCGACAAGCTCACCGGCTAGGGAAGCCACCGCCCCCGAGGGAGGTCGCCATGGAGTTCGGTCTGACGTACTCGCCCACGCACTACAACGCGAGCGTCGTCACTGTGGCCCGCGAGGCCGAGCGCCTCGGCTTCGAGTCGCTCTTCGTCCCCGAGCACTCGCACATGCCCCTCGCGACGGACTTCCCCCTCGCTCCCGAGACCCCCATGGTCTACAAGTCCATGTACGACCCCTTCGTGGCGCTTGCCGCTGCCGCGGCGGTCACCGAGAACCTGAAGATCGGGACCTCCATCGCGCTCATCCCCCAGCGCGACCCCATCCACACGGCCAAGGAGGTCGCCACCCTCGACCAGATCTCCAACGGGCGCGTCGTCCTCGGCATTGGCGCCGGCTGGAACGAGGAGGAGATGGAAGCGCACGGTACCGACCCGAAGACGCGCTTCCGCCTCATGCGCGAGAAGGTCGAGGCGATTAAGACCCTGTGGACGAAGGAGGTCGCCGAATACCACGGCCGCCACGTCGACATCCCCCCGACCTGGCAGTGGCCCAAGCCCGTCCAGGACCCCCACCCGCCCATCCTGATGGGGGGCGCCGGCGCCAACGTCCTCAACCGCGTGGTCAACTACTGCGACGGCTGGCTCCCCGCCGTCCACCTGAACTTCACCGAGGACCTGCGCGGTCGCTTCACCCCCGTCGAGGAGTTCCCCGACGAGGTCGCCAGGCTCCAGCGCCTCGCCGAGGAGCGCGGCAAGCCCCGCCCCCAGGTCCAGTGCGGCCTGGAGATCACCAGCCGCATCCCCCTCGAGCAGCTCGAGGAGATGGGCGTCACCCGCCTCATGGTGGGGATCGGCGGCGACGCCCTCGAAGGCGTTGACGAAGACGAGGTCCGCCCCGCCGTCGAGCGCGCCCGCGAGCGCGTCGACGGGCTGACCGGCTAGGGAGTCCGCCGGCAGCACCGGGAGGTCGCCATGGAGTTCGGTCTGAACTACGCGCCCACGCACTACAACGCGAGCATCGTCAACGTCGCCCGCGAGGCCCAGCGCGTGGGCTTCGAGTGCCTCGGCGTACCCGAGCACTCGCACATGCCCCTCGCCACGGACTTCCCCCTCGCCGCCGAGACCCCCATGGGCTACAAGAGCATGTTCGACCCCTTCGTCTCGCTGGCCGCGGCCGCCGCCGTCACCGAGAAGATCAAGGTCATCACCTGCCTCGCCCTCGTGCCCCAGCGCGACACCATCCAGACAGCCAAGGAGATCTCCACGCTCGACCAGATCTCCAACGGGCGCGTCGTGTTCGGCATCGGCGCCGGCTGGAACGAGGAGGAGATGGAGGCGCACGGCGTCGACCCCTCCACCCGCTTCCGCCTCATGCGCGAGAAGATCGAGGCCATGAAGGTCCTCTGGACGCAGGAGGTGGCCGAGTACCACGGCCGCCACGTCGACATCCCCCCCCCACCTGGCAGTGGCCCAAGCCCGTGCAGGACCCCCACCCGCCTATCATCCTTGGTGGCGCCGGCCCCACCGTCCTCAATCGCGTCGTCAACTACTGCGACGGCTGGCTCCCCGCCGTCCACCTGAACTTCACCGAGGACCTGCGCGGCCGCTTCACCCCCCTCGAGGAGTTCGCCGACGAGGCCGCCAGGCTCATGCGGCTGGCCGAGGAGCAGGGCAAGCCCCGCCCCCAGATCCAGTGCAGCACCGCCGTCCTCGACCGCATGCCCCTCGGCCAGCTCGAAGAGCTCGGCGTGACCCGCCTCATGATGGGCCGCGAGTCCTTCCTCGCGAAGCTCCAGGACGACGAGGTTCCCTCCGCCATGGAGCGGCTTCGTGAGGAGCTCGAGCAGGCGATCAGCTGATCGTCAGGGAGCGGCGATCTCCATCGAGCCCAGCGCCTTTGCCGTCTCCTGGCAGGTCGAGACGTAGGCCGCCGGCCCCACGCCGCCCTCCAGCATCTCCTCGCCCAGCGCCCGCATGAGCGTGGCGAACACGCGGAAGCGCAGACCCTCCCGCGCCTGCCACTCGCGCGAGACCTCGTCCCGCTCCTGCATCGCCCGCAGCTCCGAGGGCAGGTAGAGCCCCGAGCCCTGCCCCAGCCGGTGCGTGGCCAGCACGGCGTGCGCCCGTGGGTCCACGTGCGAGCTGTGCGGGAAGGTGTCGGCGTTCGTGATCGGGAAGCGCTGGAAGGCGTCCTTCATCCACGACTCCGAACGCTCCTCCGCCCGCTCCGCCTCCCCGATCGCGCCCTCGGCGTCGGCCAGCTCCGTCCCCATCCCCGCTGCGTTCCCCAGCCGTTCGGCCAGGAACCCGAGCACGCCCTCCCCGCCCGACTCCTCCAGCCGCGCCTCCAGGTCCGCTACCAGCGTCACCGCTTCACCCCGTTCCCTGGGGTCCGCCGCTACACGACGATCTTGCGCCGGGCGAACTTCCACTCGCCGTCGACGCGCACGATCTCGTCCTCGTAGATCGCGGTGAACACGGTCGTGTTCCCGTCCGTGTTGATCAGGTTCAGGTACGAGCTCATCGTCGCGCTGTCGCCATCGCCGTCGATGACCAGGTTGCTCACGTAGTGCCGCACGGTCGGCATGCCCGTGTTCACGCCCTGCGAGAACTGGATGAGCGCATCGCGCCCCTGCGAAGTGCCCTGTGGCGCCTCGATCGCCCCGTCCGCCGTGAACGTGTCCGCCCACGCCTCCGCGTTGTGCGAATCGGTCGCGTGGCAGTACCTCGCGCTCAGATCCATGATCGCCAGTTGGTCGTCCGCTGAGAGCATTCCGTTCCTCGTTCCAGGTGCTTCTCTGGGGGCCTCCACGCGGCCTCGCCAGGGAGCGCGATGCTCGCAGGTCGCCCGACGCCCGTCAATGGAACCGCTCCCCCCGCTTCTGTAGGGTTCGCCGCAGCCGTCGCATGGGCGGTCCAGGAGGTGCCCGGTGGTCAACTTCGGCGTGTTCATGTTCTGTACGGCCAACACCATGCAGCCCGCGGAGCTCGCGATCGCCGCCGAGGACCTCGGTTTCGAGTCCCTCTACTTCCCCGAGCACACCCACATCCCCATGCGCCGCTGGAACGGCGAGCCCCCCGACCGCTACGGCACCGTCACCCTCAACCGCGAGGGCATCCGCCCCTACGGCCGCCCCTCCGACCTCGACACCTTCACCTTCGCCGAGGAGTACATCAGCCTCTACGACCCCTTCATCGCCATCGCCAACGCCGCCGCCGTTACCGATACCCTCAACTTCGGCACCGCCATCTCCCTCATCAACCAGCACGACACCATCACCTTCGCCCGCGAGCTCGCCTCCCTCGATCGCATCTCCCAGGGCCGCCTCACCATCGGCTTCGGCGGCGGCTGGTTCCCCGATGAGATGGCCGACCACGGCATCCCCTTCGAGCACCGCTGGCAGATCGCCCGCGAGCGCGTCGAGGCCATGCGCGAGCTCTGGACGAAGAAAGAACCCGAGTACCACGGCGAGTTCGTCAACTTCGACAAGTGCTGGATGGACATGAAGCCGATGCGCCGCGGCGGCCCGCCCTTCCTCCTCGGCACCAACTCGAAGCCCGCCCACCGCCGCGTCGTCGAGTACTGCGACGGCTGGCTCGCCCCTCCCGGAACGCCCGCCATGCTGAGCGAAGGCATCGAGCGCATCCGCCGCATCGCCGACGAGAAGGGCCGCTCGATGGACACCATCGACCTCAACGTGCTCGGCCCCGTCAACGACGAGCAGCACGCCGAAAGCCTCATCGAGATGGGCTTCGACCGCCTCATCATGTGGATCAACATCGGCACCCCCACCGACGTGATCCCCCAGCTCCAGCGCTACGCGAAAATCAAGGACGCCTTCGAAAGCGCCTGACCCCGCCCCACCAGGGAGGACGACCATGCCCATCCACGTCGAAATCAACGACCACATCGCCGTCGTCACGCTCGATAACCCGCCCGTGAACGCGCTGGCGGCCGACTGGGACGTCTCGGGGGTCTTCGATGCCCTCTCCGACAACCTCGATGTGCGCGTGGCCGTGCTCACGGCCACCGGCGACCGCGCCTTCTGCGCCGGCGCCGACATCAAGGCCCGCGCCAACCGCGACCCGGACGCGCCACCGCCCCCCAGCGGCACCGGCAACCGCCGCATGCGCGAGATGTTCTACGCGATCCAGGAGTGCGCCGTGCCCGTCATCGGCGCCATCAACGGCCCCGCCCTCGGCGGCGGCCTCGCCCTCGCCGCCTCCTGCGACTACCTCATCGCCTCCGAGAAGGCGACCTTCGGCCTCCCCGAGATCGACGTCGGCCTGCTCGGCGGCGCCCGGCACTTCATGCGCCTCCTCACGAACTGGGGCCTCGTGCGACGCCTGCACTACACCGCCGAGCGCCTCGATGCGTACGAGGCCGAGCGCCTTGGCATGGTCGTGAAAGTCGTCCCCCACGAGCAGCTCCTGGAGGCGGCCATGGAGGACGCCCGCCTGATCGCGTCCAAGATGCCCCTCGGCATCCGCCTGGCCAAGGAGAGCCTCCACATGATCGAGAACATGGACGTGAAGAACGGCTACCGCTTCGAGCAGACCCGCACGGCCATCCTCACCAGGACCGAGGACGCCGCCGAGGCCCGCAAGGCCTTCGTCGAGCGCCGCCCCCC
This sequence comes from uncultured Anaerolineaceae bacterium, assembly GCA_964389725.1. Lineage (GTDB taxonomy): Bacteria > Chloroflexota > Dehalococcoidia > Tepidiformales > Tepidiformaceae > UBA2991. The sequence goes on from CAYMDV010000021.1 coordinate 22,435, forward strand.
GGAGTTCACGGGGCGCTAGCTGGCCGCGTACACCTGCAGATCCGTGTGTCGAGCCAGCTCAACGAAGTCCCTGTCGTTGTGCAGGACCGGCACGCCGTTGCGTATCGCGACTGCCGCGACGAGGCAGTCGAGCATGCTGCGAATCGTCGCTCCCTGCCGCCGGCACCGTCGATAGAGTGCGGCCGCATCGACGTAGTCCGTCCGGTAGGTCGGGAGCAGGACGGGCCGTGCGAGGATCCGCTGCAGCAGTCTCAGGTGCGTCTCATCACGCCCGCCGGCGAGCACCTCCATCTGCACCACGTCGCAGGTGACCACGTCGCCGTCGAGAAGCTCATCAACCAGGAGGCACACCGGCGAGCCGGTGTCCCGCAGGAACTCTATCCAGGCCGAGGTGTCAACGAGAATCACGGGATGCGGTTGGCGCGCATCTCATCGAGGTCGCCCTCCCACCCGATTCCTCGCATGGCCCTTGCTTCCTCCAGCGAGGCTTTCTCGCCAGCCACCGTGCGCAGGGCGTAGTTGACCGCCTCACGCTTGGTCTTGAGCCCGTAGCGGCGCATCACCTCGGCGCAGGCCTGCTCGTCGATGTCCACGTTCGTGCGTCCCATACACCAAACATACACCATAGAGACCCCAATGCGACCATCCGCGCCTACTCCCCCCTTGCCCCCTCGCCCCACCCCCTCCTGTACCCTCCCCGCACGCGAGAGGAGGCCTGCCATGCCCGAGATGTTCGGAATGGACGTGACCGTTGAGGAGAACGTCATGATCCCCATGCGGGATGGCGTCCGCCTGGAGTGCGACATCTACCGCCCCGCCGGACCGGGCCCCTTCCCCACCCTCCTCACCCGCTCCCCCTATGGACGCAACGCCGTCGGGCGCCCCGGCACCGGCGCCGACTTCTGGCTGCGCCACGGCTACGCCTACGTCACCCAGGACTGCCGCGGCCGCTTCGGCTCCGAGGGCGAGTACACCCCCCACCTCTACGAGGGCCCCGACGGCTACGACACCGTCGAGTGGCTCGCCGAGCAGGACTGGTGCGATGGCAACATCGGCACCGTTGGCCAGTCCTACCTCGGCGCCGACCAGTACCAGCTCGCCCCCCACGCCCCGCCCCACCTGAAAGCGATGGCGCCCGTCTCCGGCACCTGCGACCACCGCCAGAGCTGGACCCGCCACGCCGGCGGCGCCCTCGAACACGGCTGGATGGTCCCCTACTCCCTCCTCAAGGGCCGCAACACCCTCGAGCGCAAGGGCCTCACCGGAGACGAGATGGACACGCTTGAGAGCTACCTCGACCCGCCCGACGAGCACGGCTTCTTCGCCCAGCCCCTCACTCCCGAGGGCTACGCCCACGTGCCCCTCACCGACTGGATCGAGCGCATGAAGGACAGCGCTCCCTACTTCGCCGACTACCTCAACAACCCCGATGACGGCCCCTTCTGGCACGAGATCAACGTCCGCCGCGGCTTCCACACCGTCGATGTGCCAATGCTCCACTTCGGCTCCTGGTACGACATCTTCCTGGAGGGCACCCTCTCCGGCTTCGAGGGCGTCAACGCCCTCGGCGGGCCCAACGCCCGCGGCAGGCAGCGCCTCCTCGTCGGCCCCTGGGGCCACATCGGCTACTCCCTTCCGGAGAGTGGCGGCACCGGCGACCTCAATTTCGGCCCCGAGGCCGAGATCGACTTCATGCAGATCCAGCTCCGCTGGTTCGATCACTGGCTCAAGGGCGAGGAGAACGGGGTCATGGATGAAGCCCCCGTCCGCATCTTCGTCATGGGCGAGAACCGCTGGCGCGACGAGCAGGAATGGCCCCCCGCCCGCGCCCAGTACACCCCCTGGTACCTGCACAGCGGCGGCGCCGCCAACAGCCTCAACGGCGACGGCGCCCTCACCCCCGAGCCCCCCGCCGCCGAACCCCCCGACCGCTTCGTCTACGATCCCCACGACCCCGTCCCCAGCCGCGGCGGTAACAACCTCATCATCGCCCGCGGCGCCTTCGACCAGCGCCCCGCCGAGTCCCGCGACGACGTCCTCGTCTACTCGAGCGAGGTCCTGCCCGAGGACCTCGAGGTCACCGGACCGCTGCGCGTCACCCTCTGGGCCGCCTCCTCCGCCGTCGATACCGACTTCACCGCCAAGCTCGTCGATGTCTACCCCGACGGCTACGCCCAGAACCTGCAGGACGGCATGATCCGCGCCCGCTACCGCGATTCCGCCAGCGACCCGAAGCTGATGACGCCCGGCCAGCCCTACCGCTTCGAGATCGACCTCTGGGCCACGAGCCACGTCTTCCTCGCCGGCCACCGCATCCGCATCGAGATCAGCTCATCCTGCTTCCCGCGCTTCGACCGCAACCCCAACACCGGCACCCCCGTCGAGAGCGAGAGCACCCTCGTCCCCGCTTCCCAGACCATCCTCCACGACGCCGAGCACCCCTCCCACATCACCCTCCCCGTGATACCCAGGTAGGGTGGGTCACGGGGAGAGGGGCATTACTCATCAGTCTCGCGGCGTCAGTTGGTCCCTTGAGTGCGAAGTAGGAATTCGTCGAATAGTGGGACCGTGAAGGCCGTGTCGCCGTGCGCGGGGCTGTAGACCATTCCCTTCTTGATCAGCGTGGACCGGCGCGGCGCCACTGACTCTACTTTCACTCCCAGTCTCTGGGCGATGTCGCCGCTGCGGTGTGGGCCAGCACCGAGGGCAGCCATGGCGTACAGATATTCGCGCTCCTTGGGAGTCAGGCGATCAAGGCGGACACGGAAGAAACTGTCGTCGAGAGCTTGTATCACTGCCGGTCGAGCGGTGGTCACGTCATCTATGTCGATCGGGGACACCGGCGCCGCGTTCCAGGCGGCTGACCCCCACTCCTGCAGAAAGTACGGATATCCACGCGACGCCTCTACCATTGCTTCGACGGCGTCGGGTGTAATGTCGATGCCCTCCTCTTCGGCTGGAACGGTGAGTACTTGAGCGGCTTCGGTGAATGCGAGTTCACCGACACTGAGGAAGTCGAAGAGCCTTTCCGCGTAGGACTTGGCGGCTCCGGCGAGCCCTGGGACCTGGGGAACGCCCGCACCTGACAGGACAACCGGAAGGTTCAGTTGTGTCGTCCTGTGGATGGCGACAATGAGACCGGCGAACTCCTCGTCTGAGAGGTATTGGAGTTCGTCGACAGCGATGAGTATTCCCGTCCCCCTTTCACGAGCTGCCTCCCCGGCCGCTACGAGGAGGTCGGTCAAGTCCTCCGACAGCACACCCGAGTCAGCCTTTCCGACTGACGCGTCAGCTGAGAGTTGGATGCTGGTGCCATCCGGCAGTGTCAGTACGAAGCTCTTCAGGACTCCAAGCGCGGCAGCGACCACTGCGGAAACAGGTCCTGCCTGGTCCAGATCCAGGAGTATTTGCCGCAGGCGGATTGCGAGGAGAGTCTGGAATTCACCGTTTTCAGGAGCCTCGACGAAGCCAACCTTGAATCCCTCCTGGGCGGCGATATCCGAAAAACGATTCAACAGGACGGTCTTTCCGACGCCCCTCAGCCCGAGCGCGACGACGCTCTTCCCCGGCATGCCCACGGCTGCCCGGCGCAGCGCAAATCCGAAGTCGTCGATGATCGAGTCTCGACCGATCAACGCCGGCGGCTGTGTTCCTGCCCCGGGCCTGAAAGGGTTGAGTAGACGGTCCACTTTGGCGAATCTTACCTTGGCTTATCTCACTTATCCACCAGGGGGATAAGAATCGTCAATGTCCTCCAGCCGAAAGGGGGCGGCCCACCGGGCCGCCCCTTTGCTGTCGTGCCTCCCGCCGGTCCCTACCGGTCCGGACCGTAGAGGTACTGCTCCAGCGCGTAGTGCATCGCCCGGATGCGGCGCTCCTCGCTGTTCAGCAGGATGCCGTCGAACCCCTGCGAGTGGTACGACTCCTGCACGATCTGCGCCTGCGCCATGTCCTGCGCCAGCGCCTCGAACACCTCCACGTCACGCGCCGTGCCCCGCACCGTCGACGGGCGGGGAGGCGCCGGCGCTCCCTGGGGCAGCCGTGCGTACACCTGGTAGTCCCAGAGACACTGGTCCGGGTTCGTCGGATGCGGCCGCGCCCGGAAGTACGTCAGCGAGGTGCCCCCGATGTTCAACGTGATGTTCGGGAAGATCATGTAGTGGTAGTCGTCGATCAGCTGCTCGTCGTGCAGCGCCGAGACGTCCACCCCCATCTGCTCGTACAGCTCGCGACGCGCCTTCGTGATCGCGGGGCGTACGTCGTGCACCCCGCCCTCGAAGCTCTCCTTGTCGATCCCCACCGCTTCCAGCTGCTGCCACTGCGAGTCGGTGATCATCTCCTTGTCGTCGTAGCCGTGGCGGCGCGCCATGTCGTCCGTCCAGGCGCCCCCATCGGGATAGCCCTGGCGGATGAGCTGGCGGCTGTGCTTGCCGCCGTCGTACACGTCCAGCGGCGTCCCCGCCGTGTCCCACCACTCGATCAGCTGCGGGTGCAGCGCCGGCAGGTGGTAGATCTCCGCGAACTGGTCCACCGCGAACTTCCAGTTGCACTCCCAGATCAGCTCGAAGTCCTGCACCAGGTGGTATTCCTCGAAGTGGTACGGGTCGAGGTGCGAAGGGATCACCCCCAGGAACTCGCTCAGCGGCTCCGCGTCCTCGTTCATGTTGAAGAACACGAACGGCCCCCACGTCTCCACCCGCACCTCCGCCAGGCGCTGCTTGTTCTCCGGGATGCCGTTCACGAAGTGCTGCCGGTCCGGCACCGTGTGGAGCTCGCCTTCGATGTCGAACGTCCACAGGTGGAAGGGGCACTGGATCTGCTCTGCGTGCCCGAGCCCGATGCTCGGCCGCAGGCGGCTGCCGCGGTGCGGGCAGATGTTGTAGTAGCCCTTGATCTCGTCCTCGCTCGTGCGCATGAAGATGAACGACTCGCGCCCCAGCGTCTGCGTGAAGTAGTCGCCCACCTCGGGGATGTCGCACAGCGGCCCGGCGATGTTCCAGACCTTCGTCCACATGCGATCCCATTCGAGCTGGGCGAACTCCGGATCGGTGTAGCGTCGCTGATCGATCACGCCCGTGCCCATGTCGGGCTCGTCCACGCGCTCCAGCGGTGTCATCGGCATCCGATTTTCGGTGACCATTCGGCCCCTCCAGCGCGGTCTGGGAAACGAGGATATTCCGTTCCGCGATGGTGGCAGCATGGGCGAGCCCCGTCAACGGAACTGCGGGATGCGCGCCCCTGCCCCGTCCTCTACGATGCGCCCGCCCCGAGCACCCGCACAGGAGAGCACCCAATGGCAATCGTCGGAGTCGTCGCCCGCTTCAGCATCCACGCCGAGAAGGCCGAGGAGTTCGCCCGCGTCGCGAACGAGTGGCTCGTCGCCCCCAGCCAGCAGGAAGCCGGCTGCATCCGCTACGAGCTCTGGCAGGACAACGAGGATCCCACCGTCTTCTGCATGGTCGAGGAGTGGGAGAGCGACGAGCACCTCGATGCTCACCTCGCCGCCTCCCGTGGTCGCAGCGGCGGTCCCAACATGGCCGACTACATGGCCGGCCCCACCGATATGCGCCGTTTCAGCAATACCAGCGGCTAGCCGCCGCCGGCTGGTGACGAGTAGTTAGTGCCTGGTGACCCGGGCTGCCGACTTGTAGCTACGCTGGAGAGTCGGCGCTCTGTCCACCGACTGGGGGCGGAGCGGGCACCGATCACCGATCACCCACTCCGCATCGGCTTAATCACCTCTTCCACGAAGCGCAGCACCGGCTCCGTCGAGGTCGGGTGGCCGAAGTCGCAGGTGAAGTGGCGCACGCCCAGCTCGCGGAAGCGCTCGAGCGCCTCCCGCCACTCCTCCGATTCCTGGGAGTTGTTCGGCAGCCCCACCTCGCGCGTCACGCTGATCGTGATGTCGGAGGGGTCGCGCCCCGCCTCCTCGGCCGACTTCAGCACGATGTCGCGCTTCCGCGTCCAGTTCTCCTCCCACTCCTCACGCGGCCACCAGAACGTGTTCCAGCCGTCCGCCAGGCGGCCCACCATCGGCAGCGAGAGCTGCTCCCCCTGCGCGCCCACCATGATCGGGATCATCGGGTCGGGCCGCGGCGGCGCCTTCGCATCCTTGATCGTGTAGTAGCGCCCCTCGAAGCTCGGGGACTCCTCCGTCCACATCAGCCGGCAGATCTTGATCGTCTCCTCGAGCTGCCGGATGCGCGTCGCCGTCGAGGGGAACTCGTAGCCGTAGCGCTCGAACTCCTCCCCCCGCCAGCCGGCCCCAATGCCGAGGATGAAGCGCCCGCCCGAGAGCTTCTGCAGGGTGGCCGCCATCTTCGCCGTGAGCGCCGGGTTGCGGTACCCCTGCCCCAGCACGTGGTGGCACAGCTTCACCGTGGGGAACTTGGCCGCCAGCCACGTCATCGTCGTCCACGACTCCAGGAACGGGTCGTCCTCGTTCGCGAAGCCGTAAAAGTGATCCGCCATCCACACGCAATCGAAGTGCTCGAACGCCGTCGGCAGGATGTTCCGCTCCTGGTACATCACGATCGGTTCGTAGTCGCTATCGGGGAGCCCGATCACCGGGGAGACCCATCCAAAGGTCAGCTCGTCAGTCACGGGTCGCTTCCTCCTCGCCCCATCGTCCTGTGGGAACGAGGGCGCCCGCAGCCTACAGGAGCGCCCGTTTCGCCGCCCCGCCCCCTCCCGAGGCGCTAAGGTTGCGGGCATAACTCGCCGCGCCCGCCCGGCGCGGCCCCCGGGGGACCCCATGCGCGCCATCGTCTACCGCGGCCACAAGAACGTCGCCCTCGAACAGGTCCCCGACCCCTCCCTCCCCGGCCCCGACGGCGCCCTCGTGCGCACCACCAGCTTCGCCATCTGCGGCTCCGACCTGCACGGCTACCACGGCCCCGTCAACGAGGAGCGCATCGGCGCGACCATGGGCCACGAGGCCATCGGCGAGGTCGTCGAGGTTGGTCCCGAGGTGCGACACGTCCGCCCCGGCGACCACGTCGCCGTCTCCGCTGTCGTCGGCTGTGGCCGCTGCGAGTCCTGCCAGGCGCTCCTCACGGCGCGCTGCGCCAACAGCGCAACCCGCGTCCTCAACCTCGGGCAGGCCGAGGCCATCGCCGCCCCCGCCGCCGACTCCTCCCTCCTCCCCATCCCCGAGGGCGTTAGCGACCAGCAGGCCGTCCTCCTCACCGACATCCTCCCCACCGGCTACAAGGGCGTGCGCGGCGCCGATATCCAGCCCGGCGGCACCGTCGCAGTCGTCGGCGCCGGGCCGGTCGGCCAGATGGCCCTCGAGACCTCGTTCCTCTTCGGCCCCTCGAAGGTGTTCGCCATCGACCAGGTCCCCCACCGCCTTGAGGAGGCCGCCCGCCTCGGCGCCATCCCCATCGACGCCAGCGAGGTCGACCCCGTCGAGGCCGTCCTGGAGCAGACCGGCGGCGTGGGCTGCCAGCACGTCATCGAGGCCGCCGGCCCGCAGGCCACCGTGCGCATCGCCTTCGCCGTCCTCGCCCACGGCGGCACCCTCTCCCAGGTCGGCGCCACCGCCGACCCCGAGATGACCGTCAACCTCATGGCCCTCTTCGGCAAGGACCTCACCTACCGCGTCGGGCTCGTCTCCCCCCAGTACGCCTGGCCCGAGCTCGTCCCCCTCCTCCAGGAGGGCCGCCTCCACCCCGAGCGCGTCTTCACCCACCACCTCCCCATGTCCGATGGCCCCCGCGGCTACGAGATCTTCGATAACCGCGACGACGGCGTCATCAAGGTCATGCTCGACCCGACGCGGTGATCGGTGGTCGGTGATCGGTCCCCATTCAGGCGGGCTACCGCCCGCCGCTCTCCTCCCCCCCGGCCCGCTAGCGCCGCTCGAGGAAGCTCCCCCAGCTCCTCGGTTCCCCGGGTTGCCGCTTCCGGGGCGGCCTGAGACCGGGCCAGAAGCGGTCCATCAGGAGGTTGAACATCCCCGCGAGCGCTATGGTCGCCCCCCATGCGTAGGCGCCGTGCAGCCACACGTTCACGAGTAGTTGTAGCCTGGCGATCTCAGGCGTGGGTGCCCCGGTCAGGAGAAAGCCCGTGTTCTCCACCTCCATCCGGATGAGCCTTCCTCCATCGTGGCTGATGATGTCCGACTGCCCCAGCGAGAAGTACAGCAGCGGCACCACGAAGACCCGGAGCACCGCCACCACGAGCGCCAGCGCCGCCGCTACCCGCACGTAGCCATTGGGCTGGAAGAGCCACAGCGCCACCAGCAGGTTCAGGAAGCCAGGGCCGGTGAGCAGCAGCCAGGTCGGCCAGAAGTCGAAGTAGAAGTTGGTCGCGGGGAAGGGCCCCTCCTCGCGGATGCGAGGCAGCCCGAGCACCCCCGCATCGATAGCCTCGCTGAATCCGATTACGAGCACCGCGCTGATGGGTGCCGTCACCAGGGGCGTGAACAGAAGCACCACCAGCGGTGAGCGCCTTGCGGTCCAGCGGCGGGCCCGGCCGATCACCGCGGAGACTCCCACGCCGTTGGCATCGCAGTGCTACGGGGTCGTGCCATCCTCAAAGTGTAGCGATGGGGGAACGTCGAGTGACCTTCCCGACACGCTAGCCGCGATTGAGGAACCCGGTCCAGCGCTTGGCTTCGGCGGGACTTCGCTCATGCTGTGGCGACACGTCTGGCAGGAAGCGCTCCATCAACGGGTCGTAGGCCAGCCACAATCCCAGTGTCACGAGCCACATCCCCAGCCCGCTCGTCCAGGAAGTCGTCAGGAGGCTGAACGTCGCCTGCAGCGACGAGGGGGCGAAACCACCGCCCTCATTGATCGGAACGCGGATGAGGAGCCCCGCATCTGTGACAACGTTGGCCAACAGCCAGACGATTGAGCCCAGCGGCACGACGAACGTTCGCAGCAGCGCCAGCGTCAGTGCGATCCCCGCAGCCCCCCGCACGTAGGGGAGGTCGTGGAGCAACCAGCGCACGACCAGCAGGTTGAGCAGGCCCGGCCCGCTCAGCAGCGCCAGGGTGGTCCAGAAGTCGAAGTAGAAATAGTGCGTGCGATCGATCCGGCCAGGAGTCCTGGTCCACTCCTTCTCGATCAGCCCCAGCGAACCCGCGTCGACCTCGCCGCTCACCGTGAACATGAGCAGGGCGGTCAGTGGCGCCGTCAGCAGAGGCGTCACCAGCAGTAGCTGGAGCGGTGAGTAGGCGCCCATCCAGCGCCACGCCCGCCCAATTCTCCCTTGCGTCTCTCCGCTTGCCGGATCACCGGGGGAAGGGACCCTGGCCATGGGGGGAGTCTAGCGCCGCTCGAAGAAGCTGGCCCAGCTCCTCGGTTCACCGGGCTGCCGCGTCTGCGGCGGCTTCAGGTGCGGCAGGAGCCGGTCCATCACGAGGTTGTACAGCCCCCAGATGAGCACGCTCGGTCCCCACGCGAACGCCCCGCACAGCCACACCGTCAGCACCAGGCGCACCAGCGCCTCCCGTGGCGAGGCCCGCGGCTCGAGCGCCAGGAAGCCCGTGCGCTCCACCTCGATGCGCATGAGCAGCTGCCCCTCGTGGATGATCAGGTCCGACTGCGAAATCGCGAAGAACACCAGCAGAACGCCGACCGTCCGGGCCAGCGCCACCACCAGGCCCAGCGCCGCCGCCACGCGCATGTATCCGTTTCGCTGCAAGAACCAGAGCACGACCAGCAGGTTGATGAACCCCGGCCCGATCAGCAGCAGCGCCGTCGTCCAGAAGTCGAAGTAGTGGAGCGTCGCCGGGATGAGCTCGTTTCGCCAGACGGGCAGCCCCAGCTCCCGCGCGTTGAGCTCCTGGGCAAAGCCGAACACCAGGATGGCGGTCAGGGGCGCCGTCAGGATCGGCGACACCACCAGCAGCGCGAGCGGCGAACGCCGCCCGGTCCAGCGCCACACCCTCGTGATCAGGCCGAGGTCTTCCGTGTTGGCCGGGATGGCGGGGGGCTGTGTCGTCGCCATCGGTGGAGTGTAGCGCCCCGGCGCTCTCGGCACCTTGCCCGCCGGAGGCTGGCTAGCTCCGCCGCGCGAAACCGCTCCAGCGCCGCCCCTCCTCCGCGCCCCGCTCCCACGGTGGCTTGATGCGCGGGAAGAGGCGCGCCATCACCGGCTCGTACGCCCACCACAGACCCGCCGTCACCAGCCACATCCCCAGGCCGCCGGTCCAGGCCGTCGTCAGCAGGCGCATCGTCGCCAGCCACGACGACGGCCGCGAGGCGTCCCCTTCCTCCCCGATGGGGATGCGGATGAGCAGGTCCGGGGCGCTGAGTGTGTCACCGATCAGCCACAGCATCGCCGCTACCGGCACGACAAATGTCCGCAGTATCGCCAGCCCCAGCGCCAATACCGCCGAGATGCGCACGTAGGCCAGGTCGTATCGCAGCCACCACACGACCAGCAGGTTCACAAGCCCCGGCGCCATCAGCAGCGCCCACGTCCGCCAGAATTCGAAGTAGAAGTAGTGCACGCGGTCGAGGCTGCCGCCTTCCTTAACCCATTCGATCTGGGTCAGTTCCAGCGCCTCGGCGTCGACCTCGCCGCCCACGGTGAAGATGAGCAGTGCGGCCAGGGGCAGCGTCAGCACGGGGGTCACGAGCAGGAGCGAGAACGGCGAACTCCATCGCCATCCGCTCAGGAAGCGTCCCGCCGCGGTCCTTACCACCTGCATCGCCTAGCGCCGTCCGTGGAAGCCGGTCCAGCGCGGTGGCTGGTCGGGCCTCGGGCCGCCGGGCGGTTCAATGCCGCGCCAGAAGCGTGCCATGAACGGCTCGTACGCCCGCCACACCCCGACCGTCAGTACCCACATGATCGCCCCGCCGGCCCACGCCGCGATGAGCAGCTGCCGGATCGCGAGGTTCGTCGAGGGCGACTCGACGTCCACGGTCACGCCCCGTGCCACGATCTCCACCCGCAGCCACAGCCCCACGTCGTCGAACACGTCAAACTGCGAGACCGCGACGGCGGCCATCGGGATGACGAGCGAGCGCACCAGCCCCAGCAGCAGCGCGACGATCGCCGCCACGCTCACGTAGCTGTTCCCTTTGAGGAGCCACAGCACGACACCGAGATTGAGGACCGCCCCGGGGATCGCGAACAGCAGCCACGTCCGCCAGAAGTCGAAGTAGTAGAAGCACTTCTGCGCGATGTGCCCTTCGAACCGGCAGAGGTCGCCGGCGGGCAGCCCCAGCACCGAGGCCGTGTGCTCGCCTCCCACCGTGTAAAGCAGCAGCGCACTCAGCGGCACCGTGACCACCGGCGTGATCGTGACCCAGACGAACGGTTGCCGCGCACGCAGCCATGCCATCACTGCTGCCGGGCTCCTAGGCATCGTCACCTGCGGTTGGAACGTTCTGTTCGATGTGTGTCTCCTCTATCTCGGCCAGCAAGGGGAAGATGCGGTGAGGCCGATGCGGCAGGGCCAGTACGGTCTCCTCGCTCCCGGTGAGTCTCCACGGTCCCTCGTGTGCCGGCGCCGCATCCCCCGGATCGATGCCAAGCCAGCGGTCTGAGGCGCGATCGTAGAGGCTCGTGCGTCCGAAGGCGACCAGTGCGGGGTTGTCCGGCGAAGGCGCTGGTCCCCGCATGTCCCGGTCCCCGAGCCACTCACGCGCGGGTCCCGGCGGCTCCGGAAGGGGCTCCATCGCCGACCCGTCCGCGCTCACGAGACTGTACCCTTCCTTCCCCCCGGTCCGGCTCTGTACCACCAGCCCCGAGGAGTCCGCCAACCAGCGCCCACCCCAGAGTTGGTCGCCGTAGTTGAGGCGCGCTGAGCGGATGAGATAGCGAATCCGTCCCCTCTTGCCGTCCATCACGATTACCGTGCTTGTAGTCTCGAACTCTTCCAGGTTCCGCCCTCTGATAGGAAGCACGCGCTCGCCCGCAACGAGCGATCCGTCGGGAGAGACGAACGCACGGTCGACGGGCACGCGGGTGATCGCCTGCCGATCTCCCTCCCAGCCCAGACGCGCCACAAACGTCGTCGAGACGCCGTACCCGAACCTCGGCGGCGACCGCAGGTGGAAATAGGAGTATGGCATGAGGAACGATTCGCCGTCGCTCGCCGGCATGGCAGGGTGGAACAAAATGCGTTGCATCGCACTCTGCCGTTGCGGGGAAAGCACGCCTGCCGCGCGCCCCGTGGCCCCATCCAGCGCAAGCAGGGCCGGGAAGTGTTGAGGCTGCTGCAGGGCCAGGAACGCCCGCCGCCCCCCGGGCGCGAAGAACGGCGGCGCCGCCGGCAGCCCCGTTCCCTTCAGATCGAACTGCGCCCGCTCCTCAAGCCGATCGTCCGTTAGCACGTACCGGGCCCGCTTGGCCTGCCCTGGAGCCGGAGGCTCGCCCACCTTCTCGAACAGGGCCGCTTCGTTGGAGAAGCCGAGCAGTTGCAGCTCATCCTCGGGCCAGACCCACGACTGCCCCGTGCTGCGATCGTGCAGCGCCCCCGGCGCCGCCACGAAGCGCCCGCCCGCACTCACCCGGTAGACGAGGGTTTCCGGGTCCCCCGGCTCGATGAGCTGCCAGCCCGTCACTGCCCCCGCCTCTTCGCCCCCGGTGCGCATGAAGAAGATGCCGTGCGTCTCGGCCAGCGGCTGGCCCGGCTCGAACCTGAGCTCGCGGAACACGCCCGTCGCCGGCTGCAGCGCCGCCAGTGGTGGCGGCACCGGCGTCAGCGTCGGTGGGACGGGCACCGGGCGCGGCGGACGCGCGACCGGCTCCGGCGCCGACGACCCCCGTGTTGCCCAGAAGGCGCCGCCCGCCGCCATCCCCACCGCTCCTGCCGCCGCCAGCCCCAGGAATGCCCGCCGCGAGAGCCCCCGGCGCTCGGGCTCCGGCGGCGACGGCGCCTTGCCCCCCGGTGGCGGCAATCCCGGCGCTCGGCGAGCCGGGCGCGCCGCGCCGCCCTCCGGTGGAGGCGAGCCCGCCAG
>CAYMDV010000022.1:0-25165 GCA_964389725.1 uncultured Anaerolineaceae bacterium
GGGAGGGGCAGGCGGCGGGCGACCTCGGCGAAGGCCTCGCGGTTGCGGCGGCCGGCGAGGGTCTCGAGGGCGAGGGCGTAGAGCACGGGGCCGGGGCCGCGGGCGGCGGCCCAGTGCCCCGCGCGGGAGGCCTTCGCCCGCAGCCGCTCGAGGCCGAGGCGATCGAGGACGGGTTCGGGGGCGGGGGCGTTGGCGCAGGGGGGTGAGAAGCCGGGGAGGGGCGGGGAGGCCGGCGGCCGGGGGGCGACGGCGACGGGGATGGCGCGGCCGCTGGCGTGGGGGGTGACGAGGGCGCCGCCGTCGTTCTCCTCGACGACGTGGAGGACGACGCGGGCGTAGGCGGGGTCGTCGTGGTGGCCGTGGGCGCGCCAGCCGCTGGCGCGCAGGTGCAGCTCGACGTCCCCGCAGAGCTCGGCGCCATCGAGCTCGATGACGGCATCGCGGGCATCGGGGCCGTAGCCGGGAGCGGGGACGCCGGGGAAGCGGATGTGCAGACGGCGCCCGTCCTCGACGCGGGAGAGGGCGCGCAGCCCGGCGAACCAGCGCTCGGCGAGGGCGGCCTCGCCGGTGGGGGCGACCTCCTCGGCGAAGGCGCGCCAGGGGACGGGCGGGGGTGGAGCGAGGATGGTCACGAGTCCGCCTCTCCCGTCTCGGACGCGGGCGGGGAGGCGTCGTAGGGAACGACCTCCTCCTCGAACATGCGCAGCACCGTGAGGCTCGCGCCGCGGGGCGCGTAGCGGCCCGTCTCCCACTCGCTCACCGTCTGCTGGCGCACGCCCAGGCGGCGGGCGAAGGCCGCCTGGCTCAGGCCCGAACGTTCGCGCAACTCCCGTATCCACGCCCCCGGGGAGGAATCGGACATACCAGGGATTCTACACGGTAGCGTGTAGGGGTGGGGGAGGCGCTACCCCGTGGCGGAGGGGATCCGTGTCCCGGACGACTCAGAAACAACGGAGCGGCGGGCCAGCTCGCGGCGCAGGTCAAGGAGGGCGGTGTAGGTGAGGAGGACGGTCACGGGGCGGTCGCCGGGGGCGGCCGCGAAGGCATCGAGGAAGGCGGCGGGGGTGCGGGCGGTGGCGGCGGGCGCGGGCCAGCCCGCGTAGCGCAGGCGCAGGGCGGCGTCGGGGGCGCGGTCTCCGCCGGCCCAGCACTGCTCGACCTTCCCCGCGAGCCGCTCGAAGTCGACGTCCCAGATCCAGCTCACGTCGCGGCCATCGGCGAAGCGGTCGTTGAGGACGAAGGCGACGGCGGCGCCGTCCCCCTCATCCTCGACGAGACGGAGGGCCTCGCTTGCGCCGGCAGGATTCTTGCAGAGAAGGAGGCGCAGGCGGCGTTCGCCGAGGAGGACGACTTCGCCCCGTCCGAAGGCGGGACGGGCGGCGGCGAGCCCCGCGCGGATGTCCTCGGCGTGGAGGTCGAGGAGGCGCGCGAGGGAGACGGCAGCGAGGGCGTTGCCGGCGTTGTAGAGGCCGCCGAGGGGCAGGTCGAGCGCCCCCAGGCCGGGGACGGTGAGGCGCAGGCCATCGGCGCTCGTGTCGATGGCGGTGGCGGCGGTATCGGCCGCGGGGGTGGCGCGTGAGCAGCCGGAGCAGCGCCAGCGCCCAAGATGGGCGGCGTAGCGCGAGTCGTAGCGGTAGGCGCCGCCGCAGGCGCGGCACCAGCGGGCGTCGGCGGGGCCGGGGGAGGTCGCGTCGGCGCGCGCACCCGCGAGCGAGTACCAGTGCACGGGCCCGGACCAGTCGAGGGCGAGCTCGGCGACGGAGGGGTCGTCGGCGTTGAGAACGAGGGTCGTGTCGGGGGGGAGGAGGGCAAGGGCCTCGCGCCAGCGGGCGGCCACGCCGTCGACCTCGCCGTAGCGGTCGAGTTGGTCGCGGAAGAGGTTGGTGAAGGCGACGGCGCGGGGTTGGAGCAGGCGGGCGGCGGCGGGGAGGGTCGCCTCGTCCGTCTCCATGAGGGCGAGGGCGGAGGGGTCGCGGGGGCGGCCGCGCCAGTCGGAGGCGGCGGCCAGGGCGGAGGCGATGCCGCGCGTCAGGTTGGAACCCTCGCGGTTGTGGACGGAGGGGCGGCCGGCGGCGGCGAGCATCTCCGCGAGGAGGCGGGCGGTGGTGGTCTTGCCGTTCGTGCCCGTGATGAGCACGGCGCCGCCATCGAGGCGGCGGCCGAGGGTGGCGATGAGGCGCGGATCGAGGCGTTCGGCGACGAGTCCGGGGAGGGCGGTCGCGCCCCGCCCGAGCACGCCGCTGAGCGCGGCGGCGCCCCTCGCGGCCCAGAGGGCGAGCAGGAGCCGGGGCCCGCCGATGGCCATGCCTCTCCTCGGTCCGCGCGGTGGCGGACCGTGATCCTACGGGGCGGGAGGCGCGGGCGGGGCTAGGTGCCCGTGGCGCTCGCGACGGGCAGGGGCTGGGCCGGCACGAGGCCCGCGAGCACGCGCTCGATGGCCATCGTGTGGCTGCAGACCGACCATTCGGCAAAGAAGCCACAGGTGCACGACCACGCCTCGTCGGCGAACTCGACGCGGTGGTCGGTGTTGTCGCCGCGCACGGTCACACTGAAGCTCTCGACGTGGAAACGCTCAGGCTCGGCCGCGTAGCGCCTGGCCTTCTCGATCTTGCCGATGATGCTCGACTGCATGTCGCTGGAACCCTCCTGGAGCGGCCCGCGTGGACACGGAAACGGCGCCCTCTCAGGCGCCGCCGGGACCCGTCACAACCGCTCGCACATCCATCGCACCAATCACGCTACGGGCGCGCGGGAGGGGCTGTCAACAGGTTTCGCGGGGATATCCGTAAAGGACACGACGACCCGTGTAGGCGCGCCCACGGTAACCCGCTCGCCGGGGGCGGGCGGGGGGGCATCCGGGGGGAAGATGACGGCGACGCGGCGCCCGCCCGCGCGGCCCGAGACCTCGATGCCGGTGACCAGATCGACGACCTCCTCGACCTCCAGGGAGAGGGTCAGGTCGCCGGGTCCGGGGCGGAGGCCCCCGGGGGCGATGGCGGCCAGGCCGGCATCGGTGGGGAGGAGGGTGTAGCCGAGAAAGGCGGCCGTCTCGGGGTCGGGCGGGCTGGCGAAGACCTCGCGCCCGGGGCCGGCGGCGCGCACGCGGCCCTCGCGCAGGAGGACGAGGTCGGCGGCGAGGCGCAGGGCCTCGTCGCGGTCGTGGGTGACGAGCACGGTCGTGCCGGCGAAGCGGCGGAGGAGCGGGGGCAGCTCCTCGAGCATCTCCGCGCGACCCTGCTCGTCGAAGCCGGCGAGGGGCTCGTCGAGGAGGGTGAGGGGGGCGCGCAGGGAGAGGGCGCGGGCGAGGTTGGCGCGCTGCGCCTCGCCCCCGGAGAGGCGCGTGGCGGGGCGATCGAGGAGGTGGGCGATGCCGCAGGCGGTAGCCGCCTCGGCGAGACGCTCGCGGCGCTCGTCGGGGGGCAGGCCGCGCAGTCGCAGGGCGAGGTCGAGGTTCGAGCGCAGGGAGCCGCTGAGGAAGACCGCCTCCTGGAAGGCATAGGCGACCGAGCGGCGGGCGGCGGCGGCGGGCTTCCCCCCGACGAGGACGCGGCCGGCGCGGGGCCGTTCGAGGCCGGCGAGGAGGCGCAGGAGGGTCGACTTCCCCGAGCCGTTGGGGCCGAGGAGGGCGGTCACGCGGCCTTCGGCGAGGTGCAGGGCGGGCACGTCGAGGACGGGGTGGTCGCCGTAGGCGAAGCTGACGGCCTCGAGGGTCGCGTCCATCAGCGTCCTCCCCGCTGCTGGACGACGGTGAGGACGGCGACGATGGCGAAGGCCATGGCGAGGAGGACGAGGCCGTAGGCGATGGCGCGCTCTGTATCGGCGCGGCTCGTCTCGGTGACGATGGCGGTGGTGAGGACGCGCGTATCGCCGGCGAGGTTGCCGCCCACGGCCATGGAGGCGCCCACCTCGGAGACGACGGCGCCGAAGCCGGCCATGACGGCGGCGAGCAGGCCCAGGCGGGCTTCGCGGGCGAGCAGCCAGAGGGTTCGCAGGCGCCCCGCCCCGAGCGTCGCGAGGAGGTCGGGGAGGCGCGGGGGAAGGGCCTGGATGGAGGCCGCGGTGAAGGCGACGACGAGGGGCACGGCGATGAGGAACTGGGCGATGATCATCGCCTGCTTCGTGTAGATGAGCTCGAAGCCGCCGAAGGGGCCGCTGCGCACGAGCAGGAGCCAGATGACGAGCCCGGCGACGACGGGGGGCATGCCCATGCCCGTGCCCACGGCGGCGAGGATGAGGGTGCGGGCGGGGAAGCGCGCGCGCCCGAGGAGGTAGCCCAGGGGCACGCCCACGATCATGGCGAGGGCGGTGGCGGAACCGGAGATGAGCAGGGAGCGGCCGGCGATGCGATAGAGCTGGCCATCGCCGCCGCCGATGAGGCGCAGAGCCTCGAGCAGGCCCTCCCCGATGGCCTCCATCAGCCGCCCCCGGCGGTGGCGGTGGCGGGGGTGAAGAGCGACTGGCCGAACTCGTCGGCGCGGAAACGCCCGATCATCGCCTGCGTCTCGGGTTCGAGGAGGAAGGCGACGAAAGCCTCGGCCTGGGCGGCGGCGACACCCTCGTGGCGGTCGGGATTGACGACGTAGGCGTGGTACACGTTGAGGAGGCTGGCATCGCCCTCGACGAGGACGGCGAGATCGAGGACATCGCGCAGTGCAAGGTAGGTGGCGCGGTCGGTGAGGGTGTAGGCGCCCCGCTCGGAGGCGACGTTGAGGGTGGCGCCCATGCCCTGGCCCGTCTCCTCGCGGGAAAGGGAGGCGGGGTCGATGCCGGCGGCGGCCCACAGGGCGAGCTCCTTCGTGTGGGTGCCGGAGTTGTCGCCGCGGGAGACGAAGCGGCCATTGGCGGCGATGGCGGCGACGGCGGCGGGGAGGTCGGGAGCGGCGGAGGCGGCGGCGGGGTCGCCGGGGGGGCCGACGATGATGAACTCGTTGGTCATGACCAGGCGGCCGGAGACGAGGTCGCCGCGCTCGACGTAGGGCGCCTCGGCCTCGGGGGCGTGCACGAGGACGGCGTCGGCGTTGCCCTCGCCGGCCATGCGCAGGGCGGCGCCGGTGCCCACGGCGATGACCTTCACCCTGATGCCCGTGCGCGCCTCGAAGCGGGGGACGAGCTCATCGAGGAGGCCGCTGTCGTAGGTCGAGGTGGTGGTCGCGAGGATGATCTCGCCGGGATCGTCGTCGCCCCCGCAGGCGGCGCCCAGGAGGAGGGCGGCGATCGCCGCGAGGGGGAGCAGCCAGCGGGCGAGGGGCACGGGTAGCTCCGGGCGGGGGATATGCTGGCGGCAGCATAGCGGGGCGGGGCAGGAGGGGCTAGCGGGGCGGCCCGAGGCGAATGCGGCGGCGGAGGGGCTCGGGGTCGTCGGGGGCGCTCCACACCTCCGACCAGGCGTCGTCGAGCCACCAGGTGGCGCCCGCCTCCTCCCAGCGGGCGGCCTCCGCGGCATCGACGCCGGGGAGGCTGCGCTCGATGACGATGTCGTAGGGGGCATCGCCGGGGCGCTCGCGGTCGATCCAGGCGCGCATGGCGCGCAGGTCTTCGAGCGTCTCCTCGGGGGAGGCATCGAAGACCATCTCGCCGTCGCCACCGAAGACGTTGGGGAGGAGGGCGTCGTAGCGGATGGCGCGGCGCATGGACTTGCGGCGGGGCCACATGGCGGGGTCGCGGGGCCAGGCGCCCACGACCCAGATGGGGACGCGCGGCTGCTGGACGGGCGCCGGCAAGAAGGTGACTTTGCGCACCTGGACGTGGTCGCCTTCGAACGAGAAGGGCTCGCCGCTCCAGAGCCCTTCGAGGACGGCGAGGCCCTCATCGAGCATGGCTGCGCGGGTGCGGCGATCGAACGCGTCGCCGCCGAACCAGGGACCCTCGTCGGGTGGGGCGCCGAGGCCGACGGCGAGGGTGAAGCGCCCGCCGGAAAGGCGGTCGAGGGTGGCGGCCTGGCGGGCGATCAGCCAGGGCCGGTGCCAGGCGAGGGGGGTGAGCATCGTGCCGAGGCGCACGCGCTCGGTGCGGACGGCGACGGCGGAGAGGAGCACCCAGGCATCGGCGAAGGGGGGTGGGGTCTCGCCGGGGGCGACCGCGTAGGGCGTATCCCAGAAGAAGACGCCGTCCCAGCCCGCCTCCTCGGCGTCGACGGCGAGCTGGATGAGGGTGGCGGGGTCGCCACCGTAGCCGACGTTGGGGAGGGTCACACCGAAGCGCATCGGGGGAGTGTAGCCGAGACCGCAGCGCCAATCGTTGCACTCCTTCACTTGTGCGGCTATATTGTCGGTGTCAGGGTAGTTGATGCCCTGCACATTTGAATGGCCCTCCAGAGGGCCCCTTTTCCAATGGCCCCCACAGGGGGCCTTCTTCTTGGAGAAGCTCATGGACCAGTTTGCGTGGTTTGTCGATGCCGGCTATCTCTACGTAGCTGGCGGCAATCTTTGCCTTGGAACGCGGCGGCGGTCCGAAGTCACTATCGACTTTGATGCGCTCACTGCCATGCTTGTGGCGCAAGGAACGGCCTACTCCCCCGACGAGCGGTTCCTCAGGACCTACTGGTACGACGGCGCTCGCGACGGCACCCCAACTACCGTCCACTCCGCGCTTGGACTGCGGTCCGGCGTGAAACTGCGCCTGGGAAGAACAGTCGACGCCGGAGCGAACCGGATCGTCCAGAAGGGCGTGGACTCCCTGATCGTGCGCGACCTGATCCGTCTCTCACAGAACCGGGCCGTGACGACCGCCTACCTGCTCGGTGGCGACGAAGACCTGCGCCAGGGGATGGTCGAGGCTCAAGACATGGGAGTGAGGGTCGTTCTCGTCGGGATTGAACCCTTCGCTGAACGGAACCAGGCAGATTCCCTTGTACGCGAGGCTGATGAGGTCGTGGTGCTGGGGCGCGACGCACTCGAGTCAGCCTTTGCGAGGCGCGAGCTCGCGCGGGCCTGACGCGCGAGCGTCAACGAGCTACCACCAGATCATCTCGTCGACGTCCTCGGGGAGGTCGTCCCAGTCGGTCGTCCAGAGGCCGGAGCTGAGGTACTTCCAGCCGCCGTCGGCGAGGAGGCAGACGATGTGCTGCTCGCCCTCGAGGCGCTCGGCGGCGCGCATGGCGGCGCGCACGACCGAGCCGCTGCTGACGCCCGCGAAGATGCCCTCTTTCTCCGCGAGGTCGCGGGTGACGGCGAAGCTGGTCTGGCTATCGACGACGATCTTCCCGTCGAGGACGGACTCGTCGAAGATCTCGGGGATGAAGCCCTCTTCGAGGGCGCGGAGGCCCTGGACGTTATCGCCGGGGTGGGGGGCGGCGGCGATGACGCGGATGTCGGGCTTGCGCGCCTTCAGGCCGCGGCCCGTCCCGGTGAGGGTTCCGCCCGTGCCCAGACCGGCAACGAAGGCGGTCGTCTCGGGCAGGTCGCGCAGGATCTCGACGGCGGTGCCGTGCTCGTGGGCGGCGGGGTTGGCCTCGTTCCCGTACTGGTAGGGGAAGTGGTAGCGGCCGGGTTCGGCGGCGACGATCGCCTTGGCCTTCTTGATGGCGCCGTTCGAGCCGAGCTCGCCGGGGGAGTAGATGATCTCGGCGCCGAGCGAGCGGAGGAGCAGGGAACGCTCCTCGCTGACGTTCTCGGGCATGACGCAGACGACGTGGTAGCCGCGCAGCTTGCCGATGAGGGCGAGCCCGATGCCGGTGTTGCCCGAGGTGGGCTCGAGGATGGTGTCGCCGGGCTTGAGCTCGCCGCGCTCCTCGGCGGCGTCGACCATCGCCAGGGCGATGCGGTCCTTCACCGAGCCGGTGGGGTTCTGGCCCTCGAGCTTGGCGTAGATGTGGGCGTCGGGGCGGGGGGCGAAGGCACGCAGCTCGACGAGGGGGGTATTCCCGATGAGGTCGAGGACGGAGCGGTAGAGGGCCACGGCGGCGGGCTAGCCCCCGGCGAGGGCGGGGAGGATGTCGAGGACGTCGCCCTCGCTGAGGGCGGTGGCGGCGCCGCCCATATAGCGGATGTCCTCGTCGTTCAGGTAGACGTTGACGAAGCGCTGGAGCTGCCCGTCCTCGCCGTACATCTGGGCCTTGAAGCCGGGGAAACTGGCCTCGATGTCGTCGACGACCTCGGCCACGGTGGCGCCGCGCGCTTCGATCTCCTTCTGCCCGCCAACGAGCTTCTGGAGGACGGCGGTGACGCGGATGCGGACGGTGGGCGCGGTGGCAGAGGTCACGGGCAGGTACTCCTGGGTGGTGATTCGCTGGTGCGAGGCTAGACGGCGGCTTCTTCTTCCTCCGGGTGGGGGAAGGGCGAGCCGCAGAACTCCTCGTAGTCGATGAGCTCGGTGATGGTGGGGTTCTCGCCGCAGAGGGGGCAGTCGGGGTCGCGGCGGATTTTCACGGTACGGAACTGAAGGGAGAGGGCATCGTAGAGGAGGAGGCGGTTGACGAGGGGCTCGCCCTGCTCGAGCACGAGCTTGAGCACCTCGGTGGCCTGGATGCTGCCGATGGTGGCGCACATCGCGCCGAGCACGCCCGCCTCGGCGCAGCTCGGGACCATGCCGGGCGGGGGCGGAGCGGGGTAGAGGCAGCGGTAGCAGCCCTGGCCGGGGAGGTAGGTGGTGGCCTGGCCATCGAACATGAGGATGGAGCCATCGACGAGCTTCTTGCCGCGCAGGTAGCAGGCGTCGTTCACGAGGTAGCGGGTGGCGAAGTTATCGGCGCCGTTCACGACGATGTCGTACTGCTCGATGATCTCGAAGGCGTTGTCGCTGGTGAGGGGCGCCTCGTGGAGGACAACGTCGATGTTGGGGTTGTGGGCGAGCAGCGTCTCCTTCGCCGACTGGACCTTGGGGCGGTCGATGTCGGCGGTCTGGTGGAGGATCTGGCGCTGCAGGTTGGAGCGGTCGACGATGTCGAAGTCGATGAGGCCGATCGTGCCGATGCCGGCGAGGGCGAGGTAGAGGGCGACGGGCGAGCCGAGCCCGCCGGCGCCCACGACGAGCACCTTCGCTTCGATGATCTTGCGCTGCCCGACGCTGGCGACCTGGGGCATGATCAGGTGGCGGCTGTAGCGCTCGACCATCTCCGGGGTGAGGACGACATCGGCGCCGCCGGCGAGGGCGGGGATGAAGGCGACTTCATCGCCCGAGGCGAGGCGGGTGGCTTCGCCATCGAGGGTGTCGATCTCGATCTGGTTCACGTAGACGCCGATGTGGGTGGCCAGCTCGCCTTCGGCATCGCGCACCTGGGCGCCGAAACCGGGGAACTGGACGTCGAGGTCGTCCATGACCTCGCGCAGGTTCGCGCCGGTGGCGCGGACCTGGACGCGGTTGCCCACGAGGTGGCGGAAGGGGGTGGGGACGTAGACGTTGACGGTCACTGGCTGCGCCTCGCTGTTGGGCCCGTCCTGGGGGCCATCAGATTGTGGGGCGGCTCCCGCCGCCGGGCTAGAGGTCGACACTGAGGTAGCGCTCCCCGGTATCGCAGAGGATGGTGACGATACGGGCATCCTCGCCGAGGCGCTCGGCCACGGTGAGGGATGCGATGACGTTGGCGGCGGCGGAGATGCCGACGAGCAGGCCCTCCTCGCGGGCAAGGCGGGCGGTCATGGCGAAGGCGTCCTTGTCCTCAATGCGGATGACTTCGTCGTAGACCTCGCGGTCGAGGACGCCGGGAACGAAGCTCGCGCCGATGCCCTGGATGCCGCTCAGCCCGGGGCGGCCGCCGCTGAGGACGGGGGAGCGGGCGGGCTCGACGGCGACGATGCGAACGCGATCGCCAAGCTCCTCGCGCAGCACCTGGCCGACCCCTGTGACGGTCCCGCCCGTGCCCACGGCGGCAACGAACGCATCGATGCGGCCCTCGGTGGCGGCGATGATCTCGCGGGCGGTGGTGCGGCGGTGGACCTCGGGGTTGGCGGGGTTCTCGAACTGCTGGGGGACGAACACGTCGGGCTCGCTCTCGGCGAGCTGGCTGGCGGCGAAGACGGCGCCGGTCATGCCCTCGATGGCGGGGGTGAGGTGGACCTCGGCGCCGTAGCGCTCGAAGAGGCGGCGGCGCTCGACGGACATGTCCTCGGGCATGGTGAGGATGAGGCGGTAGCCCTTCACGGCCGCGACCATTGCGAGCCCGATGCCGGTGTTGCCGGAGGTGGGCTCGATGATGGTGGCGCCCGGCCGGAGGGCTCCCGTGCGCTCGGCGTCCTCGATCATGGCGAGGGCGATGCGGTCCTTCACGGAGCCGCCGGGGTTCATGCTCTCGAGCTTGCCGTAGATGGCGGCGGAGCCCTCGGGCACCACGCGGTTAAGGCGGACGAGG
Source organism: uncultured Anaerolineaceae bacterium (assembly GCA_964389725.1). Lineage (GTDB taxonomy): Bacteria > Chloroflexota > Dehalococcoidia > Tepidiformales > Tepidiformaceae > UBA2991. The sequence continues at coordinate 10,286 of CAYMDV010000022.1, forward strand.
GGCGTCCCCCCAACGAGGTCGAGGATGGACTCGGCGATCTTCGGGCGCGTCGGCGCGGTCATGTCGCCCTCCGCTCGACTGCTTCGGCTCCGCCTCCGCGCTCGGCTATTCGAGGTCGCTCGACTGCTCCGGCTCCGCCTCCGCGCTCGGCTATTCGAGGTCGCTCGACTGCTCCGGCTCCGCCTCCGCGCTCGCTCATATCTGATACCGCCCCGCGACCGCCTGCGGTTCCTTCGCGTGGAGATCGGCGATGGTGTAGCTGGCGAGGATGGCGCTGGTGGACTGCCGGATGCGCTCCCAGACCTCGCGCTGGCCGCAATAGTGGGGGTGGTCGGTGCGGTCGGGAGGCTCGTCGAGCCAGGCGACGGGGGAAAGACTGCCCTCCAGGGCGACGATGGCGTCGTGGACAGTAATCTCACGGGGGTCGCGGGCCAGCTTGTGCCCACCCGCCGGGCCGCGCTGGGAGCGCACGAGGCCCGCCTTCCGCAGGGTGGTGAGGAGCTGATCGAGGTACTGCTCGGGGATGTGGCGGCGGAGGGCGATCTCGGAGCACTGCAGGGGGCCCTGGCCGTAGTGGTCGGCCAGCTCGATGAGGGCCCGCAGCCCGTAATCGCCCCGCGTGGAACAGCGCATCTGACCTGTCTCGCGGCGGTCTGGCCGCCGCAAGAATCGCCTCCTGCCTAAAGTCGAGTAAGTCTGTCAACAATCGTAGGGGGCGGGGGCGCAGGGGGCAAGCAGGGGAGGCATGAGGGTTGCCACCAATCTGCCTGACGCGCTACCGTCACGCGCCTCTTTCACTTGTCATGTGCTAAGCGATAGGAGACCGAGATGCACAGGGTCGGCGAGAAGCCGGGGCGCGGCCAGTTCTGCTGCGCGAACCCGAAGTGCGAGTGGAGCGTGACCCTGCGCGACGCCGAAGACGCGCTGCCTCCATGCTCGTACTGCGAGCGGGGTCCGAGGACGGGTTACATCCGCTGCTAGGTGGGCCTGGCCGGACATACCGTTCGTGCCTGCTACCCTTGAGGCTCAGCTTTCCGTGGGGTTGGACCGTTCGCTTACGTCGCGCGTGACCTTCCGTTCCTGAACCGGCTGCGCGAACAGGTGCTGTTCGCGGCGGGTCCGATTGGCTCGACGATCCTGTCGCTGAAGCCGACGCCGGAGGACTACGGCGGTCTCGACGGCTGCAACGAGTACCTCGTCGTCTCGAAGCCGGAGCTGCTGGCGGGGATCCAGCGAAGCTTCTACGCGGCCGGGTGCGACGCCGTGGACTCGGCCACGTTCGGGGCGAACCGCGTCGTCTTCGCCGAGTACGGCATCGAGGACCGCGTGCGCGAGATCAACCGGCTGGCGGCGGAGCAGCTCCGGCGCATTCGGGACGAGTTCTCGACCCCCGAATGGCCGCGCTACAGCCTGGGAACGATCGGGCCGGGCACGAAGCTGCCCTCGCTCGGGCACATCGACTACGACGAGCTCGTCGAGAGCTACCGGGAGCAGGCGCTGGGCCTGATCGAGGGCGGCATCGACGTGCTCAAGGTCGAGACCTGCCAGGACCTGCTGCAGACGAAGGCGGCCCTGGGAGGGATCGAGGACGCGTTCGCGGAGACGGGCACCCGGCTGCCGGTGATCGCGAGCGTGACGATCGAGACGACGGGCACGATGCTCCTGGGCTCGGACATCGCCTGCGCGCTGACGACGCTGGAGGCGCTCGACACGGTCGACGTGATCGGCATCAACTGCGCGACCGGCCCCGAGCAGATGGTCGAGCACGTGCGTCACCTGGCGCAGTACTCGCGGCGGCCGGTGTTCATCGGGCCGAACGCGGGGCTGCCGGAGATCCGGGACGGGGAGACGTGCTACCCGCTCACGCCGGAGGAGTTCGCGCGCTACCAGCGCATCTTCGTGGAGGAGCTGGGGACGAGCATCGCGGCGGGCTGCTGCGGAACGACGCCCGAGCACTTCGAGGCCGCGATCGCGGCCGTCGGGAGGCCGCGCCCGAAGCCGCGGCCGGAGACGATCGAGGCGGCCTGCAGCTCGCTCTACACGAGCGTGCCCTTCGAGCAGGACACGTCGTTCCTGGTAGTGGGGGAGCGGATGAACGCGACGGGGTCGCGAGCGTTCCGGGACCTGCTGCTGGAGGAGGACAGCGAGGGCGTGGTGGCGCTCGCGCGCCAGCAGGCGGCGGAAGGCGCGCACGTGCTCGACCTGATGATCGACTACGTGGGGCGCGAGGGCGCACCCGACGTCGAGCGCTTCGCGCGGGAGCTGCGCACGCAGGCGACGCTGCCGCTGGTGTTCGATTCGACCGAGGTGCCGGTGGTCGAGACGGCGCTGAAGCTGTACGGCGGCAAGGCGGTCGTGAACTCGATCAACCTGGAGGACGGGGAGCGCAAGATCACGCAGCTTCTGCCGCTGATCAAGCGCTTCGGGGCGGCGGCGGTGGCGCTCGTCATCGACGAGGAGGGGCAGGCGCGCACGGTCGACTGGAAGCTGCAGGTGGCGCACCGCATCCACGACCTCGCGGTGGGGCGCTACGGGATGGAGCCCGGCGACCTGCTGTTCGACATGCTCACGTTCCCCCTGGGGGGCGGGCAGGAGGACCTGCGCGGCGACGCGATGGCGACCCTCGAGGCAATCCGGCGGGTGAAGGCGGAGCTGCCGGGCACGCACACGATCCTGGGCGTCTCGAACGTGTCGTTCGGGCTGAAGCCGGCGGCGCGGCGGGTGCTGAACTCGGTGTTCCTGGCGGAGGCGGTCGAGGCGGGGCTGGACGCGGCGATCGTGAACGCGCGCCAGATCCGGCCCTTGAGCCGCATCCCGGACGAGCAGCTCGCGGCGGCACGCGACCTCATCTACGACCGGCGACGGGAGGACTACGACCCGCTCATCCACTTCCTCTCGCTCTTCGAGGACGTGGAGGCGGCGCCGAAGCGGGCGGAGGAGCAGGCGGCCCTCCCCGTCGACGAGCGGCTCAAGCAGCGCATCATCGACGGGGACCGGCGGGGGCTGGAGGGGGACCTCGACGAGGCGCTCGGGGAGATGGAGGCGCTCACGATCATCAACGAGCACCTGCTGGACGGGATGAAGGTCGTCGGCGAGCTGTTCGGGTCGGGGAAGATGCAGCTCCCCTTCGTGCTGCAGAGCGCGGAGACGATGAAGGCGGCGGTGAGCCACCTGGAGCCGCACATGGAGCGGGCCGAGGGGTCGGGGAAGGGGCGGATCGTGCTGGCGACCGTGCGCGGGGACGTACACGACATCGGCAAGAACCTGGTCGACATCATCCTCTCGAACAACGGCTACACGGTGGACAACCTCGGCATCAAGCAGCCCATCGCGACGATCATCGAGAAGGCGCTGGAGGTGGAGGCGGACGCGATCGGGCTGAGCGGTCTGCTCGTGAAGAGCACGGTCGTGATGCGTGAGGACCTGGAGGAGCTGAACGCGCGCGGGCTCTCGCGCTTCCCCGTGCTGCTGGGGGGCGCGGCGCTCAACCGGCGCTACGTCGAGCACGACCTGCGGGCGGTGTACGAGGGCGACGTCTACTACTGCCAGGACGCCTTCGAGGGGCTCGACACGCTCGGGCGGGTGGTGGCCGGGGAGGGGCCGGAGCCGGCGCGCACGGCGCCCTCGGAGGCGCCGGCGGCGCGCGTCGAGGCGGACGCGGGCGAGGGGGAGGTGGCGGTGCGGTCGGAGGTGGCGCGGGACGCGCCCGTGCCGCAGCCGCCGTTCTGGGGGAGCCGGGTGGTGCGGGGCATCCCCCTGCGCGATGTGTTTCCTTATGTGAATGAGACGGCGCTCTTCCGGGCGCAGTGGGGGTACCAGCGGGGCGACCGCGGGGAGGCGGAGTACGAGGCGTTCCTGGAGGAGGAGGTGCGGCCCGTGTTCCGGGGGTGGCAGGAGCGCGCCATCGGGGAGGGGCTGCTGACGCCGCAGGTGGTCTACGGCTACTTCAAGTGCCGGGCGGAGGGGAACGACCTGCTCGTCTGGCCGGGGGTCGAGGGGGAGGCGCCGGCGGGAGAGCCCGTGCGCTTCCGCTTCCCACGGCAGGACGGGGGGCGGCGGCTCTGCATCGCCGACTTCTTCCGCGACGGCGCGAGCGGCGAGTACGACACGGTCGCGTTCCAGCTTGCGACGGTGGGTCCGCGGGCGACGGAGCTGGCGCAGGAGCTGTTCGAATCGAACGAGTACCGGGAGTACCTGCACTTCCACGGGTTCGGGGTCGAGAGCGCGGAGGCGCTGGCGGAGTTCTGGCACAGGCGGGTGCGCGAGGAGCTGGGCATCGCGGGGCGGGACGCGACCGACATCCGGGAGCTGTTCCGGCAGGGGTACCAGGGGTCGCGCTACTCGTTCGGGTATCCGGCCTGCCCCGACCTGGAGCAGCAGGTCGGGATCGCGGAGCTGCTGCGTCCGGAGCGGGTGGGGGCGGAGCTGGGGGAGACGTTCCAGTGGCACCCGGAGCAGACGACGAGCGCGATCGTGGTGCACCACCCGGAGGCGCGCTACTTCACGGCGTAGCGCGGCTACCCGCGGGGGGCGGGCGGGGCGGGGTCGGGGACGAGGGGGATGCCGGACCAGCGCAGGTAGTCGGCGTAGGCCCAGCCCTGCTCGCCGTCCTCCGTGAGGACGTGCACCCAGACGCAGTTCCCGTACAGGTCATCCTCGGTGCACGGCCCCTCGACAAGGTGGCCGTCGGTCGCGTGGGGAACCAGCTCGACGACGCGCTCCGGCGGCAGGCAGACGACGATCTCGGACTCGGTCGTGGCCTCCTCACGAACGTTCAGGCAGGAATCGACGACGACCTCGGCGGTGAAGGAGTCGTCGAACGGTGGGAGCTGGATGGCGGGGAGGAGCACCGGCAAGATAACCGTCGCGCCCCTGCCGGTGAGCGAAGGAAGCAGGCGGACTTCGGAGCCGGAGGCGCTCCATGCGCTGTAGGAGAACTGTCGGAGAACGTCGTCGACAAGATTCGCGGCAGCAAGGATCTGACCATCGGGTGCGACCACGGTCGTGCGGTCGTGAAGGAAGCGCAGGGGACTGGCCGGGGACGGGCGCGCCGCTCCCTGCGACACGGGCTCAGGGAGCGGAATCCATCGCCCGTCAACGGTCGCGAGGTGGTACCCCAGGACGGTCTCCACCACGAGGGTGGAACTGTCCCCATCCCACATGACCGGGTCGCCATGTGACCGCAGCGGAAACCCGGCGCCGGCGACACGCAGTAGTTCGGATCCCGTGGCGGCATCGAGGATGGAGACGATGGATGGCAGGCGGTAGATCGAGTCTCCCCCGACCTCGCAGCAGTAGAGCGCTCGCGTCACGGCGAATAGCCGGCCATCGGGAGAGAGACGAACACGGGCATTGCTGGCGGTGAAGCAATCGACACTGACGTCGGAAATGGCCTCGCCGCTCCAGTCGTAGCGAATGACGCGGCAGGAAAAGGGCCCGCCGGTAGGGGTTCGAAAGTCGTGAATCAGAGCGAAACCCTCACCCTCGGGAAGAAGAAGAGCCTGATTGCCGCAGGGGTCGTCGAACTCGAAGACGGCCGGTGCGGTATCGCTGAGTTCGAGCAGCCCGCAGTTCCCCGACCGGACCCGGACACCCTCCACGGGCTCCATGGACGGCCCAACAATGACGGACTCAGACCCGCCAGAAGCAGTCGGGCCTAACCGCTCAAAGGCGATGCGCTCGTCGTCACTCAAGACATATGAGTGGCCGTTGTAGAACGGCACCGAGGGAGGCATATCCCATCGCCGGGGCTGCAGGTACGCCGGATCCCAGGTGAAGGTGCGGCCGTCCTGGCGATCGTGGAGGGCGGCATCGGTGACCACGTAGCGGTGATCGGGGGAGAAGAGGATCGGGAGTCCGTCGACACTCCACCAGCCCTCGACGGCGCCGGTTTCGACGACGAGGAGGAAGGAGCCATCCTCGTCCTCGATCAGCTCGCCAGGGGCGTACTCGACACGGGTGAACGCCTCGTCGGTCGGGATCTCGCGGATGCCGAGGGCGTTGGGGGTGGAGTCGATGGGGGGCTCGGGGGTGGGTTCGGGCGTCGGTTCCGGTGTGGGTTCAGGGGCGGGCTCGGGGGTGGCCTGGGGACCGGGCGTGGGAGTCGGGTCGGGAGTGGGGTCTGGGGTGGGGGTGGGTGTCGTCGCGGCGACGGGGGAGGCGGTGGGGGCCGGGGAGATGAGGACGTTCTGGGGCTCGCCGGGGCGGGTCAGCAGGACGGCCAGGATGATGGCGGGGATGGCGGCGACCGCGACGACGGTGGCGACCGCAGTCCCGAGGAGGGGTTTGGGGAGAAGGGCGAGGGGCGCGAGGAAGGCACGCACCCGCGCTCCCACCAGCTCGCCGATGCGGACGGGGCGGCGTTCGGGTTCCCAGGTGGCGATCTCGCGACGGTTCCGCAGCTCCAGCTTCCCGAGGATGTTGGAAATGTGGTACTTGACCGTGTACGGGCTGATGCCGAGCTTCATGGCGATCTCGGCGTTGGTGGCGCCCGAGCGGGCCTCCTCCAGCACGCGCCACTCGGCGGGCGTGAGGACATCGGGATGGGGCGGGCGGCCTCGTCCGCGACGGGTCATGCGGCAAGCCTAGGGGGAATCCGGGCGAATTACCCCGTCCGTTTCCGGATGTTCGCGGCTAGGTGCCGAGCTCGGCCACGAGCTGGTCGCGGAGGCGGTACTTCTGGACCTTCGTCGCGGACATGGGCCAGTCGCCGGGGGCCACGAAGCGGATGTGGCGGGGCACCTTGAAGCTGGCGATGCGGCCGCGGCAGTGCGCGATGAGGTCGTCGGGGGCGACTTCGGCGCCGGGGACGAGCTCGACGAAGGCGGCGGGCACCTCGTCGTAGCGCTCGTCGGGGACGCCCACGACCTGGGCGATGTTCACGGCGGGGTGGGTCTGGAGGTAGGACTCGATCTCGAGGGCGGCCACGTTCTCGCCGCCGACCTTGAGCATGTCCTTCAAACGGCCCATGAAGCTGACGCGGCCGTCTTCGTCGAGAGCGCCGAGGTCGCCGGTGTTGAACCAGCCCTCGGCGTCGAAGCACTCGGCGTTTTTCACCGGGTCCTTGTAGTAGCCCTCGAAGACGCAGTAGCCGCGCATCCAGATCTCGCCGCGGGTGTTGGGCTCCGCGACGGGTCCGCCGGTCTCGGGATCGCGGATCTGGAGCTCGATGCCGGGGAGGGGGCGGCCGGAGGTGACGGGGCGCTTCTCGGGCGGGTCGTCGGGGTGGCTGAAGCAGGCGACGCCGCCGCACTCGGTAAGGCCGTAGGCGTTGGTGTGCTGGGCGGTGGGGAGGGCGGCGTGGATGCGCCGGAGGGCATCGGGGGGCGCGACGTTGTTCATGAGGCGGATGCGGCTGAACTCGGCCGGGTCCCACTCGGGGTGGTTGAGGAGGGCGGTGGTGATGGGCGGGAACGTCGAGAAGCAGACGGTCGCGCGCTCATCGCGGAGCTGGGAGATGCCGAGGCTGGCGTTGAAGTGGGTGAGGGTGATGTAGGCGGCGCCGGAATCGAGGCAGCCGATGATGGGGAGGATGGCGCTCATGTGGAAGAGCGGGAGGGGATCCCAGAAACGGTCCTCGGCGGTGAGGCGGAAGCGGTCGCCGCAGGCGTTGACGGAGGTGCGCACGAGCGCCTCGTGGGTGAGGGGGCAGCCCTTGGGGTCGGCGGTGGTGCCCGAGGTGTACATCATCATGGCGACGTCACGCAGGCGGACACGGGAGCGGAGGAGGTGGACGTAGTCGTCGGTCACGCCCTTGGCGGCGGCCTCGAAGGCGGCGCGGTCGAGCATCCCGTCCGGTGTGGCCTCGCCAAGAAGAATGACGCTCTGCAGCTTCGGGGCGGCGGGGAGGTCGAGGGCGGCGGGGTCGGGGGCCTGGGCGAGGCCGGGGAGGCAGCGGTGGAGGAGCTCGACGAAGTCGACGTGCTCATCGATGAGGTCGCTGGTGATGAGGAGCTTGAGGTCGGCGTTCTCGATGACGTAGGCGAGCTCGTGCTCCTTGTAGCGGGCGTTGATGGGGACGACCCAGGCACCCAGCATGGCGGCGCCGAACATGACCTCGATGTACTCCATGCAGTTGGGCATGAGGATGCCGAGGTGGTCGCCGGGGCCCAGCCCGAGCCCGGCGAGGGAGCGGGCGGCGCGCACGGCGGCCTCGTTGAGGCTGGCGAAGGTGTGGCGCGCGTCGGGGAAGATGACGGCGTCGGCATCGGGGTGGCGGGCGGCGGCGCGGACGGGGAGGTCGCCGAAGGGGACGACCTCGGTCCACTCGTGCGCGAGTGCGGCTCCACTCATGCGGATTCCCTCACGTGGCGTGCTGGCGCGGCTCAGCGCTTGTCGAACTCGAGGTGGAGCTCGTAGAGGCCGAGCATGATGCCGGGCTGGTGGGTGAAATCGTTCTTGCCCGGCGCGAAGCGGATGTTATCGAGCCGGTCGATGAGGACCTCGGTGGCGATGTTCTGCTCGAGGCGGGAGATGCCCTGGCCGGGGCAGTTCCGCGGGCCCATCGAGAAGGTCAGGTGGCGGCCGGGGTTCTTGCGGTCGAGGCGCAGCTCGCCCGGAGCGGGGCAGAGGTCGGCGTCGCGGTTGCCGGCGCCGAAGCGGAGGTGGAGGAGGGAACCCTTCGGGATCTTCACCCCCCGGATCTCCATGTCCTCGGGGACGTAGCGGCCGCCGGCGCCGCCCTGGGTGGGGGCGTAGAGGCGGAGGGCCTCCTCGACGAAGAAGCGGATCTTGCCGCGGTCGGCCCGCATCTCCTCGATGAGCTCGGGGTGCTGGGCGAGGAGGAGGGCCTCGGAGGTGAGGGCGTACTGGGTCGTCTCATTGCCGCCGATGTGCATGAGCACGGCGATGCTGATGATCTCCCCATCGCTGAGCTTGCGGCCCTCGTAATCGACCTGCGAGAGGAAGGAGATCATGTCCTCCGTCGGGTTCGCCCGCTTCTCGTCGATCTGGGACTGGATGTAGCGGTGGAAGTCGACGAGGACGGCGGCGTTCTCGCGCTCGACCTCCTCGGAGAGCTCGTTGCGGGGGCCCTCGCCGTAGACGAAACGGCGGACCTGGGCCTCCTCCATCTTCTTGAGCATGGGCATGTCCTCGAGCGGGAAGCCGAGGATGGTGGTGATGACGGTCTGGGGGAGGGGCGCGGCGAACTGCGTGACGTACTCGACCTCGCCGTCATCGATCCAGTTGTCGATGAGGCCGTTGACGGCGGCCCTGACCATGTCGCGGTGGCGCTCGGCGCCCTCGGGGCCGACCCACGGATCCCAGAGCTGCATGCGGTAGCGCTTGTGCTGCTCGACGGTGGGGCGGAGGGTCTGGGCGGCGTCGACGGTCTCGCCGAAGCCCTCCTCGCGGAAGATCTCGGACTCAATCTCGCTGGAACCGGCGGAGGCGGCGGCGGAGATGTCCTCGGGCATCAGGTCGAAGAAACGGGGGTCGCGGGTGATGGAGGCGATGTCCTCGAACTTCGAGACGATGAAGGCGTCGGCGCCGGGGAGCCAGCCCTTGCCGGGGATGCGAGCGATGGGCGCCTCGCCGTGGAGCACCTTGTAGGAATCGAACCAGTGCTCCTGGGAACCCGGCTCGAAGAGCTCGGCGCCGATATCGGCGGCGACGGGGCAGGCGGAGGCGGGGATGGGGTCGGTGGTGGCTTCGGTCATGGGGGATCCTCCTGGGTTGGGTTTCAGACGTAGCCGAGCTCGCGCTCCATCGAATCGATGGCGCTCTCGATGATGTCGTAGGCCTTCATGGCCGTTTCTTCCGAGCAGACCAGCGGGGGGCAGACGCGGGTGACGTTGCCGCCGCCGGAGACGACGAGGCCGCGTTCGAGGCACTTCGTATAGAAGAGGCGGCCGGCCTCGAAGCTGGGCTGGCGGCTCTCCTTGTCGGTCACGAAGTCGAGGGCGAGGAGGAGGCCCCGGCCGCGCGCATCGCCGACGGAGGGGTGGGTATCGCGGATGCGCTCGAGGCGGGCGAGGGAGACCTCGCCGAGGTCGCGGGCGTGGTCGAGCAGGTTCTCCTCGGCGATGGTGTCGAGGACGGCGAGGGCGGCGGCGCAGGCGACGGGCTGGCCGCCGTTCGTGGTCGAGGGCTGGGTCTGCTGGAGGGTGTCTTTGAGGCCCTCGCGCACGCAGAGGACGGAGATGGGGATGCCGTTTCCGAGCAGCTTGCCGATGATGACGGCGTCGGGGACGACGTCGTAGTGCTCGGCGGCGAACCAGGCGCCCGTGCGTCCGAAGGTCGCGAACTCATCGAAGATGAGGAGCATGTCGTTGCGGTCGGCGATCTCGCGCAGGCGGGGGAGGAACTCATCGGGGTAGGTGCGGGCGCCGCTGCCGTTGGTGATGGGCTCGACGATGATGCCGGCGAGCTTCCCGTGGCTGTTGGCCAGCATGAGGCGCTCGGCGAAATCGGTGCAGTGCATGCCGCAGTCGGGGTACGTCATCTTGTACTCGCAGCGGTAGCAGAAGGCGGCGGGCACGGTGAGGAAGCCGGAGGGGCGGGGCCCGGTGGAGGTGTTCCCCATGCCGGTGGCGGCGGCGCTGGTGGTGCGTCCGTGGTAATCGCCGGTGAAGGAGAGGAACTCGTGGTTGCCGGTGGCGGCGCGGGCCACGCGGAGGGCAGCCTCGGTGGCTTCCGTGCCGGTGTTGAAGAACTGGAAGACGTTGAGGTCGCCGGGGGTAATTTCGGCGAGCCGCTCCATCAGCTCGACACGCACATCGGTGGGGAAATCGCGCACGTTGAGGAGGCGGCCGGCCTGGTTGGCGACGGCCTCGGTGATGCGGGGGTGGGCGTGGCCGAGGGCGGCGACCATGTGGCCTTGGGTGAAATCGATGTAGCGGTTGCCATCGGCATCCGTGAGGGTGACGCCCTCGCCGTGGGTGAAAGCCACGGGCAGGGCGTTCACCATCTGGAAATAGCTGCCGTACTGGTAGGTCTGGGTCTTCTCGAAGAGGTCCTGCGAGCGGGGGCCGGGGAGGTCGCCGTCGATCAGGGGGGCATCAACGGCAGGCGCGTTCGCCCACTCGATGCTGTTCGCGAAGGTAGTGCCGGACTGGGCCTGCGTCGCCATACCTCGCTCCTCCTGTCAGGGGCGGGGCGGATTCTACGCGCCGGAGGGTGGCGACGGGCAGGGAGGGCCTAGGAGGGAATAGCGCCGATGCGCTCTGCCTCGGTTTCGCGCAGTTCCTGGGCCTCCGCGGGGTTGAATGTGCCGCCGCAGGTGCCGCAGTCGAAGTGCGAGGCTTTGTCCTCGTGCCCAATGTCTTCGGGCTTATCCCACTTGGGGACGAGGTTGGTGTGAGGGCACTCCTCACGCTCGATGGGGACGTCGGCGTGGATGCCCGAAGCATCCGAAGCGTCTATATCCTCCCCGCGCCCGAACAGCTTGTCCAAGAAACCCATGGGTCGACTCCCCTCGCTATGGGCCGAATGACATAATCGTATACGCCCATGGAGCCAAGACCGAGACCGCGTATCAGTTCCCGCACGGCGGCGGCTTGGAAGCGGGTCGCGTAGCCTTTTCGCCGCCATGCCGGGAGCGCTCGCGCCGTATCGCGTCATCGATCTGACCCGCGAGATGGGGGCGGTCTGCACGCGGATGCTGGCGGGTCTCGGCGCGGACGTGGTACGGGTGGAGCCGCCGGGTGGGGACGAAACGCGGTCGCGGGCGCCGCTCGTGGGCGAGGGGGAGGGGCTGAGCGCCTGGTGGGCGCAGATGCACGCGGGCAAGCGCAGCATCACGCTCGACGAGGCATCGGCGGAAGACGCGGCGTTCCTGCTGCAGCTGTGCGCGAGCGCGGACGCGGTCGTGCTCTCGACGGACGAGCGCGGCGAACGCCGGCCGCTGGACCTGGACGCGCTCGAGCGGCGGGCGCCGCAAGTGGTGCGGACGGTGATCACGCCGTTCGGGCTGGAGGGGCCAAAGGCGGGGTGGCGGGGCAACGACCTCGTCGGGCTGGCAGCGGGGGGACTCATGTCGCTCTGCGGCGACCCCGACCGGGCACCGCTGCGGGTGTCGGTGGAGCAGGCGTACGCGCTCACGGGGGAGCAGGCGTGCGTTGGCACGCTGCTGGCGCTGCGGGCGCGGAAGCTGAGCGGCCGCGGCCAGCTCGTCGACGTGGCCATGCAGGCGGCGGTCGCGAACGCGCTCGGAAACTCGCGGCTCTACTACGCGATGGACGGGCTCGTGACGAAGCGGGCCGGCGGCGGGCGCGCCTTCGGGACGCAGGGGACGCGGCTGATCTACCCCTCGGCGGACGGGTACGTGGCCTACTGGCGCCAGACGGACAGCATCCGGGCACTGGCGCGGTGGTTCGACGAAGCCGGCGAGGCGCGCACGTTCGACGCCGAGGAGTGGGCGGGGCAGGCGCTGGCGGGCGGGGCGATGCCGTCGCCGGAGGAGGTCGAGGCGCTCGACCGGGAGATCCGGGGGTTCTTCGCCGCGCGGACGACGCATGAGCTGGGGGAGGAGGGGCAGCCGCGCGGCCTGATGATCTACCCGGTCAACACGATGGACGACCTGGTCGCGAGCGAGCACCTGGCGGCGCGGGGGTTCTTCGAGGAGGCGGAGTCGCCGGTGGGGCGGCTGCGGATGCCGGGCGCGCCGATGAAGCTCTCGGGAACGCCCTGGCGGACGGGGGAGGTGGCGGCGGCGGACGCGCACGGGCAAGCGGTGCGGGCGGAGGTGGCCGCGGGGGCGAGCGTTCCAGACCTGTCGAAGGCGCAGTGGGCTGTCGGCGCGCGGGATCTGTTCAAAGGCATCCGGGTAGCGGACTTCTCCTGGGTGGGGGTGGGGCCGAACTCGACGCAGGTGCTGGCCTGGCACGGGGCGGAGGTCATCCGGGTGGAGTCCTCGCTGAAGCTCGACACCTTCCGGGGGGGCGGGCCGCGGCCGGCGGGCGACGGGAGCCCGGACGGGAGCGCCTACTGGGCCAACCACAACCGCGACAAGCTCGGGGTGCAGATCAACCTGCGGAGCCCGGGCGGGCTGGAGGCGGCGAAGCGGCTGATCGCGGCCAGCGACGTGGTCACGGAGTCGTTCACGCCGGGGTTCATGAAGCGGATCGGGCTCGATTACGAATCGGTGCAGGCGATCAACCCGGACGTGGTCATGATGTCGATGTCGATGGAGGGGCAGTACGGGCCGCACGCGCAGTTCCGCGGGTTCGGGCTGATCCTGCAGGCGGCGGCGGGCATCACGGGATTCACAAGCTGGCCCGACCGGCCGCCGACGGGCACGGGCGTGGCCTACACGGACTGGGTGGCGATGCACTTCGCCGCCTCAGCGCTGCTGGCGGCGCTCGATCACCGCGAGCGCACGGGCGAGGGGCAGTACATCGACCTCTCGCAGCTGGAGGCGACGACCTATGCGCTCGACGGGGCGCTGGTGGCGGCGCTCAACGGCGGCGCGGCGACCGTCGCGGACGGGAACCGCCATCCCGAGGCGGCCCCGCACGGCGTCTTCGCCTGCGAGGGCGAGGACCGCTGGTGCGCGATCGCCGTGATGGACGACGAGCAGTGGCCGCGGCTCTGCGCGGCGGTGGGGCGGGAGGACTGGGCGGCGGACGCGGGGCTGCGGGAGGCGGCGGGGCGGAAGGCCCGCGAGGACGAGCTCGAGGCGGGGCTGGCGGCCTGGTGCGGGGTGCGGTCGGCGGAGGAGGCGCAGGAGCGGCTGCAGGCGGCGGGGGTGCCGGCGCACCTGGTCGCGACCATGGCGGACGTGCAGCACGACCCGCAGCTCCAGGCGCGGGGCCACTTCTGGGAGACGGACCACCCGGTCATCGGGCCGCTTACCTACGACGGTCCCGCCTACCTGCTCAGCGAGACGCGCGCAGGTCCGCGCAACCCGGCGCCGCTGCTGGGACAGCACACGGAGCAGGTCTTCCGCGAGGTGCTGGGCTACGGCGAGGAGGAGCTGGCGGAGCTGGTCGTGAGCGGGGCGCTGCAGTAGCGCCCGCCCGGCAGGGCGCGCCGCAACGAAAAAGGCCGCGGCGCTGAGCGCCGCGGCCTTCTGGTACCCGTGCGGGCCGCGATCTAGCGGTCGGGGCCTTCGAGGTAGTTGTCGAGCACCTTGTGCATGTGGCGGATGCGGCGCTCGCGGTAGTTGATGAGGAGCCCCTTGTACGCGCGCGAGTTCATGCCCTTCTGGACACGCGGCAGGTTGTAGGAGTCCTGGTCGAGGACGAGACCGATGGAGATCTCGCCGTGCTTGTGGGTGGTGTGCACGGGCCGCGGGGGCCAGTCGGCGCCCGGCGGGATGCGCACGTACGTCTGCAGGTCGAACAGCATCTTGTTCGGGTCCGTCGCGTGGGGACGCTGGCGGAAGAACAGGAAGTTCAGGGCGTTCGTGTTGAAGGTGAGGCTGGGGAAGATGTAGTAGTGGTAGTCATCCGAGAGCTGATCGTCGTTCAGCCCGGAGACATCCAGCCCCTGCGCCTCGGCGGTCTTCTTGGTGGCGGCCTGCATGGCCGGCCGCACGTCGCCCATGCCGCCGGTGAAGGTCTCGGGATCGATGCCGGCGGCGACCATGAACTCGAGGAGCGGCTGGGTGACTTCTTCCTGGTTGGGGTAGCGCGGGCTCACGAGCCCGAACGGGACCAGGTAGCGGTTGTGGCGCTCGTACAGGTCGATCTGGACATGGATGTCGTCGAGCGACTCGAGCAGCTGCGGGTGGATGCCCTGCACGTGGTAGACCTCGTTGAAGGCATCGACGGAGGTCTTCCAGTTGCAGTCCCACTCGAGGGTCATGTCCTGGACGATGGCGTATTCCTCGAAGTGGTAGGGATCGAGGTGCTGGTTGACCGGGTCGAGGAACTCCTCGAGGGGCTCGGCGTCGGGGTTCAGGTTGAACCAGACGAAGCCGCCCCAGGTGTCGCAGGG
>CAYMDV010000023.1:0-24132 GCA_964389725.1 uncultured Anaerolineaceae bacterium
CGGACTCCGGCGTTGCCGCCGTTCTCGCCTCTGGTTAGTCAGGTATGTAATCCCCAGTTTCCTTTACATTCCCTGGTGACAACCTGGCCGGCGGGGCCATCGCCGCCCCGGGAAACCCGTTAGACTGCGCCCACTTCTCACGGACGGTGATTTCGCGCATGAAGATCGGACTCTGCCTGCCCCAGCTGAACCCCCACGCGGACCGCACGGCGGTGCTCGGATTCGCCCGCAACTCGGAGGCGGCGGGCTTCGATTCGCTCTGGGTCCAGGACCATTTCATGGTCGTCGACGACCCGCAGGTCGGGTACGCGGGCGGCCCCATCGAGGTCAAGATGCCGGACCCGTATCGCTGCATGCTCTCGCCCATCGAGTTGCTCTCGTTCGTGGCGGCGGCGACGGAGCGGGTGCAGATCGGGACGTCGATCCTGGTGACGGCCTACTACCGCCCGGTGTTGCTGGCGAAGCGGCTGGCGACGCTCGACATCCTCTCGGGCGGGCGCGTGGTGGCGGGGCTCGGCCTCGGTTGGAGCAAGGACGAGTACGACCACATGGACACGCCCTTCACCCAGCGCGGGGCGCGCATGACGGACTTCATCCGGGCGCTGAAGGCGTGCTGGCTCCCGGACCCGGTCGAGTACCACGGGGAGTTCTTCGACATCCCGAAGTGCGACACCTCGCCGAAGCCGCTGCAGCGCAACGCAGCGGGCGAGCCCCAGGTCGAGATTGCGATCGGGGGCGGGGGGAACCCGCAGGGCCAGCGCCGCATCGCCGAGCTGGGCGACGCCTGGAACCCGGCAGGGGCGCCGCCGGAGATGGTGATGCAGGGCATGGCCGGCCTGAACGCGCTCGCATCGGAGTACGGCCGCGGGCCGTTGAAGAACTACATGCGTATCTTCGCCAACCCCACCATGCCGGGCATCGAGCCGTGGCACGGGGGCTTCTTCGGGCCGATGTCGTGGAGCGGCACGACCGAGGACATGAAGCCGAAGGTGGAGGAAGCGCGCGAGGCGGGCATCGAACACATCATCATCGAGACGGGTTTCTGGGAGCCCTGCCCGAGCCCCCAGAACTGGATCGACCAGGTCGACTTCTTCGCACCACTCGTCGAAGTGGCGCACGGGTAGACCGCGAGGACGCGGGCGAGGGGATTCAGCCATGAGCCGGTACGGGTTGACCAACTTCGATGAGCACCCGGTGCACCAGATCACGGAAGCGTTCGGCTCCGTGATGGCGACGGATAAGCACTGGAACGACGGGCACTACATCTGCCTGTGCGACACGGAGGGGAAGATCCAGCTGATCGGGCTGGTGCGGCTCTACACGAACAACGACGTGATCGACGGGTTCGTCTGTATCCGGCACGAGGGGAAGCAGCACAACATCCGGCTCTCTCGACGGCTGCGGTCAGACATCAACACGAACGGCATCGGCCCGCTCCGGATCGACATCGTCGAGCCGATGGAGACGGTGCGACTGGTGCTGGAGGAGAACGAGTACGGCATCGAGTGCGACTTGGTCTGCCGCTCCACGGCGGTCCCGTACGAGGACCAGCCGACGTACACGCGCCAGGGGGGGCGGTTCGTCGCCTCGCGGGCGGTGTACGAGGTGGTGGGCACGGTCGAGGGGTCGGTGACGGTCGGGGGCAAGACCTACACGGCAACACCGGACAAGTGGTTCTTCTTCCGCAACCACTCCTGGGGGTCGATGCCGGGACGGGGCGGTCCGCGCGAGCACGGCGCTCCCTCGGCGCACCGGCAGGAGCGGACCCAGGCCCTGCGCCAGTGGGTGCTCTTCCGCATGCCCGACCACGGCGGCTTCTACCAGACGATGGACCGGAACGACGGCGAGCGGCTCCAGCAGGAGGGCGCGATTCTCTTCGAGGACTCGCAGGTCGGGGTGACGGAGATCGAACACGACCTCGAGTTCTATCCCGAGGGTCCCAAGCGGGTGAAGTCGGGCACGTTCAGCCTGACGGACGCCAACGGGACGAAGCGGGAGTACGAGTTCGAGGACCTCGGCTGGGTTTACTGCCAGGGCGGGGGCTATTTCGGTGGCTTCAACGACGGCCTGGGCCAGGGTGTCTGGCGCGGTGAGTACCACGTCGAGGGCGAGGTGTGGGACGCCTCGCACCCCCAGAAGATCATCGAGGAAGACGGCACGGAGCGTGAATTCGACCACGCCTGGGCGGAGAGCTTCACGTTGCTGCGGAGCGGCGACGACGTGGGTCTCGCCCACCTCGAGGCGGTCGTGTTCGAGTAACAGTCCGGGGACGGACGCGCACAGGCAGATCAATCAGATGGAGGGATGGCGATGAAGGCGCTGGTATTCGGAGGCTCGACGTTCGTGGGGCTTCGCACGGTGCGGGAACTGGCGGCGCGCGGCCACGAGGTGACGGTGCTGAACCGGGGCGTGACCTCGGTGGACCTGCCACCGGGCACCGAGCGGCTGATCGCCGACCGGACGGACAACGAATCGATGAAGGCGGCGCTCGGCGGCCGTGAATTCGACGCCGTGTTCGACATCTCCGGGTTCGTGATGGTGGCGGGGAAGTCGGACCTGGACTTCCTCATCGACCTGCTCGACGGGCAGATCGGGCACTACATCTACTGCAGTTCGATCATGTGCTACCAGCCCTCGGGGAACATGCCCTGGCCGGAGACGAACGCCTACACGGGAGAGCCGCGGGAGACCTACGGAGGATTCAAGGCGTACACGGAGCAGCGGCTGTTCGAGCAGCATCGCAAGAC
The DNA here is from genome assembly GCA_964389725.1 of uncultured Anaerolineaceae bacterium. Classification (GTDB taxonomy): domain Bacteria; phylum Chloroflexota; class Dehalococcoidia; order Tepidiformales; family Tepidiformaceae; genus UBA2991. The sequence goes on from CAYMDV010000023.1 coordinate 2,748, forward strand.
GGGCTTCCCGGCGACGGCGGTGCGGCCGGCGGCGATCTACGGGCCCAACAACAACATCTACGACATGGAGGCGCCCATGTTCCTGCGCCTCCTGCGCGGCCTGCCCATCCTGATCCCGCACGAGGGCCTCGTGACGTGCTCGTACGGGCACGTGGATGACCTGGTGCGCTTCCAGATCGACATTGCGGGCCAGGACGCGGCCAAGGGCGAGGCGTTCAACCTGACGAACGAAGGGGTGACGACGCAGTACTACGTGGAGACGCTGGCGGACATCGTGGGGAAGCCGGCGGACATCGTCTACGTGCCGGAGGGTCAGCTCGACACCTGGGGGTTCAACTGGCGCCAGCCGGGGACGCGCCCCGTCTTCGGCCACCTCTTCGGACGGATGCACCACTCGGTGTTGAGCATCAAGAAGGCAGAGACGATGTTCGGCTTCCAGAACGAGTACGACTTCCGCAGCGGCCACGCCCACACCTTCGAGTGGTTCATGGAGGAGGGCATGGAGCAGATCGGCGAGGATCCCAGCGATCCGCTCTGGGGCGGCGGCTGGGACTTCGAGCGCGAGGCCGAGGCGGCTGCGGCCCTGCGCGGCAGCTAGCGGGCGATCGGGATGCCAGAGCCGAAGCGGCCGACCGTCGACGAGGTGCTCGTCGGGGCGCTGCACACGATCGAGAACCAGCTCCTCCCGAACCTGGAGGACACCTGGGCGCGGGCGGCGGCGAGCCAGCTGATGGGCACCATCGAGTACGCGCGCGCGATCATCGCGGGCGACGAGCACGTCGATGGGCAGGTGGAGGAGGTCGAGGCGGTGGTTGCGGGGCTCCTGCGGGACCATCCCGGGCTGGGGGCGGTGCTGGAGGAGAGCGAGGGGGAGACGCGCGGGTTCACGGCCATGGAGCAGGCGAGCCGCCTGCTCAGCCACGCTGTCGGGAACGAATCGCCCGAGGGGGAAGCTATCCGGGCGGAGCTGCGGCCGGTGATCGTGAAGCAGGCGGCCGACAACCTGACCGAGACGAGCACGATGCTGATGCGATTCGGAGGGACGCCACGCCGTGTTGAACGTTGAAGTCGCGCAACCGCAGATAGCGGCCTACCTCTCGGCCAAGCTGCCCTCGGACGAGGGGGTGGCGGTGGGGCCGCTGGAGCGCATCACGATCGGGCACTCGCGCGGAATGTTCCGGGTGAACGCGACCTACCGGCACGAGGGCGAGGACGTGGCGCGATCGTTCGCGCTGCGGGTGGAGCAGGCGGGCATGTTCGGCACGAACTCCCTTGATGAGATTCGCACGATGCGGGCGATGCGGGCGGCGGGGTTCCCCGTGGCCTACATCCGCTTCGTGGAGTTCGACGCGGCGGTAATCGGCACGCCGTTCTTCATGATGGACTGGGTTGAGGGCAGCAGCGGTCCTCCGAACGAGGCGGCCCTGCGCGACTACGTGACGAAACTGCACGAGCTCCACCAGATGGACTGGCGCGCGAAGGAGATTCCGTTCGCGCGCATCCCATCGGTGCCGATCGACGCGGTGCACCAGCAGGTCGACCGCTGGATGGATGTGCACCGCTGGGGCCGTGTGCTCCCCGAGCCGCTGCTCGAGGAGGCGGCGACGTGGCTGAAGCGGAATGCGCCCGACGACCTGCGCCTCACACTGGTCCACGGCGACCCGGGCCCGCTCAACTTCATCCACGACGGCGACCACGTGCAGGCGTTCACGGACTGGGAGTTCTCGCACATCGGCGATCCGAACGAGGACTGGCTCTTCCTGGGGGGGATGCGGGGGCGGGGGGTGATGGAGCCACCGCAGTGGCGGGAGTACATCGCGGACGTGACGGGACACGTCATCACGAAGGAGACGTGGGCCTACTGGGACGTGTTCAACCAGTTCAAGGGGGCGTGCGCGAACACCTCGGCGCTGCGCATCTTCATCACCGGGGCGAACCCGGCGCCGAACATGGCGGCCATCGGGACGGCGCTCAAGCTCTCAATGATCAACCACCTCTCCACTATCATCGGCATGTCATACGCCCCTGAGGGCGAGTAAGGGAGACACGAGCAATGGCGGGACAGAAGGAAATTGACACGGCAATCGAGCTGTTCAAGGCGTGGAGCAGCGGCGACGCGGACGCGCCGGCGCCCTTCTTCGCGGAGGAGTGCATCCTGCGCGATATCGTCGCGGGGGAGGACAAGGTGGGGTGGCCGGCCATCCGCGAGTTCTTCGCGGCGGGGCTGGTGGGCTCGCCCGACCTGGAGCTCATCCCGGACAAGTTCTGGACGGCCGACGACGGCGTGGCCTTCACCTGGCGCATGAGCGCCACGGTCACGAGCGACGCCTTCGGGGCGGACCACAAGGGCAAGCGCTGGTACTCGGACGGGATGACCTACCTGGAGTTCGACGACGCGGGCATGGTGACGCTCGAGGTGGACTACCACCACGGCGGCGCGATCATGCGCTCGCTCGAGAGCCAGTAGCCGCTCCGCACACCCGATCCCCGAACCGAACAGCGAAGCCGCGCCTCCTGATCGCGAGGCGCGGCTTCGAGTGCTTCTGCCTGCCGCCCGCTCCTAGATGAGGCCAGAGCCGCGGAGGCGGGGGTCGAGGACGTCGCGCATCGAATCGCCGAAGAAGTTGAAGGCGAGGACGGCGAGGGCGAGGGCGGCGCCGGGGAAGACCAGGAGCCACCAGGCGACGCGGAAGTAGCTGCGGTTGTTGGGGCCGAGGTCCTGCGCCCACGACGCCGTGCCCGGCTCGAGCCCCAGGCCAAGGAAGGTCAGCCCGGCCTCGGAGAGCATGGCCCCCGGGATGGTGATGCTGGCGGCCACGATTACGAGGGGCAGCACGTTGGGCAGGATGTGCCGGAACATGATCCGACCGCCGGAGGCCCCGATGACACGGGCCGCCTCCACGTAGGCGATGGAGCTCTCCTGCAGGACGTTCCCGCGGAAGAACCGGATCGTGATGGGCGTGAACGTAAACGCCACAGCGAAAATGAGCGTCTGCACGCTCCGGTCGACGGCGGTAGTGAACATTAAGAGCCAGAGGATCGCGGGCACGGCGATGATGATCTCGATCAAGCGCGAGATGAGGAGGTCTACAAGGCCACCGAAGAAGCCGGCAGCAAGGGCGAGGGTGATCCCGACGACCATGGTGAGGGCGACGGCGCCGAACCCGATGAGGAGGGTGGGACGGCCGCCGTAGAGGACGCGCGACCAGACATCGCGCTTGCTGCGGTCGGTGCCGAACCAGTGGTCGCCGCTGGGGGCGCCGAGGGTGGGGGCGCTGCGGATCGAGCTTCCGGGATCGGAGGTGTTGAGGACGGGGGCGAGAATGGAGCCGCCGATGAGCAGGACGATCACGATGGCGCCGAAGGTGCCGAGGGGCTGCCTGCGCACGAAGTGGGCAACCGCGCCGCCGGCCCGGATCAGGAAGGGTCGCTCCGACTGGAGTTCGAGGAGTTCGGTGGTTTGCTGGGCAGTCGTCACCTGAGCCTCCCCTAGTACCGGATGCGGGGATCGACCCACGCGTACATGACGTCGACCAGCAGTGTGATCACGAGGAACCAGGCGGCGAAGAAGACGACAACGCCCTGGATGACGATGAAGTCACGGCCGGCGACGGCGCCGATCACCCAGAGGCCCATGCCGGGGATGTTGAAGATGCTCTCCATGATGACGGAGCCACCGAGCACGAGGCTGAACTGGAGACCGACGATGGTGAAGAGCGCGATCATCGAGGGGCGGAAGACGTGGCGGGTGACGATGGCGGTCTCGCGCAGCCCCTTGGCCCGCGAGGTGCGCACGAAATCGCTACGGAGCACCTCGAGCATGGAGGAGCGGACGATGCGGGAGAGTGTCGCCCCGCCGCCAAGCGAGAGCAGGAACGCGGGCACCGCAATGATCTGGAGGTGCGTAATCGGATCCTCCCAGCCGACCCAGTCGGGTGCGACGCGCACGCCCCACCACACTGCGGGGAAGATGATGAGCAGCGTCGCCAGCCAGAAGTTCGGGACAGAGAGCCCAAGGACGGCAGAGAAGCGCAGGACGTAGTCGGAGGGCCGCCCGGCGCGGATCGCGGAGATGGCTCCCACGGGAATCCCGATCAGGAGCGTGAAGGCGATCGACAGGAGGCCCACCTGGCCCGTGTTCCAGACGCGCGGCCCGATCTCGGAGTTGATGTGCTCGCGGCTGATGGGGGAGAAGCCGAAGTCGCCCCGCAGGACGATGTCCCCCAGCCAGAGCGTGTACTGCTGGAAGAGGCTCTTATCGAGCCCGAGCTCTTTGCGGACCTGCTCGAAGCAAGTCTCATCGAAGCTGCCGGCGGCGCCGCACTTCACCTGTCCGGCATCGCCGGGAACGGCGCGCATGAAGATGAAGACGATGATCGTGATGATGAACAGGGTGATCGGGATGAGCAGCAACCGTCGGACGATGTAGCTGCCCATCTCGACCCCCTCTCTCGCTGGTGGGGTCCGCCGACCCCGACGCTAGCGTCTCCCGCGCAGGGTTACGCCTCGATCCACATGTTCTGGGCGCGCCGGTAGCCCATGGAGGCGTTGTTGGCGATATCGGGCACGGGCGGCACGTTGCGGAGACGGGCGCTCATGGCGTATCGCTGGACCGACGCCACCGGCAGCGGCAGCACGCAGCAGAAGTTGGTGAAGATGTAGCGCTGCAGATCCTGCAGGACCTGCTTGCGCTCTTCGGGATCGACGGTCGCACCCTGGAGATCGTACCGGCGCTGGAGTTCGGTCCCGATCTCGTTCGTGACCTCAATGATCTCGTCGGGGTAGTTCGCCGCGAGAACGTGGTCGAAGGTGTAGACGCCGCCGAAGATGGCGCCGTAGCCGTTCGGCACGTAGTGGGTGAGGGCATTGTAGTCGGGGATTGTCGAGAGCGAGTTCTCGCCGGCGATGAAGTAGTGCCATATCTTCTGGCCCGCCGGGGCCGTCGCGAGGGCGACGTAGTTAGCGAGGTCCGCCGGCTCGAGGCGCGTGGGAACGCCGATGCTCTCCTCGATGCTCTGGGCGATGAACTCAATGTGGCGGGTGCTCACGCCGAAGGTCGCGATGACGGTCACGAGGCCATCCGGGAAGACCTCATTGCCACCGCCCTGCGCCCAGAGCTCACGGGCACGGGCGGGGTCGAACTGTTGGAGTTCCCTGATCTCGTCCTGGGGAAGCACCTGCGAGAACGCAGGACCAACGGGCGCCCCGCGGATGCCTTCGCCGTCGAGGACGACATCGATGTAGCCCTCCCAGTCGATGGAGAGGGAGAGGGCCTCCCGCAGGAGGGGGTGCTGCGCCCACTTGAAGCCGTCGAGCTCCATGATGGCGTGGTCGTTGGCGGGGCCTTCGATGACCTGGACGTTCTCCTCGCCCGCGAACAGCTCCGCCTGGATCCTATCGATGCCGCCAAGCACGTCGGAGTCACCCGCGAGGAGGCGGGCCTCACGAGCCGAGGGGTCGGTCACGATGACGTCCTCCCAGCGGTCGATGTACGGCTGGTCAGCCGTGAAGCGGCCACGGTCGCTGGAGTGCGCCCGATAGTTGGGGTTGCGCTTGTAGGTGTTCCCGGTGTCGTCGATGGTGTCGAACATGTAGGCGCCGCCACCAGCGTTGGGGGTGTCCTTCAGGTGGCCACCGCCTGCCTCGACGCTCTCGCGGGCGACGATCGCCATAGCGCTCGAGCCGAGCGAGGGGATGGCAGAGGCCCAGGGGAAGGCGAGGTTGATGGTGAGGGTGGTGGCATCGGGCGTGTCGAAGGATGCGCCGCGATCAACGCCCATCCAGCCCCACTGCAGCTGGTTCACCTCGGAACCCAGCTCGGAGAGGCTGGTGGGGAAGCGGCTGTAGCTGAAGGCGACGTCCTCGGAGGTCATGTCGCGGCCGCCGGCGGCGTCGGGGTTGAACTTCAGGCCGTCTTCGAGACTGAAGACGAGGGTCGTGGCGTCGGGCTGTTCCCAGCCGGTGGCGGCATCGCCCCAGGCCTCTTCCTCGACGAGCGAGTAGCCGAGCAGATGGTTGTAGGTGAGGGCCGTCCAGCTGGGATCGGTTACGGTGACGGAGGGATCGAGCGAGGTGTTCTGGGACGCCTTCTGGTGGTTGAAGGTCCCTCCGAGCTGGATTGCGCTCGGGGCCTCGGTGGCCTCGGCGGCCGCTTCCTCGGCAGCTTCGGTCGCCTCGGCGGCCGCCTCGGCAGCTTCGGTGGCGGCGGCCGCCTGTGTCGCGGCGGCCGTAGCGGCGGGCGCCGCGGTGTCATCATCGTCATCGTCGTCGCCGCACCCAACGGCGACGAGCGCGGCAGCGCCGGCGCCAACAGCGGCGCCTCCCGCCAGAACCCGCCTGCGCGAAACGCGCCTCCGCCAGTACTTACCCCAATAGCCTTCAGCCATCTCTTCTCTCCTCAACGCCGGGCAGCACCCGGCGGGTTCGGGCATTCATAACCGAACCGCATACAGCTTTCAACATCCAGGCTGGCCCCGTGGTCGAGTTACGGCCTACGCGTCAGCCAGCCACATGTTCTGGGCTCGGCGGTAGCCCATCGAGCCGTTGTCCTTGAAGTCCGGCGGCGGCGGCACGTTCTGCACGCGGCTGCGGACGGCGTGCTGCTCGACGGCACCCACGGGAACGGGGAAGGTGCAGCAGAACTGCGTGAAGATGAGCCGCTGGAGCTGCTGCAGCAGAGCCGCTCGCTGCTCCGGGTCGTGCGTGACGGACTGGGCGTTGTAGAGGTCCTGGATGGGCTTCCCCATGTCGTGCGTAATGTCGATGACCTCGGGGGGGATGAGCGCGGCCTGCGGGTGTTCGTGGGTGAACAGGCCGAAGGCGCCGCCGTAGCCCGTGGGCACGTAGTGGGTGAGGGCGTTGTAGTCGGGAATCGTCGAGAGGGAGTTCTCGACGACGAGGGCGAAGTGCCAGATCTTCGAGCCCGGAGGGGCGGTGAGGCTGGCCACGTAGGTGGCGAAGTCGACCGGCTCCAGCTTGACGGTGATACCGAGGTTCTCCTCGATCTGCTGGGCGATGTACTGGGTGCCGCGCGTGTCCGTGAAGGTCGCGAGGAGGGTGGTGAGGCCGTCGGGGAAGACCTGGTTGCCGCCGCCCTGCTCCCAGAGCTGGCGGGCGCGCTCGGGGTCGAACTGCTGGAGCTCCCGGATCTCTTCCTGGGAGAGCACCTCGGGGAACACGGGGCCGACGGGCGCCCCGCGGATGCCGTTGCCGTCGTGGACGACATCGATGTAGCCGTCCCAGTCGATGGAGAGGGAGAGGGCCTCGCGAAGCTGGGGGAAGGGCACCCACTTGAGGGCGTCGAGCGCCATGATCAGGTGGGTGTTGGTGGGGCCGCTGATGATGGTGACGCCGTCCTGATCGCGGAGTTCATCGGCCTTGATGGCATCGATGCCGCCGACCACGCCGGTGAGGATGTCGGAGTCGCCGGTGAGGAAGCGGGCCTCGGCGGTGGCGGGGTCGGTGATGTGGGCGTCCTCCCAGCGATCGATGTAGGGGGGATCCTTGGTGAAGCGCCCGCGCGCGGTCGAGTGGCCAGCGTAGTTGGGGTTGCGAACGTAGCTGTTGAAGCCATCGCGGCCGCGGGACTCGAACATATAGGCGCCGCCGCCGGCGTTGACCGTGTCGGTGAGGTTGCCGCCGTTGGCCTCGACGACCTCGGGGGCAACGATGCCGAGGGAGGTCGAGCCGAGGGTGGGGATGGCGGACACCCACGGGTACTGCATCTGGAGCCCGAAGGTCGTGTCATCGGGCGTATCGAAGCCGGCCATGAAGGCGAACTGGAGGGGGTTGACCTCGGAAGCGAGGTTCGTGAAGGCGGCAGGGAGGCGGGCAAAGCTGTAGGCGATGTCCTGGGAGGTGATGGGGCGGCCGTCGGCGGCCTCGGGGTTGAAGCGGAGGTTGGGCTCGAGGTTGAAGACGATGGTGAAGGGGTCGGGCTGCTCCCAGCTCTGGGCAGCATCGCCCCAGGCCTCGTTCTCGATGAGGGAGAAGCCGAGCAGGTGGTTGTAGGTGATAGCGGCCCACTGGTAGCCGGTGATCGTGATGGCGGGGTCGTAGCCCGTATCGGCGAAGGCGCGCTGCACCTTCATGGTGCCCCCCGCGCGGGGGCCGGTGGCGGCGGCCTGGGTCGCGGCCGCGGTGGCCGCGGCTTCCGTCGCAGCGGCCTCGGTAGCGGCGGCCTCGGTCGCCTCCGCCTCGCTTGCGGCTTCGGTGGCCTGGGCGGCGGCCTCGGTCGCGGCAGGCGTGGCCTCGGGCTCGTCGTCATCGTCGTCGCCGCAGCCGACGGCGACCAGTCCGGCGGCGCCGGCGGCGACCGCGGCGCTCCCGGCGAGAACGCGCCTGCGCGAGATGCGCCTTCGCCAGTACTTCCCCCAATATCCATCAGCCATGGCATCCCCCTGTTCGCTTGCTCGCTGCCAGAGCAGCGGGTCGGTCGAGGTCATTCTAGGCCCGGCGTCAACAAGGCCGGGTTAGGGCGCGTGGCGGTAGCGCAGGGGTACGGCTATGCTTGACGCTCGCTCTAGCAGCCAAGGGAATACCGGCGAGTTCCGCGACCCCAGAGAGAGGCCCAGAACATGGATTTTCGAGATAGCCCGGCGCAAGCCGAGTGGCGCATCCAGGTGCAGGACTTCCTGCGCGACTACCTGCCCGACGAGATCCGGGGCAAGTTCCCGATGGGGCGGCCCGAGGAAGAGAAGCCCCTGTGGGAGTCCTGGCGCCAGGCGCTCGCGGAGCGGGGCTGGATCGCACCGGCGTGGCCTTCCGCCTATGGCGGCGCGGGTATGAAGCCAATGGACCAGTTCATCCTGAGCCAGGAGTTTGCCGAGGCGGGCGCGCCGCGGCTGGGCGGCCTGGGCCTGATGATGCTGGGCCCCACGCTCATCGAGCACGGCACGGAAGAGCAGAAGCAGCAGCACATTCCCGGCATCCTCGGCGGCGAAGTGGAGTGGTGCCAGGGCTACAGCGAGCCCGGCTCCGGATCGGACCTGGCCTCGCTGCAGACCCGGGCCGTGCGGGACGGCGACGACTACGTCATCAACGGCCAGAAAATCTGGACCTCGCTGGCCCACCGCGCGCACTGGATGTTCATGCTGGCGCGCACCGATCCGGACGCACCCAAGCACCGGGGCATCACCTACTTCCTGCTGGACATGAAGACGCCCGGCATCACGGTGCGGCCGCTGGTGAACATGGCGAGCGGCCACGACTTCAACGAGGTGTTCTTCGAGGACGTGCGCGTCCCGGCGCGGAACATCATCGGCGAGGTGAACCGCGGCTGGTATGTGGGCACCACCACGCTCGACTTCGAGCGCTCGTCGATCGGCACGCCGATCGGACTGCGGCAGAACGTGGAGCGCAACCTGACCTGGCTGCGGGAGAACAAGGACACCCTCCCCGAAACCACCTACGAGGCGGTTCGCTATGAGTGGGCGGAGCGCTTCATCGAGGTGCAGACGGCGACGATGCTGGCCTATCGCATCATCTCGATGCAGGACGCGGGCGAGATTCCGAACGCGGAGTCATCGATCGCGAAGCTGTTCACCACGGAGCTGAGCCAGCGCATCGCGCGCACGACCTCGCACATGGTGGGCATGTGGGGCGACATCCAGGACGAGAAGGGGCCGCTCAAGGGCATGCCCGGCTTCGGCTACGTGAACCAGGTTCGCGAGACGATCGCGGGCGGCACGAGCGAGATCCAGCGCAACATCATCGCGACCCGGGGGCTCGGGCTTCCGAGGGCCTAACCCCCAGCCGGAGGAGCACGAGGCCATGGTCACCGCACCCGACACGGAGAAGACGCTGCTGGAGCGCGCAGCGACGATTGCGCCCATCGTGGCGGAAGAACTCGACGAGGCCGAGCGTGAGCGACGCCTGACGGACCGCACGTTCGAGGCGATGAAGGACGAGGGCCTGCTGGGGGTCTGGGTGCCTGAGTCGCTGGGCGGCCTCGAGTCCACGCCCCGCGAGGGATTCGAGCTGTTCGAGGAAGTGGCGAAGATTCACGGCTCAGCCGCATGGAACCTCTGGATCTGGTCCACGGGAGCGGCGCTCTCGTCGTCCGCCTCCGAAGAGTCCATCGCTGAGTCGTACGCGGACGGACCTGCCGGGGCCGTCGGGGCGGGGGGCATCTTCCCCTTCAATCCGGCCGAGGTTGTCGAGGGCGGCTACCGCGTGACGGGGCGCTGGCCGTTCTGCAGCGGGTCGAGCCACGCGAAGTGGGTCGGCGGCGGCATCATGGTCATGGAGAACGGGCGCCCGCGGATGACACCGATGGGCATCCCCGAGATGCGCTTCGTGACCTACCCCCGCGAGGAAGCGGAGATTATCGATACGTGGCACGTGGTGGGACTGCGCGCCACGAGCAGCAACGATGTGGCCGTAGAGGACGCGTTCGCGCCGGAGTACCGCACGTCGGCCTTCGGCGGCCCGACCGTCCGCGGCAAGCACTTCCAGGGGCCGCTCTACCGCTTCCCCGTGATGGGCATCCTGGGCGCCCCGATTGGCATCATCGCGACCGGCATCGCGCAGCGCGCCATCGACGAGTTCATCAAGCTGGCCAAGACGAAGACCGCGCGGACCTCGCAGTCGCGAATCAGCGAGAACACCGCCATCCGCAACGAGGTCGCGAAAGCGCACGCCGCCGTTCAGTCGGCCCGCTCGTGGCTCTACGAGATGGTCGATGAGACGTGGGAGATGGTCCTGCGGGGCGACGACGTGAGCCTCGATCAGCGGCGGGATCTCTCGCTGGCGGGCACGAACGCGACGCGAAGCGCGGCCTACGCGACCGACCTGGTGCACACGGCGGCGGGGGGCACCTCCGTCTTCCAGACGAGCCCGATCGAGCGCTGCTTCCGCGATATCCACGCGGCCACGCAGCACGCGGGAACCTCGCCACGCAACTTCGACACGCTGGGGACGATGCTCTTCGGGGAGCTGCCTGACAATCCGCTGCTGTTCGCCTGAGCAGCGCCCGGCTTATCCGGCGGCGGCTGCCGCGCGCGTGGGCTCCTTGGCCCACTCGATGCCGCGGCGGAGCAGCTCGTAGTAGGTGGGCTTCGTCCACGCGCCGTATTCGGGCGTGGGCCACTCGGGGACGCTGAGCGGGGGATCCTGCATGTCGTACTTCGAGCGGCGGTGGCCGGGCGTGAGGTAGAGGACCTCGCCCTCGCCAACGGGGTGGAGGTACATCACGAGGCGAGGCTCATCGTTGGGCCAATCGTGCTCGTAGAACCCGGCGCCGCTATCGCCGGCGAAGCGGGTCTCCATGAGGGGCACGACTTCGCCGTGGTACTCGCAGAGGTAGAGCTCGTCCTCGCACTCCCAGGGCTCGATTCCGGCCACGAGGGGGTGGTCTTTCGCGGACTCGCTCACGGTGATGGGGTAGGGCTCGATGGCGGGGTGGGCGAGGAACTGGCTGCCGAGCGTCTCCATGAGGATGGGGTAATCACGCGGGCAGTGGACGCCATCGGCCTGGAAATCCATGACGGAGTTGGTGCCGTGCAGGGCGAACCAGCGCTTGCCGCCGGCGACGAAGTCGCGGACGACTTCCTGCTGCTCGACGGTGGGGTGCACATCGCAGGTGTAGCTGATGAGGAAATCGGCGGCGGCGATGGCCTCGGTGTTGCTGTAGTCCTCGCCGATACGGACCCGGACGTCGTCGTCTTCGTGCAGGAGCTTGAGCAGCTCGAGGCGGGCGAAATTAATGTCGTGCCACTTGCCGCCGGCGATGAGGTAGGCGTCGATTCGGGGCATGGCGTGCCTCCCTGATGCGCGGGGCGGTGGCGGTTGGGCGAGGAGTCCCGCGCCGGACAAGCCGACGCGGGACTCCCGCTGTTCGTGAGCTAGAAGGCGACGCGGCGGGTGAAACCGCCATCGACGACGACGTTGACGCCGGTGGTGTGGCTCGAGGCCGGGCTGGCGAGGAAGGCGGCCACGTTTGCGACCTCCTGACCGGAGCCCATCTGGCCGGCGAGCGTATCGGGCTTGCTCTTGCTGCGCAGGGGGATGCCGTTCGCGATCATCTCGAAGAACGGGGGCATAGCCTGCTCGATGTTGTGCCAGGGTCCACCCTCGAAGTAGGTGGGTCCGGGCGAGACGACGTTGAAGCGGATGCCCGCGGCGGCGTGCTGCTGGGCGGCGAAGGCCGAGTAATTCAGCAGAGCGGCCTTCATGGCGCCGTAGGCGCCGGCCGAGGTGGCCGGCGGCGGCGGGAAGGCCTCGACGGCGGCCGAGGTGCTGATGATGACGACGCTGGCTCCGTCCGACTCGGTGAGGAACGGGAGGGCGGCATCGACGCCGTTCACCGTGCCCATCATGTCGATGGCGAAGTGCTCGTTCCAGAGCGAGCCGCCACCGCCGGCGGAGGCGTTGCTGACGTAGATGTCGACCCCGCCGAGCTCGGCGGCGCTGGCCTCGACCCAGGCCTTGAGGGCGTCGCCGTCGCCGACGTCGCAAGCGGCGCCGCAGACGTTGGTGCCGTGGGCCTTAAGGCCTTCGACAGCGGCATCCACCTTCTCGGGGGTGCGGGCGCAGATGGCGACATCAGCGCCTTCGGCGGCGAGGGTGTTGGCGATGAAGTTACCGATGCCCTGGCTGGCAGCCGTGACGAGGGCCTTCTTGCCTTGCAGTCCAAGATCCATGCTGTGGGAACCTCCCTGTTATTGGGGGCGACCGGGCGGATCCATGGCCGCGGCCGCCGGTGTGGCAGGGCGGGATTCTAGAGAGTCGCGCCCTCCCCGGAAAGTGCGCGGTCTGCGGGGCGGGCCGCCTTTGTCGAGTGCGGGCGGTCCTGTACGATGCGCTGGCGCTCGGGCGCCCGCGACGGTGCCCCATCCCAGCGTGTGCGGAGGAGGCCGTGGCAAATAGCCAGGCAAGTGAGCCAAGCGCGGAGGTTCTGAAGGACCTTCACTACCGGATGGTGCGGATTCGCCACTTCGAGGAAGAGGCGGGCAAGCTGATGGAGCAGGGCAAGTCGCCGGGGGCACTGCACCTGTACATCGGCGAGGAAGCCGTGGCTTCCGGTGTGATGGTGCACCTCAGCGATAACGACCAGATCACGAGCACGCATCGCGGCCACGGCCACCTGGTGGCCAAGGGCGGCGAGTTCAAGAAGATGTACGCGGAGCTGTTCGGCCGGGAGACCGGCTACAACAAGGGCCGCGGTGGCAGCATGCACATTTCGAACGTGGATGCGGGCATGCTGGGCGCGAACGGGATCGTGGCGGCAGGTCCGCCGATCGCCGTGGGCGCGGCCTTCTCGAACAAGTACCTCGCCCGTGTCGAGGGACGCGACCGGATGGACGTGGCCGTGCCCTTCTTCGGCGACGGGGCCACGAACGAGGGCGCCTTCCACGAGGCGGCGAACATGGCCGCCATCTGGAAGCTGCCAGTGGTGTTCGTCTGCGAGAACAACGGCTACGGCGAGTTCACCCCCCAGGCTGAGCATCAGGCGATCAGCGACGTCGCGGATCGCGCGGCGGGCTACGGCATGCCGGGCGTCATCTGCGACGGGATGGACGCGGTCGCGGTCTGGGAGGCAGCGGGCGAGGCCATCGAGCGAGCGCGTACGGGCGGCGGTCCCACGCTGGTGGAGTGCAAGACGTACCGCTTCGTGGACCATGTGGGTCTGCGGGGCATCGGCCTGCACTACCGCACCGACGAGGAGCTCGAGGCGTGGCGCGCACGCGACCCGATCCCGCAGCACGAGCAGCGGATGATCGAGATGGGCGTGATGACCGCCGAGGAGATCCAGGCCGTGCATGACGCCGTGATGGCGGACATCGCCGAGTCGATCGAATTCGCCGAGAACAGCCCGCTGCCGGACCCGGCGGACCTGCTCAACGACGTCTACACGCCCACGGCGGCGAGCTAGGAGCGAACCAATGACCGCAGCAGACGCGCCCGCTGGGCGGCAGCTCGTTTATACCCTCGCGATCACGGAGGGCGTCCGCCAGGCGCTCCAGGAAGAACCGCTGGCGTTCATGGCCGGCGAGGACGTTGCCGGCGCCGGCAGCGTGTTCGGCATCTACCGCGGCCTGCTCGATGAGTTCGGGCCGGACCGCGTCATCGATACGCCCATCAGCGAGTCCGGGATCATCGGGCTGGCGGTGGGGGCGGGAGCCACGGGCCTGAAGCCGATCGTGGACATCATGTTCATGGACTTCATCGGCGAGTGCATGGACGAGATCGTCAACCAGCTCGCCAAGATGCGGTACATGTTCGGCGGCAAGGCGACGCTGCCGGTGACCGTCCTGACGATGTCGGGCGCGGGCATGAACCTGGCGGCGCAGCACTCCCAGAGCCTGGAAGCGTGGCTCTGCCACACGCCGGGCCTGAAGGTTGTGATGCCGGCGACGGCCTACGACGTGAAGGGCGCGATCATCACGGCGGCGCGCGAGCCGAACCCCGTGTTCGTCGTGATGTGCAAGGGCCTGATGGCGCTTCCGGGCGACGTACCGGAGGAGCCGTACACGCTTCCCATCGGCAAGGCGAACGTGATCCGCGAGGGTGACGGTCTCACGATCGTGGCCCACGGCCGCATGATCCACGAGGCCACCAAGGCCGCCGACATCCTCGAGGGCGAGGGTATCAGCGCCGAGGTGATCGACCCGCTGTGGCTGCAGCCGCTGGATACGGACACGATCATCAACTCGGTCTCGAAGACGCATAACGCGCTCGTGGTGCATGAGGCAGTCCGCTTCGGCGGCGTCGGCGCCGAGATCGCGGCGCAGATCGCGGAGCTGGCGTTCGATTCGCTCGACGCGCCCGTGGGCCGCGTGGCGGCGCCGTTCTCGCCGGTGCCGTTCAGCCCGGTGCTGGAGCAGACGTACGTGCCCAACGCCGAGCGTATTGCGGCCGAGGCGCGAAGCATCCTCGGGACGGGGTAGGCCCTGACCGCCTCACGCCCGCTCGGGATCGCCGCGAACCCCGCTTCGGGGAAGGACATCCGCCGCCTGGTGGCGCGCGCGTCGGTCTTCGACAACCAGGAGAAGCGCGCGATCGTGCGCCGCACGATCGTGGGCGCCCTTGCCGGCGGCGTGCGCGAGTTCCGCTACATGCCGGATACGCACGGGATCACGGCGGCCGCCGCCGACGAGTTCGCCGATGAGGCGAACTTCGTCGCGGTCGACAGCGTGCGCACGGCAAGCGCGCTCGACACGATCCGCGCGGCCGAGGCCCTGCAGGCGGAAGGCTGCGGCGCGGTGATTACCCTGGGGGGCGACGGCACGAACCGGGCCTTCGCCCTGGGCTGGCAAGACGCACCCCTCGTGCCTGTCTCGACGGGTACGAACAACGTCTTCCCCACGATGGTGGAGGCGACGGTGGCGGGGTCGGCGGCGGGGCTCGTGGCAACGGGCCGGGCGCCGCTGGAGGCCGTGGCCAGGCAGTCCAAGGCCATCCACGTCGAGATCGAAGGGGAGCGCGACGACCTCGCGCTCATCGACGCCGTGCTCGCCGCGGACCGCTTCGTGGGGTCGCGCGCCATCTGGGGCGGCGACCGTCTGCGCGAGGCCGTCCTCACGCGGGCGGAACCCTCGGCGGTCGGGATCACTTCCATCGGGGGGCTGCTGGCGCCGCTGACGCCCGACGAAGACGAGGCGCTGCACCTCTCGCTCGGACCGGGCGAGGGCGGGGTCTCGGTGCTGGCGCCGATCGCACCGGGGATGTACGAGCCGATCGCGGTGCGGTCGCACGGGCGCCTCGCCCTGGGGGAGCCGGTCCATGTAACGGGGCCGGGGGTGCTCGCCTTCGACGGTGAGCGCGAGCGTGTGTTGAAACCGGGGCAAGCCGCTACACTCCGAGTGGCCCGGGACGGCCCCTGGGTCATCGACGTACCTGCAGCACTGGAGTACGCAGCCTGCAAGGGCCTGTACCGCACCGATGAGCCTCCGGAGGGCTCGCAGCCAGAACCGAAACCGCAACAGGACGGGGGATGAGATGCCAACCGAGATCTACATGATGAAGCTCGGCATGACGATGACCGAGGGGACCGTCGCCGAGTGGCACATCCCCGACGGCGGCGAGGTGAAGGTCGGCGAGGACCTCTACCGGCTCGAGACCGAGAAGGTCGAGATGGAGGTAGAGGCGGAGGCCGACGGCACAGTCCGACACCTGGTGCCTGCCGAAGCCACGGTCGACCCGGGCGCGGTCGTTGGCTGGATTTACGCGGCGGGCGAGGAGATTCCCGACGTGCTTCCGGGCGCGGACGCGGTGGCCGCTGCCGCCCCTGCAAGCGCAGAACCGGCAGCGGCCGAGCCCGCACCAGCCGCGGCGGCTGCCCCCGCGGCGCCGGCGCGAGCGCCGGGCGAGCGCGTACCGGCCTCGCCGGCGGCGCGCAAGCTGGCGCGGGAGCTCGACCTCGACCTCGCCACGGTGGCGGGGACCGGTCCAAGGGGCCGGGTGACCGAAGACGACGTGCGCAGTGCGCACGAGGCGGCGCAGGCCGCTCCTCCCGCCGCCCCGGCGGCGCAGGCGCCCGCCTCGCCGCTCGCGAGGAAGCGGGCGGAGGCGCTCGGGGTCGACCTCTCGACCGTGACGGGCACGGGTCCCGGCGGGCGCATCACGAAGGAAGACGTGGAGGCGGCCGCAGGGGGCGGCGCGCCCGCGGCGGCTCCCGCAGCAGCGGCTGCCCCGGCTCCGGCGGCGTCGCGCGAGGACGAGGTGATGGCGGTGCGCGGCATGCGCAAGGTGATCGCCGAGCGCATGTACGCGAGCCTGCAGGAGACGGCGCAGCTCACGATGGACATGGACGTGGCCATGGACGACTGCGTGAAGCTTCGCAGCCAGCTGATCGAGGAGTGGGCGGGCGATGGCGTGCGGCCTTCGTACACGGACATCGTGATGAAGGCGGCGGCAAAGGCGCTGCTCGACCACCCGCGCATGAACGCGCAATTCCTCGGCTCGGAGATAAACCTGCGGGGCGAGGTGCACATCGGCATGGCCGTGGCCCTGGAAGAGGGGCTGGTGGTGCCGGTGGTGCGGCACGTGGACCAGGTCGGGCTGAAGGAGATCGCGCTGGAGTCCTCGCGGCTGGCGGGGCTCGCGCGCGAGGGCAAGCTCGGACTCGACGACATGGCCGGGGGGACGTTCACGGTCTCCACGCTGGGCATGTTCGGGGTCGATTCGTTCACGCCCATCCTCAACCCGCCCGAGGTGGGCATCCTCGGGGTGAACCGGCTTCGCGACGACGTGCGCTGGGAGGGCGAGCGTCCCGTCCGGCAGAAAGCGATGACGCTGAGCCTGACATGGGACCACCGCGCCCTCGACGGGGCGCCGGCGGCGCAGTTCCTGGCCTCGGTGCGCGATTACCTCGAAGCGCCCTTCCGGCTGCTGGTCTAAGGGGAGGATGACGATGGCGGAAACAACGTTCGATGTCGTGGTGGTGGGCGGCGGCCCGGGCGGCTACGTCGCGGCGATCCGCGCGGCCCAGCTGGGGCTGCAGGCAGCGGTGGTGGAGCGCGAGCACCTGGGCGGCATCTGCCTGAACTGGGGCTGTATTCCCACCAAGACCCTGCTACACACGGCCGACCTCTTCCGGGAGATGCAGGACGCCGAGCGCTTCGGCCTGACGGCCGAGGCTTCCTTCGACATCGAGAAGGTGGTGAGCCGCTCGCGCTCGGTGGCGCGACAGCTCAACAGCGGCGTCAAGTTCCTCATGCGGAAGCACAAGATCGAGGTGTTCGAGGGCTCCGCACGGCTGACGGGGGGCGGGGGCGTGGCCGTCGAGAAGGACGGCGAGCTCGTGGCCGAGCTGGGCGCCGACAGCATCATCCTGGCGACGGGCGCGCGGCCGCGTTCGTTGCCGGGGCTGGAGCCCGACGGCGAGCTGGTCTGGACGTACAAGGAAGCGATGGTCCCGACGACGATGCCCGGCTCGCTGCTGGTGATCGGGTCGGGCGCGATCGGGGTGGAGTTCGCGAGCTTCTACCGGTCGCTGGGGGCGGAGGTGACGGTGGTGGAGGTGCTGCCGCGCATCCTGCCGGTGGAGGACGAGGAGATCTCGGCCTTCGCGCGGGAGGAGTTCGAGAAGCAGGGCATCGCCATCCACACGAACGCGACCGTGCAGTCGCTCGAGCGCGGCGACGACAGCGTGACGGCGACGATCGCGACGGAGGATGGCGAGATCGAGGCGACCTTCGACCGCGCCATCCTGGCGGTCGGCGTGACCGGCAACGTCGAGGGCCTCGGGCTGGAGGCGACGGCGGCGACGGTCGACCGCGGGGCCATCGTGGTGAACGAGTGGCTGGAGACAGGCGAGCCGGGGCTCTACGCCATCGGGGACGTCTCGGGGCCGCCGCTGCTGGCGCACAAGGCGATGCACGAAGGCGTCATCTGCGTGGAGCGCATCGCGGGGCTGCCCTCGGCGCGGCCGATGGAGCGGCGCCGCATCCCGGGCTGCACCTACTGCCACCCGCAGGTGGCGAGCGTGGGCCTGACCGAGGCGGCGGCGCAGGAGGCGGGCTTCACCGTGCGCGTCGGGCGCTTCCCGCTGGTCGGGAACGGCAAGGCGATCGCGGTCGGGGACACGGGCGGGCTCGTGAAGACGGTCTTCGACGCGGACACAGACGAGCTCCTGGGGGCGCACATGGTGGGCCCCGACGTGACGGAGATGATCCAGGGGTTCGTCGTGGCGATGGGCCTGGAGACGACGGAGGCGGAGCTGATGGAGACCATCTTCCCGCACCCGACGATCTCGGAGGCGATGCACGAGTCGGTGCTGGACGCGTACGACCGGGTGCTCCACGTCTAACGCGCGGGATTCTCTGTGCCGAAGCACGACTACCTGTTCGTCGACGAATCAGGCGATCCTGGTTACCGCCTGGACGACGACACGGGTGAACTCCTGAGCAGTGCTCACTACACCGCGGCAGTCCTTCACGTCTGCGACGACGCCTTTCGCCATGTCAACGAACACATGGCCGCCTTTCGGTACTTCTCCCGCATGAACCGAGAGTTGAAGCTTCAGCGGGGAGATGAGGCTGCCGAACGACTCCTGGCGCCAATATCGATGATGGCTGACTCGGGAGTGAGCCTGTGGGCATCCGCGGTCTTTCTCGACAAGCGTTCCTACACCGGGCGATATCTGAAGCCCGGCGAGCGACGTCCTCAGAACCCGACCATGTTTCGAAACTACGTCATCAGGCGGCTGCTCGAACATCACTTTCAACGACACAGCCTCCAGTCGAAGCAATACGACCTCGTTCTCGACCGAGTCGAGATGTCAAGGGACATCACGACGCTTTGACCCCATCCCTCTCACAAGGAAAACGGCCGGGTCCGGCGCCCTTGTTTCGGGGCGCCCGCCCGACCGTATCTAACTTGGTACCCACCTACTGTGCCGTTCGGCGGCGGCTCACGTCAACGGCCCCCGCGCGGCTGTAGAGTACCCGTATGGGTGCGCTGATCGACCACCTGAAGGCGCTCGCGGAGGACGGGGCGAGCATCGAGGACGTGACGGCCGCGGCGGAGGCGGAGCTGGCGGGGGGCGACCTGCTGGCCTCGGAGCTGGACGACCGGGAAGGCGCGATCGCGGGGGCAGCGACGGAGTCGGCGGCGTTCAACCTGGAGGTGCAGGGCGCCCTGAAGCGGTTCCCGGCCAGCCAGAGCGCGGGCTTCCACCGGACCGACCTCGACCCGCGGGCGATGGCGGTCATCGCGACGATGGCGTATGCACGCCGGGGCGGGGTCTACCTGCCGAAGGACCTGGAGGAGATGGTGGCCGAGGGGCGTGTCTCGGAGGAGTGGCACGCGCGGGAGTCCGTGCGCATCCGCGTGCTGCTGACGATCCTGCCGATGTTCATCGCCTCCATCGAGCGGGGCGAGCTGATCCCGGCGACGTTCGCGACGGGGATCACGGAGGTGGCGCAACGGCTGGGGCGGGTGCGCATCCCGCAGGCAGCGAAGACATAGGGGCCGGGGCATTGCAGCGGCAGGCGGGCGGCGGGAGAATGCGAGCATGACCTGGTTGAACGCGGATGAAGGCAGCCCGCCGTTCGATGCGGCCCTGGCGCTGCGTCCGGAGCTTCGCGAGCTGTACGCCGCCTTCTACGGCAAGCTCTGGGACGACGACCTGCTCCCCGCGAGCCTGCTTGAGCTCTGCCGCCTGCGGGTGGCGCAGCTGCACGACTGTGAGTCCGAGCTGGCGGTTCGCCATGCCGGGGCAGGCGTCAACGACGCGCAGATTGCGGCACTCCCGGACTGGCAATCGAGCGACCTGTTCGATGCGCAGGAGCGGGCGGCGTTGCAGCTCGCCGAGAAGATGCCCTGGCAGCACCACGACCTCACCGACGGTGAGTACGCGGAGCTGCAGGAGCACTTCGGCGAGGCGGGCGTGGTGGCACTGACGATCGGGGTGGCGCTGTTCGATGCGAACTGCCGCCTGCGCCTCGTGTTCGGCACGGAGGCGGCGGCGGTGGAAGCACCGGCGCCGGCCTCGAGCCAGGGTCCCATCTACTGAGGTTCCGAAGGAGGAAGCCATGTCGACACTACCGCGAGTGAACTCGGCGATACCGGGCGAGGAGCCGAGCTTCGGCACGGCGCTGGCGCACCAGCCCGGCCTGGCGGGGGCCTTCGGGATGCTCTACGGGACGTTCTGGAGCAAGGGCGCCCTCGACCACCGCACGAAGGAGGTCACGCGGATGCGGAACGCCCGCGTGACAGACTGCGGCTACTGAAAGAACGTTCGCTTCGCCGTGGCGCGTGAGCAAGGACTGACGGAAGACCAGGTAACCGAGATCGAGGACGGCTACGAGGAATCGCGCCTGTCCGAGTCCGACAAGGCGGCGATCGCCCTGACGGACACGATCATCGGCGATCCGCGACAGATGACGCCGGAGCTGCAGGCGCGGCTGCGGGAGCACTTCACGGACGCGCAGATCGTGGAGATGTCGCTGGGCGTGGGGCTCTTCATGAGCCTCTCGAAGGTGCTCATCACGCTCGGGATGGAGCCCGACGAGATGGGCACGGAGATCGTGCCGACGCCCGGTTCGTAGACGCTCCGGGGCGGGCGGGCACTGGTCTTTTCGCGTACCATCTGCGTACCTTTCGCCCGGGCGACTGATGCGGGCGAGGCATTCAAAGGAGTCCAGGCGTGGTTGTTGAAGCACGAGTGAAGGGCACCCCCCAGGAGAAGGCGCCAGAGCCCCATCTGGGCACGGAGCTAATCCCGAAGGAGCGCTACACCTCCGAAGAGTTCATGAAGCTCGAGTGGGAGCGCATGTGGACCAAGGTCTGGAACGTCGCCGGGCGGGTGCAGGACATCCCGAACGTGGGCGACTACTTCACGACCGAGCTGGGCCCGGAGTCGTTCCTGATCGTGCGCGAGGCGGAGGACAAGGTCCGCGCCTTCTACAACGTCTGCCCCCACCGCGGGAACCAGATCCGC
>CAYMDV010000024.1:0-16553 GCA_964389725.1 uncultured Anaerolineaceae bacterium
GGGGCTGCTCATAAACTACCGCGAGCGGCGCATCCGCCACATGAACACGGTCATCGACGACTACCTGTACGGCCCCGACCGCTAGGGAGGGGCGCCGTGAGGCGCAGCAAACAGGGCCACGAGCGGCGACGGCACTGAAGCCGTCGCCGCTTCGTGATCCCGGAGGGTCGAGTCGCGTACGGTTAGGCGCGATCAGCCACGCGAAAGGACGCACGCATGGATATCGGATTCGCCGTCGGACCCTGGGGGGTGTCGATCGAGGATGTCGCCTCCTCGATCGGGGCCGCCGAGCGGCACGGGTTCGCCTCCTACTACCTGGGGGACCACTTCTACGTGGGCGAGCAGCTCGACTCGATCGAGCCCTACCTGCTCTTCACGCTCATGACGCGCGAGACCGAGCGCATCCGCTTCGGGCCGCTGGTGACGCCGGTCATGTTCCGCCCGCCCTCGAACGTGGGGCGGCTGGCGGCGCAGCTCGACATCCTCAGCGGAGGGCGCTTCGTCCTCGGGCTGGGGGTCGGCTGGGGTGAGGCCGAGCACCGCACCTACGGCGTCGACTACCCCTCCCTGGGGGAGCGCTTCGACCGCCTGGACGAGTACATCGCCGTGATGAAGGCGATGTGGGGCGAAGGGCCGGTCTCCTTCGAGGGCGAGTACTACTTCCTCGACGAGGTCGACTCGCTGCCGAAGCCGGCGGCGGGGCGGCCGCCCGTGCTCATCGGGGGGACGGGCGAGAAGCGCACGCTGCGGCTGGTGGCGCAGTACGCGGACGAGTGGAACAGCATCGACCTGACGCCGGACGCCCTTCGCCACAAGAACGAGGTGCTGGCCGCCCACTGCGCGGACGTGGGCCGCGACCCGGCCACCATCCGGCGCTCAATGACGACCATCGGGTTCGTGGGCGCGACGGACGAGGAGGTGGAGGCGGCGACGCTCACGCAGATGCTGCGCACGCCCCCGCCCGGCAACCCCACCCCCGCCGAGTACCGCGCGGCCCTGCGCGAGGCGGGCGCCGTCATGGGTACCGCCGGGGAGATCGTCGACCAGCTGGGGCGGCTGGCGGAGGAGGGCATGGACGAGGTCCAGTTCGTCTACTTCGACCTTTCCAGCGACAGCCTGCCGGCCTGGCTCGCGAGCGACGTCATGCCGCAGGTCGCGGACCTGTAAGGGAGCAGAACCATGAAGGTCTCACTCGTCATCGGGCCGTGGGGGTACTCCTTCGAGGAGACGGTCGCGACCGCGCGGACCACCGAGGAGCGCGGCTTCTCCTCGTGGTACCTGGGCGACCATTTCTTTTCCGTGAACCAGATCGACTCGCTGGAGCCGTACCTGCTCTTCGCGCTGGCCGCGCGGGAGACGGAGCGCATCCGCATCGGGCCACTGGTCACGCCCGTCATGTTCCGCCCGCCCTCGAACGTGGGGCGGCTGGCGGCGCAGCTCGACATCCTCAGCGGGGGGCGTTTCGTGCTGGGGCTGGGGGTCGGCTGGCACCCGGGCGAGCACCGCACCTTCGGGGTCGACTACCCCTCCCTGCGGGAGCGCTTCGACCGCCTGGACGAGTACATCCAGGTGATGCAGACGATGTGGGGCGCAGGGCCCGCCTCGTTCGAGGGGCGCTTCTACCGGCTGCAGGATGCGGACACGCGCCCGAAGCCGGAGGCCGGGCGCCCGACGATCCTGATCGCGGGCGGGGGCGAGAAGCGCACGCTGCCCCTGGTGGCGAAGCACGCGCACGAGTGGAACTGCGTCGACCTCTCGATCGACATGTACCGGCACAAGCGCGAGGTGATCGCGGCCGCCTGCCACGAGATCGGGCGCGACCCCTCGGAGATCCGGGACACGATGATGACCATGGGCCTCATCGGGGCGACGGAGGAGGCGCTGGAGGCGGAGGCGGCCTTGCAGATGCTGCGCCGCGCCCCGGCCAGCCCCATGTCGGCGAAGGACTACCTCGCGCAGCAGCGGGGCCGGAGCGAGGTGCTCATGGGCTCGCCCGGCGAGATCGTGGACAAGATCGGGCGGCTCGGCGAGGCGGGCGTCGACGAGATCATCTTCATCTGGTTCAACCTGGCGTCGACCGCGATGCCCGACTGGCTCGCGGACAACGTGCTCCCGCAGGTGGCGGACCTGTAGGGCCGGGCGCCCTACGGCTGGTTGACGGTGCGCTGGCTGCCCGCGCGCACGAGTTCGTGGCGCTTGATGCGCCACTGGCCGTCGGAACCGCGGACCATGTCGTCCACGTAGGTCGCCCAGAGGGTCATGATCGCGTCCGGGTCTTCCTTCAGGACGTGGGTGGCCTGCACATCGGTGCGGGCGTGGGCGGTGTCGCCGTCGATATCGACGACCTGGTTGCCCATCATGTGCTGGGTCGCGGGGAAGTTCTCGAGGGCGGTGATGACGTAGTCGAGGTAGGTGTCCGCGCCCTCCATGTCCTCGGGGCCGTAGCCCACGACGAGCACGTCGTCGGTGAAGCAGGACCGGTAGCGGTCCATCTCGCGGGCGTCGACGGACGTGCCGTACTTGACCATGACGTCCATGATGGCGATTCGGTCGGCGAGGTACTGGGCATCAGCGGACATGTGGGGCTCCCTTCGGGCTGAGCTGGGCCGCGATTCTAGCGCGGTGGGGGAGGCTCGCCACCCCTGCGTCCGAAGAAGCGGCGCAGGAGGCCGCGGTCCATCGCCTCGAGGAAGATGAGCAGGCCGATGAAGACGGCGGTGATGGGGATATCGGCCCAGTCCCCGCGGGCGATGGAGACGACGAGGATGACGGAGAGGACCACGATCAGGACGAGGCGGAAGTATCCCCAGATGCGCCTGCCCCTCGGCCGTTCCTGTTGCGCCATCCCGAAAGTGTAGACCTTTCCGCAAGCCGCTGATCTGCCAGAATCGGCAGATGGTTGAAAAAGCGTATGGATTCGTGTTGCGCGAGGGCGCCGAGGGCCAGGAGCTGCTCGTGTTCGAACACGCGGGCATTCCCGATGCCGGACTGCAGGTGCCCGGCGGCACGATCGAGCGGGGCGAGACGCCCCGGCAGGCGGTCGCGCGCGAGGTACTCGAGGAGAGCGGCCTGCCCCTCGGCGACTGGCAGGAGGCGGCCACCTTCGACCACGAAGGGGCGCTCTGGCGTTGCTACGCGACAACGCCGGGGATAGTCCTGCCCGATGCGTGGCGCTGCGAGCCGCTGGGGCCGGAGCGGGCGCAGGGGCTGCGCTTCGAGTTCCGCTGGGTGCCGCTGCGGGGCGAGGAGGCGCTGGCGGGGGGGCAGGAGCTCGCGCGGCAGGCGGTGATCGCGTTCGCGGCGGGGGTCTGAGGAGAGCGGCGGCCTGCGGCCGCGCTGAGGAGAGCGCGCGGCTGAGGCCGCGCTGAGGAGAGCGCCGCGCTGGTGCGCGGCCGAGAGGCGCTTCGCGGACAGGCTGCCGCCCTGTCACCGGGGGGCGCCCCAGGGGAAGGCGCTTCACGCGCCGGGCGGGGCCGCTCTCCTATACTGGATCGTGGACTGACGGAGGATTTTCGCGCCCATGAACGGCATCAAGACCGGCTTCCTGCTGGCGGCCCTGACGGGCCTCCTGCTCCTTATCGGCTACCTCATCGGCGGCACCGGCGGATTGATCGTGTTCCTCGTCATCGCCGGGGTCATGAACTTCTCCGCCTTCTGGTGGAGCGACAAGTTCGCGCTGCGCATGGCCGGCGCCCGCGAGGTCACGGCCGACGAGGCGCCCGGGCTCTACGCCATGGTCGAGGAGGTCGCCTACCGCGCCTCCATGCCGATGCCGAAGGTCTACGTCATCGAGAACGCCACGCCCAACGCCTTCGCCACGGGCCGCAGCCCGGAGAAGGGCGTCGTGGCGGTGACCACCGGGATCGTGCGGCTCCTCGATGAGCACGAGCTGCGCGCGGTGCTCGGCCACGAGATGGCGCACGTGAAGAACCGGGACACCCTCACGAGCTCGATCGTGGCGACGGTCGCGGGGGCGATCTCGATGGTCTCGTTCATGCTCATCTTCTTCGGGGGGAGCCGGAACGCGTTCGTGGCGATCGCGATCGCGATCCTGGCGCCGATGGCGGCCACGATCATCCAGTTCGCCATCAGCCGCACGCGCGAGTTCGCCGCCGACGAGACGGGGGCGCGCATCGTGGGCGACCCCTGGGCGCTGGCCAGCGCCCTCGAGAAGCTGCACCGGGGCGTCGCGCAGATGCCCATGCGGGAGACGCCCCAGCAGGAAGCGGTGGCGGCGCTCTACATCGTGCACCCCTTCGCGGGGGGCGGGATGTCGAAGCTGTTCAGCACGCACCCGCCGCTGGAGGACCGCATCGAGCGGCTGCGGCGGATGAGCCTGTAGCGTTCTCCCCTTCCTCCGTTCGAAATCGGCCGGGAACGACATGGGCATGCTGACCTTCTAGCACATACGTTCTATGGTGCCTCCTCACCCCGCAGGAGGCAGAGCCATTGGACGAAAGCCCCATCCGCCGGCCGCGCATGGATGCGCTCCCGGAGAACACCCGCTATCGCGATACCGGCTGCGACCTGTACCCCTCGTGCCTGCGCTGCCCGTTGCCGCGCTGCCGCTACGAGGAACCCGGCGGCGCCCCGGCGATGCTGCGCACGGGCCGCGACGCGACCATCGTGCGGCTCTCCCGCGAGCAGGACCTCTCGGTCGATGAGCTGGCGGCGCGCTTCGGGCTCTCGCGGCGCACCATCTTCCGGGTGCTGCGCGCAGCCCGCGCGACCGGCGAGCTGCAGGCCGCCGGCTAGCTCCCCGCTACTGCTCGCAGACGACCCCGTCGCGGTCGCCGTCGCGCGCGCTGGGCACCATCGCCGCGGGGAATCCCCTTCCCCCACCGGGGCACTGGCCACGGCTACAGCCTTGCTGGCGTTGCTCGCCCGCGGCGGCCGCCGCCGAGCATGAGGCATAGGTCGTGCTCGTCGAAGGCGCCGGGGTGGACGTCGCCGTTGCGACGGACGTTGCGGTAGCGCCGTTGGCGCAGGCTCCCGTCAGCGCCCCTGACTCCTCCGTGCTGAGGGCGTGGCCGTAGCGGTTCGCGATGGTCTGGTAGCGCCCGGCGTACGCGCACGCGTTGGCGCGATAGCCATCAGCGTCGCGGGCCTGCCAGCGAGGCAGCCACTCATGGGCGAGGTCATCGGACTTGGAGAGGTTGAAGCTGGCGAGGGACGGCACGAGGTTCGTGGTGTCGTTGTAGGCGGTGCGGGCCTCGGCCTCGGTGTCGACCAGGAGGCACAGCACGGACCAGGGCAGCACGTGGTCGCGGTGGCCGTTCGTGCCGACGGCATCGCCACTGTAGAAGCCGGTCGCGCCCTGCAGGAGCGTGACCGCCCCTCCCGACCACGATGGGCGGTCGTCGCACCAGGCGGGCTCGCCGGTGGCGGGGACCGGCGAGGGGGCGGGCTCCGCCTCGCGAAGGGTCACCTCGACCGCGACAGGGTTGCTCTGGTGGTAGTTGCCGGACTTGCTGAACCCGGACATGTCGAGGGCTGTCTGGTGGGTGCGCCAGCCACCCCCCTCGGGGCGAGTGCTGACGTAGATGAGGGAGGGGTCGGCGACGCTGCGCCAGACGGTGACCTCGACGGTCACGGTGCGGGTGTTTTGGGCGAAGGCGAACGCGGCGCCACCAACGGCGATCGCGCCCACGAGGAGGGCGAGGAACCAGCGAGTCACGGGGAGGCCACCTTCTACTGCAGGGGAGCTATGCCAACCAACGAGTTCTAGACAGACGCGTAGCGAGCCGGCGGGAACCGGTATACGGGCGGGGGCGGGTAGGGACAACGGCGTGCGCTCGAACATCCGTTCCCGCACGGGTAGACTGGGGCCATGGCCCCCGAGGAACGCGAGATCGACGGATCCCTGCGGGACGACGAGGAGCTCCAGGCGGAGCAGACCCTGCGCCCCGCGCGGCTCGGCGACTTCCCCGGCCAGGAGCGCGTGAAGGAAGTCCTCGTCATCGCCATCGAGGCGGCGCGCAAGCGCGGCGAACCGCTCGACCACCACCTCTTCTACGGACCGCCGGGGCTGGGCAAGACGACGCTCGCGCACATCCTCGCGGCGGAGATGCAGGCCCCCATCCGCACCACCAGCGGCCCCGCCATCGAGCGGCCCGGAGACCTCGCCGCCATCCTCACGAACCTGAAGGAGGGCGAGGTCCTCTTCATCGACGAGATCCACCGCCTCGCACGGGCGGTCGAGGAGATCCTCTACCCGGCGATGGAGGACTTCGCCATCGACCTCGTGATCGGGAAGGGTCCGGGGGCGCGCTCCATCCGCCTGCAGCTCCCGATGTTCACCGTCATCGGGGCGACGACGCGGTACGCGATGATCAGCGCCCCCCTGCGCGACCGCTTCGGCTCCGTCTACCGCCTCGACTTCTACGAGCTGGAGGCGCTGACGACGATCGTGCGGCGCTCGGCGGGGCTGCTCGGGGTGTCGCTCGCGGACGAGGCGGCCGGGGAGGTCGCACAGCGCGCGCGGGGCACGCCGCGCGTCGCCAACCGCATCCTGCGGCGCGTTCGCGATTACGCCGAGGTGCGGGCGGAGGGGGTGGCGACGCTGGAGGCGACACGCGAGGCGATCGACCTGCTGGAGGTGGACGCGATCGGGCTCGACGTGAACGACCGCCGCCTCCTGCGCGCCATCGTCGAGCAGTTCGAGGGCGGGCCCGTGGGACTGGAGACGATCGCGGCGGCTATCAGCGAGGAATCGGACACGGTCTTCGATGTGTACGAGCCGTTCCTGCTGAAGCGCGGGCTGCTGAAGCGCACGCCACGGGGACGCATGGCCACGGCGGCGGCCTGGCGGCACCTCGGCATCGAGCCACCGGCGGCGCCCGGGGCGGGGCCGCAGGGGTCCCTCTGGCAGGAAGCTGACGCGGACGGCAGGTTGTCTGTGAACACACCCGCCGCCCATGATTAGCGCCGCCGATTCGCAGGCGGGGGTCTGAGTGGTCACCTTCGAGCGCACTGTGCTGCCCAACGGGCTGCGCATCATCACGAGCGAGATGCCGCAGACGCGCTCGGCCACCGTCAGCGTGTACGTGGGCGCGGGCAGCCGCTACGAATCCGATGCGGAGGCGGGGCTCTCGCACTTCCTCGAGCACATGCTCTTCAAGGGCGCCTCGCGGCGGCCGACGGCGCAGGAGATCGCGGAGGCGATCGAGGGCGTCGGCGGGCTGCACAATGCCGCCACCGACCGCGAGCTGACGGTCTACTACGCGAAGACGCCCGACTGGGCCGCCCTCGACACGATCGACATCATCGCCGACATGGTCACCGCCCCGGAGATGGACCCGCTCGAGCTCGAAAAGGAGCGCATGGTCATCCTCGAGGAGCTGGCGAGCGTCGAGGACAACCCCGGCGAACTGGCCGCCATCCTCGCCGACGAGACGCTGTGGCCGGACCAGCCCCTCGGGCGGAACATCGGCGGGGCCACGGAGACGGCGCGCGCCCTGCCCCTCTCCGCCGTCGAGCGCTACTTCCGCGCGCAGTACGTCCCCTCGAACATGGTGCTCTCGGTGGCGGGCAACGTCACCCATGAGGCAGTGACGGAGGCGGCCGCACGCTGGCTGGGTCCCTCGCCCGAGGGCGAGCCCCACACCTGGCACCCGGTCGAGCCGCGGGGCGAGCGCCCGCGCGTGGGCGTTCGCACGAAGGCGACCGAACAGGCGCACCTCTGCCTGACGTATCCCGCCCTGCCCCTCGGCCACGCCGACCAGTACGCCGCCGGGCTCGTCAGCGCCCTCCTGGGCGAAGGCATGTCGAGCCGCCTCTTCCTGGAGCTGCGCGAGGAGCGCGCGCTCGTCTACGACACGCACTCCTACCTGAGCGAGTACCGCGACGCCGGCGCCTTCACCATCTATGCGGGCTGCGACCCCTCGAACGCGCGCCTCACGCTGGAGGTCGCGCGCGCCGAGATGGAGCGCTTCCTCGATGAGGTGACCGACGAGGAGCTGGAGAAAGGGAAGCGCATGGTGGCGGGGCGAATCCAGCTGCGCATGGAAGACACGCGCGCCGTGGCCGCCTGGATCGGCGGCCAGGAGCTCGTCCTCGAAGAGGTCCTCACCGTGGACGAGGTGGTGGCGCTGATCGACGCGGTCACGCTCGACGACCTGCGCCGGGTGGGGCGCGACCTGCTGCGGGCGGAGGCCGCCACGATCGCGGCCGTCGGACCATTCGAGGACGACGCGCTCTTCGCCGGCGTCATCTAATGGCGGGCGAAGGCGTCCTGCTCACGGTGCACGTCGTGCCAGTGATCGAGGGCCGCATCGTCGCCTTCCTCCTCGAAGCGCCGGGGCCGCAAGGGCGCTGGCTCCCCTGGACCGTGCTGCCGCAGGGCTCGAACCCCTACGAGATCGCCTCGACGATCGTCGACGAGTGGTGCGACGGCGCCATGTCGGACCTGCGCCTCGCCGACGTCATCTCGCGCGATGGCGACGGCGGCTGGGAGCTCGCGATCGTCTTCCGGGCGCAGCTGACGGACCTGCCCCACGGCAATCGCGGCACCCCGCGCGTCTGCGACCCGCAGGACCTGGACGCCATCCAGGGCTTCGAGGCGGTCGACCTGGAGCGCTGGCTGGGGGTGGCCGGGGAGGCGGCGGCTGAACCGACGGTGGAGGGGGATTCGCCGAAGCTGGTGTTCTAGGTGGTGATCGGTGGTCGGTGATCGGTGGTCGGTGATCGGTGATCGGTCCCCCCGCCCCACTCAGCCGCGCGGCAGCGAGGCGCTCTCCTCAGCGAGCGAAGCGAGCGCTCTCCCCGCCTTCGCGGAGCTCCTGTACCCTTAGCGGTCCGCGGGCACTGCCCGCCAGAAGCACCAAACGTCAGGAGAGACGCCATGACCGATATCGCCAGCCGCGGGTACTCCAACCCCGATGTTCTTGTCAGCACCGACTGGGTCGCCGACAACCTCGACACCCCCGGGATCCGCATCGTCGAATCCAACGAAGACCAGCTCCTCTACCCCGCCGGGCACATCCCCGGGGCCGTGCAGGTCGACTGGGCGGCGGACCTGAACGACCAGCTTCGCCGCGACTACCTCCAGCGCGAGGGCTTCGAGGCGCTCATGTCGCGCAGCGGCATCGACCAGGACACGACCGTCATCTTCTACGGCGACCGCAACAACTGGTGGGCCTGCTACGCCTACTGGGTGTTCCAGCTCTTCGGCCACAGCAACGCCAGGGTGATGGACGGCGGCCGCCAGAAGTGGGTAGACGAGGGCCGGGAACTGACGACCGACTCCGCCTCCTATCCCGCTGCCTCGTACACCGCGACCTCGTGCGCGAGGTGCCCACCTACGACGCCACCAGCTACTCCGCCCCCGAGCGCAACGACGCCTCCGTCCGCGCCTTCCGCGAGGACGTGCTCGCGCACCTCGAGGCGGGCGGCCAGCTCGTGGACGTTCGCAGCCCGCAGGAGTACTCGGGCGAGCGCCTGCACATGCCCGACTTCCCCAACGAGGGCGCCCTGCGCGGCGGCCACATCCCCACCGCCAAGAGCATCCCCTGGGCGCGCGCGGCCAACCCCGAGGACGGCACCTTCAAGACCGCAGCCGAGCTGCAGGACATCTACCTGAACGAGCAGGGACTCTCGCCCGAGGGCGACACGATCGCCTACTGCCGCATCGGCGAGCGCAGCAGCCACACGTGGTTCGTGCTCACCCACCTGCTCGGCTTCGGGAACGTCCGCAACTACGACGGCTCCTGGACCGAGTGGGGCAACCTGGTGAACGTGCCCATCGAGAAGTGATCCACGAGGGCATCCCCCCGGCCCTGGGCGAGCTGCTCGATGAGTTCTCCTTCCTGGAACGCGGCGAGCGGGTCGATTACCTGATCGAGTACGCCGATCAGTTCGAGACCGTGCCCGAGCGCATCGCCACGCGCCCCTACCCCGAGGACCGGCGCGTGAAGCGCTGCGAATCGCAGGCCTACGTGTGGGCCGAAGACCAGGACGACGGCACGCTCAAGTTCTGGTTCGCCGTGGAGAACCCGCAGGGCATCTCCGCGATGTCGTTCTGCGCCATCCTCGACGACACCATCTCGGGGGCGCCGCTGGAGGAGGTCCGGAGCATCCCCGGCGACGTCATCTTCGACCTGTTCGGGAAAGAGATCTCGATGGGGAAGGGCGAGGGGCTGCTGGGCATCCTCACCTCGGTGCAGGCCTTCGCCCGGGACGCGGCCCTGCGGCAGAGCCTCCCCTCCTGAGGCCCTGAGCCATGCCCGAGATCCCCGACCTCGAGGCCATCCGGGGGTTCCTCAACGAGCGCCTGCCGGGCCAGACCGTCGACTCGGTCGAGGTCAAGATTCCCCACGTGGTGCGCACGGGGGCGAAGGCGCTCGAGGCGTCGCTCCCGGGCGATGCCTTCGGGGAGACACAGCGGCACGGGAAGTTCCTCCTCTTCTCGCTCGCCTCGGGGCGGGTGCTGGCCATCAATCCGATGCTCACGGGCCGTTTCCAGTACGCCCCGCCCGAGGCGAAGCGGCAGGGACGCACCTGCCTGCGACTCTCCCTCTCGGGGGGCGTGGAGCTGCGCTACGCGGACCTGCGCGTGATGGGGCGCCTCTACCTGTTGCCCCTGGAGGACCTGGAGGCGATCCCGAACTGGAGCGCCGGCGGCCCCGACCTCCTCGACCCCGCCCTCACGGAGGACATCTGGCTGGAGCGCATCCGCAAGTACCGGGGGCGCATCAAGAACATCCTCACCAAGGCCGAGTTCGTGCAGGGCGTCGGCAACGCCTACAGCGACGAGATCCTCTGGGAGGCGCGCATCAACCCCTTCACCGCGCGCAAGGACCTCGACGAGGACGCGCTGCGGGGCCTGTTCCGCTCGGCGCGCGAGGTGATGGCCTGGGCCACGCCCCTCGCCCGCGAGCGCATGGTGAAGGGCGACACGCTCGACTACGCCGAGCGGCGCGACTTCTTCCGGGTGCACCGACTCGGCGGCGACGCCCTCTGCCCGCGCGACGGCGCGAAGATCACGGACATCGACGCGAGCAAGAAGGTGACGAGCTTCTGCCGCACCTGCCAGCCGGGCGGCCCCGCCTTCTCGTAGGCGGCCGAACCGCGTAAGGACAGGGGCCTCTACACTGCCGCACGCCATGGAACCTGAATCCCGTTACGTCACCTCGCAGCGCGTCCGCCTGCACTACGCCACCTGGGGCGAGGCGAAGAACCCACCCCTGATCCTGCTGCACGGCGGCCGCGACCACGCCCGCTCGTGGGATCGCACGGCCCTCGCGCTGTGCGACCGCTACCAGGTGTTCGCCGTCGACCTGCGGGGCCACGGGGACTCCGAGTGGGCGCACGGCGGGAACTACTCGATCATCGACTACGCGCTCGACCTGCACGCGATCGTGGAGGACATCGGGCGCACGCCCGTGACGATCGTGGCGCACTCGCTGGGGGGCAGCGTCGCCCTGGAGTACGCGGGCACGATCCCGGAGAACGTGGCGGGCGTCGTCAGCATCGAGGGGCTGGGGCGGCTGCAGTGGGGCGGCACCGAGCACCGCCCGGCGCACGCGCGCATGCGCGCGTGGCTCGACGACATGCGCGAGCTGGCCGGCCGCGAACCGCGCATCTACCCGACCTTCGAGGACGCGGAGCGGCGCATGCGCGAGGCGAACAGCCACCTCTCGCACGAGCTGGCCCACCACCTGACCGTGCACGGGGTGCGGGAGGTCGAGGGCGGCTACGTCTGGAAGTTCGATAACCACGTGCGCTCGCGCTCGCCCTACGAGTTCAACATGGAGGACGCGCGCGACATCTGGAACCAGATCCGGGTGCCCATCCTCTTCATCCAGGGCGAGGAGAGCTGGGGGAAGCAGAGCCCGGTCGATTTCAGCGCCTTCCACAGCTACCGCACGGTCACGGTCGATGGGGCGGGGCACTGGGTCCACCACGACCGCTTCGAGCGCTTCCTGGAGCTGGTCGAGGGCTTTCTGGCGGAGCTGCCCGGCTAGACGGTGGCGCCTGCCCGGGCCCTGCGAGCGAGGGCGAGCCGGTACTCCTGCTCGAGCCCCAGCCAGACGTGGGCGGGTGTGCCGAGGGCGGCCTCCAGGTCGAGGGCGGTGTCGGCCGTGATGGCCTTCTTGCCCCGCACGATCTCGTTCACGACCTGCCGGGGACGTCCAATGCGGCGCGCGAACTCGGCCTGGCTGATGCCCAGGTCGTCGAGGTGTTCCTGCAGGAACTCCCCGGGCGGGATGGAAGCGTCGGAGTGGAGTGGTGGCGCCGTAGCGGGCTTAGCCATGGTAGTCGACGACCTCCTCGATAGTGAGCGTGTTTGGGCCCGTGATCGCGAAGACCAGCCGTACCTGTCCCGTCAGACGGATGGCGTACTGGCCCGCTCTGTTGCCAGAGAGCGGGTGGAATCGCAACGGCGGGATGTCTGCCAGCTCATCGAAGTCCCGCACCTGCATCAGGATGTTCACCCGCTCGATGTAGCGCCGCCCGACGTTGGGCCCCCATGTTCGGACGGCAAGGTTCTCCTGCGCAAAGCATCGCTCCAGCCGGCGAGTCCTAAAGGCGACCCGCACTCTGCCTCCTCCTCCAACAGCATAGTCAGCCATACACTGACAGTCAACCAAAGGGTGACGCGCGTTGAAGGCCGATGCCCATAGCAGGACCTTTGCTATCCTCGCAGCCATGTCGAACAGGCAAGCGCGGCGCCAGCAGAGTCGCCAGTCACGCAGGCAGTCGGGGTCGTATCGGAGAGGGCAGTCGCAGGGCTCCTCGCAGGGGAGCGGCGGCGGTAGCGGTGGTGCTGGTGGCGGCGGCGGCCGCGGCTCGAACTTCCTGAGCTGGCCCTTCCTCGCGGGCGTGAGCATCCTCGCGGCGGTGCTCCTGGCCGTGGTCATCGTGATCGCCCTGCGCGGCGGCGACGACGACGGTGATGAGGGCGGCGCCACCGGCGACCTCGCCACCCTCAACGAAGAGCTCGCAAACCTGCCCACGGAGCTGCAGACCGGCAACAAGCTGGGCAGCGACGATGCGCCCGCCAAGCTGATCCAGTACGAGGATTTCCGCTGCCCGCACTGCCTCACCTACACCCTCAACAACGAGGGGTTCCTGATCGAGGAGTTCGTGAAGCCGGGGCTGCTGCAGATCGAGTTCCGCCACTACCCCGTGCTGGGCGATGCCTCCGTGCGGGCGGCCACGGGCGCCTCCTGCGCGGCCCGCCAGGACCGCCTCTTCGAATACGCCAACCGCCTCTTCGCCATCCACGTTCGCGAGGGGACCGACAGCGAGCTGTACGAAGAAGACCGGCTCATCGCCCTCGCCGGCGACCTCGGGCTCGATACGGACGCCTTCGCCGAGTGCATGGCCGCGCCGGATGCCCTCAGCCAGATCTCCGGCGACATCGGGGCGGCGCAGGCTATCGGGTTCCGGGGCACGCCGAACTTCGTGCTCAACGGCCTGCCCATCCAGAACCCGCCCCAGTCGAACGAGCGCTGGCGCGAGATCATCCAGGAAGCGATCGACCGCGTGGCGGCGGAGGACGAAGACGAGGAAGACGGCGAGTCCAGCGACGGGGACGATGACGGCAGCTGAGCCCTCCGGGCCGCGCCGGGGCGCCCTCCAGCCCCGCCTCTGGATGCCTATCGTGGCCGTGCTGAGCGCGGCCATCGTGGCGCTGGCCGTGCTGCTCCTGCTGAACGGCGGCGAGGCCGCGCCCGCCACGGTCGTCTGCGAACCGGGAACGCCCGGCTGCGAGCTACGCCAGCCGGTCCACTGGCACGCCGACTTCGCCCTCTACATCCACGGCGAGCGCTACGACTTCAGCCAGGAGCGCTTCCTCTCGGACGAGGAGGACGAGCTCAGCGAGAACGTCCACATCCACGAGCCCTTCCACGACGTCGTCCACGTCCACCGGGAGGGCACGACCTGGCGCGAGTTCTTCGATTCGCTCGGCTTCGACCTGACGGACGAGTGCCTCACGCTCCCCGAGGGCGACCAGTACTGCAACTCGGAGACGGAGCGGCTCTCCTTCATCCTCAACGGTGTCAGGGTCGACGCCCTGGCATTCCAGGACATCACGGACATCGACCGCGCCCTCATCTCCTTCGGCGGCGAAAGCGAGGAGGAGCTGCTGGGGCAGTACGCCGAGGTCACGGACGAGGCCTGCATCCTCTCGGGGCTCTGCGTGGACCGCATCCCGGAGGGAGGCCTCCCGCCCGAGGCCTGCGGCGGGTACGAGTGCAACTAGCGCAGTCCGCGGCCCTCCGCTACGGGCCGCCGTCCTGGCCTCCGGCGAGGAAGCCGTAGAGGAAGCCGGAGCCGTAGCACTCGATGACGTTGTTGGCCGCCAGCGCGAGGCGGTTGGCCTCATCGAAGGGCAGGCCCGGCGGTCCGAGGCCACCCTGGAGCAGCTGCTGGAAGCTGGCCAGGTCCGCGGCCGAGGGCTCCTGTCCGGCGTCGAGCGCCGCCAGGATGCCGTCGAGGCTCGCGCCCATCTCGTTGAAGCGTTCGATGCCGGCGGCGTGGTACGTGGCGATGCGCTCGGGGGGCGTGATCAGGGCCATATCGCGGGCGAGCCCGGCGATGGCCTCGCCGAAGACCTGGGCGAACACCTCGGGGTCGCTCTCGTCGAGCTCCGCGTCGGGGCCGAGGTCGGCAACGGCCTGCTGGAAGGTGGCCTCGTAGGTATCCCCGGCAAGGCAGAGCTCGCGGACATAGGCCTCGGACTCGGGATCGGCCTCGGCGGCACCGTCCGGAGGGGAGCCGGCGTCGCCGCCGGTCTCCGGGCCGACCTGGCCGAGGAACTCGTCGAGGAAGATCGAGCCCGCGCACTCGGGGAGGCCCTCGGCGACCCCGGCGAGGCGGTCGAGCGCATCCTGGGGGATGACGGGGAACTCATCGGCGCCCTCCAGGATCCCGCCGAAGAACTCGAAGGGATCCTGGGCTTCCAGGTCCTCGTCTCCCTCCGCCACGGCGGCCAGGAACGTGACCAGCGCTTCGTACTGGGCGAGGGCGACCGTGTGGTACTCGGCGACGTCGTCGGGCGGGGTGACCGCCTCCATCGTCTCGAGGAAGTCAGAAAGCGGGTCGATGAGAAGCTCCGCGAACGC
The DNA here is from genome assembly GCA_964389725.1 of uncultured Anaerolineaceae bacterium. Classification (GTDB taxonomy): domain Bacteria; phylum Chloroflexota; class Dehalococcoidia; order Tepidiformales; family Tepidiformaceae; genus UBA2991. The sequence goes on from CAYMDV010000024.1 coordinate 15,072, forward strand.
GTCGGGGTCATCGGGGTCGCCACCCTCGGACTCAAGGCTCACCAGGGCCGTGAACATGGCCGTCTGCAGGTCGTTGCCGGCCCCGCAGAGCACGCGCAGGTACTGCTCATCGGTGGAACCGGCCTCGTCCGGGGCCGCGGTGGGGGGCGCTTCCGTGGGCGCCTCGGTGGGGGCTTCGGTTGCGGCCTCCGTGGGGGCCTCGGTCGGAGCTGGGCTGGCGGCGGGCTCGGGCGCCTCGTCACCGCCACCGCAGGCGATGGCGACGGCGGCCACGAGGCCGGCGGCCAGCAACAGGGCGGTACAGAGGGACCGGCGCGACAGGAAGGTCATCATGCTGTGACCTTCGCAGAGGTTCCCCTGCCACACAAGGCGGCGCGGGCACTTCTTGCCCTGGCGGTTACCGTGGTGTTCCTAGAGCTTTTCGACCTGGAGGAAGTCGAGCTCGACCGGCGTCTCGCGCCCGAGCATGCTCACGAGCACGCGCACCTTGCCCTTCTCCGTGTTGATCTCGTCGACCGAGCCGACAAGGTCCTCGAAGGGGCCGGCGGCGATGCGCACGCTTTCGCCCACCTGGAAGCCGACGCGCACGCGCGGCTGCTCCATGCGCATGGCGCGCAGGATGTTGTTGACCTCGTCCTGGGTGAGGGCGACGGGCTTGGGCGTACCGCCGCCGAGGTCGGAGCCGGCGCTGACGAATCCGGTGACGCCGCTGGTGTTGCGGATCATGTGCCAGAGGTTGTCGGACTCGGGGTCGCCTTCCTCCAGCGTGATCGTCTGCACGAGCACGTAGCCGGGGTAGAGCTTGCGCTTGACGGTGCGGCGCTGGCCCTCGCGGATCTCGATCTCGTCCTCGGTAGGGACGATGACGTGGAACACGCGGTCGCCGGCGTCCATCTGGTCGACGGTCGCCTTGATGGCGTGGCGGACCTTGTACTCGTGGCCGCTGTAGGTGTTGACGAAGTACCAGGAGCGACCGGAGGCGTTGATCTCCTCATCGCTGATCTGGTCCTGTTCCTCATGCTCATCACGGCGCGGGCGGCGGCGGCGAGTGGGCTGCAGGCCAACCTCATCGGGGCCGGCTTCGGGGAGCGACTCGTGGCTCGTTTCGTGTAGTCCCAGGGTGTCCTCACTCATGGCGCTTGCCTACGCAAAGAAGAGCTGCTCGATGATCCACCCGAACAGCAGGTCGAAGAGGCCAAGGATAGCGCCGACGATGATGGCGACGATGGCGACGACGAAGGTGAGGTAGCGCGTCTCGGCGAACGTCGGCCACGTCACCTTGCGCAGCTCGGAGATGACATCGGCGACGGCGCGCGGCTGGAGCCGCTTCAGGAAGCCGAATGGGTTCCAGCTGCGGCCGCGCCGCGGCTGCATGCGCGGCGTGGCGACGGCCGTGGGGGGCGCACCCGCTCCGCCTCCGCCCTCGGCCACCTCTTCGCCGCTCTGGGCGGCGGGGCGGCGTTCGCGGGCAGCGCGGCGGGC